>CAWILG010000019.1:0-22931 GCA_963836765.1 uncultured Alphaproteobacteria bacterium
AAGGGCCCAGGTGCCGATTCCGAAGAGAAGCAAGAGCCCGCGAGCGACATCAACACCGCATTGGCGGATAGTCTGAAAGTGCTTGACCTCAAAGGGCCGATTAGAGAAGAGAAGCGGGCATCGTCATGGCTGGTCGGCATGTGCGAAAAGTCGCCAAGGGACGGTCCGGCTACCGTGAGCTGGGCTGAAGGCGTTAGATGTTCCAGCCCTGCCGGCAGCGTGGAGCACTCCCCTCCTTCCATGCGCCCAAGGTCTCATTCGGGTCAAAGAACGGCAGTCGCGGCCTTGCGGCGCGAAGTCCGTTCTACCCCCAGAAGCAGAAGTGCCACGGTTTCCCCCAAACTCTCAAATATGGCCATTACGGTCGAAACTGATCGAGGCCGTATTGGGCCGCTACTCGCGCACGGCAGCCGTCGGAACCAATTGCCACGTCGCCGGTGTGCCAATCAGTATCCTGGCGAGTGAACGCTGAGGAACGCGCAAAAAGCCTGCGGGAAAATCGGACTGCGAAAGTCTGGATTCATCCGATAGTTGGGATAAGTGTTGTTACATCCGCAGAAAATGAGAAACGACAAAGGGAGGAAATGATGCTCGACACCACGCTCAATGCGCGCATTCAAAGCTTTCTTGACAAATTTGATGCGGCACTTGCGGCAGGCGATATCGACGCCGCGGTAGGGATGTTCGCGCCGGAATGCTACTGGCGCGATCTCGTTGCCTTCACCTGGAACATCAAGACCATGGAAGGCCACGATCAAGTGCGAGAGATGCTCAGCTCTTGCCTTGCGCGCGTAAAGCCACGCAACTGGAAAATCGCCGAGGGGGAAAGCGCGACCGAAACCGATGGCGTTACCGAATGCTGGATCTCGTTCGAGACCGGCGCCGCACGCGCCTACGGCCTGATCCGCCTGCAAAACGGCCAGATTTGGACGCTTTTGACAACGGTGGTCGAACTGAAGGATCACGAAGAAAAGGCGGGCTACACCCGGCCGCTCGGCGCCCGGCACGGCGTCAATCCCGGCGCCAAAACCTGGAGTGAATTGCGAGACGAGGAAAGCGAGCAGCTCGGCATTAAGACGCAACCCTATGTGCTCATCATCGGCGGCGGCCAGGGTGGCATCGCGCTCGGCGCGCGGTTGCGCCAGCTCGGCGTGCCCACCATCATCGTCGAGAAAAACGAACGCGCCGGCGATTCCTGGCGCAACCGCTACAAATCGCTCTGCCTGCATGACCCGGTCTGGTACGACCATTTGCCCTACATCGACTTCCCGAAGGTCTGGCCGGTGTTCTCGCCCAAGGACAAGATCGGCGATTGGCTGGAGATGTACACCAAGGTCATGGAGCTGAACTACTGGACCGGCACCACGGTCAAACACGCGAGCTGGGGCGAGGCCAAAAAGGAATGGAACGTCGTCGCCGAGCGCGGTGGCAAAGAGATCACGCTCAAACCGAAACAGTTGGTGTTTGCGACCGGCATGTCCGCCAAGCCGAACATGCCGCAATTCAAGGGCATGGATACCTTCAAGGGTGAGCAGCACCATTCCTCGCGCCATCCAGGTCCCGACCGCTACAAGGGCAAGAAGGTCGTCGTGATCGGCTCTAACAATTCCGCGCATGACATCTGCGCCGCGCTATACGAGACCGGCGTCGACGTGACTATGGTGCAGCGCTCGACCACCCATATCGTGCGCTCGGAGTCACTGATGGATTCCATCGCGGATCTCTATTCTGAGCGCGCCGTCCGCGGCGGCATGACGACGGCGAAAGCTGATTTAATCTTCGCCTCGCTGCCCTACAAAATCCTGAATCAGATGCAGAAGCCGGTCTACGACAAGATCCGCAAGGACGATGCCGATTTTTATGCAGGGCTGACGAAAGCCGGTTTTCGGCTCGACTTCGGCGACGACGATTCCGGCTTATTCATGAAGTACCTGCGTCGCGGCTCCGGCTATTACATCGACGTCGGCGCCTCGCAACTCATCATCGATGGTAAGGTCAAGCTGGTGACCGGTCAGGTCGAGGAAATCACGCCTAACGGTGTCAAGCTCGACAACGGCAAGGAACTGCCCGCCGATGTGATTGTCTACGCCACCGGCTACAGTTCGATGAACGGCTTTGTCGCCGATCTCATCAGCCGGGAAATGGCCGACAAGGTCGGCAAGGTCTGGGGGCTCGGCTCCAATACGACCAAGGACCCCGGCCCATGGGAAGGCGAGCAGCGCAACATGTGGAAGCCGACGCAGCAGGAGGGCCTATGGTTCCACGGAGGCAATCTGCACCAGTCGCGCCATTACTCGCAGTTCCTCTCGCTGCAGTTGAAGGCGCGCTACGAAGACATCCCGACGCCGGTCTATGGCCTGCAGGCCGTCCATCACACGGCCTAGCGTTTCATAGCTCGACTCGGACCTCGTCGGGCGCGCACTCGACGTCCGCTGAATATTAGGCTGCGCCGCGGCGCACACGGCAGTCAGGCGTAAATGTTTTTATGACATCTCTGTACACCCGCGGCTCAACGTTCAAGCAACCAGTCGAGAGACGCGCTCTAAACAGTTTCGGGGCGTATGACATTCTCGTCACGCGCCCCGACTTTTGCCTCGTTTCAGCCGACGACAGGCGGGATTCTATCGTGACGTTGGAGTCCCTTCATGCGGTGCCGGTAGATACGTCGCGCATTCACTGGCAGTCAGACCAACGCCCTTGAAATCAAGGTTCGCGCTGTCTTCCTGCCCGAACACCGTTTTCACATCGTTGCAGGCCACCGGGAGACCCTGGATGGGTTGCCCCAGGGTGTTTCTGATCACGCCGGCTTCCAGATTGCCGCCGCATGTGAAGCTGTTGGCGTCGTCGTTGCTGCCGAACCCGCTATAGATCGCTGTCTGCGGGAACGGACACATCGGCCGGGTGCGGCCCGGATCGATGCCCTGTGAATCAGTCAGTCCGAGAATGCTGTTCGGCTCGACACCGTGCTCGACCCAATTTCTGAGCACAACGAACGGATCGAACCAGAACGGGCCGAATCCACCGCCAATGTGTCCGGTCATCGGGGGCGACAAACATACGATACCAGGACTGCAACTTCGCATAATCCTTTGCGGTGGTGCCGCCATACAACGTGGTTGCCACGGTTGTAGTAGTCCACGTCATGCCGCCAGCGGATCGCCGGATCGGCGCTACCGCGGATATGAATCACCTTGGTGCCGTGTTTTTGCGCGGGCTTAAGATCCACAATTTGGTTATCCGTGTAGAGATCGATTGGAGGCTCTGTTGCTAGCGGCGCCGATACGTAATGCAGATTGATGATCAGGATTTTCTTGCAATGCGCCCTCCCGCCGGCGGCGAGCGCGATCGCTTCATCCTTGCCCAACTCAACAGCCCGCTGAGCGAGCCTCTTCACTTCGGCAATCTGGTTCGCGGTGATACGCCCTCGCGTATCCGCTGCAACACCCCCGGCGCACCGAGGCCTTGTTGAGTGACTTCCTAGGTCAGCGATAAGGGCTTCTTCTGGTCATCGAAATCCGTATAGAATTTCTTTCCGTCTTGGTGGAAGAAGAGCGCCAACGGACACCACACAACTTTCCGGCGCCCGGTTGGCCACTACCCCGACAACATGCCACTGATCAGCGCTTGCCACGTGATCGGACCGACGATGCCGTCTACTGCCACCGAAGGGACATCGAGCGACACAGCGTGTTGAAATCCCCGTACCGCGCTATCGGTTTGCGGTCCAAAGATGCCGTCGACCTGGACCCCCTTGTTTGGGTCGCCAAACTCGTTGCGGAACTGGAATTCCTCCTGGACACCGCTTACCGCATCACCGCTGCTGCCCTTTTTGATTTGGATGATCAGAGCGGTCCAACTATTTGGATCCATGGTTCCGTTGGCGGCTAAGCCCTTGCTCATCTGGAAAGCCTTCACAGCGGCGTCGGTCTGCGGACCGAATATTCCATCGACCGTGACGGTATGACCGCGGGCCCTTAGTAGAAATTGAAGAGTCTTCACAGGGTGTCCATTATGGCCGGTCGCCACAACGGGCCATAGGCTGAGGCTGCCAGACATTTTAAACGCCCTCCCGTAATTGGCGCGTTAGTGGATATCTGCGCCGCAACTTTCTTCAGGTTGCATATTGAAGACCGACGGCGGACTTTAAGGTTGCGCTCGCCGCATGCAACGAGACGGCCCACGTTTGATCACCAACGATACCGTCCGACGTAACGCCGCCCCAAGTCTGCAACGCCTGAACCGAGGCTCTGGTATTTGGACCGAAGTCGCCGTCGATTGCACCTGGCGACGTGTTCCATTCGTCGGATGCGCCGTTGGAGAGAACTTGCTGGAGACTGCGGACCACAGCGCCAGTTGAGCCGTCACGCAGTGTCGGCATGGGAGCACCATTAGGGAGCGCGGCCCAGGTTAGCGGCCCGACGATGCCATCGATAACTAGAGCGGCCCCTTGCTGGAACTCTTTGACGGCGGTGTTAAGCGCCGCGCCGAATATGCCATCGACAACAAGGCCAAGGTTGGGGGTTCGGCGCAGGGCCCGCTGGAGCCAGCGGACGGCATCACCGGTCGCCCCGAGAGAGATCGTCGGCTGACTCGGATTTGGCATGTAAACCTCCTTTGATCAAACAGGGTCGGCAATTAGCGCATCGCATGACGCACATTGGTGCTGCCGTGCCGCTGCCAGCGCGAAAAAAACCGGCACGGAGAGAATTGCTGCGCGCTTTGGCTCACCGATGCCAGCAGCGGGGTGGAAACTACGCGCGCAACTACTTCGCGCACGAACTTGTGCGACGAATCCCGGGCTATTGCGGTGCGGCAGTCGGCGACGAACTGGTCCAGATCAAACATAATCGAGCTCCGTGTCTAAGGACCGGGCCTAAGGTGAAAAACATTATAGCCGAGCACGCAAACGTCAGGAATGGTCAAAAGCTCAAAAGCTGCCCTAATAGCCCCCAAGTCCAACTTTCGCGGTAGGGACGCGAGTTACCTCGCGCCCCCCGCACAGATCCGTGCGAGCCCAATTCGGGCACACGGCTCCCACCTTGGATGTCTAACGGCGAAGCGAATCTCTGGCCACGGATGAAGGATTCGCGGTTTCGGGAGCCAGTCGTCTGCCAACCGCTTGATCCGCTCCCAGGTCGTCCAGTCTTTCTGGCTCCGCTGCCGTAGCGTGCGCCGCCAGAGATTGGTGACGTGGAATAGGAACGCGGTCAGTGTCGAACTGTTCGTCGGCACCGCGTGGTAGTTGAAGTAGCCGGTGACGACCTGCTGCAACCATCTTCCCTGCTGGGGAATCGGCTGATGCATGTTCCGTCGCAATTCCTGTTTGATGGCTTGCAACTTTACCCGCATGCGGTCCCGCCGGGACTTCCGTTTGATTTGGAATTTGCCCCGACGAGTTTTGCTACAGATAAAGGTGAAGCCCAGGAAGGTGAAGGTCTCCGGTTTGCCGAGCCCGCGCCGCTTGCGGTTTTCCGCCGCAAAGCGTCCAAATTCGATCAGCCGGGTCTTCTCCGAATGAAGCGACAGTGTAAACTCCTGTAACCGCTTACGCATCTCGTCGAGGAAGCGACGGGCGTCGGCCTCGTGCTCGAAGCCAACAATGAGGTCGTCGGCGTAGCGCACGATGATCATATTGCCCGCAGCCTCACGCCGTCGCCAGCGCTCGGCCCAAAGGTCGAAAACGTAGTGTAAGTAGAGATTGGCCAGAAGCGGTGAGATCACCGATCCCTGCCCGGTCCCCTTGTCACTGACCGTCACGATCCCGTCTTCCAGGACGCCTGCCTTGAACCATTTCTGGATCAGGCGGATGATACGTCGGTCGCCGACGCGATGTTCCACAAACCTGATGAGCCACTCCTGGCTCACCGTGTCGAAGAACGAGCGGATGTCAGCGTCCAGTATCCAGTTCACCTTTGTGCTGGTGATCCCGACCATGAGCGCATCCATCGCATCGTGCGTGCTGCGTCCGGGTCGGAACCCATACGAGAACCCGAGGAAATCTTCCTCGTAGATCGCGCTCAGCACCGCGGCCGTGGCCCTCTGGACGATCTTGTCCTCAAGGGCGGCGACCGCGATCGGGCGTTGCCGACCATCCGGCTTGGGTATGTAAACACGCCGCGACGGTAGTGCCCGATACGCTCCCCGATGGACGCGAGCATGCAGGTCCTCAAGATTACGCTCAAGGTGCTGCTCGTAATCCCGACATGTCAGCCCATCCACTCCAGCTGCAGCATTCTCCTTGAGTTCAGAGAATGCCTCTGCGAGGTGATCAATACTGACGTGATGGAAGAGCGCGGTGAACTTCTCCTTCTTCCTTTGCCTTGCAGCTTGCCGTATGCGCTCCAGCGCCTGTGACACGGTTCCCCGGTACTGTGCCCGGCCCGTGCTTTGCTGACGCACATTCCCCTCGGCCCCCGCCCTTGGCTCCACCAACTCCGCAGCCGGTTGCCCGGCTTTGTTCGTTGGCTTCACAGCTACTATGGCGGGGTCAGACTTCTCATGATCGTACATCATCGGCTACGGCTCCTCGCCTTCCCGACGCGGGCCAGTGCAGCACGCATACTGGTGCTGGCCGACCATGAGATCTCCCGGTTCCCAAGCAAAGAGCGTGCGCACATGCCAGTGTCTAAGTGTCTGAACTCATAATGATTGCATTTAATCTCAAGATCTTGCGAGCCGTCGCGTGAGGGTGCGGATGTGGGCGACGAGCGCCCAAGCGACGGCGCTGGCGATGGTGGCTTCGAAGTCCTTTGCCAGTCTGCGACAGCGGCCGAGCCATGCGAAAGTTCGTTCGACGACCCATCTGCGGGGCAGAACTTCGAAGCCCTGCGCCGTGTCGGAACGTTTGATGATTTCTATCGTCCATTCGCCGATGCGCTTCAAAGCCTTGCGCAATTTATCTCCGGCATAACCACCATCGGCAAAGATGTGGCGCAGCCAGGGATAGCGCGAGCGGATCGAAGCCAGGACGCACGGGGCGCCATCGCGATCCTGAATGCTGGCTTCGTGCACGACGAGCCCGACCAGGTTGCCTTGGGTGTCGGTGACGATGTGGCGCTTGCGGCCCTTGATTTTCTTGCCTGCGTCATAGCCACGTGGGCCACCGCTTTCCGTGGTTTTTACCGACTGGCTGTCAATCACTCCGGCCGTCGGGCTCGCCTCTCGGCCAGCCGCCTCGCGCGACGCCATGACCAGAGTGTAGTTGAGCGAGGCGAAGATTCCACCGCGCGACCACGCGTAGAAATACCCCTGCACCGTCGAGTAGGGTGGGAAGTCCTTGGGCAACTGCCGCCATTGGCAACCGGTGGACGCAATGTAGAGGATCGCATCTATCACCGTTCGCATGTCTGTTGCACGCGGACGCCCGAGGGCTGAAGCAGGCGGCAGAAGCAACTCCATCACTAACCACTCCGCATCCGTCGTATCGCTTTCATACCGCAGGCCCTTGCGTCTATATTGTCGACGAGTGATTTCAGTCCAAACCATCGTGCTCTCCCTCAAATCTTCGCAAATCCGAAGGAATCACAACTGGCTGAAATCACTCAGCTTCTTTTTCAGTCCGGCTCTAAGACCACGCCGGGCCGTCTGGGCGCTCGCGTTATCGCGCCCATCCGTGTTGCCTTCCGTCAGCGGAACGACGTCGGCACCCAGGATGAGGGTACTTTCGCGGCTCAATGGCTGGCCTATGCGCTCCCCTGTCAACGCTTCGCCAATACCCTCACGGGTACTGGCGCATGACTCGGGGTCGATGCGGTTCGCTACTCCTTCATCGTGATGGACTTGCACCATCTACTCCTTGCCGGTCTCCCGGCGCACTCCGCTTTACCCCCGAACAACTCGGACATCGCGCCATGTCAGAAAGGCGCCAACACCGGAAGTCGTTTTTCGATAGCCTCCTCGGCGTTGACGAGCAGCGTTGGCGGGATAGAAAACATAATGATGTCCGTTAACGGGACGGTCGGCCCTGCTCCCCCCCCATCAATAAGCGATGCCTGTGCGGGCACAAATGACAAGGAGCATGCCTTGGCAGAAGCTCTCAGGAATTCGATTACCTTCGCCGGCAAACAGCAACTCTGTTCAATCACCGCGCCGGCGCGCGCAAGTTCTTTGGCGGGTCTCAGATTGATTGCTAGCCCGAACCTGATCGCGCTCCATACGGATCCTGCTCCAACTTTAAAAGCCGCCCTTCAAAACACATAAATTGCGTCCCGGTGAGCGGTAGTATTATCTTCGGCTATTTGATGTTATAGATTGCCTTTCGGAGGGGGCTCATATGAGCGGATGGAACAATCGGGCCTATTTCTTCAATCAGTTCGTGTTTGGCATATTCCTGATCGCTGTATTTGGTCTGTCTGCCGCGCCTCTGCGCGCTGGCGCGGATGACGATCCGGCCATCGCCAAGAGCTTGGCTGATATGCTTCGCGCCGCGCGCCAGGTGATCTCCAGCAACCAAAGCCGCATTAACGATCCCAATCTCGGCGATAAGGGCCTCAGCGGTCAGATCGTCCTGCAGCAGGCGGTCGAAATATACAAGAAAAACACCGGAACGGATCCCGCGACCATCGATCCGGCGTCGCGCCTCGGAAGGCTCCTGCATGCCCAGATGGACGCGATCGTCGAGGCCACTGACGCTAACCAGACGACCATCAACGCCAAAGGGGTCGGCTTTAAAGCCTTCATTCCGGCGGTCTTTGCCCGGCTCGTTAACGAAGCCTTCGAGAACCGCGCAAAGGGCGAAGCCCAGGTCAAGGTGACGGCCCCCGAGCAACTCGTACGGAACCGCAAATCCCGACCCGACGAGTGGGAGGCTGACGTGATCCGCGGCAAATTGCTTCAAGCGGATTGGCCTCGCGGCCAAGCCTTTGCGGCTGATGCGACTGTAAAGGGTCGCTCGGCTTTCCGCATGACGATGCCGGAATATTACGCGACCTCGTGCCTGAGTTGTCACGGATCGCCCAAAGGAGAAACCGACATCACCGGTTATCCCAAGGAGGGCGGCAGGGAAGGTGATCTTGGCGCGGTGATCAGCGTAACTCTGTTCAAATAGCACAAAACGATGTGGCGACTTCGTCAACATTCATCTGTTGAACCCTACGCGCCAGGGGCCTGCAGTGCTGGAGCGTGGATGGTCACGCCCACCGCCACGAAGAGAATCAAGCGTGATCTTTCGCCTCACCATCCGTGCGCGTCTCATCATTTTGTCGGGCGTCTTGCTGTGCATGCTAGTCGCCACAAATTTATATCTGACAAGTAAGCTTGCGAACAATTCAGCTGCAGTAGCTAAGGAGACCGAGCTAAGCGGCGTTATTGATTCGGCGAACAGCGCTCGGATTGCTTTCGGCGAAATGCGGTACTGGCTCACGGATCTAGCCGTGAGTCTGCTCACCGCATCGGAACGCAACGCTGCGGCAGCTCGCAGCCGCATGGACGGGTATCTCGATCAGCTCGCGCTGCGGAAGCCAAAATTAGTGGCGGCGGTCCGCGCTGAGCGCAATGTCTTCGAGAAGACCGCTAACGATGCGGTGGATCGATATACTAACGACCAGCGCGTCCTCGGCAATTCGCAGTTAGCGCAGGCTCGCGATCATAGCGTCAAGGTCGATCAACTACTTATTTCACTCATCGACGAGTTAAGGCAGGAGCTAACGGCCGAACGCGATCAGATCGTCGCGGACGTGACCTCCGCAACACACAGAACCTTAATCGCTGATCTGCTGATCGTGGCCTTGGGCGCGCTGCTCACGTTTGTGATCCTGCGTACGATTGCGGTTCCGCTTCGCCAACTCATCGGGGCAATCAATGGCCTAAGCGCGGGTAACCTAGCAGTGCCAATCCCTCCGGCTAGCCCTGACGAAATCGGCTCTATGGCTCACACCCTTGGTTTGTTTCGTGACAGTCTAAAGGAGCGTGACCGCTTTGCGGCCGAGGCCGAGACGCAGCGCAAAACCATTGCAGCTGCGATCGCCACGATCTCGGAAGGTTTCGTGCTTTACGATTCCGAAGACCGAATCGTTCTTTTCAACGAGCAGTTCCGGGATATTTACCCGGGCCTTGCTGACATTATCAAACTTGGCACCACGTTCGAACAGGTGCTGGAGGCGGTAATCTCGCGTTCGCTTGTCGATCTTGCAGGCCAGAGTCCGCAAGACTGGATCGCGGAGCGGAAGGCGCGGCACGAACATTCGGGCGGCTTTGCCGAATATCGATACGGCGGTCGCTTTGTCCGCATCAGCGAGCGCCGTATTCAGGGGGGCGGCACGGTCGCCGTTTATTCTGACATTACGGAACTTAGACAGCAAAACCTCGAACTCGAGGAAGCAAGAGAACTATCGGAAGTCGCCAATCGGACTAAGAGCCAATTCCTGGCCAATATAAGTCATGAATTGCGCACACCGCTCAATGCGATCATTGGTTATAGCGAGATCCTTCAGGAAGACGCGGCTGACAGCGGGCAGGAGCAGCTCGTCCCCGATCTCAAAAAGATCGAAGGAGCTGGCCGTCATCTGTTGGGCCTGATCAATGATATCCTCGACCTCTCGAAGGTCGAGGCCGGCAAGATGGACGTTTTCATTGAGGATATCGATATTTCATCGCTGCTCGATGAAGTGAAGTCGATCATTACGCCTTTGGTGGCCAAAAACGGCAACAAGCTTGAGCTGCGTCTGGCCGATCACATTGGCAGCATGCGCACTGACCGTACTAAGGTGAAGCAGTGCCTTCTCAACGTTCTAAGCAATGCAAGTAAGTTTACTCAAGACGGTAAGCTCACTGTTGAGGTCGAACGCCTCGAAGCGGATCGTCCGATGATCCAAATAACGATCTCGGATACGGGCATCGGTATGAGCGAGGAACAGCTCGGTCGGCTATTTCAAGCCTTCAGCCAAGCCGATGCTTCGACAACCAAAAAATTCGGCGGCACCGGTCTCGGTCTTGCCATAACACGGCACTTCTCTAGGCTGCTCGGCGGCGATATCACCGTTGCGAGCCAGGTGGGCGTAGGCTCGACCTTCACCATCACTCTTCCCAATCAAGTGGCTGAACCGCGTCAATCAACGGCGCCAGTTGAGGCTGATCTGGAGTTGCCACGCATCAACTCGATGGATGCTGCAGTTCCCGTCGTCACCGTGCTGGTCGTTGATGACGATCCGGCGGCGCGCGACCTTCTGACTACTAATCTGGGACGCGAAGGCTATCGCACTGTCCAGGCCCGCAGTGGAGACGAGGCGCTGGAGCTTGCTCGTAAACTGCGTCCAGATGCGATCACGCTGGACGTTCTGATGCCCAAAAAGGATGGCTGGGCGGTGCTAGGAGCGCTCAAGACCGATCCTGAACTTTGCGATATCCCGGTCATTATGGTCACGGTGGCACCGGATCGGGGTATAGGCCTGTCGCTTGGGGCGGCCGAAGTAATGACTAAACCAGTGGATCGTGGAGAGCTTACCTCGCTGCTGCGCCAACTCCTGTCCCGCGACGGCCCAATTTTGGTCGTCGAGGACGACTTGGCGACCCGCGAAACGGTTCGCCATACGATCGAAAAAATGGGGTTAACGGTCGCTGAAGCAACGAATGGCCGTCTCGCTCTAGCCTGGCTCGCCGAAAACCCGGCGCCTGCCGTGATCCTGCTGGACCTGATGATGCCAGAGATGGACGGGTTCGAATTCCTGGATACGTTTAACAATCATGCCGACTGGCGTCATGTACCGGTCGTGGTTATCACCGCCAAGCAGTTGACGGCGGCGGAGCGAGCCCTTCTCTCCGGCCGGGCTCGCATCGTCATCAGAAAAGGTGCTTCGATAGATAGGGATATTGCGGAGGCGATTAGGAAAGCGGTGGGTCAACGTCCGTTGCGCCGCGTGGCCAAAGCGGAGACGTAAATCGTCTATAGTGGGCAGTGGTGAATTGATGGCGAAAATATTGTTGGTCGAAGATAACGAGATGAACCGCGACATGCTCTCGCGTCGCCTTCTCCGCAAGGGGTTTGAAGTCGTCATCGCGGTCGATGGCGGGCAGGCTGTAGCGATGGCGGAAAGTGAACACCCAGATTTGATTTTGATGGATATGAGCTTGCCAGTCATCGACGGCTGGGAAGCGACGCGCCGCGTTAAGGTCGCCAAGATGACCGCGCATATCCCCGTCATTGCGCTTACGGCACATGCCATGTCGGGAGATCGCGAGAAGGCAATAAGCGCCGGATGCGACGATTACGACACCAAACCGATTGAGATGCAACGCCTGCTCGAAAAAATCGAGGCTCTCCTCGTTCGCCCGCAAGGATAGCCAACTATGGCTCAGGACGCGCTATGACAGAGCCGAGCCGACGCGTTGAACGCGCGCTTGCCGCCTTCGTGCGTCAAGAATTCGGGGCGCCGATTGCAACCATCACCGGCCTTACCGAAATCTTAATCGAGGACGCTCGCCGCAATAGAGACGACCCGCTGGCATCGGATCTTGACCGTATCCACTCGGCTGGCCTGCTGCTTCAAGACCAGCTCAGTAAACTGGTCGGCCTTGCTACGCAGGACTCTTTAAGCGCCAACGGTGATTTTGCTGCCGTCAAGGCTGAGCTCCGACACGATTTGCGGACGCCGCTAAACGCCATAAAAGGCTACAGCGAATTGATCATTGAGGTAGCGCGCGATACCGGTCGTCAAGACCTTTTGGTCGATGTCGGAAAGCTATTGGATGCCGCCGAGCAGTTGCTCGGGCAAATCGACAAGCTGGTCGGTTTGACCGATGCCGCCGGGCTCGTATCATCCCCTGAGACCGCTCCACTTATCGGAATACCATCGCGTAATCTGATTGATCAGATTATGCAATCGAATTCAACCGATCACGCCCAAGTCTAGGCGTGATCAAAGCCTCTCAAGCCGCATCCTTGTGGTCGACGACACGGAAGCTAATCGGGAGCTCCTTTCGCGCAGGCTTAGCCGCGATGGCCATGCGGTCAGCATGGCAAATGACGGTCACTCCGCCCTTGAGCTGTTAAGCAAAACCGAAATCGATTTGGTTCTGCTTGATCTTATGATGCCGGATATCAATGGATACGATGTATTGCGCCAGTTGAAGGATGATCCAGCTTTACGGCATATCCCGGTGATCATGATTTCGGCGCTCGACGAAATCGATAGCATAGTACGCTGCATCGAGGCGGGTGCCGAAGATTACATTCCGAAACCCTTCGATCCGGTGCTGCTTGGCGCGCGCATAGACGCATCGTTGGAGAGAAAGCGTCTCCGTGATCGCGAGCATGCGTTCACCGTTGAATTGCAGGCCGAGAAGAGTAAGTCCGACGCGTTGTTGCTAAATATCTTACCCGCGAGCGTCGTGGAACGGATGCGCCAAGGCGAGGTAGGGATTGCCGACCGCTTTCCCGAAGCAACAATTTTGTTCTCGGACCTTGTCGGCTTTACCAATCTTGCCAGCAGATCTTCGCCTGGACAAATCATCGAGATCTTGAACAATTTGTTTTCGTCATTCGACGCCTTGGCGAAAAGACTCAGGCTCGAAAAGATCAAAACCATCGGCGACGCCTATATGGTGGCGGGCGGGCTACCGGAAGAACAACCTGATCATGCCCTCGCCGTAGCCGACATGGCGCTCGGCATGATTGAGGCGGTGCGTCAGATTGGAGCCCAGTTCGGCGAAAACCTTGAGGCCCGTATCGGCATTCATTCGGGAGAGGTAGTCGCTGGTATCATCGGTCAGCATCGATTTATTTATGACGTTTGGGGCGACACCGTAAATACGGCAAGCCGCCTGGAATCGTCTGGTCTGCCTAATCGCATTCAAATATCGGAGGCGACCTATCAGCGGGTCAGCGACAAATTTCATTGCGAGCTGCGCGGTCCGGTGGAGGTCAAGGGCAAAGGCGCGATGATGACATATTTTTTGGGGGAACGACGTAATTGGACGAACGGAGATTTGTAGCAGCCGATGTCCGCTTTCCTCACTGCCAGCTCAACCGGTCGGCGCAATACAGGCGTTAAATCTCTCTGCTGGGGTTTTAAGTTGCAAGGTCTCACGTGGTCGTTCGGTTAGCTGACGAACCACTTTGTTCGGATGGGCTTGCGAATGCACGGACAAGTTGGTGCCCTTGGGAAAAGTACTGTCTCAGCAGGCCATTGGTGTCCTCGTTCGACCCGCGTTGCCACTCCGCTTGGCGGCCCAACCCCGGCAGAGTACCCCCCTGTTGGCGCACGCATTGAGCCCGTATCCAGCGCGGCGACGATCACGCGAATAATCTGACACAAGGCGCGCATACTGCTGACTAAAGATACGCCTGCGTTTAGATCGCGACGGCTGCTCTTCGGGAGTACGCATCCGACGAACGCCGTCTTGTCTGACGCGTGGTATTTCGCGAAGCGTGTGACCTTAAGTCTAGCTTTAAGGTCATCAGGCGATGCGGGTTGAGGTTTTGGGCGGGTTGGAGCGGCGGCGGCGCTGGTCGCAGGATGACAAGGCGCGAATCGTCGAGGAGACATTGGCGCCAGGGGCGAAGGTTACGGAGGTTGCGCGCCGCAATGGCGTTGCAGCGAGCGTGGTGTTCACTTGGCGCCGACAGGCACGGACGGCCGAGCGGGTCGATCCATGTTTTGCGCCAGTGCGGATTGCCGCGGCGGTAGAAACGGGCGAGGAAAATTCGAAGCCAGCGTCCGAAGATGACCGACGGATGCGGCAGTTACCGGCCGCCCGGAACGGACTGATCGAGATCGATCTTGGCAACCGGCGACGCATCCGGGTGGATGCACACGTCGACCCGGAAGCGCTGGCGCGGGTTCTCGACGTGCTGGAGCGCCGATGATTGCCATACCCGGCAACGTGCGGGTGTGGCTTGCGACCGGCCATACCGATATGCGCCGCGGGTTCCCGAGCCTTGCGCGTCTGGTGCAGGAGAGTTTGAAGCGGGATCCGCACGCTGGTGATCTCTACGTTTTTAGGGGCCGCCGCGGTGACCTGATCAAGATCATTTGGCACGACGGCCAGGGCGCCGCGGCAAAGACACGCAACTCGGCGGGATCGCTCGGCAGCTCATCAGGCAAATCACTCATGGCCCGAGTCTTAACGGCTTCCATTACCAAAGCAGCACTAGGCATCCGCGGTCGCCGAAAACCTGATCGCATCGTGGCGCCGAATGCCTCGCCCGATCTTTGTCCTCTACATGAATGCGGTTCACCTCGAAGATTTCCTCGAGGCCGGCTGGGTTCTGACGGACGCCGGAATAGGCGCAATCCTCATACCCGGCGGCTAGGGCGACGACAGTACCTACGGACCGCTCAACGCGGCGATCCGTGCGCCTGCCGCCGCGCTTTTGCAAAAGATGCGCAGTTCGGTCGATCCTCGGAAAAGCTGGACGCTGATCAGCTACAGCTTGTTTTGGAGGATATCGAAGAGGCCGTCGCGGCTCTCGAAGTAGCCGAGGGTCGCGCCAATTCTAGAACCTGCGAGAAGAGAACTGCCGAGCGCAGAGCCAACCGTGGTCAACTGCCCGAGCATTTGCCGCGCATCGTCGAAACCCTGATGCCCGCTGCAACCTGCTGCCCTTGCTGCGCAGGCGTCCTTTTTGAGATTGGGAGCGATGAGAGCCAGAGGCTGGACGTGGTACCGGCGCAGTATCGCGTAATCGTTACCCGCCGGCCCAAACTGGCCTGCCGCGCCTGTCATGGCGTCGTTCTCCAGCATGCGGCGCCCGAACGATTGATCAAGGGGGGACTGCCCACGGAGCGGCTGGTCGCGCATGTGATCGATGCCAAGTATCATTGGCATTTGCCGCTTTATCGTCAGGCGCAGATGCTGGCGACGCACGGTATCGCCATCGACCGTTCCACGCTCGCCTTCTGGGTCGGCTATGCCGCCCAGGAATTGAAGCCCTTGTGGCATCGTCTGCGCGCGCTTCTGCTCGAGTCCTCCAAGCTTTGTGTCGATGAGACCCCGGCGCCGGTATTGGATCCGGGGCGCGGCAGGACCAAAACCGGCTACTTCTGGGCGCTCTCGCGTGATGACAGGCCTTGGGCCGGGCCTGATCCACCTGGGGTGGTCTACGCCTATGCACCGGGCCGCGGCGCCGTTCATGGCTTGCGGTTGCTTGAGGGCTATCGCGGCATCATCCATTGCGATGGCTATGAGGCCTACAAGACCATGACTCGAGAGACGCGTGCGGACGCACTGTCCGCGACGCTCGCCTTCTGCTGGTCGCATCTGCGACGCCAGTTTGTGAAGATCGAGCGCGAGGCTTCGCCGGCGCCGGCACCAGTTGCCCGCGAGGCCCTCGAGCGCATTGCCCAGCTCTACGCGATCGAGAAGGCACTACGCGGTCGATCTGATGCCGAGCGCTGCGCTGGCCGACAAGCGCATGCCCGGCCTCTAGCCGCAGCCTTGAAGCAGTGGTTTGAGGCAAAGCTTGATCACCTTGCACAGAAGAGCGACACGGCGAAGGCTTTGCGTTATGCGCTGCGTCATTGGGACGGCCTGACGCTCTACCTTGATGACGGGCGCATCGAGATGGACACCAACGCGGTCGAGCGTGCGATGCGGCCGATCAAGCTCAATGCCAAGAACGCCCTGTTCGCTGGTTGCGACGAGGGCGCTGAGAATTGGGCATTGCTGGCTTCGCTGATTGAAACGTGCAAGCTCAATGGGGTCAGTGCCGAGCATTGGCTCGCCGACGTCCTCGCGAAGCTAATCAATGGCTGGCCTGCGTCACGACTGGACGAACTGCTTCCCTGGGCATCGACCTACACGATGCATGCTCACGATCCGAGGCTGGCGGCATGAGCCTCAACACGACCGCAGTCCGGATCAAGGTGACCCTCAAGGACGTGAAACCGGAGGTGATGCGTCGCCTTGTCTTACCTGTCACCCTGCGCCTTGATCGGCTGCATCTGACGCTTCAGGCGGCGTTTGGTTGGACAAACAGCCACCCCTTCGAGTTCCACGCTGGCGAAGAACGTTGGGGCATTCCTGATCCCGACGGTGAATTTGGGCCCCAGCCCATCGATGCCCGCAAGGCCCGACTCTGCGATATCGTTCGAGAGACCGGCGCCAAGACAATCCATTATCTTTATGACTTCGGCGACAGCTGGGACCACGTGATCAAACTCGAAAAATGGTTCGACAACACGACGACAGAGGGACTTCCCCTCTTGCTCGGGGCCGCAGGTCGTTGTCCTCCCGAAGACGTAGGCGGTGCGCCAGGCTATGCCGAATACCTCGACGCCATCAGCGATCCCGCCCATCCGGAGCACGAACAAATGCGTCTCTGGGGCCCGGAGCGGTTTGATCCCAAAGTCGTCGACCAGAAGCCGCTCGACGCCGCCGTCAATGCATTGTCCGGAATTTGGAAACCACGCCGGCACAAGCCGCAATCAAAATAGGCGTCAAGACCCAATCAAAAGGGCCGCAGAGCTACGCTTACTCAGCATCTATCCCTGAAATGGATTGTTTTAATATCGAGAACGAAGGATCGGTGGTGCGGACCATTTGTCTGACTGCTACGACCGTCAAACATAACCCTGGATTACTGTTTAAGCGTTCAAGCTGCTCGGATGCTCCAGTAAATCGTCAGATTCGGTGGTGACCACGGATTTCTTTGGCTTCGATACATCGAATAATTATTACAAGCTTTAGGGTCTCGGCGATCTTTCCGAGATGGGGGATGCGGTTCTGGGAATGGTCACGGATCAGATGAAGTCCCAAGCCCCGTATTGGGTCGCCGCCCCGTCGTTCGTTCAGCATCTGCCCGCGAAGACGAGACAATCAAACGTAATGTTTTGCGCGCACAACCGCTGCTCGCTGCAAGGCGGCGCGAAAACTCGTTCGTGCCTTGACGGTCGCCGGCGGCGGTGGTGACCTCTTTTCGTACACCAAGCCGAACTGGTCGCCCCAAAATATTTGACTTGGGAAAACGACGCCGCAGGAATTTCCAACGGCCGTCGTGCAAATGTTGCCGGGATGCAACACGCCGCAAATTTGCGGAGACAACCCTTGATTGTCGTGCGGTTGGGTAGAAACTGAATCGGCGGCTGGGATCGGGCGGTGCCGCAAACGCTTTCGGCAGAGCATTGATTCACGGCCACGCTGGCGATCTCTTCTTCATTTACTCCTTATCGTTCCGGTCTGCCGACCCATGTTGTCGTAGACCGTTGTGGTGCCGTTGTGCGTGGTACGAGCGCCCGGTGTTACGACCCATGTTGCCGTAGAACGTGGTGTTGCCACGCGTGTCGGCGACGGGTACCAAGCCGTAGAGGGCCGGCTGATCGCGATGCTCCCCTGTTCACCTCGCCATGGTCAGTAACCCTGTTGCCGCAACAAACCACTACGCTAAACGAGAAGTCGGAATCCAGATAGCCGATATCTTGTCACCAAAAGGTTGCGCTTGCCCTTCGAGCGCACAAACACCGACCCAGGCGCACACGACCGCATCCAGACAATCCTCGTACGCCTTCAGCGTAATGCTGCTCGCAGCCGCGTCGGGCGGTGGCAACGCCTTGGCAACACCGGCGATTTGGCAGTCCAGCAATCGAATGATTTTTGCCCATTGCTCAAACAGGCGTGCGCGATGTTCTGACACGGAAAGGTCCGGCCAATAATTCCGGATTTTTGAGAGCTTGTAGGGCAAACGCCGGGGCGCAGCTGCGAGCTCGATTAGTGCGGGATGCGGATAAACTTCGATCAGCCCGGGCGCCGTGATTCGTTCGGTTTGAAGGGGATAACCGGCGCGGGCGAAGCCGACCACCAATTCGTCGCTGATCGGACCGGGTCTCGTTGCGCTCGGCGTATGGGTCGACGCGTGACGAGCACCATAGGCTTGCGACACCGCGTTATCTGAGGCGCGGCGCGCAATGATCGGTGAAAGAGCCAGCGGCATGTCCACCGCAACCAGATCGACGTTGCGCCCAGCGAGCTTAGCGGCAACCTGCAGCAGTGCTTCAGGAGCCGGTTTCGAACCGGAGGGGCGAGCCTGCCTCGCCAGTGATTGATCTGCGCGCGCAAGAAAGTGTTGGTAGCAAGGGTCGGACGCAACGAGTTGCCGCGCGACAACTAGTGCTACGCCACTCGGCTCTGTGAGCGTCCAAGCCGCGTCGACGCCCAGCACCGCCGCACCCGCAAATGAATTCATCACACGGTTCCTATTTCCAGCACCCCTTAAACCGGTTCGGCGACGGCCGCCAGAGGTGCGGGGGTCATGACTGCTCCAGCCCGAGACGAACGCGCCCGCTTCACGGTCTTCTGTGACATCTTGCCGAGCCCGCGACGTTCGATCTCATCGGCGGATTTCTGCGGAGACAAATGTTGTAACTCGCGTAACACCGGCTCCAGTTGCTTGTCGCGGGCCGCCGCCGGCACGCGGTTGTTCTCGGCCACTGTGACGCCCGGCTTGGCCTTCAATACTGGATTACCCGCGGTGTCGTATCGCAGAAGATCATTCAACTTGACTTATGGGGTGCAGGGTTGGCAGTTTAATTGGAATGCTTCCAGAGGTTGAGAGGGCGTCCGAATGGCTGTCTTGGGGGCGGCTGCAGGTTTCCGCGACGTTCGCGAGTGGTACACGCGTGTCGCCATATTGTCGCGTCAGGTCTGTCTGATCGAGGATGAAGCTGGCCCCCTCGGCACAGCGTTCTTAGTGGGACCAGATGCAGTTCTGACGGCTACCCATGTCATAGACCCGCGAAGACTGACGTTCTCGTCGCTAAGAGCGCGTTTCGACTTTATCGCTGATCCCGACACGGGCAAGTTGGACAAAGGCAAAGGGTTCGATCTGGCGCCCAAGCCCATCGTCGCCAGCAGCCCCACCGACGATCTGGATTTGGCGCTTGTAAGGCTAGCTGATCCTATTGGAGAGCGAAGTGTTTTTAATGATGGGTATTTGCGAGGTTGGGTTGCTCTAGCGGGTGCCAATCTCGATCCCGTTCCAGGCACTGCGATTGCTATTTTTCAGCACCCGGAAGGTGGTCCGTTGAAGGTGGCAATGAGCACCAATTCGGTCGTCAGATATGAAGAACACTTAAGGCGAATTCTTTATCGCACCGACACCTCGCCAGGAGCGTCTGGAGCGCCTTGTTTCGATATCGACTGGCGTCTTATAGCCATGCACACCGGGTTCGCTTACGAACTTGGAAATTTCAACATGGGCGTTCCAGTAAACTTGATCGTCGATTGGTTGCGATCCAATGGCCATGCCGAAATTATCGACCGAAAACTTCCTGCCAGAATGAAGCACGTGGTTCAACTAACCAATGCTCCGCCGAGAGGAAGTTTCAGCCTTGATACTGAATTAAAGAAACTGTTGGGAGCCGGCGAAGGCCAGCGGCTTGAACTGAAGGAGCGCGCGACCAAAATCGACGCCAAGACTGCCAAAATATCAGAGCGGCTTCTCAGTACCGTTGCGGCATTCATGAACAGCCGGGAAGGCGGCATCCTTCTGATCGGTGTTACTAACAGCGGCGAATTCGTCGGTATCGAGAACGAATACGGGTTCGTCAACAAGCAGCGGGCCGATTTTGACAGCTACTCTATGTGGTTGAACAGCGTAATCGTTGCCAACCTCAAGGTCCACGCGGCCCTCAATTATTTTACTATTAGTCGTGCGAGAGAGAGTAACAAGGATATCTGCGTAATTTCTGTTCAGCCGGCAGAGATGCCTGTTTTCCTGGATAAAGCATTCTATGTTCGGCAAGGCAGTCAAAATAGCCCTCTCGATGGACACGACATGCTGGCCTTCATCACAACTCGCTGGTCCACGCAATCGTCAAAAACGAGCGACGAGCACGCTACGCCTATCAAATAGAGGGATCGAACATGCGTCAAGCTGTCGTTGTGATCCACGGTATCGGCGAGCAGCAGCCGATGGGGACCATACGATCTTTCGTCGACGCCGTGCTGCCCATCGACGGAGATGCGCCAAAATATTACAGCAAGCCCGATCAATTATCGGAACTGTTCGAACTGAGGCGATTGCAGGCGACCGGGTCACGTACCGACTTCTACGAGTATTATTGGGCCTATAACGTGGAAGGCACAAAACTATGGAGCGTACTACTCTGGATGCTTCGGCTGATGCTTCGGGCGCCGAAAGATATTCCTCCCGGTGTGAAAGTGATTTGGTATATTTCGTGGGTTCTTTTCACTATTTTTTTGTTTCTGCTAGCACTTGGTCTTTTGGGGCCGGTTGGAAAATCCATAGAGAATGCCGGTCCATTCACGCTCGTCGGTTCTCTTTTTTTTGTTGCGCTTAGCGCCGTCCAATTTGTGCTCATTTCCTATGTCGGAGACGCAGCGCGGTATCTAAGTCCTCTTCCGGCAAACATAAATTTGCGACAGAAAATCAGGAGCCAGGGCGTGCAGTTGCTGAGGAGCCTTCATGCTTCGGGTAGGTACAATAGAATTATCATCGTAGGGCATAGCCTGGGCAGCGTTATTGGCTATGACATCATTAGTCGATTGTGGCTGGAATATAACGAGAAGTTGCCCGCAATTGAGACCGACCCCAATATACAAAAGCGTATCCTCGATGCGATGGCCGCGGAAAGTTCGATTCAACAAATCGTTCGGGACGAACTTTCAAAAGCAGGAGAAATGCTTCGTGAAACGCCGGACGACCCCGCCGCGCTCGGTAGATTTCAGCGAAGTCAGCTAAAAGCATGGCGTGAGCAACGCTCGCTTGGAAACCCATGGTGTGTCAGCGATTTTATTACACTGGGCAGCCCTTTAGCCCACGCGGAACTACTCTTGGCAGCGAACAGGCAGGAGTTTACAACTAGAAAACTACAGCGCGAGATTGTTAGCTGTCCTCCGCAGCTAGACGCAAAAGGTTACGCTTATAGCGCGCCGAATTCGGTCGTCGTAAAACACGCCGACGGATCGAAAGCGGAGATGCGTTATACTCCACTGATCCTGCATCACGCTGCACCTTTCGCAGTCACGCGGTGGACGAACCTTTATTTTCCTTTGAAATGGGGCTTATTGGGAGATTTGGTCGGTGGCGAATTAGCTCCCGCGTTCGGACCGGGAATACGTGACGTGCCGGTGAAGACCACGCGCCCACTTAGTTGGACGCTTCTTGCTCATACTAGTTATTGGTACAATTCAAAAGAGAAACCACCTGGGGCGGCGAGTACTACCTCTAGCACGAAGGATCAGGACGCTCTTGTCGCGCTAAGAGCGGCTCTGGCGTTAAATGAATTGCGGAAATTCGTCCTAAGTGCGAATTGATGAGAGACGCGACTTCGAGTGGCGTTGACGGCCTCCATCCGCCTTGTCGATTTCCGGATCCCGCCGGCCGAGCCGAACTGATGACGGACGTCTGCGACGCCGGCAACCATATCTCGGACCATCGCTGTCTAGTGTACCGACATGGCTTGAGCATCCAAGATTGACGTGGCTACGCCGCCGCGCGGACGGCATGGGCTGAAAATCAACCCAGGCTCGATCCCGAGCGCTTGGTCTTCATTGACGAAACCGGCACCTCAAACAACATGGCACGACTGCGCGGTCGGGCGCCGCGCGGCGAACGGCTGGTCAGTAAAGTCCCGCATGGCCACTGGAAAACCACGACCTTTGTCGCGGGACTGCGTACAAACGCGCTCACCGCCCGCTGCGTCATCGACGGCCCAATGAACGGCAATGCTTTCCTCGCCTATGTCGAGCAAATCCTGGTGCCGACCGCGACATTGTCGTGATGGACAATCTCAGCTCTCACAAGCTGCCCGCGATACGCGAGGCGATCGAACTCGCCAGCGCAAGGCTGATCTATCTGCCGCCCTATTCGCCGGACTTCAACCCGATCGAACATCTCTTTGCCAAACTCAAAGCCGCACTACGAAAGGCCGCAGAGCGATCAGTGGAAACCCTCTGGAACAGAATCGCCATTCTGCTCAACATCTTTCCCGCGGATGAATGTGCCAACTACTTCCGTAATTCCGGCTATGCTTCCCTTT
>CAWILG010000020.1:0-9554 GCA_963836765.1 uncultured Alphaproteobacteria bacterium
CTGTTGTGCAAACTGCGGACGTATGTCGGACATCGCGTGAGGTCCAAAAAGTGCCATGGATCGGGATAGGGGGGAGCCTTGCGGCTCCGCCCCTCCCACACCACCGTACGTACGGGTCCGTATACGGCGGTTCGAGAAGTTACGCTAACGCGCTTCGGTCAAGGAGAGGAACCCGAGCGATTTGAAGTGGGCATTGGAGAGTGCCACCGAGAGGGCTTTGCTCCGGGCGAGGTGCCAGGGTCCACGGCCGCTACCGGCCATGTTGCGCAACTCCCCCGAGACTCCCAGCGCGATGAGTGCCGCTCGACGACGTCCTGGTGTTTTCCATTGGCGCCAAAGAGCGGCCCGCACTCGCAAGCGGACCCAGCGAGTGAGGGCGATCAACACCTCGGGTGTTTCACAAAAGCCGAAATAGCCGCGCCAGCCCCGCATATACTGGGCCAGCTCCTCCATTGTCGTCTTGATGCTGACGCCCTTGGCCCTTCGCGTGATATCCCGGATTCGTTGCTTGAACCGTTCCAGCGATTTCGGCGCAATCGTGCGCTTGATGTCCGGACCAGCCGCAAAGCTGAACCCGAGGAACTTCCGTTCCTGCGGTCGTGCCACCGCACTCTTCGCCTCGTTTACCTTGAGCTTGAGCTTTTGTGTGATGAAGCGCGAGATGCTCTCCATCACCCGCTGACCCGCGCGTTCGCTGCGAACGTAAATGTTACAGTCGTCCGCATAGCGAACAAAGCGATGTCCGCGATGCTCCAGCTCGCGGTCGAGTTCGTCGAGCACGAGTGATCTTCCCCCGAAAAAATGGACAGGGTTAAGCTGCTTTTAGCTCCATCTCGATCGGGCTGATGTAGCCGATGGCCGAGTGACGCCGAATTCGATTATAGAAGCCTTCAATGTAAGCAAAGATATCACGTTTGGCTTCTGCTCGTGTTGCATATTGCCGGTGGTGAACGAGCTCGGTTTTGAGCGTGTGGAAGAAGCTCTCCATCGGGGCATTGTCGTAGCAGTCGGCCTTGCGGCTCATCGAGGCTCGGAAGCCGGCGGACTGCATCACCTTGCGGTAGTCCGCCGAGGCATATTGAACGCCCCGATCGGAATGGTGGATCAGGCCGGCGCCAGGCCGCTGCGCCGAGATGGCCATCTTCAATGCTGCCAACGGCAGGTCAGCGCGCAAATGATCCTCCATCGCCCAGCCCACGATCCTGCGGCTGTAAAGGTCCAAGACGGTGGCCAGATAGAGCCAGCCCTGATCGGTCTCGACATAGGTGATGTCGGCGAGCCAGATCCAATTCGGCGCGGCGGCAAAGAAGTTTCGACCGAGCAGGTTCGGAGCGATCGGGAGGTCGTGGCGGCTGTCGGTGGTTCGCACCCGGCGTGGCCGCGCCATGATGGCTCTGATACCGTGATGGCGCATCAAACGCTCAATGCGACCGCAACTCGCCCCGCGGCCCTGCGCCTTCAGCTCGACATGGATGCGCGGGCTGCCATAGCGTCCGCAGGTATCGCGATGGACCCGTCTGATGTCCTCGACGAGCTCACGATTGGCAGCCGATCGCTCGCTCTCCGGGCGCGAGCGCCAGGCATAATAGCCGGCCGGCGAGACCCCGAGCACGTCGCACAGGATCGTCACCGGGTAGTCGGCGCGGCGATCTTCGATGAAGCGGAATCTCATGTCCGCGTTCCAGCAAAGATCGCAATCGACTTCCTAAGAAACAGCCGGTTCGGCGTCTCCCGGAATGGCCTGCAAGACGAAGCCCAGCGATTTGGCCCGGCGCTGAAGGTTGGCGAGGACACGGCTGCGATATTGTTGCTCATAGTGATCCGCGCCCGGGTCCTTGTAGCTCATACCGTGTCGGAGGGTGTTGTAGAATAAGACTGCGATCTTGCGGGCGGTCGCCGTCACGGCCTTCGCCTTGCCCGCCCGAGAGGAGAGCCGACGATAGAATGCCCCGAGCGCCGTATCGCTTCGCCCAACCGTGGTGGCGGCCAGCCGCAACAGCGCGGCTGCCCGACTGGACGATCTGCGTGTGCGTGAAGACAGCACCTTGCCGCCGGAGATCTTGTTGCCCGGTGCGAGGCAGAGCCAGGAAGTGAAGTGCTTGGCGCTCGGCCATGCCTTCAGGTCTGTGCCGCACTCGCCGATGAGCTTCAGTGCGAGTGCCGGACCCAACCCATGGATATCAGTCAGATCGACGCCAAGCACGCCGTACAGCGCGGTTCGGACATCGAAGGTGGGTGTGTTGACCTGTTTGGTCTTGATGCGTGGCTTGGATAGCTTTCCGACCGGCTTTGCCCCTTTGCGGCTCAGCGCCGCGATCAAGACTTCGAGCTTGCGGTCGCAATCCAGCATCTTTGCTTGGTAAACGTCGTAGAGTTCCAGCGATTGGGCTAAGGCGAAGACATGTTCATCCCGATCGTTGCCCACCAATGCCGCGCGGATTGTCTCGGCCGAAGAATGGCACCGTACATCCCGGTAGGTTGCCAACACGTCGGGATTGCGCTCGCCTCCAACGATGGCTCGGATAATCCGCATGCCCGTCGCGCCGGTGATATCCGAGACGACATGATGGAGCTGCAGGTTCATCTCCATCAGGGCCTTCTGCATATGCTGGATGTGGGCTGCGGCATATTCCACAAGCCGCTCTCGCTGGCGCAGATAGGCACGCAGGGTTGCAATCTCGGCATCAGGCCGGAAGCTGCCGCGCAACAGGCCATAGGAATGAAGCTGGCGTAACCATGCGGCATCGCTGACATCTGTTTTGCGCCCCGGCACATTCTTGGCGAATCGAGCATTGACGAGAATCACATCAAACCCGCGCTGCTCCAGGATCTCATAGACCGGAATCCAATAGACCCCGGTGGATTCCATCGCAACACTGGTCACGCCGCATGCTTTGAACCAGTCCGCCAGATCATGCAGGTCTGATGTGAACGTGCCGAACATGCGCACCGGGATGTCGGCGCAGGCTGGATTAACCGCAGCCATGTGCATCCTCGACCCAATGTCGATTGCTGCGGCCCCGAAGTTGACCGGCTTCAACTCCGGGCGGTTATCGGTCGTCGTCTTGGGCATAGCATCCTCCGTTCTATGGTGAGCAGGAGGGTCTGGGTTATGCCAATCGTCATCTTCCTAATCGGGATCGTCGCCGGAGCGGCGTCACCACTCTCAAGTCCGCATGCACCCATGGACCACGTTTTTTAACGGGGATTGTGCCTCCAATAAGCTGACGGCCGCTACCCTCCCGGCCGCGGAGGATAGCACAAGGCTGTTTCTACCCCGCGCAGGCGTGCAACGGCCCTGGACAGTTTTTTAAAATGTCGCGCTCCATGCGCAAGCGTTCGTTCTCCCGTTGCAGGCGGGAGATCTCTGCCGCGTGGTCCGCCGACGGCAGCGTCGCCTGCGTTGTGGGGCGCCGCGCCGCCGCCGTCGGCTCCCGCCCAGCCCCACGCAATTCCACCCAGCGCCGCAACACGGAATCGCGCAGGCCAAGTTCCTTGGCCACCGACCCGATCGGGCGGCCACTCGAAGCAACGAGATCGACCGCTTGCCGCTTATAGTCGTCCGTAAACGACCGACGTTGACGTCCTTCCATCCGACACCTCCTGGCTCCTTGAGCCTACTACAGGTGTCCATCAATTCGGAGGAGGTTTTTTAAAATGTCGCGCTCCATGCGCAAGCGTTCGTTCTCCCGTTGCAGGCGGGAGATCTCTGCCGCGTGGTCCGCCGACGGCAGCGTCGCCTGCGTTGTGGGGCGCCGCGCCGCCGCCGTCGGCTCCCGCCCAGCCCCACGCAATTCCACCCAGCGCCGCAACACGGAATGCGCAGGCCAAGTTCCTTGGCCACCGACCCGATCGGGCGGCCACTCGAAGCAACGAGATCGACCGCTTGCCGCTTATAGTCGTCCGTAAACGACCGACGTTGACGTCCTTCCATCCGACACCTCCTGGCTCCTTGAGCCTACTACAGGTGTCCATCAATTCGGAGGAGGTTCAATCACTTGGATAGGGCGACTGGGGGTACATTGGTTATTTGATTTGGAGTATTGGTGATGGGAACAGTTCATCCACTGTGCGACAAGCAAGCCCACCTCGCTAAACCGTCGCTTTGGGTTGCCGAACCTGCCGACAACTCTCTCTCGCTACTTGAGAATGCCCTTCGAGAGGATGAACCTCCACTTTGGGATGGCGAACACACCGAAGAGGTTTACTCGCTGCTTGAGGAGAATGCCCGGCTTCGAGGGCTTTTGGTTCAACTATCGAACCTGATCCGCAAAAACGTCGTTCACGCAAGATAACGCAGTTGCAGTATCATGGCGGAAACGTTCCCAGTGTTGGCGGGCGCATGCTCCGTGCCCCCACGGTCGCACCTATCTACGCTAACCCCGTATGGGCAGCGGGAGAATCGCGCGACTCGTAACCATGAGCAAATACGCGAATTTTGCCAGTTCCTTGCCCATGAGTGGGGAGGAAACCGTCAGCATTCTTATGTCGTTCCTTCCAGAGGAAAATCGCGGGGATGGTCCCGAATGGTTGATGGGAAATGGTCGGCCGTTGGTCTGGCGGATGCGGTATCGAAATACGCCTGGAGCGGAAAAAACTTTTCAGAGAATAAGGCCGAGTTAGAGCGACTCGCTGCCGATCTACAGTCCGCTATTCACGAGGGTTCCAATAATGATGTTTGCGCGATCTTGCAGGCGATAATGCATTGGGGCGGTGTTGATAATAAGCATCGACAGAAGCGGACGTTTGAGTGGATCGAACGAAACGCGGACGAGATTTCTGCCAAGCTTTCGAACGCCGTCGATCTGATTAAAGACGAACAGGCCTCGCTTGAGTCGTTTGACGGTGCAAATCTGATAATGAACTCGACGATGACGAAGATCGTGAGCCTCGCCGACCCCGAACAGAAGCTGGTGATCTACGACGGTCGAGTCGGTGGTGCGCTCGGCTACTTCGTTGCCAGGTTTGCGGAAGAACGAGAAATTCATCAATACGATCTTGCCGACCAATTACTTTTCGCCGTGGACCGAGAGGCCAAACGGAGACCGGAGACGAACCGCATTCATTTTCCGGCATTGTTCGGCAAAACCAGAGATCGCTGCCATGCCTCGATGGTGCGATGGGCATCGCAGCTAATCTGGCAAGTCGCGAAAGAATGCCAAGCGAGCCCGAGAGAAATCGAAGCTGCCCTGTTTATGTGGGGATATAACGTTATGTGGCGAAATAACGCAGCTGCTGCAGAACCAAGACATTGACCATTGTAGACTTGCCGCTGTCGCTGCTTCGAGCCGAGTGCCCTCCATGCGGCCGCAATGGAGTTCTTCTTATTGAGCGGCCTGCTGAATACGGAAGTCGTCTACATGACGGCCGGATTTCAGTTGCTGCACCAACCAGCGCGGCTGCTTGCCACGACCGGCCCAGGTTTGCGACGGATCTTCGGGATTGAAAAACTTGGGAAACACGGGTGGATAGGGTCGACGTTCGCGCGCTCGCGATTGCGGCTCGCTACTAGCCGCAGGCTTAAGCGCCCAAAGACGCCTCTCAAGTAAGTTCTTCTCGGCAATTATCCTTGCAGAGAGCGCCTTGGATATTGCCAAATGCAACGCCCACAAATCATCGATGGTCATCCCATCAAGGTCGGTTTTCTTCATGAAGGTCCCCATTCATGAAATCCGTTTCGACCCTGGCAGGTTCACAACCAATTGCGTTGAGCAGATGGCTGTAGTGTGGCTCTAAACTATTGTGGCGCCATCTTTGAGACATCATCCGGTCCTGCGTTTGAGGTCGCCGAATGGTTGGAGACGGCGTTCATCGGCGTCGCACTTTGGTCGCCGAACTAATCGCAAACACTTGAGTACCTAACCAGGTTTCTTCGATACACGGGAAATCTCTGCATGGGATCAGAAAAACCACCGAAACCCAGCACTGCGAGTCGACACCCGATTTCGCGCGAGCGACTGTTGCAGAAAATGTCCGAAGTAATTTCTCTGCGAGAGAAAGTGGCGCAAGCCGAATTGGCGGCACACTTGTACAGTCTAACCCTTGGCCAGAATGCTGAAAAAGAGTAACTTGGCAAGATATCTGATAGGGTTCGCGGAAATTGGAACCCGCCGGGCAGGCGGCCGACACCAGCGGCGCTTGTGACGGCATCTTCCGCCATATCGCAATCCGACGAGTTGGTACCGTCACTAATAAGGGGCATCGTGGTTGATCAGACCACGTCGTCAAGCGAGATGATGCGCGACGGCGTCAACGGTTGGTGTCGATTAGATTGCAGCCGTGCCGCTGTGAAAAAGATGCAACCACCAAAATGGCGCCGCACGAATCGGCACTCATGGGACGAGGTGCTGGGGCCACCATGACCGAGGCCTGCCATGACCCGCTGGACCGACGAGGAACTCCGCGAACTTGTTACCTTGTGGCCGACAAAGTCGGCTTCGCAAATTGCCAAACGGTTGCGCCGCCAGCGCTCGGCGATACGCAGTAAGGCAGCGCGGCTGCGCCAGGAGGGACTGCTGCCACACAATCCTCGCCAGCATTTCGACGTCACGCGTGGCGATAGCCCGGGCGATCTTCAAACAAAAAGACCGCCGCGGTCTCTCTGCAGTTCTGATCGAGGCTGTTGATCAGGTCACGGTAAACGATGCACCCTGATTGCGTCGGCGATACGCCATGAAGCCAACCCCCGCGAAGCCCAGGATCATCATGTCTCAGGTAGAGGATTCGGGAACGGCGGATAAGGTCCTGTTGCCGGAACGTCGTTGGTTGCGGCGTCGTCGCGTTGAAACTAAGCAATGTCCTTGCGTCGGCTAGCACCATGAGGCCGATCCCCGCCCGGTGCGAGGCTCGCGGAGTCTGCGATGCTTTTCCGCCGCTAAATGGTCAACAGAGTTCACTTGATCAACGCAGTCAGGGGAACCGCCGAGAAATAGCTGGTAGAGTCCGATCTCGCTTCGAGCCTGTCGAGATATCGGCTATGGGCACGGCCACGACGTTGATTGCACAAATCAAGACGAAAACGAGCAGCCAGATCATGTAGACCCCAATCTACGTGGACCCCTTGTCCCGCATTTTAGGTTCAACCCGATGTGGTGCTACTTTGTGACATGGCCATGTTTGAGATGCGTGGCTGCTAAGCTGGTTATCCTCCGCGAGCCGACAGGCGTGCAATTCACTGCGCCTGCGGAGTAAGCCGCCTTTATCACTCCGCCGCACCGTCGCGATGACCTTTTAGTGGTAATGTGTACCGAGAAGAGCCGGCGTACCAGCCGCAGCGGCCGCTTTTTTGGCGCCTGTGAGTTCGTCCGCAGCAAGAGGCTACCCCAATTTAGGTTTCCGACGTTTGTCGTGCTGTGGATATGCTGCGGGTAACGAGGGCCTGAGCTTAGGTCCCGCGTTCTTTTCGGCAGTCCAAAGGGGATTGACGGCCAAAATCCAAAATGCTGCAGTGCGTCCCCTGCCGTACGTTTTGGAGTTTTTTGATGAAGGATGTGATTGAACTTATTTTAAACACCTACCAATCGATGCGCCCGCTTGATGTCGAGCGAGCTGCGGATTCACGGCAAAAAATTAGCCGATATATTGAAACTCTAGCGTCGGCTGGCCAACGCGACGCCGAGCAGCTCACGATATACGGCTTGGCGTACTTAACGGCACTGCACGAGGGGCAAGATCCTCGGTTCACCGGGTGCTAAATGCCAAACTTGAGGGAGCTTCAGCACGATGGACACACTCACCCGGCGTTCTGTGAGTCATGGGCGTGAGAGAGGGCGCTTCTTTGGCAACGGGATATGCCCAGCGATTGGTGGCTGATCGGCACCGGCCGACGCCTGCGCATTCGGCGCTCGCATTAGGATTGCCTCGGCGGCTCTCTGGAAGGCAGCAACTGCCTGGTCTTCCGAACTTCTGGGCTGATCGATATTCGCCGAAGTTTGCGGATCGGGACAATTCATCATATCGGGCACGATTGGCGGCAATCGCTGCTCAGATTCGGCGACCAACAGCGGCATGACGAAATAGGTGAAACACCCTGCCACAATAGCGGCGACTAGAACGGCTGAAACAACAAGCCGCAAATGGATCATTTCTTCAGCCGCGGGCTCGATAAGCGTCAATCGCATGAGCCAGGAAAACGCTGGTGCTGAAGAAAGCAAGTAGGGCCGACACGACCTCGATCATCGCCTTGTTCCCTGCTTGATATGCCGCGCAAGCTACTATCGACCCGTTCGCCGGCACCGCATGAATAGCGCCGCGACTGTTTCAGGACGTTTTCGTCGGATGCGGAAAATGGTTTCGTCGGTCGGAACCATGTTGGCTTCGCTCTCGGCGCGGTAGCCGCGACTTGTCCGTTCTTGATGAGAGCCCCCTCTTTTGCTGGTATCTTAGAACCGCTCGCGATCCCGCATCTACCAGCACCGTGCAGCAAGTCGCTGGATTATCGCATATTTTCGCTGGTGGGCGCTGCCGTTCCTGGACACATGAACCATGTGTCGTGCTAGGTCCAGTGCTTCGCGGAGTTGCCCGCTATTTGGACGCTGGAACGTTGGATTGGTTTGCAGTTTAGCCATCGTTTCCTAATCCGAACTTCGAAGCCGTCGTTAGCGATCAGTCGTCCTTCGCCTTCTCCGCTTGCCGGGCCAGCCAGACGATTTCTTCGGCCGTGAGGTCTTTGGTGTTCCGCAGGAGTGCAGCAAGTTCGACCGGACGGCGCTTGATGATTTCCGCTATGTCGGTGGAGAGCCGCCCGGCCTTTGCCAGCAGATCATCCGCATTGCAATTGATGATCTGGGCAGAACTTGTGGCTTTTGCCAGCGCCAATTACGAGCTGGCGCCTGCCGCCGTTAACAACCTCACCGGCGATCGAAATTTCAAAGAAGCCGTGCTTGAGGCCATCGACAACGAGAACTTCCAGCAAAAAAGGCGCGCACCCTCCTGACGGAAGATGCGGACCCCGCGTTTTGCGATCCCTATTTACGGGGAAGCTGCATGCTGCGGCAGCACCCCGCCGGACGACTTCACGGTCACTGACCGCCGCTTCACGTCCAATGCAGTGAAGGATCGTCGCGGAACGTCAACGTATCCACTTCGTGTCCTGTGTAACCGCCAACAGGCGCGCGCCCTCACAACGCTGCGGTGGTGTGTCGTGGCGAGATGTGCAGATTTGTCACACACGCTGGGAATGCGCGGTCGTTCCCTCTGTGTTCGCTAGACATCATAATTGTGGCAGCCGCGGAGGCGTATGCTGCTTTTCGGGTCGGGGACGACAGCTGAATGCCTTGTTGGGGAGCCGACATGCCAGCCTATATCCACCATCACGACGCCGAACCACCTTTCATCATCTGCCCAAGCTGTGTGGGCCTGCCGATGTACGTCAAGGACGTCGCACCTCATTGGAGAATGGCGAAGATCGACTTTACCTAATGAATGCTCCGACTGCGGCGCGGAAGTGCGACAGACCGTGACCAAGCCGGATTTGCTGAACTAGATTTTTAGCTTCGTAGGGCGGGCAGCGAGCGCAAGATCATTTCTTGCGTTACGCCGATGGCGGGTGCGGC
>CAWILG010000021.1:0-44716 GCA_963836765.1 uncultured Alphaproteobacteria bacterium
ACAGGCGGCGCCGGGTTCCCGGGACAATCGGCCGCAGTTTCGATCCCGCGCGGGTTCAGGATCTTCTGGACTCGATCCTTAGGTTGTGCGATGATCTCCACTCTACTTGCGCAGTGGTAACGATATCTTCCGGTCCCCAAGGGAGAATGTCATGTCCAAGCCCGTAGCGATTTCCGTCGGAGACATATCCAAGGCCGCGAAAGCGAGCGTCGAGAAAGCCCTCGGCGGGCACAAGGCGGCGTTTCCGGTCATTCCCCCTCACCGCATCGGCTTTGTCCCACCCTGGTGGTGCGGCTTTGTGATTTACGATGCGCAGGTCGACAAGCTCGGCCTCGCGGAAGCGCAAAAGCTCGCGACCGAGGTCCATGGCGGCATCGCCGGTTCGGTCGCTTCCGTCAAAGGCGGCAGGCCCGGCGTGGTGCTCGGTGACGGCAACCTCACCATCGGCTTTGCGCCGCCACCCGAAGTCAACCTGTTCGAACAGTAAACCCGTGGCGCGGCCCGAGCAGCCATTGAAATGCCCGAGCGCGCAGCCGGGCATGGGCGACGTGCAGATCCTTGGCGTCATCTCGCGCGATGCCGCCGAGCCGCGGCTCGCCTATCTCGACGAGTCGATGCCGGCAGCGCCCGAGACGCTCGAACTGGCCGCACCTCTCGATGTCTCGCAGGTGTTCCGGCTGTCGGCGCGCTGCGAAGAAAAGAAATGCACGCATTTCGACGGCAGCCATTGCCAGCTCGCGGTGCGGATTGCGAAAATGCTTCCCGAAGTCGTCGACCACCTCCCGGCGTGCAACATCCGGCCCGATTGCCGCTGGTTCCGGCAGGAGGGCCGGGCCGCCTGTGTGCGCTGCCCGCAAGTGATGACCGGGATGCATGACGCAGATGAGCGCTGGCAGGCCGTCGCCGGCGTGCCGCCGCGTCCACGCCAAGGCTGAACGTCGGGGCTGAACGTCGGGGCTGAGCCACCGGCGTCGACATGCCGGCGCAAACGCCGCTTTCCTCCGGGAGGCGGCTTTTTTGTCGCCAGCGGCCGCGCAAGTCACATAACTCTGATCATTTCGTGATTTTTCGGCCATGATCGGTCGCCACCTTTCGCCCCAAGTTCATTCCGGGTTCATTTCAATTTCCGTACCCCTTCAGCCCTGAAATCTGGACCCGCCCCACAGCCTGAGGAGACCCCCAATGCGTGAGATCGTTCGCCCCGTTTGCGTTGCCTTGAGTATTGCCGGCCTTGCCGTCTCCCTGACCGCACTATCCCACAGCAGCGCGCTGGCGCAGGCCAAGCAGGCGCCGGCGAACCAGATGGCCCCCGCGCAGGCGGCGCCGCCCCAGGTCAAGCAGATGGCGCTGACCGACAAGCAGGTCGAGGCCGCGCTGGCGGCGAGCAAGGAAATGGATCCGATCACGGCGAAGATTCCGGAGAACGCCAAGCCGGATCCGAAGATCACCGCCCAGCTTGAAGGCATCGCCAAGAAGGGCGGTTTTGCCAGCTTTGAGGAGTACAGCAACGTCGTCGATAATATCAGCCTGGTGCTCGGCGGCTTCGATCCCGCAACCAAGAAATATGTCGGTAGCGATGCCGTCCTCAAGGCCCAGCTCGCCCAGGTCCAGGCCGACAAGAAAATGTCGGCCAAGGACAAGAAAGAGGCGCTCGCCGAAATCAACGAGGCGCTGAAATATCCGGCGCCGGCGATCGAGAACAAGGGCAATATCGATCTGGTGACGAAGTACTACGACAAGCTCTCCGAAGCATTCGGCGATAACGAACAAAACTGAATTCGGCGACGCCAATAAAGAAAGCCCCGGGGAATCCTCCGGGGCTTTTGTCGTTTTCCTCTGATGTCTGCGTCAGGTCCGGGTGCGCATCCGCATCATAAAGCTGTCGTAGCTCAGCTCAGCGACCTGCATCCACGCCAGCAATTCGTTGCGGTAGGCTGACAGGCTCGCGTACAGCTTGCTGAAGTGTGGGTTGGTCTTCGACAGATCGGCATAGATCTCGTTCGCGGCACTGTAGCAGGTCTCCAGCACTTCCTGCGGGAACGGCCGCAGCTGCGCCCCGGCCACGATCAACCGCTTCAGCGCCGGCGGGTTGACGTAGTCATACTTGCCCGTCACCCACGTATAAGTGTCTTCCGAGGCCGCCTGAAGCACCGACTGATAGGATTTGGGCAGCGCATTCCACTTGGCCAGGTTGATCACGTTGTGACCCTGGCCGGTGCCCTCCCACCAGCCGGGATAATAGTAGAATTTTGCGACCTTGACGAAACCGAGCTTCTCGTCGTCATAGGGACCGACCCATTCCGCTGCATCGATGGTGCCTTTTTCGAGCGCCGGATAGATATCGCCGCCCGCGATCTGCTGCGGCACGCCGCCGACCTTGGCGATGATGTTTCCGGCGAACCCGCCGACGCGGAATTTCAGACCCTTGAAATCCTCCATGGACTTGATCTCCTTCCGGAACCAGCCGCCCATCTGCGCGCCGGTAGAGCCGGTCGGAATACCCAAGCAGTTATATTCCTTCAGAAGATCATTGAGCATGTCGGTGCCGCCACCCCACACCAGCCAGGAAATATGCTGGCGCGTGTTGAGGCCGAACGGCAGCGCCGTGCCGAACGTAAAGGCGGGGTTCTTGCCCCAGTAGTAATAGAGCGCGGTGTTGCCCATCTCGATGGTGCCGTTCGAGACGGCGTCGAGAACTTGCAGGCCCGGCACGATTTCTCCGGCGGCGAACGACTGAATCTGGAATTTGTTGTCGGTGATCTCGGCGACGCGTTTGCAAAAGAATTCGCAGCCGCCGTAGAGCGTATCGAGCGCCTTCGGCCAGCTCGCGGCCAGCCGCCACTTCACTTCCGGCATCGATTGCGCGATTGCGGGCGCGGCGACCGTGCTTGCGGCGAGACCGACGCCGCCAACCTTCAAGAAATCACGACGTTTCATGCGCTTCCCCTTTGTGCCGATACCTCGACGAGGGATAACGATCTTGGTGCCGTTTTTTGTTCGCCGACGGACGACGTTGAATTGTTGATGAAATTTCTGGCCCTCAAAGGGCTCTTGGTTTTGAACGCAATCGATTGAGAGATTTGCGGTTCCCGGGGGCAGGATGAACAATCGACGAGCGATAATCAAGCGTCCTGCCTCCGCCGCAGTTGCGAAGAGGGTCGCCTGCCGTGGCCGGTCTGACGAAAGTCTAGCACTGTATGCTGCGGCGATGGCCGTCATTTGCTAGTTACAGCGGGTGATTGCAGCGGAGTTGGAAATGGCAGGCAGGAAAATCGTGGTCGCGGGCGCGACGGGGCTGGTGGGAAATGCCGCCTTGCGACACTTCGGCGCAATGGACGGATGCGAGGTCGTCGCGCTGTCGCGGCGCAAGCCGCGTGATCTCCATGGCGCGCGCCATGTATCGGTCGACCTCACCAATCCAGCGCAATGCGCCGCTGCCGCGGCGGAACTGCAGGGCGCGACCCATCTGGTCTATGCCGCGCTGTATGAGGCGCCGAACCTGATCGACGGCTGGCGCGACGAGCGGCAGATCAGGACCAACGACCAGATGCTGCGCAACCTGATGGCAGCACTCGAACCGGCCGCGCCGCAGCTTGCGCATGTTGCGCTGCTGCAGGGCACCAAGGCCTACGGCGTCCACGTCCGGCCGCTGGTTGTACCGGCGCGCGAAGGCCGCTCGGAAATGTACGCGCAGCCGAACTTTTATTGGGCGCAGGAGAATTTCCTGCGCGAATTGCAGCACGGCAAGGCTTGGCACTGGAGCATCTTGCGCCCGGTCCTGATCATCGGCCTTGCGATGGGCGGCGCGATGGATCTGATCCCGCCGCTCGGCGTCTATGCCGCTGTCCTACGCGAGCAGGGACGCCCGCTCGATTATCCCGGCGGCGCCGCGCGGGTGTCGCAGGCGGTCGACGTCGATCTTTTGGCGCGCGCGATCGCATGGTCCGGGGAAGCCGACGCTGCGCGCAACCAGGCCTTCAACGTCACCAATGGCGACGTCTTTACCTGGGAGAATGTCTGGCCGGCGATATCGGATGCGCTGGACATGAAGCCGGGCGACGCCGTACCGCTTTCGCTGTCGCAGCAATATCCAAAGTGGATCGCCCCGTGGGACGAGTTGCGGCGCCGGCACAATCTGATTTCGCCTGACCTCGAGACCTTCGTCGGCCTGTCGTTTCAATATGCCGATTACAGCATGCGCCATGGCCAGGCCCAGTCGGGCCCGCCGTCGATCGTCTCGACCGTGAAGATCAATCAGGCCGGTTTCGCCGAAATGATGGATACCGAAGCGATGTTCCAAAAATGGTTCAGACAGGCGCGGGCGCTTCGGCTGTTGCCTTAGCCCCGCCGAACGCCAATTCCATCGCCTTGCGGGTCTTGATGGTATCGTTGTTGGCGTCGACCTCGACATCGCTCCAGCGCACCACGGCGCCGTGGGCGACGTTGTTCTTCAGCTTGACGCGATGGGCGAGGCCGATCGGCAGCGCGCCGGCGGCTAGGCTGGCGGACGCCGGCATCAGTTTGCCCCACACCGTATAGCCGCCTTCGCCGTCGAGCATCTCGCCGGCGCGAAGGTCGCGTTTGGCGACGGCGGCGACGTCGCCGCGAAAACCCTGCGGCTGGCCGGTCGGCTCGTTGCGCAGTGCCGCCGACAGGATCGAGATGTTCAGTTCCAGCCCGATCAGATGATACGGCTTGTACATCGCCGCATAACGCCCCGATGCGTCGGTCTTCAGGCCATATTGCTTGAAACAATCGGCGGCATAATCGTTCGGCGCTTCCAGCACGACATAGACACCCCAGCGCAAATCGCGGAACACCGGCCGGCCGTCGCGCTCCAGCGACGACACCACTTCGACCACGCCCGATTTCTCCAGCACGCCGCCCTTGTCGCGCGGCCGCATCACATGTGGCAGATCGTCGACGCCGCAGGGCGGAAACAGCAGGCCGCCGGTGGGGACATCGAGCAGGCAAGCGTTGGCGATCGCCGCCATTTCGATCGCGGATTTGGTGCCGTCGAGAAACGAATTGAACATCTGCGGGTTCATGCCGGCCGATTGCGCTTCGCCCGCGGTCAGCCCGTAATGGCCCCAGACGCCCTCCGGCGTCACGTCGTGATAGGCCGGCAGATATTTTGTGCCCTTGCCGGCGGCGACGACCCGGAATCCGGTGGCGCGCGCCCAGTCCACCATTTCCGCGGTCAGCGCCGGCTGATCGCCATAGGCCAGCGAATAGACCACGCCCGCCTTGCGCGCTTCCTCTGCCAATAGCGGCCCCGCCAGCACGTCGGCCTCGACATTGACCATCACGACATGCTTGCCGGCCGCAATCGCCGCCCGTGCATGCCGGATGCCGACCGCGGGATTGCCGGTGGCTTCGACCACCACGTCCATCGCGCCGCCTGCGATCGCGCGTGCGCCGTCGTCGGTGAAGGCGGTCCGCGCGATCCGCTCCGCGTCCCAGCCGACGGTGCGGCAAGCCTCGCGGGCGCGGTCGCGGTCGAGGTCGATGATGACGGGCACTTCCAGCCCCGGCGTGTGCGGCACCTGCGACAAAAACATCGAGCCGAATTTGCCGGCGCCGATCAGCGCGACGCGAACCGGTTTGCCGGCGGCACGGCGGGCATTGAGGAGATGGGAAAGGTTCATGGGCGAATGATCCGAATGGCTTGAATGATTTTCAGTATAGCGGCGGTGAAGGTGTCCACCTCTCCCATCGGGAGAGGTCGGCGTGTAGCGCCGGGTTAAGGCCTATCGATAGACCTTAACCCCTCACCCGGCACGCTCGTTGCCGAGCGCGCCGACCTCTCCCAATGGGAGAGGTGAAGCAAGAACGCGGCTACGCTTCTACTCCGCCGCCTGGCGATGCGCCCGCGCCAGCCGCAGCAGCGCGTCGTCATCGACGGTCTGGATCGGCGTGAAATCGCGATGCGCAATGTAGTCCGGCCGGGTCGGGGTGTGGATGTAATTCGAGACCGCATTCAGCGTCAGATACACGATCTTGCGCGGGTAGGGCGTGATGTTGCCGGCCGAGCCGTGCACCAGATTGCCGTGGAACATCAGCATGCCGCCGGCCTTGCCGGTGGGGGCGACGATGCCGCCTTCCTTCACCAGCTTCGTCACGGTCTCCTCGTCCAGCGTCCACAACGGATAGGACGTGGTTTCCAGATCGTGCGCGGCCTTGAGATCGCCGGCGTGCTGGCTCTTCGGCACCAGCATCAGGGGGCCGTTGATCGGCATCACCTCGTCGAGGAAGATCGCGATGTTCATCGCGCGCGGCTCCGGCATGCCGTCATCGCGCTTCCAGGTGCCGTAATCCTGATGCCATTGCCAGACGTCGCCAGTGAAGGCGGATTTGGCGTTGATCTTGTACTGGTGCATGTAGACCTTTTCGCCAAAGATCTGCTCCACCGGATCGATCATGCGCGGATGCGCCCCGAGTGCTGCGAACGCTTCGTTGTAGAGATGGGCCGCAAAGGCGGTGCGTGGCGCGCCGCTCTTCTCGCGCCACACCTCGGGGCGGTTGGCGTCGTAAATGCCGACGGCCTCGCGCGCGAGATAATCCACTTCCTCCGGGCTGAACAGCTCAGGCAGGAACAGCCAGCCGTCGCGGTTGAAATCGTCGATCTGCTGCTGGGTCAGTTTCATGGCTTTCCTCCTTTTGTTTGATTTTACTTCGTCATTCTCCGATGCGCGATTGCGCATCGTAGATGCGTCTCTCGCCGTAGCCGCGGAATGACGGCTTACGCCGCCTCATCGATCGCCTTCAGTCTCTCCTCCGTCAACCGTCCCGCAGTCTGCGCATGCGCCAGCGCTGCGCCTTCCGCCGCCGTCGCATTTCCCGCCAGCACCTGCGTGACGATCGCCTCGTGTTCGGCCCAGGCGCTGCCGCGATAATCGAGCTCGGCCAGCACCGTTGCCATCGAGCGGCGCATGTGCGGCCATTGCGGCGCGATCATCTCCTCGATCGCCGGATTGCCGGACAGCCGATAGATCGCGCTGTGGAAATCGACGTCGAGCGCGATCAGTCTTGCCAGCGGCGTGGTCCTGTCGATGGCGCGCCCGGCCTGCAGGGCGGCCTCGAGCTCTGCGCGGCCGGACACGTCGCTCTTGGCCCGCCCAGCGGCAAGCCGCGCGGCGAGTGCGTCGATGGCGCCGCGGACTTCGTAGAGCTCGCGGATACGCTGCGGATCGAGCTGCGTGACTTCAAAGCCGCGGCGGCCGCTTTCAGCGACCAGACCCTGCCGGTGCAGGAGATGCAGCGCGTGAGACACCGGCTGGCGCGATACACCGAGCTTTTCAGCCAGTTCGTTCTGCCGGATGCGCTGCCCCGGCGGCAGCGTCCGGTCGATGATCGCCTCCAGAATCCGCGCATAGACCTGGTCGATCAGATTGGGGAGGGGCTCTAACGGAATCATGCCAGCGGTCCAGATCGGAATACGGAATTCCGTATTCCAAGTTGATACCGCGGGCCGGGAGGCCGGTCAAGAGCGCTTTTGATCTCCCTCACCCGGATGGCAGCGTCTGCATCGCCTCACACCCCCGCCAGGAAACCGAGCACGATCTCGCAATATTTCTGTGGCGCCTGTTCGAACATCGGATGCGAGGTGCCCGGGATCATTTCGGTGCGCGATCCCTTCACATGCGCCGCCAGCGTGTGCAGCACCTGCGGCAGCGTGCCTTTCGTATTAGCGCCGCCGATGAACAGCGTCGGCGTCTTGATCGCCTCCGCATCGGTTTTCGAAAACGGCGGACGCTTGTCGCGGGTCTGGCCGATCAGGGTGGTGGCGTTGTCGCGCAGCAATTGCTTCGGCGTCGCCGGCAGCCGCTTCCAGGCGCCGGGTCCTTCCAGCGCATCCATGAAAATCTGCAGGCCGCCGTCGATATCGCCGTTGGCGATCACCTCGGCGGAAGCGGCGATCCGTGCCGCCAGCGGCGAGGGACCGGGCTTGAATTCCGGATCGAGCGTGGCGTCGAGTTCGCCGCCGGGCTCGGCCAGGATCAGTTTTCGCAACAAATCCGGCCGGGTTTGCGCGACGCGAAACGAGATGTGGCCGCCGCGGGAATGGCCCATCAGGTCGACCGGCTTTGTCTCCAGCTGCTCGATGAAGGCGATGACGTCGTCGACATGCTGGGCGATCGAATAGGTGTCACTGAGGCCGTCCCAGTGATCGGGAAAGAAGTGCCGCAAGCTGACTGCGATCACGCGATGCTTTCTCGACAGCGGCCCCAGCACCGCCGACCAGATCCGAAAATCGCACAGCGAGCCATGCACGCACACCAGCGGCGGCCCTTCGCCGAGCTCGAGATAGGCCATGTCGTATCCGTTGACGTGAAGCGTTTGCATCGGGGGGCTCGTGGGTGAGGCGAGGTAGGCGTAGCCATTGAATTGCGCTGCGACGGCCCCAGATCACCGGAACTTGTTTATGCCGTCAAGTTCCCTCAGGTTTCGGGTGGATAGCAACAATTTCCAAGCCCATATTGCAGCGAGATATCAAGCTCACAGCAGGGAATTCAAGGATTTTGGAGGCAGCCATGACCGGCCAGCATTTTGCGATCTTCGACACCGCGATCGGGCCCTGCGGCATCGTCTGGGGCGCGCGCGGCATCACGGGCGTGCAACTGCCGATGGGCAGCGAGGACAAGACCCGCAACCGCATTCTCCAGCGCAATGGCGACGTCACGGAAGCGAAGCCCACGGCGGAAGTGCAAAGCGCGATCGACGGGATACTCGAACTGCTCGCGGGCAAGCCGAACGATCTCGCCGAAATCGTGCTCGACCTCGACGGCGTTCCCGAGTTCAACCGCGGCGTCTACGACATCGCGCGGAAAATTCCGCCGGGCAAGACCATGACCTATGGCGACATCGCCAGGAAACTCGGCGGCGTCGAGCTGTCGCGCGATGTCGGCCAGGCGCTCGGGCGAAATCCGTGCCCGATCGTGGTGCCCTGTCACCGCGTGCTGGCGGCCGGCGGCAAACCCGGCGGCTTCTCCGCCAATGGCGGCGTGGTGACGAAGCTCAAGATGCTGGCGATCGAGGGCGCGGTGGTGAATCACACGCCGAACTTGTTTGATTGATTCCGTCGATCGCACTCCGAAGCGGAGACGATCTCCGAACACCTCTCCCCTCCGGGGAGAGGTCGGATTGCGAAGCAATCCGGGTGAGGGTTCTTTGCTCTCATCATAGAGCGTAACCCCTTGTATCTACCTATTGAGCAAAATGTGCGATGGAAGCGACTGAGCGCTTTGGCCGGTGGCCACCGGCCAAAGCGCGCGGCGATGTCGCCCGATACCCCTCCGGCAACAACCGTGGGTGAGCCTGGGATCTTCGCCGTTGTCACGCACGACCGAACAGTCGCTGGATCACGATCGCACGAACAAGGCAGGTTACCGTGATAAAGATCATTTGTGGAGTGGATGTTTCGAAGGCCAGGCTCGATGCGTGCATTGAGCCCGGGGCGGTCTTCGCGAGTTTCGACAATAGTGCCGCCGGGATCGCCGAGCTGGCGGCGTTCTGCCGTCAGCATCAGGCGGGACTGGTGGTGATGGAGGCGACCGGGGGCTATGAACGCCGGGCGTTCTTGTTGTTGTGGGAGGCAGGCATGCCCTGCGCGCTGACCAATCCACGCAGCGTCCGCCGCTACGCTGAGGCGATGGGTATTCTGGAGAAGACCGACCGGCTCGACGCCGGCGTCATCGCCCGCTTCGCCCATGCCAAGAATCTGCAGCCGACGCCGGCGCCAACCCCGGCCCAGCAGCGGCTGAAGGCCCTTGTTGCAAGGCTCAGGCAGGTTACCGACGATCTCACTGTCCAGAAGCAGCGCCGCGCCAGCCTCGTCGACAATGCCGAGATGCTGGCCAGCATCGGCGAGGTGATAACCCTTCTCAAGCGGCAATCCCGCACTCTCGAGGGCGAGATCGCCTCGATGATCGACGACGATCCCCTGTGGGCGCAGCTCGCGCAAGCCTGGCGCTCGGTGAAGGGCGTTGCCGGCCGCACCGTCGCTCGCCTGATGGCAGACGTGCCGGAGATCGGCACCTACTCCAACAAGGCCATTGCCAAGCTCGCCGGCCTCGCCCCGCTCGCCGATGACAGTGGTAAGCGGCAGGGCAAACGATCGGTCCGCGGCGGTCGCGCCAGCGTTCGCTCGATCCTCTTCCTGGTCGCCGCCATCGCCGCTAAATACGACACGACCCTTGCCGCCTTCCGCGACAGATTGCTCGCCGCAGGAAAACCCAAATTGGTCGTCCGGATCGCGCTGGCCCACAAACTGCTCGTCCGCCTCAACGCAAAAGCACGCGATGCGCGTGCCCAATATGCCAATGCAACTTGACTCTTCAGATAGTCGCTCACCCGCTCGCAAGCGCTCGCGACCTCTCCCGATGGGAGAGGTGGCACCGAGCAAGCGGCTCGCGTATTCGAACTTCACAATCAGAATTCAGCTCACCGCCTCGCAGGAAAACCCGTTGCCCAGCCGACGGATCTTCCCCGTCGACGGCGAGGGGAAATGCGCGGTGCAGCACAGCGTGTCGGTGTCGCAATAGCGTTCCAGGAAGCTGCGCCGCGTCGCCGCGGCCTGCGGCTGGTCGACGTCGAACTTCGCCGACATCTCGGGATAACGCGTCTGCAACGGCGAGTGCATCAGGTCGCCGGCGACCACCGCGTCGGCCTTGGCCCGTCCGAAGGTGAAGGCGACATGGCCGGGCGTGTGGCCCGGGGTCGGCAGGATACCCACATGGTCGCCGATCCGATGCTCGTTGCCGACCACTTCCTGCCGCCTGGCTTCGACGATCGGCAACACGCTGTCGACGAAGGGCGGCACTTCCGCCTTGCCATTCTGCTCGGTCCAGTAGTCGAACTCGGTCTTGCCGAATACGTAGCGCGCGTTCGGAAAGGTCGGCACCCAGCGGCCATTCTCCAGCCGCGTGTTCCAGCCGACGTGATCGACATGCAGATGCGTGCATATGACGTAGTCGATATCGCCGACGGAGAAACCGGCGGCGTTCAAGGCCCGCATATAGGTGTCGTCGGTCTTCATGTTCCATTTCGGACGGAGCGGCCGCGGCTTGTCGTTGCCGATGCAGCTGTCGACCAGGATAGTATGGTGCGGCGTCTTCACGACGTAGGACTGGAAACACAGGATCAGCACGTCGCTGGCATCCAGCGCGCCGGCCTTTTGCATCCACGCGCGGTTCTCGGCCAACCGCTCCGGCGTCAGGTCGGGCAGCAGCTCCAGCGCCGGCAGGAAGGTGGTTTCCTGCTCGATGATGCGATGGATGGTGAGATCGCCGACGGCAAACTTGCGGCTCATGGCGATTCCTCCTTACGCCGTCGGCGGCACCGAGATTTTCACCGAGGGCCGCTCCAGTATCTTTTGATGGAACGCATCGAGCTTCGGATAGGCCTTGCGCCAGCCGCAATCGGCAAAGCGGAAATCGGCGTAGCCGAGCACGCACGTTAGGCCGATCTGCACGATGTCGAACGGCCGCGACAACACGTCCGGCTTGTTCTCGAACCGCGCCATGCCGGTCCAGGCCCGGTTCCAGTGGTCGTCGGACCATGCCTGCCATTGCAGGCCCTGCGGCCGCACCATCTTCTCGTAGCGGCACAGCAGCATGGAATCGAGCATGCCCTGCAGCAGCGAATGATCGCTCTTGACCTGCCAGCGCGTCGCCCCGGAGGCCGGGATCAGCTTGCCGCCGCCGGCGAGTTCGTCGAGATATTCGACGATGACATAGGAATCGAGGATGACGTCGCCATTGTCGAGGATGAGCACCGGCAGCTTCTTCAGCGGCGTGATGCGCGCATAGTCCTCGTTGGCCTGGCCCGGCGCCACCGACGACGGAACGAATTCGATTTTGTCGATCAGCCCGGTCTCGATCGCGGCGATGCGGACTTTTCTGGCGAACGGCGAGGCGGGGGAGAAGGTGAGTTTCATGGGATGTCCTCGAAATGAAGTTCAAGCGTCATTGCGAGGAGCGAAGCGACGAAGCAATCCATGCCTGCCTTGTGGCGCGATGGATTGCTTCGCTTCGCTCGCAATGACGTGGCTGGCGCCGAGGCCCGGCGCCATGAGTCTTACGCCGCGACGATTTCCTGGCGCTGTTCGCCGAGGCCGTCGATGCCGAGGGTGACGACGTCGCCGGCGTTAAGGAACTGTGGCGGCTTCATGCCGGTGCCGACGCCCGGAGGGGTGCCGGTCGTGATGATGTCGCCGGGCAGCAGCGTCATGAACTGCGAGACGTAGGAGATGCACTTGGCCATGGTGAAGATCATGGTCGAGGTCGATCCGGTCTGGCGGCGCTGGCCGTTGACGTCGAGCCACATCGACAGCTTCTGCACGTCGGCGATTTCGTCGCTGGTCGCGAGCCACGGGCCGACCGGGCCGAAGGTGTCATGCGACTTGCCCTTAGTCCATTGGCCGCCGCGCTCGATCTGGAAATTGCGCTCGGAAACGTCGTTGCAGATGCAGTAGCCGGCGACATGGTTGAGCGCGTCGGCCTCGCTGACATATTTGGCGCGGGTGCCGATGATGGCGGCGATCTCGACTTCCCAGTCGAGCTTGGTCGAGCCGCGCGGCTTTTCGACCGCGTCGTTCGGGCCGGACAGCGCGGTGTTGGCCTTCAGGAAGAAGATCGGCTCCGGCGGAATCGGATTGCCGGTCTCCTTGGCATGGTCGACATAGTTCAGGCCGATGGCGACGAATTTGGAGATGCCGGTGACCGGGGCGCCGAAGCGCGGCTTGCCGTCGACGGCGGGGAGTTTTGAAGCGTCGAGGCCGGCGAGCTTGGCCAGCGAGGCGGGCGAATAGGCCTCGCCGTCGAGGTCCTGCACATGCGCGGAAAGATCGCGCAATTGGCCGGATTTATCGATCAGGCCGGGCTTTTCCGCACCCTTCGCGCCATAACGAACAAGCTTCATTTTTGATCACTCCCTACAAGGTTTCTTTGGGTCGTTACTGGAACGCTTCTTGGAACAGCGCGGCGGGAAATTCAATGGCAGACTGCGCGCTGCATTGCAGCCAAGCCTTAATTTCAAGGGGTCTCGTTTCGAGGGGCTTCACGCCAGCGCGATGAACTTGAAGGCATCCCCCTCCCGCCGGATATGGCCGGCATTGAAGTGCCCGCCGATCACAAGGGTCGGCGTATCGGCAAAGCGCGAGAACAGCTCCCGCCGCGTCACCGCCGACTGCCTGGGGTCGGAATCCGCGGTCGACGACCAGTCGAGATGGGCCATCTGGCAGGGATGATGGGCGACGTCGCCGGTGAGCAGGCCTTGCTGGCCGTCCGATTGGATGTGGATGCTCATATGGCCGGGGCTGTGGCCGGGCGTCGGGATCAGGGTGATTTCGTCGGTCAGTTGATGGTCGCTCGGCACGAGATCGGCCTTGCCGGCATCGGCGATCGGTTTTACGGAATCCGCGAACACCGCGATCTTGTCCGGCGCGACGCTGTTGTCGCGCCAATACTCGTATTCATCCTTGCCGAAGACATATCGCGCCCTGGCAAATGTCGGCACCCATTTGCCGCCCACCAGAGTGGTGTTCCAGCCGACGTGGTCGACATGCAGATGCGTACACAGCACGGTGTCGATACTGTCGGGCGGAAAACCCGCTCTGGTCAGGGTGTCCAGGAAGGGATCCTGGCGATTATTCCAGGCCGGTACGTTGCGGCCCTGCTTGTCGTTGCCAAGCCCGGTGTCGACCACGATCCGGCGCGTCGGGGTCTCCACCACCAGCGAGTGGATCGACATTTTCAGGCGGCCTTCCTCGTTGGCGAAATGCGGAATCAGCCAGGGCAGTTTCTGGATTTCCTGGTTGGTGGCGAGCGGCAGGATGAATCGCGTGCTGCCGACGGTCTCGAGTTCGACGACTTTGGTGATCCTGACCTTGCCTACATTCCAATGCATCCAGCGCTTTCCTTACTCAAGCCAATCCGTCGCGCGCTATCGCGCTCTCTTCACCTCTCCCTACGGGAGAGGTAAAATTCCCGCAGCCGTTCCAATTCGATCTAATCTCGTCACCCGCTATCTTGCGCAATCGACGATCACCGTGCCCATCTTGTCGCCCTTCTCCACGGCGAGATGGGCCTGCGCGGTTTCCGAAAGCGGAAACTGGCCGGCGATGTTGTGGACGCGCGTTCCCGCCGCCAGCCATCGCGAGATGTCTTCCTGCGCCGCGGCCAGCAGCGGCGGCGGCAGCGCGAACAGCACCAGCGTGCGCAGCGCAATGCATTTTTCCATCAGATCGCGCATCGGAATGGTCGGCGTGCGATTGCCGTTGGTGGCGTAGACGGCGATGGTGGAGTTGAGCGCCATGATCTTCAGCGTGGTCGCGATATTGCCGCCGAAATCGACATCGACCACGCGGTCGACGCCGCGCTTGTTGGTGAATGCCATCACTTTTGAGACGACATCCTCGGTCCGGTAATTGATGACGAGATCGGCGCCGGCCAGCCGCGCCTCCATGTCCTTGACGGGCGAGCTGACGGTCGCGATCACGGTGGCGCCGCCCCATTTGGCAAGCTGCACCGCGTAATGACCGACCGCGCCGGCGCCGCCGGTGACCAGAACGGTTTGTCCCGTGATGGGCCCGTCGCAAAACAGGCTGCACCACGCGGTCATGCTGGGAATGCCGAGGGTCGCGCCAGCGGCAAACGAAACATCCTCGGGCAGCGGCGTCACTAGATAATCGGCGAGTGCGATATATTCCGCCGCGGTGCCGAAGGCGCGGCCATTGCGCTGGCCGTTGAACAGCCAGACCCGGTCGCCGACGGCAAGGCGTGTCACGCCGTCGCCGATCTGATCGACGATGCCGGCGCCGTCGCTGTTGGGGATCACGCGCGGAAATTCCATTCCGCGATAGTTGCCGCCGCGGCGGCCGACGTCGGCGGGGTTGACGCCGGAGGCTTCCAGCCGGACCCGGACCTCGCCTGGCCCTGCCACCGGCGTCTCCATCTCGCCGACGGTCAGCACCGTCGGCGCCGCGCCGGTTCGCTCGTACCAGACAGCCTTCACAGCGTGCCCGGGAACGCGCCGCCGTCGAGCAGGATGTTTTGCCCGGTGATGAAGCCGGCCTTGGCGCTGCACAGGAACGCGCAGGCCTGGCCGAATTCGTCGGGGTCGCCGAAACGCCCAGCGGGGTTCAGCTTGGCGCGCTCGGCCAGCACCTGGTCGACGCTGAGGCCGCGCTTGTCGGCATCGCCCTTGGCCGTGCCGCGCAGGCGGTCGGTGTTGAAGGGGCCCGGCAGCAGGCCGTTGATGGTGACGTTGGCGATCACGGTTTTCCGCGCAATGCCGGCGACGAAGCCGGTGAGGCCGGCGCGGGCGCCGTTGGACAGCCCGAGAATCTCGATCGGCGCCTTCACCGCGGCCGAGGTGATATTGACGATGCGGCCGAATTTGCGCGCCATCATGCCGTCGACGGTCGCCTTGATCAGCTCGATCGGGGTCAGCATGTTGGCGTCGATGGCCTTGATCCAGTCGTCGCGGGTCCAGTTGCGGAAATCGCCGGGCGGTGGGCCGCCGGCATTGTTGATCAGGATGTCCGGATCGGGGCAGGCTTCTAGCGCGGCTTCGCGGCCCGCCGGGGTCGTGATGTCGCCGGCGACCTCGGTCACGGTGACGCCGGGATGCGCCTTTCGGATTTCATCGGCGGTCTTTTTCAGCACCTCGGCGCCGCGCGCCGTCAAGGTGACATGCACGCCCTCGTTGGCCAGCGCCATCGCGCAGGCGCGCCCGAGGCCCTTGCTGGATGCGCAGACGATGGCGCGACGGCCTTTGATCCCAAGATCCACAGTTTCACTCCCGTTATGTCAGGTGATTTTTTGAAGTCCGAAGCGGCCACTGTAGCCAACATTGCCGGCCCTGATAAGGGAGCGCGCCTCATCAAAATGCATATCAGCAAGCGGCTATCGCGCCGTGATCCGGTCTAGATCCGCTGTTCGCGCTTCAGGCGATCAACGGTGGCGGCGACATCGGGTGGCAGCGATCGAAACCCCATTTGTCCGGCCGCTGAAAACAGCGGCCGGAGCTTTGAACCGGTCAAAAAGGCCGGCTGGCGATCGAGCGGAACGAGCTGGTCGAAGATCAGCACCAGCGTGATCGCGACCAGCCCGACCCGCGCCGCGCCAAGCGCCGCGCCGCCAAGGCGATCGCCGATACCGGCCTCCGACCCGATGGTCTCGTCGAGCATCATGCGCGCGCATTGTCCGAGCACCATGCCTGATATCAGGAACGTGCCGAAGAACAGCAGCGAATTCTGCGTCATCGGCGAGCCGAGTTTCCCGTCGAGCTGCGGCGCCAGCGCCGAAGTCGCCCACACCGCGATCGGCATCGCGAACAGATAGGCCAGGATCGTGATCGCACTGCGCAATAGTCCGGTGTTGAAGCCGGTGACCACGGCAATGAGCAGCCCGACATAGACGAGGATATCGAAACTGTTCATGGCTTGAGAATCTCTGCCTGTTCCCGCTACTTCGCTGTTGGTCAATGAATCGGGTTTGCGATCGTTAAAATCGTAGGTGTCGATGAGGCCGCTTTGTTGCGAAGGACCTCATGTCTGACCTATTCGACGTCAGTAAAGAAATCGTCCTCATCAGCGGCGCGAGCGAGGGGGAGGGCGGCGATTCGCCCCCCAAGCGGTGCTGACGGTGGATGGCGGGTTTCTGCTGAATTGAGGAAGTCTGTCGAATTGCGAACGAAGCGCGTCGCGCGCTCTTCCCCTCTCCCCTTGTGGGAGAGGGTGGCGCCTCACGCCGTGAGGCGACGGGTGAGGGGTCTGTCTCCGCGAACACCGAATGCGCGGTGAGACACCCCTCATCCGATCCTCGCTTCGCGAGGATCACCTTCTCCCACAAGGGAGAAGGGAAGCCGAGCCGGCAGAATTACTTGGCTGTGCCGGTGGTTACACCTGTGCGCCGCACCTCACGCCGCTCGTGCCGTCCGGCGCGCCGCATCTCACGTCGTTCGTGTCGTCCTTCGCGCCGCTCCTGACGCCGCTCCATGCCAAGGGTCTGAGCCTCGGCATCGGATACCGTCAGTACCGCAGGAGCCGCAGCGGCGCCGAACGCCGCCGCCAATCCCATCAAGGAAAGGGCCTTTCGGCGAGAGATCATTTCCGGCTTGGTGACTGCACTCATGGTAAACCTCCCTGGCTGGATGAACCATCTGCCAATGCGCCCGCCACCGGGGCCCCGACATTGATCCACATCAAGGGCGGCGACTGACGCTGGCGCTTTCCGCTGATGCGGTGGCGCAACGGAATCGACAGGTTCTCGATCGATCAGGCGCGCGTTGCGATTGCCGCCAGCGCAGGAGAGTTCCGGGGAGTCTTTGGCCCCAAAGCAAAGAGCCAGCCCTCAAGAGACTTGCCGGAACAAGATTCTGGCGACATCCGACAACTATTCCAAGTTTAAAAGATCCCCGGAGTGACTTATACGGCGGCTCGACGGGGCGCCCACATCCGCCGGAGGCTGAAGCGCGGCGAGCCCAGCGCGTTGACGATCGCGATCGGATCTTAATTTCTCCAGCAGGCCTGGACCGCGTCGGCGGAAGGTCAAGGAATGCGGCGCTTGCAATATCGGAATTTCGTCCTGGTCGTCGATGATACCCCGGAAATACTGCAGGCACTCCAGCTTCTGCTCCGCCAACGGGCGTATGAACCCATCGTGTTCTCGTCGGCTGCGGCTTTTAGGAACCACACCGATTTCGAAAACGTGGTTTGCGTCATTCTCGACATTAACCTGAACGACGGGTCGGGGATCGAGTTGAGACAGGGTCTCAAGGCTGCGGGGATACACGTGCCGGTTATTTACATGACCGGGAACCACGACCCCGCCGTTCGCAGGGCAGCGCTGGACTCAGGGTGCATCGCGCTGCTCGCGAAGCCTTTCTCATTTCAGGAACTGATGGCGTCGCTCGACAAAGCCGGCAGGGCGCCCGGCTGCGGGCACACGCACTAGACCTATGGCGCCTCGAGTTGGCGAAACCGTCGGGGGGTCGTGCCGGTCCACCGTTTGAAAGCATGTGTCAGCGAGCTGATCTCCCGATAGCCGAGCAGCCACGCAATTTCGGAAACAGGCAACGTCTTGTCCTGGAGATAGCGCCGGGCGAGGGCGGCCCGCAACTGGTCCAATATCTCCGCGAAGGAAGTACCCTCCTCGGCAAGCTTGCGCGACAAGGTTCGCGGGCTCATGGCAAGCCTCCGCGCGACGTCCGATGCGGTGACTTTGCCGTGGGGCAGCAGTTTCGACAGAATGTCCTCTGTCTTTGAACGGACCGAGAGGCGCTCTCGGGGCTTGCGCGCGAGCGCCTCCTCCCCGTAACGCCGCAACAATTCGTTGAGGTATTCGTCGCGTCCGACAACGGCAAGCGACGCAATCGGTTGCGGAAAGCATATCTCGTCGGCGTCAGCGCCAAATTCGATATCGACGCCGAGCAATGCTCTGAATTCCGCAAGCGTGTTGTTTCGGAAATGTCTCGTCTTCAGCCGTAGTGGCGACAAACGGCGGTTCGTCACTTGCTGGCAAATGCGCACCAGCATTACCAGCCAGAACTCGATCTGGTGCCGGTCGGCGTGCCGGTCGACATTGACGTAATCCAGCGTAACTGCCGCCGTCCCGTCCTGCATGCGGAAACGCAGACGAACGCCTTCATTGTTGATCCGGCTGTACCGCTCGGCATTCCCTAGCGCATCCGCAAGCTGGTCCGACGACGCCATCACATAATAGACCAGACCGATCTCGCGCAGATCGAAGTCGCGTGCCAGGTGGAAGCCCAGCCATTCGTCCTGCAGCTCTTCGGCGGCGAGGTCCAGCAGCTTGATTTGGGTTCGCACTTCCAGCCGGATGGTGGGATCGCGAGCCACCTCCGGCGGCAATCCCGCCTTCGACAGGATGGCCGCGGGATCCTTGCCCATCTGGCCCAACCGCGCACACGCCAAGCGTGCGATCCCGCCGGTCGCGCTCGGTATCGAGCCAAAGCCCTCTGATCTCGCGGATGGCATGGCAGAAAGCGTCCCGGTCGATGAATGATGCGGCGCGCAGACGATCCTGAATGGATATCGCGCGCCTCCGCGGGCATTGATATGGGTCAAGCAGCGCCGGGCAGGACGGGCCCTTCCGCGTTCATCGGCCGGTGTTCATCGTCTCCACGCATCGTCGAGGCCGGTGGCCTGTTTGACGTCGCCGGAATCTCGATTCCGAACGTATTCCCATCGGGCGGCGTATGGGTGATCGGCAACAGGACCACAAAGCGTGGCCTCGTCTGGCTGTCGCTCGCCGCGACCGCAGGCGCGCGTACTGGCAGGGAACCGGGAGCCTTCCGATGGTCGTGTGGAGCGTTTTAGTCTAGCATGAGGCTGGGGCGGCATTCGAACTTCCCGTGTGGACGGCAATCGTGCAGTCCGATCGCGAAGCTCCAGCGCGTACAACCGGCAGAGCCGCCTCCCCGGGCGGCGTCGGGTCCCCGTGGTCATGGGCCGTGCTCGCGTGGGCCGCGCTGCTGGTGGCGATCGTCGCATCGTTCGGGCCGCCGACCGCGGTCATCTGGGGCGACACGCCGTCCTTCGTGGAATCTGCGCTTCGCACCTTGGAGGCCGGAAGGCCGACCGTGGCGGGTGGGCGCGATCCAGGCTACCCGGCGTTCCTGGCCGTCACGTTCGCGTTCGGAGGCGATTTTGCGACGGTAGTGCGCCTGCAGCAGGCGGCGTGGCTCGTCCTGATGCTGGCGCTTGCAGCAACCGCCCATATGGCGACGCGCAACGCCGGTGGGCTCGTGCCGATAATCCTTGTGGCGACGTATCCGGGCCTGCTGCTGGTCAGGAACGTCCTCACCGCAGAGATTCTCTTTGCGGTCTTCCTCAATCTGGCGATGGCTGGATTGCTCGTTGCCACGTGCGTCGGCAAAACAGCGCGGTGCTGGCCGGTCGCTGGCTCCGTCCTGTGCGCGGCGCTCGCGGCGTGCTTCAGATCGCAGGGAATCCTGGTCCCAATCGCCGCCGTCGTGGTGGGCGCCCGCCTCGCCTGGCCAGACACATCCGCGCGCCTTGTTGTGATGGCCGTGTCCGTCGCGGCGGCGCTGGCGCTCCTTGCCACCGGTTCGCGGTTCGCCGCTTCCGACTCCGACCAAGCCTCGGTCGTGTTCGTCCCCAAGACACTGTTCTGCAATCACCTGAACATCGTGCTCGCAAGCGATGCAGCGCGACGCGAGATCGTGTCGGCGGCCGGCGACCGCGCGGACGCCACGATGGCGCGGCTTGCTGCCGACTTCGCCGCGGAGCCGGGTCGCTGGCCCGTGCTCGGGTTCTTCGGTGACGCGTGCCTCTTTGACACAGCACTGGATCGAGACGTCGCCGACGGTACCGGGAATGCCGTCGGCGCGGCCGCAGCCTATCGGCGCATCTTCCTGGCCGCCGTGCGCGACCGGCCGCTGGACTACGCGGGCAAGTTCGTCCGTCAGATGGCCTATGCGGGCTCGGTCGCGTGGCCGGCTTACGGACTCGAGCCCGTCATACCGGTGTCGACCGACGATGTGCCGCTCGTGTCCGACATCATGACGCGGCACGGCTGGACGGTTCAGCCGATCGATCTGCAAGGCGGACCGGTTCGGATCGGCCTGTTGTCCGATTTCCCGGGAATCTCCGCCTATCTGTTCAGGGCGTTGTCCGCCGCTTTCGTTATTGCCATCATATTTTGGGCGGTGACCGCTGCGCGGCACCGGCGCCCTCGCTTCTCGACGCGCGCAGGTATCGTGATCGTGATGTGGGCGGCTTCGATCGCGACCGCCGCCGGCGCCCACACCCTCGATATCTCGCGATATCTGATTCCCGCAGTGCCGATGGTGGGCCTCATGCTGTCCCTTTTCGCCGTCGAACTGGCCGAAACGATCGCATGCCTGCGGAGGGGCTAATCGCACCAATCGCGAGCCCTCGCGCGCAAAACGATAGAGGCGTTCCCGGACCGAATGGACAACTTTCGGAAAGCCCACATCTAGTCTTCGTCCGGCTCGCGCACGACTGGCGGTTCGTCGTCGCGATCCTCTTCCTCTTCGTCCTCTTCGTCTTCGTCTTCATCAGGATCTCGGGGTGGCATCGTGTTGCCCGTGATCACGAAGGGACTCCAGTCGATCAACCTGGTGGAAAATTCCTCGGGGATATGTGGGGTCATGTTGTTGCTCCCTGGGTTGTGGACCCTGGGGGATTTTACCCCTCTGTTCCGGTTTCCGCATGAGCGTTAGCGCCGCACCGTTTGCGGGGCATGCCAGCCGTGGCCCGCTTGCGGCGGCTCATGTTCGTGATGCCCAGCCAAGAGGCGGGCATCCCGCCAAGAGGGATTACGAGAGAGATTGCGGCGACAGTGCACTTAACTCGCCGGTTCGTTTCGGTGCTCCACTTCACCCGTCTCCGACCTCATGAAGCACCCAACCGTCCATCGAACTGGCACCAATCCCCTTGCGCCAAAACGCGAATTTGCCGAATTCTTTCAACGTGATTTGCCCTGTCCAGCCCTTTTTTGGAAAATATTCCTCTTGTCGCGTCGGGCAAATCAGAACTACAAGCCGTGCCGTCTCGTCCCTTAAGGGAGGGGCGTTGGCCGTCGTCACGAACGTTGGGACGGGATGTGGTGGACGCGGCAGCGTCGGTGTGAGGCCGATGTCGCAGGGCGGGTTATCCCGTGAGCGATATCGCTCGCGCAAGACGACGGCGCCAAAGCGTACGGCAAAACCGCGTGGTCCTGACGTCCAGCGATTTTTTCGGTATCCGAGAAGCCGGAGAGTGCACAGCAAATCAAGCGCTTATCTGATTTGTGCCGACAAAGAAAAGGCCCGTCCGTTTCAGGGCAGGCCCCAATAGGCCCTAGTTTCAAGCTTACGAGGCTGATGTCTGCTTGTACCGATTAGGGTGCGCAAAGGCGGGCTGCCCAGCTCGCGACTAAGCCAAGCCAGAAATAGAAAAGGCCACCACGGAGGGTGGCCTTTTTGTCTATTTTTGAAGGTCCGCAGCAAAGAACTTGGTTGCCTCGGCCTTCGCTTCCTGATCCACCTTGGCATCGTATCTGAGCGGTAGATTGAACTTCTTGCCGAGTTCGGTGGCTTCGGGGTTCGTGAATGCGTGCACCGCGCCGGGATACTCGATGACTCGATAATCGACCTTCGCTGCGTCGAAATCCTTCTTGAGCACATCGTATTGCTCGCGCTTTACGAAGGGATCGTCTGCGCCATTCAGGATGAGTATCTTCGCTTTGACGGTTCCCGGGGTCGGCGCGGGGGTATTGAGACCAAGCGACGCATGAAAGCCGGCAACGGCGGCGAGGTCAGCGCCGGCGCGCGCCATGTTCAGCACGACCGCGCCGCCGAAGCAGTAACCGACGGCACCGATCCGCTGGGGATTGACCGAGGCTTGCTTGACGAGTTGGTCCCGCGCGGCGTTGAAGCGCGACTCCATCACCGCCGGGTTCTTCATCACCGACGATGAGAGCGCGCCGGCGTCCTTCGGGTTGTCGGCGGTCTTGGCGTCGCCGTACATGTCAGCAATGAAGGCTGTGTAGCCTTGCTGTGCGAATTTCCGCGCCTCGTCATGGATGTGCTTGGTGATGCCCCACCATTCATGCACCATGACGATCCCGGGTCGCTTGGTTTGGATGGCGTCGTCGTATACGACAAAGCCCTTCATGGTGGTCTCACCGGCGGTATAGGTGACCGGTTCCTCCTTGATCGCGGCGTTTGCGTTCGCGACCATTGCGATGGCGCAGACTGCTCCCATTATAATCGTTCGCATGCTGACCTCCTGAGATTGGCACAACTATATTGGCATACCAGAGGTTCCGGTGCCAGATTTTGGAACCGGTCGCCGTCGCGGCCTGTGCGCAATCTATCAAGGTGCTCGGGCGTAAAGCCGAAGCCGAGTACGCCAACATTGCGCTCGGCTCGGCGATGATACTGGCGCATCGCCCCCAAAATATCGGTGCGCAGATATCCCCGGGTCAACCGGGTGTCGTCCTTACCCTCAACAGCTGAAACGAAGCTTCTGCGACTAGGCTAAGCGCTGCCGACGCCCTTTGCCACGCCCGCGGCGGGGATCGAACTCGTCGACCGCGTTCTGCCAGCTGACGATTTCGTCCTCGAACCAGACCCTGCGGTTCGGACTGATGTAGGTCGATCTCGGAAACTTACCTGCCTTCTCCATGCGGTAGAGCGTGGTGCGGCCGACCGGAACGATCTCCAGGACTTGCTTCTCGCTCAGCATGCGTCGCGGTCTGGATTTATCCGGTGCGCCGCCTTCCGTCTCAGCATCCTCCCAATTTGCAGCGGCCATTACGAACTCCTCACAAGCCCACCTCGCGCTACTGCGCGCAGCACCATGAGTCGCCCTGGTGTGTCGTGAGCTAGTTTCTGCCGTAATGTCGCGGTTGAGTACAGGTAAAGCGGTGACGCATTTTTTGTCCGCCGCTTTAGGACCGCGCCGCACCAACATGGCCGAATCGAAACGTCCATCGAAGGAACACTATGCCAAGCATTACCCCGTGGTGATGCGGTGTGCCGGGTTGAGCGAGAGTGACGATTTTCAGAGGCGATTTGATCGGGCTATCCGCACGATCTTCGGTAGTTACTGGACCGCTCGCGATCAACTGACTGTCGCCGACTACCGTGAGGTTCTGGAGCAGTGCGCGAAGGGCCAGGCGATAGTGCGCGAGGCACTCCGGTCGCTCGAGCCCATTTACAGCGAGATAAGGTTTGCGGCGCAGCTCTACGATGAACCTGAACCGAATCGCGAAGGCTTAATTGCGGCGTATTTTCCCTTGCGCGCCCGGATCGAGCGCAACCCGAAACGGATCGCACCGTACCGCGGTCTCGACGCCATGACGGCCAAGCGGGATCGCGGAATTAACCTTTTGAAGGATAATCCCGATTTGCTTGCGCAGCTGCTTGGACGACGACCGGGCGACTACAGAAAAGATAATGAAACAGCGTTGGTAGTCGAACCGGCGCTCGATTTGCTGGAAACAATTGGTTTCAGGCAATCACGCAGGCTAACGCGCAAGGCATTTTTTGATGCCCTATTCGACCTCATCGGAATTGATCAGAAACAGCGACCAACGCACCGAAGCATCGACGTGATCGTAAGCAATCGTCGCACGGTCCCAAAGCGGCAGTCGAAATATCGATCCCCGCTTTAGCTAAAGCTGCGGTTCGAAAGCGACCTGCCGGTCTAGCTGTTACGAAATCCCAACAACGCTCAGGATGACAGAATGCAAAGTGCCCGGCGGGGAGCCGGGTATTTCGCAGACCTAGCCCCGATCTATCCCCAAAACGAACCTTATGGAGGCCGACATGGCCAAACGAAACGAAATCTTCCCCTCTAAGTACCTGAAGGCAAGCGATCTGAACGGCAAGCCGCTGGAAGTCGAGATCAAGGACGCTCCGACCGAGACGCTCGGCAGCGGCAGCGATGCGGAGCAGAAGACCGTCCTTCATTTCCGCAACGGCGTGAAGCCGCTGCCGCTCAACATGACGAATTGGGACAGTGTCGCCGCCATCGCCGGTGATGACACCGATGACTGGCCCGGTCATCGCTTGGAACTCTATCCGACCACGACGGAACTGAAGGGCAAGGTTGTCGAATGCATCCGCATCCACGCTCCACGCCAAAAAGAGCCTCTGAAGAAGAAGCTGGAAGCGGTCGCCGCGTCGTCGGCTACCGACAGCGACATGGATGACGACATTCCGTTCTGAGTAAGGAGACCGCCGTGATCCGTACTGCTTTGGCTCTCGCGGCGCGGGGATTTCACATCTTTCCGTGCCGGCCGCGCGACAAGCGGCCGGCAACGGCAAATGGCCTCAAGGACGCCACCACGGACCCGGATATCATCCGGGTCTGGTGGACTCAACAGCCCGATAGCAACGTTGCCATCGCGACCGGACCCGCGTCCGGCATCTTCGTTGTCGACGTGGACGGTCTCGATGCCGAAGCCGGGCTGCGCCAGCTTGAGGCGGAACACGGCGCGCTGCCCGCCACTGTCGAAGTCATCACGGCTCGCGGCCGTCACATCTACTTCAGGTGGCCGCAGGAACCGGTGCGCAATTCCGCAGGCAAGATCGGCACGCACATCGATGTGCGGGGCGACGGCGGTTACGTACTGTGCCCGCCGAGCATCCATCCCAGCGGCCGCCGCTATAGCTGGAGCGTCGACAGTGCGAACTACATCGCCGAAGCGCCCGGCTGGCTGGTGGCCAAGCAAAATGGTGTCGCCATCAGTGCAACGCCATCTCCGGAATGGCGCACGCTGATCGAGGGTGTTGGCGAAGGCGCTCGGAACTGCAGCCTCGCAAGGCTCGCCGGCCACCTGCTGCGCCACCACATCAATGCTTTCGTGACGTTAGGTCTGCTGCAGGCCTGGAACGTTACGAATTGTAATCCGCCGCTACCGACTGCGGAAGTCGAGCAGATCGTAAGCTCGATCGCCGGCAAGGAACTCCGGAGGCGCAGTGGCTGACAACATCATCAAGCTGGCCACCCTGCAGGACGCCGGTGAACTTCCGCCCGGCACGGAAGACGCACTTGCGCTCATTTACGCCGAGCGTCATGTCGTCGATTCCCGTTATGTCGCCGCCTGGTCCCGCTGGCTCCTGTATGATGGCGCGCGCTGGATCTTTGACACCACCCTGCACGCGTTCGATCGGGCCCGCGCGATCTGTCGGGAACTTGCGCCCGAGTCCATCAAGCCGGCCGCCGTGGTGACCGCCAAGACTGTGAGTGCCGTCGTACAGCTTGCCCGTGCCGATCGCCGTCTCGCTGCAACCGTCGAGCAATGGGACGGGAACCATTTGCAGCTGGTCACCGCACGCGAGGGAGACATGATTCCTGCCGAGGCCTATGATCTGGCTACCGGACTGGCACGGTTGCCAGATCCGCTTGACTACCAGACCAAGGCCACGGCCTGCAGCGCGGCGCCTCCTGGCACACCCCACCCGAAATGGAACGCATTTCTGGATCGCATTACCGCCGGCGATGCCGAACTGCAGGCGTTCCTGCAGCGCTACATTGGATATTGTTGCACTGGCCTCACGACCGAGCACGCATTCGTTTTCGCCTATGGCACAGGGGCGAACGGCAAGAGCACCTTCATCAACACCATAGTCCGCATCTTCGGCGATTACGCCACCGTTGCCGATATGGGCACGTTCATTGCCAGCTATACCGAGCGCCACCCGACCGATCTGGCCAAGCTGCGCGGCGCTCGGCTGGTTGTCGCGCAGGAAACGCAGAAGGGACGCCGCTGGGACGAGACCAAGATCAAGGCCCTGACCGGCGGTGACAGGTTGACCGCCAGGTTCATGCGGCAGGACTTTTTCGACTTCGTGCCGACCTTCAAGCTGTTTATCGCCGGCAACCATAAACCGCGCCTCGGTACCGTGGACGAAGCAATGCGGCGCCGCCTGCTCCTTGTACCCTTTACCGTTCAGATACCGGCTGGTGAGCGCGATCCTGAACTGGCCGCGAAGCTGTGGGATGAGCGCGCGGCCATTCTTCGATGGTGTATCGACGGCTGCCTTCAATGGCAGCGCGATGGGCTCGCGCCACCGGCCTGCGTACGCGACGCGACCGACGAATATTTCAGGAGCCAGGACACAATCGGCGAGTGGCTGGAAGACTGCACCACCGACGCCGATGACCGAGCCTTCATGCGTATGGCCGATCTGTTCGCTTCATGGAAGACGTGGTGCGAAGATCGGAACATCAAGCCCGGGAGTACGATGGCGTTGTCGGGCATGCTCGAGGATCGTGGTTACGCAAAGCGGCGGGAAGGAGGTACGGGCCAGCGCGGGTTCGCCGGCATCTTCGTTAAAAAATACTGAGCCAGGAGGGGCTGTGACAGGTTCGACAGGTTACCTGATTATCGACGTCACGCGCGCGCGCACGTAACGTCCATAATGGGGGAACCTGTCATACCTGTCACAACGGTGGATGCGGCGCCGTCCGGATGTCGGCAAACAGAGGAAGTGGCAGCACAGAAATCGGAACTGCGTTATACTGGATTCACCCCCAATGAACCGGTCGAAAGTCATTGAGCCACCAACCAAAAGCCCAGATCCTACCCCCCTCTCGTAGTCAGATGGCGCTGGATTCGCTCGCCTCGGTGCGTGGGGAGATGGCGCGGCTCTATCGGCTTGCGCTGAACGGACGAATCCGGCTTGACGAAATGACCAAGCTCATTTTTGCGTTGCGAGAAATCCGCAGCTCCATCGAGGCGGAAATTTTGGTCGACATTCAACAGCGACTGATCTTGCTGTCGCAAGATTTGGAGAAACACAATGGTCACCATGTCCTACATCAGCCGGCTTTCAAACGCGATTGACGTGATCGAGAAGCGGAGCCAGCCGGCCCGTCCGTTCAAGGTCGTGACGGCTCGTCGTCGTTATGACGAGGATCCGGACGCAGCGTTAGATCGCCACTTCGCGGCCCATCCCGAAGATTTGGATGCGAATGTCATCATCTTCCATTTTCATGATGACGATGAGGGTACGGCGGGTGAAGGCTAGCCTGTTGGGCCGGCGTGCTCCAAAAGACTGCGATCCAAAACGTTTTTGACGCTGGTCGCGTACCAAGCACCGCCGCGCGGGCCAGCTACCCCTTGCGCATTCAACCGCTCAGCGATTTCTCGCAATGATATCGATCCGTTTCATTGGATTTGTTGGATGATCGGGATGACCTCGATCGCGCGGGCATCGGCGGCCTGCCGAATTTGCCAGATGGCTCGTTGTCGAGCGGCCTGAAGGTCCGGATTTCCAAGCTTGACTCCGCGCACCTTTGCTGCGGCAAGTGCGGCGCGTGTTCGAGTGCCGATCAGCGTGCGTTCCTTTTCCGCCAGTGCGGCGAATAGGTGAAGTACGAATGGATCGACGTCTGCCCCGAGTTCGGCGACCAAGAACGGCACCCGATGTACCATTAGCCCGCTGATGAAGTGTACGTCGCGGCTGAGGCGATCCAGCTTGGCGACCCCAAGGTGACACTTGTGCTTCTTCGCCAGCGCCCGCGCGGCTCTGAGCTGCGGGCGGCGCTCTAACGCATCATGGCCCTTGCCGGAGTCCTCGACAAATTCTTCAACGATGTCGAAGCGCTCAGTCTGGGCAAAGTGAATGAGCGCCGCACGCTGCGCGTCGAGACCTAAACCCGAACGACCTTGCTTTGATGTGGAGACGCGCATGTAGGTCACGAGAAGCCGATCGGGAGTCACTGAATACCTCTTAAAATACTGCTGTATTTAGCTATACCACCGATTAGAATCTATACGGTCCGCGTTTTCGGAATCGCAGCGATTTATTTTTGCCATACGGTAGCGCCAGAACGCGCGCAGCTGGCGAATGGTGAACCTCCTCCGAATTGATGGACACCTGTAGTAGGCTCAAGGAGCCAGGAGGTGTCGGATGGAAGGACGTCAACGTCGGTCGTTTACGGACGACTATAAGCGGCAAGCGGTCGATCTCGTTGCTTCGAGTGGCCGCCCGATCGGGTCGGTGGCCAAGGAACTTGGCCTGCGCAATTCCGTGTTGCGGCGCTGGGTGGAATTGCGTGGGGCTGGGCGGGAGCCGACGGCGGCGGCGCGGCGCCCCACAACGCAGGCGACGCTGCCGTCGGCGGACCACGCGGCAGAGATCTCCCGCCTGCAACGGGAGAACGAACGCTTGCGCATGGAGCGCGACATTTTAAAAAACTGTCCAGGGCCGTTGCACGCCTGCGCGGGGTAGAAACAGCCTTGTGCTATCCTCCGCGGCCGGGAGGGTAGCGGCCGTCAGCTTATTGGAGGCACAATCCCCGTTAAAAAACGTGGTCCATGGGTGCATGCGGACTTGAGAGTGGTGACGCCGCTCCGGCGACGATCCCGATTAGGAAGATGACGATTGGCATAACCCAGACCCTCCTGCTCACCATAGAACGGAGGATGCTATGCCCAAGACGACGACCGATAACCGCCCGGAGTTGAAGCCGGTCAACTTCGGGGCCGCAGCAATCGACATTGGGTCGAGGATGCACATGGCTGCGGTGAATCCAGCCTGCGCCGACATCCCGGTGCGCATGTTCGGCACGTTCACATCAGACCTGCATGATCTGGCGGACTGGTTCAAGGCATGCGGCGTGACCAGTGTTGCGATGGAATCCACCGGGGTCTATTGGATTCCGGTCTATGAGATCCTGGAGCAGCGCGGGTTTGATGTGATTCTCGTCAATGCTCGGTTCGCCAAGAATGTGCCGGGGCGCAAAACAGATGTCAGCGATGCCGCATGGTTACGCCAGCTTCATTCCTATGGCCTGTTGCGCGGCAGCTTCCGGCCTGATGCCGAGATTGCAACCCTGCGTGCCTATCTGCGCCAGCGAGAGCGGCTTGTGGAATATGCCGCAGCCCACATCCAGCATATGCAGAAGGCCCTGATGGAGATGAACCTGCAGCTCCATCATGTCGTCTCGGATATCACCGGCGCGACGGGCATGCGGATTATCCGAGCCATCGTTGGAGGCGAGCGCAATCCCGACGTGTTGGCAACCTACCGGGATGTACGGTGCCATTCTTCGGCCGAGACAATCCGCGCGGCATTGGTGGGCAACGATCGGGATGAACATGTCTTCGCCTTAGCCCAATCGCTGGAACTCTACGACGTTTACCAAGCAAAGATGCTGGATTGCGACCGCAAGCTCGAAGTCTTGATCGCGGCGCTGAGCCGCAAAGGGGCAAAGCCGGTCGGAAAGCTATCCAAGCCACGCATCAAGACCAAACAGGTCAACACACCCACCTTCGATGTCCGAACCGCGCTGTACGGCGTGCTTGGCGTCGATCTGACTGATATCCATGGGTTGGGTCCGGCACTCGCACTGAAGCTCATCGGCGAGTGCGGCACAGACCTGAAGGCATGGCCGAGCGCCAAGCACTTCACTTCCTGGCTCTGCCTCGCACCGGGCAACAAGATCTCCGGCGGCAAGGTGCTGTCTTCACGCACACGCAGATCGTCCAGTCGGGCAGCCGCGCTGTTGCGGCTGGCCGCCACCACGGTTGGGCGAAGCGATACGGCGCTCGGGGCATTCTATCGTCGGCTCTCCTCTCGGGCGGGCAAGGCGAAGGCCGTGACGGCGACCGCCCGCAAGATCGCAGTCTTATTCTACAACACCCTCCGACACGGTATGAGCTACAAGGACCCGGGCGCGGATCACTATGAGCAACAATATCGCAGCCGTGTCCTCGCCAACCTTCAGCGCCGGGCCAAATCGCTGGGCTTCGTCTTGCAGGCCATTCCGGGAGACGCCGAACCGGCTGTTTCTTAGGAAGTCGATTGCGATCTTTGCTGGAACGCGGACATGAGATTCCGCTTCATCGAAGATCGCCGCGCCGACTACCCGGTGACGATCCTGTGCGACGTGCTCGGGGTCTCGCCGGCCGGCTATTATGCCTGGCGCTCGCGCCCGGAGAGCGAGCGATCGGCTGCCAATCGTGAGCTCGTCGAGGACATCAGACGGGTCCATCGCGATACCTGCGGACGCTATGGCAGCCCGCGCATCCATGTCGAGCTGAAGGCGCAGGGCCGCGGGGCGAGTCGCGGTCGCATTGAGCGTTTGATGCGCCATCACGGTATCAGAGCCATCATGGCGCGGCCACGCCGGGTGCGAACCACCGACAGCCGCCACGACCTCCCGATCGCTCCGAACCTGCTCGGTCGAAACTTCTTTGCCGCCGCGCCGAATCGGATCTGGCTCGCCGACATCACCTATGTCGAGACCGATCAGGGCTGGCTCTATCTGGCCACCGTCTTGGACCTTTACAGCCGCAGGATCGTGGGCTGGGCGATGGAGGATCATTTGCGCGCTGACCTGCCGTTGGCAGCATTGAAGATGGCCATCTCGGCGCAGCGGCCTGGCGCCGGCCTGATCCACCATTCCGATCGGGGCGTTCAATATGCCTCGGCGGACTACCGCAAGGTGATGCAGTCCGCCGGCTTCCGAGCCTCGATGAGCCGCAAGGCCGACTGCTACGACAATGCCCCGATGGAGAGCTTCTTCCACACGCTCAAAACCGAGCTCGTTCACCACCGGCAATATGCAACACGAGCAGAAGCCAAACGTGATATCTTTGCTTACATTGAAGGCTTCTATAATCGAATTCGGCGTCACTCGGCCATCGGCTACATCAGCCCGATCGAGATGGAGCTAAAAGCAGCTTAACCCTGTCCATTTTTTCGGGGGAAGATCATGGCATTATCAGGTGCAACGAACACGCGCAGCACAAAGACCGCTTACCGCCATCGAGCGCGTGCTGCGTGATGGCAGCCGCAGGCGACTAAGGGACACGCGAGCGGAGGGGGTGGGGAGCCCCGGGGGCGGTTATGCGGGATTGAAAACGCATCGGGTACCGGTACCGGTCATTGCCACATGTTCTCGCGCTGGAGCATGCAGGTTGGTATGTCGCAGGGTTACGCAGTGAATTCTGGTCCGACACGGTTGGCGCGGAGTCGCCTGGATTTCCTCGCACTTGTACTCGTTGGAGTCGCGCGACAATTAGGCTGGTGAGGGGTGACGCCGCTTACCAGCCGGGGGAGGGAAAAATTCATCAGAAAGCATGCTTGGTGGCCCTAGTCGGCCCAGCTTCTGCTCGCTAACTCGGTATTAGGCGACGACGTTGACCGACATTCTTTCCTCGTACACGATCTCGGTGCAAATGAATTGCAGCCGCCAGATGTGACTCAAATTGACTCATTAGCGATCGTGATGCCCGCAACGGTCTTGCCGACAAAGCCCAGCTTCTTGAGAACAGACGCAGGGTGCCATGGTCGGTCCTGGTCTGCGGCTCGACATGTCTCGTGTCGAGACTGCGCAGCTTCTGGTGAGTCCGATCGAAAACACCTCTGGACCGCAGCACTCCCGACCAGCCCCCTTGCTACCCCCGATCGAATTGGCGCTGGCGGACGCATAACGCCGCGCTAAAATTTTCCTGCTTTGAATGACGCCCCAGCGCGCCCCGTTCAGCAACGACTTGAGAATCGCCTCAAATATCTCGAATGGCATCGCGCGATGCAAGGGGATCGTCTCCTCGCCTTCACCAATAGGCCCGTTTGCCCGGACTTCTCAGGGTACGATCGGGGGATGATACTCTAGCGTGTACGCAAGCGCCCACAGCAAGAACAGCACAACCGGGAGATGTAGCAATAATTGCAGGAACGTGAAGCCCACGATATCTCGCGCGCGCAAACCCAAAACGCCGAGGAGTGGCAACATCCAGAACGGGTTGATGAGATTGGGCAGTGCTTCTGCAGCGTTGTACACCTGCACGGCCCAACCGAGATGCACTTTCAGATCGTTCGCGGCCTGCATGACGTAGGGCGCTTCGAGCAACCACTTTCCCCCACCTGAGGGAATGAAGAAACCCAATATCGCTGAATAGATCCCCATCACCAGCGGAAAGAGATGCTGGGTCGACATACTGACAAAAGCATGGGTGATTTGATCGGAAACGGTGGTTCCCGCGCCGTTTTTCGCCTGGGTCAGAATAGCGGCTATGGCGCCATAAAACGGGAACTGAATCAGGACGCCGGATGTGGCCGGGACCGACTTCACCACCGCCGCTAAAAATCGCTTCGGGCGCCAGTGCAAAAGTAGGCCGAGCATGATGAAGATGAAATTGTAGGTGTTGAGGTTCGAAATCGCAATCATCCAGTCCTGGCGTGAAAATTCGTAGACCACCCAACCAAACGCCAGGAGCACAAGCAGGACCGTGAGAATGGGGGAATGTTCGAGCCATTCTCCAGGTTGCTGGGGTGCCGCCACCTTGATCGAGTTCTCGCGTGAGGCTTCGATCCCCATGGCTTCGGCGGTTACCGCGGTGTCGGGTCCCGGCGCTGACCAGACGGCAATGATCACCGAAATCACAAGAAGGACCGCGGTGATCACCACGGACTGCCATAGAAAGATCGTCTCAGAGAAGGGAATGACGCCAGTAATTGGCAAGAGGCTCTTGGGCAGGCTGGCGGCGTTTGCCTGCAGCTGCGCCGCCGACGAAGAAAGCCCCATTGCCCATGTAGCACCAAGCCCCAAATATGCCGCCGCTGCCGCCGCCCGGTAATCCATTCGCAATTCGCGCCGTGCCGCCAGTGCGAGCACCAAAAGCCCGCCCAGGATCAGGCTAAGTCCCCAGTTAAGCAGCGAGGCCAAAATGCTGACGATCGTAACCAGCCCTACGGCGCTCCTTCCATTTTTCGGCAAATCAGCGAGCCATCGGATCAATCGCTGCGCCGGCGCGGAAGTGGCGACCACGTATCCCCCTATGGCCACGAAGGCCATCTGCATGGTGAACGTGATCAAGCTCCAAAAGCCGTTCCCAAAGGCTACACTGACGGCAACTGGTGAAGCTCCGTTGATGAGTGCCGCAACCGCGACCACCACCACGGCGATAGCGACGAAAACAAATGCGTCGGGAAACCAGCGCTCCGCCCACGCTGTGAAGCCGATAGCGATCCTTGCCAAGGCGTTATCTTGTTGTACCGGCCGCCCAGGGTTTGACGCCGTAACCGGGATTGTCATCGTCGATCCCCCAGAGTTGTATCTGCAGTTCTAGTCCGAGAAGCGCACTGATGATATCGACATGGCGGACCAGGCCAAGGCGATCGTTACTTCCCGCTGCGATCACGCGCCTCATTCAGCCTACCTCGCTGGCGCCCGGTTGAGATAGATTAAACCGATGCGTGGGTGATCGGATCTTAAGGTGAAGTACAGTAGTCGAAAGTGTCAGTAGAGCTGACACTGTGGTTCTTCTGTTCCTGACGAAGAGTGTGCTCGGCAGATCTAGAAGGTTGCACCCATGGCTCGGCGGTGTCGAAGGCATGCGCTCATGCCGCGCGACCGCGCGACAGCAGGCTATAACGCCCGTCGGGACAATGAGCTTATGGGCAACAGTCCGGAGAGCAGCATCTATCGTAAGTGACGTGAGGGAGCTTTCAGCGTGCGGGGGACAAATGGAGTGAGGAGTGCGCTAGCGCGATATGGCGCGAAGCGCATTGTTTACGATGCGAGGCTTCCCACCGCAGATTGCCAGGGGCCAGCCCGACAGCAGCGACCGCCAGTGATCGAACACCTTGAGCCTCGCCGGCTCGCAGTGTCAGGTCCGGGTGATCCGGGCGTTTGTGCAGAAACCGTCCGCGCTGGCTCAGCGCGAGTCACCTTTGCGTTATTTGAAATGCCGGCGACGCACCACAGGGCGCGATCAGCGCAACGACTGGCGAAGCCTTGAACCAGAAGGCCGCCGCGCGGTCGGTAGCTCATTCGTTATTCCTCTCCAATTCATCTTGGTGGCCCCTGTTGGCACTTTTGAGACATCCTCGCCCCAGACGACGTCCGTTTGAGGAAGACCGGAAGTAGTCGGCCGACCCCCTAGTGACGCGATTGACCGGGAGCGAACATCCGACGCCTTCAAGGTGAATTTCATTTGTTCCGCCAGCGGAACGCGCGATAGTCTTCAGCGGGAGCGGAGGGGGTGTCGTGCGAAAGGAGAAGGGACCAGCATGACGATCTATATCTCTCAAGGTCGTTACACCACCGCGGCCATCAAAGGGATGTCTGCGAAGCCGGAGGATCGTTCCGAAGCCGTTGCCGAACTGTTCGCGGCTGCCGGTGCTCGACTGATCAGTTGGTATCTGATTTTGGGACGCTACGATTGGCTGATCATAGCGGAGGCACCGGATGAGCCCACCATGATTTCAGCGATTCTTGCGGCTGCGGCCGGCGGAAGCCTTTCGGATATAACCACTACCGTGGCGCTCACGGCGAGCGATACGACGAAGGTTTTCCAGCGTGCAGGCGAGCTCACTCTGAAATTCAGATCGGCGGGTCGAGCCGATTACTACGGAGTGGGGATCGCTTCGGAGCGCGAAATCGGCGAGGCTTGAATACCAAATTCCGGGACGTGCTCTGCCGCTGACACGACGAACCGAAGCGGACATGTGTCGGGCTAGCAAACGCTGGTCTTGTGGCGCTGTTTTGGTAGTCTCACAACCGAATGGATGGGAGACAAACATCGTGAAGGTTGCCACCGTTAAGGCCCCAGGTGGGCTCGACAAGGTGGTCGTCGAAAGCCGCTCCGAACCGGTCGTCGGCCCTGGGCAGATCCTGGTCAGGGTGCTTGCCAGCTCATTGAATTTTCACGACCTCGCCGTCGTCTCCGGCATGATCAAGACGGCCGACGGCCGTATTCCGATGTCCGACGGCGCCGGCGAAGTCGTGGGCGTCGGGGACGGGGTCAGCATCGTCAAAACGGGAGACCATGTACTCTCCGTCTTTTTCCCGAATTGGGTGTCAGGCGGCCCGATGCGGGAACGCCTGATGGGGGTGCCAGGGGATGGCGTAGACGGCTTCGCCGCGGAATATGTTGCCATGTCCGCCGACGCCTTCACCCGCCTGCCAAGGGGTGGAGCTTTGTCCAGGCGGCTACGTTGCCCTGCGCCGCCCTGACGGCCTGGCGCGCGTTGATGGTTGAGGCGCGGATCAAGCCGGGAGACGTCGTGCTGACCCAAGGGACCGGTGGCGTTTCCACCTTGCAGTTCAGTTCGCCAAGGCGGCCGGCGCGACCGTAATCGCCACGTCCTCGTCCGATGAAAAGCTGGCACGTCTGAAGGGCCTCGGCGCGGACCACCTGATCAACTACAAGTGCGATCTGAAATGGGGTCGATCCGCAGCAGCTTTGGCCGGGCATGGGGTTGACGCTGTCGTCGAGATTGGCGGACCGGGAACACTGTCCCAATCGATCCACGCCTGTCGTAGCGGTGGTCATATCTCCTTGATCGGCGTGTTGACCGGTGTTGCCGGAGAGGTCCCCACGGCTTTGGCGATGTCGAAGAACGTGTCGATTAAAGGCATCACCGTCGGCTCTCGCCAGGATCAGCAAGAAATGATCGCCGCGATTTGACGCCAACGGCATTCGGCCGGTCATCGACTCAACGTTCCCGCTGGATCAGATTGCGGCCGCGTTTAGGCACCAGATTTCGCAACGTCATTTCGGAAAGATCTGCGTTGCTTTGTGATAAGCGACGGCGGCCAGACGGCTCGGCTCTGATCCACAGCCAGCGCGTAATCGGGGTCTTCCTCTGGCTTACCGTGCCACCTTTCTCCGCGCGCCTGCGCTGGCAAGGTGATCGAACTAAACCATCGGCTCACCATGTCCGTTCCTGAGGGGATATTGTTGCAAAAGTCTTTTTGGGGTGGCGAACGAAAATTCCTAGAGCCGCTGATGCGTTTTACGCGCGGCGACGCGAGGGACCATATCGTTTTCATCCAAAATCGATCACGGACCTCCGTAGCGGCGTTGAAACGCGACGCAGCAGCGGAGAAGTCTAAAGATCGACTTTAGCGAGATTTTTTGGGTTGTTCGATTTTCGACTTTTTCAACAATATCGGCACAACTCGGACATCGCGCCATGTCCGAGTTGAGTCCGCTGCTAGGGCCAAAGCGGACATGCACGACGAGACCGCCGGCGTGGAACCTGTTCGCCAATAAAACCATAACACCATAGGACCCCTCGCGAAGTAGCGTCTGACTTAACGCTTTGAGGCTTTTGCCGATTGCGCGCGCCACATCCCCCGGACCTGTCGAGTAACCGGGGAGAAGCGCAATGAAGAGATGGGTATTGGTTTTAGGGAGGAGGAAGAGTAGCTCGCCCGAGCCGGGCCAACCTATGTTCTGCGACACGACGGCTAAGGCGCTCGGGGGCGGCAGTTACATCGACTGCTACTACTAGTACTTCTTCCCGTTCCAGCCTCGGTTGGCGTGCTCGGTCCTGACGCGCAGATTGGATCGCGCGTTGGTCCCATTCGTCCTGGCTGGGCTGCACCACCACTCCTTTGAGCCCGTTCGGCGATGGCGAACCATAACATCATCGGATGACCCTACGGTTACCCGGCTGCAGCCGCCGAACTCCTTCCCAGTCAACCCGGCGAGGAGAGAGCGGACTCGGCGCGGATATCCTGTGGCCTGTAAACGTCCGCCGATCCGCGAAGGGCGGCATCAGCCATTTTGTCGGAGTGCACTAACGGGGCGGGTCAAAGGGGTTGCCGCACCTCTTCTCGATGATATCGGCGACCGCGTTGCCCTTCACGTAGGTGTTTCCCGCCAGAACAGCATTGGAGAATGATTTTACAATTATCGTTCCCGCCAGGCCCCAACCACCGTTTGGAGTTTTTATGAAGGCGTCGCACGACAAAGTGTTCAAATCTGCCGGCCACTTTTCAATCGTAACTCTAAATTCGGCATCGGCTGAATTTGGGATAGCAGCCAATAGACCAAACAAGCACACTTTCAATAAGAACCGCATGGCGCGCGGCCTCCTCACAGTGTAGTACCCGCCTTTAGAACCCAATGCCGCAACCGGTCGACGCCTGAATGCGCTTTCTCACCGATCAGAATTTGCATTGCTAATCATTCATCGCGCTCCAACGCGCAATCGACGAACTTCTTGTATATCCAGCGCCGGCCATCGTGACGCCGCCAAACCTGCCCGTGCACAAGACGACCTGTAATTGAGCGTCGCGGAATGATTAACTTCCACAAATGCCAGACTTCTTCCCAGGCTGCTTGCACACCCGTGGGGTCTATGAGTTGAAGGCTGCCTTGGCTCTTCGCCGTCATTTCACATCGGCCGTGGGGGACTTACTCTCTAAATGTACCTTGTGCATTCTTCGGCGCAACAACACTCACCCATTAAGCTTGATGTCAGCGTTGGGAGTTAATTCGGGAACCGCGCAAGGCTCCGTCGAGAGGCATTGACGGCTTCACACAATGCGCTCGCGCGGCAGCGATATCCACCTTGGCCGAACCAAGACGGCGAGATCGTCAGGAATGTGTGTGTGAGCACTAAAAATCTCGGAGCGGGATGTTTGGGCTACGATCGAGACCATGGTTCACCCTGCGGCTCCGGGCTTGAATTAAATGGGGTTCCAAACCAAGCCGCCTGCGTTATCGCGAGAGCGGCGACGCCTCTGGCAGAAATTGAATGACTACATCTCGGACAACGATGGCTGGACGGTATCGCAGCCTGACCTTGCCACGATCAGGTTTGAATGCAGGGCTGATTCAAGCCTTCCCGATCTTCTACAGAGCGCCGGGCACGATGTTGTCTCTGCCGGGACCAACGAGCGGTTACTGCCGGTCACCGAGACGATTACTGAACATGGGACCACCCGCAAGGTCGCAAGGCAGCACGTATCGCCAATAGTGGTTTCGGTATTTAAATTCAGGCTGCCAGTGGGCTGACCTTGCGAGCCTGCCGTGTTATACGTAACCTTACTGTTTGTTTGTTAGTTAGTGGGGGTACCATGACTGCCGTCACGCGCGTCGATCTCTCTGCGGCCATCTACCAAAAGGTGGGCCTGTCCCGGTCGGAGTCGTTGGGCCTGGTGGAAATGGTGCTCAAAGAGATCACCGACACCTTGGCGAAAGGCGAGACTGTTAAGCTCACATCGTTCGGATCGTTCACTGTGCGGAAGAAGCGCCAGCGCCTCGGCCGAAACCCGAAGACTGGCGTCGAGGTGCCCATTTCGCCGCGTCGCGTGATCGTGTTTAAGCCGTCATCGATCCTCAAACAGCAGATCAACGGAAAGCGATCCGGGACCCAGACGCCAGTGGCGGAACTGGGTTCTTCAGCAGCGGCCAGCCCTAGGAGTTAGGCTATTTAGCTTGAGATATGGCGGCGGTTTGAATTGTAGTAGGCCGCCTTCGGGCGGCTTTTCTTTGTGCGGTTATTTATCAGACCGAATCCGAGCAAGTTTCCGCCGGTCGGCGGTCCACGCAATCGAAACTCCGATCAAGATCGCAGCGAGCGTTGCGCTCAAGCTACCCGGCGAAACGCAATTGATGCAGCTCGTTACGAGGGTCGGAACTTCGTTCATTTGGCACCTTCCAAAAGCTATGCTCCATAAATGGAAAGTATTCCGACGAAGTCAATCCCGGGGGCCGTCGAGCAACAAGGACTTCCGGGTTCGGCACGAAACGGACCTTAGAGTGAGGTCTGATCATGTCCGTTATCGGCCGACATGCCGAACCGGCCTGCCGAGGTCTGAGTTTGGTAGAGTCGAGATGTGGCGCGGTGGCTTTAGGTAGAACATATCTGTTGCCGCCTCTTTCGTCTGGCGGTGCCTTAGTGGTTCAGCCGTGACTCCGTTTCCACATCCCGTTCATCGAACCGGACAGGCAGATCTCCCGCATCCGGCTCTCGGACAAGACTTCACGCTTTCGCGTGCAACGCCATCTGCAGCTCCTCAACACTTATCGGAGTTGATAGGTTTCCCAATCTCCATGTCCTTCACCACGTATTGCGTCTGTCTTGAACTGAGGTCCCTTCCCTCCACCGGAGTTACCCGGCTTCAGCGGTACTACGAACCTCTCCGCCACCCCAGGGCGCCCGGCCTGTCCCTCACGGGCTTCCGGTTGGTCCTCGCTGACCACGCAATGGGGCTTCCCGTGTTGCGTACGCTTTCCTTGTGTACATGCTGTCGCCACTACCCCGGCGCAGCGTCTGGGCGCACTGCTTCGCTCACTTCACCCAGCCGTATCAGCCTTCCCCGAAAGGGTCGTGGGGTCGGCCTGCGCCTTGTCCTTTTCGAGGCTTGCTCGGCGTTCACTCGCGTTACGGCCTGCACACTCGCGCTGTCACCAATTCGTGACACGCTAATCGAAGGCTTCAGCCACTTCGTTACCTCCATGACTGCTCCGATTGCTTCCGGCTGGAGCGGTTGCCGGGTGGGGCTTGCACCCACTGGAAAGCGCCGCCTTGTCACGGCGCACACCCACTTCGGAAGTCGGCGACGGGGGCGCTGTGCTGACAAGGCAAGATATTTTGACTAACCTTCAATGCGGGCCATTAAGACGGGGTAGGACAGGGCCCACGAGAGGAGATCGATGAGCACAGTAAAAAGCGCTCTGGCCCAGAAGCGTGGCGCCCTGATCCATGTTAGTTCCGGCGACATGGTCGTCGAAGCCCTGCGCCAGATGCGCGAAAACCGGGTCCGGTCGGTGCTGGTAATCGACGACGACGTGCTGGTCGGTATCGTGACCCAGGGTGACTGCGCCATCAAAGTGCTGCTGCTCGGGCTCGATGCGAAGCAGACGCCGGTGGGCCAAGTGATGACGGGCAATCCGGTGACGGTCAAGCCGGACGATCGGCTGGAAGGCTGTATGGCAATGATGGCTGCCCGCGGTTTTCGCCATCTGCCAGTGCTGGACGCGGGCAAGGTCGTGGGCGTGATCTCGATCGGAGACGTCGTCAAGGACATCATCCGGGATTTGGAGCACAACGTAGGCGATCTGATGGGCTACATCATGAGGGACGGCCCCGGGGGCTGACAGACGAACCGCAGTGCCGTCGCCCCTTCCGCGATCCTGCGGCGGCCCTAGTTCTTCTATAATTGAAAACCGCTCGCCGAGGTGGTCTAGCCGCCGCCACGCGAAGGGTAGTTTTCTCCTCTCGTGCAACAGACTTTGGTTCAGCCCGGCCCTTGCGGCCAGTTTTTTTCAATGCGTCAGGCGCTCGCCGCGATCGCCCGCTTCACCGTCATCGGATGCCACCGCCTAGTTAAGTGACCTGCTGAGAAATGACCACTTGTGGCACTTTTCGGACCTGACAGGCCCGGCTGACGATGTCTGTTCTTGAGGGCAAAGCCGACCTTCGGCTTGACCGACCGGACTTCTCAGTTTGACCCAACTGCGACATCGACCAGCATCTCACGTTGCAGTAGCGAAATTGGTTTCAGCCTCTATCAATGTACTCGGCTTAGCCGATACGATGCTGCCTCCTGACCATGAGGGGGACGCATGAAGCGGCGAGAAGTTCTTGGTGTTATTGGCGGGGCAGCAGCGTGGCCGCTCGCGGCGCGCGCCCAAAAGAGCGATGGAGTGAGGCGTGTCGGCGTCATCATGGGCTTCGCGGAAAACGACGAAGTTTGGCAGGCCTTTCTTTCGACCTTCCGGCAAGCTTTACAAAATCTCGGCTGGACAGAGGGCCGTAACATCCGGTTCGACTACCGGTTCAGCGGTGAAAGCGAAGAGCGGATGCGCCGCATGGCAGAGGAAATCGTAGGGCTTGCGCCTGATGTGATCCTTGCCTCTACAAATTCGGTGGTTTCGGCGACGCTGAACGCCACGCGCTCCATCCCTGTCGTCTTCACCTGGGTCTCCGATCCGGTCCGAAGTGGTTTCGTCCCGAACCTGCATCATCCGGGAGGAAAAATTACAGGCTTTCACAATTTCGAGCCGGCAATCGGCGGGAAATGGCTCGCCTATCTCAACCAGATCGCGCCGGCAGTGCGCCGTGTTGCTGTCGTGCATGTTCCGGAAGTCGCTCCGAACGTAGCTTTTCTGCGTGTGGTCGAGGCCGCTGCTCCTCAAATGGGGATAACTGTTTCGCCGGCCGAGATACGCAACGCTGACGACATCGAAGGAGTACTGTCGGATTTCGGACAGCAGGGTGGTGGCCTCATCGTGACGCCGAGCGCGTTGACGGCGACGCGCCGCGACCTCATTGTCAGTCTGGCGGCCCGTTTCAACTTGCCTGCGATCTATTCGTTTGGCTTCTATGCCGAGAGCGGCGGTCTGATCTCATATGGTATCAATCAGCTGGAGCAGGCGCGACCGGCTGCGTCCTATGTTGACCAGATTTTGCGAGGCTCAAATCCGGGCGATCTGCCCGTTCAACTCCCGCTCAAATACGAATTGGTCATTAACATCAAGACCGCCACCGCCCTCGGCCTCACCGTGCCTAACTCGCTCCAGTTGCTGGCCGACCAGGTGATCGAATAGGGGTTTGGGCTCTTTCAAAGCATCCGTTTCAGGCTATACGATAATCTGTCCAGATCGTGGGGCGACATGAGGCGGCGCGAATTCATCGTGGTTCTCGGAGGAGCGGCGGCGTGGCCGCTCGCGACCCGTGCCCAGCAGGCTGAGCGGGTGCGTCGCATCGGCGTGCTGATGGCGGCACCCGCGGACGATCCGGAATATCAGGCTCGCATCGTGGCGTTGGTGCAGCGCCTGCAGCAGTTGGGATGGGCCGACGGTAGCAATGTGCGGATCGACACGCGCTGGGCGCCCGATCCCAACGATCTTCGCAGACACGCGCCCGAATTGGCGGCACTCGCCCCGGACGTCATCGTGGCCGCGACCGGCACCACAACCATTGCCCCGTTGCTGCAGGCGACCCGCATCGTGCCAATCGTGTTTGTGTTGGCCATCGACCCGGTCGGCGCCGGTTTCGTCACGAGCCTGTCGCGACCGGGTGGCAACGCCACCGGGTTCACGATGTTCGAGTACGGCATGAGCGTAAAATGGGTGGAGTTGCTCAAGGAGATCGCACCCCACGTGTCGCGGGCTGCGGTCCTTCGCGACCCGGCCATCGCCTCCGGAATTGGGCAGTTCGGTGCCGTCCAGGCGGCGGCGCCATCTTTGGGGGTGGAGTTGAGCCCGGTCGATGTGCACGATGAGCGCGAGATCGAACGCGCCATCACGGCTTTCGCATCGTGACGGCGGCCCCTTTGGCGTCGCGTCATCGGGACTTGATCATCGCACTGGCCGCCCGCCTCAGATTGCCCGCGGTCTACCCGTCACGTCACTTTGTTACTGCCGGTGGTCTCATCTATTATGGGCCTGATCTCATCGATCAGTACCGGCGCACGGCCGGGTACGTCGACCGCATCCTCAAAGGCGAGAACCCCGCCGATTTGCCGGTGCAGGCGCCAAACAAGTTCGAACTGGCGGTCAATCTCAAGACCGCCCGGGCACTCGGACTCCCGATGCCGCCAACGGTGCTCGCCCGCGCCGATGAAGTGCTCGAATAGTCATTCAATTGCTGCGGTGCATGAGTCCGGTCGTGTGAAGGTTTGCGGATGCCGGCCCCATGATGGTGGCGCGGCGCACACCGGGGCCGGCGTACGCAAACCTTCAATGGAGATGCTATGGGGCGGGCGTCGACGAGGATATTGCATCCGTCGACGTTGATGGAAACCGATGGAGAGCAACCCCATGCAGAAGTTGAACGACCTGAGCCGATCCCTCACGCCTCTCAAACCGGATGGCACGCTGATCGCCGTGATCGAGATGAGCCTTTCGAGCTGGCTCGTTGCGGGGATTGTGCCTGGCATCGAGCGCCAGCCATTGAAGAAGCTCGAGGTCGACGAGAGCACCTTGCTGAAGCTGCTCAATCGCTGGCGAGAAGAGGCGCAGAAGTCAGGACACAGGATCGAACGCATCGCGGTCGCCTTCGAGGCCGGCCGTGATGGCTTCTGGCTGGCGCGTTGGCTCAGGGCGCGCGACATCGAGGCCCACATCATCCACGCATCGAGCGTAGCCGTATCGCGCGAGCACCGGCGCGCCAAGACCGATCGTCTCGACACCGAGTTGCTCAAACGCGCCTTTCTCGGCTGGCTGCGGGGCGAACGTGATCACTGCAAGATGGTCGCGATCCCGACAATCAAGGACGAAGATGCCAAACGACCCAACCGTGAGCGCGAGAGCCTTGTCGGAGAGCAAAGTCGGATCGTCAACCGAATGAAAGCAGCGTTGGTTCGGCTCGGCATCCGCGGCTTCAATCCCAAGTTAAAGAAGGCCGTCGAACGCCTTGACGGCCTGCGCACACCCGAGGGCGAGCCGATCCCGCCCAACACGCTGGCTGAGCTGCGTCGCGACATGGCGCGCCGACGGCTCGTCAGTGATCAGATACGGCAGATCGAGGATACTCGCCTTGAACGTCTCGAACAGGCGCCCGGTGATGGACCACACGCAATGGTGCGCTTGTTGGCACGGGTGATCGGGGTCGGTATCGAGACGGCCGACATGCTGGTGCAGGAAGTGCTGTCACGAAACATGCGCGACCGACGGGCCATAGCGCGTTATGCCGGCCTCACGGGCTCGCCCGACGAGAGCGGCAGAAAACGCCGGGAGAAAGGGCTGGCCCGTTCCGGCAACGCTCGGGTTCGACGAGGCATGATCCAATTGGCGTGGCGATTTCTCATGTTCCAGAAGGACAGCACCTTGGCGCAGTGGTTTCGAGCCCGCACCGAGAACGCCCGCAGCACTCGCAAGACCATGATCGTGGCCTTGGCGCGCAAGCTACTGATCGGCCTGTGGCGTCTCGTGCGGGAGGGCGTGGTGCCGGACGGCGTCGTTCTGCGCCCGGTATCATGAGCGGAAGTCGCCGAAGGCATCCAACAATTTCGGCCTTGTCCGCCCGCTGGTGACGGGTCGCCGATGACGGTTCGAGGTGGCGGGGTCCCGACGTGTTTCCTTGGCTTCAATGCCGAAATGGAGAATGGGTCCGCCGCCTCGGAGCTTCGCTGCCGATGCGCATGACTGCATCATGGTTCGGGTCCTTGGACCCACCGGATACAAGGTTGTGGCGCGATTGATCGCGCCCGAACGCGGGCTCCCCTCTGATCGTCATCCCGATCGCACCAAGCGTGCCGTCGTGCTCGAAGCTGTCAAGGTGTGGCCTGGCAACGGCGGAGCTTGTCGGAAAGGGTTGGTGCGACGGCCAACCTTGACAGCTTCTGTGCGCGCCAGCGGCAAGCGAGGTGCAGGTCGGGACGAAGAAACGGGCTCTCAGATCGAACAAAGAAACTGACAAAGGAAAAAAGATGCGCCGACCTATCGCCTATTGAAACGCCTCCTTGACAAAGCCCATACAAGGAAACCGCGGGAAGGGATAGGTGGGT
>CAWILG010000022.1:0-666928 GCA_963836765.1 uncultured Alphaproteobacteria bacterium
TTCAGCCTTGAGAGGGCCGCGTCCTAACCGCTAGACGAAGGGAGCGTGTGGCCAGAGGGAATAGCCGCGAATTCTGCCGGCTGCAAGGCGGGTTTGGGCCTTAAGTGGGCATGATCCTGGCCCGAACCGCTCACGGCACGGGCCAATGGGCGTGCCTCGCGGAAAGCGGTTTCAGGGTTCGCTGACGAATTTCAGCTTTCCCGCCGGTTTCAGCGTCTTTGCGTCAAAGGTGCGGATTTCGGTCGCCCCGCCTATATCGAGGGTCACCACCAGCCGGTCGCCGGCGACGCCGGTTGAGACGATGCGGGCGCCTTTCGGCAGCGTCGCCGTAATGTCGGTGGCAGCCGCCGTCGTGCTTCCCTCGCCGCGGTAAAGGCGGTAGCCAACGGCAATCAGGACGACGACCACGGCCAGCGCCGAGGTGAGGCCTGCGATCATCATCATCCGCCGCACCCGCGCGAACAACGCGGCCTGCTCGGGGGTCGGTTCGGGCGCAATGGTATCGGTCATGCAGTACTCTTCTTTCGAACAAGGCTCTTCTTTGGAACAGGAATTTTCTTCGAATAGCGGTCAGAGGCTGGAGGTCACCGTCGGCGGCGACGAGGGCTCGCTCCGGCTCGACCGCGTGCTCGCGGTGCTCCGCCCGGAGCTGTCGCGCTCGCGGCTGAAGGCGCTGATCCTGGCCGGTTCCGTTACCGCCAAGGGTGCCCCCATCCGCGACCCCGCTTATCATGTCGCGAAAGGCGATACGATCACAATCGACGTTCCCGAAGCCACCCCGCCCGAGCCGCAGGGGGAGGATATCGCCCTCGATATCACCTACGAGGACGACGACATTATCGTCATCGACAAGCCGAAAGGCTTGGTGGTGCATCCCGCCGCCGGCCACGAGACCGGCACGCTGGTGAATGCGCTGATCGCCCATTGCGGCGCGAGCCTTTCCGGCATCGGCGGCGTCAAGCGCCCCGGCATCGTGCATCGGCTGGACAAGGACACCACCGGGCTAATGGTGGCGGCCAAGAACGACCGCGCCCATGCGTCGCTGACCGCGCAATTCGCCGATCATGGCCGCACCGGGCCGATGCAGCGCGGCTACATGGCCTTTATCTGGGGCGTGCCCACCCGCCAGCGCGGCACCGTGGACGCGCCGATCGACCGGCATCCGTATGCCCGCGAAAAGATGGCGGTGCGCGAGAGCGGACGCGAGGCGATCACCCATTGGGAGCTACGCCACGCTTTCCATGGGCCCGACGGCAAGCCGGTCGCATCGCTGCTGGCCTGCCAGCTCGAGACCGGGCGCACCCACCAGATCCGGGTGCACCTGTCCCATGCCGGCCATCCCCTGATGGGCGACACGGTCTATGGCTCGCACTTCAAGACCAAGGCCGGCCACCTCGGGATGAAGGCCCAGGCGGCCCTGACCGCCCTCGGCCGCCAGGCCCTGCACGCTTACCTGTTGGCTTTGGAGCACCCCAGGACCGGGGAACTTTTGCATTGGGAAGCGCCTCTGCCGGAGGATTTGCTTCTCCTGCAAGGCGCCCTCGAAGCGGCGCTATGACGCAGGGGTTTTTGAAAAGCGATGTTATGCCAACAGGTTATGGCAGCCACACGGGGACGTGACGTCAGCAATCCTTCCCTATTGGCCTGGTTTTGGTGTATGTTGCACCTGCGTTGAATATCCAACGCGGAACATCGCAGGCCGACCGGCTTTGACAAAGCGGCCGCCTGCCGGGCCCGCCGCTATCGGGGGCCTGAACCACTGGAGGGCGCTAGAATGGCCCGTACAGCTACCTTACCGGTTCTCAACGGAGAATCCGGACTTTCCCGTTACCTCGCCGAGATCCGCAAGTTTCCGATGCTGGAGCCCCAGCAGGAATACATGTTCGCCAAGCGCTGGCGCGAACATGACGATCGCGACGCGGCACATCACCTTGTCACCAGCCATCTGCGGCTCGTCGCCAAGATCGCCATGGGCTATCGCGGCTACGGCTTGCCGATCTCCGAGGTGGTCTCGGAAGGCAATGTCGGCCTGATGCAGGCGGTCAAGCGGTTCGAGCCCGAAAAAGGCTTCCAACTCGCTACCTACGCCATGTGGTGGATCAAGGCGTCGATACAAGAGTACATCCTGCGTTCCTGGTCGCTCGTGAAGATGGGCACCACCGCGAACCAGAAGAAGCTGTTCTTCAACCTGCGCAAGGCGAAGAGCAAGATCTCCGCGCTGGACGAGGGCGATCTTCGCCCCGACCAGGTGGCCATCATTGCCAAGCGCCTCGGCGTGACGGCTCAGGACGTGGTCGACATGAACCGCCGTCTCGGCGGCGATGCGTCGCTCAACGCACCGATCCGCGACGACGGCGAAGCCGGCGAATGGCAGGACTGGCTGGTCGATAACTCGCCCAACCAGGAAGCCATGATGGCCGAACATGAAGAGTTCGATCATCGCCGCCAGGCGCTGAACGGCGCCATCGGCGTACTCAACCCCAGGGAACGCCGCATCTTCGAGGCGCGCCGTCTGGCGGAAGACCCGATGACGCTGGAAGACCTCGCCGCCGAGTTCGGCGTGTCGCGCGAACGCGTGCGGCAGATCGAGGTTCGCGCCTTCGAGAAGGTGCAGTCGGCCGTCAAAGGCACGATTGCCCGGCAGGAACAGGCCGCACTGGAAGCCGCGCTCTAACCTCGCGGACCGAGAACAACACGAAAGCCGGCGGCAACGCCGGCTTTTTTGTTTTTGGGAGGCACACTGCTGGCTACAGGGGAGCTGTCGTCCTCCGCGAAAACGGGGCCCAGTACGCGGCGGCCGTCGTTCGAGGATACAGTCGTACGACGACCACTCAATAATACGTCCGCAGATAATCCGCGATGCTGTCGGGCTGGTTGAGATTGTCCCAGTCGTAGATATCGCCATACAGCAACGCGCTGGCTTGGGTCTTGTAGTCCGGCGACACGTCATCGGCTTGCGGCAGGCCGCGGCCGACAATGTCACGATAGTCGCGATAGTTCGCCTCGGTGCCGATGAAGATGCAGACGCAGTGCACCGGCTCGGCATAGAGATAGCGCGCGTCGCCGCCGTTTTTGTGGATCACGAAACGATGCGGCGGCAACGCACGCAGCGCGGCTTTTCCGGCGGCGTCATTGGCGACCTGGACGCGGAAGCCGGCGGACGAGAGATCAAAGCTGTTCTTGTCGAGGAACGGCTTGCTCGGCGCCTCCAATGCGGCGAGCAGCGACGCGCACAGCAACAGCCCGATCGCGGCAAGCGTACCGAGTACTTTCCCGCCGCGCGCATAAGCGGACGACGGCGCGAGCGCCGAAACCGATGTCATGAATTTCAATCCTTTCAACTACCCAAAGCTCGGTTCGGTCGGCCCGACCACCGACATGAACCCGCCCGTCCGCGCGGCGAGATTGCTTGAACCGGCGGGGCCGGTCAATCGACCAACGGCAGGGAGAGACCAGCGCGGCCCATCGGGCCTGCGCAACAGCAGACGAGGCGCATCGTGGCGATCACCCTGCAATCAACCGTCGGCGGCTTTTCCGCTGAATTCATGCGCAGGCTGCCGAAACTCGAGCAGGCCATGATCGCGAACGGGCTCGATCCTGCCGAGTTCGTGATCTCCAAGGACCGCGCGACGCCGCCGACCGTGCCGCTGATCGGGCCGTTCTTCTACGAGTACACGGTGTTCTTCGGCGACGACAAGTTCACCGTCACCGAGCCGAACGACATGAGGTTTCTGCAATATTTTTACCAGCGCGGTGTCGCGCCCGACGAGGCCGGGCCGGAGCCGCAACCGCCGCGGCCGCCCGGGCTGATCAGCCGCATCTTTAGCTGGATGACGCAGCCGGTTTGAGGGCGCGCCGCGCTACTCCCCCCACTCCCGCGCCATTTTTGCCAGCGTACAGCCTTCGCAATAGCGGGCGTCCTTGAAGTCGATCCAGTTATGGGCATAGACGCGATCGAGCGGGATACCATAGCGCGCACGCAGCACCTTCACCAGGATCCGCCACGCCGCGATCTGCGGGTCGGTCGGTCCGCGCGTGACGTCAGGATAATTGCCGGCGAATTCCACGCCGATCGAGGAGTCCTTGTTGACCTGGTGATAGGTCTTGCTGTTGTCGATATATTTGTTGTCGTTGCGGTCGGCGCCGTCGGTATGGGTGGGGACGAGATGATCCGCGACCGCCCAATAGACCGTGCCGTCGGTTTCGACCCAGACCATGACGCCGCGCCTGGCCGGATTTTTGAACTGTGCCTCGGCGCCGCCGCGCGCGGAGCCAGCCGGCCCCTCGGTCTGGTGCACGATGATATTGCGCCAGGGATGGGCCTTTGCGACGTCGCCCCAAGGCGACAGCCAGACCATCTTCAGGCCGGGAATGTCGGGCGTACCCGATGACCGCGCGATCGTCGCGAGGTCGGGTGTCTGCGCGGCAGCCAGGGTCAACAGCACGATGGCGAACAGCGCCGCTGCGATCAGACGGAAGATCATCGCTCTCTCATCCAGTGAACTGACTGGATAGCACGCTCAGGCGCGCCTGCGCAGCGTCACATCCGACAGCGCCGGGATCTCGATCCCGGGGGCCAGCGGCGGCGCCGGGTCGTAGGTCGCAAAGCAATTCCGGCCGCTCTTCTTGGCGTCGTACAGCGCGTGGTCGGCGGCGGCAATCAGGCGATCGGGGAACGGGCCGGTCTCCCGGTTCCATTGCGCGACGCCGATCGAGACCGCGATCGGAATGTCGGGGCCTGCGCATTGTTCGGCGTCCAGACGGCAGACTTCCAGCACCCGGCGCGCGATCATCGCGCCCTCGCGCAGCGTCGAGGACGGCAGCACGATGCAGAATTCGTCGCCGCCGGTGCGCGCGAGCAGGTCGCCCGGCCGCAAACGGGTCTGCGCCATCAGGGTAAAATGCTGCAGGCAGGCATCGCCCGCGGCATGGCCGTGGGTATCGTTGATGCTCTTGAAGCCGTCGAGATCGATCACCAGCAGCGCGAAGGGCTGGCCGCTGCGGTCCGACCGGGCGCATTCCTCGGTGAGGCGCTGCAGCAGATGCCGGCGGTTGCCGACGCCGGTGAGGTCGTCGAGCAGCGCGAGATCGGCGACCTCGTTGCGCAGGCGGTCCATCGCCATCAGCAGAAAACCGAAATTCAGCGCCATCGACAGGAACACCAGCACCAGGATCATGGCCGACTGCACCTGGTTGAACTGCACGAAGGAGAATTCGCCACCAAAATTGACCAGGCCGCCGGCGAGCCGGAGGCCGTAGATCGCGGTGATGAGAATGGCGACGATGCCGGCCAGCCGGGCGCCCGGATTGATGCGGCCCTCATGCGGCGTCAGCAGCAGTTTCAGGCCCATCAGCAGCGGCACCGACTGGGCGATCGAATAGATCGAAATCCGCATCGTCGCGCTGTCGTAGCCAAAGATGAACATGGTCAGGCCGGCAAACGTCAGCCCGGTGATGACAAGGGTATCGCGCCAGTTCACCGGACGGTCGAAGAACTTCCGGATGCCCATTGTGGCGAGGCAGGCGGCGAACACCATCACCGTCCCGGCGGCCAACAGCGGCACCAGCAACTCCGTTGCGACGACGCGCAGCATCGCGAGGGCTGCCCCCGCCGCCGCGGTAAACGTCGAGGCGGTCCAGAACCGCGCCGCATCGAATGACGGATAACTGCGCATCACGTAGGCCCAGATCAGGCCCAGCGCCAGAAAATTGATGACGAACACCGTCCATAGCGTCGGAACGCTCAGCATCGCGACCCCGGAACGCGCATGGTCCCGTCTCCCCTGTTATCCAACCGCCCGCCCAAAGCTTGCGCCCCTCGAGGCGTTTCCCCCGCGACAATCCCCGTTGTCTTGCCGACAAGTTGCAGCCAAGCCGCTTAACGGACTCTGACCATGGCTTTTGGAATCCGTACCGTGGTTTTAAATTGATGAAGAGCGCGCGCATTGGGGCCGCGTTAACCGTGACGCGGCGCGCCGGTGGCGGCATGGCGGCGTATTTTTGGGAAAAATCGCGCCAAAACGCATAACAGCTGTGGATAACATCATGACCACGGCGTGACAGCACGCGGCATCGCACCGCGAATCTGTTGGGATCATGATCGAGGATGTTGCGAGGCTGGCCCTCCGCCAAGCATGCCTCGGAGTCGCGTTTCATTCCATTAAACCCATGAGAGGCTACTATGGCTAAGAAAGCGAAGAAGGCGAAAAAGGCGAAGAAGGCGAAAAAGGCCAAGAAGTCCAAGAAGTGAATTCAGGCCCGGGTGGAGCGCTCAGCTCCGCCCGGGCATCTAACACCGGGCGTGATTTTTCGAAAGACGGCGGGCCCAAGGCCCGCCTTTTTGATTCTGGGTCAGTGCGATCCCCCTCCCCGTCATTGCGAGCGAAGCGAAGCAATCCATGGGGCGGCAAAGGAAGTATGGATTGCTTCGTCGGGGCTGTAAGTATTTCGCCTGTGGCGGCGAACTGCAATGGGATTGGACGGGATGTGCGGCTCGTGCGGCATGTGATGGGAAGTGGATCAGGCCGTCTTCAGCGCGCGGCGGCAGCTAATGGCCCACATAAGGTTGTGGGTCACGGCATGAAGCCAACATGCGATGCGGACTTTGGCCAAGCCACGCAGGGCCATGCGCTCAAAGCCGCGGTTCTTCAGGCGGGCATGGGCGTGTTCGGTGTTGCTGCGCCGTTTGTAGACCGCTTGGCCTTCTTCACTGTCCATGCGGGCGCGCCACTCCCTCAGGCATTGCGGTTCGGCTGCGCGGTTGCGTTCGTATCGCGCCTTGCTTGCTGGTTTGGAGGACGTCTTGCAGGCCGGTGGCGGACTGAACACCTGCATGGAGGGGTGAGTTTGCGCAAGCGTCGCGATGTCGGCGGCGGTCATCGCGCCGGTGTCGGCCAGCAGGCGGGTCGGCAGCTTGCCACAACGCTGTTGGACCTGCGCCACCACTGCCGGCGCAAGACCTCGATCATTACGCCGCTGGACCGGCTCGATCGCGACCACGAAGCCGCAGGCGCTCGCCACTTGCACGTTATAGGCGACCCGCACGGCACCGTCCGCCATCCGCATCAATGGCGCGTCCGGATCAGTCGTCGAGACACGCTCTTCCTTGGGTTTCTTGCCGCTCTTGCCGCCGCCGGCCAGCGGGGGATCGCCCCCCTCGTTCTGGTCTTTCTCGTCCTTCGGCGTTGCTGCAGGATGTTTCGCCAACGCTGCCGCAACACGACGGGCGCGGTCTTCGGCTGCAGAGAGGCGACGCTTCGACAGCCGCCGCTCGCCCGCCGCAGAATCGGCCTCCAATTCCTGCTTCAACTCGGCAACCCTGATCCGGGCCTTTTCTTCCAATTCCACCAGGGTTTGCCTTCGCCGCATCGACGAGCGGCTTGCCGCGGCCCTGACCTTGGTACCGTCGGTGATGACCTCGTCCAGTGTGATCAGGCCTTCCTTCATCAAAGCCGCCAGACTGCTCGTCAGAAGGCGATCGAGGAACTCGCCGCTCTCCAGACGGAACTCCGACAGCATCGTGTGGTTCACCCCGACCCCGCCGCAGATCCAGCGATAGATCGTATGATGCTCGCACAGCCGCGCCAGCGCGCGGGCCGACCCAATCCCGTCGGCTGTCGCATACAGCCAAAGCGCAAGCAGAATGCGCGGGTCGGTCGCAGGCCGACCAGGTATCTCGCCACGCGCCTTGATGCGATCGTAGAACGACTGAAGGTCCAAGCCTTCCACGAAGGACCACACCGCTCGTACCGAGTGGTCGTCAACCACCAGGCTCTCAAGATCGACCAGCTCAAAACCAGCCTGCCGACGTTCCGCTTGCCGAATACGAATGTCCATCACGTGCTCCGAATCGATCCACGCAATGAATCACGCCGCAGCACCAAAAAAATGACGGGCCCGTCGCTTCGCTCCTCGCAATGACGGAAGTAGTCCCTCCTACCTTTCCGCCAGCGCCAGCTTCACTCCGAGCGCGGCAAAGCCCAGCGCAAAGCTCCGGCGCAGCCAGGCCAATACCTTCGGCCTGGTGATGACGCGGTCGCGGACGGCGGCGGCGAACAGGCCGTAGAGCACGAATACCGCATAGGTCATCGCCATGAAGGCGCCGCTCAATTCCAGCATCCGTCCGATCGGGTGGCCCTCGTCGACCGCGATGAACTGCGGCAGGAAGGCGAGAAAGAAGATCGACAGTTTTGGATTGAGGATGTTGATCAGAAAACCGGTGACGATGACGCGCCGCCTCGAACGCACCTCGGCCGGCCGCGTGTCGATCCCGAGCGCCCCGGTCTCGCGCAGCGCCTGCCAGGCCATGTAGAGCAGATAGGCCACGCCGCACCATTTCAGCGCCGCGAACGCCATCGCGCTGGTGTGCAGCACCGCGGCCAATCCGAGCATCGCCGCCAGCATATGCGGCACGATCCCGAGCGTGCAGCCGAAGGCGGCGGCGACACTGGCCCGCGCGCCCGATTTCAGCGCCACCGCCAGCGTGTAGAGCACGCCGGTGCCGGGGGAAACGACCACGATCAGCGAGGTCAGCAGGAACGAGAGCGTCATCGGCGATATCCCAGGTGAATCTCGGCTGCCATATCATGGCCGGCCCGGCTCCGGAAGCAAGGTGCGTCCCGTCGGGCCGGTTGCCAAAGCCGGCTTGCCGTATCAGGGTTGCCGCGCAAGACCTTCCTCTTTTGGAGCCGATTTCCATGACTGCGATTTCCGGAAGTGCGGCCGCCGTAACCGGCGCGGCCAGTGGCATCGGCCGCGCGCTGGCGCTCGAGCTCGCCGCGCGCGGCGCCGATCTGGCGCTGGCCGATCGCGACGAGGCCGGGCTGCAGGCGGTGGCGGCCGACATCGCCAAAACGTCGGTGTGCAAGGTCACGGTGCATCGCGTCGATGTCGGCGAGCCCGGCCAGATCCAGGATTTTGCCGCCGCCGCCACCACCGCCCATCCCGGGCTGAACATCGTCATCAACAATGCCGGCGTCGCCCTGCTCGGCCAGTTCAACGAGATCGACCAGGCGCAGATGGACTGGCTGTTCAACATCAATTTCTGGGGCGTGGTGCATGCGACCCGTGCCTTCCTGCCGCATCTGGCCAACCAGCCCGCGGCCCATATCGTCAACGTCTCCTCGATCTTCGGCATCATCGCCCCGCCCGGCCAGTCCGCCTATTGCGCCGCCAAATTCGCGGTGCGCGGATTTTCCGAAAGCCTGCGGCATGAGCTTTCGATGACCAACAGCCCGGTGCGATTGTCCGTTGTGCATCCCGGCGGCGTCGCCACCAACATCGCCCGCAACTCCCGCACCGGCACTGGCGTCGCCGACAACGCCCGCCGCGCCCAATCGATCGACCGCTTCGACGCCCTGGCGAAAACCACGCCGGCCGCGGCGGCGCTGCGCATCATCGAGGGCATCGAGAAGAATGCGCCGCGGATTTTGATCGGCAACGATGCAAGGTTCATGGATCTGCTGCAGCGGTTCCGGCCGGGGACTTATTGGTCGGTGCTGCAGCGGCGGATCGAGAAGATGACGGCGCAGGCGGGGAAGTGACGTTCGACGGCCCCGCCGTCGAACGTCATTCCGGGACGCGCCGCTAAGCGCGGGCCCGGAATCCATAACCACGATCGTGAGTATGGATTCCGGGCTCGCGCTACGCGCGCCCCGGAATGACGAAAGTGAGTAAACTCACCGCCCCACCAGCTGATCCGCAAAATACCCGATCGTCTTGCGATAGATCGTGGCCCGGTTCCACTCGCGCATCGCCTCGAAATTGGCGGTGCCTTCGCCGTAGGGCGCGCCCATCTTGAAGCCGCTGGTGTGCAAAAGGTTCGCGGTGGAGGCGAGCACGTCGGGCACGCTGTGGCGGAGATCGACGCGGCCGTCGCCGTCGAAATCGACGCCGTATTTGATATAGGACGACGGCAGAAATTGCGTCTGGCCGATCTCGCCGGCATAGGCGCCGATCATGTCGTTCAAACGCAGGTCGCCGCGCTGCAGGATCTTCAGCGCCGCGAGCAGTTCGCCCTGGAACAGTTCGGTGCGGCGGCAATCATGCGCCATGGTCGAGAGCACGCGAAACACCGGCAGCTTGCCCATGTCGCCCTTGCCGAAATCGGTCTCCAGCCCCCAGATCGCCACCAGGATCTGTCTGGGCACGCCGAACTTTTGCTCGATGCTCGACAATAGCGGCGCATAGCGCTGCAGCATCGCGCGCCCGCCATTGATCCGCCCCGGCCCGACGCGGGTCGAGACATATTGCTCAAACGTCTTGTTGAAGGTGCCGCGCTGCCGCCGGTCAAAATTCAGCACGCCCATGTCCTGCTGCACGCCGCCGAGCGCCTGCGAGATCACGGCCTGCGAGATGCCGGAGGCGGCTGCTTCCTGCGACATCGACGCCACAAAGCTGTTGAAGTCGCCGCCGCAGCGGGCGGCGAATGCGGGGGTGGCAAGGGTGAGCAAAAGAAAAACGATTGCAACTCGCAGACTGATCATGAATCCATTCCCTCGGTATTGCTTACACATTGGCATCATTTCTTCCGAGCGTGTGTTCGGCACGAGACAAAAGCAAGGAATCCAGAGATATTTGGCTTCGCAATTTTCGTCCATGGAATTGATATTGGATCTCTTCCATCGATTGTCAAAGCATGATCGCCCGTTCGAAACCGCAAAGCTCCGTTTAGGTTCGAAAGACCAATGAAAAGTGGCCGGAAACCGTGCCCGTGATTCGAATTCGCTCCAAACCTCGAACAGCCGTCGGTGAGAGCCATTTGCAGCGCGTCTCCGTGATCAGACAATCGCGTGTATTCTGAGCTGTGCTGAAGGCTTCTAAGAATTCCGACACCGCGATCCAAAACCGCAAACTCGAAATAACCCGGTCTGGCGTGAAACGCTGCAAGTCCAGATTCCGACAACGTCGAATGCAGGTAGATATTATCAACCATTTCCATGGTCGCAGCGACGAGTTGACTTGCCACAAGTTTGGAAAAACCCGCTCCGGTCGCGGCTTTCTGCGCTGCCATGCCGAAACTGTAAGAATTCGACACGTCGTTCTCATTGTTCGTAGTTCGGAGGACACCGATTTGTTTCGTTGAAGGACAAATCCAAAAACGCCGCTGACTTTGCTTGAGCGCCGCGAACAAACTAACAGTATGTGACGACATCCCTGCTAGAGTGCTTTCGAGTGACGCCAATCGGCCATCAATGGAAAGATGTCGCAATTCCAGTAACGGGCCAATGTCGCCCACGATAAAGGACCTGGATAGCGCGCCCCCCAATTTCCCTTTCTGAGCAGCGAAAGCTAACCCGTCGACCGCAGTGAACGAAAGAGGTATCACCTCTTTAGCGTTCACGCGGTCAATTGCATTGCCGGGAATTGACTCCGTATCCATGTTGTCACACTCACCACATTTTCGCTGAGTAGATCGTCCAACGGCGCCCCTACTTCGGTGGGCGCGGCACGCCAAAGCAATTTGTCACCTTCAGTCAGGACAACTCGTCGTCGTTTCATCGTCCTCATAAACGCTGACGTATCGATAAAGGTCACGTGAGCAAATGCACGAGCAAGGGCCGGGATCAGTTCAACGCCGCCTCTAATAATTATATCCAGTGGGCGACCAACATCGTTCGCTAGCTTGGTCAGCCATTCGACGTGAAGCTCTCTTCGACCAATCCAGCCTGTACCAGTCGCGAACTCGTAAGCTAGGACCTGAATTTCTCGCCGCGACTGTATGAATTCTGTCCACCTATAGAAGTCCGTTTCAGTTCGACCATTCACGTGAAGCGCGGCTTGAAAACCTTCATTCAACATCTCGCTGTGAACAATACCGATGCGTTTCATTGAATGCAGGTCGTCCCATCGGGGCTGATCAACGTATAGGCTGTAATTTGGCGAGGTGGCCAAAGCGACACCCAAGTCGCGAAGTACGCGGATGACATTCAAGCGGTTATCACGACCTATTTGCCACCAATTCTCGATCGGCGGGTCCGAATCCGTGCCCGACAGAATGACCGTTGTTAGCGGATGAATTTTGAACGCATCGCATAAGTCGGCACGATTAGTAAACCGCGCGTGTCCGGTACGGCGATCGAACATCCGCGCAAATGGCAACGCGACGGCCTGAGTTGTGAGTGCCGATCTCCGGGAATTGCCATGAAAAATCATAGGCACCGCTGCGGCTAGCTGCGGCTTTGCCACCATCGGGGCTCGCGCAACATTAGCGAGATCAAAGCCACCGATTTCTCGAACATGATCAACAAATTTTGGGTTATTCCGACAGACTACATCGCAAGACTTTGGACTCCCGCAGCAATAGTCTACGCACCAAAAGAGCGGCTTCGAGACCCTCAGCCCACCACAGATCTTGTATTCGGGACAAATTGAGCAACCCATCGATGGCACGTTCTGATGCTCATTGTGCCAATTCTTTCTTCCCTTTCGATTTGTTTTTGACCGTGAAGAATCCTTCTGCGGACGGTTCAGCATATCGAAATCTCCGCAATAGAGGCTTCTTGATGGAATACCTGGACAATGCCTCTTGCTACTCCGAAAGAATTCTCAACGGCGCTAACAATCTCTGGGTGAGGATTCGATAGCTGGCCGACCTCTTGCAGGCCGCACATCACTGCCAGCCGGTCCCCGATCTTCTGAATTACGATATCTTGTGTTGCTCTAACTAGGGCGCCATCTGCAATGTCGGCAGCAGATACACGCGGCGCGCGTTCCGGTTGTTGAGTAAAGAGATTGGGAGTTCCAAGTTCTACCAACCTCTTATCCAAACGCTTCTTGAACCCCTCAGCGCGCTTACGCTCCCATTCAGACCCCATATTGCAAATCCCCAAAGAGAGGCTTGTAACGTTTTGTTCTACCTTGGCTGACCTCCACCAAGAGACCTAGAAAAGTCAGCGACGTTAATCGATTATTCCAAGCTGTCGTGCGGGTGGTCCGATCGCTGGCGCCATGAGTGCGCATCAACTCACCAGCGTCCGTTTCGCCAATATTGCGAACGAGATCGAATGTCCTTTGTTGAACGGGCTCTAACTGGCCGATCAACCCGACGCCGCTTACCGTACCCGATTCGCTAAGAGTACAAGCGATAAGAACATCGCTACGCTGGCCACTAACAAGTTCGTGGAGTTCGTCTCGAATATTCTCATTGGCATTAGCAACAACGGGATAAAAATTTGAGCGCTGACCCCGAACGATATTTCGCAGCATAAGAACGCTCTCGCGCAAGAAGCTAGCGGTAGCCACGTCTACTTTAAGGAAATCCAAGAAAAACGGCTCTGGCTCAAAGGGCTCCTGAACCGTCAAGGCTACCAATTTGGCCAACACGCGTTTTCCGTTTGAAGCCCCTGCAAGTACTGAGGAGCCGCCAGCCTTCTTCATATCCGTCTCCATATTATTTTTATCCTCACGTGGCACACGTGAGATATGTGCGAAAATTGTCAAGATCAAGGCGGCGGCGAAATTTATTTCGGCGATTCTATAAAACTGAGCTTTATCAATGCGTTGGGCGACCAATGAGCATCGAGGCGCCTGCCCCCCACCCACGCGAACGTCTAGGTGCCCTTAAGTTCGCGGCGCAGCCAATCGGGACACATATCGAAGCCGTTCGGCCAAGTCGGCGCACCATCTTCGAGAAACACACGGGCGAAATACGCGGGGTCACGCAACGGCTTTGCCATGGGGCCACTCTCTGCAACCAGCGCAGAAAAATCGCACTCGCCCGTTGCCCCATCGCTGAACGTTGCGCGCAAGCGATAGTCGCCGAGCCATTTGATTTCCGTGACTTTATTCATTGCCCAGTCCGCGATAGCAATTTGACCACCGCCGTCATGTGCGGCTCGACCCGCGGATCCATCATTTTTTTAGATGGATTGCCGGGTCAAGCCCGGCAATGACGAGAGGAGTCGGCATCACCAATGCTCCTTCCACCTATTCCAAGCGAACAGCATATCCGCGAAACGATCATAGACAAAACGCGTCGCGGGCAGCATCACCGAGGAAAAGCAACGGTCGCGCTGAGCGAAAACGAAAACGGCGGGCTTTCGCCCGCCGCTGTGTTTCGATGGATGCCCGGGTCATCCCCGATCAAGTCGGGGGACAGGCGTCGATCTGAATTAGTTATCCAGGAACGACCGCAGCTTCCTTGACCTTGACGGATGCTTCAGCTTCCGCAGCGCCTTCGCCTCGATCTGCCGGATGCGCTCTCTCGTCACCGAGAACTGCTGGCCGACTTCTTCCAGCGTGTGGTCGGTGTTCATGCCGATGCCGAAGCGCATGCGGAGCACGCGTTCTTCGCGGGGGGTCAGCGAGGCCAGCACACGGGTGGTGGTTTCGCGCAGATTGCTCTGGATCGCGGCGTCGATCGGCAGGATCGCGTTCTTGTCCTCGATGAAATCGCCGAGATGCGAGTCTTCCTCGTCACCCACTGGAGTCTCAAGCGACAGCGGCTCTTTCGCGATCTTGAGAACTTTTCGGACCTTCTCCAGCGGCATGCCGAGCTTTTCGGCGAGCTCTTCCGGCGTCGGTTCGCGACCGATCTCGTTCAGCATCTGGCGCGAGGTGCGCACGATCTTGTTGATGGTCTCGATCATGTGCACGGGAATGCGGATGGTGCGCGCCTGATCGGCGATCGAGCGCGTGATCGCCTGCCGAATCCACCACGTCGCATAGGTCGAGAACTTGTAACCGCGGCGGTATTCGAATTTGTCGACCGCCTTCATCAGGCCGATGTTACCTTCCTGGATCAGGTCGAGGAACTGCAAACCGCGGTTGGTGTATTTCTTGGCGATCGAAATCACGAGACGCAGATTGGCCTCAACCATTTCCTTCTTGGCCTGGCGCGCCTCGCGCTCGCCCTTCTGGACGCCGTGCACGATCTTGCGGAATTCGCCGATCTCGAGCCCGGTCAGCGCGGCCAGCGACTGGATCTCGTGGCGCAGTTCCTTGATGCGGTCCTTTTCGTGATGGACGAAATTCTTCCAGCCCTTTGCCGAAAGTTTCGAGACACGGTTGAGCCAGCGCGGATCGAGTTCCGAGCCCTGATAGTTGCGCAGAAAATCCTCGCGTGCGACGCCGTGGCTGTCGCCGAGGCGCAGCAGGCGGCCTTCGAACGAGACCAGCTTCTTGTTGATGTCGTAGAGCTGCTCGACCAGTGAATCGATACGGGCCTGGTTCAGCCGCAGCGACTTCACCTCGACGATGATTTCGTCCTTCAGCTTCTTGTATTTGCGCTCCTGCGAGGGCGACAGCGTCTCACTCTGCAGCTGGTTGGCGATATCCTGCTCCTGCAGGCGCCGCAGCTTCTTGTACTCGGAGGCTATCTTGTCGAAGGTCTCGACCACCTTCGGCTTCAGCTCGGCCTCGATGGCGGCCAGCGACATCTGGTTTTCGAACTCGTCGTCGTCCATGTCGCCTTCGGCGGCGGCCTCGGCCGGATCCTTCTCCTCGGTGTCGCCACCGGGCGCAGCCGCGGGCGCGGCGCGGAACGGGGTCGGCGACGGCGGAGCTGCGGGCGGAGCCACATGCGAGGGGGCGGCGGCCGCGCCGTTGCCGTTGGCGGCCGCGAGCGGCTGGCCGTCGGGGCCGAGCGGGGCGGCGAGCAGCGCCGGGTTCATGTTGTTCTTGGCGTCGGGGCCGGCGTAGGTCGCCTCAAGATCGATGATGTCGCGGAGGAAGATCTTTCCTTCGTTGAGTTCATCGCGCCAGATGATGATGGCCTGGAAGGTCAGCGGGCTTTCGCACAGGCCCGCGATCATCGCCTCGCGGCCGGCCTCGATGCGTTTTGCAATCGCGATTTCGCCTTCGCGCGACAACAACTCGACGGTGCCCATCTCGCGCAGATACATGCGGACGGGATCGTCGGTGCGCTCGCCGGGCTCGGACTTCTTGACTTCGGTGACGGCCTTTTGCGTGACCTCGACCAGTTCGTTGTCGGTCTCGTCGTCGGCCTCTTCCTTCTCGTCCTCAGAGTCGGCCTCTTCGGCTTCCGATACGTTGATGCCCATGTCGGATAGCATCGACATGATGTCTTCGATCTGTTCGGGCGAGGTGGTGTCGGAAGGCAAGACTTCGTTGAGCTGATCGAAGGTCACGAAGCCGCGCTTCTTGGCCTGCTTGATCATCTTCTTGACGGCGGCATCCGACAAATCGAGCAACGGCGACGGCGCGTCCGGAGAATCCTTCTCGGGGGCGTCCGCTGCCTTGTCGTCTTTTTCCTTGTCTTTAACCTGCAGCGTCTTTGCCTTGGTGGCCATTCATCAAGCTCCCGAAACGCGCTCATGCGAGGCGGCGTCAACCGCAACCCGCGTGGATCACTAGTGTTACTTACGACGCGGAAAGGGCGGCGCAGACTGTCGCCACCCCGAACTCCCGTCTTGCCGGTGTCTGCACCAATAACGGTGCGGCTATTAAGTTTCGCTTAACCCTGTTTTTGCAGCCAAACCCATGGTTTGGCGAGTTTTTTAACGGGTTCGGCCAAAACCGTCCGCATCATTTTTTCATCAAACGCTGCGCCGGAACCGGCCCGAAAGCTCGCCAAAACCCTCGATCAGGGCCTCGGTGCCGTCGAGGGAATCCAGCCGGGCGCTCACGTCCTTCAGCCATGCCAAATTGGCCTCGCTGGGCTCCTCGCCCAAGGCCAGCTCGGCATCCTTCTTTTCCCTAAATAAGGCGTGGGTTTTCTGATGCAAGGCAACGAGCTGCTGCCAGGTGGAAAGAACATCCTCCCGCGCAGCCCCAAGCTGCACGCCCCACACCGCCGAGGTCGTGATCGCGGCGCCAACCCTTTGAAGAATCTGCGAAAACCCTCTTGTCTCGAGATCGGCCCGCATTTTCTCGGCCTGCTCTTCGGGTTCCGGCGAATGGTGATGGTCGCTGGCGAAGGCCGCGATAATGCCAGCGCGTAGTTTGTTGGCCTCGGGATGGGCGAGTTCCAGCGCCGCCACCTCCTCCAGATGGTCGTGCAGGAGCCATGGGTGGTTGATCAGGGACTGCAGGATCAGGGCCTCGCGGCGGGACAAGGCGCTGCGCTGGCCGCGCATGATCGGGCTGTTCGCGAGTTGGGCGCTGGCGGCCTGGTAGGGGCCGCGGTTGATGGTCTGGGTGCCGGCACTGCCCTGCCCGCGGCCGCCGCCGGAGCCGAATCGGCCCGCAGCACCCGGGGTAAACGGGCCGCGGGAGGCAAACCGACCGCCTGATTCGCCACCCGGGCGCTTGCCGAAATTGCCCCTGTTGTAACCACCGCGGCCGCCTTGCGGCGCAAAGGCGCGCTGCAACCGCTCGGCCAGATCCTGGCGATAATAGCGCCGCACCACTTCGTCGCGGATGCCGTTACTGAGGTCGCCGATCCGCGCTTCCAGCGCCGCGCGCCGCTCGGGCGTGGCAAAGGTGCCGCCCTCGATCTCGCGCGACCAGATTATGTCGGCAAGGCCGCGCGCGGCCGAAATCACTTCCTCGATCGCCGCACGTCCGCCGGAGCGCGCGAGGTCGTCGGGGTCCTGGCCCTCGGGCAGCAGCGCAAAGCGCAGGCTTTTTCCGGGCTTGAGATGCGGCAACGCCAGATCAGCGGCGCGGAACGCCGCCTTCTGTCCGGCCTTGTCGCCGTCAAAGCAAAGGATCGGCTCGTCCGCCATCTTCCACAACAGCGCGAGCTGGTTTTCGGTCAACGCCGTGCCGAGCGGGGCGACGGTGGCGGCAAAGCCCGTCGTCACCATGGCGATGACGTCGACATAGCCCTCGACCACGATCAGGGCCGCGCCGTTATGCGTGGCAGCCCGCGCGGTCGAGAGGTTGTAGAGATTGTCGCCCTTGTGAAACAGCGGGGTTTCCGGCGAATTCATGTATTTGGCGGCGACATCTTTTTCCAGCGCGCGGCCGCCGAAAGCGATGACGCGATTGCGGATATCGGTGATCGGAAACATCAAGCGGTCGCGAAACTTGTCGTAGGGCACCGGAATGTCGTCACCTGCGACCAACAGGCCCGCTTCCACCATGTCCTCGACCGGAATGCCCTGCGCGCCGAGATGCTCCTTCAGCGCAAAGCGGTCAGGCGGCGCATAGCCGATGCGGAACTGCAATTGGGTGGCCGGTGAAATCGCGCGGTCGCCGAGATAGCCGCGCGCCTTGGCGCCGTGGCGCGAGGCCAGCGTGTCACAGAAGAATTTTGCCGCCAGATCCACCACGTCGTACAGCGTCTTGCGGCGCTGCTCGTGGCGCGCGGCATCCGGCGTCGCGGCCGGCAGCGCCATGCCCGCCATCCCCGCCAGCCGTTCGACCGCCTCGGCAAAGCCGACGCCTTCGGTCTCCATCAGGAACGAGATGATGTCGCCATGCTTGCCGGAGGAGAAGTCGTGGTAAAATCCCTTCTGGTCGTTGACGGTGAACGACGGCGACTTTTCCTGCTGAAACGGCGACAGCCCCTTCCACTCCCGCCCCGCCTTCTTCAATTTCACGCGCTTGCCCACGACTTCCGAAACCGGAAGCCGGGCGCGCAGCTCATCGAGGAATTGGGGCGTAAAGCGCATGGGGTGAGTGTGTGCCTTGAGTCGGCGGCCTGTGCCAACCGATCATGGAATATAGGGATGGAATGCCGGATTACGAAGATTGTTCGGCTTATCCAGCCTATTCACAGGTGGAATGCCGGATTACGAAGATTGTTCGGCTTATCCAGCCTATTCACAGGCGGAGGGAGGCCAGAACACTCAGACAAAAAGATTGACAAAGATAATACGTATGTATATACAACCTACAACTATTAAAAAAGTCCAACGGTGGGAAAACGCACATGGGTAGCGATAGAAAGCCTATTGTACGAAAGAAACTAACCGATGCTAGAGAATTACGATCATGATTCCCTTTCCGGATTCGATTGGGACAGACGCAAGAGCGAGTCAAATCTCGTCAAGCATGGCATCGATTTCGGAGAAGCAATCGAAGTCTTTTATGGGCCGATCCTTCTCCGCCGATCTGATCGCAATAATGAGGAGCGCTGGACCGCTTTGGGCTATGCGGACGATCGATTAATTGTCGTCGTGTTTTACACGACGGGCAGACGTGGTCCGGATCATCTCAGCGCGGCGCGCTAGGAAAAATGAAGAAAGAGATTATCGTCAGGCGAAAATGGGGTGATCGCCGGAAGGGCAAGACTGACTGGGCGCGCGTCGATGCGCTGACGGACGAGAACATCGCCAAGGCTGTCGCGGATGATCCTGATGCTGCGCCCATTGACATCGACTGGTCCGACGCCGTTCTGGTGATCCCTGCCAGAAAGAAGGCGATTTCCATTCGGGTCGATGAAGACGTGCTCGACTTCTTCAAAAAAGAAGGCGACGGCTACCAGCGCCGCATCAACGCGGTGCTGCGGTCTTACATGCAGCAGAAGGCAAAACCGAAAAAGCGGGCTTGATCCCCGCCCGGTTCCACGCTTCCATAGACCCCATGTTCACAACTTTCCGGGGCGGCCAGAGCGGGGCGTGGCGCATCACCTCGATTTCGCGGGTGAAGGGCGATCCGCTGCCGCGCGTGCCGGCGCTGTCGGTGGTGCATTCCGACTCCATCGCGCTGCCGATCCTGCCCTCGGCGACTGCGTGGCGGCTGGCCGGGATCGCCGGCCATTTGCGCTACACCGAGCGCGCCGAGAAGGAGCAGCTCGCCGCGGTCCAGGCCGGGCTCGGACGCCCCGAGGCCACGCACGCCGCATTGATCCCGATCCGGAAATCGAATGCGTGGTGGGAGCTGCCCCAGGACGAGCGGCGACGCATCTTTGAGGACAAGTCGCACCACATTTCAGCCAGCCTGAAATATCTGCCCGCGATCGCGCGGCAGCTGTTCCACTGCCGTGACCTCGGCGAGCCCTTCGATTTCCTGACCTGGTTCGAATACTCCCCCGACCACGCCGCCGAGTTCGACGAACTGGTCCGGATGCTGCGCGCCACCGAGGAATGGACCTATGTCGAGCGCGAGGTCGACGTGCGCGTGGTGCAGGAGGGGTGAGCCCTACTGCTCCAGAAATTTCCCCGAGGCGATGTGCGGCAGGCCGACGACCGGCCAGTTATAGATATAGGTCCACGCCTCGCCGGCGCTGCCGTCGTCCAGCATCAGCGGCAGCATCCGCCTGACATATTCGGTCGGCTCCGGAAAACCCGCGCCGCAGGCCTCATACATGTCGAACTCGCCGAGCAAGGCGTCGCGATCGCGCAGGCGATACAATTCACCGAACACGATTTCCGCTTGATCGTCCGACAGCACCAGCCCCGGATAATGCTTGATGAGATAGAGCCGGCCGTGGCACTGCGCGGCCCCGAGAAAATCGGCGCTGCGCGACAGCAGCTTCGCCATCGGATGGTCAAAACCGCGCATCAGCGTGCCGTAGACGAACAGACGATCTGAAATCATGGGGTTTCTATACCCGTCATTGCGAGCGAAGCGAAGCAATCCATCTCACCACGCGAAGAAAGACTGGATTGCTTCGCTTCGCTCGCAATGACGAAGAGTAGAGTTTACGCGGGCACGACTTCATCAGTAACGACGACGAACTTCACCAGATCCATTCGGCCAAAGCTCGTGGTCAGTGCGACGTCGGCGGCGTCGCGGCCGGTGCCCATCAGGATGCGGCCAATGCGCGGATGATTGTGGCGGGCGTCGAAGGTGTACCACTGGCCGGACAAATAGACCTGGAACCAGCCTGAAAAATCCATCGGCGCCGGATCGGCGGGCACCCCGATATCGCCGAGATAGCCCGTGCAATAGCGCGCCGGGATGTTCATGCAGCGGCAGAAGGTCAGCGCCAGATGCGCGAAATCGCGGCACACGCCGGCGCGCTGCTCGTAGACGTCATGCGCCGACTTCATGAAATGCGCGTGCTCGTAGCCGAACGTGACGTGGCTGTGGACGAAATCGACGATGGCCTGGACCCGCGCCCAGCCCGGTTGCGTGGCTGCGAACAGTGACCAGGCGATATCGGTGAGCTTGTCGGTCTCGCAATAACGGCTCGGCATCAGATAGAGCAACAACTCGTCCGGCAACTGATCGATCGGCACCTGCTGCGCCGTCGGCATCACCACGTCGGGCAAACCGGAATCGCGCACCACGGCGTGGCCGTGAAAGGTGACGCCGCCGCCAGGGGCCACCAGGCGGCCGCAGACATTGCCAAAACTGTCGCGATAGAATCCGATCGGCACGTTGGGTTCGGCGACAATGCTTTCGGTGCCGACGATATCGGAAAAGCGCGACGGATGGATGCCGAGCATGATCACCATCGGCGTCGGCTGAGCCGCGGCATAGGCAATCTCGAATCCGACCTTGATCTCCATCAGACTTCTGCGCCCTCGAGCTCATCGCCGACCGAGACGACGTTGATGTTGACGTCCATGCCGACGAAGGCGTCGGCCGAGCCGAGATAGGCGCCGTGCAGCGGGATCGCCTGCCGCGGATCGCGCGCCACCGCGACGCGGATCAGGTCGCGGGTGCCGACGATGCCGTTGGTCGGATCGAACTCGATCCAGCCGGCGCTGGGCAGATAGACCTGCACCCACGCATGGGTCGAACCGCCGCCGACATAGCCGTGCTCGCGATCGCCCGGCATCGCCAGATATCCAGACACGAAGCGCGCGGCGATGCCGAGGCGCCGCAGCGCCTCGATCATGAACAGCGCATAGTCGCGGCAGGTGCCCGATCCAGTCGACAGCGTGTCGAGCGGATGCTGGGTGCCGTGCTCATGGCGCTTGCGATAGCTGAAGGCTTCGCGGATGCCGTGGGTCATGCCGCTGAGGATATTGAAGGTCGGCGTCGGCCCGTCGGCATCGAGAAAGCCGCGCGCCCAGAACGACAGCTCGCCATTCGGATCGCCATATTGCGGCGAAATGAATTGCTGGAGATCCGGAAATTCCTCGTCGTCATAGAAGAACGGATAGAAATAGGCGGGATCGTCCGCGGTCAGCGCGAATTCCTCGGCCGGATTGTGCTCCACCGTCGCAGTCGAGGTGAACGACAGGGTTTGCGCCCGCTCGTCGAAGGTCGCGATCGCGACGCTGTTGCCGAACACGTCGTGGATCCAGCGCAGCGACATCGGCCGCGGCTCGATCTCGAGCTCGCTTGCGAGCACGCGCAGATCATGGCTGTCGCGCGGACGCAGCATGATGCGGTGTTCGCCGAACGCCACCGGGTGGCGATAGCGATATACGGTCTTGTGATGAATCGTCAGGAGCGGCATCGTCAAACAATCATCGTGAATCTGGGCTGGTTAATCTATACCGAAGCCTGCTCATTTTTAAGGTCGGGATGCCGATTCGATAGGCAAAGTTGAGGAAAAGGCAGTTGAATAACGCCGGCGACACATCACTACTTCTGGGTCACGAAGATGTTCCCCCGATCCATGAATATAATGCCGCGGGGCGTTCGCCGTTTCTGCTCACTTGTGACCATTACGGCCGGCTGATTCCGAAGCAACTCGGCGACCTCGGCCTGCCCGAGAGCGAGCTCGTTCGCCATATCGCCTGGGACACCGGCATCGCCGGCGTCGCCGAGGCGCTGTCGCGCCATCTCGACGCGCATCTGATCGCGCAGCGCTACTCGCGGCTGGTGATCGACTGCAACCGTCCGCCGCACGCCGCAAGCTCGATCCCGTTGATCAGCGAAACAACGACCGTTCCCGGCAATGAAGGCCTCTCGCGCGCGGCCACGGAGGCGCGGCACGCGCAGATCTTCGATCCCTATCACCGGCGCATCGACGAGATCATCGATGGCCGCCTGCATTCGGGCATGCCGACGGTGCTGGTATCGCTGCACAGTTTTACGCCCGTCTATGCCGGGATCGCCCGTCCCTGGCACATCGGCACGCTCTATCACCGCGACACCCATCTGCCGACGCGGCTGTTAAAACTGTTGCGCAGCGAAGCCGATCTCGTGGTCGGCGACAACGAGCCCTATGCGGTCAGCGACGAGACTGACTACACGATCCCGGTGCACGGCGAGATGCGCGGGCTGATGAACACCGGAATCGAAATCCGCCAGGACCTGATTTCGGATGCCGCCGGCGAAAAATCCTGGGCCGACCGGCTGGCGCGGATCTTTGCCGAGATCGAACCGATGCTGCGCGCGGAAAGGCTGATCTAGAGAGCAGGAGGGAAATCATGTCGACTTCTCACATCAGGACGTTTCGAGCGATGCTGCGCGAGGAGAAAGGCGTCATTTTGCCTGGCGCGCCAAATGCGCTCGCGGCGCGGATCGTTGCTGATTTGGGCTTCAAGGCGGTCTATCTGACCGGGGCCGGACTTCACCAATACGCACCTCGGGTTGCCGGACCTCGGGTTCATGGACCTGAGCCAGGTGGCCGAGCATGTGATGGCGATCCGGTGTGTGATCGACCTGCCGCTGATCGTCGACATCGACACCGGTTTTGGCAACGCGGTCAATGTCACCCACACGGTCCGCATTCTCGAGCAGGCTGGCGCGAGTGCGATTCAGATCGAGGACCAGCATGCGCCCAAACGGTGCGGGCACTTTGACGGCAAGGAGTTGATCCCCATGGAGGAGATGGTGGGGAAGATACGGGCCGCGGTGGACACAAGGCGGCAGGATCTGGTTGTCATTGCCCGCACCGATGCATGTGCCGTCGAGGGTTTTGAGGCGGCAATTGAGCGGGCCGGTCGCTACATCGAGGCGGGTGCAGACGTCACGTTCGTCGAGGCTCCTGAAAGCCTCGAAGATCTCAAGGCCGTCCCCCACCGCCTGAAGGCGCCTCAACTGGTCAACATGGTGCTCGGAGGCAAGACACCCATCATCGACGTGAAAGCGGCGACTGAAATGGGGTTCAGCCTGGTGCTTTACGCCAACGCCGCTCTGCAGGGAGCCGTGCATGGCATGCAGTCGACGCTGTCAACGCTCAAGGAGAAGGGCGTCCTCGATGAGCGCGCCGTCACGTCATTTGCGGAGCGTCAGAGGCTGGTCGACAAGCCGGCGTTCGACCTTATGGAGGCCCGCTACGCAGCGCATGCGGCGAGCGACAATCAGGAGCACGGGAAAAGATGACAAAAGAGTCGGCGCAACTGAGCGTTCTGATATCTGGAGGATTCGCCGGCGCGTACGAGCAGCTGTTGCCTGAATTCCAGCGGATGAGCGGCATAAAGGTGATGACCGGCTCAGGTGCGTCGCAGGGATCGGGCCCCCAAACGATTGCCGCGCAGCTCGACCGCGGCGTATCCGCGGATGTGGTGATCCTCTCCAGAGAGGGACTGAATGAGCTGATCGCCGCGAACCGCATCGCCGCTGGAACGGCCGTGAACCTTGCGAGCGTGCCGCTCGGCGTGGCGGTGCGTGCGGGGTGCCCGAAGCCCGAAATCGGCACCGTCGAGTCCTTCAAACAGGTGCTGCTGAAGGCCGAAGCCATCGCGATCCCCGGCAGCACCGGCGGTATCTGGCTTACGACCGAGGTTCTTCCCCGACTGGGCATCACGGAAAAAATCAACGTCAAGTTGACACCTCGCGGCACGGGCGCAACAGCCATGGTCGCCGCGGGGGAGGCGGACATTGAAGTCATGCCGGTAAGCGAAATCCTGCACGCGGCGGGCGTCGACTTCGTGGACACGATTGCGCCGGAGATTCAGCTCGCCCAGGTGTTTTCAGCCGCCGTCGTGGCGGGCTCCAAGGAGATGGAGGCTGCCAATCGACTAATCGAATTTCTTGGCTCCGCGCGCGCATCCGAGACCATCAGGAAGAGTGGGATGGAGCCGCTGGTGAACTCAAAGTAGCCGAATTTTGCCGGCTTAAGCTTTCGACCAATCCTGCTCCAACCGGGTCACCGACGCTGGAAAATACAACCGGGATGGTTTTGGTCGCGGCGGCGGCGGCCTTTGCTGCAAGAGTTCCGAATCCGGCCACCAGCACGTCCGGGTTGGCTTGGACGAGGTCTGCAGCGAGTTGGGCCAGACGTTCTGGCGCGCCTTCGGCCGAACGGTACTCCAGAACGAGATTCTTATCCTTGGTGTAGCCCAACTCCTTAAGCCGCTGGGAAAAAGGACTCAGCAACGTCGTATCCTCACCGGGCAGAAGAGCCAGATAGCCCACACGATACGATTTCTCGACCGGCTGCGCCCGCCGCAATTGGCCACGCCGCTGCACCGCCGACAAGCCCAATGAACTCCCGCCGCTTCATTCGATCACCTCGTCGGCGCTGAGCAGAATGGATGTCGGCATCGTCAAGCCCAGTTCTCGCGCGGTCTTGAGGTTCGCCACGAGCTTGAAGCGCGTCGGGCGTTCGATGGGCAAGTCGGCGGCCGAGGCACCTTGCAACAATTTGCGGGTCATGACACCCGCCTGCGGATATAGCTCAAGCAGATCCGGCCCATAGGCTATCAGTCCACCCTTTTGGGCAAAATTGGGAAAGATACTGATCGCAGGAAGGCGATTGGCTAGCGCCAGATCGGCTAGAATCTGTGGATTGCCAACGAATAGAGGCGCGGAAAGCATCAATGCACCCGAGGCTTTTGACTTAGCCGCTGCCTGAAACGCCGCTTCAAAGTCGGAGGGACGTCCCACCTCAAACACTTCCAGCGTCAATTCCAGGGCGGCGGCCGCGCTACGTACCGCCTCCAAATTGTCGAGGCCCGCTTGCCGGAAGCCAGAGCGCGGCGACCTTTGAAAGGCCCGGCACCGCTTCCCGCAACAGCTGCAATGTCTTGGCGCTGAAGCCAGGTAAGTCGAGAAAGATGCCGGTGACGTTGCCGCCTGGATGGGCGAGGCTCGCAGCCCAGCCGTCCGCGACGGGATCGGACTCCAGGTCCATTACAACTATGGGAATGACGGATGTTGTTCCTCGCGCGGCACCGACTGCCGCCGGCGCAGCAGCGCAGATCGCTCGAACGCCCTGCTCCACCAGTTCCTGCGCCAGTGCGGGTAATCTGTCGAGTTGGTTGTCGGCGAAGCGGGCCACGATCTCGATCTCGGCAAGCTCCCGCAAACCGCCTTGACCTATTCCATTGCCGAACGCCGACATAACTTGTGCGGTAAACGGATTGGGGCTGCTTGGACTAAGAAATCCTACTCGCCATTTTGGCCGCTGTTGCGCGTGAACTGCGACAGGCCAACCCGCTGCCGTGCCCGCAACCAGCTGTATGAATTCGCGCCGCCTCATGACCGCCCCCGCTTATGCAAACGTCGGTTTACTCGATTGGTTACACTTCACGAAAAGCTTTCGGCATCTGCTCATCTGGTCTTGGGCAACTGATGTCGGATGTGGGTCAACGGCGACAATTGCCCACCGTCGCGGCACGTCCGTTCTGCCACCACAGCGGAAGTCGTCGCCTCATTCAATCACTTCGTCGGCGCGCAGCAACACCGCCGGCGGTATTTCGACGCCGAGCGCCTTCGCGGTCTTCAGGTTGACGACTGTCTTGAGCTTTGTCGGCTGCTCGATCGGGATGTCGGCCGGATTGGCGCCCTTCAATATCTTGTCCACGAAAACAGCACTGCGGCGAAACATTGCGGTGAAGTCCACCCCGTAACCCACCAGGGCGGCCCCGCGAGAAGCGAGAATAGGTGCGGCAATCGATGGCACGCGGCACTTGTCAACAATTGCGGCGACTAAGGAAGAGTTGGTGATAAACGCATTGGCTTCCGGAATCAGGAGGCCGTCGATGGAAGCGGAACCGACGATTGACAGCATGCCTTCGAGGTCGCCGGGGACGTCAACCTCGATCGGTCGCAGCTCCACCTTCAATGCCTGTGCTGTGGCCGTCATGGCGCTCATGGTAATGTTGTTCAGGGGGTTCCCTCGTTGCAGTAGCACCCCTGCGCGGATCATCGAGGGAACCAGGCTCGCGAGAATCTCTAAACGCTTGGCAGCCAGTTCTGCAACGAATTGGGTTTGTCCCGTCATGTTGCCACCCGGATGAGCCATGCTGGCTGCAAGGCCCAAGGTCACCAGATCGGGGCCCACGATCATCACGGTCGGAATCCTTGTCGTCGCCCGGTGAGCAGCAAGAATCCCGGGAGTTGTAGCTGTCACGAGAACGTCGACATCGAGGGCGACCAGTTCAGTTGCCAGCGCGGGCAGCCGGTCGTTATCGCCGTCGGCGTCACGATATTCGACATGAATGTTATCGCCCTCAACCCAGCCGAGATCGCGAAGCCCCGCAAGGAAAGCTTCTACCTCCAAATTTCGCGGCGGGGGGAGGAAGAGGCCGATGCGGGCGATTCGCTTCGCTTGCTGAGCGCGTGCCACCAAAGGCCACGCCAATGCCCCGCCAACCAGAGTAATGAATTCGCGTCGTTTCATTGCCTCTCTCAATCTCATGCGTGACCAGCCTATTCGATCACTTCGTCTGCGAGCGACAGCAGGTGCGGGGTCACAGCGACATTCAGCGTCTTGGCCGTTTGGAGATTGATCACGAAAGTAAATTTACTCGCCTGCTCAATCGGCAGATCACCGGGCTTGGCCCCGCCAAGAATTTTCGCGACATAGGTTCCGGCGTGGCGAAACCCGTCCAACAGGTCGCTTGAATAGGACATCAGAAGACCAGCGCGGCCCCATTCAGGATAAGCACCAAGGGCGGGCATTCCCGATGCAATTACATGAGGCATCACCCTCGATATGTTTGTAAGTAACAGGGGTTCGCCCGAGATGTAGAGCGCGTTCATTCCATCGCGACGGCCAGACGCGAAAGCGCTCTCTAGATCGTCGATCGTCGGGATCACGTAGTTCGTAAATTCAAAACCTAGACGACCAGACAGGTTTCGCAATGCGCTCTGCTCTGCGGAGGACACCGGACCTTGCGGGCCGATCATTCCAAGCCGTGTGACGTTGGGGACAATTTCCTTGAAAAATCCCATACGCTTTTCGGTGAGGGCTTCCTCCCCTCCAATCGCGTTCGTGACATTGCCGGTTGCCATTCCACCCGGCCGCACATAACTTTGGGCAAGCCCGGTCGCGATAGGATCGATGGCAAAGCCGGTAAAGACCATTGGGGTGTCCGGGAAGAATTTCCGCGCGACTAAAGCGGTGCCCGCTGTGACGATGACGCGCAGCTTCAGTTTGCCGAGTTCTTCGGCAAGCGAAGGCAGGCGACTGAAGTCGCCATTGGCGATGCGTATGGCGAATAGGTAATTCGTCCCTTCTATGAAACCTGCTTCCTGCAACCCGAGACGTAGCGCAGCGATCCTGCCCTTTGCGGCATCGGGCGTGCCGGGAAACAAGAACTCCCACCAGCGGCAAGCCCGAATTGGTTTGAGCAACACCCCGTCGGGGAATCCCCAACGCAGCCGCGCCTATCAGTCGGATGAACTCTCGTCGCTTTATTGCCAATTTCGCCCCCGAAGCTCCCCGAGAGTAAGCGATTTTTCGGTACAGGTCCAAGCGAGGGATGTCCGGGTTGGGTCCAGGCCGTGTGGAAACGTTTTTCGTACCCCAATAACTGCAGCAGCCGGGCGCGACGGACCTCGAAGTGACCGGCTGCGCCTATTTTTGCTGCATCGGGTCTGGAGTCAATCCGGGCGCAACCTCGGGCCGCGCTGAGCGACCTGAACGGTCACACGGCGCGCACAACAGTACACGCTCCTCACGCCCGGATCGCGGCGAGGAGCGGTTTGATACCGAGGAGGTTCATCACGCGCGTGAGGTTGTAGGCGAGCACGTGCAACGCCATCTCAGTCGCCACTTTGGGCAGCGTCTTCATCAGAAAGTGCGTCGCCCCCATCCGCATCTTCAGCGTGCCAAACGGATGCTCGACCGTCTCGCGACGAGTACGCATTGCATCCGGATTTCTGTCCAGGCGCGCCTGCACGGCATCGACAACGTGCTCGTGTTCCCAACGCGTGATGCGACGTTGCGGTCCCTTCGTGCACTGAGCCTTCACCGCGCAGGTGCGGCACGCATTGGTCCAGTAGCGGCGCAAGACCAATCCATTTTCCTCGTTCGTGAAGTGGTGGGCGAGCTTCTCACCGGCAGGACAAATGTAAATGTCTTCCTCAGCCACGTAGCGGAAGTCCTGCTTGCCGAAGCGGCCTTCCGACTTCGCCTCCGATGTCTGGGGTTTTGGCAGCGTGACCGTGATGCCAGCCTCATCGCATGCGAGGATCTCCTCGCCCTTGAAGTAGCCGCGATCGGCGAAGGCTTCGAGGTTTTCTGCCTCCAATGCCGCCTTCGCTTGGTTGGCCATGTTCGCAAGATGCGACTTGTCGGTGCCGACGTTGGTCACCTCATGCGCGACGATCAGATGGTTCGTCGTGTCGACGGCCGCTTGCACATTATAGCCGACCATCCCAGAGCCGCGCCCGCTGGTCGCCATCGAGCGGGAATCAGGATCGGTGAAGGAGACCTGCTGATCGGGCGCCGCAAGCATCACTTTCTCAATCGCTTTAAGGCGCTTCACCTCTTCTTCGAGCTTGATCAGCTTCTCCTTGAGCCGCGTGGTCCTGGCCACAAGCTCCTCCGACGGCGCCTCACCAGAAGCTGTCTGACGATCGGCTGTGTCAAGTTGGCTCAGATAGCGCGCAACGCTCTCCTCGATCTGCGCCAGGCGCCGCTCCATCTTTCCCTTCGTGAAGTTGTTGTCGCGCGAATTGACCGCCTTGAACTTGCTGCCGTCGATCGCAACGCTCGCTTTCGCCAGCAGACCCATCTTGCGGCACAAGGCAACGAATTGCGCGCAGACCTTCTTGATGGCGGAGCCGTTGTCTTTGCGGAAATCGGCGATGGTTTTGTGATCCGGAACGAGCCGTCCCGTCAGCCACATCACTTCCAGATTGCGGCCAGCCTCACGCTCCAGCCGCCGGCTCGATTGGACTCGGTTGAGATAGCCGTAGATGTAGAGCTTGAGCAGCGGCGAAGGATGATACCCGGGCCGACCGGTCGCTGCCGCATCGACGCCATCGAACCCGAGGTCGCGGAGTTCCAGCGCATCGACGAACACATCGACCGCGCGAACAGGATTGCTCTCGTCGACCCAATCATCAAGGCATTCCGGCAACAGCGTCGTCTGCTGGCGATCCGCCCCTTGAACGAAACCCTTCATCATTCCCCCGCGATTCAGCAAGGGAATCATAGCATCGATGGGGTTTTCACACAGTCTGGGTCAAAAGCTGAAAAGCTCAATGCGAGCATATGTTTTCCGTCGTTCATCCAATAGCGGACGTGGCCAGCTGGGTTCAAGAGTCCACGACGCAGTTCTAACTCCGCGTCGCGACGAAATACGCCAATGCCAAGAACGCGACCGCGAGGACCGCGAGTATCCATATGATAATGACGCCACCGCGCGGATTGAGCGTGGCTTCGGAGGGATTGGCCGGATTGACATAGACGTTCACGCTGGCGCCGTCCTGATAGGCCGCGGTGAATTTGCGCATCAGCCAGCCCTGGGTCGAACTGGCGCCGGTGGCAACGCTGCCCTCGACGCCGGTGTAGGCGACGTTGTTGTAGCGGTAGGCGAACGACGCCTGCCGCTGATACATGATTTCTCCGCGCACGCCGTTTTGCGTCGGCGCGTTGCGGTATTGCTGGACGTCCGACATCCTGATGGTCCCCGGCACGACCGGCCAGTGCTTGGCGAACTGCGACTGCCGCCGCATCGCGAGCGCAAACAGCGCGATGACGAGCCCGAAGGCCCCGAATACGATGACCATCGGCGAATATTTCGGATTCGCGAGCAGCGTGGCGACGAACCCGGTCAATCGATTGAGACCAAACACGCCGCCGAACACGATGGCGAGCACGACCGCCGTTCCGATCCCGAGGCAACCCCACAGGCCCTTCGGCAAGTCGCGCTCCAGCACGGCCTCGTTGGGATGCAGCGGGTTGTAAAACACGGTGACATCCCTGCCTTCAGGATATTTCGCGATGGTCTCCGCGACCTCGAAATCACCGCGGTCTTCGCCGATACTGACGCGGTTGTTGCGCAGCTGCTTGCCGGCTACGGCATATTGGTAAACGATGTTGGCGAAGTTGCGCTGTTCGACCCGGTAATTGTCTTCCCGGGAGTCGTCGAGCACCCTGACCTCGCGCACCTCGGAATCGGAGATCACGACCTTGCCCGGCGCCTGCGGCCATTCCCTGGCGGCGCGCACCTGCAGCGTCTTGTAGGCCGCGGCAAACCAAACCAGCGCGAGCGGCCCGAGCAGCATCGCGTAGACATACCACGGCAGATCAGGCACGGATTTCCCTTCGCGAAGACCGGACGGCGAAAATCCGCCCCCTTGCTCAGACGGTCCGGGGCGTCGGATGGTTCAATCCGCGGGAAAAAACGTCAGGATTTATCGCGCCCGCGTCAGCGCCAGCCAGATGCCGCCGCCGATCATGAAGCCGCCGGAAATCCGCGACACCAGCCGGGTTCGCCGCGCCGAAAAGAATTTTCGGGCGCGGCCGGCCAGCACCGCGTAGATCGAATCGGTGATCGCGCCCGTGACCATGAAGGTGAAGCCGAGCAGCGCCACCTGCGACATGTGATCCTGGCTCATGTCCATGAATTGCGGAATGAAGGCGCCGAAGAACACCAGCACCTTGGGATTTGAGAGCAGCACCAGAAAACCCTGCAGGAAAAATCCGCCGCGCGGCGGCGGTGGCGGCTCGTCGGCGCTGACGCCTTCTACCGGAAAGCGGATCAGCTTGTAGCCGAGCCAGACCAGATAGGCGGCGCCGGCAAAGCGCACCCAGTCGAACCAGTAGCCCATCGTCGCCATCAGCGAGGTCAGCCCGATCGCGACGATGCCGATCACGATCGTGAGTCCGGCCTGGACGCCCAGAATGTTGGTCAGCGCCGCGCGGGTGCCATGGCGCAGGCCGTTGGCGATGACGAGCGTGACCACCGGCCCGGGTATCAGCGCCAGCGCGATGCAGGCGGCAACGAAGGCGAGATATGCTTGCAGGGACATGGGGGAGCACTCGGTGGGTGATCGGTCGGGGCATTATGCATGCGGGAGACCGCGATGGAAGCGGCGCTCTTCTCCCTCGCCCCGCTCTTGCGGGGAAAGGTGAGATAGCACCGCATCAACGACCCACCATTGCGGCGATCATCCACCGCCCCGCGTGTGACCACGCTAAAGAGCCGCCGAGGGGGCTGCTCGGCGGCTCTCGCGCGGCGACCGCTCTTGGGGACGGGGTTGTTCGCCGACGCTAACGGTGAAGGGTGGAAGTCGCTTCAGGCATGGTTGAGCGACATGTTCTGACGATATCCTCCTGTTGTCGCCGGTTCCGCCAGGTGCGCGGGTATTCGGGGCTTCGGACTCATGTTACGAAGTGCACTGATATCCGGTCTTGCCGAAACTAAACTGTATCGTTTATATAATCCAGCTTCGACAGGCTGACAAGGGGCTTTGGATGGCGAAGGAAGCAACGATGGTGGCGACGCGCCCTGCCCGGCGCGCGAGCGGCGGCCGTCCTACCCGTGAGGAGGCCGCGCGGCGTGACGCGCGCCTGCTAGACGTCGCAACAAGGCTGTTCATGGAGCGAGGCTATGATTGCACCTCGATCGAGGCGGTCGCGGAAACCGCAGGGATCAGCAAGCCGACCGTCTACGCACGTTATCGTGACAAGCGCGATCTGTTCACGGCCGTGCTGCGAGCCACGATTCAACGCTGGCTTGCCCCGCTATCGGCGGCGGCCGAGGCCGCCAGGGTCAATCCCAGGAGCGTAGAGTCGACGCTGCACGATCTTAGCCGGCACCTGTTGGCCCACTCTTCGACACCTGAGGTGGTCATGTTGCGCCGGACGCTTGCAGCGCAGGCCGTCCAGTTTCCGGAAGTAGCAAAGCTCGCGCATGAGGAGGGTTGGCTGCGTGGGGTTCGGGCCGTCGCAATCCTGCTTCAGCAGTTTGCCGACCGCGGCCAGATCAAGGTTGACGATCCCGCCATTGCGGCCGACCTGTTCCTGAGCCTTGTGCTGGGGAACGACAAACACCACGGCATCGTCACCCGTCCAAAGTTTCAGGAACAACGGAGAGAGGCCGCCGTCAAACTGTTCCTGAACGGCATGAGGCCTCGCTGAGGCCGGCCTGCATCTAGCGTTGCGCGAATTTGACCGCGGAGACAGGCCGTCTTCCAGGATGTCCCTTGATCGAGATTCGCAAGCCGTGAAGATCGTCAGGCCAGATATCCTCTACCGTCCCCGCCGTTCCGTCGGTGAGGACAACAACCTTGCCGACAAGCTGCGCGTCCGCCTCCTCCAACGCGTGGAGGATCGCCAACGCATGACGCATCACGACGATCATGCGAGGCTCGTCCTTCATTGCAACGGTCTTCGATAACGAAACCCGCTCGGCAAGGAACCACCCGGGGGCGGCGCCTTCACAAGCAACCGGCTAGGGGAGCACTTGATCATTTCCCGCCTCTTGTCATCTCCCTGGATCTGGATTATATAAACGATACGGTTTGGTTTCGATATAGCTAGCCTTATGAAAGCGGTTTGTAAAGTTAGTCTTGGAGAGCGGGTGACGCGCAGCCGGCGCGGAACCGGCCATCGCCAGGCTCGAGCGCCTGCAACGCTGCAGCCAGGCTCGACGCGAAACCTGACCGACGCATGCGATGCGCGTGGCTGGGCAAGAAAGAGCAATTCATGGCCGACCTGAACGAACTCAATCCGAACATTCACAACGCCGACTCCGAACAAGGCAGCCCTCGCATCGCAGACGACAAGATCTATCGTCTGGCGCGTCGTCTGCAGGAAGCCAGGGGATCGAGCACAGGCGAGCTAACCGAGCCGGAATCGAAAGTCGGACCCAACGATCGCAAGCCCGAGGCGAGGCTATCAGCTGAACCGCCTCACGCCGCTGCGGCGGCCAGTTCCGTAACGCCGAAGAGATCGTTGCGTCGGCCGTTGATGTTCGCGTTGCTGCCGGTGGCGCTCGTCGTCGGTGGATATTTTTATGTGACCGGCGGCGCGACCATGTCGACGGACAATGCCTACGTGCAGGCCGACATGGTCGGATTATCCACCGACGTGTCCGGAATCGTCCGTGAAGTTTCGGTTCACGACAATCAGAGGGTCGCGAAGGGCGACGTCCTGTTCAAGCTCGACGATCTGCAGTTCCGGCTGGCGCAGGATCGCGCCGAGGCTCAGATCGGAAACACGCGAAATGATCTCGTTGCATTGCAGGCCAGCTACCGAAACATGCAGGCCCAGGTCGAACAGGCACAGAAAGATGTCGATTTCAACATGGTCAATTTTCAGCGCCAGGAGCAATTGATTGCCAACAACTTTACTCCAAAGGCCACCTTCGATACTGCCCGCAACACCCTGCAAGGGTCACAGCAAAAGCTCGCCTCGCTGCAACAACAGCTGACCGGCATCGCCGCCAACCTGAATGGCGACCCCGACGCGCCGATCGAGGATCATCCGCGATACAAGGATGCGTTGGCCGCGCGCGATGAGGCCGCGCGCCAGCTTGCGCACACCGTCGTACGGGCCCCGTTCGCCGGCATCGTGACCAACGTGCCGTCGCTGCAGCCCGGCCAGTACCTTGCCGCCGCGGCAACGGCATTCAACATCGTCTCGACCGATCACGTCTGGGTTCAGGCAAGTCCGAAGGAAACCGAACTGACCTATGTCAAGCCCCAGCAGAAAGTCACCGTCGACGTCGATACCTATCCGGGCGAGCGCTGGACCGGAACGGTCGACAGCATCAGCCCGGCATCCGCCTCGAGCTTCTCGTTGCTGCCAGCCGAGAATACCAGCGGTAACTGGGTCAAGGTCGTGCAACGCATTCCAATGCGCATCCTGGTCAAGAATGCACCCGGCAAGCCACCGCTGCGCGTGGGCATGAGCGTGGAGGTGAATGTCGACACCGGACATGCCCGCGGATTTCCCGGCTTTATAACCGATCTATTTGGATCGCGGAGCTGAACATGGCTGATGCCGCTGCAGATACGCCGCGACCGATCAACCGGCCCGCGGTTACGCTGTGCGTCATCCTCGCCGTGATCATGCAGGCGCTGGATACGACAATCGCCAATGTCGCGCTCCCCTACATGCAGGGCAGCGTGTCGGCGAGCGCCGATCAGATCAACTGGGTGCTGACCTCCTATGTCGTGGCCGCGGCCATCATGACCCCGCCATCGGGGTTTCTGGCCAACAGGTTCGGCCGCAAGCGCGTCCTGATGACGGCCGTCGTCGGCTTCGTGATGGCGTCGGTGCTGTGCGGCATCGCGCAATCGCTGGTCCAGATCGTGGCGTTCCGTTTGCTGCAAGGGTTCTTCGGCGCAGCCATGGTTCCACTCGGCCAGTCCGTTCTGCTCGACGTTTATACGGTGGAAGAACGCGGGTCGGCCATGGCTCTGTTCGGCGTATCGGTGATGGTGGGGCCGGTGCTGGGGCCGGTGATCGGCGGCTGGCTGACCGACCACTACAGCTGGCGATGGGTCTTCTATATCAACGTGCCGCTGGGAATGCTCGCCTTCGCCGGCATATCGTTCTTTCTGAGGGAGACCAGCACCAGCGCGGCGGCGAAGCTTGACTGGCTCGGATTTGGCAGCTTGAGCCTCGCTATTGCCGCACTGCAGGTGTTTCTGGACCGGGGCGCGCAACTTGACTGGTTCTCTTCGTTCGAAATCCTGATCGAAGCGGTCGTCTGCGCATCGGCGCTTTACGTCTTCCTCGTCCACACCTTTACGGCGAAAAATTCCTTCGTAAATCCAAGACTGTTTCTCGATCGAAATTTTTCGGTCGGGGTGCTGTTCATCTTCATCGTCGGGGTCACCTATCTGGCGTCGCTGGCGTTGCTGACGCCCTATTTGCAGACCCTGATGGGCTATCCCGTGGTGACCGCAGGTATCGTCATGGGCCCGCGCGGCCTCGGCACCATGGCCTGCATGTTCCTGGTCGGGCGCCTCGTCGGACGGATCGATACCAGGCTGCTGATCCTGATCGGCCTGCTGCTGACCGCCTGGGCCATGTACGACATGACCGGATGGAATCCGAACGTCTCGCAGTGGACGATCGCCGTAACCGGCTTCATCCAGGGCGCGGGACTTGGATTCCTGTTCGTCCCGCTCAACACCGTCACCTTCGCGACGCTTGCGCCCGAGCAGCGGGCGGACGGCACCGGTCTGTTCAACCTCTCCCGTAACGTCGGATCCAGCGTCGGGATATCGGTCGTCTCCTATCTGCTGATCAGAAACAATCAGGTCAATCACGCGACCATCGCAAGCCATGTCACAGCCTTCAATCACGCCTTCGACAGCGGCATTGTGCGGCAGGCCTTGAGTCCCTGGACCGCAAGCGGACGCGCGGCGCTCGATCAGGTCATCCAAACGCAGGCTTCCATCATCAGCTACATCGACGATTTCAAATTGATGATGATCCTCCCGCTTGCCGCCATTCCCCTCGTCCTTTTGCTGCGGAGCGCGCCTGCGTCTGCCGAAAACGACCATGCGATGGTGATGGAGTGAACGGTGTTTGCCCCTCTATGGACGTTAGAATCGCCTACTGTGAGAAGAAAGGAAGAAAATGCACAAAGTTCTCTTGGTATTTGCGCTGCTGTCTATCCCGGTGTCGACGGGCGCCATGGCCCACAGCGGCTCGGAGCAGGAGCAACAGGCCTGCAGCCGCGACGTGCAGCGTTTCTGCCGCAAGCTGATGGATCAGGGCGACTTCACCATTCTGGCCTGCCTCAAGGAAAATCGGCCAAAGCTCTCGACCACGTGCCGCGACGTGCTGGTCAGTCACGGGCAATAGCCCACGCCAACGTCAGTGCGATGCAGGCGGCGACGTGAGAGGTCTGTCTCCGCGGATAGAGACCCCTCATCCGATCCTCGCGTCGCCGTAGCCGATGCAAAGCATCGGCGTCCTGCCTTAAGAACGGCGGCCGAAGGCCGCCTACGGATCACCTTCTCCCACAAGGGGAGAAGGCAAGAGACGCGCAGCCTCAACGACCTTCCATCGATGCTGTCATCCAGCTTGTCATCTTGCTTGAACCGAGAAATTCCAACGCCACGCCCTGCACCCTCGCCGCGCTTCCGTTGCCCTGCGCCACCGCGACCAGCAGATCGCAGCGCCGCGACACGGCGATGCCGACCGCGGCGCGCTGCGATCCGTCCGCCATGTGCAGATCATAGGCCCTGATCCGTCCGGGCATGTCGGCGACGCGCACCACCCTGCCCGGCTGCAGCGGCGCAAATCGCTGGCTCATCAGATCGAGATCGGCGACGCGATCGACTTCGTCGTCATCGGCGACACCGCTGTCGCAATTGCAGAAGCCGATTTTCGGCCGGACATAGACCTCGACCGCATCGCCGCAGGCGACAGCGTTGCAGCGGAACGCGCGGCCCGCCGGCCAGCCATCGCGCGGAAACGGCCAGGCGATCTCCTGCCAGTTACCGGCGCGCGGGCTTGCGTTCTCGTAAGCCGCGCCACCGGACAAGGCGCCGAGCGCGAGAGCCACAACCGCGATGGCCGGCCAGACGCGCATCGTTCACTCCGTCATGGCAGGCCGGCGACGGTCCGCGCCGGACCGGTCAGTTCCAGGACATGGAGGCCGGTATTGGCGCGGTCGACGATATAGACGTAGCCGCGATCGTCGGTTTCGACATTGTTGGTCTGGATCGCGACCTTGCAGCGGTCCTTGCCGTCGATGGTGACGCAGCGCTTGTCGGTCGCGGCCGTGATCGAGGGAATGAAATAACCGACTTCTTTCGGATGATAGGGATCGCGGATGTCGAGCGCCCGGACCCCGGCATTGAAGAAGGCGATGAACGCCATCTTCTTGTAGTAGACCGGCGCCATGCTCTCGTTGGAGGAATGCGAACCGAATCGCCCGCCCCGCTCGCAGAAATTGCCGCTTGCCTCCGGCACCGTGTAGCTCGAGATCATCATCGGGCGGTTCTCGACCGTGACGTCGGCGAACCACACCATCTGCCTGGGCTCGTTGCATTCGTTCAAAATCGCCTCGTCGACGATCATCACGATGTCGCGGTTCTTGCCGTCCTTGTCCCTGGCGAACTCGGCGATCGGCATGCCCAGCATCGGGAACGTGGTATGGGCACCGTTCAGCGCCGACATCGGCATCCGCGCAATCTCGGGCAGCCGTAGATTTTCAGGCGTCGGCTCCTTGGGTCCATTGATCAGCTTGTCGCGATCGACGATCTGCAGAAAGCCGCCCTTGTTGGTGCCATAGCCGAAATAGACGCGGTTGCCCGCAGGCCCAGCCGAGATCGGCCCGTGCACCTCCGTCGGCACCGCGCCGGTCGAGCCCGGCTCCTGGCCGGGCAGACCGAAATCCCGGATCTTCACGGGATGCGCGGGATCGGAGAGATCGTAGACCTGCGTCATGCGGCGGGTGCGCCAGTCCGGCGCGCCGGAAACCAGAAAGGCGATGCCGGTGTCGCATTCCCACCAGTTCTTGTGGGTGTCCTTCAGTCCCGCGATCCTTGTGATCAGCACCGGATTGGCGGGGTCAGCCACGTTCCAGATCTCATGCGCCTCGCCGCCAAAGGTGCGCAGCATGTAGACCGCGTTGCGATCGCCCTTCGGCAGATCCTTGCCGTCGCAGATCCGCACCATTTGCGCGCCGCCGGATTCGTATTTGCCTTCCTGACCCGGAATGTGATGCAGATATTTCGGCTGCGCGGGATCGGTGACGTCGACGATCGAGGTGCCGTTCGGCTCCTTCTTGCCGGTCATCGAATTGACCGGATCGGGAATGTCGTCGGTGCCGCCATGATGGCCGATATAGGCGATCCAGCGGTCGCCCTGACGATGGATGGTCGGCTGATAGGCGCTGCGCGCCTGCAGATCGTTGTAGCCGACCAGCTTCATGTTGGAAGCTTCCGGCGGCGCGCCGATCACCTGGCTCTGCGCATGGGCGCCACCGGCGCATGCGAACAGCGAAATCGAGATACACACTGCAAGTTTGACGCGACCGCCCATACTTTCCACCCCATGCTCAACGCCAATCTGTGTTGGCTGACAATACGATAGCACGGCCAGACGCGCGGGCCAAAAACACGCTCTTGACATGCAACCATTCGGTTGCCTATTATGTTTGCCATGGATGAAGTCTTCAAAGCACTGGCGGATGCGTCACGACGGTCGCTGCTGGACAGGCTTCACGCCAAAAACGGTCAGACCCTGAACGAATTGTGCGACGGCCTCGCCATGACGCGGCAGGCGGTCACAAAGCACCTTGGGATTCTCGAAAAGGCCAATCTCGTCACGAGGTATCGGCATGGCCGCGAGAAGCTGCACTACCTCAACCCGGTGCCGATCCATCAGATCCGCGAACGCTGGATCAAAAAATTCGAGCGCGGCAAGCTCGCCGCGCTCAGCGAGCTGAAAAAGCAGTTGGAGAAGCGCGATGAGTAAACCGGAATTCGTCTACGTCACCTATATCGAGACCTCGCCGGAGAAATTGTGGGAAGCGCTGACCTCGAGCGAATTCTCAAGGCGCTACTGGTTCGGCACCGAACTGCAATCCGACTGGAAGGTCGGTTCGCCCGTGGCGCTGGTGATGAACGGAGCCGTCACCGACATGGGCGAGATTCTCGAGGCCGAGCGGCCGCGACGTCTCTCCTACACCTTCAAGCATCAGCTCGACAAAGCGATGCGGAACGAACCGCCGAGCAAAGTCGTTTTCAACATCGAACCGCACGGCCAATTCGTCAGGCTGACGCTGACCCATGAAGGCTTTATCGAGGGCAGCAGGATTCTGGACGGCATCACCAAGGGCTGGCCCGCGATCCTGTCGAGCCTCAAAAGCCTGCTGGAGTCGGGCAAGGCGATCGCGATCCCGGTGTCCGCGCTCGATATCGAGGGAGTGACATGAACATTGAGAAATTCAAGCCCGCGATCGTCTATGCGATCTACATCGCCGCCACGCCGGAGAAGGTCTGGGAAGCGCTCACGACCGCCGAATTCAGCCGGAAATATTTCTTCGGCAATGCGGTCGGGGTCGATCTGAGGGTCGGCGGCGCCTACATCGTCCGAACGCCGGATGGCGCGCTGCATATCAGCGGCGAGGTGATCGAGTGCGATCCGCCGAAGAAACTCACTTTCACGTTCAACGTCAACTGGCCGGATTTGATCGAAAAGCTGGGGCCGACGCTGGTGACCTACGAGATCGAGCCCGCCGGCGATGCCGTAACACTGACCCTGATCCAGTCGCACGACCGGCCGCTCAGCGACGACATTTTGTCGGGCGGACGCCAGGGCTGGCCCGCGATCCTCTCCAGCCTCAAGAGCATGCTGGAGACCGGCACGCCGCTGCTCATCAAGATGGCACCGCCGGAACGGATGCTGGCCGCGCTGAAGGAGATGGGTATCAAGACGCCGTAGGATTCGTCGAGTGCAGGTGTGCCCCCTCGCCCCGCCCTTGCGGGGAGAGGGTTGGGGTGAGGGGCTGCTTCCACATCGGGAACTCGTGGAGAGTCCCCCTCACCCGCCGCGCGAAGAGCGCGGCGACCTCTCCCCGCAAGCGGGGCGAGGTAAGAAAGCAAGCTACCCCAGCGCCCGCAACTCTCTGCGCAGCACCTTGCCCGTCGCGGTCATCGGCAGCGTCTCCACGAACTGCACGAAGCGCGGGTACTCGTGCGCCGCGAGTTGCACCTTGACGAATTCCTGGATCTCGCGCGCCAGCGCGTCACCGGCCGCAAAGCCCGGACGCAGCACGATCCAGGCCTTGATTGACTTAGTCCGGATCGGATCGGGAATGCCGACCACCGCGGACATCGCCACCGCCGGGTGCTTCATCAGCGTGTGCTCGATCTCCGAGGGACCGACGCGATAGCCGGCGGTGGTGATGACGTCGTCCTCGCGGCTGACATACCAGAAGTAACCGTCGTCATCCTGCACGCCGAGATCGCCGGTCAGCAAAAATTCGCCGGCGTATTTTTTGGCGGTGCCTTCCGGATTGCGCCAGTATTCGATCATGGTGCACGGACACGGCTGGCGCACGCCGATGATGCCGCGGCTGCCGCGCGGCAACTCCTCGCCCTGGTCGTTGACGATGCGCACGTCAAAACCCGGCGTCGCCCGGCCCATCGAGCCCGGCCGGATCGGGAACAGGTTTGAATTGCTGCCGATCACGAGATTGCATTCGGTCTGACCGAACACTTCATGGGCGTCGATGCCAAAGGTTTCGCGCACCCAGCCGAGCAGTTCGCCGCCGAGCGATTCGCCGCCGGTAAAGATGCTGCGCAGTTTCACGCCGGGATGCCTGACGTTGGCGATCCGCATCAATTTCAACGCGGTCGGCGGCAGGAAGACGTTGCGGATGCTTAAGTCGGCCATCATCTCCATCGCCGCCTGCGGCTCGAATTTGCGGGCGCGATGGCCGACCAGCGGGATGCCGTGATACCAGAACGCAAACAACCCGTTGATCAGCCCGCCGATCCAGGCCCAGTCGGCCGGCGTCCACATCAAATCGCCGGGCTTCGGCAGGAAATTGTGGCACATCTCGACGTTCGGCAGATGGCCGAGCACGACGCGATGCGCGTGCAGCGCGCCTTTTGGATTACCCGTGGTGCCCGAGGTGTAGATGATCAGGGCCGGATCGTCGGCTGAAGTTTCGACGGTCGCGAACTCCTCGGACGCTGCTTCGATCGACGACCAGAACGGCTTGGCGCCGGCGTGAACGGCGGCGCTGGTGACGTAGATGTCCTGCAGGTAGGGCAGCCGGTCGCGGATTTTGGTAAGCTTCTCCCAACCGGCGTCGTCGGTGACGATCGCCCTGGCGCCGGAATTCGACAGCCGGAATTCCAGCGCGTCCTCGCCGAACAGGGCGAACAGCGGAATCGAGATCATGCCGGATCGGAATGCGGCGAGATGCGCCACCGGCAATTCCAGCGATTGCGACAGGAACACCGCGACGCGGTCGCCGCGCACGAGGCCATCGGCCTTCAGCACATTGGCAAAACGGCGCGACATTTCGGCGACCTCGTCGAACGAAGTGCGGGTCGTAGCGCCGTCGTCATCGACATAGATCAGCGCCAGACGGCCCGAGCCATCGGCATGGCGATCGCAGCAGGCGGTCGCCATGTTGAACCGCGCAGGGATTTCCCAGCGAAAGTTGCGGTAGAGTTCGTCGTAACTGGAGGCTTGGTTAAGCATGCGCCGGCGTTTTCCCGGACCTCCGCCGAACAGCCGGAAGAGGTCGCGGGTTTGAGCCTAGCGACAAGTTTGGGCAGGTGACAAGGCTCCCGCTTGCCGGCCCGTGCCCCCGACATGCGAGTTCGGTGGCCGGCGGCCGACGCGGCGCGAATTTCCCGAGCCTATTGCGCCTTCAGATTGAAAAGACTGATGCCCCACATGAAATCGTTCGCGGTGAAATTCTTGCTGTTCGCGGGATCGATCATGTGCGACGGGTCGATATTCCCGGTCGGACTATTGGCATCATCGAGCAGCGCGAAGAAGTTGATCTTGCCGTTCTCGCCAAACGAGGCGTAGCCGTGGCAGGTGATGCAGGACGACTTCAGGATCGGCACATCGGCGTTCAACGGCTCGATGACGGAATTGCCCAGCAGGGTCGGCTTGCCGTTGTCGTCCAGGAACGTCACCTGCGTCCCCTTCAGGCAGTAGTTCTGCCAGACTGCGTCGGTCCCGGCGCTCTCCAGCATCGCCTTCAGCGCCGGGGTTTTCGCGCAATCGCCATAGGGACGATTGGGATCCGGATTCGGCGTCACGCTGGCATTGGCCGCGCCGAACGCATCGCGGCAGCCGATGAAGTCGCAGCGCCCCGGATTCATCGCGCCTTCGAAATCCGACCAGACCCAGTTCTTGACCTGCTTCGAACTGATGTGGAACGACAGCAGCGCGATCTCGGTCTGCACCCCGGCGATGGTCGTGGACGAGGTGTAATAGTGTCCCCGGATCACGCCGGCATCGACGCCGAGCCAGGTGGCGACATCGGCAATGCTGGCCCAATCGCCCTTGAACTCGATGGCGTCGGCGGGCAAATCGACCTTGAGGCCGCTAGCGAACGCCTTGCCAAGGCCGGCGCGCGAATCCAGTCCGTTGGATACGATGTACTGAAATGACGCCCAGTTTCGCCGAACCTCTTCGCCGATGCAGCCACCCGGCGGAAATGTCGAACCGGCGGCGGCGGTGCCCGGCGGCAATCCCCCCGGCTTGATACAGTCGGTGGTAAAGGCGAACGGACGAAGGACGGCGTCGCTTCGCATGCTGGCCCGCGCCAGTGCGCTGGGCTGCAGCACCTTGGGGCTATCGACCGACGGCCACTGCGCCGGCGACTTGACATAGATGTCTTCGTCCGCCGCCCAGGTTTCGAATTCGACTTTTTTGGGTTTCGGATTGCCCGCCGGCGCGGTGATCTGTGCGAACCCTTCCCAGGCCACCATGTCGGAGTGCTGTCCCCACGGCAGAAATGTGCCCTGGGCGTAACCCGGCTGAACCGATCCCAAGATCGACAACAATAAACCAATCCAAAAAGCGCCGCGCATGGGACTGCCTCCGGCTCAATCGTTGACGTCAATGAAATCCGGTATCTATCCAGCTCTTGAACAGCGCCACCTTCTCCGGCGGCCACCGGCCGTCCGTCGGCATGAAGCCGTTTGAAAGGACGGTAAGGACCCGCTGGGCATTGGCCGGCGTGCTCAACCAGGTCTGGTCGTCCAGTTTCACCCCTTTCGGACCCATGCAGGCGATATCCATGGCGCGGAACAGCGGCCTGATGTCGTCGACATAGGTCGGGGGGCCCTCGCCGTTTGCCGGCAACTGCACGAAGGTGCCGTGATGCTGCTCGAACACGTTACCGGGATTGGTGATGTTGGTGATCATCTTCTTGTTTCCGTAATCCTCGACATGAACGACCACGGTGGTGTCGCCCTCCTGCCAGGTCACGAGAAACAGATCGGGTCCGATATTTTCGGTCTTGATGACGACGTTTTCGGTCTGCCCGGCCGATCCGTCGGGATTTTGCACGACGTAGGTCAGCGACGTCGCCGACGTGAAATTGAGAACCACTTTGAATTCGACAAAATCGACAAGGTATTTGTTTCCCGTTCCGGGAAAGGAAGTATCTGGCATCGAGCACACCCTCCGCCATTTTTATCGCTGGAATGCGCCGATCGTATTACGTTCCCCAGGGTTGTTCCAGTAAAATATTGAAACTTAATGTCGCACTATCAAGATACACTTTATGGTTGTATAATTAATCCTGGCTGCGCCTGCGCGCGGTGAAAAATTCAGCGCGTCGCCTTTTCCATCGCCAGCTCCGCCTCGAGACTGGCGGCGTCGCGATAGATCGACGCCACCGCGAGCACGCGGCCCCCGCTCTTGTAGCGCAGCAGGCAATCCTTGGCCGCGATGTCGCCGTCGACGGCAATCTCGTCCCACTTCTCGGCGTGTCCGACATAATTGATCGGCACGTCGTAATGCTGGCTCCAGAAGAACGGCACCGCGTCGAAGGCTTCGCGCGCGCCGAGCATGTTGCGCGCGGCGGTCTGGCCCTGGCGTTCGGCCACCACCCAATGTTCGACACGGATATTCTCTCGGGAATGCGGATCGGGCCAGCGTGCGATGTCGCCGGCGGCGTAGATATCGGGGACGCTGGTTTCGAGATACGCGTTGACGGTGACGCCGCGATCGATCGCAAGTCCGGCTTGTTCGGCCAGCGCGAGCCGCGGCCGCACGCCGACCCCGACCACCACGACATCGGCCTCGATCGCGCCGCCGCTCTTCAAGCTGGCGCGCTTGCCGTCGATGGCGGTGACGGTATCGCCGAGATGGAAGATGACGCCGTGTTCCTCATGCAGGGCGCGGACGAAATCGCCCATGTCAGGTCCGAGCACGCGTTCCATCGGCCGCGCCTCCAGCCCGACGACGTGGACCTCGATATCCCGGGCGCGCAATGCCGCCGCGACCTCGAGCCCGATGAAGCTCGCGCCGATCACGACGGCGCGGCGCGCGCCATCGGCGGAGGCGATGATCGCCCGGCAATCGGCCAGCGAGCGCAACAGATGGACATGGGGCTGGTCGGCGCCCGGGATCGGCAGCCGCACCGGCTCCGCGCCGGTCGCCAGCAGCAAGCGGTCGTATGCAATGGTTCTGCCGCCGGCGAGGACGACGTTGCGCGCCTTGGTATCGATCGATGCGACGTCGGTATTGCGCCGCAGGTCGATCGCGGCTTTGCCGTAATAATCATCCGGCCGCAGCGGCAGCCAGTCCTCCGGCGCGCTGCCGGCGAGATAATCCTTTGACAGGTTCGGCCGGTCCACGGGGGCTGCGGCCTCGCTGCTCAGCATCACGATGCTGCCTTGATAGTCGAGGCGCCGCAGCATCTCGGCGGCGGCAAAGCCCGCCGCACCACCGCCGACGATCACAATTCTGCCGGGCGCATCGGCCGCAGCGCTCGCGCTGGGCTTCGGCTGCGCGCGCTTTTGCCGGACGAAAATCCGGCCGCCTTCGCGCTCGACGTCCCAGACCGAAAGCGAATTCAACGCCGGCGCGCGCGTCGCTTCGCCGGTGCGTAAATCGAAACAGGCGTGATGCCAGGGACACCGGATGCTCGCGCCATCGACGAGACCCTCGGCGAGCGGCCCGTGGTAATGGCTGCAATGGGCGTCGATGGCAAAAATCTCCGCGCCCGAACGCACCAGCAATACTTCTTCATTGCCGACATGGCCGAGCAGCGTCGCGCCGGAGAATTCGGACAGCGCGAACCCCTGCGACAGATCGGGACCGGGAGCGGCTTGCTGATCGGCCATCGCGTTCCTCCGTTGTGTGACGTCAGATCAAACCGCCGTTCACCGCATCGGTTCCGCACGCAGGCGGGCGTCACTTCGCGGAATTGGCATCCTGTCGCGCGCGCTTGACGACTCCGACCGGGGTGGCGAACCCTTCCATGGTTCGGATGCGCTTCTCCAGCCACCAGCCATATTCGGGCGCCCAATCCTCGAACTTCTGGTTGATGCCGAGATCATGGGCCCAGTGATGGGCGATGTTGGGATTGAACTGCGATTGCCGACCGATCGCGATCAGGTCGGCTTGGCCATTCTCCAAAATGGCTTCCGCCTGCTGCGCTTCGAGAATGATGCCGACGGCCATCGATGCGATGCCCACTTCCTTGCGGACGCGTTCGGCATAAGGCACCTGGAAACCAAGGCCGCGCGGGACTTGCGCTGCCGTCGCCGAGCCTGAAATGCCGCCGGAGGAGCAGTCGACCACGTCGACGCCTCTGGCCTTCAACTCCCGGGCAAACGCCACGGTGTCGTCCAGGTTCCAGCCGTTTGGCGCGCCGTCGACGGCGGAGACGCGGACGAACAGCGGCATGCTATCCGGCATTTCGCGCCGCACCGCCTCGACGATCTCGAGCGGCAGCCGCATCCGCCCGGCGCGGTCGCCGCCATACTCATCGTTGCGCGTATTGGAAACCGGCGAGAGAAACGAGGCCAGCAGATAGCCGTGCGCGGTGTGGATCTCGATCGTATCAAAGCCGGCGGCGACCGCGTTGCGGGCGGCTTTCGCCCAGGTGCCGACCATCGCCCGGCACTCCTCGGTCGAGAGTTGGTGCGGGATCAGCCATCCCGGCGCGACCGGCTCGCTGGTCGGACCGACCGGTTGCCACAGTTTTGCGCCCGCCGTGATTTGCTCAGGCGTCAGCGGCCCCATGCCGTCCATCGCGCGCTGCGAGGACGATTTGCGCCCACCATGCGCGAGCTGAATGCCGATCGCGGTGTTCTCGCCCTTCATGAAGGCGATCAGCGGCTTGAAACTCTGCACCTGCGCATCGCTCCAGATGCCGAGATCATGCTCGTTGATCAGGCCCACCTCTTCGACGGCGGTCGCCTCGACGAACACCAGCCCGAAGCCGCCGAGCGCATAGCGGCCGAGATGCACCTCATGAAAGGTGCCGCAGATGCCGCCGGGCCCGGCGCGATAGTGCACCATCGGCGGCACCACCAGGCGGTTCTTCAGCGTCAGGCCGCGGACCTTGAACGGTTGAAACAATTTTGGCCGTGCAGCGTCAACGCCGTTGGTGACAGAGGGTGACATGGTCTCGCCTTTGGAATGGCACGCCGGGTTGGGTACAGAACGCGCGAACAATTCCCTATTTCGGGCAACAGGTCCAGCAGGGGTGGCCCGGGCCATAACGCTGCGAACGCATGCCTGAAATGTCGGCTCTCCTCTTAACCTCCCCCCGGTCTTCACGGGGAAGGTGAAAAAGAATTCAGCCCGCCAATGCCGCCTTCACCATGCCGCTGGCTTTGCCAAAATCCATTTGCCCGGCGTATTTCGCCTTCAGCACCGCGATCACCTTGCCCATGTCCTTCATGCCGGCAGCGCCGGTCTCGGTGACCGCGGCCGCGATCGCCGCCTTGACGTCGTCGTCCGACATCTGCTTCGGCAGATAGGCCGTGATGATCGCGATCTCCTCGCGCTCTTGCGCTGCGAGTTCGGCGCGGCCGCCCTTGTCGTAGAGCTCGACCAATTCCTGGCGCTGCTTGATCATTTTCTGGAACACGCCGAGCAGGTCCGCATCGCTGAGCGGCGGCTTGCCATCGCCGCGCGCGGCGATGTCGGCGTTCTTGATGGTCGAATTGACCATGCGCAGCGTGGACAGCTTGCGCTCCTCCTTGGCCCGCATCGCGTCCTTGACCGCGTTATTGATGTCGTCGCGCAGCATCGTTGTCACCTTTCGAAATCTCAGCGCATTGATCTAGGCTGTTCGTGCCGCCAGAACAACTCTTCTTCCGACGCGTTTTCTTGACACGAACCGGTACCCACTTCGCTTGAAAACGCTTTAGCTCCGCAGCCATTCGACCAGCGCATCCGCGGTCGCCTGCGGCTGTTCCACCTGCGGCATGTGCCCGCAATTCGCCAGTATCTTGAGTTTCGCTTCGGGGATGCCGTTGGCCATCTCCATCGAGAGCGAATTCGGGATAGTGTTGTCCTGGTCGCCGCTCAGCACCAGCGTCGGACATTTGATCCACGCCAGCGATGGCCGCGAGTTCCGGCCGGCCGATCACCGCGATCTGCTGGCGGATGAACGCCTCCGGCCCGACATCGTCGCCCATGTCATAGACGAGCTGGCGCAACGCGGCATCCTGCAGCCGCAATGGATGCACCAGGCCCGGGAACAGTTCGTCGAGCACGGCACGGTATTCGCCGCTTCTGGCGCGGGAGATCATGCCGTGGCGGCGCGTCGTCGCCTCCGACGTGTCCGGCCGGGCCTGGGTGTTGATCAGCGCCAATTTGGCGACCCGCTCTGGCGCCTGCCGCAGGATCTCGAAGGCGATGTAGCCGCCCATCGAATGCCCGGCCAGAGCAAAACGCGGCGGCGCCTCGGCCAGGATCCGGCGGGCGATCGCCCCCATATTGTCGTCGCGGATGTGGTTGGCGATCGTGACCGGGCCATACCGCCACAAGGCCGGGACCACGGGCGAGAAAATCCGCGGCGAGGATACCAAGCCCGGAACGAGCAGGATCGGCATCGAATTGTCCATGCGCGGCTCCGGATTGGCGGGTTTTGGCCGGAATCGGCCTCAAAATGGAACCCCCAGATTAAGACCCCGGTACCTGCTGTCAAATTTGCCGGGAAACGCGTGTGAATCCGCGTCTTTTTGGGCTTCACGCGGCAGCATGCGGCGACTATGTAGTGCGCTCATGACAATCCCTGAAAACAGCTTGGCTTGGCCGGACCACAAACCGACCGCGCTGCTCGTGCTTGCCGATGGCACCGTGCTGGAAGGCTTCGGCCTCGGCGCCGAAGGCCAGGCCGTCGGCGAAGTCTGCTTCAACACCGCGATGACCGGATATGAGGAGATCCTCACCGATCCCTCCTATGCCGGGCAGCTCATCACCTTCACCTTCCCGCATATCGGCAACGTCGGCACCAACGACGAGGACATCGAGACGGTGAACATGGCGGCGACGCCGGGCGCGCGCGGCGTGATCCTGCGCGCGGCGATCACCGATCCCTCCAACTACCGCGCTACCAAACATCTCGATGCATGGCTGAAGGCGCGCGGCATCATCGGCCTCTCCGGCATCGACACCCGCGCGCTGACCGCGCTGATCCGCAGCAAGGGCATGCCGAACGGCGTGATTGCCCATGCCAAGGACGGCCAGTTCGACCTGCACGGCCTGAAGGAAGAAGCGCGCGAATGGCCGGGCCTCGAGGGCATGGACCTGGTGCCAATGGTGACCTCCGCCCAGCGCTTCACCTGGGACGAGACCCCGTGGGGCTGGCAAAAGGGCTTTGGCCGCCAAACCGCGCCCGAGTTCAACGTGGTCGCGATCGACTACGGCATCAAGCGCAACATCCTGCGGCTGCTGGCAGGCGAAGGCTGCAAGATCACCGTGGTGCCGGCGACGACATCGGCCGAAGACATTCTGGCGATGAAGCCGGACGGTATTTTCCTAAGTAACGGCCCCGGCGATCCCGCCGAGACCGGCAAATACGCGGTGCCGGTGATCCAGAAGGTGATTAAATCGGGTACGCCGACCTTCGGGATTTGCCTAGGCCATCAGATGCTCGGCCTCGCCGTCGGCGCGAAAACAAAAAAGATGCATCAGGGCCATCACGGCGCCAATCATCCGGTCAAGGACGAGACCACCGGCAAGGTCGAGATCACCTCGATGAACCACGGTTTTGCGGTGGATCAGGCAACATTGCCTGAGGGCGCGACGCAGACCCACATCTCGCTGTTTGACGGCTCCAATTGCGGCATCCAGCTCGACGGCAAGCCGGTGTTCTCGGTGCAGTACCACCCCGAGGCCTCGCCGGGCCCCCGCAACTCACATTATTTGTTCAAGCGGTTCGCGGATCTGATGCGGGCGAACAAGCGGACTTAGTGTTTCAGCGGCACAGGCCGTCATCCTGAGGTGCTCGCCGTCTTCGGCGAGCCTCGAAGGATGAGACGTGATCGCCTGTGGCACATCCTTCGAGGCTCGCAAGAGCTCGCGCCTCAGGATGACGGCGGCGTGCGCGGATATACCGCGAGGAAAAGCACTGGCACCTGCGCCCCGCAGTTAGTATGATATCCATCATCATAAGCCGAAAGCCATTCGCATGGACGACAAGCCCGCCGCCCCCAAGGTCGAATACGGCGTGACGCCGACGGAGGTGATGGCGTCGATGGCGGGCGTCGATTTCGTCCGCGCGATCTTCGACGGGACCCTGCCGGCGCCGCCGATCATGCAGACCATCGAACCCTTCGATTCCAGCGCAGAGCGCGGCGTGGTGGTGATGCATTCCATCCCCGGCTTCCGGCATTACAATCCGATCGGCTCGGTGCATGGCGGCTACGCCGCGACATTGCTGGATTCGGCGATGGGGCTTGCGGTGCACTCCGCGCTGCCGCCGGGAACCGGCTACACCACGCTGGAATTCAAGGTCTCCTTCATCAAGGGCATGACCAAGGACACCGGCGTGGTGCGCACCGAAGGCCGTACGCTGAATGTCGGCCGCCGCGCCGCCACCGCGGAAGCGCGCATCACCGACGCCAAGGACCGCCTCTTGGCGCACGCCACCACGACCTGCCTGGTTTTCGAAATTCTCAAAGGGAACATGAGCGGCTGACAGCGGTTTGATCCGCGCGTATTGTTTTGCGCAAGGGATCGCCATGTCCGTCATCAGCGCCGATATCGAGCCGCTCGCCATCGTCTTCGCCGACGACGGCCTCGTGCCCAACAACCCGATGCCATTCCTGGTCTACAAGGGCGCGGTCGACGTCGGCAACGATCATCCCGAAACGACCATCGAAAAATTGTTCGGCGCCAATGGCTGGGGCGCGATGTGGCGCAACGGCGTTTACGATTACCTTCACTACCATGCGACCGTGCATGAAGCGCTTGGCGTGGCCCGCGGCCACGCGCGCGTGCGCTTCGGCGGCGACGCGGGCAAGGAGCTGGACCTAGCGGCCGGCGACGTCGCGATCCTGCCCGCCGGCACTGGCCATCAATGCCTGTCCGCCAGCCCTGATTTTTGCGTGGTCGGCGCCTACCCGCCCGGGCCCGCCATGCAGATCACGCGGCCGACGGCGGAAAATCACGTCAAAGCGCTGAAGACGATTCCACAGGTGAAGGTGCCAAGAACCGATCCGGTGATGGGCGAAGATGGCCCGCTGATGAAATTATGGAAGCCCGGCTAGCTTTTCACGAACTGGCAGCAGACGCCGGCGGCATCAAAACGACAGCCACCGACAAAACGACAGCCACAACTCGCCCTCATTTCTCGCTTGTGCTAGAGTAATACTCGTGGAGGTAGCCGAAGACGCCCTTCAACGATTAGCTTTATAGCATCTGCTGACGGCCATCCTGCTTGAACCTGCATACGCCATGCGGCGTGTTGTGGAGTCGGTGTTGCATGCTCTGTTGCATTCGCGATCTCTCGCGCGTCTGAACTAAGAAGAAGAAGAAAAAGAAAGCAGCAAAACAACCCAAAATCACGACAACACACATCAGAAGAGGAGGATTCGACATGTTTCGAGGAATTCTGACGCTGACATTGTCTCTTTGCCTGGGTGCGGCGGCTGCGCCTGCGGCGCTGGCTCAGGCGGCGCAAGCCATCACCGAGCAGGAGGCGCACGCGATCGCGGTCGACGCCTATGTCTATTTTTACTCAATTATGTCGATGGATGTGTCACGCAAACAATTCACCAACGTCGAGCCGGGCAAGGAATTCGGCAAGGGGCCGATGAACATGTTCGTCAACGTGCCCGAATATCCGCCGGCGGATTTCAAGGGTGTCGTCCGCTCCAACTTCGATACGCTGTATTCCATCGCGTGGGTCGACGTGACCAGGGAGCCGGTCGTCCTCACGGTTCCCGACACCAACGGGCGCTATTACCTGATGCCGATGCTCGACATGTGGACAGACGTGTTTGCCTCGCCGGGCTGGCGAACGACCGGTACCCGGGCGCAGACCTTTCTGATCGCGCCCGCCGGCTGGCGGCCGGATTTGCGCGACAGGTTTGCCGAGGAGTTCAAGCTTCCCAGCGACACCCAGCGCATCGAGGCGCCGACGCCTTACGTCTGGGTGATCGGCCGTACCAAGACGGACGGTCCGGCGGACTACGACGCCGTTCACAAGATCCAGGCGGGTTACAAGGTCACTCCGCTTTCCGATTTTGGCAAGGCGCCCAGCGCGATCGACTTCAAGCCCGACCCGAGCGTCGACATGAAGACGCCGCCAAAACTCCAGGTCGATGCGATGACGGCGGGCGTGTATTTCGCCTATGCCGCCGAGCTGCTCAAGGTCAATCCGCCGCATGCCACCGATCAGCCGATCATCGCGCAGATGAAGAGGATCGGTATCGAGCCCGGCAAGAGCTTTGATATCGGCAAGCTCGATCCAGTCGTGCAACGCGCATTGGAGACGGCGCCGCAGGACGGGCAGAAGCTGATGGCCTGGAAAGTGCCGACGCTGGCGCGGTTGGCCAATGGCTGGTCGATGAACACCGATACGATGGGTGTTTACGGCAACTATTATTTGAAGCGGGCCATCATCTCGCAGGTCGGGCTTGGTGCCAATCTGCCCGAAGACGCCATCTATCCGTTCAATATCGGCGACGAATCCGGCAAGCCGCTCGAGGGCGCCAACAAATACACCCTCAGCTTCGCGAAAGACGCAACCCCGCCGGTCGATGCCTTCTGGTCGATCACGCTGTACGACCAGGACGGATTCCAGGTCGGCAATGCGCTGAACCGCTTCGCCGTCTCTAGCTGGATGCCGTTCAAGTACAATCCGGACGGTTCGCTCGATCTCTACTTCCAGAACGAAAATCCGGGCAAGGACAGGGAGGCCAACTGGCTTCCGGCGCCGAAGGGAGCCTTCAACCTGACCATGCGCCTCTACAGCCCGAAGTCGGAGGCGCTGACCGGGAAATGGAATCCCCCGCCGATCGTGAAGGCACAAGCAACGGTGGGTTTGTCGGCGCAGTAGGCGTTGGTGAAACGGCGGCGGCGCCCTCTTCCCTTCTCCCCTTGTGGGAGAAGGTGACAGCCGAAGGCTGCCGGATGAGAGGTCTCTATCCGCGGAGACAGACCCCTCACCCGTCTCAATCGCGCGTTGCGCGATTGATCCACCCTCTCCCACAAGGGGAGAGGGAAGAAAGGACGCGAACGAATGACCGCCCTCCCCGATATCCCGCTCCCGCTCGCCATCCGCTCGCGCTACGTCGACAACATCAACGGTCTGCGCATACACGTGCTGGAAGCCGGCTTCGAGACGCCCGGACGGCCCTGCCTGTTGCTGTTGCACGGCTTTCCCGAACTCGCCTTCAGCTGGCGCGAGGTGATGCCGGCGCTGGCGGCCAGCGGCTATCACGTGATCGCGCCGGACCAGCGTGGTTATGGCCGCACCACCGGGTGGGACGCGAATTATGACGGCGATCTGGCCTCGTTCCGGCTGCTCAATCTGGTGCGCGATGCGCTCGGGCTGGTGTCCGCGTTCGGCTACAGGCAGGTCGACGCCGTGATCGGGCACGATTTCGGCTCGTCGGTCGCCGCCTGGTGCGCGCTGGTGCGGCCGGATGTATTTCGCTCGGTGGCGCTGATGAGCGCGCCGTTCGCGGGCGCGCCGTCGCTGCCCTTCGACACCGCCGATGCGCCGGCCAAACCGGTGGCGGAAGATCCGGTGCACCGCGAGCTCGCAGCACTGCCGCGCCCGCGAAAACATTACCAGTGGTACTATTCGACGCGCGAGGCCAACGCCGACATGCACCGCGCGCCGCAGGGCGTGCATGATTTCCTGCGCGGCTACTATCACCACAAGAGCGCGGAGTGGAAAGACAACACGCCCTACCCGCTCCAATCCTGGTCGGCGGGCGAGTTGGCAAAACTGCCGACCTATTATGTGATGGATTTTGCCAAGGACATGGCCGCGACGGTCGAGGAAGAGATGCCGGACGCGGCGTCGATCGCCGCGAATAAATGGCTGCCCGACAGCGAGTTGTCGTTCTACAGCGCCGAATACGGCCGCACCGGATTCCAGGGCGGCCTGCAATGGTATCGTTGCGGCACCTCGGGCACGTTCACCAGCGAATTGCAGATTTTCTCCGGCCGAACCATCGACGTGCCGTCCTGCTTCATCTCGGGCAAGCAGGACTGGGGCACCTATCAGCGCCCCCGCGTCTATGAGGCGATGCAAAACAAAGCCTGCACCAACATGATCGGCTGCCATCTGGTCGACGGCGCCGGCCATTGGGTGCAGCAGGAGCAGCCCGCCGAAGTGAGCCGGCTTTTGCTGGCGTTTCTGCAAAACGCACGCGCGCGCGGCTGAGTATTTGACTGGGGAATTGGAGCCTCCTATAACGATTTAGAACCGTTCTAAATTGTGAGAGAGGCGCGCCCCCGTGAAGAATTTCGCCGATCTGACCGAGCGCGAGGTGCTGGCCGTTGCGATCTCTTCCGAAGAGGAAGACAGCCGCATCTATATGAGCTTTGCGGAAGACCTCGCCGAGCGCTATCCGGATTCGGCAAAACTGTTCGAGGAGATGGCCGAGGAGGAGCGCGGCCATCGCCACCGCCTGCTCGAAATCTATGAGCAGCGTTTCGGCGCCCATCTGCCGCCGATCCGCCGCGAGGACGTGCGGGGATTCCTGCGCCGGCGCCCGATCTGGCTGACGAAAAACCTGCCGCTCGACACCATCCGCAAGGAAGTCGAGACGATGGAACTGCAGGCCGAGCAATTCTACGTCAAGGCCGCCGAGCAGGCCGAGGATGTCGGCGTGCGTCGCCTGCTTGGCGACCTCGCCGAAGAGGAGAAGGGCCACGAGAAGCTAGCGATCAAGCTGACCGACCAGATTCTCAGTCCGGATGTTCGCGCGGAAGAGGACAAGACGCGGCGGCGGATGTTCGTGCTGCAATATGTGCAGCCGGGCCTGGCCGGATTGATGGACGGCTCGGTCTCGACGCTGGCGCCGCTGTTCGCGGCCGCCTTCGCAACTCATCAGAACTGGCAGACTTTTCTGGTCGGCCTCGCCGCTTCGATCGGCGCCGGCATCAGCATGGGCTTTGCGGAAGCCCTGTCCGACGACGGCTCGCTGACCGGGCGGGGATCGCCATGGCTGCGCGGCGCGGCGAGCGGCGTGATGACGGCGCTCGGCGGCCTCGGCCATTCCATGCCGTATCTGGTGCCGGATTCATGGCCGAACGCATTCTGGATCGCGACCGGGATCGCGGGCGTCGTGGTGTTCTTCGAATTGTGGGCAATCGCCTTCATCCGCTCGCGCTACATGGACACCCCGTTCCTGCAGGCGGTGTTCCAGATCGTGCTCGGCGGCGCCATCGTGCTGGCGGTCGGGATTTTGATCGGCGCGGCCTAGCCGCTCATTGGCTTCAGCTGCCGTTGAGATTGCCGATCTCCGGAAAGAACATGTCTTTCCACGTCGCCGGCTCATGCCTGGTGGTGCCGACCTTGTGCATGAATTTTACGAATTTCATCGTCGCCGCCGGCGTCATGGTCCATTCGACATTGGGGCCGGTGACCACTTTCGTGACCATCTCGAGCGGCAGTTTTGAGCCAGTGTCGTCGATCCAGCTTTGCGCGGTGCCCTTCGGGTCGGCCGGAATGGTCGCGGTCGCTTCCTTCACCGCATCCAGGAACGCGGCGTAGAGTTCGGGATTGTCCTTGCGAAACCGCGCCGAGGTCCATGCCACCGTAAAACTGTGTGGCCCTAGTACGTCGAACGACGACAATACGGTATGGATGTTTTTCTGCTCCAGTTGCTGGAACTGGAACGGCGGCACGCTGAAGGCCGAGGAGATGCCGCCGGCACCGCTGAGCATCGCGATGGTCGCATCCGGCGGCGACATCGATACCGTGAGCGGATCGAGCTTGGCGTAATTTTCCTCGCCGAAGGCTGCCGCGGCCGCCATCTGCAGCAGCACCGCCTGCACCGACACCTTGATCGAGGGCAGAGCAATGCGGTCACGTTCGCCAAAATCCCTGATCGATTTGATGTCGGGATTGGCGGTGTTGAGCAGGAACGGCTGCGAACTGAGCGCGCAGATTCCCTTGACCTCGAACGATGTGCCTAACGTCTTGTCCCACAGCGTGATCAGGCCCGGCACCCCGCCGCTGACGATGTCGGTGGAATTCGACAGCAGCGCCTCGTTCATCGCCACCGGCCCGTTGAAGCGCTGCCAGGATACTTTGAAATCCTTCAAACCGCGTTGCGTGGCATATTTCTCGATCAGTTTGTCGCGCTTCATGATGTTGAATTGCAGGTAGCCCATCGAGAACTGTTCGGCGAGCCGGATCTCGGCGGCGCGCGCAGCGGTCGTGGCGTTGCCGATGGTCAAGGCGATCAATGCGCCCAAAATCCAAGCCGACCTCATGGTTTTCTCCCCGCAGCAGCCTTGCAGTCATTTTTTGTTGATCGGGAGACTACACAGCAAACGGCGTGCGCGCCAATAGCACACGCGTCCACCGACACGCTGTACCGCTATTGCTCTTGCGGCTGCGGTCCAAACTGAGCATCATTCGCGTCACATCAAGAACGAGATCGGGAGTGCGCCTTGGCCAAATCGCAATGGAGTTTCGGGACCGCCGTCGAACTGTCCGCGGCCCTCGCCGCGAAGAAAGTCTCGGCGGTCGAATTGGCGCAGGACGTGATTGGCCGCATCGAACGTCACGACAACAAGGTCAATGCGGTTTGCGTGCGCGATTTCGAACGTGGCCTCGCCGCCGCCCGCGCTGCGGACGCGGCCCTCGCGCGCGGCGAGAACAAGCCGCTGCTCGGTATCCCCATGACGGTGAAGGAATCCTACAATATCGCCGGGCTGCCAACGACCTGGGGCATTCCGGCGCAGAAGGATTTCACGCCGTCCGAAGACGCGCTGTCGATTTCCCGCGTCAAGGATGCCGGCGCCGTTATCCTCGGCAAGACCAACGTGCCGCTCGCGCTCGGCGACTGGCAGAGCTACAACGAGATCTACGGCACCACCAACAACCCCTACGATCTCGGTCGCACGCCGGGCGGCTCTTCCGGCGGATCGGCGGCGGCGCTCGCGGCCGGTTACGGCCCGCTGTCGCTCGGCTCCGACATCGGCGGCTCGCTGCGGGCGCCGGCGTTTCACTGCGGCGTCTATGCGCACAAGCCGACCTTCAATCTGGTGCCGGCGCGCGGGCATACGCCGCCACCGTTGCCGCCACTGCCGTTCGACCGCGATCTCTCGGTGATCGGCCCGATGGCGCGGGGTGCTGCCGACCTGTCGCTGCTGCTCGACGCGATCGCGGGGCCCGACCCGCTCGACGCCGGCAAGGCCTACACGCTCGCGCTGCCGCCGCCGCGCCACGGCGAACTGAAGAATTTTCGCGTCCTGCTGATCGACACCGATCCTGTCATGCCAACCGACAGAGTGGTGCGAGGAACCCTCGATACACTGGCCGCCAACCTCGGCAAGGCCGGCGTCAAACTCGATCGCACCAGCCCGCTATTGCCGGACTTCGCCGCCTCGACGCGGCTCTATATGCGGATGCTGATGTCGTTCCTTGCGGCATCCCAACCGCCTGAGGTCTATGCCGGCATGCAGGCCGCGGCCTCAACACTGCCGCCCGGCGATTTGAGCCTTGGCGCCGAGCGCCTGCGCGGCATGACGCTGAGCCATCGCGACTGGGTGATATCAGATGGCGCACGCTCGCGCCTGCGGGCGCAATGGCGCGAGTTGTTCAAGACCTATGACGCGGTGATCTGCCCGATCATGCCGACGCCGGCCTTTCCGCACGATCACTCCGCCGACCAGGAAACCCGCCGGATCAGCATCGACGGCAAGGATTACATCTATCCCGATCAGCTTTCATGGCCGGGCATTGCGACCCTGCCGGGACTGCCTGCAACGGCGATCCCGACCGGCCTGTCACCGGATGGTTTGCCGGTCGGTGTGCAGATCGTCGGCCCCTGGCTGGACGATCGCACGCCGTTGAAATTGGCGGAATTGATCGAGCGCGAATTCGGCGGTTTTGTGCCGCCGCCGATGTTTGATGATTGATCCCGTCATTGCGAGCCACCGGGTCGCAATGACGGATGAAAGACCAGAGGAAAACTCATGAGCAACGATCTCGAAGAGCTAGCGGCACTCAATCGCGACTACGTCGCTTCAGTCCAAAATTGCGACGTCAAACGCTTCGATGAAATCCTGGCGCAAGATTTTTATTGCTCCAATCCCGACAAGTCGCTGGTCGATCGCGCCGGATTTTTGAAGCAGACGGCGGTGCCGGTGACGATCACAAGTCTCATCGCCGACGAGGTCAAGATCCGCGTGCTGGGCGATTTTGCCATCATCCACGGACGAACCAGCTACACCACGGCCGACGGCAAGCCGGCCAACGGGCGCTATACCGATTGCTGGGCGAAGCAAGGCGGAAAGTGGCTCGCGGTGTCCGCCCATGTGTCGCGGTGAGCCCAACTGTCGTCCCGGCTCAGGGCCGGGACGACAGAATACTACGCATCAAACATGATCACGCTGCGCACGGTCTTGCCCGCCTTCATCGCGGCAAAACCCTCGTTGATCTCGCTTAGCTTCAGCTTCGCCGAAATCCAGTCTTCCAGGTGCAGCTTGCCGCGCATGTAGAACTCAACCAGGCGCGGCATGTCGACGCGGAAGTGGTTCGAGCCCATCGACGAGCCCTGGATCCTGCGCTCACGCAGGAAATCGAAACCGTGCAGCTCGATCTTCTGGCCGAACGGGATCATGCCGACGATGGTCGCGGTGCCGCCGGCCGCCAGCATCGCGAACGCCTGCTCCGCGGTTTCCTTGCGGCCCAGCACTTCGAAGGAGTGATGCACGCCGCCGCTGGTGAGGTCGCGCACCTGCTGCACCACGTCGCCATTGCGGGGATCGACGACGTCGGTGGCGCCCAGCTTGGTGGCGAGCTGCAATTTCACCGGATTGGTGTCGATCGCGATGATGCGGCCGGCGCCGGCGATCGCCGCACCGTTGATCGCGGCCATGCCGACGCCGCCGCAGCCGATCACCGCCACGGTTTCGCCGGCCGTGACCTTGGCGGTGTTCACCACCGCGCCATAGCCGGTGATGACGCCGCAGCCGATCAGCGCCGCCAGTTCGAGCGGCATGTCCTTGCGGATTTTGACGATGGCGTTCTCGTGCACCAGCATCTGCTCGGCGAACGACGACAGATTGAGGAACTGGTTCAGTTTTTCCGACCGCGCCCAGGACAGCCGGTTGGACGCGCCGGGCAGCATTTTTACGGTGGTGTCGGTGCAGAGCACCGTGCGTCCGGTGGTGCAGTTGTCGCAGGTGCCGCAGAACACCGAGAGACATGTCACGACGTGATCGCCGGGCTTCACATAGGTCACATCCGAGCCGACCTTTTCGACCACGCCGGCGGATTCATGACCGAGCACGGCAGGCAGCGGATGCGGGTAGAGCCCTTCCATGAAGTGCAGATCGGAATGACAGAGGCCGGCGACGCGGGTGCGGATCAGGACTTCGCGCGGGCCTGGATTGGGCACGCTGACATCCTCGATCACCAGCGGCTTGTTGACTTCATGCAGGACGGCGGCCTTCATCGGTGTTTCCTCTTTTTGTTTATCGTTACAGCACAGAACCTTTTTACCTCTCCCGTCGGGAGAGGTCGGAGCGCATCAACGATGCGATCCGGGTGAGGGGTTCAGGTCCGTCGATGGAGCGTAACCCCTCACCCGGATTGCTGCGCAATCCGACCTCTCCCGATGGGAGAGGTAAAGATACCCGAACCCTAAGCCACCTTCAGCAATTCGCCAACCTCGGCCATCCCGACGCTGCGCTCGCCGAGCAGATGGTCCGTGATCGTGCGCTGGACGGCATTTTCCGTGAGCCGGAACGGGTCGCTTGCCACGACGCGATGGTCGATGACCATGCGCGACAGCAACAACCGCCGGGCATCGCCGCGCATCTCGTGGATACGGCCGCCCTCCCATGTCAGGGCCACGGCGCTGGCGACATGATAGAGCAGGCTGGTGGCGCGCCGCGCGTCGGCCTCGTTTTCCATCCGGCTGGCGACTTCGCGCGCAAAGCCGATGGCGCGATCGGCCAGATCGCGCAGGCGATTGCGCCAGGCCTGCGGCACGTTGGCGCTATCGTCGAGGCGGGCGTGCAGATCGGCGCCGAGCGCGGCATCGGCACCGTGGCGGCCAACGGCGCGTTTCAGCGCATCGATCGCGACGATATTGCCGGTGCCTTCCCAGATCGAGCCCAGATGGGCATCGCGCAACAGCCGGGCGGTCGCGAATTCCTCGATATAGCCGATGCCGCCGCGCATCTCCAACGCGTCGCCGCAGACTTTTCTTGCATCCCGGGTGGCGCGGAATTTCAGCGTCGGCGTCAGGATGCGCAGCAGCGCCGCCGCGTCCTGGCTGCCGGCCTCGGCGCGATCGAGCGCGTCCGCGGTCAGAAAGCTCATCGACAGCGCCTGCTCGGTCGCCAGCATGATCTTCATCAATTGCCGCCGCGCCAGCGGCAGATCGATGATGCGCTGGCCGAACACCACACGGCCCTTCGCCACCGTCATCGCATCGTGATAAGCGCGCCGCATCAGCGCAGTGGATTTGACGCCGTTGGACAGCCGCGACGAATTGACCATTTCGGCCATCTGAACAAAACCGCGATCGAGCTTGCCGACCGCGTACGCAATGGCGCCTTCCAGCTTGATCTCGCCCGACGCCATCGAACGGGTGCCGAGCTTGTCCTTCAGCCGCACGATCCGGTAGTGATTTTGCGAACCGTCCTCGAGCCGCCGCGGCATCAGGAACAGGCCGACGCCACGCGTGCCCGGTCCTGCGCCTTCCGGCCGCGCCAACAACATCACGATTTCGGCGTCGGCGTTGGAGCAGAACCATTTTTCGCCTGTGAGCCGCCAGTGATCACCCTCCTGGACTGCGGTCGTGGTCAGCGTGCCGACGTCGGAGCCGCCTTCCTTCTCGGTCATGAACTGACCGCCCTGAGTGAGCTTGCTCATGTCGGTCTGGGTGAGGCCGTCGAGATATTTCGCCTTCAGCGCCTCGCTGCCGAAACTATTCAAGAGCTTTGCGCAGCCATCGGTGACGTTGATCGGACAGCCCAGACCGAACTCGGCCTGATTGAACAAAAACGTAAAAGCATGTTTTGCCACCACGGGATATTTGTCCGGCCAACCCAAAATGCCCTTGCGGATCGACATCGCGTGAATGCCGAATTCGCCGAACGCGGCCTTCTCCAGCTCGCGATAGGCCGGGTGATATTCGATGGTTTGGGAGTCGCGGCCAAAACGGTCGCGCTGGTGCAGCACCGGCGTGTGACGGTCGGCGAGCCGCGCGCATTCGTCGAGATGACCGCCAGCCAGTCCACCGAGGCGATCGAGATGCGGCTCGATATGGCGAAACAGCGCTTCAGGCAGATGCAGGCGCAACAGATCGGTCAGGGCCGGGTCGGCCCGATAAAAATTCATCCCCGTGGTGTCCGGCGCGAGCAGGCCCGGCTGGCCGGCAGAGGCCGCCTTACGGTCGTGCTTGAGTGGCTGCATTTATTGCCTCTTGTTCGTTCCGCCCGATCTTGCTCATCTACCGATAAAGCAGGCGATCACGCCGTCAACAATCATAATTGGAGGATACCCCCGTGAAGGATGGATATCGCATCATCGGCGCCGAGATGTCGCCCTACTCGGTCAAGATCCGCTCCTATTTCCGCTACAAGAAAATTCCGCACCAATGGGTTTTGCGCAATGCGGCAAGCCAGCCGGAATATGAGAAATATGCGAGGATGCCCATCATTCCACTGCTGGTGACGCCGGAGGGAACTGGTATCCAGGATTCCACGCCGATCATCGACGCGGTCGAGAAGCAACATCCGGAGCCGTCGATCCAACCCGACGATCCCGTCGCACGGTTCATCTCTGACTTGATCGAGGAATTCGGCGACGAGTGGGGCAACAAATGGATGTTTCACTACCGCTGGGCCCGCGACGTCGACCAGATCAGCGCGGCCGGGCGCATCGCGCGGATGCGGAGCCCTGCGGCGAGCGAGCAGGAATGCGCCGCTTTCGCCGGCCAGGTGCGGGCCCGCATGGTCGATCGGGTCTGGTTCGTCGGCTCCAGCGCCGCAACCGCACCGCAGATCGAGGCCGGCTTGCTCGAAATGCTCGGCTTGCTGGATGATCATCTTGCAGAGCGGCCTTATCTGTTCGGCGCACGTCCGGCCTACGGCGATTTCGGCCTCTGGGGCCAATTCTATGAGATGTGGACCGATCCGACGGTCGGCGCCTTGATCGGCGGTGGCGCGCCGCATGTGCTCGATTGGGTGCACCGTATGCTGTGGCCCAGGGACGAAGGCGCGTTCGAATCATGGACGGCGCTGGCGCCGACCTTGATGCCGATCCTGACCAAACAGGTCGGGCGGCAATTCTGGCCCTGGACGCTGGCCAACGAGAGGGCGCTGGCGGAAGGCAAGGACGAATTCAGTGTCACGCTCGACGGCAAGGTCTGGACCCAGAAGCCGCAGAAATATCATGCGCGATCGCTCGGCATGCTGCGCGCCAAATATGCCGAGGTCGCCAACAAGACAGATCTCGATCTGGTTTTGGCAGCGGCGGGTTGCCTTGCCGGATTGCGCGCCTAGATACGGAACTCCTGACAATCCGAGGAACGCGCGCATGGAAACGCCAAAATACAAGAACGCCCTGATCGTTGGCGCCGGCGAGGGTCTTAGCGCATCGCTGGCGCGGCTGTTCGCGCGCGAGGGCATCAAGGTGGCGCTGGCCGCGCGCAAGACCGAGAAGCTCGGCGCGCTCTGCACCGAGACCGGCGCCCGCGCCTTTGCCTGCGATGCCACCAACCCTGAGGAGGTCGAGCGCCTGTTTGGCCTGGTCGAACGCGAGATCGGCGCGCCCGACCTCGTCGTCTACAATGCCAGCGGGCGGGCGCGCGGCGCCTTCACCGATCTGGTCGCAGCCGACGTCGCGCAGGCCATCGCGGTCAGCGCCTTCGGCGGTTTTCTGGTGGCCCAGCAGGCGGTGCAGCGCATGCTGCCGAACAAAAACGGCGCGATCCTGTTCACTGGCGCATCCGCCAGCGTCAAGGGCTACGCGCAATCCGCCCCCTTCGCGATGGGCAAGTTCGCGCTGCGCGGCCTGGCCCAGAGCATGGCGCGCGAATTGTCGCCGCAGGGCATCCACATCGCGCATTTCGTCATCGACGGCGGCATCCGCAGCGCGGCGCGCACCGAGCCCGCCGACCGGCCCGATTCGATGCTCGATCCCGACGCCATTGCCTTGAGCTATTGGAACGTGCTGCAACAGCCGCGCAGCGCGTGGACCTGGGAGCTCGAATTGCGGCCGTGGGTCGAGAAGTTCTAGACGGACAATAGACCGTCATTGCGAGTGCAGCGAAGCAATCCATCCATCCGCGACAAGAAAGAATGGATTGCTTCGTCGCTTCGCTCCTCGCAATGACGGAGAAAACAACGAACTGGGGGAAACATGACCACCGAAACCAAAATCGACACCGGCACCGACGAATTGTTGTGCGTGATCCGCGACCGCGTCGCCGTCATCACACTGAACCGCCCCGAGGTCCGCAACGCCATGTCGGACACGTTGACGCCGGCACTGCGCACCATGATCAAGACCTGCGGCGAGAACCCTGACGTCGGCGTGCTCCTGATCACCGGCGCCGGCACCGCCTTCTGCGCCGGCGGCAACGTCAAGGGGATGGGCGCGCATCGCGACAAGAAAAAGCTGGAAATGCCCTATGACGAGAAGGTCGCCGACCTGCAGGAGCGCCAGCGACTCCTGACCGGCGCACTGGTCTCGGTGCGCAAGCCGACCATTGCGGCGCTGCCCGGCCCCGCGGTCGGCGCCGGCCTCGCACTCGCGATGGCCTGCGATATCCGGATCGCGGCGCAATCGGCGTTCGTCTCCACCGGCTATTTGCGCGTCGCGCTCTCGGGCGACTACGGCATCGCGTGGCTATTGACCCGGCTGGTCGGCACTTCGCGGGCGCGCGAATTGATGTTCACGGCCGACAAGGTCGATGCGGCCAGATGCGAGGCGATCGGCCTCGTCAACCGCGTGGTGCCGGACGACAAGCTGCAGAGCGAGGCTTTTGCGATGGCCAAATCGATGGCCGAAGGGCCGACGGTCGCGTTACGCTACATGAAGGACAATCTCGACGAAGCGGTCATGTTCGATTTCGCCACCGCGCGCGACCATGAGGCCGAGCGGCTGGTTCGATTGACGACGACCGCCGATCACAAGGAAGCGGTGCAGGCCTTCATCGACAAGCGCAAGCCGGTGTTCAAAGGCGGCTAAACGCTCAGGCCGCGGCCTCCGCGCGTGCGTTTCGCCGGATCACCTGCGGCGGTTGTCCGAAGGCGCGCAGGAAGGCGCGGCGCATGCGGTCGCGATCGGCAAAGCCGGTTTGCCGGGCAATGATTTCGATCGGATGGCGGCTCTGCTCCATCATCAGGCGGGCGGTCTCGACGCGCAGGTTCTCGACCGCCTTGGCTGGCGATTGACCGGTCTCGGCGTGGAACGCACGGCTGAACTGGCGCGGACTGAGATGCGCCGCTTTCGCCAACTCCCTCACCGTCAGCTTCGAGGCGAGGTTGCGCTTGGCGTAGGCCAATGCGCCCTGGATACGATCTGATTTCGGCTCCAGCTCCAGCAGCGCCGAAAATTGCGACTGGCCGCCGGCGCGCCGGTGATAGATCACGAGTTTTTTTGCGATGGCGCGGGCCACCTCGGCGCCAAAATCCTGCTCGATCAGCGCCAATGCGAGGTCGATGCCTGCGGTCGCACCAGCCGAGGTCCATACCGGACCGTCCGCGATGAAGATGCGGTCTTCCTCCACCTTCACGTTTGGAAACCGCGCCTGCAAATCGCGCGCGTAGTACCAATGCGTGGTCGCCCGCCGTCCGTCGAGCAGGCCTGCTTCGGCCAGGATGAAGGCACCGGTGCAGGTTGCGGCGACCCGCCGGTTTCGCCCCAGGGCCTGCCGCACGAATTCGATCAGGCCAAGCGTCGACGGCTCGATCGTGGTGCCGCCGCCGAGGATTAGCGTGTCGAAATTGGTATCGTCGAACTGCTTTGCCAAGACGCTGATGCCCATCGAGGCGGGGATCGCCCCACCCGTCTCGGACAGCAGCTGCACCTCGTAGACCGTCTCGCCGAGATGGACGTTGGCGAATTCGAAGGCGGAGATGACGGCGAAACCCATCACCTGAAAGCCGGGAAACACGACGAAACCGATGCGCTGCATGATGGCGTCCCATGATGTCCTAAAACGCCGGTGGTCTCAACCGGTCGACGCAACACTTTATCTAAAGAGAAAAGATGGAGTGTGGCGATGGAACAGGGATTTCGTCGAGGGTTTACAACGGCCGAGAAGACGGAGTTATGGGATCGCTGGCAGCGCGGCAAGTCGCTCAAGGCGATTGGACGAGCGTTTGGTAAGCAGTCGTCGTCTATTTATTTCCAGATCTCACCGCACGGTGGAATTCGTCCGCCCGCTCGGCGTCGCTCGCGGTTGGCGCTGACGCTCTCGGAACGTGAAGAGATATCGAGAGGCATTGCGGTACATCGATCCGCAAGATCGATGGCGGGGTTGCTAGGCCGCTCGCCCTCGACGGTGAGCCGGGAAATCAGCCGGAATGGCGGCTATGATGGCTACCGAGCAGCTTTGGCGGATGACAAGGCCTGGGCCCGAGCCCGTCGCCCGAAACGTTGTAAGCTGGCCACGAATGCTTGGTTGCGACAGGCGGTGGCCCGCAAGCTGAGATTAAATTGGGCGCCCGAGCAGATAGCCGGCTGGCTTAAAAGAGCCCATCTTGAAGGCGGGTGTTATCAGGTGTCCCACGAGACGATCTATCGCAGTCTATTTGTTCAAGCCCGCGGGGTGCTTAAGAAAGAGCTGCTTTGCCATCTTCGATCGAAGCGCACGATCCGGCGATCAAAACAGGCGGGTCTCAATGGCGATGGCCGGGGGCAAATCAAGGATCCCGTCTCGATCCGTCAGCGACCAGCAACGGTTGAAGATCGGGCGGTGCCTGGCCATTGGGAAGGCGATCTCCTGTCTGGGTCGAAGAACAGCTATATCGCGACCTTGGTCGAACGTCATACCCGCTACGTGATGCTGGCAAAGGTGGCCAACAAGGATACCCAGTCGGTCGTATCCGCGCTCATCAAGCAGGCAAGAAAGCTACCAAGCGAACTCTATAAGTCGCTGACCTGGGACCGTGGCAAGGAACTTGCGGATCATCGACAATTTACGTTGGCGACCAACATCGACGTTTATTTTTGCGATCCGCAAAGCCCGTGGCAGCGCGGTTCGAATGAAAACACCAATGGTCTCCTCAGACAGTACTTTCCCAGGGGCACCGACCTGTCGGTACACTCGCAAGCTTATCTGAACAAAGTGGCTCGTCAGCTCAACGAACGCCCCCGTGAGACCTTGCAATTTGAGACCCCAGCGGAGAGATTTAACGCCTGTGTTGCGTCGACCGGTTGAGCCGGCTGCGTTTATATGACATTTGAGACATCAACCCGCAAGCCTAGATCTCCGCTGCAGAGGCCCGAGTTCATCGGGGCATCAGAGGAGATGACAATATGAACACCACCACAAAAATGGGAACCGCCCTGATCACCGGCGCCTCCGCAGGTATCGGAGCCATCTACGCCGACCGTTTGGCAAAACGCGGCTATGATTTGATCCTGGTCGCCCGCAACCAGAGCCGGCTCGCGGCCTTGGCGCAGCGCCTGAAGGGCGAGACCGGCCGATCGGTCGAAACCATCGTAGCCGACCTCAACGACCGGGCGGATCTGGCGAGGATCGAGACTACGCTCCGCAACCACGCGAACATTACGCTGCTGGTGAACAATGCCGGCGTCGGCGCGGCTGCACCGCTGCTCAATTCCGACGTCGAGAAGATGGACGAGATGATCCGCCTCAACGTCGGCGCACTGACCCGGCTGACCTACGCGGCGGTGCCCGGTCTCGTCGCGCGCGGCGGCGGCACGATCATCAACATCGCGTCGATCGTGGCGATCTCGCCCGAGACGCTCAACGGTGTCTACGGCGGCAGCAAGGCGTTCGTGCTGGCGTTGAGCCAATCGTTGCAGCATGAACTGGCCCAGAAGGGCGTGCGCGTTCAGGCGGTGCTGCCAGGTGCTACGGCGACCGAGTTTTGGGATATCGCCGGCCTGCCGGTTCATAATCTGCCGGCCGCGATCGTGATGTCGGCCGAAAACATGGTCGATGCGGCGCTGGCGGGCCTCGACCAGGGCGAGACCGTGACTATCCCATCGTTGCCCGACAAGGCCGAGTGGGATGGGTTCGACGCCGCGCGCCGCGCGATGTCCGGCAAGCTCTCGAGCGCCGTCCCGGCCGGCCGATACAACATCAAACGTTCTCAAATTGCTGCGACCTGACGCGAGATTTGCATAAGAAAAAAGCCCGGTTCTGGTTGGCCAGAACCGGGCTCAGTTTGGTCAAGCCGCGACCGAGGACAAAGCGCCCTGGCGGGAAAGGGCGGCGAGCCGCCAGCTTGCGCAGGGAATGTCTCGCGGCTCGACGTCGATATGCTTTTCGAAACGCACCAGCTTCCAGTCGTCGGGCGAATGCGTGAAGGCGTAACCGGATTTTCGCGCGAGGCCGATCATGGCCTCGTTGGACCGTAGCGTGTCGCCGAACAGCCGCATCGCGCCGAACGAAGCCGCGCGGCATTCGAGATTTTTCAACAGCGCCGAACCGATGCCATGGCCCTGCCAGCGATCGTCGATCGAGAGGCCGAATTCGATGCTCGCGGTATCGGCGTTGAAGGCGTAGCGGGCTTCGCCGACGATGGTCTCAAAGCCGTCGACCATCATGGTCGCGACCACGCTGAACTGTTCGGCCTCGCCGACATGGATGAAATGCTCGAGCACGTTCTTGGGCAGCTCGCTCATGGCGCCGAGGAAACGGTTGTAGCGGGACCGGGTCGAGAGCGAGCGGATATAGTTCTGCAGTTCCTCGGCATCTCGCGGCTCGACGAAGCGCACGGTCACGGCGCTGCCGCTGCGTGAGCGCAGCACGTCAGAATATTGCCGGAGATCATCGAAGCGCAGAGCAGTCATGGCACGCTCCCGTCAGTCCCAGAGAAATCGCCGGCGCCCCTCTATTGAGGCGGCGCCGGCTCGGCTGCGCAGTTACGCCCGCCAGAACGGCTTTTCGGCCTCGTAAGCAACTTCGCTTGAGGAAAGACCGATGTCGTGCAGATCGCGCTCGGTCCAGTGCGCCAGTTCCTGGCGCTCGTGGTAGCGCTGCCGCCAGACGTGGAAGGTATCGCTCAGCTGGCTCAAAATTCCCGAAACATGATGATTTGTCATCGATTGATGAGTGCAGGTAGACATTTGAGGCTCCTACGGCTAATTTGTTGCGGCCAATATCTGCGCCATCAGGGCTTTCCGCAAACGACACTTTGTGCCGCTTCACATGAGATAAACTCATGTATCTGGAATTGGGGAAATGACCGGCAGGCTGCCCTCGCTCAATGGACTGCGCGCCTTCGAGGCCGCAGCGCGCCATTTGAGTTTTACGCAGGCCGCGTCCGAACTGAACGTGACGCAGACCGCGATCAGCCATCAGATCAAACGGCTGGAGGAGGAACTCGGCATTCGCCTGTTCGTCCGCCAGAATCGTGCGCTGACATTGACGCCGGAGGCAAAAGACTACCTCCCCGGAATCCGCGCCGCGTTCAACGATCTCAGGCTCGCCACCGACCGCTTGCTGCGCAAGGACGACGACCATGTGCTGACGGTCTCGACGCTGGCGTCGCTGGCTGCAAAATGGCTGCTGCCGCGGCTTTCGGCGTTCCAGGAAGCGCATCCCGGCATCGATGTGCGCATCACCACCTCGACCACCCTGGTCGATTTTCAACGCGACAATGTCGATGCCGCGATCCGCTATGGCCGCGGCCAATGGCAGGGGGTTCGCGCCGACTGGCTGATGGCGGACGAGCTTTTTCCGGTATGCAGCCCGGCGCTGGCGAACGGCAACAAGCCGCTGAAATGCCCCGAAGACCTCAGGGATCAGGTGCTGCTGCACACCAGCAATGCCAACAGCGACGACTGGCGGCTGTGGCTGACGGCGGCCGGGTTGCCGACCGACCTGTCGAAACAGCCGGGCGTTACCTTCGACCTGATGTTCATGACCATCCAGGCGGCGATCGACGGCATCGGCGTGGCGATGGGCCGGACCTCCTATGTCCAGGACGACATCAGCAAGGGCCGGCTGCTGGTTCCCTTCAAGATCGCGCTGCCGGCAGATGCGGGATTCTATCTCGTCTCGCCCCAGGGGCGGACGGATTCGCGCAAACTGGCTGCCTTCCGGCAATGGCTTGGCACACCGGCGCCAAGCCATTCGCAGGATGGCAAATCCTGAAAGCCTATTGGGCTTTTTTCCGATCCGCGGCTGCGTTTTCGGGGTTGGTCGCGCCGGGCTGCTGTGCCAGATTGCCGCGCAAGGCAGGTAACTGCCTCGGCTGGCGAAGCTTTTTGCCGGCATCGCGTTTTCGAGCGAAGTGGCCTTACCGGTTCGCGTGAAGAAAACACTTCAAATAAATGGGTCAGAGCCGAAGGCTCTGCACTTTGTAACGGGGGAGACAAGACGTTATGGCGCAATCGAGCAGCTCGGACACACCGCAACTCAATTCGCGCATCGGCGCCATCTTGCGCGCGACCAGCGGCAATTTCCTCGAGCAGTTCGATTTCTTCCTGTTCGGCTTTTACGCGCAGGACATCGCAAAGGCGTTCTTCCCCGCCGGCGACGACACCGCGGCCTTGCTCAATGCGTATGGTGTGTTCTGGCTGGGCGCGCTGATGCGTCCGGTCGGCGCCATCGTGCTCGGCGCCTATATCGACCGCATCGGCCGCCGCAAGGGGCTGATCGTGACGCTTGCGCTGATGGCGCTTGGTACCGTGGTGATCGCCTTCTGCCCGTCCTACGCATCCATCGGCATTTCCGCGACGATCATCGTGCTGGTTGGCCGGCTGATCCAGGGCTTTTCCGCCGGCGTCGAACTGGGCGGCGTCTCGGTTTATCTTTCCGAGATCGCGACGCCCGGCAACCGCGGCTTCTACACCTCGTTCCAGTCTTCCAGCCAGCAGGTCGCGATCTTCGTCGCGGCGGTCATCGGCTTTATCCTGAGAGAAGCCATTCCCGCCGACACCTTCCTGGATTCCATCGGCGGAATCGCCAAATGGCGCATCCCGTTCTTTGTCGGCTGCGTCATCATCCCGGTTATCTTCTTCCTGCGCCGCACCCTGGAAGAAACGCCCGAATTCCTCAAGATGAAGAAGCATCCGACCGCCAGCGAAGTGTTTGCCTCGGCGATCGCCAACTGGCGCATCGTGATCCTCGGCATGATGATCGCGGTGCTGACCACCACGACCTTCTACTTCATCACCGTGTATGCGCCCGGCTTCGGCAAGGAGCTCAAGCTCTCCGCATCGGATACCCTGCTCGTCACGCTTCTGGTGGCCGTGACGAATTTCTTCTGGAATCCGGTCGGCGGGGCTGTGTCCGACCGGCTCGGCCGCAAGCCGGTGCTCGTGACCATTGCTACTCTGTCGTTTCTGACGGCCTACCCTGCCCTGCACTGGCTTGCGGCGGCCCCGACCTTCGGAAAATTGCTGGCGGTCCAGATGATGTTCTCGTTCTACTTTGGCGTCTACAGCGGCACGATGCTGGGATGCCTGGTCGAGATTGTGCCGGCGCATGTCCGTACCACCTGCTTCTCGATCGCGTTCGCATTGGCTGCAGGCATTTTCGGCACGTCCACGCCCTTTGTAGCGACCAAACTGATCACCTCGACCGGCGGGGACAAGGCCTCGCCGGCGTACTGGCTGATGTTCGGCGCGGCGCTCGGCATCATTGGCGCGCTCACGGTCTATCGCGGCGGCAAGGCCATGGCGACCCGGGACGTCGTTCCCGCCTGACGTCCGAAAACCGTTGGGCGGCATGCCTGACCAACGGTTTTGCTTTCCATGCAAACAAGATAACAAGAACGCATGGTCGATTTGACGCGCAAATTCGATGTGCTGGTGATCGGCGGCGGCAACGCCGCGCTGTGTGCTGCAATCAGCGCCCGCCGCGCCGGCGCCTCGGTGCTGGTGCTGGAAGGCGCCCCGAAATTCTATCGGGGCGGCAACACCCGCCATACCCGCAACATGCGCTGCGCCCATGACGCGGCGACCGAGATCCTCACCGGGCCCTATACCGAGGAGGAGTTCTGGCAGGATTTGCTGGTCGTCACCGGCGGCCAGACCGACGAAGAACTCGCAAAGTTCATGATCCGGGAGTCCAAGGACATCTTGGGCTGGGTCGTCGAACAGGGCGTGCGCTGGCAGCCGTCGCTCGGCGGCACGCTGAGCCTCGGCCGCACCAATTCGTTCTTTCTCGGCGGCGGCCGGGCGATGCTCAACGCGCTGTATCTGACCGCCGAAAAGCTCGGCGCCGACATCATGTACGACGCTGAAGTGCTCGACCTCGAGATCGACAACGGCATGTTCCTCTCCGCCGCGCTGAAGCAGGGCGACGGCCGCATCAGCGTGCGCGCCTCGACATTGGTGGCGGCCGCCGGCGGGTTTGAGGCCAACATCGAATGGTTGAAGGAATATTGGGGCGATGCCGCCGACAATTTCCTGATCCGCGGCACACCCTATAATCGCGGTTCGATCCTGAAGATGCTGCTCGCCAAGGGCGTGCAGGAAATCGGCGATCCCACCCAATGCCATGCGGTCGCGATCGACGCCCGCGCGCCGAAATTCGACGGCGGCATCATCACGCGGCACAACTCGGTCGTGTTCGGCATCGTCGTCAACAAGCACGCCGAGCGGTTCTACGACGAGGGCGAGGATATCTGGCCGAAGCGCTACGCGATCTGGGGCCGGCTGGTGGCCGCCCAGCCCGACCAGATCGCCTACATCATTTTCAATTCGAGCGTGGTGACGAGTTTTATGCCGACGCTGTTCCCGCCGATCGCTGGACAAACCATCGCCGAACTCGCCGGCAAGCTCGAACTCGATCCGGCCGCGCTCGAAAAGACCCTCGCCGACTTCAACGCCGCGGTGCAGCCTGGCACGTTCGATCACACGATCCTCGACGATTGCCGCACCGAAGGCGTGACCCCGCCGAAGACGCATTGGGCGCGCAAGATCGATGCGCCGCCTTATCTCGCCTATCCGGTGCGGCCCGGCATCACCTTCACCTATCTCGGCACCCGCGTGAACAAGCAGTCGCAGATGCTGATGAAGGACGGCAAGCCATCGGCCAACATGTTCGCGGCCGGTGAGATCATGGCCGGCAACGTGCTCGGCAAGGGCTATGCCGCCGGCATCGGCATGACCATCGGCAGCGTATTCGGACGGGTGGCGGGACGGGAAGCGGCCAGGAATGCGAAGAATTAAACGAACGGTCTGTTTACCTCGCCCCGCTTGCGGGGAGAGGTCGGATCGCATCGCAGATGCGATCCGGGTGAGGGGGACTCTCCACGAGCGCGGTGCGGGGAGAGTCCCCCTCATCCCGACCTTCTCCCCGCAAGCGGGGAGAAGGAGAAGGAAAGCAAAGGAGAAGCCATGTTGCGCCTTGCGATTATTTCCGCTGCGGCCGTTCTGATGGCCTCGATCCCGGCCAACGCCGCCGAGCCGCTCGCGCTGCGCGACATGGGCTCGTTCCATGTCGGCGGCCGCCTGGTCGAGATCAGCGGCAAGCCGGTCAAGGAAGTCACCTTCACGCCGGGCGGCGTGCCGGCAAAAGTCGACCCGAACGGCACCTATCAGGTCGAGCAGATGTACGTGCAGTATTTTCTGCCCGCCAACGAGAAGGGCGCCTATCCGCTCTTGATGTGGCACGGCGGCGGCCTCACCGGCGTCACCTATGAGACCACGCCGGACGGACGCGAAGGCTGGCTGAATTATTTTTTGCGCAAGGGCTGGAGCGTCTACAATTCGGATGCGGTCGAACGCGGCCGCGCCGGCTGGGCGCAATATCCCGATATCTTCAAAAGCGAGCCGGTGTTCCTGACCACCAGCAATCCGTTCGAACGCTTTCGCATCGGCGACGGGCCGAATTCCTACGATCCGGATCCGGCCAAACGCAAGCTGATGCCCGGCAGCCAGTTCCCGAACGAAGGCTATGAGAACTTCGTCAAGCAGGGCGTGCCGCGCTGGACCACCAATGATGACGCGACGATTGCGGCCTATATCGCCGAGATCGATCGTGTCGGCCCGAGCGTCCTGCTGTTCCACAGCCAGGCCGGCAGTTTTGGCTTCAAGGTCGCCCAGGCGCGGCCCGACAAGGTCAAGGCCTTGATTGCGATCGAACCCGCCGGCGTCGGCGATCCCGCGAAGGTGGACGTTTTGAAGAACATCCCGACGCTGATCGTCTACGGCGACTTTATCGATCGCAACTCGCGCTGGCCAAAAATCCGTGCCACCGGCATTGCATTCGCCGACAGCATCAAGGCCGCCGGCGGCAGCGTCGATGTGGTCGACCTGCCCAAGGTCGGCATCACAGGCAATTCGCACATGATGATGATGGACAAGAACAACACCGAAATCGCCGGCCTGATCCAGAAATGGCTGGAAGGCAAAGGCCTGACGAAATAACCGATTTGGCTTTGGGCCAGGAAGCGGCACGATATGCATGGAACGAGAATTCTGGAAGAGGCCGACCGCCTGATGACGGTCTGCAATTCCTGCCGCTATTGCGAGGGCCTCTGCGCGGTGTTTCCGGCGATGGAAATGCGCCGCGCGTTCTCCGACGGTGACCTCAATTATCTCGCCAATCTCTGCCACAGCTGCGGCGCCTGCTACACCGATTGCCAGTTCTCGCCGCCGCACGAATTCAACGTCAATGTGCCGCAAACGCTCGCGATCGCCCGGAACAAGTCCTACGCCGCCTATGCCTGGCCGCGCGCGTTCTCCGGCATGTTCGCGCGCAACGGTCTCGCCATCAGCCTGATCGCTGCACTGAGCGTTGCCGCCTTCATCTTCGGCTTTGCCGCCTTCAACGACCGGCAGGTGCTGCTCGGCATCCATACCGGACCTGGCGCCTTCTACCGATTGATGCCGCACAACGCGATGGCGGCGCTGTTCGGCGCGGCGTTCCTTTATGCGATCGCAGCACTCGTGATGGGCGTGCGCGCGTTCTGGCGCGATATCGGCGAGCCCGTCGGCATGACGACCGACGCCAAATCGCTGTTGCGGGCGATCCGCGACGCCGGCGAGTTGCGCTATCTCGACGGCGGCGGCGTCGGCTGCTTCAACGAGGACGACAGGCCGACCGATCGCCGCAGGATCTATCACCACCTGACCTTCTACGGCTTTGGCTTGTGCTTTGCCGCCACCTGCGTCGCGACGCTCTATCATTTCCTGTTGGCGCGCGAGGCGCCCTATGCGTGGTGGGACCTGCCGGTGGTGCTGGGCACGCTCGGCGGCATTGGCCTCTTGATCGGGCCGGTGGGATTGCTGGCCGAAAAATGGAAACGCGATCCGGTGCTGGTTGACGGTCAGCGGATGGGGATGGACGTCGCCTTCATCGCCATGCTGTTTCTGACAAGTCTTACCGGCATCGCGCTGTTGCTGCTGCGTGAGACGGCCGCGATGGGGCCGCTGCTGGCGCTGCATCTCGGCGTGGTGTTTGCGCTGTTCATCACCATGCCCTACGGAAAATTCGTCCATGGTATCTATCGATTTGTTGCATTGGTGCGGTATGCACGGGAGCGGCGGATGATGGGACATGTGGTTTAAACCCGACGGTCGTCATTCCGGGATGCGCCACTTGGCGCAGGCCCGGAATCCATAACCACGATAATGAGTATGGATTCCGGGCTCGCGCTTCGCGCGCCCCGGAATGACGGAGTAAACACACGTCCGCCTTCTCGCGGCACGATCTGCCCGAGCTTTGCAAAGACATCTCCCCCAGGAGGGAGCGGGGAATGCCGGGTGCGCGCTGCACCCGCGGTCTCGTGTGCAAAATTGTGCGAACGGGGCGCACACGAGCATACAGGTTCAGCGGAAACACTCCGGCATCCCCCGCGCAATGGCTTTACGGCTTATGGCGCGCGCTCCTCGGCGACGAATTCGTCTTGTCACCGTCGCTGCCGGCTTGATGGCGGAATCGAATCCGGTTGGATCGATCTTGCCACCGGCAACTTGACACCAGCAACGGGTGTCGGAACCACGCGCTTTTGCCGTACGCTTTAGCGCCGTTCGTCCTGCGCGCCGGTGTTCACTCACGACGGATCGCCCTGTGAACCAACCTGCGCGCCGACGCTGCCGCGTCCACCGCATCCTTCCCCGCGTTCGTGACGACGCGCGACCGCCCCTCTTGCCGGGAAAGGACGGGGCGAGCTGGTAGCGCTGATTTGCCCGACACGGCAAGAGGAATATTTTCTTAGTTGGGGATTGACAGGTTTTATTGATTTGCCCGACGAGCAGACTTTGTAGCGAGCGCGGCGCCACGCCCACCATCTTGATCGCGAGCGAGTTCCGCTCTCGTGCGTTGTGTTTCCGCTTCGCGGCTGTCTCTGGTCAAAGCTTGTCGTAACGCATCCCGCACGCCGCGCCGCCACGGCGTACCAGGAAAACAGCGCGTACCTTTTTACCTCTCTTTCATAAATCTGTCATAAAAGCCGGAGGTCGAAGCCGCCTCATCTCCTCCTCAGAGATGACGCCGCGTCTTCGCGCCATGCATCCGAGGTCGCGAATGGCCGAGGAGCGACCATCAAGCTGACAAAGATCAGCGGCCGCTCAAACTCCTCCACTCACGCCTTTTCGGGTATGCCTTGCCAGTTCACGATTTTCTCAACCAGCGAGCGGTGAACGTCGTGGTCGACGGAAGCTATACGCTTCCGAACTGGTATGACCCGCAGGGCAAGCTTCGCACCTTTGCCTGCCGCACCACGCGCGTGTCGCCGTTCCGGATGATTGTCGACGTCCCCGTGGTCGGCAAGATCGGCGACCGCCTCACCTCCTACTTTCGCGACTTCGGCACATTCGAAGGCAGCATCAGTGACACGATGCGGGGCAGCTTCCTGCTCGAACTGGAGATGACCCGCGCCAGGCGCGAAAAACTCTCCGACATGCTGACCTGGATGGAGAAGAAGCAGAAAGATTCGACAATCCTCGACGGCAGGAAGCACGCGCGCATCGTTCCGCCGCACCCGCATTCCCTGCTGACGCTGGCCGATGGATCGATCCATCCCTGCTTCATCATCGATGTCTCCGCCTCCGGCGTTGCGGTGTCGGCCGCCGTGCAGCCGCCCATCGGCATGCCGCTCGCGGTCGGCGCGTGCATCGGCCGCGTCGTCCGGCTGCTGCCCGACGGGATCGCCGTCAAGTTCATCGAGCAACAAAATGTCCGGAATCTCGACCGCCTGATCGCGCGAGCCGCTCCGGCACAACAGGCGGCCGACCCCGAACTGTCAGAGCCGGCCAGTTCGGCGGCGTGAAGGGGGCGCAACGTCCTAGACCGTCATTGCGAGCGCAGCGAAGCAATCCATAGCGCGGCATAACGGATGGATGGATTGCTTCCGCCTTCGCTCGTTGAGCTACGGCGGACAAGTCGTCGCAAGCGCTCCTCGCAATGACGAGGGGTTACAAATCGGCGTCGCGCCAAAAACCGGCAACTCGAGGACTTGGATTGCGTGAAGAAGGGCTTACACTTGGCTGCGCTGCCGGAATAAAATGCGACACCCGCGCGCCCAGAGCAGCAAAGGAGGAGCGATGTCCAGGTTTGCAATCGTGGCGACAATCAAGACTGTCCCCGGCAAGCGGGATGAGTACCTGACGTTTCTTGACGCTCATGGGAAACGGTGTCTCGCCACCGAACCCGGAACGTTGCAGTTTGATATCCTCGTGCCGCAGGAAGAGGCTGATACGATCATGCTGTACGAAGTGTACGCCGGCCCAGAAGCTTTCCAGACGCATTGGAATGGCACATCGATACAGCAGATGAGGCAAGACGCGGCGGAACTGCAGCTAAGCATAAAGGGCGTGCGCTGCGATCTGGTCGAATAGCATCACTCAATTTCGGGCGCCCCGAATGCGCCGTCGTGGGCGGGGCCGATCAGAACATGGCGACGGCCTCTAACGATTGCACTTGCACGGGCCGAAATCGGCAGGGTGAACTACAAATCCACCACCACGTAATCGCTCTCGACTGGGTGCGGGCGTTAGCGGTGGGCCAAGCACCCGCCTATCGCTGATGAGCACCGGGCCATCGAAGCGCGGCAAGCTATCACCCCATATACCAAAAACTGAAACGATGACTTTCAATTATTTCTGTTTTGCTGGTTAAGCCAGCAACCATATCATCGTCGCACAGACAAGGAGTGCTCCGATGAACCAGCATGCCAGCAAGAATATCGAGACACTGCTCAACCGCAATCTTCCGGACGTATTCGATGAAGGTGATCCGGCTCGCCGAAGGCGCGCAATTCAGGAACTTTATACCGAGGACTGTGTGCTGTACGTGCCGCCCGGCGCTTTCGTCGGTCACGACGCACTGGACAAGTTCGCCGGCGATCTCCGAGCGACGCATCCACACCTTGTTTATACGCCTCATGGCTCGCCGCAGGTTCTGCACAATTCGGGACGCCTGGCGTGGGGCTCGGGGCCGAAAGGCGAAACGCCCGCATACACCGGTGTGGATTTCATCATCGCACGGGACGGCAAGATCGCGGCTCTTTATGTCTACCTCGACCTGCCGCCCACATAATGCGCGATGCGCGGGAGCAGCAGATGACGGGGCATCTGTAGTCCCGTCATTGCGAGCGAAGCGAGGCAATCCATATCGCGGCATAACGGATGGATGGATTGCTTCGTCGCTATCGCTCCTCGCAATGACGGTGAACTAAATGACGGCGAACTACAAATCCACCACCACGTAATCGCTCTCGACCGACACCGCCAACGTCTCCGCGATATACGGCCCCTTCACCACGGCGGACCCCGGCTCGACATTGACCGGATAGGCGCGCGCGCGAAAGCGTTTGGGGTCGCAATAGGATTGTCCGGTGCGGATGTCGAATTCCCAGCCGTGCCAGGGGCAGCGGAGGATTTCGCCCAATCTGGTATATTCGATCTCGCCGGGATCGGAGGATTGCGCGAGCCCGATCAGCGGGCCTTCGCACAACGCCGCGCCCTGATGCGGGCAGCGATTCAACAGGCCGAAGAACTCGCCCTTGACGTTGAAGATCGCGATCGGCCGCTCATCGATGGTGAGGAATTTTCGCGTGCCCGGCGGCAACTCGTCCACCGGGGCAATGACGTGACGCACCATCAAGATATCCCGTACAGCTTCTTCGCATTGCCGAGATAGAACGCTTCGCGGTTGGCGTCGCTGACGCCGGCAGGCAGCACGCGCGACGGATCGTCGTAATCCCAATGCGGATAGTCGGTCGCGAACAGCAGCTTGTCCCAGCCGATCCACTCGATCAGTTCGAACAGATGCTCGCGCCGCTCCGGATCTTCCATCGGCTGCGTGGTCCACCAGATATGGTCACGGATATATTCCGACGGTTTTCGCTTGAGATGCGGCACCTCGCTGTGCAGCCGCTCGAAGTTCCGGTCGAGCCGCCAGGCCAGCGACGGCGCCCAGCCAAAGCCGGCTTCGATCATCACCATCTTCAGTTTCGGATAACGCTCGAACACGCCCTCCAGAACGATCGAGGCCAGCGCGGTCTGCTGGCATTGCGAATGTCCGACCATCTCCTCGATGTAAAAACTCGGCCAGCCCGACGCCGTGATCGGGTTGCCGCCAAAACCGAAGGCATGCACGCCGACCGGAAGCCCGATCTCCTGCGCCGCTTCATAGATCGGCCAGTAGCGGCGCTGGCCGAGCGGCTCGGTATTGCGGCTGAGCAGCAGCACCTGGATGAAATTCCTGTCGCCGGCGCGCCGGCGGATTTCGGCGGCCGCGGCCGGGCCGTCTTCATTGGCGACGACGATCGAACCTTTCAGGCGCAAATCCTTGCTGGTCCATTTCTCGATCTGCCAGTCGTTGATCGCAGTCGCCAGCGCGGCGCTCAGATCCTGGTTGCGGATGCCCTGCCCGGTCTGCAGCGGATTGAGGACGCCGAGCGCGACATTGTTCGGATCGAGCAGCTGTTTTTGCATGAACGACAGCGACGAACCCTGCTGGCCGCCTTCCGGCGGATAGGCATCGCGGCGCGAGGCGTTCGGTTGCGCCTTTGGATAGGGCGGGCCTTCCATCATGCCCTGATAGGCGTGCTTGCCGTAGGTTTCGAGATGCGCATGCCAGCGCTTTGCCAGATACGGGTACAGCTCGGTTGCGGTCGCACGCGCGGGATGGATATCGCAATCGGCGATCGCGGTCTTGACGCTGGCGGCGGGCGCCTGCTCCGGACGGTCGCGGAACTGAACGTTCATGGCGTCGTCTCCTTCACCGCGGATTGCTTCAATCGGCCGTAGGTCGCGTGCGGATTATCGATCATAATCTTGCGCACGAGCGCTGGTGAAATCCCCTCCGGCAGCACCTTGTCGCCGTCGAATTGCCAATGCGGATAATCGGTCGAGAATAGAAGCAATTCGTCCGACTGCATATGGTCGAACAGACGATTTAACGTTGTCGGGTCGCTGGGCGCATCGACCGGCTGCAGCGAGAAGCGGATGTTGCTGCGCACAATTTCCAGCGGCGCGCGGTCGACCCAGGGCGTTTCCATCCGCACCCCGCGCCAGAACTTGTGCAGCCGCCACAGATAGGCCGGCAGCCAGGTGAAGCCGGACTCCAGCATCACCATTTTCAGGGCCGGATGCCGGGCGAACACGCCCTCGACAATCAGGCTGGTCAATTGGGTCTGGAACGCCTGTGCTTGCGCGACGTAATCCTCGATGTGATAGGAACCCCAGCCGACCGAGGTCGGCGGGTTATGATAATTGCTGCCGGCGTGGACGCCGATCGGCAAACCCAGTTTTTCCGCCGCGGCATAGATCGGCCAGTAATGGCGCTTGCCGAGCGGCATGTCGCCCATGACCAGCATCAGCACCTGGACGAAGCGCCTGTCCTTGGCCCAGCGCTCGATCTCCGCCACCGATTTCTCGATGCTCTGCACCGGGATCACGATCGAGCCGCGCAGCCGCTCATCCTTGTCGAGCCATTCCTTGACCAGCCAGTCGTTCAGCGCCCGGCAGAACGCGTCCGCCATGTCCTCCGAAAACACCATCTGCACGCCGTACAAGGGATTGCAGATGCCGAAGCTGACGCGATACGGATCGAGCGCCTGCCGCTGCATGTCCTCAAGGCTCGATCCCGGCTTGCCCTGCGCTGGCCGCCAGTCCGGCCGCGCCGAGATCGGCGAATTGACCGGATACGACTGCGAGATCAGGTCGGTCATGCCGCGCGTCGTCACCTGGTCGCGCCAGTAATCGTTCATATAGGGCAGCAGGCTGGTCAGATGCGGCACGGCGGGATGCAGATCGCAATCCACGCCGCCCGCGATCGGTGCGGTCATGATGTTTCCTCGTTGGTCACGGCATTTGGCAGGCCGCGCCGCCTGGTTCTTGCTTGCCATTCAAGCAGGCTCGCCGCTGCACCGCAACTTTCGCAAACGAAGGTCTCGTGTGCTAGGAAACATGGCGGCGCACTTTTGGCCGCCAGGGAGAATTTGCATGATTCGGGCTGGATTGGCCGTCGTTGTGACCGCATTGCTGCTGACCGGTTTGGCGGGCGCCCAGCAACCGCCCGCCGCGGCGGCGCCGCCGCCGCCGGATTTTTCAAAAGTCGAGATCAAGACCACCGACCTCGGCGACGGCGTCTACATGCTCGAAGGCCAGGGCGGCAACATCACCGTGGCGACCGCGCAGGACGGCATCATCATGGTCGACGGCGAGTACGCGCCGCTGCATGACAAGATCAAGGCCGCGATATCCGCGATCTCGAACCTGCCGGTCAAATATCTGATCAACACGCATTTCCACGGCGACCACACCGGCGGCAACGAGCCGTTCGCCAAGGACGGCGCGCTCGTGGTCTCCGAAGTCAACGTCAAAACCCGCCTCGCCGCCGGAACCACCAACGGCCTGACCGGCGCCAAGACGCCGCCGGCGGCGCCGGGCGCGCTACCAGGAAAAACCTATACCGGCGCGTTCAAGATCAAGATGAAGGGTCGCGTCGCCGATCTCAAGCACGTCGCCAACGCCCACACCGACGGCGACACCTATGTCTGGTTCAAGACCGCCAACGTGCTCGCCACCGGTGACACCTTCACCAACGGCCGCTATCCCAATATCGACTTTGCCAATGGCGGCAACATCAAGGGCATGATCGCGGCCGCGGACGCCTATCTGAAACTGACCAACGCCAGGAGCCGGATCGTGCCGGGCCACGGCCCGATCGCCGACAAGGCCGCACTTTTGGAATACCGAACCATGCTGGTCACCGCGCGCGACCGGATGGCGAAGCTGGTCAAGGACGGCAAGAGCGAGGACGACGTCGTGGCGGCAAAGCCGTTCGCCGATCTCGACGCCAAATGGGCGCCGACGGAATTGGCCAGCAAAAATTTCATTCGCGTGGTCTATCATTCGCTCGCCGACAAGCCTGCCGCCGAGAAGAAACCTTTGCTGAAACAAATCCTGCACCGGAGCTGAGATGAAAGAGCTGATTAGGATCGCCGAGAAAATCGCCGCCAAACTGATCGAGCGCAAGCAGACCATCGCGGTGGCGGAATCCTCCACCGGCGGGCTGATCTCGGCTTCTCTCCTCGCGGTGCCCGGCGCATCGGCCTATTTCCTCGGCGGCGGCGTGATCTATACGCGCGACGCGCGGCGGATCCTGATGGACATTCCCGACGATGCCATGAAGGGAATCCGCTCGGCGTCGGAGCCCTATGCCAAACTGCTCGCCAGCCAGATGCGGCAGCGCTTCGCCACCGACTGGGGCCTGTCGGAGACCGGCGCCACCGGTCCCACCGGCAACCGCTACGGCGACGCCGCCGGCCATAGCTGCATGGCGGTAGCCGGCCCGAACGAGGCGGTGATCACGCTGGAAACCGGCAGCGGCGACCGGCAGGCCAACATGCAGGCTTTTGCCAGCGCGGCGCTGAATTTATTGCTGCAGAATTTGTCGCGGTAAAGCCGTCATTGCGAGCGAAGCGAAGCAATCCATAGCGCCGCACAAAGAAAGAATGGATTGCTTCGTCACTGCGCTCCTCGCAATGACGTTGCTCGAGATCCAGCTTAGCGTCTCCGCGGCGAGATGCCGTCCATCCGAGCATCAGGTTCAGCTTCGCCGCGCCGTTATCGCATCGACCATCGGCACCGCGATCGAATGGTATGATTTTTTCCTCTACAGCACCGTCACCGGCCTTGTCTTCGCAAAACTGTTTTTCCCGCACTCCGACCCCTGGGTCGGCACGCTGGAGGCGTTTGCGATCTATGCGGTCGGCTTCATCGCGCGCCCGATCGGCGCCGCCATTTTCGGCCATTACGGCGACCGCATCGGCCGCAAGGCGACGCTGATCGCTACATTGCTGTTGATGGGACTGGCCACGGCCGCAGTGGCGATCGTTCCGACCTACGAGAGCATCGGCATCTGGGGCGCGGTGCTTCTGACCGCCCTGCAATTCGTTCAGGGCGTCGGTGTCGGCGGCGAATGGGGCGGCTCGGTGCTGATGTCGATGGAATGGGCGCGCAACGACCGCTCGCGCGGGCTGGTCGCGTCATGGCCGCAATTCGGGGTGCCGTGCGGGCTGTTTCTCGCCAACCTCGCGGTGCTCGCGTTCAGCCAGATGTCGGGCGACCAGTTCCTGAGCTGGGGCTGGCGTATTCCGTTCGCGCTCAGCCTCGTGCTGGTCGGCGTCGGCCTCTACATCCGGCTCGGCATTCTCGAAACCCCTATTTTCGCCAGGCTGCTGGCCGAGCGCAAGATCGAGCGCACGCCGATGCTGACGGTGATCCAGCAATATCCCAAGGAAATCCTGCTCTCCGCCTTTGCCCGCATGGCCGAGCAGGCGCCGTTCTACATCTTCACCGCGTTCATCTTTTCCTGCGGCATCGGGACCCTGCACGTGTCGCGCAACTTCCTGCTGACCGCGGTGCTGGCGGCCTCCGTGCTGTCGTTCGTCTCCATCCCCCTGTTCGGCCACCTGTCCGACCAGATCGGCCGCAAGAACATGTACATGATCGGAGCGGCGGCGACCGGAATATTCGGCTTCATCTATTTTGCGATGGTGAATACCGGATCGGAGGCGATCATCTTCCTCGCGATCATCCTGTCGCTGATTCTCCACGACATGATGTACGGCCCGCAGGCAGCCCTAATTGCCGAAAGTTTTACCGGGCGCCTGCGCTACAGCGGCTCATCGCTCGGCTACCAGCTCGCATCCATCATCGCCGGCGGCCCGGCGCCGCTGATCGCCACCTGGCTGTTCGGGTCGTTTCAGACGGCAACGGCGATCTCGGTCTATATCGCAATATGCGCCGTCATCACGCTGGTCGCGACCGCGCTGATGACCGACTACACCGGAAGAGATATTGACAGCGCAAACGCGTTTCGGCAGCGGACATGAGGTCCTTGGTCAGGAGGCAGCAAATGATAAAATGGCGACATGAATCGGCGCTTGATTTGTACAAACTGGCCCTGGCGATATTTTTGGTGATCGCGCCATGGTTCTTCGTGCGCAGCAACCCGGCAGCGGCAATCGATCTTCGCGTCAGCGGCGCGGCGATCGCGATCCTGTCGCTGGCGGCGATGGTTGTGTTTTCGGTCTGGGAAGAATGGACCACCTTCCTGCTGGGGTTCTGGCTGATCGTTTCGCCATGGCTCCTCGGCTTTCCCCATACCCGCGCGATGCATTTCAGTATTGCCGCCGGCGTCGTGGTGGCGTTTCTGGCCCTGCTGGAGCTGTGGCTCGTCTACGACGCGGCAAATACAGACACGCCGCCATCGCCTGCGTCGGGAGCACATTAGACGCCGCCGAAGTTCCGGCTTCGCGCGGTCCGGCGCCTGCTCAATTCAACCGACGCTCGCCGGCCTGGCATCCGGTTTAGTACGGGTAAGGCCATTCACGGTCTGGCATGATATTCGCATTTATTCTTCACCGGGTGCTTCCTTACCTGGAGACCGAATGGGCGAAATCATCAAGTTCCCGAAGCCTGATCCGAACCGCGACGAGGCCCGTCTCATTCGAGAGGCGCGCGCGATCTACGAGAGCGTGTTTCCGACCGAAAAGAGCCCCGCCGGCGTGCCGCAGGACGCGCCCGCGCAGAGCTAGCTGACGCGCGCGGATCGACGTGACCAGCGGCGCTCTGCGCACGCCCGCTTGAGGTTGTCGCGTGAGCGAGGAGCTTCGCGCCGCTATCCGCGCGTCTCGAATCTTCCGGTCTTGTGACGACGCAAGAACATCGGCGCATCCAGCCATTCTCCCTGCCGGTCGTCCCGCGACGGCCCCATTTGGAACTGGCGGCGCGAGGTGCTAACTCTCGCCGGCCCAAAAAACAAAGCAAAGGGAGCGAAATTCCATGCGTATTGCGGTTGTCGGCGCGGGCGGCGTCGGAGGCGGATTTGGCGCGGCACTGGCCAAGGCGGGCGCCGACGTCACCTTCATCGCGCGCGGCGCCCATCTCGCCGCCATGAAGAGCGCGGGATTGAAGGTCCAGGGCGGCCGCGGCGATACCCATCTGGTGCCGACCCACGCCACCGACGATCCCGCCGCGATCGGCACCGTCGATATCGTGCTGTTCTGCGTCAAGCTGTGGGACGTCGAAAGCGCCGGCCTTGCCATCAAGCCGCTGGTCGGACCCGCCACGGGCGTGATCCCGCTGCAGAACGGCATCGATGCCGCCGAGCGGCTGATTCCGATCCTGGGCGACAACGCCGTGATGGGCGGCGTGGCGCAGATTTCGGCGTCGATCACCGCGCCCGGCACGATCACGCAGGTCGGCACCTTCATGCGGATGATCTTTGGCGAGTTCGACGGCAAGCGCAGCAAGCGGGCCGAGGATTTTCTCGCCCTTTGCCAGAAAGCCGGTTTCGATGCGGTGCTGAGCGAGCAGATCCTCACCGATCTCTGGATGAAGTTCGTGCTGCTCGCCACCAATGCCAGCATCACCGCGCTGGCGCGGCAGCCGATCGGCAAGCTGCGCGACGACCCGGAGATCCGTCCGGTGTTCATCGCCGCCCACCAGGAAGTGATCGACGTCGGCCGCGCCAAGGGCGTGGCGCTGCCGCCCAATGCGCTCGACATCATTCTCGAATTCAACAGCCATGCGCCGCCCACCATGAAGGCGTCGATGGCGCTCGATCTCGAGCGCGGCAACCGGCTGGAACTGCCCTGGCTCGGCGGCAAGGTCGCCGAACTCGGCCATAAGCTCGGCGTCCCGACGCCGACCCACAGCCTGATGTATGCGATGCTGAAACCCTACATCATGGGCGCGCCGGGCTGAGCCACTCGTAAGCTGCGTCGCTCAAGGAAGCGGCGTGCCGGCGTTGGTAACGATCAAATTACCGGTGTCGACCGGTGCCAGTTCACTGGCGCTGCCGTTGCCCAGAAACTCGTCGAGCGTGGCCTGGATTCTCTCCTTGGCCAAATCGGGGCCGCGGTCGCTCATCCAGGCGTGCTGAAACTGGGTGGGGACAATATCGATGCCGTCGGCCTTGGCCTGCTGGACCGTCGGCAGCACGCCGGGATCGGTGACGAAATTCGGATCCCTGGAGCGGAACGAAAGGATCTTCAGCTTGTTGCTGAGCACAAAGGGCACGCGCAGATTATCCAGCGTAACCACTTTCGAAACCAGGTCCGGGTGTTGCCTGGCGAAGTACATCGCGGTGTCGCCGCCGTTCGAATGCCCGACCAGGGTCAGGTGACCGTAGTCGGCATTCGGATGCCGGTCCTTCAATTGCTGGATGACGAACAGGATGTTGGCTTCACCCTTTTCGTACACGCCGAGGCGACCGACATAGGGCAGCCCCACCTTGGTCATCAACGGCGGATCGGTCGGAATATCCTGCTGGACGCTGGCGACCAGATATCCCCTCGCCGCAAATACGTTGGCAAGGAACGAATACTCGGTGTTCTTGACGGTGTTGCCGTTGCTGATGATGGCGACCGGAAGCTTCCAGATGCCGTCATTCGCCTTCATCTCGTAGTCCCAGCGCACCGCAACGTCGACAGCGACGGGCCGCTGCCGCGCGCTGTCGAACAAATCCAGCGTCTCGTGCTCAATGCCCCATTTGCTGATGGCGAAATAGGCCGCACCGGTCATGGCACACAGACACGTCAGGACCGCAATTCCCCGCCTCATCGTTTCCGTCCCGATCACGTTTGATTCAACAGATGGTGTAGAAACGTGAAAACAGCGTGGCCGGAGCCATCGTTCCGGTATTAAATATCGGAAAGTTATTGCCCTGCAGCGAACAAGACTCACCCGGCGCCGTCGGAGTTCCGCCGGCATCTCAAGGCATCCAGGAGCCGCATCCCATGCAGCAGCCATTTGACCGCGCCGCCGAGGATCTCGGCAACTCGATCCATCTCGAACATGTCAACGTGACGGTACCCGACCAGCGGCTGGCGACCCTGTTCTATGTCGCTGGCCTCGGGCTGACCCGCGATCCCTATCTGGTGGTGTCCGACAGCAACATGTGGGTCAATGTCGGCCGCAGCCAGTTTCATTTGCCGAGCAGCACGCCGCAGGTGCTGCGCGGCCATACCGGCCTCGTCATCTCGGGCCGGCAGGCGCTGCTGGAGCGGCTGGCGTCGGTGGCCAAGAAGCTGGAAGGCACCGCGTTCGCGTTCAGCGAGCACAATGACTATGTCGAGGCGATCTGTCCCTGGGGCAATCGCCTGCGCTGCTACGAGCCGGACGCCGCGCGGTTCGGACGTATCACGCTCGGCATCCCTTATGTCGAGTTCGACGTGCCGCCCGGGACCGCGGAAGGCATTTGCGCCTTCTATCCGGAGTTTTTGGGCATTGCGACCGAACTGAAGAACGGCGACGGCAGGGTCGCCCGCGCCAAGGTCGGCAAGGACCAGTATCTGCAATTCCGCGAGACCGACCAGCCGCAGCCGGATTACGACGGCCACCATGTGCAGATCTACGTCACCAACTTCTCCGGCCCTTATCGGCGGCTTTTGGATCGCGGCCTGGTCTCGCAAGAGGACAATCAATACCAATACCGCTTTCGCGACATCGTCGATCCCGCCAGCGGCAAACATCTGTTCACCGTCGAGCACGAGGTCCGGAGCGCCACGCATCCGATGTATCTGCGTCCCCTTATCAACCGCAATCCGGCCGAGACCAACCGCACCTACGCCGCCGGCCACGAGCAATGGGCGTGGGCGATGGGACCGGACCAGTACGACCAACGGTAGGAAACTCGTCCTCCCTGCTTTCGCCCTAGGGCATGCACACATCTGGTGCGGCGGATTGACTCGGGGTCCAGAAATGGGATTCCAAAATCAGGAATTCATGTGATTTCTATTGCGACACTTCGGCTTTTGGCAGGGGTGTCGACATGCTGGCGCAAATTGACTGGTCATTGGGTCGGTTCGGGGATCGTCGTCTCGATAAAGGGGGGCGGCGCTCGTCGAACGCATGGTTGCGAGCAGGGATGTCTGCCTGCGGCGGCTGGCAAGAGGCATCCGCGCCCGGGAAGTGCAGTTCCACCGCTTCCTTGGCAATGCCAAGGTGACGACCGAGCGCGTGATCGAAAGCTGGAGCGAGGGCACGGTAGCCGCAGCTGAAGGCCGCCATGTACTAGCGATCCAGGACACCAGCGAAATCAATTTTGCCACGACTGCAAAACGCCGGCGCGGGCTCGGGGAGATCGGTCATGGCAACGGCCGCGGGGTGCTGCTGCACCCGATGCTGGCGGTGGACGCCGAGAGCGGTAGCTGTCTTGGTTTGTTGAGCGGTCAGGTGTGGACCCGCAAGGGCCGCCGTACCGTCTCGCACGACCTGCGCGATTTGTCGGACAAGGAATCGCAGCGCTGGATCGCCACGGCGCTGGCGACCAAACCGCTGCTGGCCAAGGCCGCCATGGTGACTGCGCTGGGCGACCGCGAGAGCGATATCTTCGCCCTTTATGCCAGCGCGGCCGAGCAGCACTTCCATGTGATCGCCCGCAGCATGCATGAGCGCAAGCTCGCGGACGGGACCGGCCTGTATGCGGCCAGCGAAGCCATGGCGGTCGTGGAGCAGCGCGCCATCGTGCTGCCGGCGCGCGCGCAGCGGCCCGAACGCGTCGTGCCTCTCGAACTTCGCTTCGGCGCGGTCAGCCTGGCCAGGCCGCAAAGCAAGTTCCTGCGCCATCTGCCTGAAAGCTTGCCGCTGACCCTGGTCGACGTGCGTGAGGTCGATCCGCATGTCGGCACCGAGCCGCTACACTGGCGGCTTCTCACCACGCACCCAGTAGCGAATGCAGAACAAGCCTGGCGCATCGTCGAATGGTACAAGCGGCGCTGGCTGATCGAGCAGTTCTTCCGCGTCCTCAAGACCCAAGGCTTCAGGCTCGAAGACAGCCAGATCGCTACCGCCGACCGCCTCCTCAAGCTCGTCGCGATTGCGGCAAAGGCGGCGGTCATCACCATCCAGCTCCTGCAGGCACGTGATGGCCGAAGCCATCTGCCGGTCCGCCTTGCCTTCGATTCCAACGAGGTCGCAACGCTCGCCGCCCTCAACCAAAATCTCGAGGCCCAAACCAAGCGGCTCAAGAACCCGCATCCACCCGACAACCTTGCCTGGGCGGCCTGGATCATCGGCCGTCTAGGCGGATGGGACGGCTATCCGTCATCCAAACCGCCCGGTCCGATCACCATGAAACACGGCCTCGAATACTTCTACGTCTTCGCTGCTGGATGGAGCCTCAGAGATGTGTGCATGCCCTAGGGCGGAGGCCGGGACGACGGTGGAGAGAACTTTATTTTTCCCGGAACGCGCGCATGAACTGGTCGCTCAAGGGCTTCATCAGATAGGAGAACATCGTGCGGTCGCCGGTCTGCACGAAGGCTTCGACCGGCATGCCCGGGATGATCTTGTTGTCGCCGAGGCGGGCGACCTCTTCCGGCGGCATCGAGACGCGGATGGTGTAATAGCTTTGCCCGGTGCGCTGGTCGGTGGTGACGTCGGCGGAGACGCGGGTGACGACGCCGTTCAGTTCTGGCGTGGTGCGCTGGTTGAAGGCCGACAGCCGCAGCAGAGTCTTCTGGCCGATCTGCAGCTTGTCGATATCCTGCGGATTGACCTTGGCCTCCACCGAAAGCGCGTCGGCCTGCGGCACGATCATCATGATGGCGTCGCCAGCGGTGATGACGCCGCCGACGGTATGCACCGTCGATTGCAGCACCATGCCGTCCTGCGGGGCGCGGATGTCGATGCGGCGGAGTTGATCTTCGGCAGTGACCTTGCGCTCGACGAACTCGCCGATCTTGTCGTTGGTCTCGCGCAGATCCTTGGAGACCTCGCTGACCATGTCCTTGTCGACCTGGATGATCTGCAGTTCGGTTTCGGTGATCTTGCCCTTGGCCTGGGCGCGCGAAGAGATGTATTGCGCCCGCTCGCCGTTCAGGCGGGCCTGGTCGCGCTCGAGCGTGGTCAGCCGCGATATCTGCACCAGATGCTGGTCGTAGAGCTGGCGTACGCCGGTCAGCTCCTTCTCCACCAGCGCGATTTCCTGATCCTTGGATTTCTCCTGCGCCACGAGGCCCGCGATTTCTTCATTGAGCTGCGTGACCCGCTCGCGCAATTGCGCCTTTTGTCCGGTCCGTCCAAAGACGCGAACCTCGAACAATTTGCTTTCGCTGGCCATCACGTCCCTGACATCAGGGTCGTCGGCACGGTCAGTCAGACTCGCCGGAAACTGGACCTTGTCGAGGCCGCGCTGCTCGGCCTCGAGCCGCGCGGCGCGCGCCCACAGACCGTTGAGGGTCTTGACCACGATCGCAAGGCTCGCCTTGACGACGGTCTCGTCGAGACGCACCACGATATCGCCGGCCTTGACCAGGTCGCCGTCGCGCACCCGGACTTCGCCGACCACGCCGCCGGTCGGATGCTGGACTTTCTTGACGTTGGAATCGACCACCACCGATCCCGGCGCGATCAGCGCGCCGGAGATCTGCACCGTCGACGCCCAGGTGCCGAAGCCGCCGGCGAGAACCAGCACGACCGCCAGCCCCACGATCAGATGCACACGAATCGAGCGGCGGGCGCCGCGCAGCTCGCCGGTCATGATTTGGCTCCCGCATCGGACACGATCTTGATCGGCGTCGGCGGCGCGACGCGCTGCAGCACCTGGCCCAGCACCTGCTCCTTCGGCCCGAACGCCTGCATGCGGCCGTCCTTCAGCACCAGCAACTGATCGACCCCCTCGATGCCGACCGGCCGGTGCGCCACCACCACCACGACGGCACCGCGCTCGCGCGCGCCGCGGACCGCGCGGGTCAACGCCTCGTCGCCTTCGCTGTCGAGATTCGAGTTCGGCTCATCGAGCACGATCAGGAACGGATTGCCGAACAGCGCCCGCGCCAGCGCCACGCGCTGCGCCTGGCCGGCCGACAGCGCGGTGCCCTGCTCGCCGATCTGGGTGTCGTAGCCGTCCCGCATCTTGATGATCATCTCATGGACGCCGGCTTCCTTGGCGGCCGCGATGATCGCTTCCGATTTGGCCTCCGGATCGAAGCGGGAAATGTTCTGGGCGATCGATCCGGCGAACAATTCGACGTCCTGCGGCAGATAGCCGACAAAGCGGCCGAGCACGTCGGACGACCACTGATCGAGTGCGGCGCCATCGAGCCGTACCTTGCCGCGGAACGGCAGCCAGACGCCGACCAGCGCGCGGACCAGCGACGACTTGCCCGATCCGCTGGGTCCGATCACGCCGACGCCGCTGCCGGCCTCGATGGTAAAGGTGACGTCCTGGACGATCACCCGCTGGTCGCCCGGCGGCACGATGCTGACGGCCTCGACCGTCAGCCGCTTCGACGGGCTCTGCAGCAGGGTCTGGGTGTTCGACGGCGGCATCTGCTGGAGCAGCCGGGTGAGGCGCTCCCAGCTCTGGCGCGCGGCGACAAAGCCCTTCCAGTGGGCAATCGCCAGATCGACCGGCGCCAGCGCTCGCGCCGAGAGGATCGAGCCGGCGATGATGATGCCGCCGGTCGCTTCCTGGTGGATCACGAGATAGGCGCCGACCGCCAGCACCGACGATTGCAGCATCATGCGTAGCACCTTGGCGATCGCGCCGAGACCTCCGGCGACGTCGCTGGCGCGCTGATTGCCGGCCAGATAGTTTTCGTTGGCCTCGCTCCAGCGCTTGGTCAGCCGCCCGGACATGCCCATCGAGATCAGCACTTCGGCATTGCGGCGGCTGGTGGCCGCCAGATCGTTGCGCCGCGCCGCAAGCCCCATCGCCTCCTTGGCCGGCTTCCGCGACATGAATTCGGTGATCAGGGTCAGCGTCACCAGAATGATGGCGCCGATCAGCGCGGTCAGGCCGAGCAGCCAGTGGAACGCAAAGCAGATCGCCAGATAGAACGGCAGCCAGGGCAGGTCGAAGAACGCGCCCGGACCCATGCTGCCGAGGAAGGATCTGACATTGTCGAGATCGCGCAGCGGCTGCAGGCCCTCATTGCGGCCGCCGACCAAGAGCGGCAGGCGGACCACGGTCTCGAACACGCGGGCATTGATGGCCTCATCGAGCGAGGTGCCGATGCGCCCGAGAATGCGTCCCCGCAGCAGGTCCAGAAAGCCCTGGGCGGCGTACAGGCCTGCGGCCAGAACGATCAGGCCGACCAGGGTCGGCACGCTCCGGCTTGGCAGCACCCGGTCATAGACCTCCAGCATGAAAATCGAGCCGGTCAGGTACAGCAAATTGATCATGCAACTCATGACGCCGACGCCGATGAACGCGTCGCGGCAGGCGCGCAACGCTTCACCGAGTTCGGATCGCCGGACGCCGGGAGCAGCTGCTGCCATTAATTCGGATCTCTTCAAAAGGAAAAAGGAATGGGCGACGCAATGGTTTTACCGATGTTTGTGACCACCGTCTATTTAAGTCGCGTTAACCTGAATAGGGTTCAGCGCCGCGACCTTGGCGGGGACGCGGGAAATCGAACCAGAAGTCTTTTGTTTCGACATGTTTTCTTCACACGGCCCGCCCGCCAACCCGCATCGATCGCGGGTCCGACTTTCGGCCAAAACGCGATGGTACGGTTAACGTGGCGCGGACGCCTGCGGTGAGGCCGGTTCGGCCTTCGGAAACGGCACCAGGATCACCGACATCGAGACCCGGCCGATTTCGCCGTGGACGTCGAGCAGCACGCCGCTCCCGGTTCCGATCCCGGCGGCCGGCCGCCATCGGGTCTGCGCGCGAACGCCAACCCATTCGCCGGCCGGCGGCCGGAACAACTGAACCGTCAGGTTGGGATTGGGGTCCGCCACCACGTTCTGGAACGGCCGTGCGATGCCGTGGGTCCAGTCGGCCGGCCCGAGAACACAGGCGAGCGGGCCGGCGCCGTCGGGCTCGGCGTGACCTTGGCGAGGGCGCCGCTGATCAAGGCGCGGCCGGGTTTTGGCAAAAAACTGGTCGCGCCGTTTGCGTTCGAGCCCGCGCACAGCGAGACGATCTACCTGGTGTCCCGCACCGAGCAGGCGCGGGACCGGCGGATAGCTGCGGTGCGGCGGTGGATCGCCGAAGCCGTCGGCCGCGCCAGCTAGTGCGATACTGCACGAGATTGGCAAGCCCCGGGGGAACCTAAACGACCCTCATCGGTTGTATGGCTACCTCAGCCCATATCATTGGAGATATCATGATCCGCCGTTTCATCGGAATTGCTGCGCTTGCCGCTACCATCGCGCTCCCCATCGCAGCGCAGGCACAAGGAGTGCCAGGCGGAGTCGAGCGCGGCTCACGGGAGGGCGAAAGAGCGGCCGGTCCCGTTGGTGCGGTCGTCGGTGGCGTGATCGGCGGAGTGGTTGGCGGCGTGAACGGCGTTCTCGGCGTCGACCAACGTCCGCGCTTTCGCAGCTATGTCGTCGAGCAGCACCGTCCGTCTTACCAATACAGCGAGGATGTCCGGGTCGGCGCGGTCCTGCCGGAACAGGGCGTGACCTATTACGACGTGCCGCCGGAATACGGCGTTCGAGAACATCGATATACCGTCGTAAACGGCCGCACGGTTCTGGTCGAACCGCATAGCCGCCGTATCGTCGAGGTCGTCGAGTAATACGACGGCATCAATGATGATTTTGAATCGGGGGCCATCCATCGGGTGGCCCCCTTTTTGCGATGCCTTGCAGCGATGCCTTGCGCGGCGTCAGAACGACCGTGCGAAAGCGTGACGCGCTACATTCGGCCGCGAACGAGCCGGACGATCAGCAGCAGCAGTACGGCGCCGATCGCGGAATAAATGATCTCCGAGACGAGCCCGCTGCCGATATGAATCCCGAGCTTTGGAAACAGCCAGCTGGCGACAAACGCGCCGGCGATACCGACGACGATATCGCCGATGAGGCCAAAGCCGGTGCCGCGCACGATCTTGCCGGCCAGCCAGCCGGCGACGAGGCCGACGAACAGAATAACGATGAGGCTTTCGCCCGATATGTACATTTGGATTCCCCCCGGGTTTGCGCGCGTCAATCTGGCGACCGCATCCTAGCCTACCCATAATTGGTTGGCGTGACGACCCCCGCCGGTAGCGAAGACGAAACTTTCTCCCGGCCCCGGCGTTGTCAGGCCATGACGCAACCCGATATCTGGTACGTGAGCTTTGGGCCGGACAAGGCAGTCAAGACGGACGACAGGGCGACAGGCGTGGTCCGGTCGACCCGCACATTCAAGTCCGAGGTCGACGCCAAGCTGTTCGCGATGCAGGTGTTGGCGAAGGGGTGGACGGCCAGCGCCGGCACCCTCAATCCGCATCACCCCAAGCAGATCGTCGGCGCTTCGCAGATCGAACAATGGGCTGATCCTGGTCTCGGCGGATAGGCTTCAGGTCGCGGAGACTTCGGCGGGCTCGGCCAGAATGCATCTGGCAATCCTGTCCGGCGCGATCTGCACGTTGGGTGGCAGCCGTTCGGTGCAGCGGGCTTCCGCGAACCCGCAGCGCGGCGCGAATGAGCAATTGACCGGTGTGCGATCGAGCGAGGGCGGCGTGCCCGGGATCGTCTCCAGCCGCTGGCCGCGCCTGGCGCCGTGAACGGTCGAAGCCAGCAAGCCTTTTGCATAGGGATGCACCGGCGAACGCACGATCTGGCGGAGCGTGCCCTGCTCGACGATCTGGCCGGCGTACATCACCGCGACGCGGTCGCAGATTTCGATCGCAACGCCGATGTCATGGGTCACGAAAATCACCGACATGCCGAACTCACGCTGCAGTTCGCGCAGCAGCAGCAGGATCTGGATCTGCACGGTGGCGTCGAGCGCCGTCGTCGGCTCGTCGGCCAACAGGATTTTGGGCTTGCAGGCCAGCGCCAGCGCGATCATCGCGCGCTGCCGCATGCCGCCACTCATTTCGTGCGGATAGGCATCGAGGCGCCGTTTGGCCGAGGGGATGCGGACCACCTCCAGCATTTCCAGCGCGCGCGCGGTGGCTTCCTTCTCGCTCTTGCCCTCATGGCGCATCACGGATTCCGAGATCTGGCGGCCGATGGTGTAGACCGGATCGAGCGCCAGCGCCGGCTCCTGAAAAATCATCGAGACGGTCTGGCCGCGAAACGCCGACAATTCTTCATCATCGAGCGCCAGCACGTCGCGGCCCAAAACATTGACGCTGCCCGAGATCTGCGTCCGCTTCTTCGGCAACAGCCGCATCAGCGCCCGCAGCGTCACGCTCTTGCCCGAACCGGACTCGCCGAGCAGGCCGAGCACCTCGCCCTCGCCGAGCGACAGCGAGAGATCGTTGACGGCATGCACCGTGCGCTCGCCGGTGAAGCGGATGTTGAGGTTACGAATTTCGACGAGGTTGGTCATTTAAGTTGGGGTACCTGAGCGTGGAAATCGGTTGCGCGCTGGAACGCCGCGCCGATCCGCACCAGCATCGCCTCGTCGAACGAGCGACCGATCAACTGCATGCCGACGGGAAGGCCGCTGTTCGTAAAACCTGCGGGAATCGACAGCGACGGCAGGCCGAGATAGTTCACCGGCCGCGTGAACCGCGTCAGCCGCTGGATCACGGCCTCGGCGCCGTCGCTGTTGCCGACATCGCTCTCGGCGATGGTCGGCGCCGGCACGGGTGCGACCGGCGCCAGCACCGCATCGGTGCCCGTCACGGCCGCGAGATAGGCTGCCAGCGCCGGACCGCGCCAGCGCATCGCTTCGAGATAGGACACGCCGGGAATCGCAAGCCCGTTCTGCAGCCGCATCAGCACCTGCGGGCCGTAATCCTGCGGCCGCTCGATCATCCAGCGCTTGTGCAACGCTGCCGCCTCGGTCGCGAGTACGAGCTGGCAGGCGGCCGTGAGCTGGCGCTGGTCCGGCAATTCAACCGGGACGATTTCGGCGCCTTCTTTTTTGAGGACCGCGATGGTCTCGTCGAGCACCCGCGCCACTTCGGGATCGAGGTCATCGACATAGAACGCGGCGGGCACGCCGATCCTGAGGCCTTTGATCGAGCCTTTGGTGGCCGCCATGTAATCCGGCACCGGCAACGTCGATGCGGTGGCGTCTTCGGGATCGGCGCCCGCCATCAGTCCCAGCAGCAGCGCGCAATCTTCCACCGTCTGCGCCAGGGGACCTACAGTATCCAACGATTGCGACAGCGGCATCGCGCCGGCGCGGCTGACGCGTCCGACCGTCGTCTTCAATCCGGTGACGCCGCAGAAATGCGCGGGCATCCGGATCGAGCCGCCGGTATCCGAGCCCAATGCCGCAAAGGTCAACCGCGCGGCAACCGCCGAGCCCGATCCGGACGACGAGCCGCCGGTGATGTGGTCGACATTCCAGGGGTTATGCACCGCGCCGTAATGCACGTTGTGGCCGGTCGGGCCATAGGCGAACTCCACCATCTGCAGCGAACCCAGCCGGACCGTGCCGGCGTCCTTCAGGCGCTGCAGGGCTGTGGACGTCGTGGTCGCGACGAAATCGCGGCGGATCAGCGAGCCGCAGCTCACCACCTTGCCGGCGTCGTAATACATATCCTTGTGCGCCAGCGGCACGCCATGCAGCGCGCCACCGTTGTTACCTTTCGCCAGCGCCGCATCGGCCGCGTCGGCGGCTTTCAGCGCGGATTCCGATTCGATCGCCATGAAGGCATTGAGCCGCGGCTGCCACTGCGCAATACGATGCAGGCAGGATCGCGTCACTTCATGGGACGATAATTTCTTCTCCGCGATCGCCTTGGCGACCGCGACAAGCGACATGAGGGCCGGTTCGGAGCTCATGGCAACACCTTCGCGGTCTGCACCAGCAGAAAGCTCGCCGGCTCCAGATCGAACGGCAGCGTGCCGGCGATCGGCGCAAAGCCTTCGAAGGCGGGTCCAATGGAATTGGCGATGCGGGCGGCGACGTCGGCGTCGACGGGCACGCCCGCGACATCGGTCATCGCCTTGATCTCTTTTGCGGTCGGTGCGGTCATGCCGGGTTTGCTCCCTTGTCGGCTTCTTTATTGGCGTTTGGGGCCGGTGCGCGGCTGTGCCCGGAGCCTGCAATGGCCATGTAACACGCCGCTTCGTGGCCCATTGTATCGAGTGCGGTGAGCTTTGGCGTGGCGTTTGCGCAGAGCGGCTCCGCAAACGGGCATCTGGTGTGAAACCGGCAACCCGATGGCGGGTCGATCGGATTGGGCGGATCGCCCGAGATCGGCGGCGTCTCGGTGCGCCGGTCCGGATCGGACGACGGCATCGCCGCCAGCAGCGCCCGCGTATAGGGATGCGCCGGAGCGTCCCAGACCTGATCGACGGGGCCGAGCTCGACCACCTCGCCGAGATACATCACCAGCACGCGATCCGAGATGTAGCGCACCACGTTGAGATCGTGGCTGATGAACAGATAAGTCAGGCCGAATTCGCGCTTGAGGTCGACCAGAAGATTGAGCACCTGCGCCTCGACCGATTTGTCGAGCGCCGATACCGCTTCGTCCAGGATCACCAGCCGCGGCGACAGCGCCAGCGCGCGCGCTATGTTGACGCGCTGGCGCTGGCCGCCGGAAATCTCGTGCGGATAGCGGTTGGCGAAATTTTCGGGCCGCAAGCCGACCTTGCCGAGCAGCTCGCGCGCCAGCGTACGCGCGGCGGCATCCGCCATGCCGTGGACCCTGGGACCGAACGCGATCGATTCCTCTATTGTCAGGCGCGGATTGAGCGAGGCGTAGCTGTCCTGGAACACCATCTGCATGCCGCGGCGCAGTTCACGTAAGCTCAACGCGCGGCCGACCTGCATGCCGTCATAGACGATGTCGCCGGAATCGCGCGTCATCAGGTGCATCAGGAGCCGCGCGGTGGTCGACTTGCCGCAGCCGGATTCGCCGACAATGCCGACGGTTTCGCCCTTGGCAATGGAAAACGACACGTCGTCGACCGCGCGCACGGTCTTGCGCGCGCTGAACAGATCGCCGCGCACCGGGAAATGCTTGGTCAGCCCCGTGACCTGCAGCAGCGGCTGCGCCGCGCCGCCGATGTCCTCGATCGGATCAAGCATATCGATGGATGGACTGGTCTCACTCATGCGTCAGTTCCTGATATCCATGGCGCTGCGCATGCCGTCGCTGAGCAGGTTGAAGCAGATCGAGACCGCGAAGATCATGGCGCCGGGCAGTGCCGCCACCCAGGGATTGACATAGATTGCGGTGCGCAGCGTGTTGAGCATCAGGCCCCATTCCGGCTCCGGCGGTTTGGTCCCGAGGCCGAGGAACGACAGCCCGGCGGCGAGGATCATCGACACCGAGATCAGGCCGGTGGCGTAGACGAAGATCGGCCCCAGCACATTGCCGAGCATGTGCACGCGCATGATGGTGAAGGGACCGGCGCCGGAGGCGCGCGCGGCCTCGACGAAATCCATGTTGCGCACGCCCGTGGTGACGCTTTCGGCGACGCGGGTGATTTGCGGGACGAACACGATGGTCAGCGAGACGATGGAGTTGACGATGCCGGCGCCGAGCGCGCCGGATATCGCGATCGCCAGCAGTACCGACGGAAAGGCGTAAAATACGTCCACCGTGCGCATGATCGCGGTGTTGAGCTTGCCGCCGACGTAACCGGCGACGAGGCCAAGCGAGGTTCCGATGATGAAGGCGAGGATCACGGGCAAAATACCGATGATCAGCGACAGCCGGCCGCCATAGATCAGCCGCGCCAGCATGTCGCGGCCGAGTTCGTCGGTGCCGAGCGGAAAATTCGGCGTGCCGATATGGCGAAGCCTTCGGATCATCGAACCCTGATAGGGATCGGCGAGGCCAAGCCACGGTGCGAGCAGCGCGGAGGCGAATATCAGCACCAGGATCAAAGCGCAGGCCATGCTGACCTTGTCGCGTGAGATACGGCGGCCGACGGTGGCCCAATAGCCGCGCGCCTTGGTCGTGGGCGCTGCCTGCAGGGCGTCGTCTGTGATCGCGCTCATGGGTTGATCCTCATGGCTAGCTCCGCTTGATGCGCGGATCGATCGCGGCTTGCGCGATATCGACCAGGAGATTGAGGGCGACGAAGAACAGCGCCAGCACCAGGATCGTGCCCTGCAACAGCGGCAAATCGCGCTGGAAAATCGCCGAATTGAGCAACAGCCCCGAGCCCGGCCAGGAGAACACGGTTTCGATCAGGATCGAGCCGCCGAGCATATAGCCGAGCTGCAGCCCCATCACCGCCAGCGCCGTCGGCGCCGCGTTCTTGATGACGTGGCGAAATACGTCGGTCTCGCGCAGGCCTTTGGCGCGCAACGCCTCGACGAAATCCTGTGACAGGATATCGCCGGTCAGCGCGCGCACGGTTCGGGTGACGATACCCATCGGGATCACCGAGGTCGTGATCGCGGGCAGGATCAGATAGCGCAGATGTTCCCAGTCCCAGCCCCAGGCGCTGGAGCCGCCGGGGCCGGCGCCGACCGCGGGCAGCCAGTTGAGCTGCACCGAGAAGATGATCACCAGCACCATGCCGAGCCAGTAATGCGGCACCGAGACGCCGGCGATCGCAATCGAGGTCGCGACTTTGTCGATCCAGGTGTCGCGAAAATAGCCGGCGATCAGGCCGAAGAACAATCCGAGCGTGAACCCGATCAGGGCGGCTGCGACCGCAAGCGTCACGGTGTTGCCGACCGCGCGCAAAACTTCGGTCAGCACCGGACGGCCGGTGGCGATGGAATGGCCGAGATCGCCATTGACCGCGCGCCACAGCCACAGCCCGAACTGCACCGGCAGCGGACGATCAAAGCCATAGGCGACGCGCAATTGCTGCGCGAGCTCCTGCGACGCATCCGCCGGCAGCACCGCGACCAGGGGCTCGCCCGGCGTGATGTGCACCAAGAGGAAGCACACCAGGGCCACGCTGATCACGATCGGAATGACGTAGACGATGCGTCTGGCGATATAAGCGAACACGAGTCACTTTCTTCTTCCCTTCTCCCCTTGTGGGAGAAGGTGGCGTGGACGTAGTCCGCGCCGGATGAGGGGTTCTATCCACGGACTTCGACATTTCAATTGAGGGATGATCGCCCGCGGAGAGAACCCCTCACCCGGCTTCGCTTCGCGAAGCCACCCTCTCCCACAAGGGGAGAGGGTAAGCGCGCCACGATCACGGCGTCATGGTGATCGACGAAAAGTCCACGAACCAGCTCTTCGGCTGCACAAAGCCCTTGATCTTCGGGCTCATGGCGCGCGGCGCGACGTCATGGGCGACATAGAGGAATGCCGCGTCGTCGACGGAAGCCGCATGCAGTTCCGCCAGCGCGGAGTCGCGCGCGACGGGATCGAAGGTTTGGCGGGCCTTCGTGACCAGCTCGTCGAATTTGGGATTGTTGATAAAACCCCAATTGTTCGACACCGGCGGCGCCATCGAGGACTGCAGGAAGCGCACCATGGCGAAAAACGGATCCATCGCCGCATAGGTGACGTTGGTGGCATTGGCGCCATTGGCTGAGGTATCCTTGACGCCGCGCCGCCAGTTGGTGAACAGCGTGTTCCATTCGATGACGTCGAGCTGCACGTCGAAATAGCATTCGGCCAGCGCCTGCTGCAGATATTCGTTCATCGGCAGCGGCAGCATCTGGCCGGATCCCGACGCCGAGGTCTGGATCTTGACCGACAGCTTTTTGTTCGGGCCAAAACCGGCCTCCTGCATCAGTTTTTGCGCCGCAGGCTTGTCGTACTTGATCTCGAAGGTGGGTTTGCCCCGCCAGGGATGGCCGGGCTCGAAGGTGCCGGTCGCCGGCACCATCAGCCCCGCGAGCAGGCCGTCCCTGAGGCCTTCGCGGTCGATGCAGAGATTGGCCGCCTTGCGCACCCGGATGTCGTTCCAGGGCGAGCCTTCGACGCGCGAGAACTGCCACGGCCAGACATGCGGCTCCTCGTTGGTCTTGATGACAAAGCCGCGCTGCTTGATTTCGGCGACCGCATCCGGCGCCGGCGCCTCGACCCAGTCGACCTGGCCGGAGAGCAATGCTGCGGTGCGGGCATTGGCCTCCGGCATCGGCAGCAGCACCATCTTGTCGACCTTGGGAACGCGCGCCTTGTCCCAGTAATTGTCGTTCTTGACTAGTTCGAGCCGCTCGCGCGGGGTAAAGCCCGACATCTTCCAGGGACCGGTGCCCGAAGCGTCCTTGGCAAACGCCGCCCATGCGGCCTGCGACTTCGCCTTGGCGTCCGTGCCTTCGGCCGCGTCATAGAACTTCTGCCATTTCGAAGGGCTCGCCATGAACAGATTGGTCAGGTTGATCGGCAGGAAACTGTCCGGCTCCTTGGTGATCAGTTCCACCGTCATGTCGTCGATCTTACGCGCCGAGGCCAGCGTCGGCATCCGCGAGGCGGTGACACCAACCTGGCTCGGATCGAACTGCGGCGCATCCTGCTTCAGCACTTTCTCGACGTTCCAGACCACGGCGTCGGCGTTGAACGGCGAGCCGTCGTGAAACGTGACGCTGGGGCGAAGCTTGAAGGTCCATTTCTTCTTGTCTTGCTCGTCGACTTTCCATTCGGTCGCAAGCCCCGGGATCACCACGCTCGCCTTGTCGGCCGAGGACAGGTCCCACATCGTCAGCCCGTCATACATGGTGAGGCCGGTGAAGCGGTTGCCCTCAAAACCCTGGTCGGGCTGGCCGAGCGTGCGCGGAATATCGGCCGCGGTCATGCCGATGCGTAAGGTCGTTTCGGCGCCGGCCCGGCCCGGCAAACCGACCGCCAGCGCCATCGCCAGCACGGCAACCGCCGCCATCAATCTCGTCTTCGCGTTACGCATGGTAGCAACCCCTTCATCAACTTCAGGTGATTAATTCTTATGCAAAGTTATGCAACGGCCGTGCCAAAAGAGATAGTTCTTCGCCTCATAACCACCGGATGCGACATTTCTTCCGGCCCCGCACCAAGAAAAGCCAGCGGTGCCTATTCTGGCATCAACCTTGCAAGCTTTTGGCATTAGGTATTTCGAATACTTGGCAACGGAGCTTAGTTCATGCGCACCCGAAACTCGATCCTGATAGCCGCCATCGCGCTCGCGATCAGTGCCGGCTGGCTCCCCCCATCAGCGCACGCCGAAACCGTGCTGCGCTACGGCATTTCGATGGCCGACATCCCGCTCACGACAGGTCAGCCGGATCGCGGCGCCGGCGCCTATCAGTTCACGGCCTATACGATCTACGATCCGCTGGTGGCCTGGGAGATGGATGTGTCCGACCGGCCCGGCAAACTGGTGCCCGGGCTCGCCACCGAATGGAAGGTGGACGACAAGGACAAGACCAAATGGCGCTTCACGTTGCGCAAGGGCGTCAAATTCCATGACGGCAGCGAGTTCAACGCCGACGCGGTGATCTGGAATCTCGACAAGGTGTTGAACGACAAGGCGCCGCAATTCGACAAGCGCCAGAGCGCGCAGGTCAAGACCCGCCTGCCCTCGGTCGCGAGCTACGCCAAGATCGACGACGGCACGGTCGAGATCACGACCAAGACCGTCGACTCGTTCTTCCCCTACCAGATGCTCTGGTTCCTGGTCTCCAGTCCCGCGCAATATGAAAAGCTGGGCAAGGACTGGGACAAGTTCGCCAGCCAGCCCTCCGGCACCGGGCCGTTCAAACTGACCAAACTCGTCCCGCGCGAACTCGCCGAATTGTCCAGGAACGAAGACTACTGGAACAAGAAGCGGATTCCGAAAGTCGACAAGCTGGTGCTGATTCCGATGCCGGAAGCGCTGACGCGCACCAATGCACTGCTCGCGGGCCAGGTCGATCTGATCGAAACCCCGGCGCCGGACGCGGTGCCGCAATTGAAATCCGCCGGCATGCGGATCGTCGACAACATCACGCCTCATGTCTGGAATTATCATTTGAGCGTCCTGCCGGGCTCGCCCTGGACCGACGTCCGCCTGCGCAAGGCGCTCAATCTCGCGATCGATCGCGATGCCGTGGTCGGGCTGATGAACGGGCTGGCAAAACCCGCCAAGGGTCAGGTCGACCCGTCGAGCCCATGGTTCGGCAAGCCGACCTTCGAACTCAAATACGATCTCGCCGCCGCCAGGAAGCTGGTCGAGGAAGCCGGCTATTCCAAAGACAAGCCGCTGAAGACCACCTTCATCATCGCGCAGGGCGGCACCGGCCAGATGCTGTCGCTGCCGATGAACGAATTCTTGCAGCAGAGTTTTAAGGAAATCGGCATCGATATCGATTTCAAGGTGGTCGAGCTCGAAACACTATATACGCACTGGCGCAAGGGCGCCGCCGACGAGATGAACGCCGGCATCACCTCCAACAACATCGCCTATGTGACCTCCGACCCGCTCTACGCCATCGTCCGCTTCTTTGCCTCCGACCAAGTGGCGCCGGTCGGCGTCAACTGGGGCGGCTACAAGAATCCGAAAGTCGATGCGCTGATCAGCGAGGCCAAACAGACCTTCGATACCGCCAAGCAGGACGAACTGATCGCGCAAGCGCATTCGCTGATCGTCGACGATGCCGCACTGGTGTGGGTGGTGCACGACACCAACCCGCATGCGCTGTCGCCGAAGGTGAAGAAATTCGTGCAGGCGCAGCACTGGTTCCAGGATCTGACGCAGATCGGATTGGAGTGACCGCACTTCACCGTCATTGCCGGGCCTGCCCGGCAATCCATCCTCTTCGAACAGCGTCTTTTGGCGATGGATGCGCGGGTCAAGCCCGCTCATGACGCGTTACCGCGTCACTTCGTTAGCAGTGCGAATGCGCCGTCCCAGTCTTGCGGGGGCGGCGTCTGCTGATAACTGCGGATCCGCGCCTCGTACAGATTGTAGAGCAGTTCGAGCGAATTCGCCTCGTCGGTGCGGCGGCCGCGCGCGATCGCCGCCAGCGCGCCGTCCCAGTCCCTGCCGCGATAGCACGCCAGCATCTCGATGGTCAGATTACGGAGCCGCTGGAAGCGGCCCGACTGCGCGGTGTCCTCGCGCCCGGCGATGGCGTAGATCACCTCGGGCTCCTTCTTGCCCTTGACCATGATGAAGTCGAGTTCGAGGATCGCGAACTTGTCCTTGACCGCGAGCGCGGTTTTGGAGCCGACGATGATCGGAAAACCGTACTCCTTGGATTGACCTTCCAGCCGCGACGCCAGATTGACGCTGTCGCCGAACACCGAATAGTCGAAGCGGACATCGGACCCCATGTTACCGACCACGCAGGTGCCGGTGTTGAGTCCGACACCGACATTGAGCGGGATAAACGGGCGGTCCTGATCCTGCGCTTCCTGCGCGCGCTCCTGATTGAGGGTGTCGACGCGCTCCAGCATGTCGAGCGCGGCCTCGCAGGCATTGAGCTGATGCTCCTTGTCGTCGAGCGGCGCGTTCCAGAACGCCATGATGGCGTCGCCCATATATTTGTCGATGGTGCCTTTGCGGTCGAGGATCGCGTTGGTCAGCGGCGTCAAAAAGCGATTCATCAGCGCGGTAAGCCCCTGCGGATCGCTCTTGTAGGTTTCCGAGATCGAGGTGAAGCCGCGCATGTCGGAGAACATAATGGTCATCTCGCGCTCCTCGCCGCCGAGCACGAGTTTTTCCGGCGACTGCGCCAGCTGCGCGACCAGCGCGGGCGACAAATACTGGCCAAAGGCCGAACGAATCTGCCGGCGCTGCGCCTGCTCCCGGACGAAGCTCGAGAAGATCAGCGTGAGGTAGATCGACGTGGTCGATAACAAGGGATAGGTGAAGTCGATCAACAGACGGTGCTGGGTGTAGAAATACCAGGACGTTCCGATCAACGCGCTTGCAAACACCGCGCCGAGAGCAACCAGCGTGATCGGCCCGAACGATGGTGCAAACGCGATCACCAGAATTCCGAACAGCAGCGCGGTGGTGAATTCGATGACGATGCCGTAAATCGGCTGCGAGATCACAGCACCAGTCAGCGCGCTCTCGATCACCTGGGCGTGGATTTCCACGCCCGGCATGGCGCGCGAAACCGGCGTGGTCTTGATGTCGTTGAGACCGACGGCCGAGGTTCCGATCAACACCAGTTTGCCCGCAATCTTGTCCGGCGCGACAGTCCGGTCCAGCACGTTGATCGCCGGAACATAGAGCGAGGCATCGTTGTGCGCGAAATGGACCCAGAGCTGGCCATTGTTGTCGGTCGGGATCTGAAAACCCTTGATGCCAAGACTCTTGATGCCGGCCTTTTCGGCCTTGATCAGGATTGTGCCCGACCCGGTGGCGACCCGCAGCATCTCGAAGGTGAGCGATGGCATGGTCTGGCCCTGCGCCAGCATGATCATCGGCACCCGCCGCACGATGCCGTCACGTTCGGGCCGGATGGTGAAAAGTCCGCGTCCAGCCGCGGCGTGTTCCAGCACCGGCACATTGCGCAGCAACCCCGGGAAATCGAACATGAACTGTTGCGGCTCCTCGCCGAGCATCGCGAGCCCCGTCACCGGAAGCGACGCGTCGAGCGCGAACAATTCTTCCGGCAGTCCGGATTCGCCCAGCACCACGCGCGAGCCGCGTATGGCATCGGCCAGGATCTGATCGTTGCTCGGCAGCCCCCGCAGCCTTTCGCGGGTTGCCTCGTCGAGATTGCGGAACGTGTCGGCCACAGCGTCGGGATTGAGTCGGTCGGGCTCCGAAAACACCACGTCGAAGGCGATCACGACGGCGCCGAGCCGGGTCAGTTCCGTGACCAGATCAGCAATCCGGGTCCGCGTCCACGGCCACTGCCCGAGCTTTTCCATGCTCTTGTCGTCGATATCGACGATGGTGACCGGCCTTGCGGTTTTCTGGCGCGGATCGATGCGCTGGAAGCTATCGAAGGTCCGGACACGAAGCTCCTCGACCGGGGCTGGGTCGAGTACCCGCAGCGCCGCGAATCCGAACAAGAGCGCAAGGCACACCAGCCGGGCATACCCAAGGCGCCGCTTGATCCACCTTCGCCATACCCTCAGCCACTTCATATTGCTTGGGTATCATGTCGAGGCGGTTTGTTCCAACCGGTTGGGCAACAGGCCGCACAATATCGCCTTCCGACACCGGCGCGCGGCGGCGTGGTTGTTAATGAAGACCTGATGCTCGAGCCGAGCACCGGCGATCCCGTGGTCTCGGGGCGTCGGCGAGATCGTCGTCACCTCACTGGACCCGCACCATCCCAGGATCCGACCTGCGCTTCCAGGTTCCGGCCCCCGCGGACGAACCAATCTACCCATGAGGGGCTGGATGATACTTTGGCACGTTCCAAATCCTTTAGATGGCCCTGTTGTAGTCTATCGGTTCCGGCTGCCAGCACGGGGGCGATTTCGCAGAAACTTCAACTTTGTCGAGCAGTTTATAATTCTGCTCGTTTTCGTTAGCCTGGGAGCCCGGGCCGTCCAGGGCCGGAACGTTGATCAATTTCAGCTCAGTCTTTTCGTTTCTCCGCATCTTCGGAAAGATTTGTTTCGCCGTCTTTACCTGCATCAACCGCTTGATCGTTCGGTCGATTGCTTCATCGATACGATCCGAACGGGCCATGTTCATCTCGATCAGGTGCCGGTCCAAGACGCGATGAACTTGGCCCGGCCTTCCAACTGGTCCTTCATTTTCGAGTCCGAAAAATAAGTCTCGACCGCTGGTCCCCACGGCGTCATCTCCTGAGATTCCGCACGGGGCACTGCACACGTGATGATCTCGTTGTAATACGGGCTGAGCCTGGACAAGATTTTTCCACCGCCTCAACGCTCTTGGCGTCATTGAACTCCGGCGCGAGGTTTTTCAGATTTTGCCTATGGCAATTGATCTCGTTATGCTCGTAAATCCAACCAGCTTTCAATCAAGCTGCGTTCAGTCCGTCCCTCAGGTACCCATTCCTCATTCAGCTCTGCAACCAAAGCATCATAGCCACGGAAGCTTTCTCCGGGGAGCATGATGTCGCGCGAATACACTCCGTGGTTCAGGGCATTCCATTTTTTCGCCCGCTTCAGGGGCTGTGCGATGTCGTGCGGTTCAGACATGATTGCCCGTTCGCCGAGACAGCAGCCCCCATCGGATGGGCTCGCCCTCTGACCTCGCCTTTCTAGGGGTCGATCCAGGCCCAAAAGGCGGCGCGCGGTCAGATGCCACCGGCGACCACGAAAACGTTCCATCATGGGTTTCGCAAGGAAGCCTCGGCAACGCCGCGGGACCAACTGCTTGCGGCTGGGCAAGTTAGGGCTCAAGGACGATCTCGACGCCTGGACACTCCAGGCATGGCCCAAGGCGAACACCCTGACCAATGGAGACAAGGTCAGAGAGGCCTTTCAGGCCAGGCACGGGTCGGTACCGGATCAGGGCCTCACGGATGAGCCAGCGGCGAACGAAGAGCCCCGCTCCCGCATCGACAAAAGCCTCTTGGCGCTACAAAAGGTCAGGGCGACGGTGGAGGCAACTCTGTCACAACATCAGGTCATGAGGCACAAAAGTAATGGAAGCCCCGTGCACCGGGTCCGGAACGATACTAAAATTGTCAGCCGAATAGTGTCCGATCAGGGACAGCTCGAGCGTTTGGGCTCCATCCGAAATTGCCAGCGTTCCGCCGGTTCCCGCGGTGTTCTCATGATAGCTGATTGACGCATTGGCGGCAGCGACATTCGCAAGATCGATGACGTCCGAACCCCCGAATCCCGAGATCGTGCCAATGAAGTGGAACGAATCCCCGAGTTTGAGCGTACTGCCAGTCCCCGAACCAAATACCACGTTGGCTGTTGTGGACGCTTCGAAGTCGAGAGTGCCGTTACCATCGATCGTGGCAGTACCGTTCCCGCTCACCGGGCCCTGAACCGTGAGGGTGGCGCCGTTGGCCCACAGAACACCCGAATTCACGATGCCGCTCGCCACCATCATCCCGCCGCTGCCCGATGCTTCCAGAACTCCTGAATTCGTCACCAGGTTCGAGCCGGTATCGATCGAAAGGGCATGGGTGCCGGTAGCATCGATGGTGCCGGCGTTTGTCAGAGTCAATTCGCCATTGCCGAGCTGGCCGGCTCCGGAAATCGTATTGTCCTCGTTGTTTAGCGTGACGCCGGAGCTCGTTCCGGAGATGATGTTGGCGTCGCTGTCGGACAGCAGGAGCTTGCCGCCACCCTCGAGCGTCACGCCGTGCTCGATCAGCTGCAGGTCGGTTTCATCACCAGTCGAGTTTAGCGCGATGGTGCCGGTGTTGACGATCGTGCCGCTCAGGGGCAGCACGGCTCCGTCGCCGACCGTCATCGTCGCGGCGTTATCGACCGTCGGCGTTTGATCGAAAACGAAGTTATTCTCCGTCAGCGCCACCGCATGCACGCCCTGCAATTCGATTGACTGTCCGTCTCCGAGCGTGATCACCGCATCGCCGTTGGCGTCGTCCGCCAGATGCGCCTCGATATCCGCGAAGCTCGTGAAACCGGCGTAGCCGATCAAGTCAAGCTGATCGTGAGCAGCATCGAAGCTGTAAACCGTGTCATGGCCAATCGGCTGCGAGAACACGAGCAGGTCCTTACCGCTCGATGCGGTCAAGAAGTCATCGCCCGACAAGGCGAAGATCGGAGAGCCTGCCGCATAGGCCTCCAGGTTGTCCTTAAAACTCGCGGTTCCCGTGCTGCCGTCGGCATTGGTCCAGCTTTCCGTCACATTGAGCAGCGCCGCTCCTGCGAAATTGGCGGGTGTTCTAATCGTCAGCGCCGCCGGATCGCTGGTCTGTACCGCCCAGATGCCGCCGCCGAGGTTCGTGCCATGGTCCAGGCTCCAATCCGACGGAGCCCCGGTGACAGTCACCGTGACCGGGCCGCTCTGCCCTCCCGACGGATCCGTCAGCGCCAGGTTGATGGGCTCTCCGGCGATGCCCGCCGGGGCCGCCGGCTCATTGAGCCCGAGATGCTGTTGAACAATCGTGCCGTTTAGAAGGACATGGTTAGAAAGGACGCCAATAAACGGCGCTGTGTTGACGTTAACGTTGTTGGCGTCTCGGATCGTCCCATTGACCGCGATGATCGCGAGATCATGCGTTAGCCCGTCTAAATCCGCAGTGGTGGTGAAGACCAGTACACCGTGGGTGGGATCGGAAAGACTCGCGTTGTAGGTCGCAACATCGTCATCGGACCCGGGCGGGACTTCATCGCCGTCGGCTATCAATAATGTCGGATTGCCGCCGCTAAAATGCACGGCCCCGCTAAAGGTGAGCGTTATCCTGACCGAGCCACCGTTGGTGTCGATCTCGCTCAGGTTGTTTTGGGTGCTGCCGTTGAATGTTTTGTACGTGGCCGCGGACACCACCGGTGTGATGTTAATGGTCGCTGTGTCGCTGCCGGTCAGCGCTCCGCCGGAGCCGGTATTGCCGTTGTCGTTGATCGATAGCGCCAGCGCGGCAGACGGGCTCGGGTTGTAGGTATTGTCGAAATAGCTGACCGTACTGGTGCCGTCGGTGTTGAGCAGCGCGTTGATCTGCGCCAGCGTGCCCGTGATGGCCACCGACTTGCTGCCGCTGCCGCTGACCGTCGCGCCGCTGGTGCCGGCCGTCACCGTCAGCGTGCCCTCGGTCACCGACAGCGTCACCTTTTCGACGCCGCCGAGGCTGTCGACGTCGCTCACCGCTAGGCCGTTGTTCTTGAGGCTTAGGCTCGTCTGCTCGGTCGCGCTGTAGGTCGTCGGCGTGATCGTCGCCACCGGCGCGTCGTTGATGCTGGTGACCGTCAGATGCGCCGTGTCGGTCGCCGTCGAGAACGCCGTGGTCCCGCCATTGGCGCTGGTATCGGCCGTGGCGCCGTGGCTCCCCGTGGTTTCGTCCCACGCCCGGTAGGTGATGCTGTCGCTGCCGCCATTGTTGCCGTCCGGCAGGAACCGGATCTTGTCGCTGGCATCCAGCAGCAGCGCCGTGCTGTTGCTCACCGCGCCCACCGCAATCCACGTCGTGCCGCCGTCGATCGAGTACTGCCAGCTCCCGTTGGTCGAGCTCAGACCGGTGATCGCAATCCCCTTCACCGCCCCGGCGTCGACATCGCGGATGCTCGCGCCGATGAACGACGAGACCGTCTGCCCGGGATCGCTGACGTTGCTGGTCTGGTCTTCCGTGATCGCCGTCAGCGTCGGGCTGATCGGCGTCAAGACCGGCGCGTCGTTGACGCTGGCGACCGTCAGATGCGCCGTGTCGGTCGCCGTCGAGAACGCCGTGGTGCCGCCGTTGGCGCTGGTATCGGCCGTGGTCCCGTGGCTCCCCGCGGTTTCGTCCCACGCCCGGTAGGTGATGCTGTCGCTGCCGCCATTGTTGCCGTCCGGCAGGAACCGGATCTTGTCGCTGGCATCCAGCAGCAGCGCCGTGCTGTTGCTCACCGCGCCCACCGCAATCCACGTCGTGCCGCCGTCGATCGAGTACTGCCAGCTCCCGTTGGTCGAGCTCAGACCGGTGATCGCAATCCCCTTCACCGCCCCGGCGTCGACATCGCGGATGCTCGCGCCGATGAACGACGAGACCGTCTGCCCGGGATCGCTGACGTTGCTGGTCTGGTCTTCCGTGATCGCCGTCAGCGTCGGGCTGATCGGCGTCAATACCGGCGCGTCGTTGACGCTGGCGACCGTCAGATGCGCCGTGTCGGTCGCCGTCGAGAACGCCGTGGTGCCGCCATTGGCGCTGGTATCGGCCGTGGTCCCGTGGCTCCCCGCGGTTTCGTCCCACGCCCGGTAGGTGATGCTGTCGCTGCCGCCATTGTTGCCGTCCGGCAGGAACCGGATCTTGTCGCTGGCATCCAGCAGCAGCGCCGTGCTGTTGCTCACCGCGCCCACCGCAATCCACGTCGTGCCGCCGTCGATCGAGTACTGCCAGCTCCCGTTGGTCGAGCTCAGACCGGTGATCGCAATCCCCTTCACCGCCCCGGCGTCGACGTCGCTGATGCTGGCGCCGATGAACGACGAGACCGTCTGCCCGGGATCGCTGACGTTGCTGGTCTGGTCTTCCGTGATCGCCGTCAGCGTCGGGTTGATCGGTGTCAAGACCGGCGCGTCGTTCACCTGGACCGTCTGCGTCGTCGTCGCGTTGGCGGAGTTGCCGGCCTCGTCGGTCGCCGTCGCGTTGAACTGATTGTAGGCGCCCGGCGCCAGCGTCGTTGTTAGTGTCCAAATGTGATGAACGTTGTCGACGGTCGCCGTGCCAAGCAGCTGACTGCCGTTGAACACCTGTACCTGCGACACCGTCACATTGTCCGACACCGTCCCCGACAGCGTCACCTGGCCGTTGGCGGTGATGTGGTCGCCCTGCACCCCGGTGTCGGTGAACGACACCGTGTCAAAAGTGACCCCTGGCGCCGTGGTGTCGATGGTGATGGCCTGGCTGGTGGTGCTGCCGATATTGCCGGCGGCGTCAACAATCCGCGCCGTGTAGGTGAAGCTCGAGCCGTGCGGGTTGGCGGTGTCGTCATAGCTCCAGCTCGTGCCGGCCTGCGTAACATCGTGCCAGGTGACGCCGTCGCTGCTGACCTGGATCTTCTCGCCCGCACCCAGCGCGCCGTTGCTGCCCGACACGACCAGCGTGGTGTCGCTGGTGATGAAGTCGCCAGCCGTGCCGGTGTCGGTGGCAATCGCGGTGATCGCCAGCGTCTCCGTCGGCGCCGTGGTGTCGATGGTGATGGCCTGGCTGGTGGTGCTGCCGATATTGCCGGCGGCGTCAACAATCCGCGCCGTGTAGGTGAAGCTCGAGCCGTGCGGGTTGGCGGTGTCGTCATAGCTCCAGCTGGTGCCGGCCTGCGTAACATCGTGCCAGGTGGCGCCGCCGTCGCTGCTGACCTGGATCTTCTCGCCCGCAGCCAGCGCGCCGTTGCTGCCCGACACGACCAGCGTGGTGTCACTGGTGATGAAGTCGTTGTTGGTGCCGCCGATCGCGGTGTCGGTGGCAATCGCGGTGATCGCCAGCGTCTCCGCCGGCGCCGTGGTGTCGATGGTGATGGCCTGGCTGGTGGTGCTGCCGATATTGCCGGCGGTGTCAACAATCCGCGCCGTGTAGGTGAAGCTCGAGCCGTGCGGGTTGGCGGTGTCGTCATAGCTCCAGCTGGTGCCGGCCTGCGTAACATCGTGCCAGGTGGCGCCGCCGTCGCTGCTGACCTGGATCTTCTCGCCCGCACCCAGCGCGCCGTTGCTGCCCGACACGACCAGCGTGGTGTCGCTGGTGATGAAGTCGCCAGCCGTGCCGGTGTCGGTGGCAATCGCGGTGATCGCCAGCGTCTCCGTCGGCGCCGTGGTGTCGATGGTGATGGCCTGGCTGGTGGTGCTGCCGATATTGCCGGCGGCGTCAACAATCCGCGCCGTGTAGGTGAAGCTCGAGCCGTGCGGGTTGGCGGTGTCGTCATAGCTCCAGCTGGTGCCGGCCTGCGTAACATCGTGCCAGGTGGCGCCGCCGTCGCTGCTGACCTGGATCTTCTCGCCCGCAGCCAGCGCGCCGTTGCTGCCCGACACGACCAGCGTGGTGTCACTGGTGATGAAGTCGTTGTTGGTGCCGCCGATCGCGGTGTCGGTGGCAATCGCGGTGATCGCCAGCGTCTCCGCCGGCGCCGTGGTGTCGATGGTGATGGCCTGGCTGGTGGTGCTGCCGATATTGCCGGCGGTGTCAACAATCCGCGCCGTGTAGGTGAAGCTCGACCCGTGCGGGTTGGCGGTGTCGTCATAGCTCCAGCTGGTGCCGGCCTGCGTAACATCGTGCCAGGTGACGCCGTCGCTGCTGACCTGGATCTTCTCGCCCGCACCCAGCGCGCCGTTGCTGCCCGACACGACCAGCGTGGTGTCGCTGGTGATGAAGTCGCCAGCCGTGCCGGTGTCGGTGGCAATCGCGGTGATCGCCAGCGTCTCCGTCGGCGCCGTGGTGTCGATGGTGATGGCCTGGCTGGTGGTGCTGCCGATATTGCCGGCGGCGTCAACAATCCGCGCCGTGTAGGTGAAGCTCGAGCCGTGCGGGTTGGCGGTGTCGTCATAGCTCCAGCTGGTGCCGGCCTGCGTAACATCGTGCCAGGTGGCGCCGCCGTCGCTGCTGACCTGGATCTTCTCGCCCGCAGCCAGCGCGCCGTTGCTGCCCGACACGACCAGCGTGGTGTCACTGGTGATGAAGTCGCCAGCCGTGCCGGTGTCGGTGGCAATCGCGGTGATCGCCAGCGTCTCCGCCGGCGCCGTGGTGTCGATGGTGATGGCCTGGCTGGTGGTGCTGCCGATATTGCCGGCGGCGTCAACAATCCGCGCCGTGTAGGTGAAGCTCGAGCCGTGCGGGTTGGCGGTGTCGTCATAGCTCCAGCTCGTGCCGGCCTGCGTAACATCGTGCCAGGTGGCGCCGCCGTCGCTGCTGACCTGGATCTTCTCGCCCGCACCCAGCGCGCCGTTGCTGCCCGACACGACCAGCGTGGTGTCGCTGGTGATGAAGTCGCCAGCCGTGCCGGTGTCGGTGGCAATCGCGGTGATCGCCAGCGTCTCCGTCGGCGCCGTGGTGTCGATGGTGATGGCCTGGCTGGTGGTGCTGCCGATATTGCCGGCGGCGTCAACAATCCGCGCCGTGTAGGTGAAGCTCGAGCCGTGCGGGTTGGCGGTGTCGTCATAGCTCCAGCTGGTGCCGGCCTGCGTAACATCGTGCCAGGTGGCGCCGCCGTCGCTGCTGACCTGGATCTTCTCGCCCGCAGCCAGCGCGCCGTTGCTGCCCGACACGACCAGCGTGGTGTCACTGGTGATGAAGTCGCCGCCGTCCCGGTGTCGGTGGCAATCGCGGTGATCGCCAGCGTCTCCGCCGGCGCCGTGGTGTCGATGGTGATGGCCTGGCTGGTGGTGCTGCCGATATTGCCGGCGGTGTCAACAATCCGCGCCGTGTAGGTGAAGCTCGAGCCGTGCGGGTTGGCGGTGTCGTCATAGCTCCAGCTGGTGCCGGCCTGCGTAACATCGTGCCAGGTGGCGCCGCCGTCGCTGCTAACCTGGATCTTCTCGCCCGCAGCCAGCGCGCCGTTGCTGCCCGACACGACCAGCGTGGTGTCGCTGGTGATGAAGTCGCCAGCCGTGCCGGTGTCGGTGGCAATCGCGGTGATCGCCAGCGTCTCCGTCGGCGCCGTGGTGTCGATGGTGATGGCCTGGCTGGTGGTGCTGCCGATATTGCCGGCGGTGTCGACAATCCGCGCCGTGTAGGTGAAGCTCGAGCCGTGCGGGTTGGCGGTGTCGTCATAGCTCCAGCTGGTGCCGGCCTGCGTAACATCGTGCCAGGTGGCGCCGCCGTCGCTGCTGACCTGGATCTTCTCGCCCGCAGCCAGCGCGCCGTTGCTGCCCGACACGACCAGCGTGGTGTCACTGGTGATGAAGTCGTTGTTGGTGCCGCCGATCGCGGTGTCGGTGGCAATCGCGGTGATCGCCAGCGTCTCCGCCGGCGCCGTGGTGTCGATGGTGATGGCCTGGCTGGTGGTGCTGCCGATATTGCCGGCGGTGTCAACAATCCGCGCCGTGTAGGTGAAGCTCGACCCGTGCGGGTTGGCGGTGTCGTCATAGCTCCAGCTGGTGCCGGCCTGCGTAACATCGTGCCAGGTGACGCCGTCGCTGCTAACCTGGATCTTCTCGCCCGCAGCCAGCGCGCCGTTGCTGCCCGACACGACCAGCGTGGTGTCGCTGGTGATGAAGTCGTTGTTGGTGCCGCCGATCGCGGTGTCGGTGGCAATTGCGGTGATCGCCAACGTTTCCGTCGGCGCCGTGGTGTCGATGGTGATGGCCTGGCTGGTGGTGCTGCCGATATTGCCGGCGGTGTCAACAATCCGCGCCGTGTAGGTGAAGCTCGAGCCGTGCGGGTTGGCGGTGTCGTCATAGCTCCAGCTCGTGCCGGCCTGCGTAACATCGTGCCAGGTGGCGCCGCCGTCGCTGCTGACCTGGATCTTCTCGCCCGCAGCCAGCGCGCCGTTGCTGCCCGACACGATCAGCGTGGTGTTACTGGTGATGAAGTCGTTGTTGGTGCCGCCGATCGCGGTGTCGGTGGCAATCGCGGTGATCGCCAACGTCTCCGCCGGCGCTACCGTGTCCAGGGTGAAGCTGAAGCTGCTGGCGGTAGAGACATTGCCAGCCGCGTCGGTCTGGCGCACCAGAACCGTATTGGGACCCTCGACGGGCGTGAACGAGGTGGTCCAGCTGGCGCCGCCGTTGATCGAGTATTCAAGCGTTGCGCCGCTCTCGATCCCGGAGAGGGACAGCGCACCGACGTTCGTGATGTGGTCGCTGTTCGAGCTCCCGCTGTCCGTCGTCAGCACCGCGCCAGGCGGTGCCGGCGGTGTCTCGTCAACTGTCACGTTCTGCGAGGCCCGCGCCGTTGCAGTGCCGGCCGCGTTTGAGACGTCCGCCGTCACCGTGTAGTTGCCGTCGCTCAGCGCTTGGGCATTCGTCGGGCTGACATTTACCGACCACGTATTGTTGGCCACCGTCGTGGTAAATGTTTGTACCGTCACGCCCGAGCCGTTAACGATCGTAACCGTCACGGTCTGCCCGTTCTCAACTCCTTCCGTCGTGCCGTCGATGGCAAACCCGCTACTGGCTCCGCTGGCATTGAGCGTATGGGCGGTCTCGACCGAACTGTTGCCGACCATCGGCGTGATGACCGCAAGTGTCAGAACCGGCGGCGGCGAAGGTTTCGGAGGCAGCAGAGAGTCGAGAATGACCGCAGGTGTGACGACCGCCGACTGTGTCGTTGTGCTCCGAAAGTCTTGCGGCGCTAGTTGGTCGAAATTGATTGGTTGGAGCCCCTGCGGCGAAAGTAATAATGAAGGTGGTGTACTCGATCCGCCTCCACCTGTGCTGGTTGGCCCTATGGTAATCCCCAGCGCGTAGGAGGCGAGCGCATCCTGCTGGTATCTCTGTAACTCCGCCATTCGTGTGGCACTATTCGTAGCCACGCTGACGGACCCACTCCCGTTAATGACGATTGTTTGTGAGGGATCATCAAGGGTGTAGTGCCCCCCGTTCTTCATGAAGAGTTCGACTGTGCCGTTTAGCTGCAGGTCTTTGGGATTGATGTTGTCGTCATCCAGGGAATCCAACAATGGACCCTGCGAGGAAGATTTCGCGGCCTGGACTTCCTTCATAACGGAGAAGATTAGTGCGGTGAGCGACAGCATGCCGATCCCGCCGGTACGAGCGCGGCCCCGAATGCTTCCAACAGGCGTGTCGATCCTGAGGCAACCGGCCTTAGCCAGCTGGCCGGCAGTGAAGGCGAAGGTCCCTCGGGTGACACCGAACAGGGCCGAATGCGAGGTCCCGCTGGAGTCGCAGACGAATTCGTCCAGCACCATGCGCGCGTCGCCGGACAGGTTGAAGCCGGTGCCGTCGATGAAGCGAAGTCCAACCCGGCCGTCGGCTGCGGTCTCGATGACGTCGCCCTGGCAAACAGGTTCGCCAGCCCTGGCCTGAACGGCAATGCCGCACACACGCGTCAGGGTGCCGGAACCGATCGCCGTCTGAATGTAGCCGATGGCCTCGGCGGCATCCGACGCGCCTCCTGTCTGGGCGTACTCAACATGCTCGGTCGGCGCGTTGACGATATCGCTGATGAGACGGGCGCCATCGGGAGAGGAAAGAGCAGCGCACTTTTCGCCTCTGAAGTCATCCTGCAGAACCAGTTCGTGGTCGTCCTTGATCAGGTCGGCGCCGGATCGCTTGAAATCTTCGTTGAAAAGCAGATTCGCGTCACAATGCGCACCCAAGCCATCACCGGGCAGCTTGGCGCCGGCGGGCAGCTTGACATCAAATTTACCGGGATAATTCAAAGCGCCCCGCAGAGTTAATATTTCTATAATTTCCGTAATAAGAGCTGGCATATCATTGGAAAAACAATTGCGAAACCATCCTTTGCTGGTGAGGTCTCGGCCAGCTGCATTCGGGCATTGCCACCGACTATCCCGCCCCGCCAAAGCTTGGATCTACTAAGTATTAAGAGTCAATTTTTCAATATACAATTGGCGTTTGCCAGAACTATACAAGAAAACAGTCCTATAAAATCAAAGCGGATACTTGAATAATCTTACTTACCGCGCTTGGTTACACGAGATTACGTCAACGGCCGGGTGAAGTCTGTGAACCGGGCAACAACGGGAACAATTCCGGGTGAATTAGCCATATCCCGCGGAAAATAGCGCTGTCGGAAGTCTTTTTCACCCCTGCGAGGCCTCCTGTCCCAAAACGGGCGATCTGTAAAATTTTCAGCAAAATGGCGAGACAAATTTCAGTCTGTTTCGCACATTCCAGCCAGGAGCGGCCGCCGTTAAGAAGAACGGAAGTCCCGCCCCCCATCATCGCCGGCGAAACGATCCGGTCACGAGCTGGCTAATGAGCCTCGCCGATGCCCGGACAGGGGGCGTCAGATGGGAAATTTCAGTTACGCGCGCGCGTTGGGCGTCGCCGTGATGGCTTGGGGCATCGTCTCATTCGGGCCTGCGTCAGACCTTGCTGCTGGGACGCTGCTTTCCCCCGGTTCTGCGGGTCTGGTCAGGAAATCCGCCGAGCCATTCGGGGTACTTGCATTCCGACTGGCCGGCGGCGGACTGCGGGAGAAATGGCTGGGCGTCCAGCGCAAGCTTGACGACGAGCGGGTGCAACTGGCGCTATGCGACGGGGATCGGGAACGCTGCGTATCGCCGGCGGCGCTTCGGTTTCTCGCCATCGTGGACAATGCGAAAGCCCGCGAGGGACGCGCCCGCCTCGGCGAGATCAACCGCGCCATCAATCTCGCGATCCACCCAATGAGCGATCTGGCCCAATATGGCGAGGTTGACGTGTGGAGTTCGCCGCTTCTCACCTTCACGACCGGTCACGGTGACTGCGAAGATTACGCGATCGCAAAATTCGTCGCATTGCACCAGGCCGGCATCTCGCCCGAGGACTTACGGATCGTGATCATGCACGACAGCATTCGTGGCGAGGATCACGCAGTTGCTGCGGCGCGGCTGGACGGCCATTGGCTCGCGCTCGACAACCGCCACATGGCGATGGTCGAGGACGCGGATATCAGGAATTACCGGCCGCTGTACGTCATCGATCAATACGGCATCATGCAGTATGTCGAAACACCCTTGCTCGCGGTCGCGCCGGACCGGGAGCAGTCCGTAGCGCTCAAATTGGCGGTTGAGCCCGGCTTGATTTCGTCTTCCAACTAGGTATAAGTATGTGACATCACTAATTTTTTATCTTATATTTCGTAAGGACTTAGCCCTGCAGGCCCGGGTCATTGAACCAAATATTGTGTGGCCATACGAATAAGATACCTTCTCAAGGAGGAGGACCATGACGCATACGATTACCGTATTGGTGACAGCTTTCGTCTTGGCTGCAGCCAGTTTTTTACCTGATCCGGCTCAGGCGCAAAATGGGCCTGCCCAGCCCGCCGTTCAGAATGTCGCATCAAACCCCATTGGAAAAGTTGTAGCCGCCACGGGTACGGTCACCATTGAACATGTCAATGCGGTGGTCGTTCAGGCGAATCTCGCCAGTCAAGCCGGCCAGACGAAAGTTGGTGATCTCGTCTACCAGGAAGATGTGGTTCGGACCGGAGCGGATGGCCGGGTCAGCATTAACTTTACTGATGGCACCTCATTCAATCTGTCGAGCAACGCCAACATGACTTTGAACGAGTTCGTGTACGACCCGAACGGGAAGTCCAACTCGACCTTGTTCAATCTAAGCAAAGGAACGTTCACTTTTGTTGCTGGCAAGATAGCGAAGACTGGCGACATGAAGATCGACACCCCCGTCGCAACCATGGGGATTCGAGGCACCACGCCACACGTCGAAATCTCGGATACAGGGACAGTCAAATTTTCCACCCTCATTGAAGAGGGAAAGAGTAAGGTTACAAAACGGGCACCCTGGGTCCAGCAACCCGAACAAAAAGCCGATCACACGCCCAATTTGAACATCTGTCGAGGGTGCTAGGGCTGCCGTTTAGGCGGAAGCAATTGTCGGTGCCAAGCCGCCATATCCAGGAAGCAACGTCCGCTTGCCAAAACGGCCGCGCGTACCCTAATTCCAAAAGTCGGGAAGCTTGATATGGAATCTATCGCCAGGGGGGGCATCATCAAGCGCGTGGCGACTGTCCTCATTTTGCTGTTACTCGGGTCACCGGCGGCGGCGCAGAACCTGAAGCCTAAGAATACCGCTCTCGAGAACCTTGCGTTGTGCAATGGCATCGATCGCACCTCGCCTGAACTTCAGATCGATGGTTGTACGGCGATCATCGATTTGGGCGAACACACTCCGGCCGCGGCTATCGCTTACAATAATCGTGGCGACGCCTATGCCGAAAAGGGGGACTACGACCGGGCCGTTCAGGATTTCGATCAATCGATCAAGCTCAATCCAAATAACGCCAAGCCCTTCAACAACAGCGGCGTAGCTTACTTGAAGAAGGGTGAATACGACCTCGCGATCAAAAATCTTGATGAGGCGATCAGGCTCAATCCCGACTACGGCAAGGCCTTCGTCAACCGCGCCGAAGCTTACCAGAAAAAGAACGAGTACGATCGCGCGGCCCGCGATTATGACGAGGCGATTCGTCTTGAGCCCAGTTCGAAAGCCGCGTGGAACGGACGCTGTTGGAGCCGCGCCATCCTTGGTGAGTTGCAGGCGGCGCTGGAGGACTGCAATAAGGCGCTTCAGTCGGAGCCTACCGATGCCGCGACGTATGATTTGCGTGGGTTGACCTACATGAAGATGGGCCAATTCGACACGGCTATCGACGATTATAATTCCGCGCTGCGATTCGAGCCGACGCTGGCGAGCGCGCTCTATGGACGCGGGCTTGCCAAGCTCAAGAAGGGCGATAAAGTTGGCAGTGCCACCGATATCGCAGCGGCAAAGAAAATCGAGGCAAAGATTAGCGCTGACTTCACGCGCTATGGAGTGCAATAGCGCAAAGAGAGTCAGGCTAAAATAAAATCAAAGGGCTGCGCGAGGCGATCGCACAGCCCTTTGTCGTTAGAGCGGGACTACCCTCAGAACATCAAATTGTCCTTCATCAGCACCCAGCGGCCGTTCTTGACCTGCTGCACCTGCGTGATGGTGCTGGCGAGATGGTTGGTCTTGGAGAAGATCGTCGGCGGCGAATTGAAGATATCCAGGAACTTGTCGCCGGATTCCAGCGCGTCGAGCATTTTCTGACCTGTCAGATCCTTGCCCGCCTTGTTGGCATAGAACGCGAACGTCGTTACCGCATTGTAGCCGATGATCGCCTGGGTGTTGGCGTCGGTGCCGAACATCTTCTTGTAGTTGACGAGCCAATCCTTGACCTTGCCCTTGGCCGTATCCTCGTAGGGAATCTCGAAAGCGGCGGCAGCATATAACCCTTCGACCGCGTCCTTGCCGAGCGCCGGGACCTCGAGCACGTTGGTCGGCGTGGCGCCGAGGAAGGTCACGTCCCATCCAAGCTTCTTGGCCTCGCTCATCGCGCCGATGGTCTCGCGGATGATCGTGCCGAGCACGACGAGATCGCAGCCATCAGACTTCATCTTGGCGACCTGGGCGCTGAAATCGGAGGCCCCGCGCTTGTAGCTCGTCACCGAGGCGGCCGGCACCTTCATCGCGTCGAGCTGTTGGGTAAAACCGTCGAGCACGTTTTTACCGTACTCATCGTCCTGATGCATGATGCAGGGCTTTTTGAAGCTTTTTGCTTCCATCATGTATTTGAGCGCGGCGCGAGTGCTCTCGACATAGGGCAGCAGATTGTTGAACTTCAGCCGCTCCTGCGGCTTGGCCGGGTCGAACTTGAAGGTGAATTCGGCCGCCGTCAGCGGGAACAGCTGCAGCACGCCGGCGTCGAACAGGATGTCCTGCGCAGCCAGCACGGTCGGCGAGCCCATCGGCCCGATCATCGCGAAAATCTTGTCGCGCTCGACCATTTTTTGCGACGCCAGCACCGCTTTCTTGGGGTCGTAGCCATTGTCCTCGAGGATCATCTTGATCTTGCGGCCGTTGATGCCGCCGGCGGCGTTGATCTCCTCGACCGCCATCTTCATGCCGTTGGAAACCGGAACGCCCCAGACCTTGATCGGGCCGGACAGATCCTGATGGGTGCCGATCACGATCTCGGTTGCCGAGATGCCTTCATTGGTGACCTTGGTTTGAGCTGCGGCCGGCAGACCGGTCAGCGCAAGGGCGCTCGCGGCAAGGCACAACGCCCATAACGATTTCGACATTTCAACCCTCCTCCTGATTGGCCCGTGTTGAGCGAAGGGTGGGGCCTTGATGTCCTTCGCCGTTTTCGATGCGTCGCTCCAAAACTCCTGATGGCCTATGCCACCGCCCGTTCGCCATACATGGCGTCGATCTCGGCCGCGTAACGCTTGTTCACGAAACTGCGCTTCAGCTTCATGGTCGGCGTCAATTCCTCGTCCTCGGGCGTCAACTGACGCTCGATCAGGAAGAACTTCTTGATGGTTTCGACGCGGGCGAAATTGGCGTTGACCGCCTCGATTTCGCGCAGGATCAGATCCTGGATCTCGGACGCGCGGCACAGGCTCGCATAATTGGTGAAGGGAATGTCGTGGTCCTGTGCGAATTTTTCGACATTCTCCTGATCGATCATGACCAGACACGTCAGATACGGCCGCTTGTCGCCGATCACCACGGCGTCCGAGACGTAAGGCGAGAATTTGAGCTGGTTCTCGATCTCGGACGGCGTGATGTTCTTGCCGCCCGAGGTGATGATGATGTCCTTCATCCGGTCGGTGATCTTGACGAAACCTTCATTGTCGATCGAGCCGACGTCACCGGTGTGCAGCCAGCCTTTTGCATCGATGGTCTCGGCGGTCTTTTCGGGTTGATTGAGGTAACCCATGAACAGGAAATCGCCCTTGATCAGGATTTCACCCCTGGGGCAGATCATCACCTCGCCCCAGGGTGCTGCCTTGCCGACCGAACCGAGCTTGATGCGGTCCGACGGCATCATGGTGGCGACGCCGCAATTTTCGGTCTGGCCGTAGACCTCGCGCATGTCGATGCCGAGCGCCAGATACCAGCGGATCAGATCCGGCGCGATCGGGGCGGCGCCGGTGAAAGCGATCCGGCAGCGATCGAGCCCGAGCATGCGGCGGATGTTGCGGAACACCAGCCGGTAGGCGATGCGGTTGGCAATCCGCAACGACGATGGCGGCGTGTCGCCCTGCAGCCGGCATTCGGTCATGCGATTGCCGATCGCGAGTGCGTGACGGTACATCCAGTTCTGGAACGGGGTCGCATCCTTCAGCGCGATCGTGACGCCTGAATAGAATTTCTCCCAGATTCTGGGCACAGCCAGAAATGCGGTCGGCTGCACCTCGCGCAGATTGTCGGGCACCGTTTCCGGGCTTTCGGCGAAGTTCATCACCGATCCCAGCGCCAGCGAGATGTAATAGCCGCCGATCCGCTCGGCGACGTGGCAGAGCGGCAGGAACACCAGCCGCTCCTCGGAATCGGTGGACGGAAACAGATCGTTGGCGTGGCGCATCTGGTGCGTGACGCTGCGGTTGGAGTGCATCGCGCCCTTGGGCGGGCCTGTCGTGCCGGAGGTGTAGACCAGGATGGCGAGGTCGCCGCTGCCGCGGCTTGCGATCATCTGATCCCACAATGCGTCATTGCCCTGGGCGTGGTTGCGCCCCAATGCCGTGAATTCGGCCAGCGACATCACCATCGGGTCGATGAAGCCGCTCAGCCCTTCCATGTCGAACACGATGATCTTCTGCAATGTCGGGCAGCGCGCGCGGCAGGTCAGAAGCTTGTCGAGTTGCTCTTCGTCTTCGGCGAATACGATTTTCGTGCGGGAGTCATTGATGAGGTATTCGACCTGAACGAAGGAGTCGGTCGGATAGATCCCGGAAGACACGCCGCCGGCGCAGAGGATGCCCATGTCGGCGAACACCCATTCCGGCACGGCGTTGGCAATGATCGAGGCGACGTCGCCGGGGCGGAAGCCGATGGCGTGCAGGCCAAAGGCGATGTCTTTGGAGATCTGCAGCCACTGCCGCCAGCTGGTCGGCTGCCAGATGCCGAATTTCTTTTCACGGATCGCAGGTCTATCGCCGCGCGTTTCCGCGGCAAGCAGAAAACTGTTCGCGATCGTGTCGGCAACCGTCAGCACTGCCGGTCCGGCCATGCTCGTTTCTCCCTCTCCCGATCCGCCCGGACGCCGGCTTGAGCCAGTCTTTTTCCGGAAACAGAGCCTCAAACTAACGCCAAGTAATCTAACGCTAAGTCGCTCCTAGCGCCACGTTTTCTTCTTTTTCCAGCGCCGCTCGCTCCGCGCGCCCTCTTCCTTGGCGCCCAGATAGAACTCCTGGATATCCTTTGAACTCATCAGCCGCTCGCAAGAGTCGTTCATCACGACGCGGCCGATTTCCAGCACGTATCCGTAATGCGCCGTCTCCAATGCAACCTTGGCGTTCTGCTCGACCAGGAGGATCGACATGCCCTGCTCCTCGTTGACCCGCCGGATGATCGTGAAGATTTCCCTCACCAGGATCGGCGACAGCCCGAGCGACGGCTCGTCCAACAGCAGCAGCGTCGGACGGTTCATCAGCGCGCGCCCGATCGCCAGCATCTGCTGCTCGCCGCCGGAGAGCTGGCCGGCCGGCTGGTTGAGCCGCTCCCGCAGCCGCGGGAAATAGCCGTAAACGCGTTCGAGATCGTCGGCGACGCCGTCGCGGTCGCGGCGCGGAAAGGCCCCCATCATCAGGTTTTCGCGCACCGAGAGGAACGGGAATACCTCGCGTCCTTCCGGCACGTGGCTCAGACCCAGCCGCACGATCTTGTCGGCTTCCATGCGCTGGATCGGCTTGCCCAGAAACTCGATCGAGCCCTTTTGCGGATCGAGAATGCCGGAAATGGTTTTCAGCACCGTGGTCTTGCCGGCGCCATTGGCCCCCAACAGGGTCACGATCTGCCCGCGCGGCACCTCGAGCGAAATGCCGCGGATCGCCATGATCGGCCCGTAATAACTTTCGATGTTGCTGAGCTTGAGGATGATGTCCGGCGTGCTCATGGCATCATCCTCATGCGCCGAGATAGGCGGCGACGACGTCGGGATGGCGCTGCACCTCGGATGGAGAGCCCATCGCCAGTACGCGGCCGTAATTGAGCGCGATCACGCGATCCGACACCCGGTTCACCAGCGTCATGTCGTGCTCGACCATCAGCACGGTGATGCCGAGCTCGGTCTTCATGTCGCGGATCCAGAACGACATGTCGCCGGTCTCCTCGAAATTCAGCCCGGACGACGGCTCGTCGAGCAGGATCAGTTTCGGCTCGGAGCACAACGCGCGCGCCAGTTCGATCACCTTGCGCACGCCGTAGGGCAAGCCGGAGATCAGCTTGTCGCGATAGGGCTCGAGATCGAGGAATTCGATCACCTGCTCGACCCGGCGGCGATGGGCTTTTTCGGCGGCGCGCACGCTCGGCAGGAACAGCAACTCCTGCCAGAGTTGGGTGGTGGAATGGCGGTGACGTCCGACCAAGAGGTTGGAGAGCACGGTGGCGTTCTCGAACAGCTCGATGTTCTGGAAGGTGCGGGCGATGCCAAGCCGTGCGATGTCGTAGGACGGCTGCTCGGTGATTTCCTGGTCCTCGAAGAATATCTTGCCCGAGGTCGGCGGATAGATCCGCGAGATCAGGTTGAAGATCGAGCTCTTGCCGGCGCCGTTGGGCCCGATGATCGAGAGGATCTCGCCTTTCTCCACCGCAAAACTGACGGCGTCGACCGCTTTCAGGCCGCCGAAATGCAGGGACAGGTTCTCGGCGCGAAAATAGCTCACCGGTTTCGCTCCGATTTCACGTAGATCTTCTGCCGCTTGAAGGTGGCGCGCTTGTAGAGCGGGAACAGCTGGAAGAAGAGTTTTATCTTCAGCCAGCGGCCGTAGAGGCCGAGCGGCTCGAACAGCACGAACAATACGATGATGATGCCGTAGATCGCGCCTTTCAGGCCGTTGGCGGATGCAAAGGCCGCGACCTTGTCCTGGATGTGCGCGGCCGTGTCCTTGCCCGCGCCGAGCGTCGCCGCCATGCCCGATATCACGCCGGGCATGTCGTCCTTGAGGTAGGTCAGGAACGGATCGATCATGACCAGGAAGATGGCGCCGAGCACCGCGCCGTGCAGGCTGAAGGTGCCGCCGATCAGGATCACGATGATGAACTCGATCGAGAGCTGCAGCGTGAACATTTCCGGGCTGATGAAGGACAGTTTATGGGCGAACAGCACGCCGGCAAATCCGGTGATCGCAGCACTGATCGCGAACGACTTGACCTTGTAGAGCGCGACATTGATGCCCATGCTGCGCGCCGCCGTCTCGGAGTCGCGGATCGCGACGAAGGCGCGGCCGGTCGGCGAACGCAGCAGGTTGAGCGTGCCGACAATGGTCAGGATCAGGAGGCCAAGACAGAGAAAGTAAAACGCCGGACTGTCGCGCGGCACCGTGGTGCCGAGCATCTGGATGGTCTTGACCCGCATGCCCTCATTACCGTTGGTCACGCTTTCCCAGCGCGCCAAAATCTCCTCGACGATGAGGGCAAAGGAAATGGTTGCGATCACGAGATAGATGCCTTGCAGCCGCAGCGCCGGGAATCCGACCAGTGCGCCGACGACGCCGGTCAACAGCCCGGCGGCGAGAAAATAAACCGGAAACGGAACGTTGAACTGCTGCAGATACGCCGCCGTATAGGCGCCGATCGCGAGGAACGCGGCGTGCCCCAACGAGGCCTGCCCGGTAAAGCCGGTCAGGATCAACAGCCCGACGCCGACGGTGGCGTAGATGCAGACGAACACCAGCTGGCTGACGATATAGCTCGACAGCACGAACGGCGCGATCGCCAGCAGCGTGAGCAGGATTCCGTAAGAGACAAAATACCCGCTGTGCGGCACCAGCCGAATGTCGTCTTCATAATCGGTCTTGAACAAAAACCGCATCTCAGACCTTCTTGCGCATGTGAACGCCGAACAGGCCTTCGGGCTTGAGCAGCAGCACCACGAGCAGCACGATGTAGGGTGCGACGTCCTTCCAGCCCTGCGGCAGATAGAAGCCGGCCATGCTCTCGATCACCCCGATCAGGACGCCGCCGACCACAGCACCGGGGATCGAGCCGAAGCCGCCGAGCACTGCGGCCGGAAACGCCTTCAACCCAAGCACCAGCCCGACATTGGAATGAATGAAGGTGATCGGCGCCAGCAGCACGCCGGCGCAGGTCGCGACTGCGGCCGATATCGCCCAGACGATCGACACCACGCGCTTGACCGGGATGCCCATGTAATAGGCGGCGAGCATGTTCTCCGAGCTGGCGCGCATCGCGGTGCCGAGCGTGGTCCGGTTGAAGAACAGATAAAGCAGCGCGCACAGGATGACGGTCGCAGCGATCACCGAGAGCTTGTCATAGGCCAGCGCCAGCGCGCCGATCCGTAAGACCCCCTGGCTGAACGGCGTCTCGATCTTGAAGTCGTCGGTGCCCCAGATCATGCCGACGACGGAGCGCAGGAAATAGCCGAGCCCGATCGTTGCCATGATGATGGAGAATTGCGGATAGCCGAGGATCGGCCGCACCACCAGCCGTTCGGCCAGCATGCCGAACAGCGCCATGCAGATCACCGCGCCGGCAAAACCGATCCAGTAATTGAGGCCGAGCAGGCCGATAAAGGTGAAGGCGAAGAAGCCGCCCAGCATCATCAAATCGCCCTGGGCGAAATTGACGACCTCGGTTGCCTTGTAAACGAGCACAAAACCAAGCGCGATCAGGCCGTAAACGCAGCCAAGCGCGATGCCACTGACGAGCTGCTGAACGAAGTCCAGCATCGTTCCCTCCCCCGGATGCCCGCCGATTTTGACGAACGCCGTTTCGCATCCAGCCTCCGCGCCCTTGGGAGCGCTGAAAGCCGCCTATGTCCTGACCAATTGAGCCAAAAGCACCGATCCGTGTCAACAAAGCGCTGGTTGCGGGACGTAGTTACTATTGCGGAGAAACGCCGCAGGACGCCATCCGCCGATATCGTCGCGATTTGCCGCCCTGGATTCACCGTGCCGCAACAGTTTCGGTCCATGGTCCGGAGGCGACAATGCAACCGGATCGTCTCACATCATGGCTCCCGAAATATCAGCGCTGCAGGTGCGAGGGTTAACGAAGCGTTTTGACCGCCCGGCGGTCGATGCGCTCGATCTCACCGTCCACAAGGGCGAATTCTACGCCCTGCTCGGCCCCAACGGCGCCGGCAAGACCACGACGCTGCGCATGGTGGCCGGCCTGTTGCGGCCCGACGCCGGCTCGGTCTCCATCCTTGGCATCGACGCGCTGAGCGATCCGGTCGCCGCCAAGCAGATCATGGCCTGGGTGTCGGACGAGCCGATGATCTATGACAAGCTGACGCCGCTGGAATATCTCGAATTCGTCGCCGGCCTCTGGGGCATCGACCCCAAGGTATCCGAGCCCTCCGCGCATAATCTTCTGGTGTCGCTCGGGCTGGAGCCGCATCTGCACGAGCGCTGCGAAGGATTTTCCAAGGGCATGCGCCAGAAAGTTGCGCTGGCCGGCGCGCTGGTTCACGACCCCCGGCTGATCATCCTGGACGAACCGCTCACCGGCCTCGACGCGCTGTCGGCACGTCACGTCAAGGGACTGCTGCAGGAGCGCGTCAGCGCCGGCGGCACCGTGATCATGACCACGCATATTCTGGAAGTCGCCGAACGGATGGCCGACCGGATCGGCGTCATCGCCGCGGGCCGGCTGGTCGCCGAAGGCACGCTCGCCGAGTTGCGCCAGCAGAACGGCAAGAACGACACCAGCCTCGAAGACATGTTCATTGCGCTGGTCGACACCGAGGCTGCCGCCGCATGAGCCCGACGGCGGATCTGACCTGGTTTGCCCGGCACGAAATCCGGCTGGCATGGCGCGAATGGCTCGCGATGATGACGGGCGGCCGCGGGAAGCGGAAGCGCGCTGTGATTGGCCTGACCATCTTTGCCCTCATCCTGCATTTGCCCGCCTATGCCGTGATCGGCCGCTTCGCCGACCTGACGCTTCCGCTCGACAAATCGCAGCTGATCGTCATCACCGCGACCATCTTCCTGGCCTGGGCGCTGATGCTGTCGCAGGCGATCGAATCGGTGACGCGGGTATTTTATGCCCGCGCCGACCTCGATCTGATCATGTCGTCGCCGGTCCGGCTGGCCAACATATTTTCGGTCCGGATCGCGGCGATTGCGTTGTCGGTCACCGCGATGGCGCTGTTGCTGTCGACCCCCTTCGTCGACGTTCTCGTGATCGGCGGCGGCATCCGATGGCTGTCGGCCTTCGGCGTCGTCGTCGCCATCGGCATATCGGCTACCTCGGTGGCGATCGTGATCACCGTCCTGCTGTTCCGGTCGATCGGCCCGAGCCGGACGCGCCTCGTCGCGCAGATCGTCTCCGCGGTGATCGGCGCCGGCTTCGTCATCGCGCTGCAGGTTGCCGCGATCTTTTCCTATGGCACCTTGTCGCGGTTCGCGGTCCTGACCTCGGATGCCGCGACGGCCTTTGCGCCCGGGCTCGACAGCCCGGTCTGGTGGCCGGCGCACGCGGCGCTGGGCAATGGCGAGGTGCTGGCGCTGCTGATCGCCTCCAGTCTCGTACTGCTCGGCGGCGTCATGGCGGTGCTGTCGCCGCGGTTTGCCGACACCGTCGTCCGCGTCGCGGCCACCGCAACCACGGTGCGGCGGAGAACGCGGGTGACTGCATTTCGCGCCGGCTCGCGGCAACAGGCGTTGCGCTGGAAGGAATTCTTGCTGCTGCGCCGCGACCCCTGGCTGGTCTCGCAAAGCCTGATGCAACTGCTTTACCTGGTGCCGCCGGCATTGATGCTGTGGCGAAGCTTTTCGGAGAGTTCGGCCGCCATCGTGCTGATCACCCCTGTCATCGTGATGGCGGCAGGCCAGCTCGCCGGCGGTCTCGCCTGGCTGACGATCTCGGGCGAGGACGCCGCCGATTTGGTCGCCACCGCCCCGATGCCGCCGTCGCGCGTCACCCGCGCCAAAATCGAGGTGGTCGTGATCGTAATCGCCGTCATCTTCGCGCCGTTGGTGACGGCCTTGGCATTCGCCTCCCCGCTACAGGCCATTGTCACTGCGCTCGGCGTTATCATCGCAACTATATCGGCGGCCGCGATCCAGCTCTGGTTCCGTGTCCAGGCCAAACGCAGCCAGTTCCGCCGCCGCCAGACGTCCTCGCGGGTAGCGACATTCGCGGAAGCCTTTTGCTCGATCGGCTGGGCCGCAACCGGCGCACTGGCGCTGTCGCTGCCGATTGCGGGCGTAATCAGCGGTTTGATGACGGCTGGCATTTTGGCCGCGACGTGGAGGATCAGCCCAAGGCGGGGGTAGCTTCGTAGCCCGGATGGAGCGAAGCGCAATCCGGGATCGGTCTAGCCGCCTGTGAGATGGCCCCGGATTTCGCTTCGCTCCATCCGGGCTACGCTCTCACCACCTCGATCACCGCCGCCGCGAACGCTTCCGGCGCTTCCTGCGGCACGTTGTGACCGGCGCCGGGAACGATGCGGTGGACGCGGCGGCCGGTGAATTTTACCGCACTGGCGCGACCGTCGCCAGCGGGGAGAACGCCGTCGGAGTCGCCGTCCAATGTGACCGCAGGCACGGTGATTGAAGGCAGGCTCGCCAATCGCCGCTGCAGTTCGGCGTATTGCGGATCGCCCACGGCTTGACCGAAACGATGCCGGTAGCTGTGGATCACGACATCGACGTAATCGGGGTTGTCGTGCGCCGCCGCCGTGCGATTGAAAATGGCGTCGTCGAAATCCCAGTCCGGCGACCACTCCTCCCACAAGATCTCGGCGATCTCGCGCCGGTTGGCCATCAGCCCGGCGCGCCCGCGCTCGATCTGGAAATAATATTCGTACCAGAGCACGGCTTCATATTCCGGGCCGATCGGCACCATCGCGCGCGAAAGATCCTGGATCAGATAGCTGTTCACGGTCACCAGACCGGCGCATCGATCCGGCCACAGCGCGGCGGCCACGCATGCCGCGCGCCCACCCCAATTATGGCCTGCGAGCACCGCGCGCTTGATACCAAGTGCATCCATCAGCGCGATCACATCCGCCCCGAGCGCGGCCTGCTCGCCCGAACGCAATGTCGCCGCGTCGCGGAAGCGGGTTGCGCCAAAACCGCGCAGATAGGGGACGACAACGCGAAAGCCCCGTGCAGCCAGCAGCGGGGCGACGTCGACATAGCTGTGGATATCGTAGGGAAACCCGTGCAGCAGCATCGCGACCGGTCCGTCCCCAGGTCCATCCTCATAATAGGCGATGTTGAGAACGCCGGCATCGATGTGGCGCAGCGGCTCCAGCCGTTTCGACGACGGCGCGCGCGCCGCGGATACGGGTGGCTCGCCTTGCGCAAAGGCTTTGCCGGTTCGCGCCAGTGCGATCGCCGCCACGCCCGACAGCGCGGAGCCAAGAATGCGACGACGCTGGCGATCGAGGGAATCCGGCATGGCTCAAGCCTTGATCAGCTCCATCACCGCGGCGGCAAACGCCTCGGGCTCTTCCTGCGGCAGATTGTGCCCTGCGCGCGGTATCACGCGATGAACCCGGCGGCCGGCGAATTTCGGCGCGCTCGCGCTGCCGTCGGTGGCGGGTACGACGCCGTCGCCGGCGCCATCCAGCGTAATCGTGGGCACCGTAATCGGAGGCTGCGCGGCCAGCCGGCGCTGCAAATCCGCATATTGCGGATCGCCGTCGGCGAGACCGAAGCGATGACGGTAGGAGTGGATCACGACATCGACATAATCAGGATTGTCGTGCGCCACCGCCGTCTGCTCGAAACAGGCATCGTCGAAATCCCAGGTCGGCGACCATTGCTTCCACAGTATTTTCGCGATCCCGCGCCGGTTGGCGGCAAGCCCAGCGCGGCCGCGTTCGAGCTGGAAATAATACTGGTACCAGAGCGGCACCTCGCGCTCCGGGCGCGCCGGCAGCATCGCCTTTGCGATGTCCTGGATCAGATAGCTGTTCACCGACACCAGGCCGATGCAGCGCTCCGGCCATAGCGCCGCGCCAATGCAGGCCGCGCGGCCGCCCCAGTCATAGCCGGCGAACACCGCGCGCTTGATGCCAAGCGCGTCTATCAGCGCCATCATATCCGCGCCGATCGACGCCTGTTCCCCCGAGCGCGGCGTCGCCTTGTCGCGGAATTTCGTCGGACCGTAGCCGCGCAGATAAGGAACGATGACGCGGCAACCTTGCGCCGCCAGCAGCGGGGCGACATCCACATAAGAGTGAATGTCATAGGGAAAGCCATGCATCAGCATCACGGCCGATCCGTCCACGGGTCCAGCCTCCCAATAGGCGATGTTGAGCACGCCGGCGTCGACATTATGCAACGGTTCCAGCCGCCGCGACGAGGGGGCGCGCGAAGGGCTTGCGGTCTCAGCGGAGGTCTTTTCGGTCAAATGTGAACTCCATCGGCAACGGAAGCGGCCGCGCAGAGAATGAGGCGGCACGCGCGGCATCGCAAGGCTGCGTTTGCGGAAAATTCCGGGAAGCGGCAATGCAAATCGACCGTCCCACAATTCGCGCCGCGCGCATGACGGCGGCAGAATTCGGCGATACACTGACGCGGTCTGGATGGGCCGCGCCATGATGCGTTATCTCGCTGTCGTCTCCGCCCTGCTGTGCCGGTTGCTGGTTCCGGCCGCCGCCGAAGAGCCGTTGCGCAGCGAATGCCTGGCGATGGCGAATGCGCCGCCGCGCGCGACGCCCGTCGGCCTGCGCCGGGCCGCCGCCAAGGCCGACGAGGTCGCCATCACCTATGCCGGCCATTCGACCTACTACATCGATACGCCCGGCGGCATCCGGATCGCGACCGACTACAGCGGCGCCTACCGGACCGGTCGCCTGCCCGATGTCGTCACCATGAACCGGGCTCACAGCACGCATTATTCGCTGTTTCCCGATCGGCACATTCAACATGTCCTGCACGGCTGGGGCGACGACGGGCAGCCGGCGCACTACGCGATGCGCATCGGCGACGTCTATATCCGCAACGTCACCACCGACATCCGCCGCTATTTTGGCGAAGATTCCAGCGGGGAGATGATCAAGGACGGCAATTCGATCTTCATCTTCGAGGTCGCCGGCCTCTGCATCGGCCATCTCGGGCACCTGCATCACAAGCTCGACGACACCCATTTCGCGGCGATCGGCCGGCTCGACATCGTGATGGTGCCGATCGACGGCACCTACACCATGTCGCTCGATGGTGTCTCCGAGATCACCAAACGCCTGCGCGCCTCCGTGGTGCTGCCGATGCACCGCTTTGCGACCCCGCTGGACGAATTCATGCGGCTGATCGGCCAGCAATTCGAGATCGATCAGCGCAGCGAGCGCACGTTGCGGATTTCCCGGGACACGCTGCCGTCGACGCCGACCGTGATCATTCTCGACGGGGTTTGAGGCGAGTTACTCTTAGGCTAACATCGTCATTGCGAGCGCAGCGAAGCAATCCATCGCGCGACATAAAGAAGGAATGGATTGCTTCGCTGCGCTCGCAATGACAGGAAACAAGAAAACTCGGGGAGAGAATAAATGACCGCCAGCACTGCACCCGCCTCGAAGAGCGGGCTCTATGCCGACCCGCGCGAAGACTGGCTTGCGCAATATACCGAGGAAATCATCGACCCCGAGCGTCCGATCGTCGATCCGCATCACCATCTGTGGGACCGCGGGGGGCTGCGCTACATGATTGAGGAGATGTCGGCCGACATCACGTCTGGCCACAACATCGCGGCCACCGTCTATGTCGATTGCCGCTCGATGTACCGCGCTGGCGGACCGGAGGCGTTCCGGCCGGTCGGCGAGGTCGAGTTCGCCAACGGCGTCGCGGCGATGGCCGCGAGCGGCGCCTATGGCAAGGGGGCGATCTGCGCCGGCATCGTCAGCCACGTCAATCTCCTGCTCGGCGACGGCGCGAAACCCGTACTGGAAGCCGAAATCGTCGCCGGCAACGGCCGCTTCCGCGGCATCCGGCATTCGTCCGCATGGGATGCGGACCCGAATGTTGCCCACATGTATGCGACGCGGCCGAAGGAGTTGTTGCTCGATCCGACCTTTCGCAAAGGCTTTGCCTGCCTTGCGCCGCTTGGTCTGAGCTTCGACGCCTGGCTGTTCCATCCCCAGATCGGCGAAGCCGCCGACCTCGCCCGCGCCTTTCCGGACACCAGAATCGTGCTCGACCATTGCGGCGGTCCGATCGGCATCGGCCGCTATGCCGGCAAGCGCGAGGAGGTTTTCCCGGTCTGGAAAGCCTCGATCCAGCAAATCGCCCAATGCCCGAATGTCGTGGTCAAGCTCGGCGGGCTTGCGATGTGCCTGCTCGGCTACGACTTTCACCTGCGGCCAAAACCGCCGTCGTCGGAGCAGGCCGCTGCGGCCTGGCGTCCCTATATCGAAACCTGCATCGAGGCCTTCGGCCCCGATCGCTGCATGTTTGAAAGCAATTTCCCGCCGGATAAAGGCCAGTGCAGCTATCAGGTGATCTTCAACGCCTTCAAGCGCATCGCTGCGCAATACAGCGAGGCCGAGAAGACCGCGCTGTTCTCGAAGACGGCGACGGAGGTTTACAAGCTGAAGTTTGGCTGATGCCCGCGAAGCGGTCGGCGTGAGCGCCCCTTACGCCCACTCGCCCTTGCGGAACACCGGCACGCGGCGGCCATCGGTGTGAATGCCGTCGATGTCGGTTTCCGCCGAGCCGATCATCCAGTCGATATGGATGAGGCTGGTGTTGCCGCCTTGTGCTGCGATCTGCTGCGGGGTCAAATTGCCGCCGTCGATGAAGCATTTCGAATAGCATTGGCCGAGCGCGATGTGGGAGGCCGCGTTCTCGTCGAACAGCGTGTTGAAGAACAGCAATCCGCTTTTCGAGATCGGCGAGGAGTGCGGCACCAGCGCCACTTCGCCGAGCCGGGCGGCACCCTCATCGGTATCGAGCACCTTCTTCAGCACTTCCTCGCCGCGCGAGGCTTTGGCGTCGACGATGCGGCCTTCCTCGAACCTGACCGCGATGTTGTCGATCAGGGTGCCCTGATAGGACAGCGGTTTCGAACTCACGACATGGCCGCTTACGCGCCGGCAATGCGGCGTCGTGAAAACTTCCTCGGTCGGGATATTGGCGTTGCAGGTGATGCCATTCTTGGCGGTGGCGGCGCCGCCTTCCCATTCATGGCCGTCGGCGAGGCCGATGGTGAGATCAGTGCCCGGGCCGGAATAGTGCAACGCATGGAAACGCTGCCCGTTCAGCCATTGGGTGCGCTCGCGCAGCACCGCGTTGTGCTTCTCCCAGGCCACCACCACGCCATCGCTGTCGACGCGCGAAGCCGAAAAGATCGCGTCGGCCAGCTTGGCCACCGCGACGTCCTCGGCATCCCCAGGGAACATCTGCTTCGCCCAGGCCGGGCTCGGATAGGCGATGATGTTCCAGTTGGTTTCGAAATTGACGATTTTTTCCAGCGCCGGTTGATAGGCGATCGAATTGGCCTTGCTCGCGCGCGCCACCTTGGCAGGATCCTCGCCCGACAGCAGCATCGGATTGTCGCCGACGATCGCAAGGCGAGCGGTGTTGGCGGCGAATGCCTTTGCCATGCCCTCATAGAGCCAGCCGGCGGCGCGATCGAAGCCGGCGTCATGACCGTAGCGATAGCGCGCCAGCGTGATCTCCTCGTCGGACAGGAACGAGGTGACGAGGCCGGCGCCGGCCTTGTAGGCATGTTCGGCGATCCGGCGCACCAGCGGCAACGCAACCGCGGGCGCGGTCAGCAGCAAATCCTGCCCGGGCTGCAGCTGCAACCCGACCTTGACCGCGACTTCGGCAAGACGGTCGAGTTTGACGGGATCGATCGAGGCGGAAACGTTGCGTTGATGTGCGGTCATGACCTTGCCGGCGAAATTGATCGGGAAAACGAAAGGATTCGAACTTCAGGACAACCCAAGTTGTAGTCCGAATCGATCCATTTCCGCAAGCTTCCCCATCGCTCGCTCCGATCACGCAAAGGCGAGCGACGCGCCGGAAAACAGCAATACAATCAAAATGGTGCGGCGGAAGCCGATCTCATTGATGTTTCGGAACGCGACAATGCCGAGCATGGAACCCGCAAACAGCGCCGGCAGGCTGATCGCAAGGTCGATCACCACCCTGGACGACAGGCTGTGGCGCTCGAGCAGCAGCACCAGCGCGAACAGCTGCATGATGGCGATGAAGGGCTGAACCAGGCCGCGCTGGTCGCTCTTCGGCATGCCGCGCATGTCGCACCAGATGGTCGGAATGGCGCCCGGCATCGCCGTCAGGCCACCGATCAGGCCACCGCCGAACCCGATCAGGGCGGTGAGATGACGGCTCGCGGTCCCCTCGAAGCGCGTCAGCGTCGGCCGGAACAGCATGCAGGCTGCATAGATGGAGACCACGATCCCGAAGCCGACCCTGAGAACCGACGTATCGGTGTGCTGCAGCAGATAGATCGCGATCGGAATGCCGAGCGCGCCGCCGACGATCAACAACAGGCTGCCGCCCCACTGAATGCTGCGGCGGAGCGCCCACAGATTGGCGGCCTGCGCGCCGATGCTGCACGCCATCATCAGCGGCACCGCTTCCAGCGGCTGGAAGATGCGAAGCAGGATGGCGCCGGCGACCGCGGAGAAGGCAAAGCCGGCAAGGCCGGAGACAAATGCGCCGGCGAATACCGCCGCACTCAGCATCAGATTTGTCGCCAGGTCTGGCATGAGCCTCACTCCTGTTGATGGTCGAGAGCGTGTTCAGGCGAAGCAGATTCCATGCGTCGAACGACGCCGTTTAATCGGCGCCGAGGCTCCAATCGTTCGGCAGCGACGGTTCGCGGGCGCTCACATCCCTCGCGCATGTCACGCCATCGTCGGATGCGGCTGACACCGCCGGCTCAATCGCCGGTCGCGCATGCGAACGCTCGAGCATGACGCCGCTGACGAGATGAAGGACGACGAACAAAAGCGTGGCCGCGACGGCCAGCGGACTGATGCGCGTCGGCCCGAACTCAAGCATCCTGGAATCCCCGATGATCGGCGCGGACGGTCGCGTTATTTCTGTCGGCATTTTCTCTGCTTTCCGTTGCGTGGCCGGCGGCCGGTGAAATGCGGTTTGACTGGACCTGGAAATCTTCTGATATCAAATGGCGATAACGGCGAAGCAAACGCCTCGCCTCGATACGGTGTGAGACGTGGAGCGCCTCGACGATGCGGGCAAAGATGCTGTTGCGCCGGGGCCGCCGGCCGAACGCGGGTTGAACTGATGCACGCATCGCGATCGCTCCTCGTTGTTCATGCGAGAGGTCCGTGTCTCGTGCGTGGGAAATTGGCAGCGTTCGCGAGTGACGCCTGTGAAATCCTTCACAGGCACCGCTCAGCCTGCGTACAAAAAACTGTTAGTGAACCTGTAGATTGATTTGGCGACGTGCACGTCATCCGATCGATGGAGACAATTTCATCAAATCGTGTTCAATGATTATGCAAAGGATGCATCGGAATTAGCCACATCGATAACAGTAACCTGATTCGAAATTTCGAAGCGCAACGCGCCGTTCCGATTCCGGTGCACGATCACCGCTCGGTGCGATCAAAAGACTCACCTACGTTCGGAAGTGTAGCGTGTCGGGCGCAGGCTGTGGCGCAACGCCCGCGCATCGATCACCAGTTTTCGGTCGACGTCCGCACATCGAGCTCAAATGACCAGGCGCGGCGCGGCTGTTGGTGAAGAAAGACGAAGCTGTCGACGATGCCGTCGATGCTGACCAGGCGCTCTTCGCGGCCCGCGATCTCCGGAAAGCGATTGCGGATTTTTTCTCCGCCGATCGCGCCATCGACGACGACATGTCCGACGTGGATGCCGTCGCTGGCATATTCCTTCGCCATCGCCTGGGCCAGGGTGCGCAGCCCCGCCTTCGACGAATTGAAGGCGCCATAACCCGACCGCCCCCGCAGCGACGCGCTGGCGCCGGTGAACAGCAATGTCCCGGAGCCGTTCGGCACCATGCGACGCACCGCCTCGCGCCCGAACAGAAAGCCGCCGAAGCAGACCACGCGCCAGCTTTGCTCGAAATAACCGGCTTCCATATCGATGATCCGCCCCGGCGTATTGTTGCCGGCGTTGTAGATCGCAAGTTCGAGGTCGGAGCCTGCCTTGTCGAACAGCGCGACGATATCCGCTTCGACGGTCGCGTCGGCAACCACCGCCGCGGCACGGCCGCCCGCGGCGACAATGTTGGCGACAACGCCATCCAGCGCCGGCCGGGTTCGCCCTGCCACCAGAACATTCAGGCCTTCGGCTGCGAACCGCTTGCAGAGCTGGGCGCCAAGGCCCTGATCCGGCCCGATGCCGATGACAATTGCCGTTCCCATCGATCTCTCCTGTATCGCCGATACGGGATGCTATTTTATATGATGACCGTCATCAATACAATTGCGCTGCCGACCATGAGCGGCAATTCCATCGATCCGCCGGATTATTCCGGCTGGATGCCCGCCACTCTCGTGTATTCGGTCCAGCACGCGCGCTCGGCCCGCACCTCCTCGTCGCAGGCGGCAAGGCCGGTGATGTCATAGGACAGGCCGAACTCGTCCATGCGACGGCGCACCTCGGGCGAAGCGAGCCGCTTGGTTGATGAAGCCGTTCAACTGCTCGACGATCTTGCGCGGCGTTGCCGAGGGCAGGGCCATGCCGAGAAAGCCGGTGAGCTGGAATCCCGGAAAGGTTTCGGCGACGGCAGGCACGTCCGGGGTCGACGCGCGGTTGCCTGGTCCTGTCCTCGATCTGCCTGCCGATCAGCCGCGCCGTGATATCGCCGGAGCCGCCCGGCCCGAAGGGAACGATGATCTTGATCGGCCGGGACGGATAGGCGGCGGCGCGCGATTGGGACGGCAGTAGCACGCCGCCGATCACGGCAAGGATAGCGCGGCGATCGATCTTCTCCCTCGCCCCGCTTGCGGGGAGAGGGTCGGGGTGAGGGGGACTCTCGGCGAGCGCGGTGTGCGGAGAGTCCCCCTCACCCGGATTGCTTCGCAATCCGACCTCTCCCCGCAAGCGGGGCGAGGTGAGCTGGAGGCCGGCGCCAATCACACCTGAACTCATCGTGCTCTACCGCTCATCTGCGCCATGCACTGAAGCTCTCTTCAGACCCACCTAGCCGCGAAATTTTTTCTTCTTTTTTCCGAATGCGGGCTTCTTTCCGAATTCAGGTTTCGCGGCGCGTTCGCCGTCATGCTTCGGCTTTCCGGCGTAGGCGGGCTTGTCGCGGAACGGCCTCTTGGTATCGTAACGCCTTTCCTTGTCAAATCCCGGCGCCTTTTCGTGGCCGGGCTTGCCGCCGTGAGGCTTGGCGTACGGTTTCGGCGCCCGCTCCTCGCGCGGCCGATCGCCGGGGCCGGCGTCGCGATCGAACGTTCGCTCTTCACGCCGCGGCGCATGCGGCCGCTTCTCGGGAGCCGCCTCGCCCTGCGGGCCCTCGGGCAGTGCCTCGATGCGGATGTTGTCTTCCTTGTCGGGGCGCCGGATCTTGACCGCAAAGGATTCCGCGGCACGGCCGGAGATCTCGAACTCCGTCGTCGTGTCCATGATGCGGATGGCGCCGATATCGTTCTTGTCGATGCCGCCGCGGCGGCAGATCATCGGCAACAGCCAGCGCGCTTCCGCGTTCTTCTTGCCTCCGATCGAGGCGCGGAACCAGACGCTGCCTTCGCCCATGCCGCCGTGACGCGGCGACGATTTTCCCTTCTTCGGTCGCGGCGAGGTGCTGCGATCTTCGCCGCGCGGCGGACGTGCGTCGCGTTCCCGGCCGCGATCCTCGCGGGACCGGCTACCGGCCTGGCCGGGATCGAGAATGTCCTCGGGCGACGGCAACCGCGCGCGATATAGCCGCGCCAGCGCCGCGGCGATGTCTTCCGGCGAGCGCTCGGCGAGCAGCGCCTGCGCCAACATCAGATCTTCCGGGGTCGCCTCCTCCGAAAACAGCGCGTCCTTCAGCATGCGCTCGTGGTCGAGCTTGCGAATTTCATCCGGCTGCGGCGCGGTGCCCCAGATCGCATCGATGCCGGCGAGATTGAGCAGCAGTTCCGCGCGACGCTTGCGCGCCGGCGGCACCAGCACGACGCTGACGCCCTTGCGGCCGGCACGGCCAGTGCGTCCGGAGCGATGCTGCATGACCTCGGCATCGTTCGGGATATCGGCGTGGATGACGAGATCGAGATTCGGCAGATCGATGCCGCGCGCCGCCACGTCGGTGGCGACGCAGACGCGGGCGCGGCCGTCCCGCAGCGCCTGCAGCGCCTGGGTCCGCTCGTTCTGGGTCAACTCGCCTGATAGCGCGACCACGGAGAAGCCGCGTTCGAGCAGCGTGGCCTGCAGATGCCGGACGGCTTCGCGGGTGTTGCAAAACACCAGCGCGCTCGGCGATTCGTAGAATCGCAACACATTGACGACCGCGTGCTCGACATCGCCGGACGCGATGCGGATGCCGCGGTACTCGATATCGGCATGGCCGCCCTCGTCGCCGGCGACCTCGACCCGAAAGGCCTGGCGTTGAAACGTTTTGGCCAATGCGACGATGCCGCGTGGCAAGGTCGCCGAGAACAGCAAGGTGCGGCGGGTGTCCGGCGTGGTCTTCAGGATGAATTCCATGTCCTCGCGAAAACCGAGATCGAGCATCTCGTCGGCCTCGTCGAGCACCACCGCTTTCAATTCCGAAATGTCGAGACGGCCGCGCCGCAAATGATCGCACAGCCGGCCGGGCGTGCCGACCACGATGTGGGCGCCGGCGGCGAGTTCGCGCTGTTCGCGGCGCGGGTCCATGCCGCCAACGCAGGAAACCACGCGCGCATCTGCATAGAGATAAAGCCAGGCGAGTTCGCGATGCACCTGCAAGGCCAGTTCGCGCGTCGGTGCGACGATCAGGGCAAGGGGTGCGGCGGCGCGCTCGAACCGCTCGGCGTCACCAAGAAGATTTTTTGCGATGGCAAGGCCATAGGCGACGGTCTTGCCGGAGCCGGTTTGCGCCGAAACCAGCAAGTCGCGGCCGGCGGCATCGTCCGCGAGCACCGCGGTCTGCACCGGCGTCAGCCGATCATAGTTGCGTTCCGCCAGAGCTCGGGCGAGCGGCGGATTGGTCGATGAGAATGTCACGAGCTGGCTGACCTTAGGTTAGCGTGTAACGCCGGAACATTGAGCAGGCCCGAACCCGAACGGTTCGAAGCTGCCGCCTGAAGATACGCGGCCGCATGGCCCCGACGTATTTGAATGAGATGGCACCCTTTAGGCCATTCGCGGCCAAAGCGCCATGTAATGTTGGCGATGGCATTAATGGGCGCCCATGCAGAATAAGGCACGCTCCATGACATTGATATTGCTGATATATATGGAGCCTCCGCGTTCCCGGAGATGATAGCCTAGAGCCGTCATTGCGGGCGAAGCGAAGCAATCCATCCCTCCACCCGAAGAAAGCATGGATTGCCTCGTCGGGGCTGTAAGTATTTCGCCTGTGGCGGCGAACTGCAATGGGATTGGACGGGATGTGCGGCTCGTGCGGCATGTGATGGGAGGTGGATCAGGCCGTCTTCAGCGCGCGGCGGCAGCTAATGGCCCACATAAGGTTGTGGGTCACGGCATGAAGCCAACATGCGATGCGGACTTTGGCCAAGCCACGCAGGGCCATGCGCTCAAAGCCGCGGTTCTTCAGGCGGGCATGGGCGTGTTCGGTGTTGCTGCGCCGTTTGTAGACCGCTTGGCCTTCTTCACTGTCCATGCGGGCGCGCCACTCCCTCAGGCATTGCGGTTCGGCTGCGCGGTTGCGTTCGTATCGCGCCTTGCTTGCTGGTTTGGAGGACGTCTTGCAGGCCGGTGGCGGACTGAACACCTGCATGGAGGGGTGAGTTTGCGCAAGCGTCGCGATGTCGGCGGCGGTCATCGCGCCGGTGTCGGCCAGCAGGCGGGTCGGCAGCTTGCCACAACGCTGTTGGACCTGCGCCACCACTGCCGGCGCAAGACCTCGATCATTACGCCGCTGGACCGGCTCGATCGCGACCACGAAGCCGCAGGCGCTCGCCACTTGCACGTTATAGGCGACCCGCACGGCACCGTCCGCCATCCGCATCAATGGCGCGTCCGGATCAGTCGTCGAGACACGCTCTTCCTTGGGTTTCTTGCCGCTCTTGCCGCCGCCGGCCAGCGGGGGATCGCCCCCCTCGTTCTGGTCTTTCTCGTCCTTCGGCGTTGCTGCAGGATGTTTCGCCAACGCTGCCGCAACACGACGGGCGCGGTCTTCGGCTGCAGAGAGGCGACGCTTCGACAGCCGCCGCTCGCCCGCCGCAGAATCGGCCTCCAATTCCTGCTTCAACTCGGCAACCCTGATCCGGGCCTTTTCTTCCAATTCCACCAGGGTTTGCCTTCGCCGCATCGACGAGCGGCTTGCCGCGGCCCTGACCTTGGTACCGTCGGTGATGACCTCGTCCAGTGTGATCAGGCCTTCCTTCATCAAAGCCGCCAGACTGCTCGTCAGAAGGCGATCGAGGAACTCGCCGCTCTCCAGACGGAACTCCGACAGCATCGTGTGGTTCACCCCGACCCCGCCGCAGATCCAGCGATAGATCGTATGATGCTCGCACAGCCGCGCCAGCGCGCGGGCCGACCCAATCCCGTCGGCTGTCGCATACAGCCAAAGCGCAAGCAGAATGCGCGGGTCGGTCGCAGGCCGACCAGGTATCTCGCCACGCGCCTTGATGCGATCGTAGAACGACTGAAGGTCCAAGCCTTCCACGAAGGACCACACCGCTCGTACCGAGTGGTCGTCAACCACCAGGCTCTCAAGATCGACCAGCTCAAAACCAGCCTGCCGACGTTCCGCTTGCCGAATACGAATGTCCATCACGTGCTCCGAATCGATCCACGCAATGAATCACGCCGCAGCACCAAAAAAATGACGGGCCCGACGCTGCGCTCCTCGCAATGACGCTCACACGGCCCCGTGATCCCGCGGCGCGATGCGTCCGGGTCTTGCAAATCATTCGCGCCCCAAAAAATCAGAGGGAGCAGGGAATGCCGGGTGCGCGCTGCACCCGCGGTCTCGTGTGCAAAGTTGTGCGAAAGAAACGCACACGAGCATACAGGTTCAGCGGAAACACTCCGGCATTCCCCGCGCAATGGCTTTACCGCTTATAGCGCGCTCTCCTCGGCGACGAATTCGTCTTGTCACCGTCGCTGCCGTTGATGGCGAAATCGAATCCGGTCGGATCGACCTCGCCACCGGCAACTTGACACCAGCAACGGGTGTCGGAACCACGCGCTTTTGCCGTACGCGTCTGCGCCGTTCGTCCTGCGCGCCGGTATCGCTCACGAGAGACTCGCCCTGCGACACCGCTTCGCGCCGACGCTGCCGCATCCACCGCATCCCCTCCCGCGTTCGTGACGACGCGCGACCGCCCCTCTTACCGGGAAAGGACGGGGCGAGCTGGTAGCGCTGATTTGCCCGACGCGGCAAGAGGAATATATTCTTGCATGGGCATTGACAGGTTTTACTGATTTGCCCGACAGGCAGAAATTTCAGGCTGGTCAGGCAGCCGCCGCCACTACTCGTCGCCAACATCGACATCGATGTTGGCGGCCTTCAGCGCCGCAATGGTCGACGCCAGATGCGAGCGGTCCCGGGTCTCGATCACGACTTCGAGCTGCACCGCCTTGGCCGGCAGATCGGTGAAGATGCGCTGATGCGACACCTCGACGATGTTGGCGCCGGTCTGGCTCAGGACCGCGACGACGTTGGCGAGCTGGCCGGGGCGGTCGACGATGTCGAACCTCAGTTGCGACAGGCGGCCCTCGCGGGCCAGCTGGCGGGTCAGCACGCCCGACAGCAGCCGCGTATCGATATTGCCGCCGCTGAGAACCAGACCGACCGATCGGCCCTTGAAACGCGCCTCGTTGGCGAGCACCGCGGCGAGGCCGGCAGCGCCCGCGCCTTCGGTCACGGTCTTCTCGATGGTGATGAGAAGGCTCAACGCCTGCTCGATCTGCTGCTCCGTGACGAGCACGATGTCGTCGACCAGCGCGCCCACGATCTCGGACGTGATCCGGCCGGGCGCCTTGACTGCAATGCCCTCCGCCAGCGTACCGCCGCGCATCGCAAGCTGCTGCTGCTTGATCACATTGTACATCGACGGATACAGCGAGGCCTGGACGCCGACGATCTCGATACCGGGCTTGAGCGCCTTGGCGGCGACCGCGATGCCGGAGATCAGGCCGCCGCCCCCGATCGGCACGATCAGCACGTCGAGGTCAGGCACCGAAGCCAGCATTTCGAGCGCGATGGTACCTTGGCCTGCGATGATCAGGGGATCGTCGTAGGGATGGATGTAGGTCAGGCCCTCCTTGCGGCCGTGCTCGGTGGCGAGGCTAGCTGCTTCCTCCAGCGTCGCGCCGCCTTCGATCACGTTGGCGCCATGCCGGCGGGTATTCTCTATCTTCACGGTCGGGGTGCCCTGCGGCACGAAGATGGTCGCGGGGATCGAGAGGCACGCCGCGTGATAGGCCACGCCCTGCGCGTGATTGCCGGCCGAGGCGGCAATCACGCCGCGCCGCCGTTCATCGCCGGAGAGCGCCGACAGCCGGTTGAGCGCGCCGCGCTCCTTGAAGGTCGCGGTGAACTGCAGATTTTCGAACTTGAGCCAGACATCGGCGCCGGTGATATCGGACAGCGTTCGGCTGCGATCGAAATTGGTCCGCTTGACGTGGCCGGCGAGCACGGCAGCCGCCGCCTCGACGTCGCGGAGCGTGACCGGCAAGCGGGCCAGGGAAGCCGTCAATGTTTCACTCATCGATGTCGCCCGTCCATTCTGTTACCTATGTAGCCCGTTAGGGCCGATCGCGATACGCCCTCGCCCGGGGGACGGAACGAGCCGAAGCGGACTGTTGACGTTGATCGTGCAAGTCCATTTATAGTCCTGAATGCATGTGATGCTTGCGAGATTGAGCCTTTAAGGTAGCCGATGGATCTCAAGCAATTGCGGACGTTCCGCGCCGTGGCGGAGCTCGGCAGCCTGAGCAAGGCGGCGGACCGGCTGCGGGCCGCGCAGCCGGCGCTGAGCCGGCACATCAAGCTGCTCGAACACGAGCTTCGGGTCGAGCTGTTCGTCCGCAACGGCCGCGGCATGCTGTTGACCAGTGCGGGCCGGATGTTGCTCGACCGCACCACGGGCCTGGTCCGCCAGATCGAACAGGTGCGCGACGATCTGCAATCGGCCAGCGGCAAGCCGTCCGGACGCGTCATCCTCGGGCTGGTTCCGACGGTGAGCGCGGCTTTCTCCGGGCGGTTCGCTCGCCGCGTCATCACGGATTTTCCGGATGTCTCGCTGCGCATCGTGGAAAGCTATGGCGGGCATCTGGTGGAATGGCTGCACCGGGGCGAGATGGACCTTGCAATCACCTACGGCCCCGCGGTCGATCTGCATCTCCTGGTACAATCGATCGGGCGCGAAGACATCGCCGTGGTGGGGCCGCCGGGCTCAGGCCTGAACCGGAAGAAGCATGTCGACCTGAAATGGCTGGTGAAGCAGCGCCTGATCGTTCCGAGCATCTCGCACGGCCTGCGGGCGCTGCTGGAAAAGGCCGTCGCACGCGAAAAGCTATCGCTCAACCCGCTGATCGAGGCGGATTCCTACCGCGCCCAGATCAGCCTGATGGAGGAGGGACTGGGCTACACGCTGTTGCCGCCGTCCGCCATCCGCGCCGAACTGGCGGCGCAGCGCCTGGAGATGGCGGCGCTGGTCAGCCCATCGATGTCGCGCGAACTGATCCTGGCCTCGCCGATCAACCATCCCGCCTCGATCGCCACCACGACGATCTCGACGCTGATCATGTCCGAGATCGAGGGTGGTCTCAACCGGTCGACGCAACACTTTATCTAAAGAGAAAAGATGGAGTGTGGCGATGGAACAGGGATTTCGTCGAGGGTTTACAACGGCCGAGAAGACGGAGTTATGGGATCGCTGGCAGCGCGGCGAGTCGCTCAAGGCGATTGGACGAGCGTTTGGTAAGCAGTCGTCGTCTATTTATTTCCAGATCTCACCGCACGGTGGAATTCGTCCGCCCGCTCGGCGTCGCTCGCGGTTGGCGCTGACGCTCTCGGAACGTGAAGAGATATCGAGAGGCATTGCGGTACATCGATCCGCAAGATCGATGGCGGGGTTGCTAGGCCGCTCGCCCTCGACGGTGAGCCGGGAAATCAGCCGGAATGGCGGCTATGATGGCTACCGAGCAGCTTTGGCGGATGACAAGGCCTGGGCCCGAGCCCGTCGCCCGAAACGTTGTAAGCTGGCCACGAATGCTTGGTTGCGACAGGCGGTGGCCCGCAAGCTGAGATTAAATTGGGCGCCCGAGCAGATAGCCGGCTGGCTTAAAAGAGCCCATCTTGAAGGCGGGTGTTATCAGGTGTCCCACGAGACGATCTATCGCAGTCTATTTGTTCAAGCCCGCGGGGTGCTTAAGAAAGAGCTGCTTTGCCATCTTCGATCGAAGCGCACGATCCGGCGATCAAAACAGGCGGGTCTCAATGGCGATGGCCGGGGGCAAATCAAGGATCCCGTCTCGATCCGTCAGCGACCAGCAACGGTTGAAGATCGGGCGGTGCCTGGCCATTGGGAAGGCGATCTCCTGTCTGGGTCGAAGAACAGCTATATCGCGACCTTGGTCGAACGTCATACCCGCTACGTGATGCTGGCAAAGGTGGCCAACAAGGATACCCAGTCGGTCGTATCCGCGCTCATCAAGCAGGCAAGAAAGCTACCAAGCGAACTCTATAAGTCGCTGACCTGGGACCGTGGCAAGGAACTTGCGGATCATCGACAATTTACGTTGGCGACCAACATCGACGTTTATTTTTGCGATCCGCAAAGCCCGTGGCAGCGCGGTTCGAATGAAAACACCAATGGTCTCCTCAGACAGTACTTTCCCAGGGGCACCGACCTGTCGGTACACTCGCAAGCTTATCTGAACAAAGTGGCTCGTCAGCTCAACGAACGCCCCCGTGAGACCTTGCAATTTGAGACCCCAGCGGAGAGATTTAACGCCTGTGTTGCGTCGACCGGTTGAGCCGGCTAGCAGCTTTCGAAAGAGGGGCTTTGGAAGATCAAGATGACGGTGTGAAGTTTTGCGCCGGCTGTCTTCTCCCTCTCCCCGCTTGCGGGGAGAGGGTTGGGGTGAGGGGACTCTCAACGCATTCTGACTCGCGGATAGTCCCCCTCACCCAGATTGCTTCGCAATCAGACCTCTCCCCGCAAGCGGGGCGAGGTGATCCGAACGTCACGGCGCCCCTCAGTTATAAAGCGCGCTGTCGCCCAGAACCGACTGCCGAAAGCGCGAGGTCAGGATGACGCCATCGGCCGGCGGCATCACGAAGACCAGCGCTTCGGGAGCGATCTTGATCTGCGCGAACACCGGTCCAGTGCCCCGATGCGAGAGATCGCGGAGATCGGTGACCTCGGCTGGCGTCCGCACCACCCGCGACGTTCGAATGCCGGCCGCGGCCGCCATTGCCGCCAGATCGACGCCGGCGGCGGTGTGGGTCTTCTGCATCCCGGTTTCGCCGAAGCGCTCATTGTCGAGCACCGCGATGGTCAGGTTGGCGGGCCTCTCGACCGCGATGGTGGCCAAGGCGCCGATGCTCATCAGCATCTCGCCATCGCCGGTGATGACGAGCACGCGCCGTTTCGGCTGCGCCATCGCCAGCCCGAGCCCGATCATGGCAGCCGCGCCCATCGCGCCCCATAGCGGAAAATTATTGGGGTGATCGCCCGCGGCCGAGACGTCCCAGTTCGGCGCGCCGAGGCCGGCTATGACCAGCAGATCGCCGCGCGTCCGCAACAGTTCATTGACGACGTCGCGACGGTGCAACAACGCATTCGGATGGGTCATTTGCGGGCAAGCTCCTTGAAATTCTTGGCGCCGAGAACGCGCTGTCCGATCAGCACCGCCGCGGGCCGCCAGGTGTTGAAGGCGAGGTTCGCAGCGCCCTGCACGGTCGAAGCGACCAGATCGGGCTCATCCGCCCGTGTCACGATCACGCCCATCGCTTCCAGCACCGCGCGCGTGCCCTGGCCCATCGGGATCTGCCACGGGTTGAACTCGCCCCAATCGCCGCGCATCGTCACGATCATCAAAAGCGGCATGTGGCAGATGGCCGGCAGCGACAGCATGTTGATGCAATTGCCGACGCCGCTGGACTGCAGCAGCAGCACGCCGCGTTCGCCGCCCAGCCACGCGCCGGCCAGCATCGCTACGCCTTCTTCCTCCGTCGTCAGGGTGACGAGGCGGGTTTCCGGATCGGCCTCGAATGAGCGGATCAGGCGGCTATGGCCGGCGTCCGGCACCATGGCGACCTGCCGCACGCCGGCCTCCTTCAGCACCCGGAAAACCTCGTCCGGCCATGTCGGCAGGGCCGGCGGGGGTGCCCCCTGGCCTCCGGTCTTTGCTCCAATATCTGCCATCAACTGCATTCCCTGTTCGATTCGCGCCTGGTCTGCGTGCGAGATTAAACCGTTGCCGCGACGCGAAGAATTTCAATGTCGACATGGCTTCTATTGCAAATTTGAAAACCTAGGCAATGGCCTTGTATCACCGATGTCGCGGCCGGTCCGGACGACATTTACCCCGCGCCCCGCCGGATCATTAGCGAATTCTTAACGATGATATCTCTCCCGCCGGACGGAACCCGACCGAACAACCATTTCAACACCCATCGACCATAGGCTTTTCGCCAAAACGGCGCCGCCCCACCGGGCACGACCTCGATGGCTTGCAGGCCGGCGCCAGGGTTGGATGTTGGATGATGCACGGACACGATTACCTTGGGATCGAGGACCCGGAGTTGCTGCTGGCCGCGCTGGAGCGGGCCAACGACGCCGTGGTGATCGTCGATGGCGAGCTTCGCGTCAGCCATTTCAACGCCGCGGCCGAGCAGATCTTTGGGCTCGATCGCGCTGACGTGCTCGGCCAGCCTGCAAGCTGTCTGGCGCTCAAGGAATTTGGACCGCCCGGCGCCACGACGCCCGCCGAGGTCACGATCACGCGCAGGGATGGCAGCCGGATCCGCGCCGCACTGTCGCTTTCGCCGATCGAGGCCGGCGGCCAGGTCTCGACCATCGCATACGTTCGCGACATCACCGACGAAGCCGACCGCCGCGCACGGCTGGCGCTGCTTTCGGAGGTCGCCGACCGCACCAACCGCGCCGTCGTGGTCACCGATTCCGATCGGAACATCGTCTATATCAACGCGGCGTTTACCGGAATGTTCGGCTACACGCCTGAGGAAGCGACCGGCCGGCAGCTGCGCGAATTGCTGGTGGGCCGCCACACCGACCCCACGACGCTGGCGAAGTTGAAAAGCTGGATCGATGAGGAAGAAAACGGCGGCGAGGAGGAAGTCCTCGCCTATGACAAGAAAGGTGACGAGATCTGGGTTTCGGCCAACGTCAAGGCGTTCCGCAACCCCCGCGGCCGGGTCAAGTCCTGTTCGCATTGCTGACCGACATCACCGAGACCAGGCAGTTGCGGTCGCTGCAGCAGCTGATCATGCACGCGCTGGCCGATGAAATTCCGTTGACCGATATCGCCGACCGGCTTTGCCGGCGCGTCGAGGAGATCGCACCCGATGTGGTCTCCTCGCTGCTGCATATCGACGCCGCTGGACTGATCCATCCGCTCGGTGGCCCGAGCCTTCCCGACGACTATTCCCGGGCGCTGGATGGCGTCGCGATCGGTCCGGACATCGGCTCCTGCGGCTCCGCGGCCTATTTTGGCGAGCCGGTGCTGGCGGAGGATATCGATACCGATCCGCGCTGGCAGCCGTTCAAGACCCGGCCGCTCGAGGTTGGCTTGCGCGCCTGCTGGTCGACGCCGATCAAGGGCAAGGACGGCCGCGTGATCGGAACCTTCGCCTTCTATTTCAGGGAATGCCGCGCGCCCAGCCGCTGGCATCAGCGCATCGTCGATGCCTGCGTCCATCTCGGCGCGCTCGCGATCGAGCGCAAGGAAGCCCGCGCCCAGATCGCTCGCCTTGCCTATTACGACACGTTGACCGGCTTGCCGAACCGCGCCCGCCTGCGCGACCTGATCGCCGAGGCGATCCAGGCCTGCCCCGCCGGCGGACACGTCGCGCTGGCGTTTCTCGATGTCGACAATTTCAAGGACGTCAACGATACGCTCGGACATTCGGCCGGCGACGAATTGCTGGTCGAGTTTGCCCAGCGCCTGCGCGCGCAGATTCAGCCGGGCGACATGCTGGGGCGCCTCGGCGGCGACGAATTCGTGATCGTGCTGCCGAACCGCGACGCCGGCGAGGCCACAACGGTCGCGGCGCGGATCACCGAGGCCTTGCGGATGCCGCTGCGGAATCGGGATCAAACAGGTGCCGATGTCCGCCAGCATGGGCATCAGCATCTATCCTGACAACGCCGAGGACATCGAGACCCTGATCCAGCAGGCCGATGCGGCGATGTACAAGGCCAAGCGCGCCGGCCGTTCCACCTATCGCTTCTTTTCGGCCGACATGGACCGGCTCGCCGAGCAACGTCTGGCCCACAGCGCGGCGTTGCGCGGCGCGATCGCGAACGATGCCCTGAAATTGCATTATCAGCCGCAGATCCGGAGCAGCGACGGCGCCATCCATGGCGTCGAGGCGCTGGCGCGCTGGCATGACCCGGTGCTCGGCGAGGTCTCGCCCGCCAAATTCATCCCGCTGGCCGAGGAGTGCGGACTGATCGAGCAGATCGGCCTGTGGTCGATCCGCGAGGCCTGCCGGCAAATGGCGGAGTGGCGCCATGCGGGGCTGGATATCCCCTGCGTCTCGGTCAATCTGTCGCCGATCAACTTCCAGAACGAGAATCTGGCGCCGGTCGTCGCCGCGATTCTCGCCGACCATGGCCTGCCGGCGGAAGCGCTGATGCTCGAAATCACCGAGGGCGTGTTCCTGAACGAGCGCTCGGTCGCGATCGAGACCATGAATGCCCTGCGCAAGCAGGGTGTCGGCCTGTCGCTGGACGATTTTGGAACCGGTTATTCGAGTCTGAGCCGGCTGGCGCATTTGCCAATTCGCGAGTTGAAGATCGACCGCAGTTTCATGCGCGATGTCGAGAGCGACCCCACCGCACGGGCGATCGTCACGACCGTGATCCGCGTTGGCCAGAGCCTGCAGCTTACCGTCGTCGCCGAGGGCGTCGAAACCGATGGGCAGCGCCATTTGCTGGCGGAACTTGGCTGCGACGTCGTGCAGGGATTTCTCTACGCGCCGGCGCTGTCGCCCCAAGCGTTCGGGCGCTGGCTGCTCGAGCACAGCGCCACGCGGGCGAGCGCCATGCTCAGGCACGTCGGCCGATCCCTGACCGAGGCTTGCCTTCGCGATGCGCCGGCGGGCGCCCCATCGCATCAGGCGGCCGCCGCCAACTCCATCTAGGCAATAACCGGCACGCGGCGCGTGGTCAGCCGATTTGCCAGCGGCCCTTGTGAATGTCGAATTTGACCGCGCCTTCGCTCCGCATCTTCATCAGCAGCGATTGGCAGGCTTCCTCATTCGGGATGTTTGCGCGCCGCATCACCTCGAAGACCTTCAGCGGCTTCTCGCGCAGCGCCTCCAGAATCTTCTCTCGTTCGTTTAGCATCGCCATTACCCCTAGTGTGATCGACGGTATGGCTCACGCGCGCAAAATTGCAAGCGGTTAAACGCAATTCGGCCTCGGCGCCCCCGATACAAGCGCTTTCTCGATACCGCCGGTCAGGATGGCTCGATGCTATCGCCGGCCGATCTGACGGGGATGGTACAACTGACGACGGTCTCAGCTCCGATCCGTCGAAAGCTGAATGTCCCGCCCAGCGCCCGCACCCGTTCACGCATTCCGGTCAAGCCGCGGCCGAGTGCTGTGCCTTCCGCAAAGCCAACGCCGTCGTCGACGACCGACATGACGATGTCGGACGATTGCAGTCCGACGCGAAGGCGAACCGTGGTGGCCTGCGCATGCTTGAGAATATTGGTCAAGGATTCCTGGACGGCGCGATAGATCGTATTGGCGACGACATCGTCGGGCGTCACGACCGCGCTGTCGAAGTCGAGTTCGAAATGGGTGCCGGAAGACCGGCTTCGCGCATCCGTGACCAGATCCGCCACGCTCCGTTGCAACCCCAATTCCCGTATGTGCATCGGCCGCAACCGATCCAGGATCCGGCGGTTGGTGTGCTGCAGCGCCGCGACGGCCTGCCGGAGCTTTACGGCCGGCAAATCATCGCTCTCCGGATAATTCGAGCCCTCCAGCAGCGCGCTGCTGTTGGCGCGGATCGCAAACAGCAGCGGACCGAGTTCGTCGTGCAGTTCACGCGACAGCTCGCGACGCTCCTGCTCTTCGAGAACGACCAGGCGGCGCAGCAGCCTGGTATTCTCGGAACTCAGTCCCGACAGGGTCGCGGCGAGGTCGTTCAATTCGAGGCAGCTCTTGCGGATTTCGGGAGGGCCTTCGCAGGCCAACTGCACGGCATAATCGCCTGTACGCAACCGGGTTAATCCCGCAGCGATACCGTTCAGCGGCCGGAGCGTTGCTCCGACCGTGAGATAGGAAATCAACGAACTGATGATGGCCAGTACGACGGCCGAGGTCAGAATGCCGACGAATGTCAGCCATCGTTCCGAGAGGTCGGCCGACATGTTGGCCTTGAAGACGAGATCGCCGACGCGCTGGCCCGCGACATGGATTGGAAACCTGTCCGATATGTTCGGCGCGATCAGGAGGCGGACAAACCATGCGGGCACACCGTCCACGCGCGACGCCGGCTGGTCTTCCGATGGCGCGCTTGGCGGCTCGTCCTTGGCTTCGAAGGTGACGGTGCCTTCGTTATTGTCGAGACCAAGATCGAAGCCGCGCAAAACTCCGTCCGGATCGCTCGTGGTCGCCAGCGCCTGATTGAACGCCCTCGCGACCTGGCCGGCGACGCGCGAACCCGGTTCATGCTCCACCAGGAGCTGCGCCCGGGAATAAACCAGCAGCAGGGCCATACTGGCCATCAGGGCAACCAGAATCATGCCGCACAACAAAAGCCACAATCGCACGAAGAGTGAATAGTTGGTCCACATCGCCTGTTTTTCGTCCATTTGGATTATGTTTGAAGAGGGCGGAACATGGTACGAACGGTGATGATATCGAGTCCTGAAAAGCCGCTGGACGTACTCATCGTGGACGATCATCCCGTCGTGATTTCGGGGTGCCGATCTTTGTTCGCCAATGCCCCCGATATCAGGCTGTCCGAAGCGTCAAACGAAAAGGCCGGACATGAAGCATATCTGGAAATACGGCCCGATATATCGATAATCGATATCAACCTGCCCGGTCTGTCGGGCTTTGAATTGTTGCGGCGGATCCGGGAAGAGGACCCGGCCGCAAAGATCATCGTGTTCAGCATGAACGACGAGCCGGCTTTCGTGGTCCGGGCGATCGAGCTCGGCGCGAACGGATACGTCTCCAAGGGCGACGACCCGCAGCACCTGCTGTCCGCGGTCAGGTCCGTCGCGAACGGACAGAATTTTGTGGCGCCGCATCTGGCGCAAGCCGTGACACTGTCCGCGGCATCCGTCCGCGCCAGTCCGGCGTTGCAGCTTTCGGCGAAGGAACTCGAGATTCTGCGGCTGCTGTCGAACGGCAAGAACATCGCCGAGGTCGCGGAGACGTTGGACATCTCCTATAAGACGGTGGCGAACAATACGTCGCGCCTGAAGCAGAAGCTCGGCGCGCGCAGCCATTCCGACCTGATCCGGTTTGCCGTTGAACTGAACCTCAGGGTGCCGGCGGGGTAGCCCCGCACAGGTTTGAACGGCGTTGGGACAAGACTTCAATGCAATCTGATCGGTCGAATGCCGCCAGGGCATGTATGGAATGCACGGCCTGCTGCGACGGCTGGCTCAGGATCAACGTCCGCGGTCACGATGTTTCGCCGGGAAATCCGTGCCGCTTCAGCGTCGCGCACAAATGCAGCATTTACCAGGACCGGCCCGTCGATCCGTGCCAGCAATTCATTTGCGGATGGCTCGCCGACAGCAGCCCGCTTCCCGAATGGATGCGGCCGGACAAGGCGAATTTGATTCTGCTCGCCGCGAATTTTCAATGGCGCGGAATTCCGGTCCATGTTGCGGTCGCGGTTGGCCCGCGCCCAAAGGAGAAAGCGATCACCTGGCTGAAGGAGTTTTGCCGGCAAAGCCAGCGGCCGCTGATTTTTCAAACCGACGGCGAATGGATCGCGTATGGCCCGCCACAATTCCAGACCGAAATGGCGGAGCGGCTGTCGAGCGGCAAGAATCCCTGGACTTGAGCGGACGGCCTGGCCAATGGAAATCACAATGAGGAAGGGTTGTCCGAGCTACTTCCTTCCGGGATTTCGCACGGCTTCATCCAAAAATTCCTGGAGTGCCGCGATGCAGTCGAGATCGCGATAGATCCGGTGCTTCTGGTCGCGTATTTGCGCGGAAAGGCTGTTTCGCATGGTTACGTCGTGGCCGAGCGCGCCTGCAATAGCGACGTATTCATCGATGGTCCGCGCGGTGGTCTCGCCGACATTCATCATATCAAGGATCGCCGCGGCGTGGCGGCCACGCATCATCGCGCCGGCCAGTGTCACGATCGGAAGGTTGTGAACGAGGCTCTCCAGGATTGAATTGCAGCCCGACCAGCCGATGCTGTCGAGCACGACATCGCATTGACCGATCGCGGCAATGAACCGATCCGGCGCGAGCCGCGGCAGGAAAACACAGTGATCCCACGCGTTGAGCCCGGCGGCCTTGAACGCGCGCTCGAGCCTGTCCCGAAACAACGCGGTGACACCGCTGCCGCCACCGAATTCGATGAAGGAAAATTGGCAGCCCGGAACCTCAGTTGCGATGCGCGCAAACACCTCGTCGAATTGCGGCAGGTATTTTGGCAGCGACTGCCCGCACCAATAGACGATGGCATTTTCGCGCAGTCCGAGCTTGCCTCGCTCGATCGCCGGCGGCGAGACGTCGGGCGGTTCGAGGTAGATCGAAAGATTCGGCAACCGCACCAGTTTTTCGAAATAGTGACCAGCGGCGTCCTTGGGTTCCATGAGATCGCTGCTGAGGAAGTAATCGATGGTCGGAAATCCTGACGTGACCGGATGGCCCCACGACACGCATTGAACCGCGGCGAGCCGCTGCGCCGCCAGTTGCGCCGTCACCTTGTCCATGCCGATTTCGGGAAAGATCAGGACATGCGGAGCGTCATCGAGCACCGCGCGCCGCCATCCATCCAGGGATAGCGGACCCTGCACGAAGCGGTCACACATTGCTGCCGCCGTCCCGGTCTCGCCGTCGCGCTCAAAACCCGTGTAATAGCCGGAGACGTGAAACCGATCTCGGTCCAGCATCTTGAGCCATCCCTTGATCGGGATTTTCCAGTTGGAGTGCTGCCGGAAAAACCCGCTGACGATACCGAGCCTGATTTTCTCGCCCGGGAGGGGTGGATCCGGGAGAACCGACGCCTTATATCGCGCGGCCATGATCTGGCAGACCAGCGCGCCATAGCGGGTTTGAAGCTCGCGGTCATCAAAACCCTGATAGGGCAGATAGAACGGCTGATGCGACCCGATCGCCTCGGTGAGCGCGGCCGGGATGGCCGAGCGCGCCACATGGTCGGACAGTTTTGCCAACCGGCCGGCATAGGCCTCGCGCCGCTCGGCGATCTCGGCGGCGTCCGCGTAAAGCGCCGGCAGCTCCGCCATGCACAGCGCGAGTTCGGCTTCCGTAAAATCCGGACGGAGCGCAGCCGCCCGCTCGAAATGCGTCCGCGCCTCGGCGATCCTGGTCTCGCTACGCAGCGCGACGCCGCAATTGTAGTGCGCCATGAAAAAATTGGGATCGAGCCTCAGCGCTGACTGATATTGCCTGATCGCGTCTTCGCGCCGGCCGAGGCTACGGAGAATATTGCCAAAATTGTTGCGGGCGCCTGCGCTGTCCGGACGCAGCGCGACCGCCCGCTCCGCATGGGCCAGCGCTTCGGGCAGCCGATCGCTGTTCTCAAGCAGTAAAGCCAATTGCAGATGGGCGTCGACAAAGTCGGGGCGCAGCGCAATGGCGCTGCGGTAATGCCGCTCGGCGTCAGCCCGTTGCCCGGCCAGTTCGAACACCGAGCCCAGGTTGAAATGGGCCAGCGGAGAGTTGGGCGCGGCTTTCAAAACCCGTTCGAACTGCAGCAATGCCTCGTCGAGGCGCCCGAGCGAGCGCAACCCGCGCCCGAGATTATTGCGCGCCTCGATGTAGCCGGGGTTGAGCGCCACCGCGCGTTCGAAGCAGGGTATGGCCTCGGCAAACGATCCATTGGCGGCGAGGATTGCGCCGCGGTCGTTGTGGGCCTCCGCAAATGCCGGATCGAGGGTTACGGCGCGGCCGAGCAGTGATGCCGCATCGGGCCGACCGAGTTGATGAGCAACGACGCCATAGAGGTGAAACGCACGCGCATTGCCGGGATCGCTATCGCAAACGGACTTGTAAAGACGCTCAGCCTCGGCGAGACGGCCGGCGCGATGGTGCGTCATCGCCGCTGCAAGCGTCTGCTCTGAACGGCCCCCCGTGGTCATGCCCCTGTTCCGAAACCAGAACCGCGTTCAGCGCCCGTCGCAAGACCGGTAGCGACCGAGGCCCAAGTCTATTTCGCACGGATGTCCGTAGACCCAGACAGGTTGATCGCAGGGCAGCGCACGCGTGGACCGAAACGGCGTATCGCAGGCAATGTTCTGGGCGGGATGCAGCACCAGCGTCGGGCCATCATAGGGCGCCGGCGCGACCGGCTGCGCCTGATAGCGAGCCACATGCGGATGACGATGATGTTTCGGCGCCTGATAGGCATCGGCCCAGCCCTGGCTGGTGCCGAATGCCACAATGGAAGCCAGCGCGAGGACGATTCGCATCAACATGGTTGCTCTCCCTTATTTCCCTCAAGGCGTCTCGATCGAAAATGCCGCTGGCCGCTCGCCGGCCAGCCAAGTCTGCCACATCCGCGCGTAGGCCGTCTCGATATTTGCCGTCAGCTTTGGAAGATCGAACAACGCGCATGTGTCGCGGTTTTCCTGCAAGGTTTGCCGCAGGGCGATCAGGCGCTGCGGATCGCGCGCCAGCGCCATGGCCGTCTGTTCATAGTGTTCGAGCGACGGCGTGACCAGTTCCGGCATGCCGGCCGCCGTCAGCAGGCTGCCGGCGACGCGGCCGGCAAAGGTTTCTCCGCTGCACGTGAGCACGGGAACTCCGGCCCACAGCGCATCGCTCGCGGTGGTGTGGGCGTTGCAGGGCAGATTATCCAGAAACAGGTCGGCGTGCCGGTGGCGTCCGAGATGCTCGGCCGACGACACCACCGGGGCGAAGACCAGCCGGTTGGGGTCGACGCCGCGCTTGCCGGCTTCCGAGCGCAGGTTCTCTTTCACGAGCTGGTTGGCCTCGAGCAGCCACAACACGCTGCCGGGAACCGAATCCAGCAGGCGCATCCAGATATCGAACAATGCCGGCGACAGCTTGTAGGAATTGTTGAAGCAGCAAAACACAAAACCTTCGGCCGGCAGTCCGTAATCCTGTCGCGAACGGCCGGCGGCCATTTCGCGCCGCCTGTCGTTGACCTGATAGCTGCAGGGAAGCTGGACCAGCCGCTCCGAAAAAAACGGCTGCTGGCTCGCCGGAACGACAAATGGGTCGACGATGATGTAGTCGATGAAATCCGCTCCCATGGTGGCGGGATAGCCGAGATAGCTGACCTGCACCGGCGCCGGGCGATGGGCCGAAATCGCCGGCCGCGCATGATGGGTGTAGCCCTTGAGATCGACCAGGATGTCGACCTGGTCCGCATGGATGCGCCGCGCCGCGTCGCGGTGGGACAAGGTGCGGACGTCGACAAAGTGGTCGAACCCGCGCGCCAGCCGCGCGCGCATCGGGCTGTTGTCGTCGGGACCATAGGAATAGGCGAACACCTCGAAGCGGTCGCGGTCATGACGTTCGAACAATTCGGCCATCAGCCCCGCAGTAGCGTGCTGATAAAAATCTCCCGAGAGATAGCCGAGCCGGATGCGCCCGCGCCCTAGGGATACAAGATGCGAGAAGGCCGCGTCGCGTGGCGGGCGGATCGGCTCGATCCATTGGCGGGCGCAGACCAGTTGATCCGCGGCCGAGGCCGGCGTCGAGAACAGGTAGAACGGAGGGACGCGAATGCCCTGCCGCACCATGCCGAGCAGCCTCTCCTGATCGGCATCGTAGTCATCCCAGGCGCAGGCCTGCGCCCGATGATAGGCGAGCTGACTGAAGGCGTCGGCATAATCGGGACGCAGCCGCAAGGCGTTGCGATAGGCCGCGATCGCCTCGGTGAGATTTCCGAGCTCGCGCCAGGCGTTTCCCAGATTGCAAAACGCCTCGGGGAAATCGGGCCTCTGTATCAGGGCCGTCTCAAACGCTTGCCGCGCTTCCTCAGGCCTGCCCTCCGCCAGCAACGCCGTCCCCAGATTGTTGCGGGCGTCGGCGTGATCGGGCATTCGCGCGAGTAGCCGGCGGTAAAGCTCGATCGCGTCGCTGGCGCGGCCGAGATCCTGAAGCACGATGCCGGCATTGTTGAGCGCGTCGGCGTAATCGTTGCGAAGCTCGATGGCGCGGCCGTAATCCGCCAGCGCCGCTTCCAGTTTCGACTGCTGCTGCAGCACCGTGGCGCGATTATAGATCGCCTCGGCGTAGTCCGGCTGCAGCTTGACGGCAGCATCGAAAGCGGCCAGCGCCGCGTCGAGAACCCCTTGGTCCTTCAGGACCGCTCCGAGATTATTGTGAACGACGGCAATGCCCGGGTTGAGCGAAATGACCCGGCGATAGGCCGCTTCGGCGGCCTTCAACTCATTCCGTTGGTGCAGCACGCCACCGAGATTGAATTCGGCCTCCGCGTAGCCCGGCCTTAACGCCACCGCTTCGCGATACGCCGATGCCGCCTGCTCAAGCTGCCCCTGCATCTGAAGCAGCACGCCGATATTGTTGTGAGCCTCGGCATAGTCGGACCTGGCCTTGACGGCGGAGCGGTAGGATTGCATCGCCGCTTCGAGGTCGTCTTGCTGGCGGAGGGCGTTGCCGAGCGCCAAAAAGGCTTCGGCATAATTCGGGTTGAGCTTGATGGCGTGCCGGTGCGCGGCAACGGCGTCGGCCAGCCTGCCCTGCTGCTGCAGCACCGATCCGAGATTATTGTGACTGGCCGGATAATCCGGCCGGAGCTCGATCTCCCGCCTGACCAGCCGTTCGGCACCGATCAGATCGCCTTGCTGGGCGGCGATGATCGCTAGATTGCCGTGTGCCACGGCGTTGGTGGGATCGATTCTCAGGACCGAGGCATAGAGCCGCTTCGCGTCTCCGGTTCTGCCCTTGCGTAGCGCTGCGAGGGCATCGTGCAACAGCTGTTCCGGTGTCGAATGTCCCACAGCGTCGTTCGTTCTCAAGGCAGCATTCAATAGGGCTGCCGATAATTGGTGTACTGGATATCGAAACTGGTCGCGCCGTAGAGTTTCACATAGACGATCGGACCGGTGAGTTTGACCTCGTCGATCGAGCGCGGCCCCTTGAACAGGGTCCCCTCATTCTCGTGGCCGGCGGGATAAATGACGGCCTGCCCGGTCGGTGGCGTCAAGGTTACGATCATGGTCACCGCGACTGCCGAATCCGGAATGTATTTCGACACGTCGACCTTGATCGGTGTCGGCTCGACGGGCGCTTCGGGCGGGGCTTCGGCCTGTGCCATCTGCACGAAGGCCGGCGGCGGCTGCATATCCATTGTCTGGCTCCCTGTAACACTTTCAGGTCTGTCAGGTTCTACCCTGCCGATGCGCCGGTAAAATCAATTTTCCGGGGCAGCTCCCGGCCACGACCGAAACAAATCGTCAAAAGAAGAAAGGGGGCTCGTCACCAAGCCCCCCTTCATTCCCTGTTCGCAGGCCGCTCAGAAGTTGAACGTCATGCCTGTGGTCGCGGCCCGGATGGTCGCGCCGCCGATGGTGTTGTTGAACTGATCGCGAGAGCAGACCTGGTAGCCATGGCCGCTGGCGCCAAGACAGTAGTGCGCACCCGGACCTTGACTGAGCTGGGAGCCGACAACGTACCAGCTCGCCCAATCGCTGAAGTAGTAGCGGGCGCCGATCGCATACTGGGTGGCATCGTCGCTGAACAGGTTGGCTTGCAACGTGGCCGCAGGTGCCAGTACCGGATCGTTCACGCTCAGCATGGCCGGGTTGCCCGGGCTCTTGAAGGCGTGGGCGTAGGACCCGCTGAGGGCCCACATGCCGATCCGCTGCGTGGCGCTGGCGTACACGGCGTCGCGCGAGCGTTCGTTGAACGGTTGTTCGGCGGGGGTCACGTCGCGCCGGATCCACTCGTAATAGGCGTTCAGCGCCAGGTCGCCGAGACCATCGTTGAAGTGATAGCCGCCGCCGATCTTGGCGGCCCATTCGTTGTGGACGCCGGTCAGGACCTGTGAACCATCGGCCAGGAAGACTGGAGCAACCAGGCCTGGTTCAAGCCCGTCGTCGCCATGACGGTTGACCGCTTGATGGAGTTCATAGGCGGCGATCGCCGAGAACGGCCCGTTCTTGTAGGTCAAGGACGCGCTGTAGGCGTTGCCGAAGGAGCCGTCGGTACAGCCATTGCCGCCGATATTGCCGGGAATCGCGCCGCCGGTGTTCGGGAAGTTGCTGCCGCTGCCGCGCGCCGACGCGCCGTTACATTGGAAGGCGTCGCCGTAGGAATAGTCGCTGTTGTCCGGGGCGTAGTTCTGGCCGGGCGAGGCCAGCGCGCTGACCTGGAAGCCGTTGAAGATCGGCGACTCATACCAGACCGCGTGGTTCATACGCCAATCGAACTCGGCGCGGTTGTCGCCGCCGGTATTGCCCATGATCGAATTGTAATCGCCGAGGGTTCGCGAGAACGGATCCATCGCCGCGGTGGATTTCTTGTACGGCGTATCGGTCTTGCCGGCCTTGATGCTTCCCCACGGACCTTCCATGCCGACGAAGCTGTCGCGGGTGCCGAAGGCGGCGCGCTCGTTCGGGGCTGCCGCTATATCGACCTGGGATTCCAATTGCGCGACGACCGCCATGCCGTCCCAGCCATACGGCGAAAGGTTATGCCTGACGCGAATGCCGAAGCTGGAAATGTTGCTCGCGATTCCGAGCTTCGTTCCCTGGTCGTAAACCGACGGGTTGAAGACGTCGCCGGAGACATCGATCGATCCGTAGAGCGTCACCGTCGTGTTGTCGAGCAGCGGTCCCAACGGACCCGCCTTGACCGGAATGCCGCCAATCGTCATGCCGGGCTTCGGGCCGGGCGGTGTCGGCGACGTCGCGACCGCGGCGTGCAGAACCGGATTGCCCTTGAACTTGCTGGGGTCGGTAACAATAGGCGCGGGCGCCGCTGCTACCGGCCTGGTGCCGGACAGGCTGCGAACCTTGGCGCGAAGCTCGGCGTTTTCTTTTTCAATCTTGTCGAGCCGAGCCATCACGTCATCGAGCGTGGCCGATCGTGCCGCACCGGTGAACGAGATCAGACAGAGAGCGGCACATGCCGTTCCCGATAGAAGCGTATTCCTCATGACGTGTTCCCCGCGTTCGTAGCCGTTTCAACTTACGAGCGAGGGAAGGGTAATGTATACCAAATGCCAAAGGGAAGAGCTGGCAGCCCATAACGGGACAAATAGGCAAAGTGTCACAAAAAAGGTACAGGGGTATTGCCGCAGTGCAGCATTTTGTCGCAGATCGCGGCACAATCGACCGCCAGCCCCGTACAAAACGTCGCACACCCTCTAGTTGTAACGTCTCGTTTCTGACAGAGCAATGGGTTAAGACATTCTGAACAAGGTGTTTTCGGCTTCTCCCGGTGAAGCCATCAGCCGGTCGGATCAGTCCCGCCGTTGCCCTCGCCACCACACGCAAAACGCGATCACGACCGCGCCCGCGAGCGCAAACCAGGTGATGGCGTATTGCAGGTGGTCGTCCTTGAGGTGAACTTCGAGCGGCCCGGGTTTTGGAATGCCGCTGGCGGGCACCGAGCTTTCCAGATCGATGTAGAACGGCGCGATTCGCTTGCCGCCCTCGCTCCAGCCCAGCGCGCGCGCCATCGCCAGATGATCGCGCGTGAACCACAGCCGCTTGGCGGCATTTTCAGCCGGCGTCAGCGCGCCCGCGCTTTCGGGAAAGCGGATGTAGCCGGTCAGGTTCACCGGCGCATCGGTGACGAGCCGGCTCACGGCGCGATCTTGCTGCGCGCGATCCTGCATCGTGTTCTGCACGAAGCCGGCATTGACCACGACGATCGTTCCATCCGGCAGCGCCGCGGGCAGAAACGCCCAGGTGCCCGGGCCGGAGACATCCTCGCGCACGGCGGAGCCGGACGAGTAGACCATGGCGTCGGCCAGCCTTGCGTAGCTCGCAGCAAAGCTGACGCGGCGGAATTCATCGTGTGCCGGCGTCAGTGCGCTCCATTGCGAAGGCTGTGGTAGCGCTTCGGGCGCGGCGGCGAGCCGTTCGTTCAGTGCTGCGATCAAGACGTGTTTCTCGACCCGGCGCTGCAATTGCCAGATCCCGAGGCCGGCAAACACCGCGACCATCACCAGGGTGAATGCGCCGAAACCGGCGATGCCGCCGCGTCGGAAAACCGATCCGGTCATTTCGGCTCGCGGTCGATCAGCCGGCCGGGAGCGGCCTTGTGATGGAATTGCAGCGCGATCAACAGCGACTTCATCGAGCGCAGCGGCAGCAGCGTGGTCGCGAGAATCAGCGGCAGCCAGAGCACCGCGTGCAGCCAGAATGGCGGCTGGTATTTCACCTCCACGATCAGCGCACAGCCTACCACGATCGCACCGGCCAGCATGATGATGAAAATCGCAGGCCCGTCGCCGGCGTCGATGAAGGCGTAGTCGAGCCCGCAGGATTCGCAAGCGGGCCGCAGCTCGAGGAATCCGGCGTAGAGCTTGCCCTTGCCGCAGCGCGGACAGCGGCAGGCGATGCCGCGCATCGCACTCTGCGCCACTGTGGGCAGCGTTTGGTCCGGCATGTCTGGTCTTTCGTTGCTGCGAAACAAAAAGGGCGGCCCTGCGGCCGCCCCCTTGTATCACAATGGCTTGCGGCTAATGCGCGCCGTGCGCCACCGATTCCGCGCCGCGGAACCAGACATAGATGCAGATGAAAAGGAACAGCCACACCACGTCGACGAAATGCCAGTACCAGGCGGCGAATTCGAAGCCGAGATGCTGGGTCGGGGTGAAGTGCCCGGCATAGGCGCGGATCAGGCAGACCGTCAGGAAGATGGTGCCGACCAGCACGTGGAAACCGTGGAAGCCGGTCGCCATGAAGAAGGTCGCGCCATAGATGTTGCCGGAGAAGCCGAACGCGGCATGGGCGTATTCATAGGCCTGCACGCAGGTGAAGCAGGCGCCGAGCACGATGGTCAGGATCAGGCCGTATTTCAGTCCCTGGCGATCGTTCTCCAGCAGCGCATGATGCGCCCAGGTTACCGTGGTGCCCGAGGTCAGCAGCAGTAGCGTGTTGAGCAGCGGCAGATGCCAGGGATCGAAGGTCTCGATGCCATGCGGCGGCCAGGTGCCCGGCACGCTGCAGGCGCCCATCACCGTGCCGGCGCCGCAGCCGAACACCGCATCGCGCGTGGCGTGGACCGCGTCGGCGGGGAACAGCGCGGAATTGAAGAAGGCCCAGAACCAGGCGACGAAGAACATCACCTCGGAGGCGATGAACAGGATCATGCCGTAGCGGTGGCTGATCTGCACCACGCGGGTGTGGTCGCCCTTGTACTGGGCTTCGCGGATCACGTCGCCCCACCAGCTCGCCATGGTGTAGAGCACGCCGATGGTGCCGATGCCGAACACGATCGGGGCGGCCGCATACATGTGATGCATCCAGCCGATCGCGCCGATGGCCATGATGAACGCCGAGATCGACCCGACGATCGGCCAAGGGCTCGGATCGACGAGATGATAATCGTGGTGCTTGACTTGCGCCTCAGCCATTGCGGTCTCTCCGTTAGCGGTGCCGTATCCTTCGGCACATATTCGTCTCAAAAATCAAATCCCGAAAATTCCTGATGGTCCGGAATTTCGGGCGTCAAAGGTTGCCCTTGCGCTTGTCCGGCTCGCTCGCAGCCAACGGCTTCGGCGAGGGATCGCGCACGGGATAGAAGGTGTAGGACAGCGTGATGGTGCTCAGTCCGTCATTCTCGCTGTCGGCGGCCAATGCGGGGTCGACATAAAATACCACCGGCATCTCGCGCTTTTCACCGGGCGCCATGGTCTGCTCGGTGAAGCAGAAGCAGTTGATCTTCTGGAAATACGATCCCACCGTCAGCGGCGCCACATTATAGGCGGCCTGCCCGGTGGTGGTCCGCGCCGCCTGGTTGGTGACGGTATAGTAGATGGTGACCACCTCGCCGATCCTGACCTCGATCTCGGTCTGCTCCGGCTCGAATTTCCACGGCAGGCCGGGCCCGACATTGGCGTCGAAACGCACCGCGATCTTGCGCGCCAAAGGCGCGCCCGACGGCGCCGAGGTCGCGACCTGGGTGGTGCCGTTGAAGCCGGTGGCGCGGCAGAACCAGTTGTAGAACGGCACGGCGGCATAGGACGCGCCGACCATCAGCACCACGACGAAACCGCAGAGCGAGGCCACCACCGCATCGCGCGTCAGGCCGCGGCGCGCGACCACTTTGCGGCTTGCGGTCGGCTCCTGTCGTTTGGTCGGTTCCTGTTCCATCTCAGTTACATCGGCCGCACGAGAACGGCCGGCCCCTTGACCATGGTGACCGCGAAAAACAACACGACGAGCACGCCGAGCGCGAGCGCGATGGCGATCGAGCGATGGCGGCGGCTTCGCTTCTGCGCCTCGGTGAGGACAATTCCATCTGGTATCCGATTGTCGTCCATTGGCGTCCCATCCGCCCCCTACCCGATCGCTTGCACGACGGCGCCGATCGCGGGCGCGACGGCGCCGACAACGACCTCAAGCAGCAGGGTCGCAAACAGCGCGAACAGGTAAAGGATCGAGAAGGCAAACAGCTTTCGCGTCGCGCGCGTCGCCGCAACGCCCTCGCGGCGGCGATAGACGTTGACCGCGAGCGCCAGCATGCCGGCGCCGAGCACCAGCGATGTCACGCCATAGACCGCGTCGAAATAGCCGAGCGGCCACGGCGCAAAGGCAACGGCCACCAGCACGACGGTGTAGAGCAGGATCTGCAGCCGCGTCGCATCGGGACCGGCGACGACCGGCAGCATCGGCACGCCCGCCCGGGCATAATCGTCGCTGCGGAACAGCGCCAGCGCCCAGAAATGCGGCGGGGTCCAGAAGAAGATGATCAGGAACAGCAGGATCGGCTCCATCGACAGCGAACCGGTCGCCGCCGCCCACGCCACCACCGGCGGCAACGCGCCCGCGGCGCCGCCGATCACGATGTTCTGCGCGGTCCAGCGCTTCAGCAGCATGGTGTAGATCACGACGTAGAAGAAGATCGTGAACGCGAGCAGCACGCCGGCCACCCAGTTCACGAGAATGCCGAGCGTCATCACCGAGAAGAACGCCAGCGTCATGCCGAACGCGGTGGCTTCGGCGGGAGTGATGCGTCCGCGCGGGATCGGCCGGTTGGCGGTGCGCGACATTTTGGCGTCGATATCGCTCTCATAGGCCATGTTCAGCGCGCCGGACGCGCCGGCGCCGACGGCGATGCACAGGATCGAGGTGAAGGCGAGGATCGGGTGGACATGGCCCGGAGCGATCACGAGGCCGACCAGCGCGGTGAAGATCACCAGCGACATCACCCGCGGCTTCAGCAGCGCGATGTAGTCACCGACCTCGGCCTCGGAAATCCGCGGGCCCAGCTCGATGGCGTTGTGATCGACAACCGACAAAACAGATCTCGCTCTGGTTGGAAACACGGCGCGCCCTCAAGGCGGCGCGCCGCGCATTCTTAAAGGGTTACTGTACGCGCGGCAGCGTCTCGAACTGGTGGAACGGCGGCGGCGACGACAGCGTCCATTCCAGCGTGGTGGCGCCGACGCCCCACGGATTGTCGCCGGCCGGCTGCTTGCGCGCGAAGGCGTCGACCACGCCGTAGATGAAGATCAGCACGCCAAAGCCCGAGATATAGGAGCCGATCGAGGACACCAGATTCCAGCCCGCGAAGGCATCCGGATAATCGACGTAACGGCGCGGCATGCCTGACAGCCCGAGGAAATGCTGCGGGAAGAACACCAGATTGACACCGATGAAGGTGAACCAGAAGTGCACCTTGCCGATGGTCTCGTTGTACATGTAGCCGGACATTTTCGGGAACCAGTAGTACCAGCCCGCGAAGATCGCGAACACGGCGCCGAGCGACAGCACGTAGTGGAAGTGCGCGACCACGTAATAGGTCTCCTGCAGCACGCGGTCGACGCCGGCATTCGCCAGCACGACGCCGGTGACGCCGCCGAGCGTGAACAGGAAGATGAAGCCGATCGCCCACAGCATCGGCGTCTTGAATTCGATCGAGCCACCCCACATCGTGGCGATCCAGGAGAACACTTTTACGCCGGTCGGCACCGCGATCACCATGGTGGCGGCGACGAAATAGGCCTGCGTCGCCGAGGACATGCCGACCGTGTACATGTGGTGCGCCCACACCACGAAGCCGATGCCGCCGATCGCGACCATGGCGTAGGCCATGCCGAGATAGCCGAACACGGGCTTCTTGGAGAAGGTCGAGACGATCTGGCTGATCATGCCGAAGCCGGGCAAAATCAGAATGTACACTTCGGGATGGCCGAAGAACCAGAACAGATGCTGGAACAGCACCGGGTCGCCGCCCTGGTCGGCCGAGAAGAAGGTGGTGCCGAAATTACGGTCGGTGAGCAGCATGGTGATGGCGCCGGCCAGAACCGGCAGCGACAGCAACAGCAGGAACACCGTCACCAGGATCGACCACACGAACAGCGGCATCTTGTGCAGGGTCATGCCCGGCGCGCGCATGTTGAAGATGGTGGTGATGAAGTTGATGGCGCCGAGGATCGACGAAGCGCCGGCCAGATGGATCGACAGGATGGCGAAATCGACCGCCGGTCCGGGATGGCCCGAGGTCGACAGCGGCGCGTACAGGGTCCAGCCCGCGCCGACGCCGTTGGCGCCCGGCTCGCCCTCGACGAAGGTCGACAGCAGCAGCAGCGCGAAGGAAGCCGGCAGCAGCCAGAACGAGATGTTGTTCATGCGCGGGAACGCCATGTCCGGAGCGCCGATCATCAGCGGCACGAACCAGTTGCCGAAGCCGCCGATCATCGCCGGCATCACCATGAAGAAGATCATGATCAGACCGTGCGAGGTCACGAACACATTATAGGTGTGGGTTTCGTGGAAGATCTGGACGCCAGGAAACATCAGTTCGGCGCGGATCGCGATCGACATCGCCGCACCAATGACGCCGGCGATGATCGCGAACACCAGGTACATCGTGCCGATGTCCTTGTGGTTCGTCGAATAGACGTAGCGCCGCCATCCGGTCGGATGCGCGTGCGCGTGATCGTCATGGGCGTGATCGTCGTGTGTGGTCGTTGCCATGTTCAAATCCTGCCTAGCAGTCCCTTTTCGGACCTTGCGGTCCCGTCGCCCTTGTCACGTTGCGCCTTAAGTCCTGGCCTGGTCCGGCCATGGCCTTACTGCGCGGCTGCTCCCGCCGAGGCGAACGAATTCGCCGGGTTGGTCGCATATTTCTTCTTCGCGGTTTCCACCCAGGCCGCGAACTCCTGATCGCTCACCACCCGCACCGCGATCGGCATGAAGGCGTGATCCTTGCCGCACAGTTCCGAGCACTGGCCGTAGAACATGCCGGTCTTGGTGGCCTTGAACCAGGTCTCGTTGAGGCGGCCAGGAATGGCGTCGATCTTGACGCCGAAGGCCGGCATCGCGAAGGCGTGGATCACGTCGGCGCCGGTGACCTGAACGCGGACCACCTTGTTGACCGGCACGACCATTTCATTGTCGACGCCGAGCAGCCGCGGCTGCTTGTCCGCGGCCAGCAGCGAATCGAATTCGAACTTGCCGTTATCGGGATAGGCATAAGACCAGTACCACTGCTTGCCGGTCGCCTTGACGGTCAGATCGGCCTTCGGAATATCGAGTTGCAGAAACAAGAGCCGGAACGACGGCACCGCGATCGCAACCAGAATCAGCACCGGGATCAGCGTCCAGGCCACCTCGATCAGGGTATTATGGGTGGTCCTGGAGGGGACCGGGTTGGCTTTGTGGTTGAATTTCACCATGACGATGACGAGCAGCGCCGCCACGAACAGCGTGATCACGGTGATGATGCCAAGCAGCCAGTTGTGGAACAGGCGGATGAAGTCCATCACCTCGGTGGCCGATCCCTGCAGCGTAAATTCCCACGGCGCAGGTTGCCCCAATTCGGCGAATGCCGTCCCGCCGGCGGCCAGCGCAACGCCTGCCGCCGCTAATCCCAGCAAATGCCGGCCCATCAGGCCCTTCGACATCTTCATGCCGCTCGCGCTCCCTTGATAAATCCCCAAAGCACCCCCGCCGGATAGCTGGAAGCGCCGCACGATCCGCCCTGACAAACGGCCATACGGTACTGTAGAAGCACTTGGGCCAGATCGCTAGAACGCGTCGAAATCCAGCCTCTCAAACCATAATTCGCAGGCTCTCGCAATGCAGTAGTGGGACGCGAAGCCATGCGTCACCGGCTAATCTCCGGATGTCACATTTTACAGGTAAATCAGGCCAAAGCCGCATTTTTGGCAGGGTGCGCCGCTTGACAGGCGGATTGCCGGATGTAGGCACAGACGGGGTGCGCCGCAGGAACCTGATTCGCAGGGCCACGGCGGTCCCATCAGGCGCGGGAATGGCTTGAAGAGTGCCTTCAAGGCGCCGTCATTGCGGTATCAGTCGGTTTGCGTGCTGCCCGGCAGGGCCCAAAGCGATTATTGTCGGCCCGGGCTCAAATGCCGGGCTGGAAAATATCAGAGGATCGACCCGGATGGGGCGTTCGAAACATCAGGCGAGACGAAAGGCTGCTCCCGGCCGCTGGCTGGGCGGCCTGCTGGCCATGGCCTTCCTGCTCGGCCTGACCGGGGCAGCAAGCGCGCAGGGCGCGGTGCGCTCGGTCCATGGCGACTGGCAGATCCGCTGCGACACCCCGCCGGGCGCGCAAGGCGAGCAATGCGCCCTGATCCAGAGCGTGGTAGCCGAAGACCGCTCCAACGCCGGCCTCACTGTGATCGTGCTGAAAACCGCTGACCAGAAGAGCAAGCTGATGCGGGTGGTCGCCCCGCTCGGCGTACTCCTGCCCTCCGGCCTTGGCCTGAAACTCGACAATGTCGACGTCGGCCGCGCCGGTTTTGTCCGCTGCCTGCCTAACGGCTGCGTCGCCGAGGTCGTGATGGACGAAAAGCTGCTCGGCCAGTTGCGGATCGCCAAGACCGCGACCTTCATCATCTTCGAGACCCCCGAAGAGGGGATCGGATTTCCGCTCAGCCTGAATGGGCTGGGTGAGGGGTATGACAAGCTGCCGTGAGGGCTGGCGCTGCTAGAACAGCGCGGCCATCATGATCAGACTGGCGTAGACGCCGTCGACCAGAAAGGCGTCGCGCTGCAGGCCTTCGATCTCGAATCCGACCGTCTTGTAGAGTTCGATCGCGTTCTGATTGTCTTCCCGGACGGTCAGTTCGACCCGGTGAAACCCGGCCTCCCGGGCGGCGGCCAGCGTCCGCTCGATCAGCCTCTTGCCGATCCCTTCCCGCGAAATTCCGGCAGCAGGCCCATGCCCAGAACGGCGCTATGGGCGAAGATCGGCCGGGATTCGCGACGCGACGCATCGCACCAGCCGACGACCTGACCGGCCGACAAGGCGACCATATGCGGGGAGCCCTGCGCGATGTTGCCGAGCAAGAACGCCCGCGCCGATTCGATCGGCGGGGCCTCCAGAAGCGCCAGATATCGCCGCTCCCGCGCCACGACATCCAGCGTCCGGTGAAAGCTTTCAATATGCTCTTGCGTTATCGGAACAATTTCCACCCGGTCCATCGTCTCGCCAACGTGTTGATCCCGCCCCTCGCGGAATGACCCGGAAACACCTATCTTGACTGGAATCCTCACACAACGGACCGATTGATGACCAATCTCGCCACAACCTCCCTCGCCGACCGCGCCAATCTCGACCGCGATGCCGTCCGCCGCGAAATCGCGCGGGGGCTCGAGGGGGCCGACGACGGCGAATTGTTCCTGGAATATGGCCAGACCGAAGCCCTGATGTTCGACAATGGCCGGCTGAAGCAGGCGACCTATGACACCAGCCAGGGGTTTGGGCTGCGCGCGGTCAAGGACGACGCGGTCGGCTATGCGCATTCGTCCGACGTGTCGTTGCCGGCGCTGATGCGCGCGGCGGACGCGGTTGCAGCCGTCCGCGGCGGCTATTCGGGGTCGTTCGCAGCAGCCCCCGCGCACACCAACGCAAAACTTTATGGCGACGACAATCCGCTGGATGGGCCAGGGTTCGAGAGCAAGGTCAAACTGCTCGCCGAGATCGACGCCTATGTCCGCGACAAGGATCCGCGGGTGCGGCAGGTCTCCGCCAGCCTCAGCGCCACCTGGCAGGTGGTCGAGATCGTACGGCCGGACGGCGAGAGCTATCGCGACATCCGCCCCTTGGTGCGGGTCAATATTTCCGTGGTCGCGGGCCAGGGCGACCGGCAGGAGAGCGGCAGCAAGGGCTATGGCGGCCGCGAAGGCTACGCACGCTTCATCGAGACCAAGGCGTGGCGGGAAGCAGCCGACGGCGCCATCCGCGAGGCGCTGGTCAATCTGGAATCGGTCCCGGCGCCCGCCGGTGAAATGGACGTGGTGCTCGGCGCCGGCTGGCCCGGCGTGATGCTGCATGAAGCGGTCGGCCATGGGCTGGAAGGCGATTTCAACCGCAAGCAGACTTCCGCCTTCGCAGGGTTGATGGGCAAGCAGGTCGCCGCCAAGGGCGTCACCGTGGTCGATGACGGCACGATGGCATCAAGGCGTGGCTCGCTGTCGATCGACGACGAGGGCACGCCGACCAACCGCACCGTGCTGATCGAGGACGGCATTCTGGTCGGCTACATGCAGGACCGCCAGAACGCGCGGCTGATGAACATGAAGCCGACCGGCAACGGCCGCCGCCAGAGCTATGCGCATGTGCCGATGCCGCGCATGACCAATACCTACATGCTGTCCGGCCAGCGCGATCCCGCGGAAATCCTGGCGTCGGTGAAGCACGGCATCTACGCCGCCAATTTCGGCGGCGGCCAGGTCGACATCACCTCGGGCAAGTACGTGTTCCAGTGCACCGAGGCCTACAAGATCGAGAACGGCAAGCTCGGCGCGCCCCTGAAGGGCGCGATGCTGATCGGCAACGGGCCGACCGACCTGCACAGAATAACCATGATCGGCAACGATCTTGCGCTGGATACCGGTATCGGTACCTGCGGCAAGAATGGCCAGGGCGTGCCGGTCGGCGTCGGCCAGCCGACGCTGCGGATGGAAAAGATTACGGTTGGAGGAACGGGCGCGTGAGCACGGATAGCGAGATATCAGCGCCAAAGCCCACGAGTTGGCGTGCCCAGGCGGTCCAGCTGGTCGCGATCGTGGCGGTCGTGTTCGTCGCCAAGGGGGCGCTGGCCGAGCCGTTTTATGTGCCGTCCGGCTCGATGGAGCCGACGCTGTTGATCGGCGACGCGCTGCTGGCGTCGAAATATCCCTACGGCTATGGCGCGGCCTCATTGCCGATCCAGATCACGCTGCCGGAAACCGGCCGCCTGTTCGGCGAGACGCCGAAGCGCGGCGACGTCGTGGTGTTCCGCTGGCCCGGCGACCGTTCGCAGGCCTGGGTCAAGCGCGTGGTCGGCCTGCCCGGCGACCGTATCCAGATGCGGCAGGGCCAGCTCTTCATCAACGACCACGCCGCGACGCTGAAACCGGACGGCCTCGGCGAGGCGGAAGACGATTCCGGCGGCAGCGAGCGGGCCTATCGCTATATCGAGACGCTGCCGAACGGCGTCACCCACGCGATCTTCAAGATGCGCGACAACGGTCAGCTCGACAACACGCCGGAAGTGACGGTGCCCCAGGGAAAATTGTTCGTGCTTGGCGATAACCGCGACAACTCCGCCGACAGCCGCGTCTCCGTGCGCGACGGCGGCGTCGGCCTGTTGCCGATCGACAATCTGGTCGGCCGCGCCGACGCGGTCGTCGGCTCCTGGGACATGGGCATGCGCAGCCAGCCGGTCTGGACCTGGCTTTCAGGTTTTCGCCTCGGGCGGTTCTTTACCGCGGTGAATTGAGCCAAATCCAAATGACCTTCGACGACGTCAGGAAATTTGCGCTGGCGTGGCCGGAGGTCGAGGACGGCACCTCCTACGGCACCCCCGCGCTGAAAGTGCGCAAGAAGATGCTGGCGCGCCTGAAAGAAGACGGCGACAGCCTGGTGATCCCTGGCGTTCCCCCGGATGAGCGCGAGATGCTGGTCGAGAGCCAGCCGAAACTGTTCTACTTCACCGATCACTACCGCGATTACCCGATAGTGCTGATCCGGCTGTCCAGGGCAAAGCGCGCCGCCGTCGAGCCGTTGCTGCGCCGCCACTGGCGGACGCTGGCCTCGAGGAAGGCAATAGCGTCGATGGAATCGTAGGCTCTATCCGTCATTGCGAGCGCAAGCGAAGCAACCCATGTCGCAACAGAGCAAGTATGGATTGCTTCGTCGCCACGCTCCTCGCAATGACGATACCTTGCTGTGAGCGGGTCATGAACCAGGACGAATTCCTCGCCGCCGCACTGCGTAATCCCCTCAACGAAATCATCGCCGATGAATTGCTTCGCCTCGCGCTGCCGGATGCGTGGATCGTGTCGGGCTGTCTGGTGCAGACGGTGTGGAATGTGCTGACGAAACGCGCGGTCGATTACGGCATCGATGACTACGATATTTTCTATTTCGATCCCGACACCTCGTGGGAAGCCGAGGACAGAATCATTCGGCGCCTGCAGGACGCATTCGTAGGGCTCAACGCCGCCGTCGAGGCGCGCAATCAGGCCCGCGTTCATCTCTGGTATCCCGACAAGCACGGCCTGCCCTACCCGCCACTCACTTGTTCGACCGACGGCATCGATCGCTTTCTCACCCAAAATACCCGCATCGGCATCCGGCTCGCGAAGGATGGCTACGACGTCTATGCACCCGATGGATTTGACGATGCCGCGAACCTGATCGTGCGGCCGAATCCGGGACCAAATTTTTCGGCGGCGAATTACGAGACGAAGGCCGCGCGTTGGAAAAAGCTATGGCCGGAAATCACGGTGCTGCCGGCGGATGGCGCACCATAAGGCAAGTCCGCTTCGCTCACTGCTCTTCGAGCTGCGGCGGACAAGTCCTCGGATTATCTGCAGCACGCGTCCTTGCCGCTCTCCTGGATCGGTGGGCACGGCACCGATCCATAGGAACAGAACACACAGCAATCCCCCGGCAGCGGTTTTAGTTTCTCGCCACAGCCCTTGCAGACGTAAAAGAACTGGCACGCATCCGTCGGCATTTGCTCCGTCGCCTGGAAGCGGCAGCTTGGGCAGGTCAGGATCGATTCCAGTTGCATCGCAGGCCCCTACCGCACCACGCCCGAAGAAAACCCCGCCTTGCGCCGCGGTGGCTTGATCTCTTTTTTCAGATAGCAATGCGCGTCGCGGCCAGCATAGCCCGGCCGGGCATAGGTCCAGGCGCGGCATTTGTTGTCGGCGGCGCAGGCTGCCTTGCAGGCTTCATCGCCTTCGCCGCTATTGAGATCGAAGTTCCTGTAATCGCCGCCGAACCGGTCGATCGAGGTCTCGACCGCGCTGTTCCGGGGTTCGACCACGCCAGCGCCGCGCACCCCGGAAACGCAGCAATTGTCCTGGACGCGGGCCGGCACGTTGCTCTTGAGCCAGCAAACCGCGCTGGAGCTGATATCGGTCGGATAGTTGAAACTCCACGCCCGGCAGCGCTTGTCGCGCTCGCAGACCAGCGCGCAATCGGCGGGATCGCCCGAGGTGACAGGGGAACTCAGATAGTCGCCGCCGGGACGGTCGAAATTGGCCTGGGCCTGCGCCTCGCGCGCAGCAATGACGGCCGCCAGAAAGGCGAGCGTCACCACACACGCCCTGAGCAGGCGGCCTATCCCCATTGCTGTTGCTTTCGACTGCGCGTCCGCGAGCCGTCATTTGACCGCCATCAACCTGTACGGCTGATGAACGGCCCAAAAATGATGCAACGAAGCGCCCTAAAGCTTCGGTTCTGATTGGATCAGAACCGAAGCTCTAGATTCTTGTTTCGACGCGTTTTCCACCGCGGATAAGTCTACGCAATCTGCGTAAACTTGATTGCTATGCGAACCGGTATCCACCCCGGATCATGTCCGGGGCAGGCTTTCGCTCGAAAACGCTCTAAAACGCGTATTCCTGATAGGCCGGCTCCACGGAGCCATGCCAGGCACCGTTGAATTTCTCCAGCATCTCCTCGGCCGGGGTGCGGCCCGAGTCGATGATCTGGTCGAGCGGCTCGAGGTGGCGGCCCTCGTCGCGGCCGAGATGATCGACATGGCCGCGCCGGCGCAGTCCCGCATGGGCCAGCGCCAGGCATTCCTTGGCGATCTCGAACAGATAGCGATCCCGGATCCTGGACTTGAAGCCGAAGCGCGGCACATCGTCGCGCAGCGACTGACGCTCATGCGCGTTCCAGTATTTGACGATGTCCCATGCCGCGTTCAGGCTGGTGTCGTCATACAGCAACCCGACCCAGAACGCCGGCAGCGCCGGCAGCCGTCCCCACGGCACGCCGTCGGCGCCGCGCATTTCGAGATAGCGCTTCAGCCGCACTTCCGGGAAAATCGTCGAGAGGTGGTTGGCCCAGTCCGACAGCGTCGGGCGCTCGCCCGGGAATGCGGAATTTTTGCCGTCGAAGAAGTCGCGAAACGATGAGCCCGCGACGTCGATATAGGCGTCGCCGCGCTTGACGAAATACATCGGCACATCGAGCGCGTAGTCGACCCAGCGCTCGAACCCCATGCCGTCCTCGAACGCCCAGGGGATCATGCCGGAACGCGCATTGTCGGTGTCGCGCCAGATTTCGGAGCGGAACGACTGGAAGCCGTTGGGCTTGCCTTCGGTGAACGGCGAATTGGCGAACAGCGCGGTCGCGATCGGCTGCAACGCCACCGACACCCGCAATTTCTTGACCATGTCGTCTTCGGAGGAGAAGTCGAGATTGGTCTGCACCGTGCAGGTCCGGTACATCATGTCGAGGCCGTATTGGCCGACCTTCGGCATGTAATTGGTCATGATCTGGTAGCGGCCCTTGGGCATCACCGGGATCTGCGCCCGCGACCAGGACGGCGTCATGCCGAGGCCGAGAAAGCCGATGCCGAGCGGCGTTGCGATCTCGCGCACCTGCGCCAGATGCGCCATCAGCTCCGCCTGGGTCTGGTGCACGGTCTCGACCGGCGCGCCCGACAGTTCGAACTGGCCACCGGGCTCCAGCGAAATCGCGCCGCCGCCGGTGACGTCGTAAAGCCCGATGATGTTGCCGCGCTCCATGATCGGCTCCCAGCCGAGCAGGAGCTTCATGCCCTCCAGCAGCGCGCCGATGCCGCGCGCGCCTTCATAAGGCACGGGTTCGCGGCCTTGCAGCGTGAACGGTGTCTTCTCATGCTCGGTGCCGATCCGGAACTCGGACGGCGGCTTCACGCCCGCTTCCAGCCACGCAACTAATTCGTCGCGCGATTGCAGCGGCGTCATATCGATCTGGTCACGCGCCATAAAAAATCCGGATGTGGGGCGATTCGACCGAACGCGCCGTGTGGCAGGGGCATCCACGAACCCTGGGGTTCGCGGATGGCGATGGTATAAAAGGTATCATCGGGCCGCTACGCCGTCTCTTGCGGCGGCGGCCACCTTGACCTCGTCGCAGGAGCAACCCAGCCGGTCGAGCAGACCGCAGAGTTTGACGGCATCGGCATCGGACAATTTGGAGCCGACGTATTTTTCGATCGCGGCCGAATAGGCGCTCCACATTTTCTTCTGCAGCTCGCGTCCGGCTTCCGTGATCTCGACGAACAGGCCGCGCTTGTCGATCTTGCATTCGCGCCGCGCCGCCAGACCCTCGTCGACCAGACGGTCGATCAACCGCGAGGTCGAGTATTGCGGCAGCAGCATCTGCTTTTCCAGCTCGACCGGGCGCATCTCGCCGGACGGCGCGCGCGACAATTCGAGCAGCGCGTCATACCAGGCCAGCGGCGGAAAGCCGGCCTTCTTCAAATCCTGCTCGACACAGTCGAGCACCCGGCTCTGCACCCGCATCAGGCGGATCCAGGCTGCAGTCGCCTCGGTCGATGGTTTGCGTTTCATGGTTCAGTCCATACGTGTCACAGTCGAGTGTACCGCACTAAATGCAGCTGCATCAATCTTGACTATTTCATGCAGATGCATTTAGTCATGCGCTCAGCATTAGCCAATAATCCGAGGGAAGGAAAATAAGATGAAATTGTATTATTCACCCGGCGCCTGCTCGCTCTCGCCCCATATCGCGCTCCTCGAGGCCGGCCTGCCCTACGATCTGGTCAAGGTCGACCTGCGCGCCAAGAAGCTGGAAAACGGTGACGATTTCCTGAAGATCAATCCGAAAGGCCAGGTCCCGGCGCTGGCGCTCGACAGCGGCGAACTGGTCACCGAAGGCCCGGTCATCGTGCAGATGATCGCCGACAAGGCCGCGGCCAAGAACCTGGCGCCCGCCCGCGACAGCGCCGAGCGCTACAAGCTGCAGGCATGGCTCACCTACATCAATGGCGAATTGCACAAGAACATCGGCCCACAGTTCAGCCCGGTGCTCTCGGATGACGCCAAGGCGTTCTTCAAGGATCGGGCGATGGGCAAGTTCAAATATATCGACGGCGAGCTTGCCGGCCACGATTACCTGATGGGCAAGCAGTTCACCGTCGCCGACGGCTATTTGTTCACGATGCTGGCCTGGGCCGACCGGATGCAGTTCGACCTCTCTGCGCTGTCGAACCTCAAGGCGTACCAGGCCCGCGTCGGCGCCCGCCCGATGGTGCAGGAAGCCCTCACCAAGGAAGGCCTGACGAAGGCCGCGTGAGATCTTTGAAGATCGCAACAAGCAAAAGGGCCGGATCGATGATCCGGCCCTTTTTTGTTGACCGTCATTGCGAGCGAAGCGAAGCAATCCATAGCGCGGCAAAGCAAGTGTGGATTGCTTCGTCGCTACGCTCCTCGCAATGACGACTCAGGCCGCCGCCTGCTTCTTCGGCGGGAAGCGGCCGTAGAAGGTTTCATCCTTCGACGCCATGTCCTCGAGCAGCTTTGGCGGGGTAAAGCGAGAGCCGTATTTGGCCTCGAGTTTGTGGCACAGTTCGACGAACTTTTTGGTGCCCATGAAGTCGATATAGGACAGCGCGCCACCGGTGAACGGGGCAAAACCAAAACCCAGGATCGAGCCGACATCGGCTTCGCGGGGATCGACGATGACGTGATCCTCGACGGTGCGCGCGGCTTCTACCGCCTGCACCACCAGGAAACGCTGCTTCAATTCCTCGACCTCGAGCGTATCGGGATCGAGATGCTTTGGCTGCAGGCCGACCAGGCCCGCCCACAGGCTCTTCTGGCCCTTGCCCTTTTCGGGATAGTCGTAATAGCCCTTGCCGTTCTTGCGGCCGAAGCGGCCTTGTTTTTCCACCATCTCGACCATCAGCTTCTTCTGCGCCTGGTCGATGGCGTTCGGACCGAGATCGGCTTCGGTCGCCTTCATGACCTTGAGCCCGAGATCGAGCGCGACCTCGTCCGACAGCGACAGCGGCCCGACCGGCATGCCCGCCATCCGCGCGGTATTCTCGATCATCGCCGGCGGCACGCCTTCGAGCAGCATCTCGCTGCCTTCGGCGATGTAGCGCATCACGCAGCGGTTGGCGAAGAAGCCTCTGGAGTCATTGACCACGATCGGCGTCTTGCCGATGACGCGGACGTAATCCAGCGCGGTCGCGAGCGCGACGTCGCCGGTGTTCTTGCCGACGATGATCTCGACCAGCATCATCTTCTCGACCGGCGAGAAAAAATGGATGCCGACGAACTTGCCCTGATCCTTGAATTCCTCGGCCAGTGAAGTGATCGGCAGGGTCGAGGTGTTGGAGGCGAAGATCGCACCATCCTTCAGTAGCGGCTGCGCCTTGGCGTAGGTTTCCGCCTTGACCTTGCGATCCTCGAACACCGCTTCGATGACGAGATCGCAATCCTTCAGGACATTGTAGTCGGCGGTGGCGCTGATGCGGCCCAGAATGGCTTCGCGATCGCTTTCCTTGGCGCGGCCCTTCTTGATCAGATCGTCGATCACGGCACTTGCGTGGCCCTTGCCCTTGTCGGCGCTCTCCTGGTCGCGGTCGATCAGGACCACATCGATGCCGGCGCGCGCCGAGACGTAGCCGACGCTGGCGCCCATGAAGCCGGCGCCGATCACGGCGAGTTTTTTCACCTTGGTCGGCGGCACATTTGGCGGACGGCGCGCACCCTTGTTCAGTTCCTGCATCGACAGGAACAGGCTGCGGATCATCGCCGCCGCTTCCTTGCTCCGCAGGATCTGCGTGAAGTAGCGTGACTCCACCCGCAATGCGGCGTCGATCGGCAGCTGCAGTCCTTCATAGACGCAGCTCATGATGGCGCGCGCCGCCGGATAATTGTCAAAGGTCTCGCGGCGGAAGATAGCGTTGCCGGCCGGGAACATCATCATGCCGGCCTTGGAGAACACCGGACCGCCCGGCAGCTTGAAACCTTTTTCGTCCCAGGGCGCGACAGCCTTGCCGCCGCCCTTGATCCAGTCTTTTGCGGCTTTGATCAGATCGGCTGCGGGAACGATGGCGTGAATAAGATTCAGCGCCTTGGCCTTGTCGAGATTGATCGCCTCGCCCTTCAACAACAGCTGCATCGCGTCCTGCGGCGAAACGATGCGCGGCACGCGCTGGGTGCCGCCGGCGCCGGGGAACAGGCCGACCTTCACTTCGGGCAGGCCGAGGCGGGTTTTGGGGTTTTCGGCGGCGACGCGGTAGTGACAGGACAGCGTGAGTTCAAAACCGCCGCCGAGCGCCAGACCGTTGATCGCGGCGACCCACGGCTTGCCCGAGGTTTCGATGGAGCGGAACACTTGGGAAAAGCGGCGGCTCTGGTCGAACAGCATCTGGTTGGCGGCAACTTCACCCTTGGCCTTGAGCGTTTCCGCGTAGGTGCGGCTCATGCCCTCGAGCATCGAGAGGTCGGCGCCGGCCGACAGAGCTTCCTTGCCCGAAGTGATGACGACGCCTTTCACGGCGGCATCGGCCGAAGTGTGCTTGACGATCTCCTCGAGTTCATTGACCGAGGTCTCGTCCAGCACGTTCATCGAACGGCCGGGCGTATTCCATGTCACCAGCGCAATGCCGTCGGCGTCGGTCTCGATCTTGAAATTCTTAAAGGCCATGTGTTGCTCCCTCGATGCCTGCAGCCGAACGGCGCGGCGGTTGTCTCTGATCGTAGGGTGGGTTAGCGAAGCGTAACCCACCATCTTATTCGCCGTGCATGGTGGGTTACGCCTTCGGCTAACCCACCCTACGGCAGCTCTATTTTCAAATCCGCTCGATGATCGTAGCTGTCCCCATGCCGCCGCCGATGCACAGCGTCACCAGCGCGGTCGATTTGTTGGTGCGCTCGAGTTCGTCGAGCACGGTGCCCAGGATCATCGCGCCCGTGGCGCCGAGCGGATGGCCGAGCGCGATTGCGCCGCCATTGACGTTGATCTTCGAAGGATCGATGTCGAACGCCTGCATGTAGCGCAGCACCACCGAGGCAAAGGCTTCGTTCAGTTCGAACAAATCGATGTCCGACTTCTTCATGCCGGAACGCTCGAACAGCTTTTCGGTGACGTCGACCGGGCCGGTCAGCATCATCGCGGGCTCCGAACCGATATTGGCAAAGGCGCGGATTTTTGCGCGCGGCTTCAGGCCGTGCCTCGCACCCGCTTCCTTGCTGCCGAGCAGCACCGCACCGGCGCCGTCGACGATGCCGGAGGAGTTGCCGGCGTGGTGCACGTAATTGATGCGCTCGACTTCCGGATGCGACTGGATCGCCACCGCATCGAAACCGCCCATCGCACCGACCGCGGCGAACGAAGCCTGCAACTGGCCGAGCGACTGCATCGTCGTGGTCGGCCGCATGTGTTCGTCCTTGGCAAGCAGGGTGAGCCCGTTCATGTCCTTGACCGGCACCACCGAATTCTTGAAGCGGCCTTCGTCCCAGGCCTTTGCCGCGCGCTGCTGGCTCTGCACCGCATAGGCGTCGACGTCGTCGCGCGAAAATCCGTATTTGGTGGCGATCAAATCGGCCGAGACGCCCTGCGGCATGAAATAGGCCGGCACCGCGATCGAGGGGTCCATCGGCCAGGCGCCACCGGAGGCGCCGATGCCGACGCGGCTCATCGATTCGGCGCCGCCGCCGATCACGAGGTCGTGCTGGCCGCTCATGATTTGCGCTGCGGCGAAATTCACCGCATCGAGGCCGGAGGCGCAGAAGCGGCTGATCTGGACGCCGGGCACGGCCTCGCCGAGGCCGGCCTTCAGCGCCGCGAACCGCGCGATGTCGGAGCCGGCTTCGCCGACCGGATCGACCACGCCGAGGATGACGTCGTCGACGACGTCTTCGGAAAGATTATTGCGCTCCTTGAGCGCCCGCAGCGGCACCGTCGCCAGCGCCAGCGCGGTCACCTCATGAAGCGCGCCATCGGCCTTGCCGCGGCCGCGCGGGGTGCGAACGTGATCGTAGATATATGCCTCAGGCATGACGCCCTCCTGATATGAGGATCATAATATATAGATGAAGAGACGGCGGGGAAACGGCGAAGGAAGCTCAGAACGCTTCCGCCGCCAGTTCCATGGTGGTCGCGCTTCCGGTCTGGATGCGCGCAAGATGTACGGTGGTTTCCGGCAGCATCCGTTCCATGTAGAAGCGGCCGGTGACGAGCTTGGTGGTGAGATAGGGCGTGGCGCCGCCGGCCGCAATCTTGTCCAGCGCCACTTTCGCCATCCGCGCCCACATAAAGCCGAAGGCGACGAGGCCGAACAATTGCATGTAGTCGGTGGCGGCTGCTCCCGCATTGTCGGGTTTGGCCAGCGCATTCTGCATCAGCCAGCCGGTGGCCTGCTGCAGATGGCCGAGCGCGGTCGAGAGCGGCGTCACATAGGGCTTCATCGCCTCGTCGGCGCCGTGGTCCTTGGCGAAGGCGGCGACCTCGCCGAAGAACGCCATCGCGGCGCGGCCGCCGTCGCGCGGCAATTTGCGGCCGACGAGGTCGAGCGCCTGAATGCCGTTAGTGCCTTCGTAAAGCATGGCGATGCGCGCATCGCGCACGAACTGCTCCATGCCGTGCTCGGCGATATAGCCGTGGCCGCCATACATCTGCTGGGCCAGCACCGCGTTGGAAAATCCGACGTCGGTCATCACGCCCTTCATCACCGGCGTCATCAGGCCCATGTGGTCGTCGGCCTCCTGGCGATCCCTGGCGTCGCTGGAGCGGTGGGCGACGTCGCTCTTCAGCGCGGTCCAGATCACCATGGCGCGCGCGGCCTCGTTGAAGGCGCGGATGGTGAGCAGCGTGCGCCGCACGTCCGGATGCACGATGATCGGATCGGCCGGCTTGTCGGCCTCCTTGGCGCCCGTCAGCGAACGGCCCTGCAGGCGCTCGCGGGCATAGGCCACCGCGTTCTGATAGGCGACTTCGGATTGCGCGAGCCCCTGCACGGCGACGCCGAGGCGGGCCTCGTTCATCATCACGAACATGCCCTGCATGCCCTTGTTCTCTTCGCCGATCAGCCAGCCGGTGGCGCTGTCGTAGTTCATCACGCAGGTGGAATTGCCGTGGATGCCCATCTTGTGCTCGATCGAGCCGCAGGAAACGCCGTTGCGGGCGCCGAGCGAGCCGTCGGCATTGACCAGGATCTTTGGCACCACGAACAGCGACACGCCCTTGATGCCTGATGGTGCGCCCTCGATGCGCGCCAGTACCAGATGGATGATGTTGTCGGCCAGATCGTGCTCACCGGCCGAGATGAAGATCTTGGTGCCCGTGATCTTGTAGCTGCCGTCGGCCTGCTTGGCGGCCTTGGTGCGCAGCAGGCCCAGATCCGTGCCGCATTGCGGCTCGGTCAGATTCATGGTGCCGGTCCATTCGCCGGCCACCATCTTCGGCACGAACATCTTCTTCTGTTCGGGCTTGCCATGCACGATCAGCGCCGCGGTCGCACCCATGGTCAGGCCGCCATACATCGAAAACGCCATGTTGGCCGAACTCTGGAATTCGGTCACCGCCTGGCTGAGCGTGACCGGCAGCCCCTGCCCGCCATATTCCGCCGGCGCCGACAGCCCGAGCCAGCCGCCTTCGCTGACCTGCTTGAAGGCTTCCTTGAATCCCTTCGGCGTGGTGACGCTGGCGTCGTCGTGGCGGACACAGCCTTCGAGATCGCCGACCCGGTTGAGCGGCTGCAGCACTTCCTCAGAGAGCTTGGCGGCCTCGCCGAGGATGGCCTCGCGGACATCGGCGGAGGCGTCGGTAAAGCCGGGAAGATTGTCGTAGCGATCGATCTGGAACACGTCGTTGAGCAGGAAATTCACGTCTTCAACGGGGGCTTTATAGATCGGCATGGTGTTCTCCCGGCTGGCTCGCGGCTCCCTTGGGGGAGTTCATCTAGCGCAGCATTCCCTCGGTTCCAGAAATGGACCTTAACCGGTTCCGGCGGTCCAAAGCACTAGGTCGTTTCTATCAAGACAGCGATTGCGACTTTGCGACGCCGGCAGCACCTGCCTGCTTCATGAGTTGCTCGCCCATCAGCCGATGCAGCAGATTGATCGCCTTGAGCGGACGCACCATCACCTTGAAATGCGTGATCAGGCCTTCGGCGCTGAAGGTGATGATATCGACGCCGTTGATCCGGATGCCCTCGACTTCATTTTCGAATTCCAGCACCGCGCCGGTCTCGCTGCGCCATTCGCCGACATAGGCAAAGCCGGGACCGCCCAGCACCTTTTCCGCGCTCGCCAGATATTTGAAGGTGATGTCGCGGCCGCGTTGCGGCGTGTGCACGACGGGGCTCTCGAACACCGCATCCGGATGAAGCAGATCCCACAACGCGGCGGTGTCGTGGGAGTTCATGTAGCCGTACCATTTGTCGAGGCCGGTCATGGTCATCGGACGTCTCCCGTGGGCAAGCAGGCGGGCAATTCGGGTTTCGCCCCCATATGCACATTGACGCATATGCGCCTATGTGCATAAAGTCAAGGATGATGGTCGAACAGGAGTGGCGGCCAAATGGCGCTTGGTGACGCGATCCTCGCATGCCTGACGGAACGTCCGATGACGGGCTACGAGCTCGCCAAGACGTTCGACGCCTCGATCGGCTTCTTCTGGAAGGCCGACCATCAGCAGATCTACCGCGAGCTCTCGAAGCTGCGCGACCGCGGCCACATCCAGGGCCGCGAGGTGGTCCAGTCGGGCAAGCCCAACAAACTCGTTTATACGCTCACGCCCGAGGGCCGGGCCGCGCTGCGGCACTGGGCCGCCCGGCCGAGCAACCCGGCCTTGTCTTCGATGAAGGACGATCTCCTGGTGCGGCTCTACGCGCTGGACAGCGTCGACATCGAGCCGTTGCGCGACGACCTCATGGCGCGGCTGGAGTACCATCGCGACCGTCTCGCCCGTTACGAACGCATTTTGAAGAAGCTGTTTCCACAGGGGACCGCATCGCCGGCCGATACCGGCAAGCTGCTGCTGCTGCACTTGGGCCTTCGCCATGAGCGTTCCGCGGCGGAGTGGTCCGAAGAGGCCATTGATGCGTTGTCGGCGCTTTCCAGCCGGACCAACGTCTCACCGCTCGACGACGACGGCCAGGGCGAAAACAGCGCCTGATTGTCGCGCGCTGGCCGGTCAGAACCGTACGCAACCCGGTTCCGGTCCATGCGACCCGGCCGGCCCGATCCGGTTCCGCCGGTAACTTTACTGGCCGATGTGCCCAAACCTTAACCCGTTATTTACCGTAACGCGAAAAAGTCAGGATCTGAGGCAGACGACCTGCGCGGAATTCGATTGTCTCCTGATTGGGACGCGCGGGAAGGCTGCGGGCGCTGGGTGGGCGCCGGAGCGGAACCGGATCTGAGCATGAATTCGCGCGTATCGTGGAGTGTTGACGGCATCGATCCATCCGTCCGCGAAAGGGCCGAGGCAGCCGCGCGTCGCGCCGGCATGTCCTTGAGCGACTGGCTCAATTCCACCATCGGCGAATCAGCCCCTCCCGCCTCCCGAAGCGCGCCTTACGATCAGCGGCCGGCGATGCCAAGCCAGGAAAGCCGCGACGTCGCCGACATTCATCAGCGGCTGGATTCGATCACCCGGCAGATTGAACAGATTTCACAGCCCAAACCGCGTAGCGAAATTGCCCCACGCAGCGAGAATACGCCGCGTAGCGCCGCGCCGCGCAATGAGGCGCCCCGCAACGAGCCGTCCGTCGCCCGCCAGCTGAACGACGCCATCTCGCGCCTCGACGCGCGGCTGTCGCAGATTTCAAACCCGGCCCCCGTGCGCCAGGCGCAAGCCCAAACCCAAGCCCAACCTCAGGACAGGCAGCAGCGCCAGACCGAAGCGGTCGAGCGCGCAGCCGCCCAGGTCTATCGTCCCTCGCCGTCGCTGAGCCCCGCTTCGTTCAATTCGGCGATCGCCGAAATCGCGGCGCGTCAGAACGAACTCGATGGTCCGCCGCCCCGGCAGATGCCGCCGCGCCATGCGCCGCCGATGGCCCCGGTTGCCCCGCCGATGGCGGCCTACGCTCCGCCGCCGGCGCCGGCGCCGCAACCTGCTGCAGCGTCGGGCCCGGATTTCTCCTCGCTCGAACGTCATCTGATCAAGATCACGAGCCAGATCGAGGCGCTGCAGCGTCCTGACCATGTCGAGCAGTCGATCGTTGCGTTCCGCAGCGAGCTTGCCGAAATCCGTACCGCCATCACCGAAGCGATGCCGCGCCGGGCGATCGAATCGATCGAGAACGAAATCCGCTCGCTGTCGCGCCGCATCGACGAAAACAAACAGAACGGCAGCGACGGCCAGGCGCTGTCCGGCATCGAACGCGCGCTCTCCGAAATCCGCGAAGTGCTGCGCTCGCTGACCCCGGCCGAGCAGCTCGCCGGCTATGACGAAGCGATCCGCAATCTCGGCGCCAAGCTCGATCTGATCCTGCGCGCCAATGACGATCCCTCTACCGTTCAACAGCTCGAAGGCGCGATCGCGGCGTTGCGCGCCATCGTCTCCAATGTCGCTTCCAACGACGCGCTGGCGCGGCTTTCCGAAGACGTGCACATACTGGCGTCCAAGGTCGATCAGCTGTCCCGCTCCGGAAACAACAGCGAATCCTTTGCGGTCCTCGAACAGCGCATCGCAGCACTAAGCTCGACGCTGGAAAGCCGCGAACGGCCGGTCGCAAGCGACAATTCGGAACAGATCGAAGGCGCGCTGCGGGCGCTGACCGAACGGCTCGACCGGATGCCGGTCGGCACCGACAACGCATCTGCGTTTGCCCATCTCGAACAGCGCGTATCGTATCTGCTGGAACGGATCGAATCCTCCAGCGACAACGGCTCCGGCAATCTCGGGCGGGTCGAAGACGGGCTGCAGGACATCCTGCGCAGCCTCGAACGTCAGCACGCGAACCTCGTTGCGCTGGCCGACAGCGCCCGCAATGTCAGCGCGCCCGCGCCGCTGTCGATGGATCCTGATCTCGTCGATATCGTCAAGCGCGAATTGTCCGACATCCGCTTCAGCCAGTCGGAAACCGACCGCCGCACCCAGGATTCGCTGGAGACGGTTCACAACACGCTCGGCCATGTGGTCGATCGCCTGGCGATGATCGAAGGCGATCTGCGCGCGGTGCGCGCCGCGCCGATCGCAGCGCCGCAGGCCGTAGCGCCCGAGCCCTTGGCGCCGCAGCCCATGATGGCGCCGCCTGCACCGGCGCCCGCCCCCGAATGGGTCGAGCCGCGCGTGGAAGCGCGGGCCGAAATGCCACGGGTTGAGATGCCCGAAACCTTTGCGCCGCAGGCCTTCGTGCCGCAGCCCAAACCCGAATTGCAAAATCCCGCCGCAGCGCAGGAGCATTTTGCCGCCGCGCCGCGCGATTTCCACGCCGCGCAGCCGCCGGCCATGCCCGCCGCCCCCGCGACGCCGCGCGCGATCAGCGAAATCCTGGTGCCGCACACGGTAGCCCCGCGCGTGGCGATCGAGCCGGAATTGCCGCCGGATCATCCGCTGGAGCCGGGCACCCGGCCGACCGCACGGATGTCTTCGCCGTCCGAGCGCATCGCCGCTTCCGAAAGCGCGATCAGCGAAATTCCGGCCGCCAAGAAAGAACCCGTCAGCACCTCGAGCTTCATTGCCGCCGCGCGCCGTGCCGCCCAGGCCGCCGCGGCTCAGCCCGTCAACGAGAAGGCCGCGCGCGCCGCGGCGAAGGCCGCCGCAAAAGAAAAGCCCAAGGTCAAGGCCAAGACCGCGGTGGAGGGCCAGGAGCCTTCGACCGTCACCTCGAAGATCCGTTCGCTGCTGGTTGGCGCGAGCGTGGTCGTGATCGTGCTCGGCACCTTCAAGATGGCGATGACCCTGCTCGACACCGGCAGCCCGCCGGCGATGCCGTCGATCGAAAATTCGAGCGAGCCAACCGCCCCGGCGGCGCCCGCCGACAATGGCGCGCAGCCCGCGATGCCGGCGCCTGTAGCACCCTCAATCACCTCGCCGACCCCGATCGGCCGGCAATCCAACAACAGTTCCGCACCCAACACGCTGGACAGCGCGCAGGTTGCGATCCCGCAGGTGGCGGCCTTGCCGGTTACCGCCAGCGACATCACCGGTGCGATCCCGATGACGCCCACGCCCGCGCCCGGCAAACTGGCCACCGTGCAGGTGCCGCCGACCGAGCGCCTGCCTGACGGCATCGGCGGACCGGCCTTGCGCGCTGCGGCGCTGAAGGGCGATCCGACCGCGGCCTATGAACTCGCCGTGCGCTTTGCCGAGGGCAAGGGCGTTGCGCCTAACCTGGACGAAGCCGCGAAATGGTATGACCGCGCGGCGCAGGCCGGCGTGGTGCCCGCGATCTTCCGGCTCGGGACCTTCTACGAGAAGGGCATGAGCGTGAAGAGGGACGTCGATATCGCGCGGCGTTACTATCTGCAGGCGGCCGAACGCGGCAACGCCAAGGCGATGCATAATCTGGCCGTGCTCGACGCCGACGGCGGCGGCAAGGGCGCCAATTACAAGAGCGCGTCGCAATGGTTCCGCAAGGCGGCCGATCGCGGCGTCGCCGACAGCCAGTTCAACCTCGGCATCCTCTATGCCCGCGGCATCGGCGTCGAACAGAACCTCGCCGAGTCCTTCAAATGGTTCAGCCTCGCCGCGGCCCAGGGCGACGCTGATGCCGGCCATAAGCGCGACGATATCGCCAAGCGGCTCGACGCTCAGTCGCTCGCGGCGGCAAAGCTCGCGATCCAGACCTTTACGGCGGAGCCGCAGCCCGACGACGCCATCAACGTGGCGACCCCGCAAGGCGGCTGGGACAGTGCTCCGGCACAGGCTAATGTCACGAAGCCCGCCGCCAAGCCGGCTGCGGCCAAGCGCACCGCCGCCGCGCGTTAAGGCCGCTGGCGCCGCCGGCGTGTACCTCAGCGATGAATCCGTATAGATAAGCGCGCCACCAAAACTGTGCGCGCGATCTTGCCGAACGCTGTCCCGCACAGCTTTGAACTCCGAAGGTCGAGTTGGAGTAGTGAGTTGTCCGCTGATGACCGTCAGGACGAAGCACACGAGTTCCGGAGGTCGCCGACAGGCCCTGCGGTGACCCCACCGCGCAAGCCGGTTGAACCGCCTGCGGCGCCGCCCCGTCAGGCCGGCAACGTACGGCGTCTTGGGTCGGTTCTGATCCTTGTTCTGCTGCTTTCCGGCGTCGGCATCCGCGCCTACCGGGACCTTTCACGGCCGGAGGCCTGGGCCTACTGGAAAGACCAATACTACTCTCCGAGCCTGACTTCCTCGCTGATCGCCCAAATAAACCTTAAGGCTAGCCTCAAGCCCGGTATCGATGGCCGACCCGCCCTCGCCATCAGCGGCACGATCGGCCCGGCCGCCGCGAGTTGGCTTCGCGACCAACTCGACGAAGCCCATCCTGCGGCGGGCGATGTCATCCTGCTGTCGTCGCCGGGTGGCGATCTGAACCAGGCCCTGATTATGGGCGAGGTCATTCGATCGCGCGGACTGGTCACCGCCGTCGGCGCCGCCGATGCGTCGGGCCACATCAAGCCGTCCTATTGCGCCAGCGCCTGCGTATTCGTCTATGCCGGCGGCAAGACCCGCTATGGCATCGAGGGCTCGGCGCTGGGCGTCCACCGCTTCGTCACGTCGTCGCCCGGGCGCGACCCCGTCGCCGATACCCAGCGGACCGCGGGGATGGTCCTGAGCTATGTCACCAGGATGGGCGTCTCCTCCTCGATCGTGGAAGCCATGTCCGAGACCCGGGAGGTACGCTGGCTCGGCACCAGGGAAGCTTCCGCGATGAACCTCGTCACCGATCCGATCGGGACGCCTTGAGCCTGCATTAATCCTGATTATTCACCACGCCTCAGGGCGCGTGGGGACCGGCGGCAAAAAATGGCTCACGGGCGGATTCTTTAGTCCCTCCGACCGCCGATTTCGGTTATGCAAAGATGCGGCACCCGATCCGCGCTCGCGGATTTCGCTGCCGGACAGTGCCCGATCAAGAAACCGTGCCAAGAAACCGTGCCATGAGCGGCCTCGAGGCCGGCCTCACGGCGCAATCATAAAAGCGACCCGCGTGCAGCTATACCTTCCGATCGCCGACCTTCCGGTCAATGTTTTCCTCATCCTGGCGATGGGCGCGGCGGTTGGTTTCGTGTCCGGCATGTTCGGCATCGGCGGCGGCTTTCTGATGACGCCGCTGCTGATCTTCGTCGGCATCGCGCCCGCGGTCGCGGTCGCCTCGGTTGCGAGCCACATCGCTGCCTCCTCATTTTCAGGTGCGATCTCCTATTGGCGCCGGCGCGCGATCGATCCGATGCTGGCGCTGGTGCTGCTCAGCGGCGGCAGTGTCGGCACGGCGCTCGGCGTCTGGACCTTCACGCTGTTGCGCTCGCTCGGCCAGCTCGATCTCTTGATCGCGCTGTCCTACGTGATCCTGCTGACCACCGTCGGCGGACTGATGTTCTGGGAAGGCCTGCGTGCGCTGCTGCGGGCCCGGCGCGGCGGCCCGGCGCCGGCGCGGCGCTCCGGCAGCCATGGCTGGGTCCATGGCCTGCCGCTGAAGATGCGCTTCAAGCGCTCGAAAATCTATCTGTCGGTCATCCCCGTCGTCGTGGTCGGCCTGGTGATCGGCTTCATCGGTGCCGTCATGGGCATCGGCGGCGGCTTCATCCTGGTGCCGCTGATGATCTATCTGTTGCGGGTGCCGACTTCGACCGTGATCGGCACCTCGATGGTGCTCACGCTGGTCACCATGGTGTTCGCTACCTTGCTGCATGCGGTCACCAATCATCTGGTCGACGCGGTGCTGGCGCTAATCCTGATGGTCGGCGGCGTCACCGGCGCGCAATTCGGCGCCCGCGCGGGGCAGAAGATCCGCGGCGAACATCTGCGCCTGCTGCTCGGGCTGTTGGTGCTCGCAGTCGGCGTCCGCTTCGCCATCGAACTCGTGATCCGGCCCGAGGATCTCTTCACCATCCGGGAAACCGGAGGCGCCGGATGACCGCACGCGCCGGCCTCATGCTTTCGGTTCTGCTGCTGGCCGCGGCGCTGGCGGCGACGCCGGCGCGCGCCGAACGGCTGATCGTGTCGGTGTCGAACCACCGCGTGACCGTGACGCCGAACTATTCCGGCGAGGAACTGGTGCTGTTCGGTTCGGTCGAAAAGGACGCCACTACTCCGGCCGGCCGCAGCAGTTACGATCTCGTGGTGACGGTCGCCGGGCCGCGCGCGGACATGGTGACGCGCCGCAAGGAACGCAAATTCGGCATCTGGATCAACACCAACTCCCGGCAATTCCTCCAGGTGCCGAGCTATCTCGCGCTGTTCTCCAACCGGCCGTTCGACGCCATCGCCTCGCCCGAGGTGCAGCGGCGGCAGCAGCTCGGGCTCAACAACGTGCTGCTGACCCAGCGCGTCGGCCCCGATTACGCCGACGTGGTACCGAACGACGCGTTCCGCAGCGCCTTCGTGCGGCTGCGCAGCGAACACGGCCTCTATCGCGAAGCGACCTCGGCGGTGACATTCCTGACCCCGACCTTGTTCCGCACCGGCATTCCGCTGCCGGCCGCGGTGCCGATCGGCACCTACGACGTCGAGATCAAGCTGTTCGCCGACGGCGTGCTGGTGACCAAGACCGAGACCGCCTTCGAAATCGTCAAGGTCGGTTTCGAACAATTCGTCGCCACCACCGCGCGCCAGAACGGTTTTGCCTACGGGCTGGTGACCGCGTTCATGGCGCTGATGACGGGATGGATGGCGTCGATCGTGTTCCGGAAGGATTGAGCGCCCGGCGTAACCGATCTCACACAAACACCCCGACCCCCATCGCCAGCACGCTGAGCAGCATCGCCGCGGTCGACAGCCATCCGAGCCAATACAGCGGACCGGCGATGATGAAATGGCCCATCACGTCCCTGCGGCGCGACATGATCATCAACAGCACCATCACGGGAACGGCGAGCACGCCGTTGACGACCGCGCTCCAGTACAGCGCAGAGATCGGATTGATCGGGGTGAAGTTGAGCGCGATGCCGATTGCGGCCGACAGCGCCAGCACCGCGTAGAACGCCACCGCTTCCTTCGGCTTGCGCGCGAGCCCGACCGGCCATCGCCGGCCCTCGCCGACGGCATAGGCGGTGGCGCCGCCGAGCACCGGGATCGCCAATAGACCCGTGCCGATGATGCCGAGCGCAAAGATCACTTCGGCGAAGGCGCCGGCGATCGGACGCAGCGCTTCGGCGGCCTGCGCCGAGGTCTGGATGTCGGTCTTGCCGGCGGCGTGCAGCGTCGCGGCGGCGGTGACGATGATCGACAGCGCGATCAGATTGGAGAACGCCATTCCGACGATGGTGTCGGCGCGGATGCGGTGAAATTCCTTTTGCGCACCATAATGTTTTTCGATCAGCGGCTGTTTGTGCGCATCGACGCGCTGGTCTTCGGCTTCCTGCGACGCCTGCCAGAAAAACAGATAGGGCGAGATCGTGGTGCCGAAGATCGCGACAATGGTGGTGAAGTAATCCGCGCTCCAGGTCAGCCGCGGAACCAGCACGCCGGTGAGCGCCTCACCCCAAGAGACATGGGCAAAGGCGAGCGCCGCGACATAGGCGAACAGGCTGAGCGTCAGCCATTTCAGCACCGAGACGTAGCGCTTGTAGTCGAGAAAGATCTGCGCCACGACCGAGGTCACGCCGAAGAAAACGACATAGAGGATGCCGGGTCCGCCAATCAGCAATTTGGCGGCATCGGCCATGGCCGCGAGGTCGGCGGCGATGTTGACGGTGTTGGCGATGAACAATAGCGCCACCACGATATTGAGCAGCCACGCGGAATAGTGCCGGCACACATTGCCCGAAATGCCGTGCCCGGTGACGCGGCCGACGCGTGCGGAAATTTCCTGGATCGCCACCATCAGCGGAAACGTCAGCAGCATGGTCCAGCCGATGCCGTAGCCGAGCTGCGCGCCGGCCTGGCTGTAGGTGCCGATCCCCGACGGATCGTCGTCCGACGCGCCGGTGATCAGCCCGGGGCCGAGTGCTCTGAGAAAATAGCGAAAGCTGAATGGCACCCGAGGCTCACGCTTCGGCGCCGGCCTGGCGTGGCCGGACTTCCTCTTGATGTCGCTCTTCGAATTCGACGCTCTGCGATCAGCCATGCCCGGGTCCAGCCGCTGCGACAACGATCCGGACATGAATCGGTTCCGGTTGAGAATGTTGCGGGTTCACGTCGTCGCGTCCCGCGCTTCCAGCGCTTTCATGATCGCGCGCGCGACGGCATTGAGTGGCGCCAGATAGCGATCGGCCGCCTCCGCCGACGTCATTACCGAGCGTGGGAAAGGCATTACGAGAGTGGCCAGCACCTGGCGGTGCTGACGCACCGGGATGGCAATGCCGATAAGTTTCTGCGGACGCGACGACAGTGATACCGCATAACCCCGGCGCCTGACTTCGGCGAGAAGCGTTTCGACCGAAGACGCATCGCCCAATCCGATGAGGGCCGGTTCGTCGTCGGCAAGTCCTTCTCCGATCAGGCGACGCCGCTCTTCTGCAGGACAAAAAGCCAGATGGGCCTGCCCCACGGCGGATTGGATCAGCCGGTAGGTCGCATTGTGGACGACGCGCTCGAACAACAAGGGGCTTTGCGGTGCGGTGCTGTGGAGCAGCGTCACGGCGCTGTCTCAAATCTTGGCAAGCCCGATCGGCCAGGCGTGCTCGCGGGTGAAGCCGGTCATCGCCGGTACGGCCGCGTCGACCATCCGGTCGATAAAGCGCAGGCCACCGGAAAGCGCCAGCACCCGTTCGGTGACCCGGTATCCCGCCTGGCTCGAGATTCGCGCGGCGTAACCGGCTGCCATCAGCGTAGCCAGCATGCGCAGCAGCGTCGGCTTCGGCAACCCGGTCGCGGCATGCAATTCGCCGAGGCTGCTCGCGGATTGGCGGTTCAGTGCCTCCAGCAACTGCAGCGCGCGAACCACAGGTTGCACCGGATCGCTTCCAGCCATGCCGCCCCCCTTGAGCGTTCCGTAATACGGAATCTGGTGAAAATGAGCAAGGCGCTCCGGATTGCTTGAAGTATAAAGCATCTCGACGCGCCGGGAGCGTCCCCCTGCGGGTGAGACGGCGGGAGTTGATCCGGCCCTTGGAGCGCGATCGGCGGCGCATGCATAGGCACCGCGGAAAATCAGTATCGGCGAAAGCTCAATCTTAAATTGAGTAACTGAAATTTTTATACCACGGCATGACGAAAGTGATGCCGCACGGGAATTGAACTCGATCTTTTTGCGGGGACGACATGTTGCGGACAACCACGAAGGGCGAAATATTCGTCCTGGACGATGATGCGGCGACGCGACAAACGCTGTCGGCCGCCCTGCAGGAAGAAGGCTATGACGTCATCTGCTTCCTGGATGGCGCCTCGCTGTTGTCCGCGGCGAGAGCTTGTGTCCCTGCCTGCATTTTCCTCGAGGTGAGCATTCCGCGCAAATCCGGCCTGCATGTGCTCAAGAAGCTGCGCGCGGAAAATTACAATGTGCCGGTCTTCGTTATTTCAGGAAGGGCCGACATCCCGACGGCGGTCGATGCCATCAGGAGCGGCGCGCTCGAATTCATCGAAAAGCCGTTCATCAGCACCGATATCATTCCCTTGGTCAGACAAGCCATCGGCACGCCCCCTCTTCGTGAGGACGACAACTCGAATAAATTGCCGGTGCAGTTCTCGGGTTGCGAATCCCTGACCCGCCGGGAGCAGGAGGTCCTGACGCTCGTCGCGACCGGCGCTTCCAACAAGGAAGCCGCACGCCAGCTCCGGCTGAGCACGCGAACAATAGAGGACCATCGCGCCAATATCATGAAGAAGGCCGGCGTGCGGAACGCGGCCGAACTGATCCGGCAAATCTACAGCGAGGGCCGCAGGTCCTGAAGGGGCCCAGGCAAAGGCGGGCCGGACAGACGCCGAACGCCAGCGTCACTGTGCGCTACCTATCGCAAGCAGGCGAACGCGCGCATTCAGGTATGAGATGACGGCTCGATGACGGTCGCGACGCCGGGCTCCAGGATCCGCAGCCGCGGCCCAAAGCCCAGCGTATCGAACGACGCGCGCAGGTCGCTCGCGCTCTGGCGGAAATGCGCCCAGCCGTCGGTATGCACCGGCACGATCACGGCGTCCGGAAACGCGCGCGCGGTCTCGATGGTGTCGTTGGTGTCCATGGTGAGATGGAACGGACCGCGGGTTTGCGCAGCGCCTGCGAACGGCAGCACCACGCCGGCGTTGAAGCGCCTTGCGACTTCCGCGACGCCATCGAACCAGACGGTGTCGCCGCTGATATAGACCGGACGGCTGCCGGCCTTGTTCGATGTCACAACGAAGCCGATGACGTCGCCGGACAAGGGTTCGATGCCGGCCGGACCGTGACGCGCCGGTGTCGCGGTGACGGTCAGCGTGGTTCCATCGTTGCCCTTCAATTCGGTCGATGCCCATGGTGCAAGACCTTCGGTCTGACCGCCGAGCCGTTTCGCGCCTGCCTGCGTCGTCAGCACGCGCTTCGCTCGCCCAAGATACGCCTTGCCGGAATGATCGAGATTGTCGGAGTGCTGGTCGTGGCTGAGCAGCACGGCATCGACCTCGCCGACATCGTTGGCGCTCAGCGCAGGCCCGGTCAGCTTCTCCAGTTTGACATGCGGCAACTGATAGGCGCCGGGCGCATCGAAGGTTGGATCGGTCAGCAGGCGAAAGCCGTCGATCTCAAGTAGCGCGGTCGGGCCGCCGATCAAGGTGATCGATATCTTCATGACTAACTCCTCGTTGACGTGGCAATCACAGCCGCGGGCCGCGTCACCAGATAGATCCCGAGCGCCACCGGGACGATGCCGGCGAGGTCGCGCCATTCGACGTGTTCGCCTAGCACGAGGAAGGCGAACAGCATGCCGAGCGGCGGCATCAGGAAATGATAGGCGCTCGCGGCGGTGGCGCCACAGACTTTCAGGAGATGAAACCACAGCAAATAAGCCAGGATCGATCCGCCCAGCACCAGAAACGCGAACGCACCCCACAACCGCGCGCTCGGCACGATATCGCTGACGTTTGCGAGCGTGAAGGCGAATGGCGATAGCGCCAATCCACCGGCCAGATTCTGGATGCCGTTGCCGACCCACAGACTGCCCTTCGGCGCCAGCAGCTTGAACAGGATGGTGCCGACTACGATGGACGCGAGCGAGGCCAGCGTGAACAGAATGCCGTGCAGGCTGTCGGTTTCGGCGGACATGCGGTGCCAGACGATGGAGGCAACGCCCAAAATCCCGAGCAGCAGGCCTGCGACCTTGCGCCGGGTCAGCGCCTCCCCGAGCAGCAATGCTGCGAAGATCGCAGTGAAGATTGGATTGGCGCTGACGATCAGCCCGCCGAGGCCGGCCGATACCGTCTTGAGCCCGGTATAGCCGAGCCCGAGATAGAGCGCGTTATTGGCGACACCGAGGATCGCGAAGACAGTGGCATCGCGCCAGGTCAGTTGCCAGCCTTCGCCGCGAATGGCTGAAATGCCGAGGATCAGGATTCCCGCCAGCGAGAACCGCGCGGTCAGCAGGATCAGCGGCGGACAATCGGTGACGCCGATCTTGCCGGCGACAAAGGCAAAGCTCCACAGCAGGCAGAACAGGCCGATGTAAAGCAGCAATGGGTTAAAACCGGCGCGGGGAACCGCGATCGATGGAGCGAGCGACATGGAAAATCTCCTTGAGACGGAGATGTAGGGCGCCGCCTTGATATTCGGAAATTAAATGATAAACTGACATGCAGTGGATTTATAAATGAGCGTTCCGATGCTCGATCTGGAGCTTCTGCGCAGTTTCGTCTCGGTGGTCGATTCCGGCGGCTTTACCCGTGCCGGCGAGCGCGTCCACCGCACCCAGTCGACCGTCAGCCAGCAGATCAAGCGGCTGGAGGACGATGTCGGCCAGCCCTTGCTCAATCGTAATGGCAAGGACGTGACGCCGACTGAAGCCGGCGAGCGGCTGTTGTCCTATGCGCGGCGGCTGCTGTCGCTGGCGGAGGAAGCCCGCGACGTGCTGGCGCGGCCGGGCAACGAAGGCGCGGTGCGGCTCGGGGTACCCGAGGACTTTGCCGCCTACCGGCTGGCGAAGCTGCTGGCGGCGTTTTCGCGCTCGCATCCGGGCTTGCGGCTCGATGTCCGATCCGATCAAAGCACATACTTGAAGCGCGACCTCGAGCGCGGCGAACTCGACCTGGCCCTGTTCAAGCGCGCCGCCGGTGAAAAGGGCGGCATCGCGGTGTGGCCGGAGCGGGTGCATTGGGTGACCAGCAAGAGCCGTCCGCGCGATACCTCTACCGGCCCGGTGCCACTGATCGGCTTTCCCGCCGGCTGCCTGTACCGGGCCGGCGCGATCCATGCGCTGGAAAGCGCCGGCCGCGCCTGGCACATGACCTATACGAGTTCCAGCCTCTCCGGCATCCAGGCCGCAGTCGCCGCCGGGATGGGGCTCTCCATCCTGTCGGAAATGGCGATCCAGGCCGATCACCGCGTGCTCACCGGCAAGGATGGCTTCAAGCCGATCGACCGCACCGAAGTAGCGCTCGTCGCCGCCCCCGCGGCCAGCCCCGCGACCTTGCGGCTGGCGGACCGGCTGGCGGAGTTTTGCAATACGGTGCAGGCGAAGGCGGCGTAGCTTCCGCCACTTCGTCATTGCGAGCGAAGCGAAGCAATCCATCTCTCCGCTTATTGAGACATGGATTGCTTCGTCGCTATCGCTCCTCGCAATGACGGGGATGCGAGGCCGCAGGGCGACTCCGCTAATAACACCGCGATGCGGCGATCGCGTGCAGTTTGCGGTCGCCGAGAACGTGCGCCATGAAGCCCGGCGTGCCGAAGATTTTTGCGAACGCGGCGTCACGGATGCTGAGGCCGCCGGTGTAGGCGCCGAATGCCGGCATCACCGCGCGGGCGCCGTCGGAAGCAAAACAGCGCCGCTCCATGGTGCGCCCGCGCGTCGGGACCCGCGCCTTGGGATGCAGATGGCCGGCGATTTCGCCGAACGCGCCGGTCGGCTCGTGACGGAACACGATCGGCCCGATCGCGACTTCGCTGGCGACTACGCCGCCGAGATCGGTCGGCAGCGCCGGATCGTGATTGCCCGAGATCCAGATCCAGTCGCGCCGCGCCTGCAGCGCAGTCAGCGCCTCGCGATCCGAGTCGGCCAGACGCTCATGCGCGGTGCGATCGTGAAAACTGTCGCCGAGCGCGATCACCATGCGCGGGTCGTGGCGGGCAATGACGGCGGCGAGCCGGCCGAGCGTCGCCACCGTGTCGTAGGGCGGCAGCAGCACGCCGCGCGCGGCAAAGCTGGAACCCTTTTCCAGGTGCAGGTCGGAGACGACCAGCAGCCGCTGCTCCTCCCAGAACAGCGCCCCGGAGAGATCGGCGAGCAGCGCCACATCCGTAATCGTAACAGTCGAAACGCGCACGGTCTGATCATCCTCTGAAGATTGCGCGGCTGCCGTCACTTTTCCTGTCGCCCTTTATCCTGTCGCCTCTTTGACCAGTTCATCGGCGGCTTCCGCCAGCAATTCGTCGGATGCTTCGCCATAGACTGACTCGCGGCCGATTTCCAGCATCACGGGGACCGCCAGCGGCGAAACGTGGTCGAGTTCCCTGTGGGTGATTCGCCCGTGAATGCGCGACAGCATATCACCCAGCCGGCGCAGATCGAGCAGCCCGATGCGGCATCGGCGCGCGCCGCGCGCAGCAGCACGTGGTCGGCCTGGTGCTTGCGCAGCACGTCGTAGATCAAATCGGTCGAGAACAGCACCTGGCGGCGGGATTTTTCCTCACCGGTGAAGCGCCGCGCGATCAGGCCGGAAATGATCGCGCAGTTGCGAAAGGTGCGCTTCATCAGCGCCGATTCCGCAAGCCACGCCTCGAGATCGTCGCCGAGCATGTCCGGATCGAACAGTGCGTTGAGATCGAGCTGGCCATGCCGGACCATGAACGACATGTCGCCGAGGCCCCACACCGCAACCGCATATTCGTTGGCGACGAAGCCGAGCGGGCGCACCCGCTCGCGCTCCATCCGCCGCGTCAGCAGCATGCCGAGCGTCTGGTGCGACAGCCGCCCTTCGAAGGGATAGCAGATGAGATAATGCTTGTTGCCGCGGGGAAAGGTTTCCACCAACAGCTCGCGCACGCCGGGCACCCGCGAGAAATTGCTTTGCAGCGACAGCCAGTCGCGCACCTGATCCGGCAACGCGTTCCAGCCACGCTTGTCGTCGAGCAGTTTTCGCACCCGTTCGGCGAGATAAGTCGAGAGCGGAAACTTGCCGCCCATGTACGACGGCACCTTTGCATCCCTGTCGTTGGCGCGGGAGACGTAGACCTGATCCTCGACGAGGGCCTCGTAACGCACCACCTCGCCGCCGAATACAAAGGTGTCGCCGACCACGAGGCCTTCGATAAAATATTCCTCGATCTCGCCCAGCATGCGGCCGCCGCGCCCGAGCGCGCCGGTCGATCCGGATGCGCCACCACGCGAGCGCACCAGGCAAACCTTCAGCATGGACTCTTCGACGATGGTGCCGACATTGAGGCGATAGCTTTGCCGCACCCTGGGATTGGCGACGCGCCAGCGCCCCTGTTTGTCCAGCTTGATGCGGGCAAAACGCTCATAGCTCTTCAGCGCGTAGCCGCCGGTGGCGACGAAATCGACCACGTCGTCGAAATCGGTTCGCGTCAGGCCGGAATACGGTGCGGCAGTCAACACCTCGGCGTAGAGTTCGTCGGCAAGAAACGGTTCGCCGCAAGCGCAGCCGAGCACGTGCTGCGCCAGCACATCGAGCGCGCCGATGCGCAAGGGCGGCGTGTCCTGCGCATTCTCCGCGATCGCGTCGATCGCGACCGCGCATTCCAGCACCTCGAACCGGTTGGCCGGCACCAGAACCGCGCGCGAGGCCTCGTCGATGCGGTGATTGGCGCGGCCGATTCGCTGCATGAGCCGCGAGGCGCCCTTGGGCGCGCCGATATTGATGACGAGATCGACGTCGCCCCAGTCGACGCCGAGGTCGAGCGAGGAGGTGCAGACCACGCCGCGCAGTTTGCCGGCCGACATCGCATCCTCGACCTTGCGGCGCTGCGCGACGTCGAGCGAGCCGTGATGCAGCGCGATGGCGAGGCCATCGTCGTTCATGCGCCAGAGATCCTGGAACAGCATCTCGGCCTGGCTGCGAGTGTTGACGAACACCAGCGTGGTCTTGTTGCGCTTGATCAGGTCGTAGACTTCATTCAACGCATGGCGCGCGCTATGGCCGGCCCATGGCAACCGCTCCTTGGTGTCGAGCATTTCGACGACAGGCGCCGCGGCGCCGCCTGCGATCACGATGTCGGCGCCTTCGTTTCTGCCGTCGCGCTGCGGCACCAGGAACCGCGCCAGCGATTCCGGCTCGGCGACGGTCGCCGACAGGCCGATCGCCCGCATTTCGGGCGCCAGCCGCCACAGCCGCGCCAGACCCAACGACAGCAGATCGCCGCGTTTTGACGTTACCAACGCATGCAATTCATCAAGCACAATGCGTTTCAGCAATGAAAACAGAAACGGCGCGTCGTCGGACGACAACAGCAGCGCCAGTTGTTCCGGCGTGGTCAGCAAGATATCCGGCGGATAGCGCCGCTGCCGCTGCCGCCGCGACATCGGCGTATCGCCGGTGCGGGTCTCGACCTTGATCGGCAGGCCCATCTGCGCAATCGGCGTTTCCAGATTGCGCGCGATATCGACCGCGAGCGCTTTGAGCGGCGAGATGTAGAGGGTGTGCAGGCCGCCGCTGCGTTTGACGGCGCGTCCGGTGGAGATGACGCTTTTCCTGGCGCCTCCCGGGGGCGGCGGCGCGGAGAGTTCCACCAGGGTCGGCAGAAAACCTGCCAGCGTCTTGCCGGCGCCGGTCGGCGCGATCAGCAGCGCGGAAGCGTCCTCGCGGGCCTTTGCCAGCAGTGCCAATTGGTGCTCGCGCGGCGACCAGCCGCGCGACGCGAACCATTGAAGGAAGCGCTCGGGCAGCAGAGGCTCGGCTTCGGCCGGGCGCGCGGGCAGGACAAGGGACGGCACGGGGTGAGAGCTAAGCCGTCGGGGCCGCTTCGTCGAGGGCGGCGGCCGACTGGGGCTCGTGGCGGCGCGCAATATTCACTTAGGCCGCCCACACGCCATTCCCAATCGGTGTGTCCGCCAAGCCACAGACATAACACCGCAACCTGTCTAAGGTCCGCGCCAACCTGAGGTAGCAAGCGTGGGTGGGGAAACGTGAAGAGAATCGTAGCGGCAGCGTTCCTGGCCGCAGCGCCGATCGGCGCACAGGCGGCAGATATGGCCGTTAGGGCGCCGGTGTACAAGGTAACTGTCACCCAGATTTATGACTGGACCGGGCTTTATTTCGGCGTGAATGCGGGTGTCGGGATTGGACGTGACCTCACCACCATCACAACTCCAGCAAACAACTTTCTGGAGGTATCCTATCAGTCACCCTTCGGCGCTCTCGGGGGCGCGCAGGCCGGCTATAACTGGCAGGCTGGTCGATGGGTGTTTGGCCTCGAGACGGACCTCCAAGGCACCGATCTACACGACGATCACACCTGTATTTCGAGCTGTATCCCGACCAGATCCATCCGATTCGACCAACGAATTGACTGGTTCGGCACCGCGCGCGGCCGTGTCGGCTACGCCAGCGGTCCGGTGCTGACCTATCTCACTGCCGGCTTCGCCTACGGCGACGTCAAGGACACGATTGCAAATACATTTGTGCCTTTACGCGCCGCCAGGACCGTTACCGACACTTCCGCAAGCGAGGGAATCCGGACGGGGTATGCGCTCGGCAGCGGCATTGAGGCTTCGCTCGGCGGCAACTGGACCGGCAAGATCGAATATTTGTACCTCGATCTTGGCAGTCGGTCGGTTGCGATCGGAGTTAACAACTTTTCCTATGAGTATCGGGAGCACATCTTCCGCGGTGGCTTGAATTATCGAATCGGAAGCAACGCCTATTCGCCCGTTGCCGTCATGAACTGGGACGGATTCTACCTCGGCGCCAATGCCGGGTTCGGATTGGGACGGGACCAGAGCGCGCTGCTGTTCGCGTCCATGCCGCAAATCACCATGAACCCGAACGAACTCATCGGTGGCATACAGGCCGGTTACAACTGGCAGGCCGCCAACTGGGTGTTCGGCATGGAAGCCGACATGCAAGGCTCGACGCAGCGAGACGACAAGGCGTGCGTCTTCAACTGCAACGCCGTTACTTTCGCGAGACTGGACCTGAGACTTCCCTGGCTTGGTACCGTTCGCGGCCGCCTCGGCTATTCGGTCGGATCGAACCTGTTTTACGCGACCGGCGGCCTTGCCTATGGCGAGGTCAAAACGCGCATTGCGTCGACCTTCGGCGGCATCAACACCGCGGACATTTCCAACACCAAGGGCGGCTGGACGGCGGGCGGCGGCATCGAAACGCCGTTCGAACTGTTCGGGCTGTTCGGGCCTGGCTGGACATCGAAGACCGAATATCTTTACGCGGACCTCGGCTCTTCCGCCGACGCCTTCACCAATAACGGCGTGACCACGACGTTTACCACCCGCGCGCGGGAACACATCTTCCGAACCGGGCTGAACTATCACTTCAACTCGCCGGTGGCCGCGAAATACTGATCGAACGCAGCTACCCGAAAGTAAACCCCCGGCGTCACGGCCGGGGTTTTGTTTTTGAGCGACCGCCCCACTACTCCGTCACCGCCTTCTCCGAAATCTGCCACTCCTTGCCGTCGAAGATCGAGATGTGCAGCGTCTTCATCGGCGAGTAGTCGTCGGGCGTGTAGCTGTAGTTGATGTCATCGAGGAAGAACGGCGAGTGGTAGCCGGCCAGCGTCGACGCGTTTTTCAGCACGTTGGCGCGGGTGAGATCGTCGCCGCAGCGGCGCAAGATTTCGCCCATCGAGACCGCCTGGCCATAGCCGGCAAAGGCGATGGTGTTGTCGGGATCGACAGTGGGCAGGTATTTCGCGCGCAACGCCTCGAACGCCATCGCGTCCTTGTCTTTCTCCCACCGCCCGGGTCCGGCCTCCTTGGAATAGCGGATGGCGACGATGCCGGTGGCGTTCTCGAGCCCCGCGGCTCTGAGGATCGAAAGTCCGGTCGATCCGGCCGACAACAGTTGCAGCGGTTTCCAGCCGAGTTCGACCACCTTGCGGATCGACTGCGACGTCGCCTTGCCGGTGGTGATGTTGTAGAAAACATCCGCGCCCGACTTGGAGAGATTGATGAGCTGCGAATCGACCGTCGGCTCGGTCAAATCGTAGGTCTGCTCCATGATCACATTGGCGGTGCCGCCGGCGTCTTCCAGCACTTTCTTGAAGGGACCGAGGAAGTCGCGGCCGAAATCGTCGTTCTGGTAGAGGATGCCGATCTTGGCGTCAGGTTTCACGGCCACGACATGCTTGGCCAGGATACGCGCCTCGGTCGGATAGAGCGGCAGGCCCGCCATGGTCCATTTGTTGTTCTTCGGATCGTTCCATTTCGACGCGCCGGTGTTGAGCAATAGCTGCGGCACGCCCTTCGCATTGAGGTATTTGTGCACGGCCGTCTGCGGCGCGGTGCCGAGCGAGCCGAACAGCGCCAGCACTTCCTCCTGCTCGACCAGCCGCCGCGTTGCCTCGACGCATTTCGGCGGGCTGTAGGCGTCGTCCATGGTGAGGAACTTGATCTTGCGCCCGTTGATGCCGCCGTTTTCGTTCAGCATCTGGAAATAGGCCTCGCCGACCCGCCCCAGCACGCCGTAGATCGAGCCGGGACCGGAATGCGGCACGGTCTGGCCGAGCTTGATTTCGGTATCGCTGGCGCCCGCATCGTATTTCTTCTCCGCCGCCCAGACATAGGGCGCGGGCAGCACGGACGCGGCGATGGCGGCAAGCGTGGTGGCGCCGAATTCGCGCCTGGTTTGTTTGATTTTCATTGTTGTTGTCTCTCCCTGGATGGGCGCCATGATCTACATTCCCGCAGGCGCGGCAATAGCGAACTGGGAGTGGCGCGACACAATACCGCTCGTTAAGCCGGCGGCATTTCCGTCAGACGGAAATCGCAGCGTGTAAACTCAAGTCGTTGCCACGACCGGCTCTTCCCTTCTCCCCGTGTGGGAGAAGGGAAGAATCTCAAATCTTCGCCGCGACCACGACCAAACCCGGCACGGGCACATTGTCCTCATTGCGGGCGGACAAATCTGCCAGCAGGCACACATCGAGGCCGGCAGCGGCAACCGACGCCTGCACATAAGACGCACTGTGCGCGTAGCGCAGCCCGTGGCCGATGGTGACGCCCTCGCCGCCATGGGTTTCGGCGGTAAAGGCCACCAGGCCGCCGACGGCCAGCACGCGCGCGGCCTCGGCCAATACCGGCGCGAGGTCGGAAACATACACCATCGCGTCCGCTGCGAGAATCAGATCGGCGCCGGCGTCCGGCTGGCTGCGCAAACCCTGCAGCATGTCGTCGAGCTCGAGCGCCGCGTAAAACCCGCTCGCGCGCGCCCGTTCGATCATGCGCGGCGACAGATCGATGCCGGTGAAATGATCGACGTCCCTGGCAAAGGCCGCCGCCGCGAGGCCCGTGCCGCAGCCGAGATCGATGGCGCGTTCGAAGAAGGCCGGCTTTTTGGCTGCCGCGCGCACCGACCGCACCGCGCGGAACAACAGCGCCGGGCCGCGATAGCCGAGGTCGTCCACCAGCGACGCCTCGAATCGCGGCGCATATTGATCGAACAGGGTGCGCACATAGGCCTGCGGCATATCGGACACCCGTTCGGCGCCGAGCCGCATCAGCCGCAGGCTGGCGCCATGGCGGTCGCCGCGGTCGGCGGCATGGGCGTTGCGAAATGCCGCGATCGCAGCATCCTGCTCGCCGAGCTGCTCGCGGATGTCTCCGAGCGTGAACCAGGCGGAGACAAAATCTGGCGCCAGTTCGGTGGCCTGCAGCAGCAGATCGGCGGCGGCGGCGAGATCGCCCTTCAATTGCAGATCGCGCGCGAATTCAAAACGGCGGTCCGCCATCAGATCGCCGGAAGACAGGAACACGCGGGTAGGCATGGGCTTTATTTACTTCTCGATATTCAACTCGGGGTTCACCTCTCCCCGGTGGCAGGAGGTAAAAAACGCCGCGATACCTCCTATATATGCAAAATGCGCCCGCAAGACATCCTGATGCCCGTCGCCGCCGGCCTCTGCTGCAAGCCCGGCGGCTTTCATATCGACCCGGTCCGGCCGGTCGAGCGGGCCGTGATCACCCACGGCCATTCCGACCACGCCAGATCAGGCCATGGCGCGGTGCTGGCGACCCGAGAAACGCTCGACATGATGCGGCTGCGCTATGGCGACAATTTTGCGCACAGCACCCAGGCTATTCGCTACGGCGAGGAAATCAGGCTCGGCGACGTCATCATCAAATTCCATCCCGCCGGCCACGTGCTGGGCTCGGCGCAGATCGCGGTCACCTGCAAGGACACCTGCATCGTTGCGTCAGGCGACTACAAGGACGCGGCCGATCCGACCTGTGCGCCGTTCGAGGTGGTGCCGTGCGACGTCTTCATCACCGAGGCGACTTTTGGGTTGCCGGTGTTTCGCCACGGCAGCGCCGCCGACGAGGTGAAAAAACTGCTGGCGTCGGTGGCGCTGTTTCCGGAGCGGGCCCATCTGGTCGGCGCCTATTCGCTCGGCAAGGCGCAGCGCGTGATCGCGCTGTTACGCGCGGCCGGCTACGACGCACCGATCTATCTGCATGGCGCGATGGAGAAGATCACGCGCTACTACGAAAGCCGCGGCATCGCGCTCGGCGATCTCCGTCCGGTCAAGGGCATGAAGAAAGCCGATCTCGCCGGCACCATCACGCTGGCGCCGCCCTCGGCGACCTCGGATATCTGGACGCGGCGGTTTCCAGATCCTGTGGCCGCCTTTGCATCCGGCTGGATGCGGGTGCGCGCCCGCGCCCGCCAGCGCGGCGTCGAACTGCCGCTGGTGATTTCCGACCACGCCGATTGGGACGGCCTCACGGCGACCATCGCGGCGACCGGCGCGGGTGAGGTCTGGGTCACCCACGGCCAGGAAGACGCGCTGGTGCATTGGTGCCAGACCAAAGGCCTTGCTGCGCGGCCGCTCGATCTGGTCGGCTATGGCGACGAGGATGAAGGCGAAGCGGTGCCGGCCGATGAGGCCGAGACATGAACCGGTTCGCCGAATTGCTGGATCGTCTCGCCTATGAACCCGGCCGCAACAACAAGCTGCGGCTGCTCACGGCGTATTTTCGCGAGACCGCCGATCCCGATCGCGGTTACGCGCTGGCGGCACTGACCGGCGCGCTGTCGTTCAAGCATGCCAAACCCGGCCTGATTCGCGATTTGATCACCGACCGCACCGATCCGGTGCTGTTCGGATTGTCGTATGATTACGTCGGCGACCTCTCGGAGACGGTGGCGCTGATGTGGCCAAAGTCTCAGCCGCAGGCGCAGTCTGCTCCCTCTCCCGCTTGCGGGGGAGGGTGGGGGTCTGGCAGCTTGCTCCGTGGAGAGAACGAGCCCCCACCCGGATCGCTCAGGCGCGAAATTGCGCTGCCGAGCGATCCGACCTCCCCCGCAGGCGGGAGAGGTGAAGCGCACCGCGCATCCAACCTCCATAACCACCCGCCGCCGCCGACGCTGACCGAGGTCGTCACCACGCTGCGCACCCTCGGCAAGACCGAACTGCCAAGGCAACTTTCGCGCTGGCTCGACGAACTCGACGAGACCGGGCGCTGGGCGCTCTTAAAGCTCGTCACCGGCGCGATGCGGATCGGCATTTCGGCGCGGCTGGCGAAAACCGCCGCCGCCGCGCTCGCCGACAAGGATCCGCACGACGTCGAGCTGATGTGGCCGGGCCTCGCCCCGCCCTACCTCGATCTGTTCGCGTGGCTGGAAGGCCGCAGCGAGAAGCCTGTGAACAGCGATCCGACGCCGTTCCGCCCGGTGATGCTGGCGCATGCGATCGAGGATGCGGATTTTGCCAATCTCGACGCATCGGATTTCGTCGCGGAATGGAAATGGGATGGCATTCGCGTCCAGGCGGTGAGCGGCCGCGACGAACGTGGCCAACTGCAGGCGCGGCTGTATTCGCGCACCGGCGAGGACATCACCAAAAGCTTTCCGGACCTGCTGCCCTCGCTGCACCTGCCCGGCGCCATCGATGGCGAACTATTGGTGTTGCGCGAGGGGCGCGTGCAGACGTTCAACGTGCTGCAGCAGCGGCTCAACCGAAAGGTCGTTTCTCCGAAGCTGACAAAGGATTTTCCGATCCATCTGCGCGCCTATGACCTGCTCGGCGATGACGAAAATGATTTGCGCGAGCTGCCATTCATCGAGCGGCGCGCCCGGCTTGAGGCCTTCGTCAAAAAACTCGACGACCCGCGCGTTGATCTGTCGCCGACGATTGCATTCGAGAGCTGGGAGACGCTCACAGCGGCACGGGCCGATCCCGCCAGTGCCGGCGCGGGCGAAGATGCGGAAGCCGTCGAGGGCGTGATGCTGAAGCGGCGCGACGCCGCCTATCTGCCGGGTCGCCCAAAAGGCCAATGGTGGAAGTGGAAGCGCGATCCGCACATCATCGACGCCGTCTTGATGTATGCGCAGCGCGGCCATGGCAAGCGTTCGTCGTATTATTCGGATTACACTTTCGGGGTCTGGACCAAAGGCAGTGAGGGCGACGAACTGGTGCCGGTCGGAAAAGCCTATTTCGGCTTCACCGACGAAGAGCTGCTGCAGATCGACCGTTTCGTCCGCCGCAACACCACCGAAAAATTCGGCCCCGTCCGCCATGTGGTGCATGAGCCGGATCAGGGGCTGGTGCTGGAAGTCGCCTTCGAGGGGCTGGCGCGCTCGCCGCGGCACAAATCCGGCGTCGCGATGCGGTTTCCCCGCATCAGCCGGCTGCGCTGGGACAAGAAGCCTGGCGAGGCCGACCGGCTGGAGACGCTGGAGCGGATGCTGACTGTGACAACAAATTAAGGTTCCATCGCTGGCTGGTGGCCATTGACCCCCTCAGACGGGTTCCCCATGTGCCTCACCGTGACCTATAGTGCGGGCACCACCGCAGGAGAAACCGATGCCCAACGACGTCAGAGACTTGCCGGCCAGCAATGACGGCCTGTACCGCTTTCTCGGCGGCTCGCCGCTGGCGGTGGCGTTCCGGCTGATCCTGCTGTCGATCCTGGTCGGCGTGGTTCTCGCCGCCATCGGCTTCGATCCCTGGAATATCATCCACAGCATCCGCATGCTGTTCCAGCGGCTGTGGGATCTCGGCTTCGACGCGGTGAACTGGCTGTGGCGCTATTTCCTGCTCGGCGCCGTGATCGTGATCCCGATCTGGCTGCTGTCGCGGCTGTTCGGCACGCCGCGCGGCCGATAAGGTTTTTCGCTCACAACGGGTGCAGCCGATGCAATTGCGATTTGTCGGCTGCGGCGATGCGCTGGGTTCGGGTGGCAGGTCCAACACCTGCTTCCACGTGTCAGGCAAAAGCGTCAATTTCCTGATCGACTGCGGGGCGTCGTCGTTGCCGGCCTTGAAGCGGCTCGAAATTGCGCGCGACGACATCGACTTGATCCTGATCACGCATTTCCACGGCGACCATTTTGCCGGGCTGCCGTTCCTGCTGCTCGACGCCCAGTTCACGCGCCGCACCCGGCCGCTGGTGATCGCCGGTCCCGAAGGCATCGAGACGCGGCTAGCAGGGGTGATGGAAGCGCTGTTCGAGCATTCTTCAAAGACCAAACAGCGTTTTGATCTCTCGGTCGTCGCGCTCACCCCTGAGGAAACCCGCAGCTTCGGCGCGGTGGAAGTCACGCCCTATCCGGTGGTGCATGGCGAATCCGGCGGACCGTTTCTCGCCTACCGGATCGAGGCCGAAGGCCGCGTCATCGCCTACAGCGCCGACACCGAATGGACGGACACGCTGATCCCGGCCGCGCGCGATGCCGATCTGTTCATTGCGGAGGCCTATTATTACGACAAGATCGTCAAGAACCATCTCAGCCTGAAGACGCTGGAAGCGCATCTGCCCGAGATCAACGCGAAACGGCTGATCCTCACCCATATGAGCGACGACATGCTGGGACGGCTGGATGAGTTACCCCATGCGGCGGCTGAAGACGGCATGGTGGTCATATTCTGACATGCACGCGCCACCTCGCCGCTTCGAAAGTAACAACCCGGCAGGTATTCGCCATCGCGGGTCCCGCGATGGTCGCGAACCTGACCACGCCGCTGATCGGCATCGTCTCGACCACGGCGATCGGCCGGCTCGGCGACGCCACGCTGCTCGGCGGCGTCGCGATGGCCTCGGTGCTGTTCGACTGCCTGTTCTGGCTGTTCGCCTTTCTGCGCATGAGCACGGTGGCGTTCACCGCGCAATCGCTCGGCGCCGGCGAGACCACGGAATGGCGCGCGATCCTGGTGCGTGGCTTCATCGTTGCGGCGCTGGTCGGCTTAGGCCTGATCGCCCTGCAGATCCCACTCGCCGCGTTGTTGCTCGGCGCGATGGGCGGCAGCGAGGGCGTCACCCGCGCCGCAAAAACCTATTTCACGATCCGGATCTGGTCGGCGCCGCTGTTGCTCGCCAATTACGTCGTGCTCGGCTGGCTGATCGGCCAGGCCCGCGCCACGCTGGCGCTGACGACCCAGATCACGATCAATCTCACCAACGCGGTCGCCACCGCGCTGTTGGTACTGGTTTTCGACGCCGGCATTGCGGGCGCGGCCATCGCCGCCGTGATCGCGGAGGCAACCGGATTGCTGCTCGGTATCGTGATCGCCGCCCGCCTGACCCGGGGAAAACTCGGCATCTCGCGCGCGACGCTGTTCGACCGCGCCAAGCTCGTGCGCATGCTGACGGTCAACCGCGACATCATGATCCGAACCGCGTCGCTGATCGCGGTGTGGCTGTTCTTTGCAGCCCAAGGTGCGCGGGCCGGCGACATTCCGCTGGCCGCCAATTCGGTGCTGAACAATTTTTTGCTGATCAGCGCCTTCTTCCTCGACGGCCTTGCCAATGCCGCCGAGCAATTGTGCGGCCGCGCCTATGGCGCGCGGGATAAAGACAGTTTCTCCGGCACGGTAAAACTGGTCGTGATCTGGGGTTTTGGCTTTGCGCTCGCGGTGGCCGCGACATTCGCGTTTGCCGGGCCGGCGCTGATCGACATCATGACCGCGAACCCCGAGGTCCGGCGCCTCGCCCGGGATTATCTGCCGTTCGTGACCTTCGCGCCGCTGCTCGGCGTGTTCGCTTTCGCCTATGACGGCATCTATATCGGCGCCACCTGGGCGCGCGACATGCGCAATCTGATGGTGCTGTCGCTGCTGATCTTCCTCACCGCGTGGCTTTTGCTGCGGTCGTTCGGCAATGCCGGCCTGTGGGGCGCGCTGCTGGTGCATTACGGCGCCCGCGGCGGCCTCGAGGCGCTGCGCTATCCGGCGTTGTTGAAGAAGTCGTTCGGGACGTGAGGTCTGCCTTCTCCTTCTCCCCGCGTGCGGGGAGAAGGTCGGGATGAGGGGCTCTCTCCACGAATTCTGCTCGCTGAGAGTCCCCCTCACCCGGATTGCTTCGCAATCCGACCTCTCCCCGCAAGCGGGGCGAGGTGAGAACCGCGCACACCGATTCAACTACTGACCCGGCCAATCCTCGGCGGTGATCGTGGCGGCGTCGGCGCCGACGATTTCGGACAACGAATCGCGGCCGGTGCGCAACAGGGTTGAGGCGAGATCGTTCTTGATGTCCTCGACGAGGCCGAGGCCCTTGTAGATCAGCGACGAATACAACTGGATCAGGCTGGCGCCGGCGCGGATCTTTGTCAGCGCGGCGCCGCCGCTATCGATGCCGCCGACCCCGATCAAGGGAAACGCGCCTTCGGCGCGGACATAGGTTTCCGCCACCATCCTCGTCGACAGCCGGAACAGCGGCCGTCCCGATAATCCGCCCTGCTCTTTGGCGCGGCCCGCTTCGCGCAGGGTCGAGGGCCGCGCCAACGTGGTGTTGGCCACGATCATGCCGTCGACACGACGCGAGCGCGCGATGTGCACGACGTCGTCGAGTTCGGCCAGGCTCAAGTCCGGCGCGATCTTGAGCAGCACCGGCAAATCGCCGGCATTGGTGCGGACGCGCTCGCGGGCATCGATCACCTTAGCGAGGAGATCGTCGAGCTGGGCCGATTGCTGCAGATTGCGCAGGCCCGGCGTGTTCGGCGAGGAGACGTTGACGGTGAAATAGCTCGCGACCGGCGCAAAGGTCTCGATCAGCTTGACGTAATCGGCGACGCGGTCCGGCAAATCCTTGTTGGCCCCGACATTGACGCCGACGATGCCGCTGTGATGCGCGCGCGCAGCGAGCCGCCGCAGCACCACCTCGGCGCCGTCATTGTTGAAACCCATGCGGTTGATGACGGCTTCGTCGCGCTCCAGCCGGAACAGCCGCGGCCGGGGATTGCCGATCTGCGGCTTGGGGGTCACCGAGCCGATCTCGACAAAGCCGAACCCGAGCCGCAGCAGCGCGTCCGGCGCTTCGGCGCTCTTGTCGAAACCCGCGGCCATGCCGATCGGGTTCGGAAAATTCAGGCCGAACGCCCGTACCGCGAGTTTCGAATCGTCCGGCTTCTGCCGGATCGGCGGCAACAGCCGCAGGCCCTGGATCGCCATGCGATGGGCGTCCTCCGGATCGAACCAGCGCAGCAGCGGCAGCGAGAAGGCGTCGAAGGCGCGAATCACGGCGTCAACTCCGGGATGTCATGGAAACCGTCGGACCGCGCCCGCATGTCGAGGATGGCGGTAACTGCGCCAAGGTCGAGTTCGCCATAGAGATGCGGGAACAATTCGTCGTTGCGCGACGGTTCCCAGCGCAGCGCATCCCCCAGCGCGTCGGCATCGACTGCGATCAGGAAGAGGCCGGTTTGCCCGAAGAAATGCTTCCGCGCGGTCTCCGCGACCTGCGAAGCTGTGGAAAAGTGAATAAAACCGTCACGCGCATCGTCGGCACTGCCCCGGTATACGCCCTGCCGCTCGGCCTCGCGCCAGGCCGAGGCCGGGCTGATTTTGTAGATCGTGCGCACGTCGGCGGCGTCCCCTGCTTGTTGTTGAGTCTCTTGGGGTTTTCCCGAAAATTGCCGGGCGAAAATCCGACCGTATCGGCGCCGGGCGCCCAACTCAAGCGCCGCCATCGGAGGCCGAAAGCGGAAGATTTGCGCAAATCGCTGGAATAAGGCAATAATTCCTAGATCAGATCCCAACGGACTTTCCATGGCCAAACATTCCAAGTCACAGCGCATCCTCACCCACCTCCAGGTCTGGACCGCGCTCGACCGGCTCGCCGAACGCGCCGGGTTCTCCCCCTCGGGGCTGGCCAAGCGCGCCGGCCTCGATCCCACCACGTTCAACAAATCCAAACGCATCACCGGCGACGGCCGCGAGCGCTGGCCTTCAACCGAATCGGTCTCCAAGGCGCTGGCCGCCACCAATTCCTCGATCGAGACCTTCGTGCAGCTGATCGGCGACGGCACGCGGGGTGCGCAATCGGTGCCGCTGCTCGGCTTCGCGCAAGCCGGCTCGGGCGGCTATTTCGACGACAGCGGCTTTCCGGCCGGCAAGGGCTGGGACGAGGTGGCGCTGCCCTCGGCCGGCGACGAGCATGCCTATGCGCTGGAGATTTCAGGCGATTCGATGAAGCCCACCTATCGCGACGGCGACATCATCGTGGTGTCGCCGGGCACGCCGATCCGCAGGGGCGATCGCGTGGTGGTAAAGACCGCCGGCGGCGAGGTGATGGTGAAAGAGCTGAAACGCCGGACCGCAAAGCTGCTCGAACTGCAGTCGATCAACCCGGCGCATGCCGACCGCACGCTGGATGCCAATGAGGTCGAATGGATCGCGCGCATTGTGTGGGCGAGCCAATAAGAACGCCGTTGCCGGACGTCCTCGGCGACCTCCTGGATCAATCGCTGCGCGTCGTGCTGTGCGGCACGGCGGTGGGAACGGCCTCCGCGCGGGCGGGCGCTTATTATGCGCATCAGCAGAACAAGTTCTGGCGGATCCTGCACGAGACCGGACTGACGCCGGAACTGCTGCAGCCGCAGCAATACCGTGACCTGCTGCAATACCGGATCGGTCTCACCGATTTCGTCAAGACGCATTCGGGAATGGATCATCAATTGCCGCTTGCCGCGCTCCGGGACAGCGCGCGGGTTCGCCTGCGTGCGACGATCGCGGCGTACCGCCCAAAATTCCTGGCGTTTACCAGCAAGGCCGCCGGCCAAAATTTCCTCGGCGGCAAGCGGGATTACGGCGAGCAGATCGAAGGGATAGCCGATACAAAAATATGGATATTGCCGTCGACGTCGGGCGCAGCGAACGGCAGCTAGCGGCCGGAAATCTGGCACCGGTTTGCGGATCAGGTGAGAGGGACGCGCTGATGGAGTCGGCGGGCGTGGCCCTTCCCTTCTCCCCCTGTGGGAGAAGGTGGATCGCTGACGCGAAGCGGCAGCGAGACGGGTGAGGGGTCTGTTGCCGCGGAGAGAACCCCTCATCCGCCTTGCCTTCGGCAAGGCACCTTCTCCCACAAGGGGAGAAGGAAAAAGCACTACGTCGCGTAGTCCGGCTCTTTCCGGTCCAGCATGCGCTTCAGCGCATCGAAATGCCGCTGCGACGGGGTCGGGCCCTTGTACAGATGATCGTCCCTGTAATCGCGCTGGGTCTTCTCGACCACGGGCGCCGGGAGCTTTTTCAGCGGCTGCCCGGTCCACATCGCGTAGATCTGAACCTGGGCCGCGCGTTCAACGTAATAGAGCCGGTCATAGGCGTCGGCGACGGTGGCGCCGACCGTCGAGATGCCGTGATTGGCCATGAAGAGCACCGATTTGTCGCCGATCACCTTTGCGAGTCGCGCGCCTTCGGCCGGATCGAGCGCGGGGCCGGCATATTCGTCGTCATAGGCGATGGCGCCTGACAAGCCGACCTCGGTCTGGCCGATCTCCTTGATGCGGGGGTCTTCGAGCCGCGTCAGCGCGCTGGCATAGGGCATGTGGGTATGAAACACCGCTTTGGCCTGCGGCAGCGCCTTGTGGATCGGCGCGTGGATGCAATAGCAGGAGCGCTCGACCTCACCTTCGCCGCGCTTGACCTCGCCATCGTCAATGCCGACTTCCATGAAGCAGGAGGCAGTCACCTCCGACCAGTGGGTGCCGAAGGGGATCTGGTAGTAGCGATCGATGGTCCCCGGCACCACGAAGGTCAGATGGTTGAAGATGCCTTCACTAAAACCCTGGTTGAAGGCAAGGCGATGCGCCGCCGCGAGATCGACCCGCGCCTGCCACTGCTCGGCGCTGGAGTTATCGAGCGCCTTCGGCGAAACCCTGTCGTGCATGAGCATCCTCCAATGTTGCCTGCCCCTCGGCGGGGGCTTCGACGGCTGATGGAAGACATTGTAGCGCAATCCGGGCCCGCGATGGCTGAAATTGCAGCGGGCCTGCTATCCGGGTTTGGCGGGCGTTGAGGCTCTCTCCTTCGCCGGGATGACGGAGGAGCCAGCTTACGCGCTCCTCGCCAGCGCGCCGTCGATCATCGTCACCGCGTTCGTCACGCCATAGACCGCGACGAACGAGCCGAAGCGCGGGCCTTTTTCCTGGCCGAGCAGCACCTGATAGAGCATGTTGAACCAGTCGAGCGAAACGCCGGGACGGCCGTCCTTGCCCTTCTTCACGGCATCGAGGAACGGCTCGCGGCGGCCGATTTCGTAGACCACGTTCTGGATGTCTTCGGCCGTTGAATCGGCCGCCAGGTTCGACAGCGCATCGCGCAAATCCTGCAGCGCGGCGCGTTCGCCGTCAGTCGGCTCGCGGAATTTTTTGGTCGGCGCCACGAAGTCGCGGTAATAATTGATGGCGTAGCCGACCATCGCATCCAGCTTTGGGTGCGTCTGCGGCGTCACGCCGGGGCGGTAGCGGCCGATGAAGCCCCACAGCGTCGCGGCATTTTCCGCGTTCGATGACGACACCAGCGTCAGCAACAGCTGGAACGTGACCGGTATGTCGGCCTTGGGCGGATGGCCGGCATGGATATGCCAGACCGGATTTTGAAGCTGCTGCTTGGCGTCCTGCCGCGAAAACCCCTCCAGGAATTGCTGGTAGTCGTCGACATTGCGCGGGATCACGTCGAAATAGAGCCGCTTGGCCGACTTCGGCTCACGATACATGAACAGCGACAGCGATTCCGGCGAGGCATAGCGCAGCCATTCGTCGATGGTGAGCCCGTTGCCCTTCGACTTCGAAATCTTCTGGCCCTTGTCGTCGAGGAACAGCTCGTAATTGAACCCTTCCGGCGGCAGGCCGCCGAGTGCGGCGCAAATCTTGCCCGACAGCTTGACGGAATCGATCAGGTCCTTGCCGGCCATTTCATAGTCGACGCCGAGCGCGAACCAGCGCATCGCCCAGTCCGGCTTCCATTGCAGCTTGCAACGCCCGCCGGTGACCGGAAGCGTGACGCGCTCTTTCGTATCGGGATCGTCGTAGGAGACGGTTCCGGCCTTCACATCGTGCTCGACGATCGGCACATAGAGCACCATGCCGGTGCGCGGACAGATCGGCAGGAAGGGCGAATAGCTTGCGGCGCGCTCTTCGCGCAGGCTCGGCAGCATCACCGCCATCACCGCGTCGAACCGCTCCAGCACGCGCAGCAACGCCGCGTCGAATTTTCCCGACGTGTAGTAATCGGTCGAACTCGCGAACTCGTAATCGAATCCAAAGGTGTCGAGGAATGCGCGCAGCCGCGCATTGTTATGCGCGCCAAAGCTCGGATGGGTGCCGAACGGATCCGGCACCTTCGTCAGCGGCTGGCCGAGATGCTTTTCCAGCAATTCCTTGTTCGGCACATTGTCCGGCACTTTGCGCAGGCCGTCCATGTCGTCGGAGAACGCGATCAGACGGGTCTTGATCTTGTCTTCCGTGAGCACGCGGAAGGCATGGCGCACCATGGTGGTGCGTGCGACCTCGCCGAAAGTGCCGATATGCGGGAGACCCGACGGGCCGTAGCCGGTCGAGAACAGCACCTCGTCCTTCGGGTTCTTTTTCAGCCGCGCGACAATCGCCTTCGCCTGTTCGAACGGCCAGGCGTTGGATTGTTCGGCGAGCGCGCGCAAGTCGCTCGGGTTGGCGGCAAAGTCGTTCGTAGACATCAGGTGGTCTCCAAGGCCGCGGAAACTAGCGCCTCCGCGTCAAAATTCAAAATGATGGCCCCGATCAGGACCCAACCGTCATTGCGAGCGAAGCGAAGCAATCCATAGCGCGGCAAGCTGAGGAATGGATTGCTTCGTCGCTTTGCTCCTCGCAATGACGGAGATAGCAATGAGCCCGCTCCTAAAACGGGCTGACGGAAAAGTAGCGCAGCCACAGGTCGGTATAGCGGCCTTTTTCCCAGAGCCGGAACAGCGCCCAGTTCAGCGATTGCCGCAAGAGATCGTTGCCCTTGCGGACGGCGATGCCGATGCCCTCGCCAAAATAGCGGCTCTCGACGAACGGCCCGCCGGAGAATGCGCAGCATTCGCCGGAATCAGTGCCGTTGATCCAGAACGCCAGCGCGATCGCGTCGCCGAAGATGAAATCGACTTCGCTGCGCCTGAGCGCCAGCCGCAACGCGTCGTCATTGGCGTAGGAGCGGATCTCGGCGTCGGTGAACATCGCCTTGAGATAGGCCTCGTGCGAGGTGCCGGCGATGACCCCGACTTTCTTGCCTTCGAGATATTCCGGGCGGATCTCCGGCATCACGGCGTCGCGCCGCGACACGAAGCGGGCCGGCGCGCGGTAATAAGGATCGGTGAAGTCGACCTTGGCGCGCAATGGCGGCGTCACCGCCAAGGAGGCGATGATGGCGTCGCCGCGGTTGCTGGTGATGGCGTCGATCAGGGTCTCGAACCGGCGCATCTGGATGGTGCAGGTGACCTTGATCTCGTCGCACAGCGCCCGCGCCAGATCGACATTGAAGCCGGCCGGGTTGCCGTCGGGGCCGGTAAAATTGAACGGCGGGTAATCGGTCTCGGTCAGGAACCGGATCACGGTCAGGCGCGACAGATCCGGCCGGTCCGGACGCCGCCGCGGGTCCCAGAAGCCGGGCACCGCCTGCGGGGCCGCTTCCACCGCGGGCTTTGGCGGGGTCTGGGCCTGCGCCGCCCCAGCCAATGCGGCGATCGCCAGCGCAGCCGCGATCGACCATCCGGCCAAGGCGGCACGGACGGTGTGGAGCGGGCTGACGCGGGATAACAAGGCGGTCTCTGGCATTATCGGGCAATTGTTGCGGGATTGGAGGGCCTTATAGACCATCCGGCACGCGATGTGAGGCCGTTTGCGTTAATTCGGGCCGGTAATTGGGGGTTACAGATAACGCCTCAAATCGGTCGCGGCTTCCTCCGGCGTGCGTTTCAGGTTGAACGGCGAGACAAAATGGCCGTCGCGATCCATCAAATAGATCAGCGCGGTATGGTCCATGGTGTAATCGCCATCCTTGAGCGGGACTTTTTTGGAATAGACCCGGTAGGCGGACAGCACCTTCGCGATCGCCTCGGGATCGCCGGTCAGGCCCTTCAGGTGCGGATCGAAGCTGGAAAGATAATCCTTCATCGCGGCCGTGGTGTCGCGTTCTGGATCCACCGAGACGAAATAGGCGTTCACCCGGTCGGCATCCTTCCCCATCGCCTTGAGGACTTCCGATATCTCGAACAGCGAGGTCGGACAGATGTCGGGGCAATGGGTGAAGCCGAAGAAGATCAGCGTCGGCTTGCCCTTGAGATTCTTGTCGGTGACGACCTGGCCGGCCTGGTCGGTGAGCTGAAACGGACCGCCGATCGCGGCGGGCGCCGTGACGGTGCGGAGGCCGCCCATCGCCCACAGCATCAGCACCAGCCCGACGACCAGACTGCCGGCAAAAGCTGCAAAAATCACCAGCGGGCGGGTGGTCCGGTCCATCGTCGATTTTCCTTATGTCCGGATCAGAAGCAGGCCGAGATGCCGGCGGCGATCATCTCAAAAAACACCGTGGTCCCGTAATGGAACCACAATACGGCGGCGCCGAGCAGGACGACGGCGCCGAGGGCGGCGGCGCCCCAGACGATCGCCGAGGCTACCCTGCCCTGCGGCCGGGTTGCCGTCATCATCCCGTGCTGGGTGGGAACCGGCTGAACCATAGGGTTCAGATAGAGCGAGTTCCCCAAGCGGGCAAGCGCCGTGTCGGCGCTTCCGATCACGTCCTGCGGAGCTAAAGCCTGAGGTTCAGCGCAAGAGGTTTCACCGCGAGGACTTTATCAGCGCGACGACTTTTTCAGCGCGAAGACTGGGGCCTGTTGGCGGACGCCTGGGCGTCGAGATAACAGGGCTTGTACAGCTGCTGCAACTGCTTGCCGCGCAGGAAGATCATGCGCGGGGTCAGGCCGCCGCGCTGGGCGATCCAGTGCCGCACCGCCGACGGATACATCGAATACAGCATCTGGGTGGCTTCGGCGTTGGTGACCGCGCGGCCATTGGCGCCGAAATCCCACGCGGCATGGAAGCCAAGATTGGCGTGCGAGGTGACGCAGATCCTGTCATGGGGAACCGCGCCGAGGACGATGGTGCAGGCCGAGGCGCACAGGCCGTCGATGATGACCGCTTCGCCGGAAGAACGCAGGCCCTGATATTTGTCGACATAGGTGCCGATCCGGCCGCCGCGATCGTCCGCAATCCGGACCACCGCGTGACTTGTTCCGACCCCCGCCAGCAGCAGCATCGCCGCGAGCAACCCCGTCATCAACTTCATAGCCAGCCCCAGTCCAAGCTTGTCGAACCCGAATCTGCTCGTCTCAGTGATGCAAGACTTCGCCAGCGTGTTGCGAGACAGCATTTTTGTCTAGGTGGGGAAGGCCGCTCAAACCAAATTCAAATAAAGTGTTGCAGACACGCTGCAGTTTTCTGCCAATAGGTCCCAAACTGGAACAAGTTAACGATTCCCTTGGTGCGCACCCGCCACAGGCAAGTGTCATTTGGCGTTGACCGCGCGCGTTGGCACGGTCTTGAATCAAAACGGGCTGGGGGAGGAACGCGATGGCCGATGACGCAGACGTAATCGTGGTCGGCGGCGGGCTGGCGGGGCTGGTCGCGGCCACCGAGATCGCCAACTCCGGCAAGCGTGTCATCGTGGTCGACCAGGAAGGCGAACAGAGCCTCGGCGGCCAGGCGTTCTGGTCGTTCGGCGGATTGTTCCTGGTGGACTCACCGGAGCAGCGCCGGCTCGGCATCAAGGACAGCTTTGATCTCGCGCTGCAGGACTGGATCGGTACCGCCGGTTTCGATCGCGACGAGGATCTTTGGCCGAAGCGCTGGGCGGAAGCCTATGTCGCGTTCGCGGCCGGTGAGAAACGCGACTGGCTGCGCGCGATGGGCCATCGCATCTTCCCCGTGGTCGGCTGGGCCGAACGCGGCGGCTATGACGCGATGGGCCATGGCAATTCGGTGCCGCGCTTTCATGTCACCTGGGGTACCGGCCCAGGAATCGTCGAGCCGTTCGAGCGCCGCGCGCGCGAAGCACAGAAGAGCGGCAAGCTGACATTCAAATTCCGCCACCGCGTCGATGCGCTGTCGATTTCGAACGGCGTCGTCGATGGCGTCAGCGGCGTCATGCTCGAACCTGACGCCGTCGAGCGCGGCCAGAGCAGCTCGCGCAAAGTCGTCGGCGACTTTAGCTTACACGCGCCGGCCGTGATCGTCGCCTCCGGCGGCATCGGCGGCAATCACGATCTGGTTCGCCAGAATTGGCCGAAGCGGCTCGGCGAGCCGCCGAAATTCATGATCTCCGGCGTGCCCGAACATGTCGACGGCCGCATGATCGGGATCACCGAGGCCGCCGGCGCGCGGCTGATCAACCGCGACCGGATGTGGCATTACGTCGAGGGCATCCAAAACTGGTCGCCGATCTGGCCGCGCCACGGCATCCGCATTCTGCCGGGCCCATCTTCGATGTGGTTCGACGCCACGGGCAAGCGGCTGCCGGCGCCGCTGTTTCCAGGCTCTGATACGCTGGGCCAACTGCACTACATCATGTCGACCGGCTACGATTATTCCTGGTTCGTGCTGACGCAGAGCATCATCAAGAAGGAGTTTGCGCTCTCCGGCTCCGAGCAAAACCCTGACCTCACCGGCAAAAGCTGGCGCATGACCATCAAGCGCGCCACCAACAAGGGCGCGCCGGCGCCGGTGGAAGCATTCAAGCAGCACGGCGCGGATTTCATCGTCCGCGACAACCTTGACGATCTCGTCAGCGCGATGAACGCGCTCAGCGGCGACAATCTGCTCAAGCTCGATCAGATCAAGGCGCAGATCGAGGCGCGCGACCGCGAGATGACGAACCCCTACGTCAAGGACGCGCAGGTGATGAACATCCACAACGCGCGCCGTTACATCGGCGACCGGCTGATCCGCACCGCCAAACCGCATCGCATTCTCGATCCCGAACAGGGACCGTTGATCGCGGTGAAGCTCAACATCCTCACCCGCAAGACGCTGGGCGGCTTCGAGACCGATCTCGATTCACGCGTGTTCGGCAATGACGGCCGGATCATCAAGGGATTGTACGCGGCCGGCGAAGCCGCCGGTTTCGGCGGCGGCGGCGTGCACGGCTATCGCTCGCTGGAAGGGACGTTTCTGGGTGGATGTCTGTTTTCGGGGCGGAACGCGGGACGCGCGGCGGCGAAGGCGGTCTCTTAAAATCGGGACACGAAGAGGATTCTCGCACCGTCATGGCCAGGCTTGTCCCGGCCATCCACGTCCTTCTTCCCCAATAAAGCAAGAACGTGGATGCCCGGCACAAGGCCACGGCTGTCCGGTTTAAATTAGCATAGGCTGAGGCTCAACTGTCGCTGATCTTTGATGATCGGAAGTGGCGGAAGGAGCAGCCGGTTGATCGGTCGTCTGTGCATGAGGTTTGCGCGCACCAGGCGGGTGAAGGTGAGCAGGCCTTGAACAGCTCGCTGGGCGGTGTGTGCCAGGCGCAGCAATAGGAAGGCGATCAGGGCTACTGCGATCTGAATGCGCACGGCATTTTCGGAGCGTCCAACGAACTGCTTGATTTTGAGTGTCTGCTTGACCCAACGAAAGAACAGCTCAATCTGCCAACGACGTTTATAGAGATCGGCGACGTCGGTTGCCGGTAGATCGAGGTCATTGGTGAGGATGCGCAGGATCTTTCCGGTGTCGATGCGCACGCGGATCTCGCGGACGGGATCCTGGAACGGGTTTTGACGGTTGCGTGCCATACGTTGCGGCAGATGGCCGATGCGGTCGGAAAGAATATTTGAGCCTGCCGCGACTGCATTCTTGTGGACCACGCGGAGCTTGGTGTTGCTCTTGAGCCGGGTCACGATCCGGCAGTCCGCGGCGTGGAGTTTGGCCCACCAGCAGTAGTCATAATAGCCGAGGTCGAACACGTAGGTGGCCCCGGCCTCGATCGGCATGACCTTGGCGGCAGTGATGTCATTGATGTTGGCCGGCGTGACGGCGGCATAGATCGGGCAAATGGCGTCGGGGTCGTAGACGATGTGCATCTTGGCGCCGCAGACGCCTGCCGAGAACCTCGCCCAGTCTTTGCTCAGCGCGCTCAGACGAAGGCTGCTCGAATCGATCAGGTGCACCGCTTCGCCGGTCTTGCGCTTGAGCCCACGCGTGAGCTGCCCGACCAAATGAGCGAACAGGCCGCTGAACACCTGCCAGGGCCGCTGTGCATTGGCATCCGCAAGCGTCGAGCGCGACACCTCATCGCTGCCCAAATGGTAGAGCCTGGTGGCGTGGCTCTGCAGACCGGCCTCGATCTCACGCAGGCTCTGCGCCCCCGACAATTGTGCGTACATCAGCGCGATGAATTGGCTCTTTGTCGTCAGGGTGCGAACATGCTTGTCGGCCCCGTGCTCATCCACAAGCTGATCGAAGCGGCGCCACGGAACCTGCTTCAAAACGCTGTGGAATACACTATTGTGGTGCTGCATGGCTTGATCCTTCTCCGTGTCCCAAAACGTCGCCAAACGCTTGGAACACAGAAGAATCAATGCCATGCGCCTTGTCCACCAAATTTAAACCGGACAGCCGTGGGTCAAGGCAGGGCATGACGAGCCATCACGCCGCCTTCGCCGCGGCCCTCTCCGCCTCGATCCGCCGCGCCAGCACCCAGCGGAAATAGGTCAGCGCGGCATCGGCGCCGATGGCGAGGAGCTGGTAGTTCGGATCGGCGTCGAACACTTTCTGTTGCGCCTCGATGATCGCCAGATCCTCGTTGAACGCCTCTTCGAGGCTGTTGCGCAGCGACAGCGCGATGTTCGGATTGTCGATGTCGAAATCGTGCAGGTAGTTCCAGAAGAAATGCGTCGAGCCGCGCGTCTCCGGCGTCATGAACTGGGCGTTGCGGTACTGTCGCGTGCCCGGCACCTGAACGCCCTTCTCCGCGCCCTTTCCTGCCGGCGCGAACATGGTGTCGAGCAGGAAGATGCCGGGAACCATCATGCGGCCGATGTTGCGGCGGTCGATCTTGTCGGTTTTGTTCGAGATCACCTTCTGATGATAGGGCGGCGGTTCGGCACCCATGTGCCAGCGCTCGACACGAAAGCCGTCGTCCAGTTTTTCGATCGCAACCGGTTTTGTCTTGTAGGCGTATTCCTCGGAGCCGCCGAGCGTATGCGTGTGCACGAAGGCGAGATGCGCGAAATCGCTCAAGTTGTCGACGATCAACAGCCAGTTGGCTTTGTAGTGCATATAGCCGGGCAGCCCGCGCCATTTGCTGTCGGCAAGCGGCGGATAATCCACGATCAGGTTCGGATCGGCCTTTTCGGCTTCGCCCATCCAGATCCAAATCAGATTGTAGCGTTCGACGATCGGATAGCTGCGCACGCCGAGCTTTGGCGGAATCATGTCCTGGCCGGGAATCTGGATGCACTTGCCGCCCGGCTCGAACTTCATGCCGTGATACATGCAGCGGATGTCGTCGCCTTCGATCCGGCCCATCGACAGCGGTGCGGCGCGATGGCAGCAGCGATCGTCGAGCGCGACGACCTTGCCGCTCGCGCCGCGATAGATCACGACCGGGCGTTCGAGAATGGTGCGCGCCAGCTTGGTGCCGTCGATCAATTCGTGATTCCAGGCCGCGACGTACCAGGAATTGCGAAGAAAGATTCCGTCATCGGTCATGACACCCCTCCCTGTTATTTGCTCTTCTATTGCCTTCTCTTCTATGTCATCGGGGATGGCGCCGGAATCCGGATTTCCTGGACACACTGTACCGGCCCATGGACAATCGCCCCGATGGATTGGCGGGATTGGGAGCTGTTTTGCGAGGTTGTGCAGCATGGCGGCTTTAGCGCCGCCGCGCGCGTGCTCGGGCATCCCAAGTCGAGCCTCAGTGCTGCAGTGCAACGACTGGAAAGCAATCTCGGTCTGCGGCTGATCGAGCGCACCACCCGTCATCTGCGCCTGACCGATGCGGGCGAGACGATCTATCAGCGGGTCAAGCCGCTGTTCACTGCCCTGCACGATACCCATGGCGAGGCGATGGCCATGAGCAGCGTCATCGCCGGCACGCTGCGCATCAAGTCGCCTTATGAATTCGGCGCGAACCACGCCGGCCCGGTCGCCTGCGAATTGATGGGCCGTTATCCGGATCTGGTGATCCGGATCGATGTCGAGCACGAATTCGTCAGCCCGGTCGCCGAGAATTACGACATCGTGTTCGCGATGCTCGAAGCCCAGTTGCCCTCGACCGGGATTGTCATCCGGCGGGTTGCTTCGCTCGAACGTGGGCTGTTCGCAGCGCCAGCGCTGCTGGAAAGGCTCGGCGAACCCCATACCCTGGAAGACCTCGCGCGGTTTCCCTTGCTCGTTGGTCCGAGCGATACGCCCTGGGCGCTGACGACCCCGGCGGGCGCGAGCGAGCATCTGGTGGTTGAGAACGCGCGGCTGATGAGTTCGAACGCCGACATCCGATTGCAGGCGGCGCTGGCCGGGCACGGAGTGTTGCGGGTCACCGCGAGCTATACGACAGCCGCCGTTGCAGCGGGGCTGTTGCGGCGGCTGCTGCCGGATCATGTCTGCGAGCCACTGAATGTGCACGCGCTGCTGCCGGCGCGCCAGTTCGTCCCGGCCAAAGTGCGCTGCTTCCTCGATGCGCTGGAGGCCCATGAACGCGGCGGCGCCGCGGCGCAGGCCGGAGCCTAGCCACAGCGCACGGTTGATCCGGCTCGGGCGGCGTGATGCAATGGAACCGTCGATTGGGCGGAGCCCCAGCAATGGAAATGCATCAGATCCGCTGCTTCCTGGCGAGCCTCGCGTTCGCGCTCGCCGCCAACACCGCCTCCGCCGAGACCCTTGTGATCGGCGGCGTCACGCGCACCTTCATCGCCCAACTCCCCGACACCAAACCCGCGCCGCTGGTGATCGTGCTCCATGGCAATATCCAGACCGGCGCCGACGTCATGGCGCGAACCTCGTGGCCGGCGGTCGCCAAACGAGAGCATTTTGGCGTGATCTTTCCCGACGGCCTCAATCGCGCATGGGCCGATCTGTGGCCCGGTACCAGGCGCGCCTGGCGCGCGCCGCCCAAGGGCACCGATGACGTCGCCTTCATCGTCGCTTTGATCGGGAAATATGTCGCTGAAGGAACGGCAGACCCAAAGCGCGTCTATGTCACCGGCCTCTCCAATGGCGGCGCCATGACGATGACGCTGATTTGCGCGCGGGCCGACCTGTTTGCGGCCGCCGCCAGCGTCATCATGAACCTCACCGACAAATCCGCCTCCGCCTGCCATCCACGGCGCCCGGAGCCGATGCTGCTGATGAACGGCACGGCCGATCCCCTGATCCCGTATCGGGGTGGCAAGGGCACCAGCCGCATCGCGTTGGAGAGATTCTGGTCGGCCGAAAGGACGCTGGCGTTCTGGCGCCGCGTCAATGGCTGCGAGGCGCAGGACGCCGCCACGACCGATCTCGACGACCGCGATCACGCGGACCAGAGCACGGTGACGCTGATCTCGTCGCGCTGCCCGCCTGGACGCGACGTCGTGCTCTACCGCGTCAATGGCGGCGGCCATCGCATGCCGAGCAACTCGACCGATGCACTTTTCCCGCGCATCGCGACCGCGCTTCTCGGGCCGCAAAATCACGATATCGACGGCGCGGAGACGATCTGGGCGTTTTTCAAACAATTCCCGTGATGCATGGGCGGTCCCGGCATGCGTCATGGAGAACCCAGTGGCCGACGGCGCGCCAACGCGCTAAGTAGCGGCCACACACATCAGGAGTGCAGTATGACCATCCAGCGTTTCGAAACCGGCCCGCGCATGAGCCAGGTCGTTGTCCACGGCAACACCGTCTATCTCGCGGGCGTCGTCGCCCACAAGGCGGCCGGCGAAAGCGTGACCAAGCAGACGCAGGAGGTGCTCTCGATCATCGACAGCCATCTCGCCAAGGCCGGCAGCGACAAATCCAAGCTCTTGACCGCCACGATCTACATCACCGACATGAAAAATTTTGCCGAGATGAACGCGGTCTGGGACGGCTGGGTATCGGCCGGAAACACGCCCGCGCGCGCCACCGTCGAAGCCAAGCTGGCCGCGCCGCAATATGGCGTCGAAATCATGGTGATCGCGGCAAAGTAACGCCGGCCGACGTTCCGGTACCGGATGCGGGCGCAAAGCGCGGCTGCATCCGGACCTTTTTCCGGCAATCTTCGTCATTTTGTGAATTCACCCGGGAACCTGTTCGGCCCGGCCGCATCCAATACCTCGATAACCCATTCTCGGATCGAGCCAGACCATTATGCGCCAGACCCAGGCCCCACGCGCTGCCCCCAACGACACCGCCGACGCCGAACTGGTCCGGCGCGCGCTTATCCGCGACGAGGCGGCGGTTCGCGCGATCATGCAGGCCAATAATCGCAGGCTTTACCGGCTTGCCCGCGGCATCCTGCGCAACGACGGCGAGGCCGAGGACGTGGTTCAGGAAACCTATGTCCGCGCCTTCACCCATCTGGACCAGTTCCGCAACGATTCCAGCCTGTCCACCTGGCTTTCCCGCATCGCCATGAACGAGGCGCTGGGCCGGCTGCGCCGCCGGCGCCCGGGCGTGGAGTGGAGTTCGCTCCCGGAAGGCGTGCTCGAAGCCCAGATCATCCAGTTCCCCTTGTCGGCCGCCGCCGATCCGGAAAAATCCATGGCCCAGCGTGAAATCCAGCACGTCGTCGAACACGCGATCGACGAACTGCCCGAGGCGTTTCGCCTCGTCTTCATCACCCGCGTGATCGAAGGCATGAATGTCGAGGAAACCGCCGAGATCCTCGGGCTGAAGCCGGAAACCGTGAAGACGCGGTTGCATCGCGCCCGCAATATGTTGCGCGACAACGTCGAGAAGAAAATCGGTCCCGTTGTGATGGAGGCGTTTCCGTTTGCCGGCAAGCGCTGCGAGCGCCTGACCGACGCGGTGCTGAAACGGCTCGGCTTCACCGGATAATTTTTCCGGAACCTCCGCGCATCAGCGCCATCCAACTCCTGTGCAACCAACCAGGCGCCGGCCGCTTCAGGCAGGCGCAACAGGAGTGTCAAATTATGTTCGTTCGTTTGAGCGCGGCGATTGCCGCATTGAGCCTTCTCGGCAGCGCCGCGCTGGCGCAGGGCGCAAAGCCCACCGATCCGCAGATCGCGCATATCGCCTACACCGCGGGCGTGATCGATATCGCCGCCGCCAAGCAGGCGGTTTCGAACGCCAGCAACAAGGACGTCAAGGCGTTCGCCGAAGACATGGTGCGCGACCATGAGGCCGTCAACAAGCAGGCGCTCGACCTCGTCAAGAAGCTGAAAGTGACGCCGGAAGATAACGACACCAGCAAGGCGCTGTCGAAGCAGGCCGCCGACAAGCTCGCCGAGCTCGGCAAGCTGAAGGGCGCCGACTACGACAAGGCCTATGTAGCCAACGAAGTCGCCTACCACAAGACGGTCAACGGCGCGCTGGAGACGCAGTTGATTCCGTCGGCCAGCAATCCCGAGCTGAAGAGCCTGCTGCAGACCGGCCTGAAGATTTTTCAAGGCCATCAGCAACACGCCGAACACGTCGCCGCCGAGCTGAAGTAAGGAACCCGCCATGTTGTCGAGACGCCATCTCTCCATCGTGACGTTGCTCGCACTTGGAGCGATAGCCGTCCCGGCGCATGCGGCCACGTTGCAGATCGTGATGGAAAATCTCGTGATATCGCCGGCCGAGGTTTCGGCCAGGGCCGGCGACACCATCGAATGGATCAACAAGGACGTGTTCGCCCACACCGCGACCGCGCGGAATGGCGATTTTGATCTGACGATTGCGCCGAACAAGACGGTCACGTCCATTCTGAAGAAAGCCGGCACGGTCGAGTATTACTGCCGCTTCCATCCCAACATGAAGGCGGTGCTCACCGTCGTGCCGTAGCGCACGCCATGACCTCCGAGGTAATCGATTAGCGCGCGCGAACCTTCGATAGTTGGGTCAGCCGATTGATCCGGCTGAAACGAAGGAGAGCACCATGACCGACCACACCACCATTGCCCGCAACTACATCGATCTCTGGAACGAACGGACGCCGAGCCGCCGCCGCGAGATGCTGGCGACCAACTGGACCAGCGATGCCAGATATGTCGACCCTCTCATGATCGGCGACGGCTATGACGGCGTCGATGCGTTGATCGCCGGCGTGCAGCAGAAGTTTCCGGATTTCAAATTCAGGCTGATCGGCGAGCCCAACGGCTATGGCGACCACGTCCGGTTCTCGTGGGGGCTGGGTCCCGACGGCGTCGATAGCCCGATCAAGGGCACGGACTTCGCCCTCCTGAAGGACGGACGGATCCGCAACATCACCGGCTTCCTCGATCAGATCCCGCAGGGGGCCTGAAGCGAGAGAGTGTAGGGCGGGTTAGCCCAACGGGTCCGCGCAAAGCGCGGCCCGATGACAAGCTCCGGCGTAACCCGCCATCTCTTGCACGACAGCGGCGGGTTACGCTTCGCTAACCCGCCCCGCAAATCAGCCGCGCCCCGTCCGCCGCAGCGCCATTGCCAGCCGGACCGCGACACCGGCCTGCCACACCGGATAAAGCACCGACGTCTGATCAAGGCCGAGCGCATTGTCGAGCGCCATCAATGCACCGGCGAGCGTGCCCGTGACCAGCATCTGCAACCAGGCCACGACATCGCGCGGGCCCGCGGGCAACAGACCGATTCCCAGCGCCATCACGGCGCTGCCGGTAAAACCGCCGGCGAGCCCGGCCAGGATGTTGCGCATTATCTTGTCGGCGCCGTTGGCCTGGCCGTCGATGAAGATCGCCGCATTCACCGCGCAGACGAACGCGAACATGGTGACGATGGCAGCGATCAGCGCCTCCCACCACGGATTTGCGCTATCGCGGCGAACCACGATGAAAACGAGATCGGCAAACGGAATCGCCACCAGCGCAATGCGAAAATCGCCAGGACCGCCGCTGATCCTGTCGATCAGTTGCGGCAGCAGCGGCGTCAGGATGCCCGACAGCAGGCCGCCGGCGGCGACCGCCAGCAGGCTGTTGCCGGATTTGTCCTCGGAAGTGATCGCCTGGGTCACGCGTTCACCTCCATGTTTGCGGCATGGCCATCGTCTAGCATGGCGGCGGCCGGAACATAAGTCACCGCGCGGCGCCGGCCCTGCCCACAAAATAAAGCCGCGCCAACCCGAGGGTTGACGCGGCAATGGCCGTTCTGTTGCCAGGTGGACCAACCCCGAACAGGTTACGCCGCGAGGCGCACTTCGTTCAATGCAACGTTATCGTTTGCATTTAGGTTTTTGACCCGATAACGGCGGTATCATGCCGAGCACAATTCAGAGCTTCTTCGCGACCATCGATCCTGGTTCGCCCCCGCCATAGCAGCCCAGGGATTATGCCTTGCGGCGTAATCGATCTCACCGAAATGAGACCTTTAAGCTCAAGCTGCTAAGGTGGAGGCGCCGGGTACTGCCCCCGGGTCTGCCCGCGGTCCGCTCAGAGTTTCAGCGCCATCGTCTTGCGACGGAACGACTCTACGCGGGATCGGCGGGGAAAGATAGGCTGAAGTCGGCGGCATTCATCCCGTGGAAGGCTGTGGTAGGAATACCGGTCTGCGCGCCTACTGCAACGAGATCCTGATCCCGCTGCGGTTGGCCGCAAATTCCAGGCCGGCCTCAACCCCCCGAAGCGTGATGACCACACCTTTCTTGTTGGTCAATTGCACGCCGCCGAAACCGCCGGCCAGCGCGCCGCCGGCGCCGACGGCGTCGTAGGTGCCGGAAAAGTCGCTCAGTTCACGCAGTCCCGACACGCGTCCCGTCAGCCGCATCGCCGAGACGCCGACCGTGACGCCGAGGCTGAGGCCGGAAACCCTGAACCGATGATCGCCGCCGCGATAGGTCAGGACACCGCGCCCCCGACCGGCGCCCACGATCAGGCCCGCCTTGGCGAATACGACGCTGACGGTGCCCGGCACCTGTGCGTAGGATGGCGTCGCCAATCCGCCCACCGCGACCAGAAGCAGGATGGCAAGCGCGAGGGAGCGCTTGGCCATCGCGGCAGCCTCTCGGAATTCGTCAAGGACGGGGAGCATTGATCAGATGGCCTGCTTCTTCGCCGGGGCGTTGACCCCGGACATTGGAGAAATCCAACAGCGGAAGCCGTGTAGCCGTCTTGATCGAGATCAAAGGTCCGGCCCCGGTCGAGATGGCTCCGGCCGATCGAGGTTGCTTCGCCGGCTTACGCCTGGATCTTGCCGTTTGAATGCGCCGCGAGCAGCGTCCGGCGATCGTGAACCAGGCTTTGAAGGCGATGTGCGGCCACGTTCAGGGTTGTGACATCAAGCGCGTTTTCATCTCCCGCCCTGGCCTTCTCGCGCTGGTTCTGCAGAACCTTGTCGATCTCGCGCTCGATCCCGGACAGGTCCGATGGCGTCTGCGCTGTTCGAATGGGGCCGCCAACCGCATAGAGGGCATCCAGGGCGTTTTCACCGTTCCGCAAGTCGTCCGCACGAAGAAACTTCCAGGCCGCCGCCGCTACCGAGACGATCCCGCCAAGAATCATCGGAGCCAGGAAGATGGCGTTGCCCCATTTGTCCAGGAAAGTCTGCTGGGTGCCGTTGTAGAACGCGGCAGCCCCGGGATGAGCCGGCAGATAGGCATCGGAGTCGGTACTCGCCGCCATCATCTGCCCCAGCATCGGCAATTCGCCGAGCAGATCCCTGCGCGCCTTCATCAAGGCCTCCGTCAAATCGCCGACCAGATCGTTATCGAGCGTTTTCCTCGCAACCACATAAAAGGAAACCCGGAGCGTGGTCAGGTCTTCGCCCGGAACGGGAGGCGAACCCCGCAACGTGCCCTTCGGGACATCGAAGCTTTCGTAGGCGCGCTTCTTCTCGGCGATGGCACCGGCCGCCTCGATCGGAATGAGCACGGGTGCGGTTTTCGGGTTTTGCGGGAAAAGGCCGCGCAGCAGCGTCAGATATTTTTCCACCAGGGGAACCACCACCAGGATGGCGCGCACTTCCTTGGCGTCGAGCGCGCGCCGCGTCTCCGCGGGCGCGAGGTTGTGGAACGTCACGTTGGCGCGGCCCAGATTGTATACCTCGGTCAGAACGCCAACGACCTTTCGATTGATTTCGCCGCCGACCACACCGACGCTGGCGCGTTTCAGGCCGGCGATGTCGGTGATCGACGATCCCGGGGGTGCAACGAGCAACACGACGGCATGTGCGAGAATGACCACGGCTTGCGCCTGCGACAGATCGCCGACGTCGCCTCGCACGACGGCGAGGTCGGTCTTGTCTGACGAAAACAAATCGGCGGCCTCAATCGCGCTGGCGGTTTCGACCACTCTGAGCCGTACCGGCGCGTTCGCCGCGGCAAGCCGGCTCGCCAGCGCGGACACGAGCTTCTGGGCCTCACCATCGAGCGAGCCGACCGCTATCGTCAGCGTCGTCGGGCTGGAATACCAGTGGTAGGCAAACAGCCCGGCCCCTGTGACCAGAACGACGGCGCCTGCAACAACGACCATCCGAAGCCATGACGGCATTCTGCTCGAAACCATATAGCCTCACCGCCGCGGCGGCATTTGCGGGCCCGACAGACCGACTTCGCGCTCAGCCCGAAATACGTTGCTGTAAAGATTGGCGATCCACTGCCGTCCGCTCGAGGTCACATTGAGGTAGCTGATGGCCGCCTGGACCTGCGGCGCGACCTGTGTCCAATAGAATTTCGGATACTTGTAAACAATGTCGGCTGGCGTGTCGTAACCCAGGATTTTGTTCATCCCGGTCTCTTCAAATTCGTAAAACAGCGCGTTCGCTTTTCTTATGTAATTGGGATCGCCGAGCTGACCAATCAGGTCGGCAGCCCGCAACAGAAGCCCCTCTTCCTCCGTTAGATCGTCGTCTTCTTCACGCTGCGATGGAACATAGGGAACGCGCGTGTATTCGATGGCCCTGGCGATCCTGGCGGCGTCCAGTCCTTCGATACCGTCGAGACGCTCGACGACGAACAATTTTGAGCGGTCGACATGATACGGCGCCAACGCAGCGTCCGAAGCACCGATAGGCAAGCGAACCGTGCGGCCGGTCACGTCGGCAACAAAGCACGCACCATCATCACCCTGAACGATGCCGCGGACGTAACCGATGTCATGCGTCAGGCAGGCCAGAATGAAGTTGGCATAGTCGCGCGCCGTCAGCGAGCGCTGCAACGCACGGCCGATCAGTATGTCGTGACCGACCAGGGTCACCAGCATCGAGTGCTCGATGTTGTGATAAAGCGCGTCGCTGTTGCCGACGCATTCGAGCGCAAGCTTTGCAGCGGAGCGCAGGAAATCCGCAAGCGATCCCCCGGAAGCACCGAACGCTGCCTGCGAAGCACCGAACCGGTCTCGCGCTTCGGCGCCCAGAAACGAGCTGAGCGCCTGTGCGACCAGTTCCGGTATGGTTATCATCGAACACAGTCCCTGCCCGGTTCAAGCCGCACTCGAAAAGGGCAACATGCACTTTCCACCCCAATCCTTCTTGAATCGAGAAGCCCAGGATTGACTTGGATCAAGCCAACGATCAGCGCGTCAGCTGCCGCTCAATGTCCTCCGAACACCAACGCCTTCAGCGGCAGGACGACCGCCTGCATACGAAGGACTAGCGCGTGAATGAGGGCTACCGCGTCGACGAAATGCAGATAGACTTTCTCCACCGAACCGATGTCCTTCGATTCAATTTGTTCGTGGTGATCGGAATAGAGATTCGCGATGCAGCTGCTGCCTGGCGGAACATCGTCGAGCACGCCTTCGTAGAGAGGTTCGAGAAAAACCAGGACCGTGCCGGGGGCGCCTAGCTTCGACATGTCGGTCAGCTGATTGGTCTGCAAGATCTGGCCGGCGGCGATGACGTCCTGCACGCTTGCGACGACCAACGGAATAATGGTCATTGGCTTGGAGATGCAGGTTGCCTCGGCCACCATGCCGACCTTGATCACCTGGGCTTCGATCTGGTTGAATCCGGCGAACAGCCGCCCTTCGCCCGCGGCGTCGGGAATCGAGAATCCCCGCGGCCCGGGTCACCGGCGCCGGCTGCACGATATCGCCCGGCCTCAGGACGAACTGATCCACCCGTCCGTCGACACCCGCACGGATCGTCATTTTCTCCAGCTCGACCTGGGCTGCCGCAAGCTGCGCCTCGGCGCTCGCCTTCTGCGCCGGCAGGACCGTCGAAAGACGGCTCTCTGCCGCCTGTTCGGAGGCACTCGCTGCATCGACGTTGCCTTGTCGTGCCCCCACCAGCGTTTGCAGCTTCTCGAGCTCGCGCGTGGCGACAATGTCAGGATTGCGCTCATAAAGTTTCTTCTTGGTATTATATTCATCAAGCGCCTGCTGATAATCGCCTTTGGCTTCGTCGAGCTTCCCCTTGCTTGTCAGGATATCGGCCTTGGCCGTGGCCACGCCGGCCTCCACCTCGACAATGCGGGCGCGAGCGGTCTCGATCTCGGCTTCCTGTCTCTTGCTGTCGAGCTTGAACAGCTGCTGGCCTTTTTTCACCTTCTCGTGATAGCCGACATAGACCTCCGACACCCGGCCGCCGGTTTCTGCGAAGATCGACGTGGTCCGAAACAGCGCATTGACGTCGTTCGAAGAGGGGTGATTGTAAAGTACCACCGTGATCAGCAACACCGTGAGTATCAGGCAGAGCGTGATGCCCCAGCGAAGTTCGTACCAGACCGAGAATAACGTGATTTCCTTGCCAAGGCGCTTGCCCTGCACGAAGCGGCGGAACAGAAAATCCGGAAACAGCGTCAGCATGGAACACAGCATGAGTTCAACCATGATGGGCTCCCAGCTTCTTCACGTTGGGTTCGTCGGTTGTCGCCCCCTCTGGCGCGCCGGAAGTCGAAACATCCGCCGGTTTCTCGCCGGCCTCCTGCTCGGCCAGGGATTCCATTGAGTTTGCGATGCGGTTTACCGGGGTCAGGAAGTCCGGAATATCAATGAACGCAAGTATGATCGCTACGAACCAGAAAAGGTGTTGGTGCGTCAGCAGCGCGAGCAGGCACAGCAACGCGATCAGGTCGAGCAGAATCTTCTTCGACTTGTGCGCCATTCGTTCCGGAAGCGAATGGATGGTGAGGAAGATCACACCGGTCAGAATGATGCACGCGACGACAAACCACAGCGTGATGTTGAAGAGAACATCGGTTTGGCCCGGCGGCGTGACAAAGAACGGCAGATGATGCGCCGCGATCGGATTAGGTGAAGCAGTCAAGAGCGACCTCCTTGGCATTCGGCATGACGCCGCGGCCTTGTCTGGTTATGGAACGGTCCCGCTTTCGGGCTCGGCAACTCGCACCTCTTTTCATATCGGGCAGCGGTAGTAGCTGATCTCCATATCCATGACCCCGGGAAAGACCCGCGATATCTTGTTTGGCTCGACAACCCTAAGGCTGAACTGGACGTTCGAGAGCATGATATCGGTAGCGCAACCCGCGATGATGTTGACCGTCTCGCCATCCTCCTTTTTTGTCTTGATCTTGCAAGTGGCAAATTTGCCCCTGAGGCGGTCGGCCTCGATGATGAAGCCGCCACCGTACTGGTCGGACATCGCGGCAAACCCGATCTCGTTCGCCCGTCCCTTCCGGATGAACACCTTGCTGCAATTATCGGCATCGGAGGCCCATGCCCTGGAAAGATCGACGGCGTGCGCCTCTTCGATGAACAACAAGCCCGTCAACGCCGCGGCAGCCATTGCCAATTTGCCCGGCCGATCCATGCCGTCTCCCGATTCGTTGCCGACAGTCGACGACTACCACCGCAAACAGTGGGAGCAGCGCGAGCCCGGAGCTTGATTTGGATCAAAGGGGTAACCCGGTCGCCGGCACTAGCTACCCCATGCGAGACTGGAGGGATGAGCCATGTCCGGGAAAATCGATGAACTGCTGCCGACGGCCAAGGAAATCCAGCGTCAAACCGCGCTCCAGGCGGCCGAAAAGGAAGAACAATACGCCCGCCTGCAGGCTGCGGCTGAAGCGGAAAAACGCAAACTGATCGAAAAGCTGAGCAAGCCGTCGGGCCTGACCGAAGACGAAAAGGTCGAACTGGCGTCGACCGTCATCCGGCGTGCAGTGCGGAATGGACTGACCGAGGTCCAGGTCTACCGCTTCCCCCACACGCTGTGCACCGACAACGGCCGCGCCATCAATCAGCAGGAGCCGGGCTGGGAAAAGACGCTGACGGGCATAGCGCAGGAAATCTATCGGCTCTGGTCGGACTATCTCAAACCGCGTGGCTACCGGATCCGATATCAGATCGTCGATTTTCCGGGCGGCGTACCCGGTGACATCAGCGTCGTCCTGGTCTGGGGCGACTAGTCTGTTTCCAGTCAACCGTAACCAAAGATCGGATGCCATGGCCAAAGCCCCCCCGGTTCCAACCAAACTGAAGCGGAAGGCATATGAGAAGGAGCTTAGCAAGCTCCAGGTGCAGCTGTGTCATCTCCAGGATTGGGTCAAGGAAAAGAAGCTCAGGGTTATCATCTTGTTCGAAGGCAGGGACGCCGCCGGCAAGGGGGGAACGATCAAGGCCATCACCGAGAAGGTCAGCCCGCGCGTGTTCCGCGTCGTGGCACTCCCCGCGCCTTCGGACCGCGAGAAGTCGCAGATGTTCATGCAGCGCTACATGCAGCACTTTCCTGCCGCCGGAGAAATCGTCATCTTCGACCGCAGCTGGTACAATCGCGCAGGCGTCGAATATGTGATGGGCTTCTGCACCGCAGACGAACACGACCGTTTCCTGTCGCTCTGCCCGCAAATCGAAAAATATGTCGTGGAAGGCGGCATCATCCTGATCAAGCTCTGGCTCGAGGTCGGAATGGACGAGCAGGAGCGACGATTCAGGGCCAGGATCGACGATCCGGTACGGCAGTGGAAACTGAGCCCGATGGATGTCGGGTCCTATCAGCGGTGGTATGCCTATTCGCGCGCCCGCGACCTGATGCTCAGGAAGACCAGCTCGAAACATGCGCCATGGCGGATTGTCCGTTCCAACGACAAGCGGCGCGCGCGGCTGAACTGCATCGCGCACCTGCTCAAGGCCATTCCGTACAAGCCGGTGATCCGCGACAAGGTGAAGCTGCCGAAGCGCTCCGACAAGGGCCGCTACGACGACCAGCGAAGCCTGCGCGGTATGAACTTCGTCGTCGAACGCTACTGAAGGTGGCAGGCCGCGCCATCGCGCGGCCTGACCGTCGCGCAGCTATTTCAGGCGTATCGTTACGCCGCCCACCGCAGCCGACAACTCTGCCCCGACCTTCGGGCCGCTAAGCTGCAGGATGACGCCATTGGCGTTCTGCAATTGAACGCCGCCGGCCCCTGCGGCGATCGCTCCGCCGGCGCCGGCCACGGCGTAGGAGCCTTCGATCGAACCCGGCCCATGCAGATTGAGGGCTCGTCCGACCAGCTTGGTGGTGGAGGCGCCGATCGTGAAACCGACGCTCATGCCGGAGACGGTAAATGGATAGCGGTGGCCGCGAAGGATCAGCACACCTTCGCCGCCACCGACCCCGACGATCAGTCCGCCCTTGGTAAAGACCACGCCGACCTGGCCGGTTTCAGCCCGCGATGGCGTGCTGACGCCAGCTACGCCCAAGACCAGTGCAACCAGCGCAACGCCTGCAGCAAACTTCCTCATGGCTTTTCTTCCTCTCAATTTTCGATGCCGACCTATCGTGTAAGGATCATTGAAGTAGCCCCGGGCAAGCAGGATGCCCGCAAAGCCCGGCCAAGCGGTAATCCGAGCGTTCGTCCTGCGACCCACTTCTCGACCGACTTGGGTTCACTTCGCGGGAACGAGTTTTGACGCCTCATACATGTCCCTGTAGCCGCGGGCGATCGCCCGAACGCCCCGACCAATGTCTTCGTAAGCTTCGTCAGGCAGATTCGCGAGCGACACGCGCATCGACCAGTTCGGCGCTTCGAAGCCGCCACCGTTCAGGAGCACGATCCCGTGTGCCTCGGCCAGCCGAAAGGCAAGATCGAGCGGGTGGACGTTCTTTTTGAGGTATTCAACGGCTTCGTTGCCGATGTTCTTCCGAGCCCAGAACTCGAAATCGATCAAGGCGTAGTAGGCGTCGAAACTCGGATTTGGCGGGACTTGAAGGTCCATGCCCTCGAGCAAGGTCTGCATGCGCCGGTGCACGATGCCCATGCAGGCCTTCTGGTAATCCTTCTTTTCGTCCATCAATTCGGAGAGCGAGAACATCGTCATCATCACCTGCTGTGGCAGCGAAAGCCCGGCGGTGTGGTTGAGGCCGATGTCGCGACTGTCGGCTACGATGCGGTCGATGAATTTGAATTTTCGCGGTTCAAGCGTGATTGGGCCGTAGCGCTTGTCAAGCGCCTTCACGTGCTGTTCCGGCAATTTGGCGATCATCTTGTCGAAAATATTGTCCTCGTGGATGGCGATGACGCCAAGTCTCCATCCGGTGCAGCCGAAATACTTGGAGTAGGAATAGACGCCGATCGTGTTGTGCGGAAGTTCGCCAAGCAGCGAGCGGAAATCGTCGACGAATGTTCCGTAGACGTCATCCGTCAGTAACATCAGATCGGGGCGCTTGGTCTTAACGAGCTTCACGATCATGGCGATCGTCTCCCTGCTCATCCCCATGCCACTGGGATTACCGGGATTGACGATGAAGAATGCCTTGATTTTCGGGTCTTCCAGCTTCTTGATTTCCTCCTCCGTATATTGAAAGCGGTTCTCTTGCGGCGCTCTGATTGGTACCATCTTCAGATCGTAATCCTCAAGGTGCGTCATCTCAAGGTAGGGCGTGAAGATCGGCGTGCCAAGCGCGATCGAGTCGCCGGGAAACAGCAACCGGTTGGCCTTCAGCGATTTGAAGATGTAGCACATCGCGGCGGTGCCGCCTTCGACCGCGTAAAGGTCGAACTTGCCGGAAGGGCGCGGCTTTCCGCACATCGCCCACATTAAATACTCGTGCACGATGCGCTCGTTGTGGACCAGCATGCGATCGGGCACCGGATAACGGTCGCCAATGATCGAATCGACGAGCTCGTGGACGAATGCATCGGGATCGAACCCGAAAGTCTTGATCGCGAACTTCACCATAGATGGCAGAAAGTCTGCACCGGGCATATCCATGTGCTTCGCGAGCCATGCGTCGAGGCGAGCCGCGATGCCTTTGGCTTGTGGCATGCCACCGATCCCAGGAGATTCCTCCATCGTCCGTTTGCTTTCGGTGATGGCAAACTGGCCGAGCAGGAAGAAGCCTTCGCGCGGCGTGGTGGCGACCCAATTCGGATTGCCGCGGCCAGCGTCCAGGAACGAGGACTGAGTCGCCTTCGACGTGGCTTTGGCAAGGTTGATCAGCTCGTTCTTGATCTCGAATGGGCCCAAAGCCTCGAATTTCTTTAGCGTCATAATATCGGCCATGACTTTCTCCTCTTTTTTTGCGGGTTTCTATCGACAGGGTGGTCGTAAGGGGAAGTTGCTGAGCACGGCCTCACGGGTACGTGCTCATCGGGATTTCTCCGCGCTAAGCCAGTATCATCACCAGCACCATGCCCCAGACGGTCAGCAGCGTGTTTCCGACCGCGTAAGTGACGGTGTAGCCCAGGCCGGGAATCTGGCTCTTGGCGCGATCGTTGATCATGCCGAGCGAGGCCGTCGTGGTGCGGGCGCCGGAGCAACATCCGAGGATAATGGCGTCGTCGAACTTGAACAGATATTTGCCGACATACATCGCCAGTATCAGCGGTACCGTGGTGACCGCGACGCCCCAGAGAAACAGGCTGAAGCCAAGCTGCTGCAAGCCGGCGACAAAGCCCGGTCCGGACGAGATGCCGACCACCGCGATGAACATATTCAGGCCAACCGAGTTCATGAACCAGACGGTCGGTGACGGGATCCGGCCAAAGGTCGGACGCACGGAACGCAGCCAGCCGAAGAAAAGGCCTGCAATCAGGACGCCGCCGGAGGTCGAAAGCGTCAGCGGCACGCTGCCGATCTTGTAGACAAGTGCACCAAGCAAGGCGCCGATGGTGATCGCCGCGCCGATGAAAGCGACATCCGCCACATCGGTCGCCCGATCCGGGTGACCAAGCATCTTGGTTCCGGCCGCGACGTCGGGCGTGCGCCCGACCAGGGTAACGACGTCGCCCCGTTGCAACTGCGTATCCGACATAATCGGGATGTTGGTTGCGGTGGCGCCGCGGACGATCTTGCGCAGGAACACGCCACGTGCGCCCGGATTGTTTGCCAATTCAGTCAGGGTTTTTCCGTCAACATCCTTGCTGGTGACATAGACGTCGAGACCCTCGATCGGCACCGCCAGCAGTTCCCGGTCATCGACTTCTTCAGCTCCGGCACCAAGCAGATTGACCAGCACTTCGCGGCGCCCTGCGATCGCCACGATGTCTCCGGCGTGGATCACGGTGCCTGCCGCGGCATCCATGATCTGTCCATCCCGCCGGATACTTTGCACAAACACACGCTGGTCCGGAAGCAGCGCCTCGGCTTCCTGTGCCGTCTTGCCGACAACGGGTCCACGCTCCTTGACGCGAAACGCGCGCAACTCGAACTGGTGCCAGGCGGTGCCGGGGCCGCCGGCTTCCTTCTTGCCGCCGTGCTTCTCCTCATAGCGCTTGCACGCCGCCTCTAGGTCGATGCCAAGGAGCGCCGGACCGATCAGCGCCAGAACGACTGCGGACCCGACGGTTCCGAAAATGTAGGTGACGGCGTAAGCCACCGGCATCGCATCCAACAATTTCTTCGATTCCTCGGGCGACAAACCAAGGCGACCAATCGCATCGGTCGCCAGCCCCATCGACGCCGAGATCGTCTGCGATCCGGCATAGAGCCCCACGGCCGAGCCGATGTCGTAGCCCGCAAGCTTGGCACCCACATAGGCGGAACCGAGACAGAAGCAAGCACACCACGACGGCAAACAACGCCTGCGGAATGCCATCCTGCGCGATGCCGCGCACGAATTGCGGTCCGACGCCGTATCCGATGGCAAACAGGAACATCAGGAAGAACACCGGCTTGAGCGGACTGCCGATCTTGATCTCGAGCTGTCCGATGATGACCGCCGCGATCAGGGTTGCGGTTACGGCTCCCAGACCAAGACCTTTATAGGTGAAGGAGCCGAAGTAATAGCCGAGCGCCAGAGACAGGAAGATGGCGATCTCCGGATAGCTGCGAAGCGTCTGTACGAACCAATCGATCATGACGTCACCCCTTCCAATTGCAGCGCCCTATTCCGCGGCGCCCTCATTCCGCGGCATGCTTGATCCCGTGCCCACCCGAATTACGATCGCCGAACCTCGCCAAAGCCTCGGGGCGCACCAGCTTCAGGCCCTCCGTGGCGTCGTAACCATGGATTTCCTTGACATCGAGCTTGCGCATGAAGTCGATGGTTTCCTGGGTGATGACCTGGCCGGGCACCATGATCGGGAAGCCGGGCGGATACGGAATGACGAAACTGGCCGAGACCAGTTCCGGACCGTTCTTCAGACGCCGATCGATCTCGGCGTCCCCAAGGCGGATATATTCGCAGCCTTCCGCGTCATAGGCGGAGTAGAAGCCGCTTCGGATATCGCCCTCATTGGTCTTGTCGCCCGCATCGTCCCGGAAACTGTCGTGAAAGCGCGAAAAATTCGGCAGGTCGGGCACATCGGTCATCAGGCTCTTGACCCGCGCGTCGAACGTCTTGCGCGCGTTCGTGCCGCCCTGACTGAGGCTGCGATCGATCTCGCCGCTAGATTTCGGCCAGCACCCGAATGAGATTCGCAACGTCGCTGCGCGTGTTGTTGATGTTGGACTGGAACAGCACGGAATTGCGCGAGGTCTTGTTGACCTGGATTCCGTAACGGTTGGCGAGGATGCCCTTGAACTGGGTCCCGTCGAACGCCGCCGTCCCGCACACCAGCGTCATGCGGGTGGGATCGAGGCAGAACTCGTCCTCCTGCAGGCTGCGACGCGCACTCGCCCAGTTGGCGCCCGGCGCCAGGAAATCGACAAAGCCGCTTTCGCGGTACTCGGCCGGCACCATCTTGTCGGCGCCGAGGATGCTGAAATATTTCGAAATCAGCGGATTGGCGGCGACTGCCTTCCGGATGGCGAAGGCCACCTCCATCGCGTTAGCGACCAGCCCAAAGCCTTCCAGCTCCATCTGGCGGCGCGCCACATCGAGGCTGGCGATCAGTTGCTGGTTGGGACTGGTCGAAGCGTGGGTAAATACCGCTTCCTTGAATTGCTGCTCCACGGTGTGGAATTCGACGTCCTTGACGAGCAGCATCGATCCCTGTCGCAGGGCCGACATCGACTTGTGCGTGGAATGGGTCTGGTAGACGCGCAAGCCGCACGGCCCGCGGATCCGGGAGCAGCCGCGTCTTCATCAGCAGGTCGTCAGACGGATCGTCGCCGAGTTCGGTGCGCTGCTTATCGTATGCCTGGATGGATTTTGCGATCGTGCATCCAGGCTTCGATGTCGTTGGCGGCGCCCATCGCGGTGCGCGGCCGCAGGAACGGTGAAAACCGCGCGAAGCCGAACCAGGCTTCGTCCCACAGGAAAATCAGGTCCGGCTTGATGGCGAGACATTCCTCCATCACCCGGCGGGTATTGTAGATATGGCCGTCGAACGTGCAGTTCGTCAGGTCGATCATCTTGACCCGGTGCAGCCTGTTCTCGCTCTTCAGATTGAGCAGCGCCTGCTTGATGGTCTTCAGCGGCACCGCACCGTACATCGAGTATTCCGTCATCGGGAACGCCTCAACATAAAGCGGCTGGGCGCCCGCCAGCACCATTCCGTAGTGATGCGATTTGTGGCAGTTGCGGTCGACGATCACGATGTCGCCGGGGCCGACCAGCGCCTGCACCGCCATCTTGTTCGAGGTCGAGGTGCCGTTGGTGACGAAGAACACGCGGTCGGCGCCAAACGCCCTCGCCGCCTTTTCCTGCGCTATCTTGATGTTGCCGGTCGGCTCCAGCAAACTGTCCAGCCCGCCGGTGGTGGCGCTGCTCTCCGCAAGAAAGAGGTTCATCCCGTAAAATTCTCCCATGTCCCGGATCCAGTCCGACTTGAACACGGATTTGCCGCGCGCGATCGGCAGCGCATGGAAAGTCCCGATCGGGCGCTGGGCGTATTTCTTCAGATTGTCGAAGAACGGGGTTTCGAACCGGTCCTGCACGCCTTCCAGAATGGCCAGATGCAATTCCAGCAGTTCTTCCACGGAATAGAATATTCGGCGCAGCACGTCGGCCTCGGGGTTTCCCGCCAGTTGCTCGACGTTCCGGTTCGACATCAGATAGAGGTCGAGTTCCGGACGCACGCGCTTTAGCGTGTGGGCCAGCCGCAGCGCGGAATCGGTGGCGCCCATCGGTTCGATCGATGCGGTCAGCGTCCGCAATACCGGTGCATCATGTCGCGATTTCTGCGCAAAGCCTTCATTGATGATGACGGCCGCTATGTCGGGATTGATCATGCTGGCGCAAAAGGCGTCTTCGAAGCTTCCGACGAACACCGGCTCGTAGACGAAGGCGTCCAGCGGACGGCGGAGCCTGCGCCATTCGGCGCACAGGTTTGGCCAGTTGGTTGCCGCCACGCCGGTGACGATCAGCACCTCGAAGTAGGGACGATGCGATTCCGCCCGCCCCATCGACGGAGGCAGCAGATCAGTCAGACCGCGCTCGCCGTCGTCGTGAATATCCCAATCGTTCGCATGCTGGCGGAACGATTTCGTCTGCAGGGATTGCAGGATGCGGGTGGCGAGCGCTGCTGTGGCCGACGCGTCGCCGGAGGCCGCGGTTTCCTTCAGCGCACCCATCAGGCGCGAGCCGGGATAGCCGTGGAATTCTTCGGTCACTTCGATCTCGGCGAGCTGGGCGTCGAGCTGGTTGCGTTTCCCGGAGCCGTCGGACCAGGCTTTCGCGGCATCCACCAGCAAGCGCCAGTGATCGGCTCGCGCGCCGGGCCCCGAATAGAACTGATCGATCCGATAGTCCTGAATTTTCTGTTCGGTAGCCATCGCTCTCTCCCGCTCGCCTGTGTTGGCGCGGCCAGCGTAGGGGTGGCGCCGGTAGCGGAGTCTTGATCCAAATCAAGCCAAGGATCGGCTCATCATTCGCAAGTTCGCGGTCGCCTTGATGACACCTCCTGATCCATTCGCGGACCTTCCTGCGGCTGGCGGCGCCTACGGGACAATTCGGCGGTCCAATCGGCTTGATCTAAATCAACGGACCTGGCTGGAACCGTACGACCTTGCCGGCCTCGGGCTGAGGATTGCACCTATGGACACAATCAAATGGATGGTTTCGACCGCGCCGGAAATTTTCCTGCTGCTTTCAATCGCATTGGGAACATTTTTTGGACGGCTCCAGTTCAAGGGATTTTCGATCGGCGCCACAGCCTGCACGCTGGTAGCGGCCGTTCTTCTTGGACAACTCGGAACCTTCGTGATTCCGCCGCTGTTCAAGTCGATCTTCTTCAGCCTGTTCGTGTTCACGATCGGCTATAAGTCGGGGCCCGAATTCTTTGCTTCGCTCAGTCTGCGGACCCTGTCGCAAGTCGGCGTGGCCGTTGTGATCAGCATCACGGGCCTCACCCTCGTCATCGCATTCGCCTTTGCCTTTCACCTGGATCCGGGCACGGCTGCCGGGCTTGCGTCAGGCAGTCTCACCCAGTCATCCATGATCGGCACGGCGACGGGCGCGCTCGCACAGCTCGGTCTTGCCGACGATGTCCTGCGCCAGCAGCAGGCCAATATCGCGGCGGGCTATGCCGTCACCTACATCCTCGGCTACATCCTGACGCTGCTGTTTGTGCCCTTTGCCGCGCCCTGGCTGATGGGGATTGATCTCAAGGAAGAAGCCGTGAAGCTGGAGGCCGCTCTTTCCGGGGGCAAGGCACCCAAGACCGGAAACCTGGGTTATCAGAAGTTCAAGGCGCGGGCCTACCGGGTGGTCACCGCTGCCGGACAGACGGTTGGAGCCGTTGAAGATCGTGTCGGCCAACGTGTCGTCGTCGAACGCATCGATCGCAACGGCAGCGACGTCGAGCCTTCAAGGACGGAGGTTCTGCAGAGCGGAGATGAAATCGTACTCGCCGGACCGGCAACGGCCCTCGTCAAGGCCGGTGTTTCGATCGGTCCGGAAATCGAAGGCGCCGAAGTGCTGCGCGAGATATTGGGCGATGCGCTCGGCGTTCTCGTCAGCAATGAGAAACTCCACGGCCGGACCCTGGCCGAAATAGCCGATCAGGTCGGCGATAGCGCGCGGGGCGTTTTTCTGCGGGATCTGACGCGCAGAGGGCAAGAGGTGCCGCTTACGCCCGACACCGTCATCTATATGGGCGATGTCATGACGCTGGTTGGCGCGACGCATGACGTCGAGCGGGCCGCGGCGAAAGTCGGCGAGGTGCTGCGCTATGGTGACCGGACCGATATTGCCTTCCTCGCAGCGGGGATTGCTGTAGGCCTGCTGATCGGATTGCTCAGCATGAAGGTCGGGTCTTTCGCCATATCGCTCGGCGGCGCCGGCGGCACCTTGCTCGTCGGACTGATCTGCGGCTGGCTGCGTTCGCGCCGGCCCAACGTCGGAAGCTATCCGCCTGCCGCGGAGCAAACGTTGAGCGACATCGGCCTTGGCGGATTCATCGCCGCCATCGGACTTGCAAACGGACCAGCAGCGATTGCGGCCATTCAATCCCACGGTGTGCTGCTGCTGTCCTTGGGGGTGGTCGTTACACTCGTTCCGCTGACGATCGCGACCTTCGTGGCGCATCGCATCCTGCACCTGAACCCGGTCATCATCTGCGGCGCACTCGCGGGGGCCATGACAGTGGACGCGGCCGTCACCGGATGCTGCGAACGGGCGGACAGTCAGACGCCCGTGCTTGGCGTCGCCGTGCCCTATGCCGTCGGAAACGTTCTCCTGACCATCCTCGGCCCCGTGATCGTGACTCTCACCTCCGCCGGATGATGTTGCCGGCGCGCCGTTGATCCAGATCAACCTGCCGCGCGACGGTGAGGAAAGCCTTTGCGGCAACCACAGCCGGCAACGGCAAGACACGGGACGCATGCCATGCGCCGATATCTTATGCGCGTTCTCGTGATCTACGCGTTCGTTGTCCTGATCCTGGTCGTTGCGGCCTTCGCTGAGGACCGGCCCACCGGCCGCGCGATTCAGGAGGAAGTGTGGGCGATCCCGGTTACGCTGCCCACGATCGCCTATGTGGTCCGGCCCGTTGGCGATGGACCGTTTCCGCTCGTGGTCATGAACCATGGCGTCTCGCTCAACCAGCGCGAACGCGGCTTCTTTCCACTCGTCGAGTTCAGGGATGCGGCGATGTGGTTCGCCCGGCGGGGCTACATGGTCGTTGCACCCTCCGGCTCCGGATATGGCGCAGCGGCACTCGATGACTCCGAGCGCGGCCTCTACTCCTTGTTCTATTCAAAGATCGGCGGTTGCCATAATCCGAACTTCCGCGATGCCGGATTTGCGGTGGCGCTGGTCGACAAGTGGATCATCGACTACATGACCGGGCAAAAGCTGATCGTGCCGGACAAAACCATTGTGGTCGGTCAATCCGCCGGCGGTTGGGCAGCGCTGGCGCTGTCGAGCCAGAACCTGCCGGCGGTGCGGGCGATCATCACGTTCGCGGCGGGCCGCGGTGGACGCGTCGACGGCAAGCCCAACAATAATTGCGCGCCCGACAAACTGGTCGCGGCAACCGCCGAAATCGGCCGCACCGCTCGCACCCCGATGCTGTGGATCTACATCGAGAACGACACTTTCTTCGGTCCGGCCTTATCCCGGCGAATGCACGAAGCCTATACCGGCGCGGGCGGCAACGCCGAATATCACCTGCTTGCTCCGTTCGGCAGTGACGGACATTTCCTGATCAATTCGCCCGACAGCATTCCGTTGTGGGCGCCGCTGGTCGGACCGTTCCTGGACAAGCACGGATGAAACTCGGTGCCGATAGCGGATGGAGGCGAAAGATGAGCGAAGCAGCGGCCCCGCCGCCGCCATGGCGGATCGAGCTTGCTGGCCGCAATGGCGGTCCTGCTATTGTTGGATCTCGGCATGGCGTCGGCGTACGCGCAACAGCCCGCGAGGCCGGAAGGCGGTCAGCCAGTTGAGAAATCAGCCGGTCAAGAGTTCGCGCCACGCGGCCAGCGCGCGGCGCGAGATCACATATTCCGATTGGCGCAAGATCTGCTTCAAGATGCCAGGAACGAACATGGTGTGCCGGACATCGATCGCGGGCACCTTTGAGACCGGCCAGTCCGCGGTCCGCATCGACCTGATCGAACGCGAGGGCGAAAAGGCGGCGCGGTTGCAACTGTTCCTTCCCGTTGGCCTCTACCTTCAGGCCGGGGTCAAAATCACGATCGATCAGGGAGCTGCCTACCGGATTCCCTACATGTGGTGCCTCACCAACACCTGCATCGCAGCCGATGTCGCCGACCCCAAATTGCTCAAGGAAATGGAGACAGGCCACAAGCTCCTGCTTGAGGTCGTGGATTCCAGCGTGCTGTCGGTGACCACGACATTGCCGATCGACCAGTTCGCCGCGGTTCGCCAAGGGCACTCCGGCGCAGACGTTCGAACAGGCTATCGACGAGTGATGCGGACGATCGCGACGCGCGATCTATACCAGACCGGCCGACGCTTTTTCGATCGGCTCGAGCAGCGACCTCGCCCCAAATGGCTTCGTCAGATAGGCAATGCATCCGGATTCCATCGCGGCCATGCGGACAGCGGGGTTGTCATTCGCCGTGATGTAGATGACCGGCAGGGAAATTCCGGCCGCCTTGAGACGATGCCTCAACTCAATCCCCAACTCCTTGTTCAGGTTGATGTCGAGAATCAGACAACAGGCCGCGTCGAAATCGCCGTGATTCCGGAACGCTTCCGCCGACGGAAACAGAACGCTGTCGTAACCGTGTTCACGTAGCAGCCGCTTTACCCCCTTCAGTATTCCTGGGTCATCATCGACCACAAAGACGAGATTCCGATTTGGCAAGATTGCTATCCTTGGTCCGTCCATCACGCCGTGATGGTCTTCCGCGGCGACCGGAGCGTCAGCGCCGGAACTTTTCTTGTTTGGTTTCATCAACGCGTCATCGCTCTTTGGTAAGCGCCGCGCCAGCCAATTCCTATTGTCCTGTGGGACAATGGAACGCAGTTCCTGTTGATGGAATTTTTAACTCGTCTGTCGGGTACCCGACAGATCTCCCAGGATACCGGCCCGCTCGGCAAGGGAGACCAATTCCGCGAGAGACTGGACTTGCATCTTCTCCATCACCCGGTGGCGATGGGCCTTGATCGTGCGCTCGGTCGCGCCCAATACGTTGCCGACCTGCTTGTTGGTCTTGCCGCGAATGACGAGTTCGAAGACTTCGCGCTCGCGCGGCGTCAGCGTCGCGATATGCGCGCGCACCGTATCGAGCTTGTCTCTCTGGCCACGCGCTGCCTGTTGGTGCGCCAAAGCCCGTTCGATTGCGGCAAGAAGGTCCTCTGACGATACCGGCTTGGTGAGAAAATCCTCCGCGCCCGCCTTGATGGTGCGCACCGTGGTCTGGACATCCGCATAACCCGTGAGAAACACGATCGGCAAGGTCGAGCCGAGTTCGCTCAAGCGATCCTGCAACTCCGGACCGCTCAATCCCGGTATCCGCACGTCGAGAAGAATGCAGCCTGATTCACTTTCGCTCGGCAGCCGATCCAGCAAATCCTGGGCCGACGGATAAGTCGCGACCTCGTAGCCGGCCTTCTTCAACCGGCGTTCGATCGCCGTTCGGAAGGAAGCGTCGTCATCAACGATATGCACGAAGCCCGGGCAAAGGACGCCTCCTATGATGGGGCAAGTAGCGGAGAAACAAATTCCGTGCAAGTCGAGATCGTCGAAGAACATGGCACGGATACGCATGGTCATCTCGGCAGGAGCGGCGCTGGGTTCCGAAGACTATCATTCGATGTCCTGCGTGAGAATATGCAGTTTGTGCCAAATCGCCTCGGTCGCCGGAGCGTTAGTCCTAGCATGCGACATCCAGTCATTGTCCCTAGGACAATGACCCTCGATGACAATAGCTCATCCACACACGCTGTAGTTTAAGCAACATCCTGACGGAATTGAGCCATGGATTTTCCAGATCCTTGCAGTGCGCGTCCCGCGGATGCGAACAAAATTGTCTCAAACAGGGGGTATCCATGTTTGTCAACGTCAACGCCCATCCCGGCAGCAAGCCGAAGGCGCTCGGAGAGCTTGGCCAGCTTTCCCGGGCACGGGTCATCCTGAGCGAATTCAAATATGACAGAGGCACCGAGATTTTTGGCCAGGCCGAGCCGGCCGAGTACATCTACCAGGTCGTCGACGGCGCGGTTCGCAGCCACAAGCTCCTTTCCGACGGCCGCCGCCAGATCGGCGCCTTCCATTTGACCGGTGACATTTTTGGGCTGGAAAACGGCACCGAGCACCGCTTCACCGCGGAGGCGATCGTCGATACGACAGTAAGGCTGATGAAGCGGTGCAGCCTCGAGCACGTCGCGGAAAGCGACGCGATGGTCGCGCTCGACCTTCTGAACATGACGACCAGCAACCTTCAGCATGCCGAGGACCATATGCTGTTGCTCGGCCGCAAGACCTCGCTCGAGCGGGTTGCCGCATTCCTGCTGGAGATGGACCGCCGCCTGTCTGCCGCCGGCGTCATGGCCCTTCCGATGTGCCGTCGCGATATCGCCGACTATCTCGGCCTGACGCTCGAGACGGTTTCGCGGGCGCTGTCACAGCTTCACGGCAAGGGTATCCTCGGTTTCCTCGGCCAGACCCAGCGCCAAATCGTGCTGCTGGACCGCACGCGGCTGGCGGATCTGGACCTGTAGGACGAGGCTCAGATCGCCACTTCACTTCCCGGCAGCCCGCCGAACCATGCACCGAAATAGCCGGCGTAGAGCGCCGGCATTTCGAAATTCATCGAATGCCCAATGCCCGGTACCGTGATTAGCCGGCAATCCGGCATGGCCGCTGCCATGGTTTTACGCTTGACCTATCTCAAGGGGGTGTCTGTCCGGGCGAGACATCGAATGCCTGATCTCGTCGGGTGCGCCATGCCGTTCCTTGTCCTCGGCTCGTATCGCATACGTTTTGAGCTGAACGGTCCAGAGCGCGCGCCGGCCTATGTGCTGGTCAACGGGTTGACGCAGTACGCAGAACTCTGGAGCGTCTATCGGGAGCGCTGGTCGCGAAAGGATATCGCGTCGCCACATTCGACCTGCTCGGCCAGGGCGCATCCGACAAGCCCGTGCTGGCGATCAGTCAGGATGACCAGGTGGCGGCGCTGGCGCTCCTGATCAATCAACTCGGCGATGTCCCGATTTTCCTCGGCGGCATCAGCTTCGGCGGGCTGATTGTGCTGCGGTACGCAATCGAGCATGGCGACCGTCTCGCTGGACTGGCTCTCATGAGCTCCTTCGCGGAGCTATCGCCGCAGCTGCTGCTGATCGGCAATGCGCTCCGCACCGGCCTGATCCTCGGCGGGACAAGTTATCTGCAGGATCTGTTACTGCCGATGAACCTGTCCGACGCCTGGCTTGGACCGCAGCTTGGCAACCTCGCGGCGATCAAGCGACAGGGCTGGCTCACCAATGACGTCTATGCGCTGCAGAACCTGATGGACTCGCTTCTCGATTTCAAACCCCTGACGCCCCAGCTTCATTCGATCGGGATTCCGACGATCATCCTGAACGGCGAGTTCGACTTTCTTACCCCGCACGCACTTCACGATACCCTGCGGCTCCAGATTCCCGACAGCGCGCTGGTCATCATTCCACGCGTCTTTCACGCTTTCACCCTCGAAAAGCCGGCACTGACGGCCGCATTGCTTTCCGGATTTGCCGAGGATGTTCTCTCCGGAAAATGGCGGGGCGACCGCTCGATATGGATCGCACCGGAGAACGCGGGAGATCCACTCATCCCGTTCCCCGAGGGACACGACATCTGCGCGCCATTCCCGCGCACGGCGTGTCGCCGTAAGCGAGTTTCTCGGCCCCCTCAATGCGGCGGGTCGCGTGCCGCCGCGACAGAAGACGCGCAGGTGCGCAAGCTCTGGAACGACTTGCTGTCCAGCATTGGCGTGGAGCGCGGCGTTGATCGATGAACAGCGTCAACATGGCGCGGATCGACGTGAAAGCGGCCTTGATACAGATCAAGGCCTGATGCCGGGTCCGCTGCAGCTTCGACCGTGACCCTGTAAGCCAAAGCGATGTCGGAGCCATCCAATGAAAGCCGTCTCCGTGGAAGAAGCGGTCGCCATGATCCCGAACGGCGCAACCGTGATGGTGGGTGGCTTCATGGGCATAGGCACGCCGGAGCGCCTGCTGGACGAACTGGTCAGGCAGAGGAAATCCGAGCTCTCCATCATCAGCAACGACGCCGCGGTCCCGGGCAGAGGCGTCGGGAAACTGTTCGACGCTTCGCTGGTCTCGACGCTGACCACGAGCCATATCGGTCTCAATCCGAACGTGCAGAAGCAGATGATGGCCAACAAGGTTGCGGTCAACCTCGTGCCGCAAGGCACGCTCGTCGAACGCATCCGGGCCGGCGGCTGCGGCCTGGGGGGCGTGCTGACGCCGACGGGCGTCGGGACCATGGTCGATGACGGCAAGCGCCAGATCGACGTCGACGGCAAGCACTATCTCCTGGAAACGGCGCTTCGGGCAGATTTTGCGCTGGTCCACGCATTTCTGGCGGATTACCTCGGCAATCTCGCCTACGCCCTGACGGCGCGCAATTTCAATCCGGTCATGGCGATGGCGGCCGACGCTGTCATCGTTACCGCCGAGAACATCGTTCCAGTCGGCGTCATCGCGCCGGATCACGTCGTGACCCCAGCACCACTCGTCGATTATCTCGTCGCCAACGGGTGAACCATGGATCCACAATCGCTCATTGCACGGCGCGTGGCACGTGAACTCCGAACCGGCAACCTCGTCAATCTCGGCATCGGGATTCCAACCCTGGTCGCCAACTACGTTCCGTCCGACCTCAAGGTATTCTTTCAATCCGAGAACGGATTGATCGGTACCGGCCCAATGCCGGAGCAGGGCATGGCGCATCCCCTGCTGACCGATGCCGGCGGACGGCCGATCAGCGCCCTGCCCGGCGCATGCGTCTTCGACAGCGCGATGTCGTTCGGATTGATCCGCGGCGGGCACGTCGACATTACGGTGCTCGGCGGCCTTCAGGTCGATGCCGAAGGACACCTCGCGAACTGGATGATTCCCGGCAAGATGGTGCCGGGAATGGGCGGTGCGATGGACCTAGTGACCGGAGCAAAGCGCGTCATCGTCGCCATGCAGCACGCCGCCAAGGGAAAATCCAAGATCGTCCAGAAATGCGGCCTGCCGCTGACCTCTTCCCGGCCGGTTGACCTGGTGGTCACCGACATGGCGGTGATCGGCTTTTCCGGCGGAAGAATAACGCTTCTGGAGACTGCGCCGGGCGTCAGCGTTGCCGAGGTGATGGCGGTGACGGAGGCGGAGTTGTTCGTCCCGGCCAGAGTTCCGGAAATGAAAATTTGATCCGGCCAGGTGCAGGTACGAGGGCGGGAGATGCGCATTTTCGGCGACTTCAGTGAATTCAAGGCGGCGGTTGGCACCGAGATCGGAACCAGCGAATGGATCGATGTCACCCAGGAACGCATCAATCTGTTTGCGCAGGCGACCTGCGACGAGCAATGGATCCATGTCGACCAGGAGCGGGCGAAAAAGGAGCTTCCGGGTGGCATCACCATCGCTCACGGGCTGCTGTCGCTCAGCCTCGCACCGATGTTCATTCGCTCCGTGATGGGCGTCAAAGGGCTGCGCAACACCTTGAACTATGGCGCGGACCGGATCCGCTATCTCTCCCCCGTCCCGGCCGGCTCGCGGATCAGGGGCCGCACCAGCATTGCGGAAGCCGAGGACGTCCCGCCCGATGGCTTGCGGGTCAACTATCGCGTCGTGATCGAAATCGAGGGCGGCCAACGCCCCGCCTGCGTCGCCGAGTTGATCGCGCTGCACTATCGCTGAGATGGCGGGCCCGCTGCTCTCACCAGAAGTTCCAGCCGAACCCGCCAAATTGCGGGTGGCGCGCCATCGCGAATCTGGGCGCCGGTGCGCGTCTCCTGGCAACCTTGCGATAATGCTGCGGCTTTGCTTCCGGCATTTTTGCTTTGGATGCCTGCAATCGGTCAACGGAAGATGGCACCATTGCAAACGCCTGCCGCTCCTGCGCGCTGGCGGAAGCGTCTGCAATCTTTTCGGGCGCCTGGATGATGCCCTCTGCACCAGCGATCGACGTCGGCACTATCGTCGGAAGGCTGGTATCGTACACGATACGCTCGGGCCATTTCCTATCGGAATAAATACGAATGACGGGCAAATAGACTTTTGCCTTCGCCACGAGCGGGGGTTTTGGAAAACACGCGTCCAAGACGAACAACAGCGCGAGCAGCACGCCGCCGACAAAGTAAAAATAACGCGCAAGGGGCATTCGTCGCTCCGCGTCCCCCCTTGGCAAATACGCCTTGGCGGCACGCGGCACGCATTGATCAAGATCAAGGTCCGCTACCGGCGACAGGATCAACCGAACAGGGCCGGATACACCAGAGCGAGTTCTTCGCGGATCGGTTCGGACTGAATACCCTGCGCCAGGATACTCGACGCTTCCATGTCGTTTGCGGCCATGCAGAGCTCGATGATGTGGCAAAGCGCCGCATCGCGATATGAAGCTCCTGAAATTGTCTTGGCGAGTTCGAGCGACATTCGCCTGGCGCTCGCAAACCGAAGCCTGTTTACCCTGGTCATGTCGGTATGGATGGCTTGCGCAACGCTTTCGGCGCTGGCTTTCGCCACCGAGCACATGCTTCTGATTTTCGTTAACGCCTGCTCATCGGCCTCGACCACTGGATCGGGTTCCGAATCCGGAGCGGCTGTACCCGGGCCGCCCGGCGGCTGATCTGGGAACCCGTTCATTTTGCGATCTGAATCAATTGCGAGCGCCGATCGTTGACTTGCCAGCGCATGACGCGCGGCCCGTGGTCCACCGGCCTTGATTTAGGTCAAGCCCTTACCGCCGGAACCGTCTGTTGCTGATCGCTGCACCGACTGACGCTTCGGAGGAAGCGGCAGCGTTTTTTGCGACCGACCGAGGTCACCGTAACAGGGCCAGCCGGCGCCCCGCCTGGATCAGGGATGAATCATACTTGGTATGTCACTTTTGAAGTACCCAGGAGTGGGACCCTGGTACAACGACGAAATCCCCGTCTAACCAAGACGTTTGAGACCGAAACGGAAGCCAGGGATTTTGCACGAATGAAATTCGATGGCGGGCTGATCGTCACCGCCGGTACCATCAACCCCCACCTGCCGAGACGGGCAATCCCGTCGGAAGAGATTCCGGCCTGGCTTGAGTCCGGGCAGGCGCCGGAACCGACGGGCGGAGAAGACGCTCACGGGCCAACAACGAAGACGGATTAGTCTTCTATCGCTTCGAATGCCGCTTCGAATTGCGACCGCCACAAATCTTGCACAAGATTGCCATCTTTGAGTCACCGCATGTGCACGGCAACCGACATAAGCGCGCGGCGCAAACTTATTGAAGGAACCGTAAACATCTTGAAGGAACTGTGAAATCGCATTTCCGCCAAACTGAATACTTTGAGTGTTGCCATTTTGGCACGCGGTATCCGGCGCTACTCGCCTAGCTTACACGCCTAGGGTGATCACGATAATGAACCGAACTCCATTCAAGAAGCGGGGATACCTATCATGAAGAAACTCCTACTCGGTACCATTGGTCTTGTTGCACTGTCCGGATCGGCGATCGCCGCCGATCTTGCTGCGCGGCCCTACAACAAGGCGCCGCCTCCTGTCGTTGCTGCCATCTATGACTGGAGCGGTTTCTACATCGGCGCCAATGGCGGTTGGGGCGACAGCCATAACTGCGTGGATTTCTTTAACGGGGCTGGTGTGGCCTTCGCCCAGGGCTGTCGCGATCGGTCCGGAGGCCTCGTCGGCGGTCAGCTCGGTTATCGCTGGCAATCCAGCCAGTGGGTGTTCGGCCTGGAAGCTCAGGGCGATTGGGCGGATCTCAGCAACCAGCGCGTCAGCCTCCTTGATCCTACGCTCTCCACTCGCACCAAGACCAGTGGCATCGGCCTCTTCACAGGCCAGATCGGTTATGCCTGGAACGCGTCACTGTTGTACGTGAAGGGCGGCGCGGCGGTGACAGACAACCGCTTCAGCATCCTTGACACGCCCACCGGCATCGAACTGGCCGCGCAAAGCGCGACCCGCTGGGGTGGCACCATAGGTGTTGGATGGGAGTATGGCTTCGCACCGAATTGGTCCGCGGGTATTGAATACGACCATCTGTTCATGGGCCACGCGAATAATTCGTTCACGGCCACGGATCCGCTTCTTGTCGGTTTTCTCAACGACCGGATCACCCAGGATGTGGACATGGTCACTCTGCGCATAAACTACCGCTTCGGTGGCTACGGCAGCCCGGTCGTCGCGAAATACTGAACCTGATGCGGACGAAGTTCGAAGGGCCGGCCGGGAGGCCGGCCTTTCTTTTGGAACGAATGACCGCGGCCCGCCGCCTTCAGGCAACCGGCGCCGGCACGAGGCTTGACATATCTCAATCGGGACATTGCTTCTTCACGCCTGAATGTCCGCTCAACGCCTAACGGAGCGTTCCATGAAGAAGCTGGTATTCTGCCTGACACTTGCCGCAGCAATGCCGCCGGCTGTGGCCCATGCTCAGCTGACCATCGACATGTCCCGCGTCACCTGCGCGCAGTATCTCGCGATGTCCCCCGCCCAATCCGCCGACTTTTCAGCCTGGATGAGCGGCTGGTTCAACCAGAAGAACGGCTACGTCTTCGTCGACCTCAATGCCTATGCGAGAAACGTGGCGAGCGTGAAATCCTGGTGCGCCTTGAACCCGGCCCAGACCGTCATGGCGGGCCTTCAACGCGCCACCGCCCGATAACCATCACTGGCCAGGAGTTTCATCATGAAGCGCATTATTATTGCCACGGTCCTCGTGCTGGCCTGCGGCTCAGCAATCCCCGCGAAGGCGCAGGCCGTGCTCGATCTTTCACTTATCACGTGCCAGCAGCTTTTGGCGGCGGACGCAGAGCGGCAGGCTTTGATCGGCTCGTGGATGAGCGGATATTTCAGCGCCACCAAGAACCTCGACACCCTCGACTTCCGCTACGTGGAACGAAACCGGCGGGTCGTCGGCAATTATTGCAAGGCGCACAAGTCGGAAACCGTCATGAGCGCAATGCAGAAGAACTGGCGCTAGATCGTCCTCATCAACGCCGTTGATCGCAATCCTCCAACGCGATCTACGCACCCGCTGCAGGCCGCGGGTACGGACCTGTCGGCGCGACGTGCGCATAGCCTCACATCGATGATCGGGCAATCGGCGATGTCGCTTGTGCTGGAAGCACGTGTCAGCGACGGTCGACGCGATCCACCGGACCGCCACGCGCGGCCGCGCGCGACGCTACTTCGGCCATCCGGGCTTCTCGCCTTCACCGCTCGCCAACAACGTCATCCGCAACACTTCGAAAAGCACGGCCGTCGACCAGCCGAACAACAGCACGCCGTTCATCGCGGTCATCGGCCCCAGCAGATGCCAGCGCACGACCGGCGTCACGTCGCCGTAGCCGAGCGTCGTGTAGTTCACGAAGGCGAAGTAGATGATGTCGGAGCCGTCAGGCGCAACGCCGAATATCAGGTAGGTCAATGACCAGACCAGCACCTCTGCAAGATGGGCGATCATCAATACCGTCACGGCAGCAATCATGACGGCGATCAGTCGAAGCGTTTGATGCCGTGTCGCCAACTCATCCGCGATGCGCGCTGCCTTTATGACGGCCACCATCACCAGGGCATGGATTGCAATATTGCCAACGCTGGCGGCTGCGCCGACGAGATATTGACGCAACATAGGGATTGCCTCCGGAGATGGACCGCGCTGCCGCGCCGCATTGCTGGCCCGGCAACAGGATTGCGCGACGGCCTCTTGCCTCAATCGATGATGTGATAGCCGCCGTCGATATACATGACGCCGCCGGTGATCAGCTTTGCGCCGTCGAGCGCCAGGAACGCGGTCGCCGCACCGACGTCGTCGATGCTGACGAGGCTCCGTGTCGGCGCCGTGGTTTGCGCCTTGTCCATCAGCTCGTCGAATTCGGGGATGCCCGAGGCCGCGCGCGTTGCCAGCGGCCCCGGCGAAATCGCGTGCACCCGAATGCCCTTGGGACCGAGTTCGGCCGCGATATAGCGGACGGCGGCTTCCAGCCCTGCCTTCGCAACCCCCATGACGTTGTAGTTCTTAACGACCATCTGGCTGCCGTAATAGGTCATGGTGAACAGCGTGCCGCCGTTCTTCATCAGCGGCTCCGCCAGATGCGCCATCCGCATGAACGACCAGCAGGAGACGTCCATCGTCTTGAGAAAACCGTCGCGCTCGACATCGACCACGCGCCCATGCAGCGCTTCCTTCGGCGCGAAGGCGATCGAGTGGAGCAGAAAATCGAGCTGTCCCCACTCCTTCCCGATCCGCGCGAACACCTGTTCGGTCTGCCCCTCGGCATTGACATCCAGTGGCATGAAGATCGGCGCCTCGAGCGCCTTTGCCAGCGGCTCGACGTGCTTTTTTGCCCGTTCGTTCAGATAAGTGACCGCAAGGTCCGCGCCCAGAGCCCGAAATGCCTTGGCGCACCCCCATGCGATCGACTGGTCGTTGGCGATTCCGACAATCAGCCCCTTCCGTCCCTTCAGCGCAACCTTGGTCTCGGGAAATACCGGAATTGTCATGACGCCCTCTCGCGTTTCAGACTGGAGGACGAATGCCGGTTCCACAGCAGCGACAATGTGTGCTGCGCAATCATGAACTCCTCGTCGGTCGGCACGACGTGGACCGGAATCAAACTCTCTGCATGAGATATGCATGGGGCGTGACGCGCATTCGCGGCCGGATCAAGCAACGCCCCGAGCCATTCGAGCCGTTCCACAATCCTCGCCCGGATGCCGACGGAATTTTCGCCGATCCCCGCGGTGAACACGAAGGCGTCGATGCCTTGCAAGGCGGCGGCCAGCATTCCGGCCTGCAGCCCAACCCTGTAGACGAAGTAATCGACGGCGAACGCGGCGTGCGGATCGCTGCTGTTCTGCAGCTCACGCATGTCATTGCTGACGCCGGAAAGTCCCTTCAGCCCGCAATCGCGATAGAGAAAATCCTGCACCTCGGTGGTCGACATGCCCTTTACGGCCATCAGGTACAGAAGAACGCCGGGATCGATCTGACCGGCGCGCGTTCCCATCGGAAGGCCATCGAGCGCGGTGAAGCCCATCGTGCTTTCGATGCTGCGCCCGCCGTGTATGGCGCACATCGAGGCGCCGCTGCCGAGATGCGCGACGATGACACGGCCTTTGGCAATTTCCGGCGCGACGTCCGGCAGGATCCGCGCGATGTATTCATAGGAAAGCCCGTGAAATCCGTAACGCCGGACGCCCTCCTCGTGCAGACGGCGAGGAATGGCATAATGGTCCGCGACTTCGTCGTGGTTGCGATGAAAGGCCGTATCGAAGCAGGCTACCTGGGGCAAAGCCGGGAAATTGACCAGCAGCGAGCGAATCGGCGCCAGATTGTGCGGCTGGTGCAGCGGCGCTAGCGCCGAGAACCGCTCGAGACGTGCGATCACGCCATGGTCGATCAACACGGGACGATCGTAATCGGGGCCGCCATGGACGACCCGATGACCGACGGCGAGCGGGCTCAATCGAAGTTCGTCCCGTAGCCAGCCGCTCGCGAGCATCAGCGCTGCCGGGACATCCGGTACCGCCTCGATCGGATAGGCGCGATCCGCCAGAGCCTCGCCGGTCGCATCGGTCGCGCGCAGCCGGGGACGGCTGCCGATCCCGTCCATCTGCCCCTTGATCTGCCGACGCAACCTGCCGTCGCCATCCACACCAAACACCTGGAACTTGACGCTTGAGGAGCCGGCGTTGACGACCAGGATGGTATCCATGGCGGTCACGCGGCAACGGTTTGGGCGCGGCGCCGGCGTGCGTCGGCATAGAGCGTCGCAACCGCACAGGATGCCATGCGCGCTCTCGGCAAATCCGCACGCGACGTCAGCACTATTGGAACCTTCGCGCCCAACACGATGCCGGCTCCATCGGCTTTGGCGAAGTATGCGAGGTTCTTGGCCAGCATGTTGCCGGACTCCAGATCCGGCACCACGAGAATTTGCGCCCGTCCCGCGACCTCCGACTTGATGCCCTTGATCCTTGCCGCCTCCTTGTCGATCGCGTTGTCGAATGCGAGCGGGCCGTCCAGCAACCCGCCGGTGATCTGGCCGCGGTCCGCCATCTTGCACAGCGCCGCAGCCTCGATGGTCGACGGAATCTTGGACGTGACGGTCTCGACCGCCGAGAGGATGGCAACCCGTGGAGAGTTACCAAATCCCGCCTGCGTATAGAGATCAATGGCATTCTGGATGATGTCGCGCTTGCCCTCGAGATCCGGAAAAATGTTGATCGCGGCATCGGTGACAAAGATGGTTTCGCTGTAAGCCGGAACGTCCATCACGAACACGTGGCTGATCCGCCTTTCCGTGCGCAGTCCGCCAGTCTTCGCGGTAACGCTCCGCATCAGTTCGTCCGTGTGCAGGCTGCCTTTCATCAACAGCTCGCCCCTGGCCGCGTGGATCAGCTCGACGGCCTTCGCCGCGGCAGCCTCGCTGTGCGAGACATCGATCAACTCAAATCCGCTGATATCGACACCGTGCTTGAACGCCGCCGCCTTGATCTTCGCTGACGGTCCGACGAGTATCGGCTTGATGATGCCGGCCTCGGCAGCATCGGCCACGCCGCGCAGCGAGCTTTCGTCGCAAGGATGGACAACGATGGTTGCCGCCGCCGGGATCGCTTTCGCCGCCGCGATGAGGCGATCGTACTTGGCGCCGGGTTTAACGTCGCCTATTTCCTTGGATGCAATGGCCATTTGCAACTCTCCGATCAGCCCGCCAGAGCCTATGATGCCTTCGCCTGCGGTTCGCCGGCGAGGCCGAACAATTGTGTCACGCGATCGAGCCGCCTTGCGGCCTCGCCGGATATTTCCGCACTCGCCGAGAGCACGTCGCGAATGGAAGCGAGGCCGGCGCGGCGCTCATCCTCACCCGGCAGCAACAGCTTCGGGATGGCGGCGAGGCTTGCCTCGGGATCCAGCAACAGCATGAAGAACTGCTCGCGCACGATCGTCTTGAACTGCGCGAGCGTGAGACGCGAACCCTTGTCGTCCGCACGGGCCCGCCGCAACGCCTCCAGGCTCCGTTCGTCGACCATTCCCCGAGAACTCCCGACATAAAGCAGACCGCGGATGACGCATTCCCTGAGACCGCCGCTGCCGATCTGCGATTTCAACTCGGCGATGCGCGCCTCCAATCGCCGGCTGTGTTCCGGCGACATTTGCGGCTTTGGCGAAACTTCCGCATCCGGCGTGATGCCGACCGCGGCCTGCACCACCGGCGACCCGTAGATGCCGAGAAACAGCGCTTCGCTGAGCGCTTCCTGGGTGTCGCGCCACTTGTCGAGAACATCGACGATGTTCTTCGAGACGGTTTCCTGGAAAGTGAGGAACGGGTTGTCCTTTGCCGCTGCCTTCCGGCGTTCGCGAACCTTGTCGGCTGACGCGGCCACGGCCTTCATGGCGGCGTTATCGTTTCCAAAGGCTTCGTAAGAGAGGCGGAGCGGGTGCGATTTTCGCATCCAATCTGCCAGTTGGGGAGTAACCGTGGCGCGGATCCACGGCTGCACAAATTTCTGGTAATTGGCGAGATTGATCTCGGACACCCGGGCAGCCGTCGCAAATCGCCGTTCGTCTTCAGCCGTATTGCCGCCCATGGCCCTGATATCGTCCAGCGTGCGCCGTTCGCAGCGCATGATCCATTTCCCGCCCGCCAGTTCGGGATTGGCGGTTTCGGCGGACTTGGCTTCGAAAGTCGCTTCGTACAGCCCGGGCGGAAGCACGTCGATCAGATCGATGTTGCTCGAGAACTCGCTGTGCTCCTTCTTGGCAACGCCGCCGGATACGAATATGCCGAGGTGTCCGACTGTCTCGTGAACGGTGTAGACGATGGTTTGTCCATAGGCCCGGATTTCGTCCACATCGCTGTAAAGATCGAGGATCCAGTTGAGCGCCTGCTGCGGCGGCGTGATGTTGTCGCCCTTGGAACAGAATACGACGATCGGCGAAGCGATCTTTCGCAAGTCAACGACCTCGCCGTCGGACATCTTGATGCGCCCGGCCGCGAGGTTGTTGCCGACGAACAGCTCATCGACAATGAACTGGATTTCCTCGGCGTTCAGATTGACATGGCCGCCCCACCAGCGCTCGAATTCGAGATAGCGATCGGCCTCGCTGTCGACTTTAGAATAGACGTTGTATTGCTTGGTCCACAGCGTGTTCGAGGGATTCATGTTCTCGAAATTCTGCACAAGCCACGCACCGTCGAATTTTCCGCCGCCGAGATCGCTGGTCGCCGCCGTCAGCCAGCTGCCTCCGAGCAGCCCACCCGAATAGCGCATCGGGTTCTTGCCGCGGACACCGGCCCAGTAGGACAACGGCGCGCCGGCGACGATGATCGGGCCAAACAGTTCCGGCCGCAGCGAAGCCAGGATCATGACTGCCCAGCCGGCCTGGCAATTGCCGATCACGCATGGCTTGCCATCGGCTTCCGGATGCAAGGCGATGACTTTTTCGATAAAGACCGCCTCGGCCCTTGCGACGTCCTCGATCGTCTGGCCTGGCATCGGCTCGGGCAGGAAGCCGATGAAGTAACAGGGATGGCCGGCCTTCATCGCGACGCCGATCTCGCTGTCCGCCTTGAATCCGCCGATGCCCGGCCCGTGGCCTGCACGAGGGTCGATCACCACGAACGGCCGGCGCCCCTCATCGATCGTCACCCCGCTTGGCGGCGCAACGCGCACCAGCGCGTAGTTGACCGGCCGCTGCAGCGTCCTGCCGTCGATGATCAGGTCAACCGCATAATCGAGGACGTGAGGTGCGGTCTCGGCGATGTGTTCGCGGTATTGCAGTCCGCGTTGACGCATGACATCAAGGAACAGGACATTGCGCTGCCCGGTATCCACCAGATATTCGAGAGCGGATGCAAAGAGGCCGGGCGCCGCATTGCCCGCGATAGCCGGCTTGTCGGTCGACATGCTCAAATCTTCCTAAATCTTGCACTGCTCGCAGCCCATGCATCAGCATGAGGCTCGGGGCGGGCGCGACCATTGATATAGGTCAAGGGAGGAGCGTCCGTTGGACACGCTGTCGCGTTCAGTCGTCGGATATGGCAGGCGGCGAAAACGCTGAATAGCCGGTCGAACGCCGCGTCTGAGCGCTAGGTTTCGGCCGCAAGTTTTTGCACGCCCTGTTCAATATCGGGCGAGGCGGCCTCGACCCGCTCCTCGCGGATCCATGCCATGATCAATTCCCACGTCACCGCCAGAATGATCGGCCCGACAAACAGGCCGAGAATTCCATGTGCCAGCATGCCACCGAGAACCCCGATGAAGATGACAAGCATGGGCGTGTTCAGCCCGCGCCCCATCAGCATCGGTTTCAGGACGTTGTCGGCGACCCCCACGATCAGGAGGTAGATCGTCAGCGGCAGCGCCACGGCGAAATCCTTGGTCGCCCAAATCCATATGATGACGGGAATAAGGACGACCGCCGACCCGATCTGCAGGATAGCAAGAATCAGCACCGCAAAAGCCAGCACGCCCGAATGAGGTACGCCTGCAAGCTTCAAACCGATTCCAGCCAGCAGCGCTTGAAGGACGGCCACGCCGATGACCCCCTGAGCCACCGTGCGTATCGTCAGCCCGGCCAGCGCGACGAAATCCTGGCTTCGCTGCGCGACCAGCCGCGCCTGAATTCGCCTGATTGCCGCAACGAGCCGCGGGCCATAGTGGAACAGGAAGCCGGAAATCGCGACCGACGCAACGAATTTGAGCATTCCGAAGCCCGCACTGCCGGCAAAGGCGAGTACCGGACCTGCCAATGGCTTCAGGTGCGGAGCGAGTTCGCGTAGCACCGCCCTGAGATTTGTCGAGGCATTGTCCCAGAAAGTGTAAATCTGCCCGCCGACGATCGGCCAATCCTTTACGCCTTCGGGAGGCGACGGAATCGCGAGCGTGCCGGAGCCGAGTTGGTCCGCAATTTCCTGCAGGCCGTCAACCAGGCCGAATCCCAGCCACGTAACCGGTCCGATAATGATCGCGAGGATGATGATCGTGATGGTTGCGGCTGCCAGCTTCGGCCGGTCGCCAAGATGCACCGACAGCCAGTCGTAGGGCGGGTACAGGGCAACGGTCAGGACGATGCTCCAGACCAGTATCGGAATGAACGGCTGTACCAGAACGAATGACCAATAGACCAGGAAAGCCAACAGCCCGAGGCGGACCACCAGCTGGATGATTTCGTCGCCGGACATGTTTTGCCGAAACATCCTCGAAGCCATCGTTTCCCTCCTTGCACGCGTGCAACCACACGCGTGGACCGGATGCAGCACGATAGAACCTGCTCTTGCGTTGGAACCTACCGACGCGCATGCAAGCTCGCACTTGATCCAGATCAAGCACTAATCCACAAAAGGTCACTCTGGCTCTTTGGGAACATTTCCATCGGAGACCCGGAGCCATCCACCATGTTTGAAGCCGCCGATTATTCGGCCCTCGAGCAACTGCGCGACGGCCGTCCGGTAACAATCCGTGCGCTTCATCCTGACGACCGGGACGAGATGCTCGCGGCGATCGGACGCACCAGCAAGCAATCGCTTCAACGACGCTTCTTCGTGCCCAAGAAGGGCTTTTCAGAGCGAGAATTGGCCTTCTTCCTCGACATCGACTTCGAAACCCATGTCGCGCTCGTTGCACAACTCGACGAAGATGGACAACCGGCTATTATAGGCGGCGGCCGCTATATCGTCGGCCAGCCAGGCCACGCCGAAATTGCTTTCGTCGTGGTCGATGCCTATCAGGGCCAGGGCGTTGGAACGATCCTGATGCGCCATCTGGCGGTGCTGGCGCGCGACGCAGGCCTCAAGGAACTGATCGCGGAAGTGCTGCCCGAAAACAGCGCGATGCTGAAGCTGTTCAGGAAGTTCGGCTTCAAGAGCGTCTCGAAAGGCTCGCCCCAAGTGATCCATCTCGCCTTGCAGCTGCCCTGAACGCGCGATTGGGACAGGTTACCGCAATCCAAGGAGTGAGCGGCGATATCCGCCGGCGCGAGCTTCCTCGCGACAGACGAAACTTCCGGTAAAGCCGCGGCCATACCAGCGTTGCCGCGTCGAATAATAGATCCCTTTGCGAAAATCGAGCCAGACGACGACGTCCGCAGGGCAATGTCGCTGCGCCTGCGCTTCATAACGGAATGGCGTTAGCGGAATCGCAAAAGCTTGGGTGAAACCGCAAGCGACGACCAGGGCCGTGATCACGCTCGTAGCGCAGCGCCGGACGTTTTGCATCGATGAAATGCCTGCTTGCCTGACGCGATGATGGCAGCAGTTCGATCGAAGAACAATCTGCTTTGTGGAGGGCATCGATGCACCGGCAGCGTGGGAGCGCATTGAAAGGCGTCCCACGCCACCCGAATGGCACTATCGCGACCCGCGTGGCCGCATTTCAGCGACAGACATATGTACCGTTCACGAGCACGCGGACGCAGCCTGCGGCGGCCGCACCCACCGCTGCTGTACCTACAACGGCGCGGCGCGTCGTCCGTCGAGCGACGCCTGCAACGCTCACCGGAGTCAACGGCCGCCCCACCCTGGCCTGTGCGCTTTCAACGGCGATAGAAGGACCCGCGCCCGGTGACCAATTTATCGATGCGAGGGTTCCGAAAGCGAGAGTAGCGATAGCCAACAACGCATGCTTGATACTGATTTTCCTCATTTGCAACCTCCTGTGCTGAGCATGCAAACGATAATATTCCGCGGTCAGCGGAGTTGATCTAGGTCAAGGGATTTCGTTGACCGGAAACTGTGGGCAACAAACATTTCAAGGGAATCAAGACGGTGGAGCGCGTTTGCCGACGCGGCTCAGACCCTTTCCAATCGCAGTTCCATACCACCTCAAATCGTGCTGTTATGCCGCCATCGAGCGATGCCGAGGCGACGATGAGTAGAGGCCGATCAATCGGTCCGATCCTGGGTCACGCGAGGTTTTGGCGCGCCTTTACCTGTTCATGGCGGCTGTCACGCTGGGCCGCCGGCGTCGGTTCAGCCGGAAGGAACCGCACTATGAAGCTGCGCGCTGCGCTCCTGATCGCATGTGCGGGCTTGACGATGTCAACCGCCGGCTGCTTGCCGGCATTGGCGGCGACGCGGCATGTCGTTCTGCTCTACGACGAGCGCGTCGAATTACCGGGTCTGTCGCTGCTTGATGCAGAACTCGTCAACACCCTCCGGTCCAACTCCACCGAGCCGATCGAAATTTACCGCGAAGCGATGGATCTGTCGCGATTTGGCTCCAATTCCTACAAAACGGTGTTGCGAGACTTCCTCCGCGCAAAATACGCGGGCAAGACGATCGATGTGGCAATCGCCATCATGGCCCCTGCGTTCGATTTCCTGCTGACCGATGGCGATCCGATCTTTCCAGGGACGCCGATTGTGTCCTGCGGGTTGGATAGAATGCAACTCGGCGCGCGCTCCCTTCCACCCAACGTCTATGGCGTCCTCATCAAGAGAGAGTTCGCGCCAACTGTCGACCTGGCGCTACACATTCATCCCAGCACCAGGCGATTTATCGTCATTGCCGGCACGTCGGAATTCGACAAGGGACTTCTCGCGCAGGCCAAGGATCAGTTCCGGCCTTACGAGAATCGCGTCTCGTTTTCCTACCTTTCGGAACTCCCTTTGGAGCAGGGTCTCGCAAACGTTTCACGATTGCCACCTGAAGACATCGTCCTGTTTCTCACATTGTTTCAGGACGGGTCCGGCCAACCCTTTACTCCCCACGAAGTCGTTGAACGTGTTTCCGCCGCGGCAAGCGTTCCCGTCTATGGTTTCCTCGATCAGTATCTCGGCCGCGGAATCGTAGGGGGAAGCCTGTACAGCTTCACTGCGCTTGGTTCCGATACGGCCAACATGGTTTTGCGGCTCCTGAAAGGCGACGCGCCATCGCAACATCTTTCCGAGAACTTCAGCAATAGGATAATTTTCGATTGGCGGCAGATGCGCCGTTGGGACATCAGCGAAAGCCACCTTCCTCCGAACAGCGAAGTCTACTTTCGGGATAAGCCGATATGGGAGCAGTATTCATGGCAGATCATAATCGTGGGCGCGATCGTTCTCGCGCAGGCCGGGCTCATCTCGATCCTGCTGCATGAGCACCACCGGCGTCGCCAGGCCGAGGTGCTGGCGCGGGAGCGCATGGCGGAACTCGCCCATATCAACCGCTTCTCGACCGCGGGTGAATTGACCGCATCGATTGCGCACGAGATCAACCAGCCATTGGGCTCGATTCTTACCAATGCCGAAACCGCAAGAGCCATTCTGACGTCTCCACACCCCGACCTCGATGAACTCAACGATATCGTGGGCGATATTCTGCAGGACGACCGGCGCGCCAGCGAGGTCATTCGGAGGATGCGCAGCCTGCTGAGAAAGGCACCGTTCGAGCCGAAAAATATCGACCTCAACGACCTGGTGCGGGAGACAATCGAATTTCTTTCGGGGCTCGCCGTGGCGCGGAAGGTCGAATTGGCCGGGTTGATTACTCCGGACCCGCTCCCGATCGTCGGCGACCGTATCCAGCTTCAGCAGGTCATTCTAAATCTGGTCGTCAATGCCATCGACGCGATGTCAGACACCTCAGGCGAAAACCGCGTCATCAACCTGCGGACTTCGCGTGTCGAGAATTTTGCCGAACTTTCAATATCGGATCGCGGACCGGGCATCCCCGTCGACAGGCTGAAAGACGTGTTCGAACCGTTCTTCAGCACCAAGGCGGAAGGCATGGGCATGGGGTTGTCGATTGCGCGGACCATCGTGGAATCCCACAATGGGCAGATATCCGCGATTAACGAGCCGGGAGCCGGCGCTGTGTTCCGGACCAAATTGCCGATCGCCCGCCATGCCGCCGCGCCGGGTCAACCGGCGCTCGGCTGACCGGGATGTCCGATGGCGCAGCTTTCACGGCTCCGTTTTCGCGCAACGTCGCGCTACGCCAGGATGAACAGGAATTTGCTCGATTGCGTGCGCAAACGCGCCAAAATTCCGGAATCAATCTGTACGCTGCCCTCGCCGTGAAGCTTCGCTTTCGACAGGCGCGACCAAGTTTCCGCCTCCGCCATCCAGAACGTTTGGTTGGCCGGCTCACGTTGCGCCAGCTTTCTGCATAGTGCGGCGCGCGAATTGAACTCCGACTGACCCATCATTTATCCCCCCTGCCTGAGCGGATTGTTGCTGATAGCCTACGGCAGGCTTGTTCCTGGAACTATTGCCCCGATGGGCATTGTCCTAATGGGCAGCATGTGGCTGCGTCGCACGAACGACCGTACCCCAGAGGCGTCGCGCCGCCCGCCGATGCCTGCGATGGCATGCCGGTGTTTGCGCCCGATATGAGTGAGCCTAGAGGCCGCATGGCATTCGGAAATCGCCACGGCACCGCCGGCCGGTTGTAATGGACCGGCGGGCAGCGGTCCGTTTAGTCGAGGATCTGGCCGACCAACGCGGTTCGTTGAGGCTTGATGCAGCCCTGGGCAATCCGTATCTCGGCGTCCGTCGCGCCTTTGCTTCGAGCCCACGCCTCGGCAGTAGCCGCGGTGTATCTGGCGACGTAATACCGCACGAGAGCGCAGGAGGCGCGATGCATCGGTCCATGTGCCTCGCCGGCGACGGCCCTGGATGCGGAAATCGTGAAATCTCCACGGATGGGATGTTGCGGCGAACCGGTGTTGCTTCGCCATTCGATTGATCCCGTCATGCCGCCTGCGAGTACGGCGGCAGCCAAGACCGCTCGTCTGGTTCTGGTTTGCTTCATGGAAGCCTCCATGGTTGGGGGGTAACCATGCTCTCCACGTCTTTGAGCGGTTGATCTAGATCAATCAGCCACGCTGGCGTGCCCGGAACCGGAATTGACTTCGGCATGGGTCATCGCGGCCGGCCGTGCGCCGCTGGCGGCGCCCCCGACAAGGCCGCCTCGCCCTCATCGAGGAGGGGGAGCGAAACAGCCTCGTCGAAGGCGCGCGCTGTCCTGTGCAGGTTGGCGCCGCACAGTGCTTGAATTCTGCCTGTCACCGTGGTTGTCGGAACCGCCGGATCGTTGATCTAGGTCAAGCCTCGATCCGCTCATGGTCGAAGGCTGTCTTGGGGTGCGGATCGCTGCGGGCCTTGCATCGCTGGACTCGTACGCATGACAGGAGAGAAGATCATGTTTCGAAAGACCCTCGCTGCACTGGCAGCAGTCGTTCTGATCGGCGCCAGCCTCATGCCGGATGACGCGTTCGCACGTCGCGGCGGTGGCGGCGGATACCGCGGTGGCGGCTATCACGGAGGTGCCCGCGTTGGAGGGGTACATGGCGGCCGCTACGGCGTTGCCGGTCGAGGATACCGAGGATACGGAGTTGCCGGAGCGCCGGTAGCACGCGCCGCGGTCCGCAGAGGGGTGGTTTACGGAGCCGGCGCCGCGGCGGTCGGAGCGTACGGCTATTACGGTAGCACCCACAACGGCTGCTATCGGGACGCCTACGGCAATCCGGTCTGCCCGCAGCACTATTGACCGGAACCGCCCATGCGGGCGGCGCTGAGCAATGCTTGCAGGCGCCCTGCGATTTAGCGGCGGCTGCAAGCCAAACATGGCCGAGAGCCTGGGGCCTTGTGGCGCCATCGCAACGAAATTGTCCCGGCAACACTGTTCGCACCGGTCTGTAAAGGTCAGAAATGCCCGACGATCCCAAGGATACGATCGAGTTCGCCATTCGCTCAGCCTTTGTCAATTATCCAAAGGAAGACGACCCCGACTGGCGAAGTCCGCACTGGATCACCGGGAAGGAATGCACCTATCTGGCGTCGGCCATCATCCTCGAATTGCAAGCCAAGGGCTTTCAAATCGTGAAGAAGGTGCAACCGGGCTAAGGCGTCGTGTTGCAACAGACCGCAGCTTCATCTTAGCATCATCATGTGGCTTCGGCCGTCCGGGACCCTGCGCTCGACGGCCGGTTATCTGGTTGGGAGAGACGATTGCCCGGTAATATATATGTCGTCGATGACGACGCCTCTCTTCGAACCGCTCTCAAGCGTCTCTTGAATAATGCGGGGTACAGCGTCGAGACATATTCGTCCGCGCAGGAATTGCTCGAACGTTTGCCTGACGAGACTCGACCGGGTTGCATATTATCGGATGTTCGAATGCCGGGCCTGAGTGGACCGGACTTGCAAGCCCAGCTCAATCAGCGCGGCTCGACGCTTCCCGTCATTTTCCTCACCGGGCACGCCGACGTCAGGACGACCGTGCAGACGATCAAGGCCGGCGCGCACGACTTTCTGACAAAGCCGGTGTCATCCGACGAGTTGTTGCCCGCGATCAATCGGGCGCTGGAGCGGCACGAAGCATCCTGGGCTGCAAGAACCACCGTTGACCGCCTTCTCGCGCTTGTTGCAACGCTCACACCCCGCGAACGGCAGGTTCTTGAACTTGTCATTCTCGGCAAGACCAACAAGCATGTTGCGCGCGAATTGGGGTCGACCGAACGCACGGTCAAGGCTCACCGGCAAAAGGTGATGGAAAAGACCCAGGTGCAATCCCTTGCAGAACTCGTTTCATTGGCCGAGCGGATCGGAATGCTTCAACCGCAATGATCCGCCGGCAATCACAATCGAACGGAGCGCTGGTCCGCTGCCCCTGTGCCAGCAGGGGCAACGAGAGAGGCGCGCAGGTTTTGCCCTGTCAATTATTCGCTTGAGCCAATAGGATGCTTTTGGTCGGGGACCTGTCCCCTTGGGTAGATCGGCGATGTGCTCGCGAATAACCCTGTCGTTCCGGTCTCTTCCGACTCTGGCGGTCGTTTGTTTGGCGGCCGCAGCAATCCTTGGAACATCAACGCGCGGTCAGGCCGACGCAGAGAGCAAGCACGTTTTAATACTGCATTCGTTCGGTCTGCGCTTCAAACCCTGGACCGTTTATGCGGAAGCCATTCGCGCCGAAATAAGCCGACGGAGGTCCGTCGATTTTCAGGACCACTCGCTGGTAACGGCCCGCCTCAGTGATGACAAATCCGATCGTCCATTTGTCGAGTACCTTCACGCCCTCAATGCCGGGCAGCCGCCCGATCTGATCATGTCCATCGGCGCGCCAGCCGCCAATTTTGTCCAGCGCCACCGCAAAGAGCTATTCCCGAACACACCCATGGTCTTGACGGCCGTGGAGCGGCGGCGTGTGGACTTCGATAAATTAGGCGAAAACGACACCGTCATAGGATCTTCCAACACCACCATCGAATTCTTTGAAAATATTCTCCATGTCTTGCCACTCACAACCACGATTGCGGTCGTCATAGGCGCATCTCCGAGCGAGACGTATTGGCTGGAGGAGACGCGCCGGCGTACCGCACCGTTGGCCGGACGGGTGCAAATTCGATATTACAACGAACTTTCATTCGAAGAAATTCAGAAGGACGCGGCGACCCTTCCGCCACATAGCGCAATCTTCTGGCTCTTGCTGAATGTTGACGCCGCTGGCGTGGCGCATGAAGGTCCCGGCGCGCTGGTCCAACTCTCCAAGGTGGCGAACGCGCCGATCTTCACCCACGACCAATCCTTTTTTGAAGACGGCATCGTCGGCGGCCCGATGCATTCCGTGGTCGAACAAAGCACCAGGGCTGCGGAGGTCGCCCTTCGCATCCTTAATGGTGAAAAGGTCGGCGACATCAAGCCGTCATTCGTTGGCGTTGGATCGCCCATATTCGACTGGCGACAAATGCAGCGGTGGGGGATCAGCGAGAGCAATTTGCCATCGGACAGTCAAATCTATTTTCGCGAGCCGACGGTGTGGGAGCGTTATTCGTGGCAGATCGCATCCATCGTCGCGGTTATCCTAATACAGACCGGGCTTATCTCGGTCCTGCTGCGTGAGCATCGTCGACGTCAACTCGCCGAAGTGCAGGCGCGGCAGCGCATGGCGGAGCTTGCTCATGTCAACCGCTTTTCGACGGCGGGCGAACTGACCGCTTCAATCGCGCACGAAATCAACCAACCGCTTGGATCCATTCTGACGAATGCCGAAACCGCAAACGCCATCCTGAAGTCTCCAACGCCGGACCTTGCGGAACTCAAGGATATCGTCGACGACATCTTGCGGGATGACCGGCGGGCCAGCGAAGTGATCCGCAGGATGCGCAGTCTGCTGAAAAAAACGCCTTTTGAGCTCAAAAACCTCGATCTAAACGACCTGGTGCGGGAAGCGGTCGATTTTCTTTCCTCGTTGGCGGTGGGACGAAAGGTCGAACTAGTCAGCGTGATCACGCCTGAAGCGCTTCCGATCGCCGGCGATCGCATCCAGCTTCAACAGGTCATCCTGAACCTGGTCGTCAATGGAATCGACGCGATGAAGGACACACCGAGCGAAGACCGCATCATCGGTATCCGGACCTTGCGGGAGGGAAACCTTGCCGAACTCACGGTATCGGATCGCGGCGCGGGCATTCCGCTGGAGAAACTGAAGGAGGTTTTCGAGCCTTTCTTTACCAGCAAGGCGGAAGGCATGGGCATGGGCCTGTCGATCGCGCGAACCATCGTGGAAGCGCACAATGCGCAGATAGGAGCGGAACAGCGGGACGGTGGCGGTGCATTGTTTCGGATACGGATTCCTCTGGTGAAAAATATTTGAGCAGGCCTCTTGGAGCGAGAAGCGACTTTCGCAGGTGGCGGACGCCCCGGGTCTGACCGGTCAGCCTGCCCGGCCCCGGCCTCCTCAATACCCGTCACCCCACCGATACTGCCATGCGAGGCCGACCGCGCTGAATTCGCTGCCGGTGCGCGTCGTTATGCCGGTGCTGGCGGAAAGCTTCAGCGAATTCTGGCGATCGATCGGCAAGGCGACGGTGAAGCCGGCCCGCGTATTGCGCTGCTCGTTGTCGCTCTTGATACCGTTGAGGCTGGTCCGGCCGCCCGAGAAATAGACCCCGTCCAGGGCGACCCACGCGCCGGACCGGAACGTGTAGAGGACGTGTCCTTGCACGGCATAGAACGGCGCCTGCGCGAAATTGTTGCCGCCGAAGAAGTCGATATTGTCGGTGAAGAAGGTCACGCTGGGAGCGAGTTCGAATGTCCAGGGACCGACAGCCTTCGAAATCCCGAGTTCGGGCTTGAACGACCAGCGATTGTTGCCGAGGTTGAGCAGCTTGCTGCTGTCGTATTGCCCGAGCGGCGCGGAGACCTGCAGGCTGACGCCAACGATGAGATCCTGCCGGTAGTTCGCAAAGTCCTTCGCCGACAGCGCCGGGGCCCCGATCAGATTGACCGAAACGCGAAATCGCGGATCGCCCAGGCCCGCCATCTCGCGCTCCCGTGGCTGGCCATCGACCAGCCCGCGGGCGGCGAAGGAGGACGCCGGCACGATCACATCGAACTTGGCCGACTGGCCGGCGAAATCGAACGACCGGATGTAGGCCAGCAGTGCGGTGTTGGAGTGGAAATTGGCATCCGCGACCGACAAATCCGGATCGAAAGCCAGTTTGCCCTGGGAATAGAGGGCGCCCGCGATCAGGAAATTCAGCCCGATCGGCGTATTCGAATAGGATCGTGGCTCGGCATCCTGGGCTTTCGCAGCCGTTACCCCGAGCAACGCTATTGTGGCGAGCGCTCTACAGCGCGAGAGCAGGCGTGCGGCGGATACATTGGCGCGTTCGCGCTTCATGGACGCGCCCGCCGGCGGCGAGGTTTGGCAGTGGGTGCGGGTGTCCCGGCCATGACAACGCGGCCCAATCTCAGAGCAGCAGATACGCGATGGCGCTGCAGAAAATCAGAAGCGTCTGGCACGTCGCCCTGACAGGGCTTCCTGGTCCGGCCTTGATGCGTGTTTCCACCGGTGCGCGATTGTCGTTTGCGGGAATTTTGTGCGTGCGAAGCACGCCCTCGTCGATCTTTGGCGACTGACACATCGGCACGATCATTTCCTCCGGCGAACATCAACCCGTTTCGCACCCTTTTCGGGATGCTTGCTCGTAAGCAAGGCGGTCGCTATCCAGCCGCAATGACGCAGATCAATTGGTAAATAATACTGATCGAATTGCCTCAATCGAAACGGACGGGCGAAGCGCGCACGCAGGTTCTCACTCTCAGGGGTGATGAGCCCAGCCCCCGCAGATCGCGTGAGGTCGCCAGGGTTCCGCGAGCGCGGCTCTCTCATGGTTCTTTGCGCCGTGCGTCCTGATCGCGCCGGGGACCCTTGACCTATGTCAACGCGGTGCGAGGGGTCGCGGCAAACCGTGCCTTAAAGACGTACCAATCCGGGTGATGGAATGTGCGACGCCAGAACCGTCGGCGGATGGTTTCGCTCAACACGCGATCAAAGCCGCAACAAGAAGCTAGACATATCGAGGCGTAAACATGAACGTCGCAGGCCGAATTCTGCTCGCTTTGATGCTCGCCCTGACGTCGTTGAGTGCGATGTCTCCGAAGCGTGCCGACCAAACCGCTGGTGACGACGAAATCCGGATTGGCAATCTCACCCCCTATACCGGGCCTTTGGCGGAATTCGGCGCGATTGGAAAGGCCGAGGCCGCATATTTCGACATGATCAATGAGCGCGGCGGCATCAACGGCCGCAAGGTGCGTTTCATCTCCTATGACGACAATTCCGATCCCACCGTTGCGCTCGATCTGACACGCACGCTGGTCGAGAGAGAAGACGTGCTATTGATGTTCGGATCGTTCGGAACGCCCGGAAACCTTGCGGTGCGAGCCTTTCTGAACGAGAGCAAGATACCCCAGCTCTTCGTTGCCTCCGGCAATGAGGAGTTGAGCAACCCCGAAGCGTTTCCCTGGACGATGGGTTGGCAACCGTCGTTCCGCGCCGAGGGACGCATCTACGCCAATTACATTCAGGCCTTCTATCCGAACCGCAAGATCGTGGTGCTTTGGCAAAACGATCAGTTCGGACGCGATCTGTACAAGGGAATCCAGGATGGGCTCGGCGATTTGAAGCGCATGATCATCGTCGGCATCGCCTTTGATATTGCGGATGAGCATATCGACGGGCATGTCTCGATCCTGAAGCGATCGGGCGCCGATGTTCTGGTCTTTGCCGGCGTGCCGACCACGGCTTCGCAGGTGATCCGCCTGGCAGCGGATCTGAATTGGCACCCGGTGTTTCTTCTGAACGATGCGTCCGCCTCGATCGGCACGGCGCTGGGGCCGGCAGGCGTGGAGAATTCCGCGGGCGTGATCTCGGCCTCTTTTCTGAAGGACCCGAGCGATCCGGCATGGAAGGATGATCCGGCAATCAAGGATTGGCTATCCTTCATGGACCATTTCTATCCTAGGGGAGACAAGGGCAGCAGCGCCGCGCTCTACGGCTACGCGGCAGCGGAGACGCTTGCGCAGGTGCTCAAGCAATGCGGCGACGATCTCTCCCGCGAAAACGTGATGCGGCAGGCAAAAGCTCTAAAGGACTACCAGCCCTCGGTCCTGCTGCCCGGCATCAGGATCAACACCGGTCCGGAGAATCCCCGTCCAATCAAGCAGATGCGACTGGTTCAGTTCGATGGCCGCACCTGGCAACCGATCGGGGACGTGATCGAAAATGCGTTTTCTGGCGCCCCGGCCAGATAGTCGTGGACCCAAGAAGACGGTACCTGAAACCGGCCCTGCTCAACCACGCAGCCTTGATTTAGCTCAAGACTCGCCCGATTGCGAACATACATGGTTCGAGCGTGGATGAACCCGTAGTGGAGAGAAACCATGAAAATGACTTTGAGAACGGCGGTTATCGCGACCTCGACCTTCGTCTGCACGGCGTTATTTTCGCTGGGCTGGTCTGAACAAGGCAATCTGTCGCTGTCGATCAGCAAGGCTGACGCACAGGGGCGGCTCTATATCAGGTCGGGTTACGCCACGAACGCGGTGTATCACCACGTCGATGGTCTGTCCTGGTACGCCGTGAGGGCCTACTACTGGGGTGGCCCGTGGAGTGGCCCCGGGTACAGCTATGCCGGCTGGTCCGACTACGCGACCCGTAACGGCATCGGCTGCACGCCCGGGACTATTGTCACAGGCGGCGACGGCATCTTGTACAACTGCCAATAGGATTGATTGATCGACGAGATCGGGCCAGGTAGCGGTTTTGGCTGCTTGGCCCGGCATCTCGGGTGCACGCCGTCACCCCTACCGCTAAAACCGATCCAAGCAATTGGAGCGGGCGAAGGGAATCGAACCCTCGTATGCAGCTTGGGAAGCTGCCGTTCTACCATTGAACTACGCCCGCGTTCGCCTCCATTGATTAGCCGAGACCAGGCGATCCGCCAAGCGGTTCCCACACCCCCCCGCCAAGCCCTTAACCGAACGTCAAGATTCCAGATGCGCCGGTCCGTGACGGTGTTATGATGCCCCGGGGGTTGGGCGTCATGGCGGGGCGTGCGTACAGCATTTTCGATACCGGAATCGGCCGCTGCGGCATTGCCTGGGGCGATCGCGGCATTATCGGCGTGCAGCTCCCGGAAGCCCGCGAGATCGATACCAGGCGGCGGCTGTTTCAGCTCTATCCCGAGGCCCGCGAACTCCGCGCGCCGGTCGATGTCGAGATAGCGATAGAGGGCATCGCGGCGCTGCTGCGCGGCGGGACCGCTGACCTTTCGGACGTCCCGCTGGACATGACCAGCATCCCCGCTTTCAATCAGCGCGTCTACGCGTTCGCCCGCAGCATCCCGCGCGGTGAAACCCGCACCTATGGCGAGGTCGCCTCCCATCTGCGCGCGACCGGCGCGGTGTATTCGGTGGCGCAGGCAATCGGCCGCAATCCCTTCATGATCATCGTGCCCTGCCATCGCGTGCTCGAAGCCGGCAACTACGCCGACAAGATCTCGGCGAACGGCGGCGTTATCTCCAAGCGCCGGCTGCTCTCGATCGAGGGCGCGCACCCGACCACCAGCAAGACCCTGTTCGACGTGCTGCTGCCCGTTGCGCCGCCCCGCCCGCAGACCTAAATCTGACGGCATGAACCGAACGACGCTGCTGCAGCGAAAACGCATTTCCGTGTCCGATTTCCGCTGCACCGCGGAACCGGGCGAAAAGCCGTTCGCGGAGCAATACGCCTGTCATTCGATCTCCTATGTCCGCAAGGGCAGTTTCGGCTGCCATTGCCGCGGGCGCTTCCATGAGCTGGTGGCGGGATCGATCCTGGTCGGCCATCCCGGCGACGAATACGTTTGCACCCATGATCACGTCGTCGGCGACGAATGTCTGTCGTTTTTCCTCGATCCGGAACTGGTCGATGGGATCGGCCACAACAGGGACATCTGGCAGGTCGGTTCGGTGCCGCCGCTGCCGGAACTGATGGTGCTGGGCGAACTCGCGCAGACGGCGGCAGCTGGCAACAACGATATCGGTCTCGACGAAGTCGGACATCTGTTCGCCAGCCGGTTTGTCGATGTGGTTTCCGGGCGCGCGTCCAAGCCGGTGACGGCGACATTGAGGGACCGCCGCCGCGCCGTGGAAGCAGCACTTTGGATCGACACCCATTCGCACCGGCCCATCGAGCTGGAGGATGCCGCCGCGCAAGCCGGCATCAGCCCGTTCCATTTCCTGCGGCTGTTCTCGAACGTGCTGGGGGTGACCCCGCACCAATATCTGGTTCGCTCGCGGCTGCGCCATGCGGCGCGGCGGTTGGCCGATGACGACAGCCCGATCACCGATATCGCCTATGACGTCGGCTTCAACGATCTCTCCAACTTCGTGCGCACCTTCCACCGCGCCGCCGGCGCCTCGCCGCAAAAGTTCCGCCGGATATCGCGGGGCGACCGCAAGATTTTCCAAGAACGGCTGGCCCTCAACTGACTAGGGTTGCTCCAGGCCGCGCGGGATCTTCCGCGCTACACTGGAGAACATCATGTACGACCACATCGGAATACGCGTCGGAAATCTCGACGCCAGCGTGCGCTTCTACACCGCGGCATTGGCGCCGCTCGGCTATGTTCTGTGCTCGCGGGACGATTCCGGCGCCGGGTTCGGCCCCAAGAGCGAGCCGGCGCTGTGGCTGTATCTGCACAAGGGGTCGGCCAACACCGGCACCCACGTCGCCTTCCGCGCCCCCGACCACGCCGCGATCAAGAAGTTTCACGCCGAAGGGTTGAAAGCCGGCGGCCGCGACAACGGCGAGGCCGGTCATCGCAAGGACTACAGCCCGACCTATTTTGCCGCGTTCCTGATCGATCCCGACGGCAACAATGTCGAGGCGGTATGCACCTGAGCGTTTGAGCGTTGCCAAACATTCCGCCGTCATCCTGAGGTGCGCGCACTTCGCGCGCCTCGAAGGATCGGCCGCAACCACCTGACCAGTCATCCTTCGAGGCTCGCAAGCGCTCGCACCTCAGGATGACGCACCGTCCAAAAGGAAAATGCCATGGCTTCCATCCACAAAGACATCATCATCGACGCAAGCCCCGACCACGTCTGGGATGCGCTGCGCGATTTCGGCGCACTGCATACGCGGCTGGTGCCCGGCTTCGTGCTCGACACAAAACTAGAAGGCGACGCGCGCGTCGTGACGTTCGCCAATGGCACGGTGGCGCGCGAAATCCTGGTCGATTGCGACGACCAACGGCGGCGGCTGGTCTATGCCATCGTCAGCGAGCGGCTGAAACAGCACAGCGCCTCGGTGCAGGTGTTCGCCGATGGCGACACGCGCAGTCGCGTGGCGTGGATCGTCGACGTGCTGCCGCACGACATCGCGTCCTACATGGACACGCAGATGGATCAGGGCGCGCTCGCGATGCAGAAAGCGTTGGGACGCGCCGCAGCCTAGCCGACGTGATCTTTCTCACAGAGCGGTTGGCCGCCCCCGCCTAGCCTCGCCGCGTGCATCTGGATGGCGCCGCGTCCGCGGCTCCGCGCACGGGGAGTTTTGCCATGACTGGAGCTGACAAGGTGGTGTGCCAGGCGGCTACGCTATTGTTGCTGTTCACGCTGACATCGATGCCGGCGAAGGCGCAATTCGCCGGTTTTGGCGGCGGTGGCGGCGGCGAAGACATGATGACACAGATGGCGCCGATGCTGGAAATGATGAAGGCGAAAATGGGCAAGCGCCGCTTCGGCATGATGATGCAGACCATGGGGCCGATGATGAGCGGCATGATGGAAGGTGGCGGCGGCCTCGGCGGCATGATGGGCGGCGGCGGAATTGCCGGCGGCATGGGCGGCATGATTCCCGGCGGATTTGGCGGTGGCGGTTACGGCATGGGCGCCATGGGCGGCGGCGACGTCATGGGCATGCTCGGCGGCGGAGGCAGCGGCGGCGAACTGATGGGCATGATCCCGCAATGGATGCGGATGGCCAATTTCGGTGGCGGCGGTCACCGGCGTCACCGGCACCGCTAACGCGCTTGCGACAATACCGGACGGCCCGCCGGAACGGGGCCAGACTTTGGTCCCCACCGGGTCAGGATCACGCTCGCGCATGACAGCACGCCGAGCACCACCATCGATGCCGCAGCAAGCGCGAAAAAGCCTTGCGCCGTCGCAGCATGCGTCGACAGCCACCAGCCGCCGGTGCCGATGAATAATAACCGCGCGGTTTGCGCCAGCACCGGACCGACCACCTTGGCCGCGCCCTGGGACGAGAAATACATCGACGAGGCCAGACCGATGAAGGCGTACATCGGGGCCGCCGTCGACAGATATTGATGGCTGGCGGCGCGCACGCCAGCGTCATGGGTGAAGAGGTTGATCCAGACGTCCGGGAAAACGGCGATGAGAGTCGCAATCGCGCCCACCGCCATGAACGAAACCGAACCCGCGGTCCAGGCGATCCGCCGCGCTCGCGCGATCCGCCCAGCGCCGATCGCCATCCCGATCATCGGCACCGAGGCGATGCCGATCGCGAACGATACCGACGTCAGCAAAAATTCGAGCCGCGCGCCAATGCCGTAGCCGGCCAGAATCGCGGTGCCGAAACCCGCCAGCATGTGGGTGAAGATGCTGATGGTCAGCACCGACTGCAGCGGCGAGAAGCAAGAAATCGCGCCGACCTTCAGAATGTCGAACAACATCGCCCATTGAATCCGCAGTCCCCAGATCTTGGGAACGACGCGCGCCCGGCCGGAAAACAGATACCAGGACATGATGGAGATGCTGATCGCATAGGCGGTCAGCGAGCCCGCGGCAACGCCGCGCATGCCGAATTGCGGGATCGGGCCGAGGCCGAGGCCGAGCGTGCCGCCGAGAATGATCTGACAGACCGCCGAAGAGAGCATCATCAGCGACGGCAGCTTCATATTGCCGGTGCCGCGCAAAACTCCCGCCATCGTGTTCATCAGCCATGGCAGGACGGCGCCGCCGAAGAAAATCTGCACATAGGCAATCGCCTGCGCCAGCACGTTGCCGCGGCCGCCGAGCAATTCGAGCAATCGCGGCCCGAAGATCAGCATGCCGAGCATGAAGGTCAGCCCGAAGCAGACGCCGATCAGCAGCGCGTGCGCGGCCAGCGTCGAGGCGCGTTCCCGGTCGCCGGCGCCGAGCGCGCGCGCGATCGCGGAAGCAACCCCGCCGCCCATGGCGCCGCCGGACATCGTCATGGTCAGGATCACGCAGGGAAACACCAGCGCCATTGCGGCCAGCGATTCCACGCCCAGCCGGCCGATATAGGAAGTCTCCGCGATCACAACGCAGGTGCTCGCGCAGAGCGCGATCACGTTCGGCCAGGCTAGCCACAACAGCGTGCGCAGGATCGGGCCGATCGAGCAGCGCATTCCGCGCCGGCGGCTTTGGCGGCGGAAGCGGACGTTCCTCCTCATCTACGGGTATTTCGGCTACCGCAATATCGGGCATCTCAGCTCCCAGGCGCATGACCCGCCAAAGTGTGGGCGGTTTGGCGACGAGGTCATGCGCCAATCATATTCTTTCGCAGTCTGATTGCTGCGGCACGGTGTTCCCTACCATGACCAGGGCCGATTCCACGTGCGCAGGGCGCAATGGGGGCCTGCGCGATTGCAGGCGAGCGGCCGGTTTAGCCGATCGACCAGACAAAGGGCGGTTTGCCGCCCTGCGACGGCTTCAAATGCACCGGAATATGGCGGCCGCAGCCGGCGGCAAGGCCCTCGAACAGGCCCTCGAGCACCCCGGCGCAGGCCGGATGATAATCGCGGTACATCGGCCATCAGCTTCCAGGTCTGCTGCCGGACTTCGAACGCGCCACCGGACGCGCTGATCTCGGCAACATCGTCCTGTGACTCGAACAGGATGCGGAGGAACGCGACGAACTCTTTCGCCGTGCCGCGGCTCGCGCCAAAAGCTTGCGCGATTTCGTCGAAATACTGCATGCCGATCAGCTTGCCGGTCAGGTGCAGCAGATAGCCGGCGTCCTCCGGGCCGAACACCTGCACCATCACGGGTGCTGCGGTGCTGCACATATTCCATCGCGTAATTGCGATAGGCCTTTTCCAGCCGCGGCTTTGGCCAGCTCGCGACCGGCAAAGCCGGTGCGGTGGCGGGATCGAACAAGGGGGCTTCGAGATGCCGCGCGAACACCAGTCGCTGATCGAGTTCCAGCGGATGGTCGTATTCGCAGTAATAGCCTTCGAGCCCGTCCTGACCATCGACACTCTGCTTGGTGCAGACGAAGCCGAGGCGCAGATCGTCCAGTGCAACGCCGTTATTGGCGTGCCATCCGCGCAGCATCGCGCGCGAGACCTCGCCGGGCACGCCGCAGATCGCGGTGCCGCGCCAGATCCAGCGCGGCGGCGGATAGCGGATCCACGCCTTGCGGTCGGTCTCGTACATGTATTCGACATGGACGCCGCCGATCCAGTTCGAGAGATAGTGATACTGCGCGGCCGCGACCGCCGGCGGCAAATGGCTCAAGCCCAGCTTTTCCAGTCCGGGCAGAAAGCGCTCCTGCTGCTGGCGGCGAAACACCCGGAATACGAATTCGGCCGCATCCGCCGTGCCGCGCCGGCTGACGACGGTGAGAATGAGCCCGGTGAAAAAAGCATGGTAGAGATCGGCGACGCTGCGCCATTTCAGCCATTGCGCCTCGCGGGCTTCCTGCTCTCCGGTCATCTTCACCCCCATTTTTTGTCTGCGGGATTAACGTCCTCCCGTCACACGAAATTCACGGCCAACGCCTTGAACATTCGCGCAGCCGCCACATTGTAACAACGAGCCCTCAGGGAACCCACCATGCGCAAAAATCCAGTATTGGCAATGTTGATCGGCGCACTGCTGCTCCCGCTTGCCGGCTGTAACGACCCGCGGGATACCGCCACCGCCGAGCAAAGCTATGGGCCCTCGCCCGATCTGCCGGCCCCGCAAAAATCCTGGACGCCGACCGTCAACGTCGCTCCCGCCATCGGCTGGGCCGCGGGCGAAAAACCTGCCGCCGCCGGCGGCATGGCGGTGAACGCATTCGCGACCGGACTGGACCATCCGCGCACGGTCTACGTATTGCCGAATGGCGACGTGCTGGTGGCGGAAAGCAATGCGCCGCCGAAGCCGGACGATGCCAGCGGCATCAAGGGCTGGATCACCAAACTTGTGATGGGCCTCGCCGGCGCCGGTGTGCCAAGCGCCAACCGCATCACGCTGCTGCGCGACGCCGATGGCGACGGTGTGGCGGAAACGCGAAGCGTGTTCATCGGCGGATTGAACTCGCCGTTCGGCATGGTGCTGGTCGGCGATGATTTCTATGTCGCGGATTCCGATGCGATCATGAAATTCCCCTATCACGCCGGCGACACCAAAATTAATGCGCCGGGCGTCAAGCTCGCCGACCTGCCGGCGGGCACCATCAACCATCACTGGACCAAGGACCTCACCGCCAGCCCGGATGGGTCAAAACTGTATGCAACGGTCGGCTCCAACAGCAATGTCGGCGAGAACGGCATCGAGGCCGAGAAGGATCGCGCCGCCGTGCTCGAAGTCGATCGCGCCAGCGGCAAATGGCGCGTGTTCGCCTCGGGCCTGCGCAATCCAAACGGCCCGTCATGGCAGCCGCAAAGCGGCGCGCTCTGGGTCACCGTCAACGAGCGCGACGAACTCGGCGACGATCTCGTTCCCGACTACATGACCTCGGTGAGGGATGGCGCGTTCTACGGCTGGCCCTACAGTTATTTCGGCCAGCATGTCGATGTGCGCGTCGAACCGCAACGGCCCGATCTGGTGGCGAAGGCGATCGCGCCCGACTATGCGCTCGGCGCACATACGGCGTCGCTTGGTCTCACCTTCAACACCGACAATCTGTTTCCGTCTGACATGGCCGGCGGCGCCTTTATCGGCCAGCACGGTTCGTGGAATCGCAAACCGCGCTCCGGCTACAAGGTGATCTTCGTACCGTTCGCCAACGGCATGCCGTCCGGCAAGCCGCAGGACGTGCTGACCGGCTTCCTCAACGACAAGGACGAAGCGCGCGGCCGGCCGGTCGGCCTGCGCATCGACAAGCAGGGCGCGCTGCTGGTGGCCGACGATGTCGGCAATGCGGTCTGGCACGTGACGCCATCGGCGAAATCGGCGGCGCGGTAGACGCCAACCGCCGTCATTGCGAGCGAAGCGAAGCAATCCATAGCCGCAAGGGAACAATGGATTTCTTCGTCGCAAACGCTCCTCGCAATGACGGTTAGACCTTGAAATGCTTGCTGAGCTTCAGGCCTTGCGCCTGGTAGTTCGAGCCGATGCGCTGGCCGTACATGGCGTCGGGGCGCGCCAGCATTTTCTCGTAGACCAGGCGGCCGACGATCTGGCCGTGCTCGAGGATGAACGGCACCTCGCGCGAGCGCACTTCCAGCACCGCGCGCGAGCCCTGCCCGCCGGCGCCGGCATAGCCGAAGCCGGGATCGAAGAAGCCGGCATAGTGCACGCGGAATTCGCCGACCAGCGGATCGAACGGCACCATCTCGGCGGCGTAATCCGGCGGCACCTGCACGGCTTCTTTTGAGGCCAGGATGTAGAACTCGCCGGGATCGAGGATCAGGCTGCCGTCGGGCCGCGCCGCGATCGGCTCCCAGAATTCATCGACCGCATAGCCGCCGCGGCGGTCGATATCGACCACGCCGGTGTGGCGCTTGGCGCGATAGCCGACGAAGCCATTGGCGTTCTCGCCGGAGAGATCGACGGAGAGCGCGACGCCATTGGCGAGATCGGCGTCGTCGATATCGACCAGCCGCTCGGCGTCATGCAGCGCGTCGAGTTCGTCGGCATTGAGGATGGCGTCGCCGGTGCGGAAGCGGACCTGCGACAGCCGCGATCCCTCGCGCAGCAGCACCGGAAACGTCTTCGGGCTGATCTCGGCATAGAGCGGACCGTGATAGCCGGCGCCGATCATGTCGAAGCGCCGCGTGCCGTCGGCGATCACGCGGGTGAACACGTCGAGCCGCCCGGTCGAGCTCTTGGGGTTGGCGGCGGCGACGATCTCGCGGCGGCAGCGCGAGGCTTTCCAGCAGCGGCACGATGTAGACGCAGTTGGTCTCCAGCACCGCGCCGTCGGTGAGATCGATTTCGTGCAGCTTCAATTCGTCGATGCGCTCGGCCACCGTGGCGCCGGGCCCGGGCAGGAAAGCTCGCGCGCACCCGGTAGGCGATGTCGCCGAGCCGCAGATCGAGGCTCGCCGGCTGGATCTGGCTTTCGACAAAGGGATAGGCCGGCAGGATCAGGCCCGCATCCGCCATCGCCGCGATCATGCGGTCGGGCAGAATTCCGTTGGCATCGGGCGGCAGCGTGAACGACACGGCGTGGTTCCTCGAGGAGAGCCTGACAGGGTGGCCCAAATGCCATCCAAACCCTGAATATAAGGGCTTTTACGGGTTATCCGATGGCCGCCTTGACGGAAAGGGCGCAAGCGAATATCAGCATGACTTATCCCGTGGTGATTTGAGCCGGCCGGCTTGCAGCCACGTTAAATAAGTCGCTAAACAGGCCGGGGACACGTGTGATCCCGGCCTGTGGAAATTTTTCCAGGCCGGTTTTTTGTGACCATTTCCAGGATGGTCACGACGGAGGTCACATGTCTGAGACTAAAGCTACCACCCGCTATCGTCCCGAAACCCGGCTGGTCCATTCCGGCAGCCTGCGCTCGCAATTCGGCGAGACGTCGGAGGCGCTGTTCCTGACCCAGGGCTTCATCTACGACAGTGCCGAGCAATGCGAGGCGCGGTTCAAGGGCGAGGATCCCGGCTTTCTCTATTCGCGCTTTTCCAATCCGAACATCTCGATGTTCGAGCGCCGCATGATCGAGCTCGAAGGCGCCGAAGCCGCGCGCGCGACCGCGACCGGCATGGCCGCGGTGACCACCGCCATCCTCGCGCCGCTGAAGGCCGGCGACCACGTGGTGGCGGCGAAGGCGATGTTCGGCTCCTGCCGCTATGTGGTGGAAGACCTGCTGCCGCGCTACGGCATCCAGTCGACGCTGGTCGACGGCCTCGACCTCGACCAGTGGCGAAAGGCGATGCGGCCGAACACCAAGACCTGCTTCCTGGAGAGCCCGACCAATCCGACGCTCGACGTGCTCGACATCTCCGCGATCGCCGAGATCGCGCATCAGGGCGGCGCGCGGCTGATCGTCGACAATGTGTTCGCAACGCCGATCTGGCAGAGCCCGCTGACGCTCGGCGCCGACGTCGTGGTGTATTCCGCGACCAAGCACATCGACGGCCAGGGCCGCTGCCTCGGCGGCATCATCCTGTCCTCGGAAGCCTTCATCGCCGAGCACATCCATAATTTCATGCGCCAGACCGGCCCGTCGATGTCGCCGTTCAATGCCTGGGTGCTGCTGAAGGGCCTGGAGACGCTGGCGGTGCGCGTTCGCGCGCAGACCGAGACCGCGGCCAAGGTGGCGGATGCGCTGGCCAGGCATCCGAAAATCTCGCGGCTGATCTATCCCGGCCGCGCCGATCATCCGCAGGCGGCGCTGGTGAAGAAGCAGATGCGCGCCGGCTCGACGCTGATCGGCTTCGAGGTCAAGGGCGGCAAGGCCGGCGCGTTCCGCTGCCTCAACGCGCTGCAAGATCTCGCGGATCTCGAACAATCTCGGCGACGCCAAGAGCCTCGTCACCCATCCGGCGACCACGACGCATCAGCGGCTGACACCGGACGCCCGCGCCGAACTCGGCATCAGCGAAGGCTTTATCCGCTTCTCCGCCGGGCTCGAGCACGCGGATGATCTGATCGAGGATTTTGCCGCAGGCGCTGGAGAAGGCGTGAGGGAAGCAGCGAATGGCGAATCGGCAGCGGCGCATTGAGTCCGGGATCGCCACTCGCTTGAATTCACATCGGCCGATAGGTCCGGACGTCCGACGGCACGTTGACGCCGAGCTTGATCTGGCCGACCGACTTGATGATGTCGTCGCCGAGCAATTGCGCGAAGCAGGCGTAGCCCCAGTCGTTCATGTGCAGGCCGTCGGCGATGACGAAACTGTCGATCGGGATCGCCTGCTTCTCGTGCCAGTCGCGCATCACCTCGAAGCGCGGGAAGATGCCGACATGGCGGAGCTCGGCGACCTTGCCGAGCAGTCTCACCATCTTGCCGGCGCTCTCCGGCCTTGGCGGTGACCTGCGGCGAATATTGGGGATCGACCAGCACCAGATCGGCGCCGGCGGCCTGAATGCGCGCGACGCCTTCTTCGACCATCTTGGCGGTCTCGGTCGGATCGAGGTTGCGCAGCACGGCGTTGGTCCCGACCTGCCAGATCACCAGATCCGGATGCATGTCGATCACTTCGGTCTGCAGCCGCTTCATCATTTCGGGCGCGTCTTCGCCGCCCTGGCCGCGATTGACGACGGTGATGTCGGCGCTCGGATATTGCCGGTGCAGTTGCGCCGCGAGGCGATTGGGATAGTTGAATTCCGGCGACGTCGCGCCGTAGCCCGCGGTCGACGACGAGCCGAACGCGACGATCACGACCGGCTGGCCGGCGGCGAGCTTGGCTGCGACATGCGGCAGCGAGCCCATCGACTTGGCGCCGCCCTTCGGCGGCAGGCAGGGCACGCGGCTGAAGATGTCGCCGGCCGATTTCGCGACCTCCTTCACCTTGTCGATCGCCCTGCCGGTGAGGCTCTTTTGCTGCGGCGGATTTGCTGCGCCTGATTGGCCGATTGGCGGCCGCCACATTGCCGCCGGCCGCGCCGGTCGTCGTCGCTGCGAGGCTTTGGCGGCCTCGGGTTTTGCCGGCTTCAGGTTTGGCGGCATCGGATTTGGCGCCGTCGGAAAGCGCCGCCTGCTGGGCGGTCTGGCGCAATTGCGCGCGCAGCGGCACGATGGCCGGCGTCAGCAGCCAGCAAGCCGCGACAGCGGATACGGTCAGCGATGCGTTGCGGCAAAAAGGGTAGTGACAACTCATTAACGCTAGTTTCCTTAATTCTGCTGCGCCGGTCCGAGATGGGCCGCATCGATCACAAATTTCGACAGCGCGCGGCCGAGGCAGTCATGAACACGTTTGGCCAGATCAATGCCATGCGTGGTGCTGAACAGGTCGAAATCTCCGGCATCGTTCCAGTGATGCATGATGGCAAACCGGTCGAACAGCGGAACGTCGTGCTGCTGCGCCACCACGCGCATATTATCTAGGTATGGCGGCGCGGAAATCATCGTCTCCGTGCGCGGGCTGTATTGCAGATTGATCAAAACCACATCGGTTCCCGCGTTTTGCAGCGCAACAACCCCTTCGTCGAGTGCGCTCGCGAAAATCGTCGGGATCGATGGATCGCATAGCATCGACGGTTCCGGTCTGCCAGATGACCAAAGTAGGCTTTTTTGCTTCCACCAGCTTAACGAGCGCGGCGGCGGCTTCCTCGGCGGTTTTCGAGGTCTGTAGTTCTACGGACAGGTTGATCGGAACCGCCGGCAGCTTCTCCTTCAGCGTCGCCTGCAACCTGGCCGGGTAGGCGCTGGCTTCCGACGAAGCGATGGTGGAGGAGCGGCTGCCGACCACCAGGATGTTCAGCGGCTTGCCGCTTTTGACGGCTTCAGCGACTTTCGGAAGCGAGCTTTCGCTCGTCAGGAGATAGGCCGGGACCTCGCAGGTGCTGGGCCGCGGAGCATCCTCGGCACGCGCGCAAGCCCGCGGTCAAACAGCCGGCGAGCAGCGTCAGGCCTAGCAGGGCCCCAGAATCCGGACCTCATGCGCCCCCTCCCGCCATATCGGCGTTGCCGCCGGTGCTTTTTGTTTTCGAGGCACCCTTGTCGGCGGAGTGTTTGTACCACGAAATCAGCCACGCCATGGCGCACATGATGATGATTCCGCAGATGCTGACGAGGGCGTGCAGTGCAGCACCGCCGGAGACTTCGGCGAGCACGAAATGCCCCGCGAACGCCAGGAATACGCCGAGGCAGAATATCTCAAGCGAATGCTGGCCGCACAGGATCAATGGTCGCAGCCAGGGCGACTTTAGTCCGGACCAATCGCTCGGCAGGAAGCGCACGGTGATCGCCGCCAGCGCCAGGAAATGCGCAAAGCGCAGCACGTCGAGATCGGTCTTGTCGATCGGATACATCCACTGCTTCGACGCGGCGCGGCATCAGATGATTGAGTTGCGGCACGTTCCAGGTCAGCGTGACGTAGAGCGAGGCGACCAGATAGGCGATCGAAATCCACATCGTGACCGGCGACGACAGGATCCGTGACATCCGCCGCGCGCCGCCCATCGCGCACCAGGCGCCGAACACGAACAGCAATTGCCAGGCGAACGGATTGAAGACCCAGACGCCGTTCGGATAGGCCGACAGATAGAAATCATATTGCCAGGTCAGCGCATAGAGCACGGCCGACAGCGCCAGCGTGACGTCGGCCTTCCACTTCATCAGCCACAGGATCAGCGGCAGGAACAGCATCAGCACGATATAGAGCGGCAGCACGTCCATGTTGACGGGGCGGAATCGCAGCAGCATCGCCTGGACGATGGTGACATCCGGCTGCTTGAGGAAATCCATGATGCCCATCTCTTCGGTATAGAGCGGGTTCTCGAACGAGGTGGCGACGTAGGAAATCTCGGCGAGGAAGATCGTGAACAGGAACACATGTGCGACGTAGATCTGCCAGACCCGCCGCAGGATCCGCGCGGTCGCCACCACAAATCCCGCCTGCAGCATCGCGCGGCCATAGACGAAGGCGGCGGTGTAGCCGGAGATGAAGATGAAGATTTCGGTGGCGTCGGAAAATCCGTAATTGCGGATCGTGAACCAGGTCAGGATGTTGGGTGGCAGATGATCGATGAAGATCAGCCACAGCGCGAGCCCGCGAAACAGATCGAGCCGCAACTCGCGTTCGCCGGCCGCCGGCAGCGTGATGGCCGGCGCTGCAGCCGCCACCGGGACGCATCGTCCTTCGCGGGCGCGGCGTCCGCGACGGACGGTCCGGCAATTTGATCGGCAATCGACGTCATCAGGCACCGTTTGGGCAGGCGGACTTTCGCGTCTGCGCGATCGGGAAAGATAATATCGGCCCGCGACTTGCAGACAAGATACGCGGATTATGGCGCGCGGGCGCGCTTTAGGATGGAACTATGTTGAAAGCGCGATGGAATATGATAGCGGCGCGGAGTTTTGCAGGCCGCCGCGGCAATTGGTTCCCCTCCGATTCTTTCGCTATGATGGACCCAGGATTACAGAAGATCGCCCGCATGTACCGTGCCGTCACCCGCCAGATCGAAGTCACCGTGGAGCCGAACTTCCTGCCGGAACGCTCGGCGGCCGATCGGGGGCAGTATTTCTGGTCCTACACCATCGTCATCACCAATTCCGGCACCGAGACGGTGCAGCTGCGGACCCGGCACTGGATCATCACCGACGCCACCGGCCGCAGGCAGGAAGTCCGGGGTGAGGGCGTGGTCGGCGAACAGCCGGTACTGGCGCCGGGCGAGCGCTTCGAATACACGAGCGGCGTGCCGCTCCCGACCGCCTCCGGCTTCATGGCCGGCCGCTACCAGATGGTCAACGAAAGCGGCGAACGGTTTGAAATCGACGTGCCGACATTCTCGCTGGATAGTCCGGATGGGAAGCGGGTGTTGAATTAGGATGTGAGAAGCGCCCGGCGCCACCGCAACACAGGCTGTCGTTCCCCGCGAAAGCGGGGAATCCAGTACGCCGCGGCCTCTCGGTTCTATCGCTAATTTCTCTGGAATACTGGGTCGCCCGGTCAAGCCGGGCGAAGACGAGTGAGTGTGTGGCGCGTTCGTACACAATGACATGGAATCGCATTCTCGCGGCTCAATCCGCCCGAGTTTTTCTTTTCACTTTCACCCTCGGAAATCGGAGGGCGCAGGAAATGCCGGATGCGCGCTGCACCCGCGGTCTCGTGTGCAAACATGCACAAAAACACGCACACGAGCATACAGGTTCAGCGGAGGCATCCGACATTCCCTGCGCAATGGTTTTACGGCTTATAGCGCGCTCTCCCCGGTGATCGGCTTTCTTGTCACCGTCGCCCCTGACAAGCTTGTTTCTCAGGAACTTGACGCCAGCGTCGAGGCGTCGGAACCACACGACTTCGCCGTACGCGTCAGTGCCGTTCGTCTATCGGCACAGCCGCGTCCACCGCATCCCACCGCGCGTTTCGTGACGATCGCGAGCGCCCCTCTTGTCGGGTGAGACGGGCGGAGACAAGCCACTGATTTGCCCGACGCAACAAGCGGAATATTTTCTTAGCGATGGCTTGACAGGAAAAACTGATTTGCCCGTCGAGGCTCTTTTTGCTCGGAGCCCGGATGCAGCAAAGCGCAATCCGGGCGGCTGCCGGTCCCGAGTTTCGCTTCACTCCACCCCGGTACGGCACTTCATAAAGTGCCGTCAGCCGTGAGCAACTGAGGGGCGCCCTTAAATCATGAAATCGGTGGAATGGAGGGCCGCCGCGTGCACCCCGTCCAACGTGATCGTATCGTTGGCCGTGAGGTGGATGACGGCATTCCCGGAGCTATCATCGCTGATGAGGCTGGACAGGGCGGCCCAGCTTGCGAAGCCATAATCGCGCACGTTGATCACATCGTGCTCGCGTGCCGTACTGCCAACGGCCCGATTGCCCTGATCGAAGTCGTGGATCACGTCCATGCCGGAGCCGGGCCCGAAGACGAAGATGTCGTTGTTCGGTCCGCCCCAAAGCTGATCGTTGCCGCCCCCACCGTTCAGGATATCCCTGCCGCCAGTAATCGAGCCAGGTGCAGAGGGTGCGTAGCTCTCCGCATCGCCGAACAGGAAATCGGCATGCGCGCTTCCATTGAGGACGTCGTTCCCGCCGTGCGCACTGCCCGACATGCTCGTGGCATCACCGATCAGTGTCGAGGATAGGGTACTTGGGTCGCCATTCGCAACGACCGTCAGGATGTCATCCCCGCCGCGGGCATTGTCGGTCATGGCCGTGCCCGCATCCCCGACCAGAACCCCGCTTGCTACCTGGACGTCGGCCGCGACAGTAAAGGTGAGATTGTCATTCCCGCCACACGCGTTACCGGTCATGGAACCAACGGCATCCCCGCACAGCTCCGATCCGCTGAAAAGGTTGGCCTGGGTTACGTCAATCGTGTCGTTCCCGCCATGTGCGTTGTCAGTCATGGAGCCGCCGGCATCGCCGCCGAACAGGTTGAGTGACCTGCTGCCGGTCACCGCCGAAAGACTGTCATTGCCGCCCCTTGTGTCGCCGGACATGTCGTTTTGGGCGTCTCCGTAAAGCTCAAGGCCCGCGAAGATCGAGTTTGGAGCCTCGGCATGGAGCGTATCGTTGCCGCCCCTGGCATGATCGAACATGGATTGGGCATCGCCTACGAGAATGGCACCACTCTCGAAGCCATTCACGTTCGCCACGAGACTATCGTTTCCTCCGTGGGAATCACCATGCAAGGCCGCGTCGTCGCCAACGAGCGTTACGAACGCGTGGCCACCGTCGATGGTTGCCGTCAGAGTATCGTTCCCGCCCCGGGCATCGATCGGGAATCCGGGATCTCCGAACACGGTCGCGGATTGCTCATCCGAAAGGCTGACCGTGATTGTGTCGTTTGGCAGATGACGCATAGCGCGATGTTCCCAGTTCATTTCGGCAACTCCCGGTTCATTTCAGCAGCGGGGCCTGAAACAGCGGAGGTCTTCGCGAGACGCGCTGAGACCACGCATCAATAGGGCAAACCTACTTCTGGTTGATGGCGGAGTTTTGCTCGAACTCGGGACAGAGTTTGATGAAGTTGCAGGCCGGCGGCCAAGTCGACGCGATCGTCCCACACGGACATACGGCGGACACGTCAAAATCGACGCAAATGACGGCGAGTTCAACCGATCGCTGCAACACATTCTGCGAACTTCTCAGCCGGCGTCTGATAGAGCAAGGTCTTTCTCGGCCTTTCATTGAGCTGCCTTGCAATGGCACTGAGCCTGGCCTGGCTGTGCAAGGACAGATCGGTGCCACGCGGAAGATACTGACGCAGCAATCTGTTGGTGTTTTCGTTCGACCCGCGTTGCCAGGGAGATCGTGGATCACAAAAGTAGACCTCGACCTCGGTGGCCAATGTCAGGCGTTGATGGTCTGCGAGCTCCTTGCCTCTGTCCCAGGTCAGCGACCGGTAAAGTTCGCTGGGCAATCGCTGCGATTGCTTGATCAGTGCCGAGACAACGCTTTCGGTATCCTTGTTCGCAACCTTGACCAGCATCACGTAGCGCGAATGGCGCTCGACAAGCGTTGCGACATAACTATTCCCCGATCCACCGATCAGGTCGCCCTCCCAATGACCCGGCACCGCACGATCTTCAACCGACGGCGGTCGCTCGCTGATGGATACGGCATTCTTGATCTGGCCGAGCCCGTTTCGTTTCATGCTGGCGTGCCTGGATCGGCGGACCGTGCGCCTCGCCCTCAGGTGCTCAAGAAGCTCCTTTTTCAGCACGCCGCGCGCCTGAATGAACAGGCTGCGATAGATCGTCTCGTGTGACACCTGCTTTCGAGGCTCCCTCGGATATGTGCGCTTGAGCCAGCCGGCAACTTGCTGAGGGGACCATTGACGCCGCAGCAAGGTCGATACTGTCCGCCTCAAGAACGGACGGCAAGCCAGCTTGCAAAGCTTGGGACGCCGCGCTCGATCCCAGGCAGCCTGATCGGACGGGGCTGCCCGATAGCGGTCCGACCCGCCATTGCGCTGGACTTCACGGCTGATGGTTGACGCAGATCGTCCCAAGTGGGTCGCTATCGACCGAAATGAGTAGCGCATGCTGAGCCATCGAGAGATTTCCTCTCGTTCAGAAAGACTGAGTGTTTGCTTGGAACGGCGTCGATCCGGAGGACGAATTCCGCCCGTTGGCGAGATCACCGAGAAGACAGAAGAGGACTCCCGGTCAAACCGGCGCCCAATCGCGCTCATCGGCTCCCCAGCCTGCCAGCGATCCCAGATCTCAGACCGTTGGGCTGCCGAGTAATAAATGCGACGTCGCTGTTTCATTTCCACACTCCATCCTAGATGAAAGATTAGAGTGTTGCGCTGACCAGTTGAACCCGCCACTCAAAGCGGACATGTGGCGCCACAGGCGCACCGGGAAACAGACGTCCTCATCCCTCGGCCGCGACCGACCGGATCATTGACGCCCGGCGCATGCGGCTGTCCGCAAGCGGTCCCAGATACGTGAAGACGCTGCCCGCGAAGTGACGCTGCGCAACCATCAGCTCCGGGCGTGCGACGCGACGCTCTCGCGCCCGGACAGCACAGCTACTCCTCGACCCCGGCATCCCGCGGCGTGAACTCGTACACCGACGAGCAAAACTCGCAGGTCACCACCACCTTGCCGTCCTTGACCATGTCGGCGCGGTCCTGGGGAGCAAAACTTTTCAGCATCGACGAGACCGCGTCGCGCGAGCAGGAGCATTGCGCGCGCAGCGGCAGCGGCGCGAACACGCGGACGCCGCGTTCGTGGAACAGGCGGTACAGCAGGCGCTCGCCGGACAGATCGGGATCGATCAATTCGACATCCTCGACGGTTGCGATCAGCGACTGGCCCTCGATCCAGGCGTCGTCCTCCTTGACCTCATGCGTGGTAGCGCCTTCCGGCGCGTCGCCGGGATGCAGGTCGGCCTGCCGCGCCCGCTCCGGCGCCTTCGGCAGGAATTGCAGCAAGATGCCGCCGGCGCGCCAACGGTGCTTTGGGCCGTCGCTGCCGCCGCGCCATTCCTCACCGACCGCAAGGCGCACCCGGGTCGGAATTTGTTCCGAGCGCAGAAAATATTCATGCGCGGCATCTTCGAGGCTGTCGCCGTCGAGCGCCACCAGTCCCTGGTAGCGGCTCATGTCGGGGCCCTGGTCGATGGTCATGGCGAGGTGGCCCTTGCCGAGCAGCTGGCCGGAGCTCAGCCCCTCCTTCAGCCGCGTGTCGTCGTAGCGCGCATAGGCGCGCAGCCGATCCGGGGCCTGGAAATCCACGATCAGGAACGACACCGGCCCGTCGGTCTGGGTCTGCAGGATGAAGCGGCCGTCGAATTTCAGGGACGAGCCCAGCAGGGTCGTCAGCACGATGGCTTCGCCGAGCAGCTTGCAGACCTGCGGCGGATAATCGTGCCGGGTCAGGATGTCGTCGAGCGCGGGGCCAAGCCGGGTCAGCCGTCCGCGCAGATCGAGCGCATCGACCTCGAAGGGCAGCACCGCGTCGTCGACGGGAACCGATGACGGCGCGCGAACGGGCGCCTCGGTGGTGATTTTCGTGTCTGATGATTGTGAATCCATGGCGCTTTATCTGGGGTCGGAAGGTGCAAAACGAAAGGGGTTACGGTCGTCCCGGCGAACGCCGGGACCCATATGTGGACGGCCCCCGTGCCGCAAGAGCTTTTGATGGTCTGATCAGATCGCTTGCATCCATATGTCCGGCCTGTTGATGCGGTTGGTGACCGCTGGCCAAGATGGTTTTCCGCGACGCGAGTTCCAAACACTCCAGCGACCTTTACAGGCCAATGGGTCCCACGGATTGTCTCGCACCTCGGATCGATCGATCCTACCATCTGTCTCCTCTTGCAGCTCCGGCTCAGCCGGTGCGGCGAACCCGCCGACCGACTGATCTCTTAAGCGGCGAGCGCCGATGCGCCAGGCATCCGCGCGCCGTCGTAACTCTCGCCCGTCGTCAGCAGCTTCCAGGCGATGCGGGCAATCTTGTTGGCGAGTGCCACCGCCGCGAGCTTCGGCGACTTGCGCGCCAGCAGCGCGAGGAGCCAAGGCAACGGACGGCCGCGGCTTTTTCTGGCTTGCTGGATCACGGCGGTTGCTCCCGCCACCAGCACGCTGCGCAGCATCTCATCTCCGGCGCGGGTGATCTTGCCGATCCGGGTCTTGCCGGCGGTGGAATGGTCTTTCGGTGTCAGCCCAATTCATGCCGCAAAGTGCCGGCCGGACGGGAACAGGCGAGGATCGGGGGCCTTCATGACCAGCGCGGTGGCGCCGATCGGCCCGATCCCCGGAATCTTTGCCAGCCGCCGGCTGTCGGCATTAGCACGGTGCCAGGCCAGCAGCCTGGCCTCGATCGCCTTCAGTTCTATTTGCAGCCGCGCGTAGTCGCGGCCCTGCATCGCAAACATATCGCGCGCCAGCTCCGGTAAGCTCTCGTCTTGCGCGATCCGCGCCAATAGCGGCTCGAGCTTGTCGAGACCCTTGGCGGTGATCAGACCGAACTCCGTCGCATAGCCCCGGATCGCGTTGCCAAGCTGGGTGCGCCTGGTGATCAGTTGCTGGCGGACCCCCATCAGCATCAGCGCCGCCTGCTGCTCCTCGGTCTTCACCGGCACGAACTGCATCGTCGGCCGGCTCATCGCCTCGCAAAGACCCTCGGCGTCGCGTCCGTCATTCTTGTTGCGCTTGATGTAGGCCTTCACATGCTGCGGCGCCATCAGCTTGACCTCGTGGCCGAGCTTGCGCAGCTCCCGCGCCCAGTAATGCCCCGCCCCGCAGGCCTCCATCCCGATCAAGGTTGGCGGCAGCTTGGCAAAAAACGCCAATACCTCGTTACGCCGCAGCTTCCTGCGCAACACCGGCCGCTCGGCGGCATCCACCCCGTGCAGCTGAAAAAAATGCTTCGACGTATCCATTCCAATGCGGATAATCTGGTCCACGGACGGCTCCCTTGTCTGAGATCTCAACAACCTCATTCTGGCACAATCGATGCCGTAGGGGGCCGTCCACGCCATCAATCCCGGGCGCCAATTGTGTGCGAGACGTCTACCACATCGCGAAAACGCGAGATCACGCGGTATGGGCCCCGGCTCAAGGCCGGGACGACGATGCATTTTTTCTGCCGCTACGCCACCGCGTCAAAACACCAGGCCAGAATGCCCTTTTGCGCGTGCAGGCGGTTTTCGGCCTCGTCGAACACGACCGACTGCGGGCCATCGATCACCTCGTCGGTGACCTCCTCGCCGCGATGGGCGGGCAGGCAGTGCATGAACAGCGCGTCCTTGTGGGCGAGCGACATCAGCTTTGCGTTTACCTGATAGGGTTTCAGCACATTGTGGCGATGCTCGCCGTCCTTGTCGCCCATCGACACCCAGGTGTCAGTCACAACGCAATCGGCGCCGCGCACGGCCAATTCCGGATCGTTGCCGAGCACGATCGGGGCTTGCGTGGCCTTGATCCAGTCCTTCATCGCCTTGTTCGGCGCAAGCTGCGGCGGGGTGGCGACATTCAGATTGAACTTGAAGCGCTCGGCCGCATGCGCCCATGACGCCAGCACGTTGTTGTCGTCGCCGGTCCAGGCCACGGTACGGCCCGTGATCGGCCCGCGATGCTCCTCGAACGTCATCAGGTCCGCCATCACCTGGCAGGGATGCGAACGCCGCGTCAGCCCGTTGATCACGGGCACGGTGGCGTGCGCGGCGAGTTCCAGCAGCGCGTCGTGGTTGAGGATGCGGATCATGATGGCGTCGACATAGCGCGACAGCACGCGCGCGGTATCGGCGATGGTCTCGCCGCGGCCGAGCTGCATCTCGGCGCCGGTCAGCATGATGGATTCGCCGCCGAGCTGGCGCATGCCGACATCGAACGACACCCGCGTCCGGGTAGAGGGCCGCTCAAAAATCATCGCCAGCGTCTTGCCTTCGAGCGGCTTGTTCGCCTTCTCGCCAGGTTTTTCTTGCGCCTTCAGCTTCGCCTTCATGGCGGCGCTGGCGGCCAGCATGTTTTGCAACTCCTTGAGCGGCAGCTCGTTGATATCGAGGAAGTGACGGACGGCTTTACTCATCCCCCCGCCGCCTTCTTCAACTGACTACCGGACAGCGCGACGCAGGCGCGCTCCAGCCGCTGCACCGATTCCTCGATCTCGGCTTCGCTGACGATCAGGGGCGCCAGGAAGCGCACCACATTGTCGCCGGCGCCGACGGTCAGCAGCTTCTGGTCGCGCAACGCATTGACGAGATCGCCCGACGGCACCACGGCCTTGACGCCGACCAGCAATCCTTCGCCGCGCACTTCCGCAAGCACTTGCGGGTAGCGATCGACCACCGAGGCCAGCTTTTGTTTGAGCAGCAGCGACATCTTCTGCACGTGGTCGAAGAAGCCGGGCTTAAGCATCACGTCGAGCACGGCCATCGCCGCCGCGACCGCCAGCGGGTTGCCGCCGAAGGTCGAGCCGTGCGAGCCCGGCGTCATGCCGGAAGCGGCTTCCGCAGTCGCAAGGCATGCGCCGATCGGAAAGCCGCCGCCGAGCGCTTTTGCCAGCGACATGACATCAGGGGTAACGCCGAGGCGCTTATAGGCAAACAGATCGCCGGTGCGGCCCATGCCGGTCTGTACCTCGTCGAACACCAACAGCAAGCCCTTGTCGTCGCAGAGCTGGCGCAGCGCCTTGAAGAACGCATGCGGGGCTGAGCGCACGCCGCCCTCGCCCTGCACCGGCTCGATCAGGATGGCCGCGGTGTTGGGGTCGATCGCCTTCTTCACGGCTTCGAGATCGCCATGCGGCACCTGGTCGAAACCGTCCAGCGGCGGACCAAAGCCTTCGAGATATTTGGCGGAGCCGGTCGCAGCCAGCGTGCCGAGCGTGCGGCCATGGAACGCGCCCTCGAAGGTGACGAGGCGGTAGCGCTCAGGGTGGCCCTTGGCGGCATGATAGCGGCGCGCGACCTTGATCGCGCATTCCATCGCTTCGGCGCCGGAATTACAGAAGAACACGAAATCGGCAAAACTCTGCTCGCACAGCCGCGCCGCGAGCTTGTCGCCGTCGGGTGACTTGAACAGGTTCGACATGTGCCACAGCTTCGTCGCCTGCTCATGCAGGGCCGCGACCAGATGCGGATGGCAATGACCGAGCGCATTGACCGCGACGCCGGAGGTGAAGTCGAGATAGCGCTCGCCATCGGTTGCGATCAGCCAGGCGCCTTCGCCGCGCTCGAAGCCGAAATCGGCCCTGGCAAAGACGGGAAGCAGATGCGACGTGGCGCTGTTGGTCATGGCAATCACTGAAGGTTATGAGACGAGTCACGATGCCTGCAGGGGCGCGGCAGCAGCCCGTCTTCGAAAACAAAACGTGCCGCCTTTTCGGGCGGCACGTGGCAAACATTCTATGCCGGCGGCGGTAACTGTCAACACGCCACAAGGCGTGCCTTCCTGCACTGCAAGAAGAAAGCAATCCGTAACATTGCGGGGGGAGTGGAAAAACCCAATTGCAATGCCTAGATGTCGGAACATGTGGACGCACCGACGCGAACTCTGCGCCAGAGTCACGCCATATTGTAGCCTCCTGGCTGTCGGGTACGACATCTCGTGCGGCGGATCTGACCCTCTGAAGTCCCAGTGTCTGCGTACACGTTCGGGCGCGCTTGCTGCGCCCGGCGAGGGCTAAGGGATTCTGCCCGCAGGGATATTTGAGACGATTGACATCGCCAGCGCTGCCCCGACTGGCCGGCGCGACGCGAAGGGAAGAATGCGATGACGGTATTGACCTGGTCCGACGATCGCGTCGAGCAACTGAAAAAACTCTGGGAGTCCGGCCTTTCGGCCAGCCAGATCGCCGCGGAACTTGGAAATGTGACGCGAAATGCGGTGATCGGCAAAGTGCACCGGCTGGGGCTTTCCGGCCGTGCCAAGAGCCCCTCGTCGGCCGCCCCGCGGCAGCGCAAGGCCCGGCCCGCACAGCAGATGATGCGGGTTTCGCGGCCGGTGTCGCGCGGCAACACCGCGCTGGCCCATGCCTTTGACGTCGAGATGGAGCCGGATCCGGTCGCCTACGACAACGTGGTGCCGATGAGCCAGCGGCTCTCGCTGCTCGAGCTCAACGAGGCCACCTGCCATTGGCCGATCGGCGATCCCTCGAGCAACGACTTCTTCTTCTGCGGCGGCAAGGCGCTCGCCAGCCTGCCCTATTGCGCGCACCACTCGCGCGTCGCCTACCAGCCGGCCTCCGATCGCCGCCGCCCGGCGCCGAAGCCGACCAGGTAGTTGTGCTCCCTCGCCCCGCGCTTGCGGGGAGAGGGCGTAGGCGGCCTGCGGCCGCCGTCCTTCGATAGAAGAACGCCGATGCGAAGCATCGGCTATGGTGAGGGGCTGTCTCAGCCGTTATGGTCTATCGATAGACCTGTACCCCCTCTCCCGCCACGCAAAAGCGCGGCGACCTCTCCCCGCAAGCGGGGCGAGGTGAAGAAGCGACGGCGCATCAAACCAATCGTAATGATAATCTAACGTCCGCCGGCTCGAGGCCGGGACGACGGCGGAGATTTACTCCACCTTCGCAAAGCGATCGTCCAGCGCGTAGCCGGCGCCGCGGACGGTGCGGATCGGGTCCTGCTCGCGGCCGGGGTTGAGCAGCTTACGCAGGCGGCCGATATGCACGTCGACGGTACGCTCGTCGATATAGATGTCGCGGCCCCAGACACAGTCGAGCAGCTGCTCGCGGCTGAAGACGCGGCCGGGATGCTCCAGGAAAAATTCGAGCAGGCGGTATTCGGTCGGACCGAGATCGATCGGACGGCCGGAACGCGCGACGCGGCGCTTCTCGCGATCAAGCTCGATATCGCCATAGGTCAGCACGGTGGCGAGCCGCTCCGGGCTCGCCCGCCGCAGCAGGCCTTTGACCCGCGCCAGCAGTTCCGGCACCGAAAACGGCTTGACGATGTAATCGTCGGCGCCGGTCGCCAGTCCCCGCACCCGCTCGCTTTCCTCGCCGCGCGCGGTCAGCATGATGATCGGCAGCTGCTTGGTCTCGGGCCGTGCGCGCAGGCGGCGGCACAGCTCGATGCCGGACAGGCCCGGCAGCATCCAGTCGAGCACGATCAGGTCCGGCACGCGCTCCTTCAGCCGCGTGTCGGCATCGTCGCCGCGGCCGACGGTTTCGACGTCATAGCCTTCGGCATCGAGGTTGTAGCGCAACAGCGTCGTCAGCGCTTCTTCGTCCTCAACTACCAGAATGCGGGCGCTCATCGCGTATCCCTCTTTTTGGTTTGATGCATTTTCTTTACGCGAACCGATTTCCACTTCGCTCGAAAACGCGGTGTCAATTTCCAGGTACCGTGGTCGCGAAGGTCGTCATGTCGCCCTTCGGACGCTTGTCCATGATCTGCTGGCCCTCGATCATGTAGAACACGGTTTCGGCGATATTGGTGGCGTGGTCGCCGATCCGCTCGATGTTCTTGGCGCAGAACATCAAATGAATGCAGAACGAGATGTTGCGCGGATCTTCCATCATGTAGGTCAACAGCTCGCGGAACAGCGAGGTGCAGATGGCGTCGACTTCCTCGTCGCCCTTCCAGACCGCCATCGCCGCCGGCAGGTCATGCGCCGCATAGGCATCGAGCACGGACTTGACCTGCGACTGCACCAGATCGGTCATGTGCTCGAGGCCGCGGATCAGCTTCAGCGGATGGAAATCGTTCTCCAGCGCCGCAACCCGCTTGCCCATGTTCTTGGCGAGGTCGCCGATCCGCTCCAGATCGGTGGCCACGCGCATGGCGCCGACGATCTCGCGCAGGTCGATCGCCATCGGCTGGCGCCGCGCAATGGTCAGCACCGCGCGCTCCTCGATCACGCGCTGCAGATTGTCGATTTCGGCGTCGGCGGCCACCACGCGCTTGCCGAGCGCGATATCGCGGCGGACCAGCGCATCGACGGATTCGGTGATCATGCGCTCGGCGAGGCCGCCCATCTCGGCGACCAGCCGGGTCAGTTCCTGCAGGTCGCTGTCGAACGCCTTGGCGGTATGTTCGAGCCATATCTTATCTCCTCAGCCGAACCGGCCGGTGATGTAGTCCTGGGTGCGTCGATCGCTCGGCGAGGTGAAAATCTTGTTGGTCTCGTCGAACTCGATCAGCTCGCCAAGATACATGAAGGCGGTCTTGTCCGAGACGCGCGCCGCCTGCTGCATGTTATGGGTGACGATGGCGATGGTGTAGTCCTCCGCCAGTTCCTGGATCAGTTCCTCGACCTTGGCGGTCGAGATCGGATCCAGCGCCGAGCAGGGCTCGTCGAACAGGATCACTTCGGGCCGCACCGCGACCGTGCGGGCGATGCACAGCCGCTGCTGCTGGCCGCCGGAGAGGCGAGAGGCCCGAGGCGTTCAGCTTGTCCTTGACCTCGTTCCACAGCGCACCGCCACGCAACGCCTTTTCGACCCGGCCGTCCATCTCGGATTTGGAAATCTTCTCATAGAGGCGGATGCCGAAGGCGATGTTCTCGTAGATCGTCATCGGAAACGGCGTCGGCTTCTGGAACACCATGCCGACCCGGGCCCGCAGCAGATTGAGATCGAGCTTGGGGTCGAGGATGTTGGTCTGGTCGAGCATCAATTGACCGGTCGCGCGCTGGCCTGGATAAAGGTCGTACATCCGGTTGAAGATCCGCAGCAGGGTCGACTTGCCGCAGCCGGACGGCCCGATGAAGGCGGTGACGCGGTGGGTGCCGAGCGCGAGGTTGATGTTCTTCAGCGCATGGTGCTCGCCGTAGTAGAAGTTGAGACCGCGCGCCGTCACCTTTGCCGGCGCATCTGGCAGCGTCGGACCATGGGGAAGTCCGCCGGCAGCGCTCATCGGATACAGAAACTTCGCTCATTTTGCGGTCCTCTCGGCGCCGAGGATGCGCGCGCCAATATTCAGGGCGAGTACGGTCAAGCGTAATGAGCAAGGCCCCGCTCCAGGCCAGCTGCTTCCAGTAGGCGTAGGGGCTCTGCACGAAATTGTTGATGGTGACCGGCAGGTTCGCCATCGTCTTGGTCAGGTTGAGGCTGAAGAACTGGTTCGACAGCGCGGTGAACAACAGCGGCGCGGTTTCGCCGGCGACGCGCGCGGTCGCCAGCAGCACGCCGGTGATCAGGCCGCGACCGCGCGGCGCGATAGGCGATCCGCTTGATCACGAGCGAGCGCGGCAGGCCGAGCGCGGAGGCGGCTTCGCGCAGCGGATTGGGCACCAGCAGCAGCATGTCCTCGGTGGTGCGGACCACGACGGGGATCACGATCACCGCCAGCGCGAGACAGCCGGCAAAGGCCGAAAAGCCGCCCATCGGCACCACGACGGCGCCGTAGACGAACAGGCCGATGATGATCGACGGCGCGCTGAGCAGGATGTCGTTGATGAAGCGGATCACCGAGGTCAGCCGGTCGTGCTTGCCGTATTCGGCGAGATAGGTGCCGGCGAACAGGCCGAGCGGCGCGCCGATGCCGACGCCGATCACGGTCATGATGATCGAGCCGACGATGGCGTTGCGCAGGCCGCCATCGGTCGATCCCGGCGGCGGCGTATCCTGGGTGAAGACCGCGAGATTGATGCCGGCAAGGCCGTTGTAGAACAGCGTGAACAGGATCAGCGCCAGCCAGGTCACGCCGAACAGCGCGGCGCCGACGCACAGGGTGCGGATGATGATGTCGTAGCGGCGGCGGGACGCAGTAAATCGGGTTCATGGCCTCAGTTCCCCGCCTTCTTTTCCAGCCGCATCAGCATCAGCCGCGCGGCGGCGAGAACGAAGAAGGTCAGCACGAACAGCAACAGGCCGAGCAGGATCAGGCCGGACTGGTGCAGGCCGTCGCTCTCGGCGAATTCGGAGGCGATCGCCGCCGAGATCGTGGTGCCCGGCGCGAAGATCGAGGACGAGATGCGGAACGAATTGCCGATGATGAAGGTCACCGCCATGGTCTCGCCGAGCGCGCGGCCGAGCGCCAGCATGATGCCGCCGATGACGCCGACGCGGGTATAGGGGATGACGACGTTGCGGACGACTTCCCAGGTGGTGCAGCCGACGCCGTAGGCGGCTTCCTTCAGCACCGGCGGCACCGTCTTGAAGACGTCGACCGAGATCGAGGTGATGAAGGGCAGCACCATGATCGCGAGGATCAGCGCGGCGTTGAACAGGCTGAGATAGGACGGCGGGCCGGCGAAGATCGTGCCGAGCACCGGAACGCCGTCGAAAATGCTTGATCATGAACGGCTGGAACGTGTTGGCAAGGAACGGCCCGAGCACGAAGAAGCCCCACATGCCGTAGATGATCGAGGGAATGCCGGCGAGCAGTTCGATGGCGAGGCCGATCGGACGGCGCAGCCATAGCGGACAAATCTCGGTCAGGAACACCGCGATGCCGAGGCCGACCGGAATGGCGATCATCATCGCGATGACGGAGGTGATCAGCGTGCCGTAGATCGGGCCGAGCGCGCCGAGCACCGGCGGATCGGCGGACGGCGCCCAGCGCTGCGTCCACAGGAACGCAAAACCGTATTCCTTCATCGCCGGCCAGGCGCCGACGATCAGCGAGAGGATGATGCCGCCGAGGATGAGCAGCACCGAGATCGCGCAGGCGCGGGTGATCCAGTAGAAGGTGACGTCGCCGAGCTTGAAAGCGCTGAGCGCCCTGGCGCGATCGTAAGGTCCGGCAGCTTCCATCACGTCGCTCTGAACGGCCATGTCTGCCACGCCAATCCCCTGTACTTACTACCCAGTTTTATCTGGGATCCGTCTACGTGTCCCCGGATGCGGCGCGCGCAGTCCCGTGCGGCCCGATGCCCGTTCGCTGGCGAGCAGTGGATCCCGGCTCCGCGGTGCACCGCGCCCGAAGGACGCGCTGCACCGCGTCCGGGAGCATGACGCCTCAGCTCTTGATGTCGGCCGACCAGGTCTTTTCGATCAGCTTGACCACCGAGTTCCGGCATCGGGATGTAGTCGAGTTCTTCAGCCATCTTGCCGCCCTTCTCGAACGACCATTTGAAGAACTTGATGGCTTCCTGGGACGCCGCCTTGTCGGTCGCGTCCTTGTGCATCAGGATGAAGGTCGCGGCGGTGATCGGCCAGGACGCTTCGCCGGGCTGGTCGGTGAGGATCACGTAATAGCCGGGAGCCTTGGCCCAGTCGGCGTTGGAAGCGGCGGCCTGGAACGCTGCGATGGTCGGCTGCACGGTCTTGCCGGCCTTGTTGACCATCGCGGCGTAGGTCAGCTTGTTCTGCTTGGCGTAGGCATATTCGACATAACCGATCGCGTTCTTGGTCTGGCCGATATTGCCGGCAACGCCTTCATTGCCCTTGGCGCCAACGCCAGCCGGCCATTCGACCGCGGTGCCGGAGCCGACCTTGGTCTTCCATTCGGCGTTCGACTTCGAGAGATAGTCGGTGAAGTTGAAGGTGGTGCCCGAACCGTCGGAGCGGCGCACCACGGTGATGGCGTCGGTGGGCAGCTTCAGCTTCGGATTGAGCTTGGCGATCGCGGCATCGTCCCATTTGGTGATCTTGCCGAGATAGATGTCGCCGAGCACTTCGCCCGACAGCACCAGTTCGCCCGGCTTGATGCCTTCGAGGTTCACGACCGGAACGATCGCGCCCATCACCATCGGCCACTGCACGAGGCCATCCTTCTCGAGCTGCTCGGCCTTCAGCGGCGCATCGGTGGCGCCGAAGGTCACGGTCTTGGCCTGGATCTGCTTGATGCCGGCGCCGGAGCCGATCGACTGGTAGTTCAGCCCGTTGCCGGTCTCCTTCTTGTAGGCATCGGCCCATTTCGAATAGACCGGGAACGGGAAGGTCGCGCCTGCGCCGGTGATATCGGCAGCGAACGCCGACGTCGAAGCGGCGACCAGGCCGGCAGCGACGATTGTCTTGATGAAATTCATGGTTGGTCTCCATTGGTGAGCGAAGCGCCGATGCGCCCGATCGCGCTCACGCCGGTCCGTTTAGGAGCGGTCGATAGCTGCTTTTACGAAGGTTCGATGACAGTTGGATGACACAACCAAGCGATTGAAATCGCTTGGATTTAGGCCGTTGTCGGGCGGCTTGGCCTGGGGAAAACAGGCGGTAAAGGTCGCCCCGTTTTTGGGCACGCTTTCGATCAAAAGCCGGCCGCGATGACGGTTAAGAATATGTTTCACCAAGGATAAACCGAGCCCGGTTCCACCCTGCGCCCGGCTGTCGCCGACATCGACCCGGTAGAAGCGTTCGGTCAGCCGCGGCAGATGTTCCGGCGCGATGCCGGGGCCGAAATCGCGCACCAGGACCCGGATTTCCGGCGCGCCCTCGCCGGACGTCGCCTGGACCAGCGAAACGATGACCCTGCCGCCGGAGGCGCCGTATTTGAGCGCGTTCTCGATCAGGTTTTCGAACAGCCGCAGCAGCTCCTCGCGGTCGCCCGCGATCGTCACCGGCGTCTCCGGCAGCTCGATCTCGATCGCGACCTGGCGTTCGCCGCGCCAGCGGTTCCAGCCCGTCGGCGACCTGGCGGATGATCGGCACGATATCGACCGAGGTATCGGGGCGGACATGGGCCGACAGTTCGACCCGCGACAGCGACAGCAGATCGTCGATCAGCCGCGCCATCCGCGTCGCCTGCGTATGCATGATGCCGAGAAAGCGCTCGCGCGCCTTGCGCATCGTCCTTGGCCGGCCCCTGCAGCGTATCGATGAAACCCGACAGCGCGGCCAGCGGCGTGCGCAATTCGTGGCTGGCATTGGCGACGAAATCGGCGCGCATTTCCTCGACCCGGCGCAGCGGCGTCTGGTCGTGGAAGGTCATCAGCATGCATTTGTCGGTGCCGCCGAACAGCGTCGGCACCGGCACCGGCGTGATGATCAGTTCCATCCAGCGATCGACCGGCACGTGGTCGAGATAGGTCGCGCGGCGCGGTTCGGTGGTCGCGATCGCCTCGCGCAGCGCGGTGATGATTTCGGGCGAGCGCAGTGCGAACTGGGCGAGTTCGTTCTTGCGCAGCGCCGGCGCGAGCTGGGCGGCGGCGGCATTGAGATGGATGACGCGGCCGGCGCGGTCGAGCAGCACCGCCGGATCCGGCATGCCGGCGACGACCGCGCTGACGGCGGCGGCTTCGACCGGATTGACGCCGCGGACATCCTCGCGCGAGGTGACCGCATCATGCAGCCGCCACGGCACCAGGGCGGCGGCGGCGATGCAGACGAAAACCGCGGCGGCGCGCGACCAGCGAGAGTTCGCCGAACGCCACCAGCACGGCAAGCGCGAGGCCCGCGGCGAGCAGGATGATGGCCGAATGCCGCAGCCGGTCCGGCCACGGCGCAAAGAAGGAGGAAGAAGAGGAATCGTCTATTGCCATCGCGGGCTTTCTTCCCGTCATTTCTGACGCGTTTTCCCTGCGCGAACCGGCCTCCACCTCGCTCGAGAAGACGCTGCGGCCACGGCGTCAGGCGCCGGTGTCGCCACGCTCGCGCACATAGACGGCCTCACGTCTCGGCTCGGCGTCGGGGCCAGGCGTCAATTGGCGCAGGCGCTTGAGTCGCGCGCCGAGGATAACCTCCCGAAACGTCAGCAAGATTACAGATATGACAAACGGCGCAATATAATAGAGCACCCGGAACAGCAGCATCCCGGCCAGCAGGTCCTCCCGGTCCATCTGCCAGAGGCCGACCAGCATGGCGGCGTCGAACACCCCGAGCCCGCCGGGCGAATGGCTGGCAAAGCCCAACAGCGTCGCCGAGACGAAGATCACGGCGACGACGACAAAGCCGAGATTGGGCTCGTCCGGCACCAGCACATACATCGCCAGCGCGCAGAACCCGAGATCGACGATGCCGATGGCGATCTGCAGCAGCGTCAGCGGGCCGCCCGGCAGCGTCACGGTCCACGGCCCGCGGCCGACCCGACGCGGCTGGGTCCAGACCCAGACCACATAGGCCACCAGCGCCACGATGATGGCGAACGCCGCCACGCGGTTGAGCCAGGGCGGCAGCTGGTCGATCGAGGCGGCGGCTTCCGGGTGATAGGCGATGCCCATTCCCAGCACCGCGGCATTGCCGAGCCAGAAGGTCAGCCCGGCCAGGAAGCAGATTTTGGCGACGTCGATCGCGTTCAGCCCCCAGGCCGAATAGATCCGGTAGCGCACCGCGCCGCCGGTGAAGACGCTGGCGCCGACATTGTGGCCGATCGAATAGGAGGTGAAGGCGGCGAGCGCGTTGACGCGGTAGGGAATGTGGCCGTGGCCGATCGCGCGAACCGCGAACCAGTCATAGAAGGTCAGGGTGAAATAGCCCGCCGCCACGAACAGCGCCGCCAGCCAGATCTGGCGCGGCTCGGTGCACTTGATGGCCTCGATCACCTCGTTGGAGTCGATGCCGCGGAGCATGTGGTAGAGCACATAGCACGCGATCCCGATGACCGTGATGCTGACCACAACCCCCAGCTTATGCAGGATTTGCTTCTGGCGCAGAAACGAGATCGCCCTGCGTATTGCTTCCAGCATCTAGACCTCGAATTGCGATCCCGCGACGACGGCAACGGTGCGAACCCCGCCGACGCTACGCTGCTCCCTGCCCCTCTGGTAGCGCGTTTTGAGCCGGAGTGGAATTCGCCTGACGACAATAAAACGCGCTTCTTCAACATATTAGGCGGAATTGATGACAGCGGGTGCACAGTTTTGCTGCATTCTCGCCGCCCAAACAAGGCCCCAGGACACGGAAGGCACACCGTAAGATACCGGCGTTGCGCGCATGGAGGGTGCACCATCAGGCGGCGGATTTCACCAAAAGCCGCTGCTAGATCAACCAATCGAGTTCCGGCGCCCGGGCGGCCAGACCGGTCATTAGCCCATCGACAGGGTCATGGCCAAATCTCAGCCGGCGGGCGCGCTGCGCGAAACCACCCAGTCGCGCAGCCACGATCCGACCGCGCAGCCGCACAGATAAAGCGCGAACATGACCAGGCCGAGGTCGAGCCAGTAGCCGAAGCGGCCGGGAACGATCCGCGCGAACGCCGCCGCGACCAGCGCCGCCGCCAGCACCGCAAGCCAGCGCGCCAGCGTTTTCGAGACGCCCTGGCCGCGCTGAACCACGGAGATCCAGCCCATCGCCAGGCCGAGCAGCAGCGACGCCAGCAGCCAGCCCCAGAAGAATGTCGCCAGATAGGCCATCGCTACCTCACCACGAAATCGATGCGGCGGTTCTGCGCCTTGCCTTCTTCGGTATCGTTGCCGGCGACCGGCTGCGTGCTGCCATAGCCGACCGGCGTGAAGCGGTTGGCGGGCAGCCCCGCCTTGACCAGATAATCGGTCACCGCCTGCGCGCGCTTTTCCGACAGCGTCTGGTTGGCCGCTTCCTCGCCGTCGGTATCGGTATGTCCGGCGATCTCGATATTGGCGTTCGGACAGCGCAAGCGCCGTCTCGATCAGGCGGTCGAGCAGGCCGGCGGAATCCGCCACGATGTCGGCCTTCCCGGATTCAAACCGGATTCTTGCCTTGCCGAGCAGTTCCGCGAATAGTTGCTGGCATACGGTCGCATCCACCGGCGCCGCCGCCGGCTTGACCGAGATTTCCGGCTTGAACTGCCAGCCCTGCGGGAAAGTCCTTGCCGAGACCGGCGCGGATCTGGTTGGCGGCGGCCTCATAGAGCGCGTCGCCCGACAGCTTCACCTCGCGGTCGGAGACCACAAGCGTGCCGGTCGACAGCCGCGACAGCGCGCCGAGCGCGGGCACCACCGCATTGGCAAATCCGGACGGCGCGCCGACGCTCGCCTTGAGATTGTCGACGACCTTTTCGCTGAAGAATTTGCGCCCCGCCGCCTGCACCAGCGCGGCATGGACGTTGTTGTCGGGCACATAGCCGGTCAGGGTCAGCGTCACCGCGACCGGATCCTTGTAGGCCTGGAAGATGTAGGGCGGCGCCTTGATGTCGTTGGCCGCGACCGAATAGCCCTCGGGGAGATTTTTCAGCGCCGCGGCGATCGCTTCCCGGCCGCCGAGTTCGCGCGCCATGCCGGAGAGGCTGACCTTGGTATCCGACAGCGTGATCTTGCCGTCCTTCAGTTTGCCGATCTGGTCGAGCAGCAGCAGCGCGGCATTGTCGAAACGCGGCGGCGCGCCGCGCGACAAATTCATCTGGTCGACGACCTCGACACCGCCGAGACTGGCGCGCGCCGCCTCCACCAGCTTGCCCTTGCTCGCCGGCAGCGGCGAACTGCCGCCGAGCGTCACCCGGACGACGTCGCGTTCGGCCGACCAGACGAACGGCTTGGCTTCGGGAACGAGGCGGGTTTCGTCGTTGACCAGCCGCACGCCCGGCACGGCTTCGACCGATGCCACCGCGCTCTGACGGCCGTCTTCCGAGAACGCGTCGGCGGCGAACGTCACGTCGCGGCCGGCGACCGAGATCCGTCTCTTGTCGAGGACGGTATCCTTCAGCGCCGCGGTCGAACGCTGGGCCAGGTCGGCTTCCAGCGGCTCGGTGCTGGTCCAGGCGGCGATCGCCCAAAAGATGACCAGCGGAATCACACCCGGCCACCATTTGCTACTCCACCTGAAAAGTCCGTGCATTCGATGTCCTGCAGGGCCTGGCGCCCCGTTTCCGAAGTTCTTCAGCTATTGCTGCATCCCCAGGCACGAACTTCGGAAACGGGGCGCCGGCAAAAACCATGATTCCGGCGCCGCTTGTCGATTTGACGTTCCTGGCGCGAGTTCGCGGCCATTACAGGAACATCCAATCGGCGGCACCGGAACAGAGAGAAAACAAACCCTTGCGGGGCTGTCAAACCCGAAATACCACAACGGGGCTGCGGATATTCTGTCCGGCTAACCGTTTCTTCAGTGGTCTTTCGCTAATTTCGGCCAGTACTCCAACCGGCCAGCCACGCCCGATGAAATTGCTCCGTAACACCGTTATCCGCGCCGGGCTGGAAGCGCTTTATTTCTCCGGTGCGCATTATCTGCTGCGACCAATCTTCGCAGGTGTCGGCGCCATTTTCATGCTGCACCACGTCCGCCCCGGCAGCAACGCCGAGTTCCAGCCCAACCGTCATCTCGAGGTCGAGCCGGAATTCCTGCGCGCGATGCTGGCGCATCTTCGTCAGCTCGACGTCGATATCGTCACCATGGACGAAGTGCATGAGCGGCTCTCCGAACGGAATTTCGCGCGGCGCTTTGCCTGTTTCACCCTCGACGACGGCTATCGCGACAACCGCGATTTCGCGCTTCCCGTGATGCGTGAATTTGACGCGCCCCTTACCGTCTATGTCGCCAGCGATTTCGCCGAAGGCAGCGGCCGGCTGTGGTGGGTCGCGCTGGAAAGGGTGATCGCCGCGGCGACCGCGATCGAGGCCCCGATCGGCGGCACCATCACCCGCTTCGATACCTCGACGCAGGCGGCCAAGCAGGTCGCCTTCGACCGGCTGCACGACTGGCTGCGCGCGTTGCCGGGCGAACATGATTTGCAGCGCGAAATTTCCGCGCTCTGCGCGCGGCATGGCGTCGATGAGGGCACGATCGCCCGCGAGCTCTGCATGTCGTGGGAGGAGTTGAAGGCTTTCGCTGGCGATCCGCTGGTCACCATCGGCGCGCACACCATCACGCATTGCAATCTGGCGCGGCAGTCGGAGGCGACCGCTGCTTTCGAGATCGACACCAGCCGCGCGCGGATCGAGGCTGAGCTGCAAAAGCCGGTGCTTCATTTCGCCTATCCCTATGGCGACCGGATCGCCGCCGGCCGGCGCGAATTCGCGCTGACCCGGACGTCCGGATTCAAGACCGCGGTGACGACACGGCCGGGCATGATCTTCCCGGAAAGTGCCGCGCACCTGACGGCGCTGCAGCGGATCTCGCTCAACGGCAATTATCAGGACGCGCGCATCCTGCCGGTCCTGACCTCCGGCGCCGCGACCGCGGTGTGGAACGGCTTTCGACGCGTCGACGCGGCGTAAGATCGGCTCGCCATGGCCCTGATGCGGCCTCACTTCCCTTCTCCCCCTTGCGGGAGAGCGAAGCACGGCATATCGCTATTAATATCAAATAGTTAGCGGATTACTGTCCCTATCGTATCCCAAACCGCTTTTGGCTGCCTGCCCGGCAACGTTCGCGTTGGCTGGGGGCCGCTACCAGCGAAGCGGCAGCGTCAGGTTTGCCTTCCTCTACCGCCTGTAAAACAGCGACATGGTGATGCAGGAATGATGAGAACGGCAAGACAGCCTTTCCATTTGCATTGGCAATCTGAATTTTGAATTCCTCCATTGCCATCGACACGGCTTGCCGCAACCGCTCGCGGCGGTCGTTGATTTTGGCTGGAATTAAAATCGTCGCGATCGAGGAAAGCGAGCCGATGATTGCACCGGCCAAAGCCGAGAGAAGCGGGACATAAATGGGGTTCATTCGCTATTGCTTGGTCAGGCCATTCAGGAATGCCACGACCTCTGTCTGAAACTTCCCCGGTTCTTCGGAGAATGGAAAGTGCCCGGCGCCCGCGAACTCGACCATCTTCGCATTGGGAATGCCGCGAGTGATGGCGCGGCTTGCGCGTGGGGGCGTAACCCAGTCGTGTTCTCCCACCATCACCAGCGTTGGACAGGCAATACCGGCCAGCTCCGCAAGTACATTGTAGTTCTGCGCAAGCTTGTTGAAGAAGTAGTGCATGATCTCGATGTTCGCACTGGAGAGAGCGGTGATCCGCAGCGGCACGTCCATATGCGATGGACCTGCATAGAAGGGTATCACCTTTTCGGAGAAGGCCGCGAGGCTCTCCGGCGTAATAGCGCCGGAGAATATGGGGCCGGCGGCAGCCAGTGCATCAGGTCCGGCGCGCGATGCCAGGGTCGGGGCAGGTGGTCCTCCGTCCTCGATCGGTGAGAGCGTCGGTGAGCTGTCGCACAGGATAAGACCACCGACGAGCCCGGGATGACGGATAGCCAAGTGCATGGCGACGAAACCACCGGCGGAATGACCGAACACCACCGGCCGCTTGATTTCCAGAAGATCGCAAAGCGATGCGACGTCGTCGGCCCACTGCTCGAGTGTGCAGGTTTCGATCGGCGGCCGCCCCGAGCGTCCCTGTCCGCGCAGATCCACATAGATCACCTGCGCGTCCTCCTTTAGCGGACCAAGGCCCGGCCTTAGATAACCATGATCGAAACCAGGTCCGCCATGCAGCGCGATCAACGTGGGCTTTGTCGTTAGTTGCCCATTGCTGATTTCAAGTCCGGTTCCCTCAACGTCGAAATAGATATCAGTCCCATTCAGCTTGGCGCGCACAAAGCTCTCCAGCAAGAGGTGGCGACATCTGTTTTCGCCAAGATCCGTCGCAGGGTGTAAGCGAAGCGAGCACGGGTCCGCCAGCCGATTGTCGCACTATGCTACCATTGTAACCAAAATGGGCGATTGACGGGGATCATCGGAGCGCCGCCAGCAATGCTGCAAAAGGTTTACCTTGCTGCGCCGCGTCATCCAGCCGGAAAGAAACCGGAGGACTAATCATGTTCGGAACGATGGAGCCATGGGGCTACGGCGGATATGGATAATTTCACATGGTCGTCTGGGTCATTCTCGCCGTGGCCGGGGTGGTCTGGCGCCTATGATCAGGTTCCTCGTGATGCGCGCTGCAGCCACAGCCGATAGGCTCGGTGGTGCGCGCGAGCCCCACGATCAGGAGATCGCGAGGGCGCGCAGATATTCCGAGAGCAGCGCCGAAGCACTCGCAAGACATGGCGCGCGCGGATCGAAGCGGCGCTGCAAAAGCCGGTGCTTCATTTCGCCTATCCCTATGGCGACCGGATCGCCGCCGGCCGGCGTGAATTTGCGCTGACGCGGGCATCCGGATTCAAGGCCGCGGTGACGACACGGCCGGGCATGATCTTCCCGGAAAGCGCGGCGCACCTGACCGCGCTGCAGCGGGTCTCGCTCATCGGCAATTATCAGGACGCGCGCATGATCCCGGTGTTGACCTCCGGCGCCGCCACCGCGGTGTGGAACGGCTTTCGCCGCATCGACGCGGCGTAATTCGTTGCTCGTAGCCCGGATGGAGCGCAGCGCAATCCGGGAAAGGTCTCTCCGTCAGCAAGATAGCCCCGGATTTCGCTGCGCTTCATCCGGGCTACGCAGAAACAACCATCCTTGACTCACTCCGTTGCTCCGCCCAAAACCACAGGCAAAGCAACGGAGGAATTCATGTTCAAGGATCTGTTTTCACTCAATGGCCGCGTCGCGCTGGTGACCGGGGGATCGCGCGGCATCGGCAAGATGATCGCGGCGGGGTTTTTGGCGCAGGGCGCGGCCAAGGTCTACATCACCGCGCGCAAGGCCGGCCCATGCGAGGCGACCGCGAAAGAGCTGTCGGCCGCCTATGACGGCGAATGCATCGCGCTGCCGATCGACATTTCGACGGTCGCGGGCTGCGACAAGCTCGCCGGCGAAATCATCAAGCTGGAGCCGAAGCTCGACATCCTCGTCAACAATGCCGGAGCGGCGTGGGGCGCGGAGTTCGACGAATTTCCCGAGAGCGGCTGGGACAAGGTCATGGACCTCAACGTCAAGTCGCTGTTCTTCCTGACCAAGGCGCTGGCGAAACCGCTGCGCGCGGCGGCTAGCCATCGAACGGCCCGCCAAGGTCATCAACATCGCTTCGGTCGACGGCATCTTCGTCAACCCGGGAGAGACCTATTCCTACGCCGCGAGCAAAGCCGCAGTGATCCACCTGACGCGGCGGATGGCGACCAAATTGATCAAGGACAATATCAACGTCACCGCGATTGCACCGGGCGCCTTCAAGTCCGACATGAACCGCGCGGCGCGCGATCACGCCGACGAGGTGGCGCAGCGCATTCCGGCCCGGCGCATCGGAACCGACGAGGACATGGCGGGCGTTGCGATCTATCTCGCCTCGCGCGCGGGCGATTACGTGGTCGGCAACACCATCGCCGTCGATGGCGGCGTGGTCTACGCCAATGCGGGGCTCGAGATCGCGGGGTAGGGGCGAGGAACGATCGCCGCGGTGGAAGGTGACGGGTGGGATTACCCAACGCCGTCATTCCGGGATGCGCCACTTGGCGCAGGCCCGGAATCCATACTCCCGATCGTGGTTATGGATTCCGGGCTCGCGCTACGCGCGCCCCGGAATGACGACTAGTTTTGTTACACCTCACGTCTCGATCTTCACATATTCGAAATCGCCGGGCTTGTTGTCGATGCCGACCTTGGGCGGCGAGATCCAGGAGGCGTAGGTGCCGGTCTCGGTGACCGGGGTCATCAGCGAGGCGATGAAGTCGCCGTCGGCGGATGACGGCAGCCAATCACCCTTGCGCTGGTTCCAGGTGGCGTCGTCGATCAGCACGCCTTCGGGCGTCGCGTGGATATCCCTGAACTCGCCGATCTGGCGATGGAACGCGACGTTCGGCAGCGTCAGCTTGAAGTGATAGCCGGCGAGCGAGATGATCTTGTTCCAGCGCAGCATGCCCTTGGCGCAATCCTGCGTGTAGTCGTCGCGCAGCCGCATGTTGAGCGCGGTCAGCGCCGGCTCGTCGACGCGCTTGATCTCGCCATTGACCAGCTTCAGCACCGGATAGGTGGCGTTCTTGAGCTGATGGTCGTCGTCGATCTGGGTTTCCTTGTAGCGGCCCTTGATGCCGGCGTTGAAGGCATTCGCCGCGTTGGTCGAGACCTCGGAGCCGAACAGGTCCAGCGACAGCGAATAATGCAGATGCAGCTTCTTCTGGATGGTCGGCAGGTCGATCACGCCGAGCGCGCGGACTTTTGCGATATCGTTGGGATCGCTGATGCCGGCTGCCTTCATCGCCTCGCAGGTGCGCTGCACGACGCGGCTGATGCCGGTCTCGCCGACGAACATGTGATGGGCTTCTTCGGTCAGCATGAAGCGACAGGTGCGCGACAGCGGATCGAAGCCGGATTGCGCGAGCGAGTGCAGCTGCATCTTGCCGTCGCGGTCGGTAAAGTAGGTGAACATGAAGAACGACAGCCAGTCCGGCGTCGCCTCGTTGAAGGCGCCGAGCATGCGCGGTGAGTCCGCATCGCCGGAGCGGCGGCGCAACAACTCGTCGGCTTCCTCGCGGCCGTCGCGGCCAAAATATTTTTGCAGGAGATAGACCATCGCCCAGAGATGGCGGCCTTCCTCGACATTGACCTGGAACAGGTTGCGCAGATCGTAGAGCGAGGGCGCGGTCTTGCCGAGATGGCGCTGCTGTTCGACGGAAGCCGGCTCGGTGTCGCCCTGGATCACGATCAGGCGGCGCAGGGTGGCGCGATGTTCGCCCGGGACTTCCTGCCAGGCCGGCTTGCCAAAATTCTCGCCGAACGGAATGACGCGGTTCTCTTCCTGCGGCGCCAGCAAAATGCCCCAGCGATATTCCGGCATTTTGACATAGTCGAACTTGGCCCAGCCGCGCGGATCGACCGAATAGGCGGTGCGCAAATAGACCAGCGACTGCTGAAAGCCCTCCGGGCCCATGTCGCTCCACCAGTCCATGTAACCGGGATGCCAGCCCTCCAGCGCTTTCAGCACCTGGCGATCTTCCGAGAGATTCACGTTGTTGGGAATCTTGGTCGAGTAGTCGACATTCATGAAGTTCATGGCGTGCTCCTTAAACTCTCGTCATATCGAATTGCGCCTTCTGGCCGGTGCCATAACGGCGCAACGCGCCGTCTTCGCCGACCGCGTTGGGGCGCTGGAAGATCCAATTCTGCCACGCCGTGAGGCGCGAGAAGATTTTCGATTCCATGGTCTCTGGGCCAACGAAGCGCAGGTTTGCTTCCATGCCGGTGAGGCCGTCGGGCGAAAAGGACGTGCGCTCCTCCAGGAACACCCGCACCTCGTCGTCCCAGTCGATGTCGTCGAGCGCGAAGGTGACGAGGCCGAGTTCTTCGGCCTCCTCCGCATCGAGCGAGGTGCCGATGGTGGTTTCCGCGCGCTCCAGATCGGTCGGATCGGCCTGGAAGCGCGACTGCAGCCGGGTCAGGCCGTGGCACATCGGATAGGGGCCGAAATTCATCGCAGTCAGTTCGATCGCCGGCGGCGCCTGATTATCGCCCTGGCGCGAGCCGATCAGCATGTAGGAGCGGTCGGCGGCGAACACCAGTTCGGCCAACGTGCCGACGAAGCAGGAGCCGGGCTCGACCAGCGTCACCAGCGTGCGCGAGGTGACGTCGATGCGCTTCAACACGCGCTTCCAGTACTGCCTGATCTCGTTGACCAGCCAGTGTGCTTTGTTGGCTTCGAGCAAAGCGTCGCAGGCGACGACATTGGCGCGATCGCCATGCGATTTGAACACCAGCATCGCGGTTTCGAGTTCGTTGATGCGCAGATGCAGGATCGCGTCATCGAGCTCGCGCGCGACCTGCAGCGGCCAGAACGACGCGCCCTGCCCGATCAGGCCGTCGATATCGGCCGGCGGCGCTGCTTCGGGCGCCTTGATGGAGATGGTCGCAATCCGCGCGGCGCGGTCGATGTCGACACTGACAAAACCATAGCGGATGCTGGTTTCGTCGATGGTGCGGTTGATCGGCGTCAGCGCAATGCCCTTGCCGTTGCCGTTGCGCTTCGAGGCGGCGGCGAATTCCTTGGCGCGCTCGGCGACCTTGGCTTCGAGTTTGCTGTTCGGCACGATCTCGTCGACCAGGCGCCACTGCACGGCACGCTTGCCCTTGATGCCTTCCTCGATGGTGCAGAAGAAGTCGGCATGGTCGCGGCGGACTTTGCGCTTGTCGACCACCCGCGTCAGCCCGCCGGTGCCCGGCAGCACCGCCAGCAGCGGCACTTCCGGCAGCGACACGGCGGCGGCGCCGTCGTCGGCCAGCATAATGTGATCGGTCGCAAGCGCCAGCTCATAGCCGCCGCCGGCCGCGGTGCCGTTGACCACGCTGATGAAGCGCTGGCCGGAATTCTCGGATGAATCCTCAAGGCCGTTGCGGGTCTCGTTGGTGAATTTGCAGAAATTGACCTTATGCGCATGGGTCGAGCCCGCCAGCATGCGGATATTGGCGCCGGCGCAAAACACCCGGTTCTTGCCCGAGCGCACCAGCACCACTTTTACTTGCGGATGTTCGAAGCGCAGCCGCTGCACCGCGTCGGCGAGTTCGATGTCGACGCCGAGATCGTAGGAATTCAGCTTGAGCTGATAGCCTTCGAACAGCCCGGCATTCTCGTCGACATCCATGGTCAGCGTCGCGACATCTCCTGCGACGTCCAGCTTCCAATGCCGGTAGCGCGACGGGTCGGTCTGGAAATCGATGTATTTTGCGCCGCCTGCGAGAACGCGATCTTCGCCTGCCATTGGGCCACCCTGACGCTTTTGTTTGGCTTAACCTGTTTAGCTCTATATGCACAATAGTGCATGTTTTGGAGCGCGTCTAGCCTAAAACGCATAAACATGCATTTTGTTTCATGTCCGGCTGAGGGCCCCGAAGGCGACCCAATCGGTCTTGGCGAGCTGCGGCCGCTCCAGTTTCGCCGCCAGCAGCGCCGCAAGGCGTGCGCTCGGAAAACCGTCGGCAAAGCCGTCGCCGCCGGCAGCCGCGTTGCGCGCCAGCGCCTTGAGTTCGCCGAGCGCCTCGTCCAGCAGCCGTGCCGCCGCTGTGGGCTTTTGCATCCGCAGCCGCAAATTGGCGTTGGCGACCAGGATGCAGGCGCGCAGCAACATGCGTTCGCGGCCGCCTTGCGGTGCTGCCGCCCAGACCGTTTCGAGGATTTCCTGCGATTCCCAGAAATAGCCGCGGTCGTTCAGCCCGATGGCGTAGCGCAGCGCGGGATGCCGCGCCGGCACATAGCCGCCGAAGCGCGGCGGCACCAGTGAGGTGATTTGGCCCAGCGTTTCGTAGTCGGCATGGGCCTCCTCGGTCTCGCCGGGGACATAGGCCCATCGCGGCAGCGGAAGATGGCTGGTGGCTGAGGGCGGCGCGATCATCGGGGCGTGACCCCGATCATGCCCTCGATCAACGCCCTAGGCGGCCCGCCTTGGCGAACCGTCGACACGCAAAACCGCGTTTGCGAATTCCGAGATCGCATCCAGCGTCGCCCCCGGCGCCTCCCGATGCGGCTGGTGTCCCGCCCCCGGGATCAAGCTCACATCGACGGGACAATAGCACTCTTCCTGCGCGATCTCGACCTGGTGCATGGTCCCATATTCGTCATCCAAACCCTGCAGGATCGCGATCGGCACGCGGATATAGGCGAGGTATTCGGAAATATCCCAATTGCGGAATTTCGGATCGAGCCAGGCGCCATTCCAGCCGTAGAAGGCGTTGTCGACATCCCTATGCCAGCGCGCGAGCTTCTCTTTCAGGTTCGTGGTCTCGTAGGCGGTCTTTATCTGGGCGATCGAGGTGACCGAAATATCCTCGACAATGAAATGCGGTGCGATCAGCGCGATGCCCTGTACGCGATGATCCTGATGGGCGCCGGCATAGATCGCCGCGATCGAGGCGCCGTCGGAATGGCCGACCAGCAGCCCGCGGCGAAAGCCGATGGCGTCGACCAGCTTAGGCAAGACATCGAGCGCCTCGATATGCATGTAGTCGAGCGGCCGCGGCAGTTTTGCTGGTGTCGAGGCGCCATAACCGCTGCGCGAATAGGCGAACACGCCGGCGCCGGTGGCGGCCTGCAGCTTGTCCGGAAAGTCGCCCCACAGCCCGGCTGAGCCGAGGCCTTCATGCAGCATCACGATGGTCGGCGCCTGCTCGGGCGACGGGCCGATCATGCGGTATTCGAGATCGGCGGCGTCGATGCGGAGGAAGCCGGAGGGGAAGAGGGTGGTCATAGTTTGCTCAGTCTCCACAAACTCCGTCATTCCGGGACGCGCCTCTTCGCGCGGGCTCCGGAATGACGGCGCTAGCTATGCTCCCGCAACTTGAAGCGCTGGATCTTTCCCGTCGCCGTCTTCGGCAGGCTCTCCACCACGTCGATCCAGCGCGGATATTTCCACGGGCCGATCTTCTGCTTGACGTGCTCCTTCAGCGCCTCGTGCAGGCCGTCGGTTTTACTGTCCGCGCGCAGCACCACAAACGCTTTCGGCTTCAACAAACCTTCCGGATCGGCTTCGGGGACCACGGCGGCTTCCAGCACGGCGGGATGGGTGATCAGCGCGCTCTCGACCTCGAACGGCGACACCCAGATGCCGGAAACCTTGAACATGTCGTCGCTTCTGCCGCAGAAGGTGTAACGGCCGTCGGCATCCCTAATGTATTTGTCGCCGGTGCGGGTCCAGTGGCCCGCAAAGGTCTGGCGGCTCTTGCTGCGCTGGTTCCAGTAGCCCTCGCCGGCCGAGGGCGCATCGACCAGCAACTCGCCGACCTCGCCGTCGGGCACATCGTCGCCCGCGTCGTTCACCAGCCGCACCTTGTAGCCCGGTACCGGACGGCCCGACGTGCCGTACTTGATATCGCCGGGCGCATTGGAGAGGAAGATGTGCAGCAGCTCGGTCGAGCCGACGCCGTCGAGAATGTCGACGCCGAACCGCGACTTCCAGGCGTTGCCGACCAATTCCGGCAGCGCCTCGCCGGCGGAGGTGCAAACCCGCAGGCGGTTGCTGCCGCGCGCGCCCTTCATCGCCTCGTCGTTGAGCATCGCCGAAAACAGCGTCGGCACGCCGAAGAAGATGCTGGGGTTATATTTGTCCATCAGCGCGAACATCACTGAAGGCGTCGGGCGCTCGGAATTGAGCACCGTGGTGGCGCCGACCGACATCGGAAAGGTCAGCGCATTGCCGAGACCGTAGGCGAAGAACAGCTTTGCGGCGGAAAGACCGACGTCGTCCTCGCGGATGCCGAGCACCTGTTTGGCATAGGTTTCCGCGGTGGCCGCCAGACTGGAATGCAGATGCCGCACGCCCTTGGGCATGCCGGTCGAGCCCGACGAATACAGCCAGAACGCGGGCTCATCGGGATGGGTCGCGGCGGTCGCGAATGAATCGCTGCTGCCTGCGATCTCGTCGGAGAGTTTCTTGTAGCCGTGCGCGTCCTTGCCGGAGACGATGACATGCTCGAGATCGGGCATCCGCCCGACCATGTCCTTGACCACGGGCAGCAGCGCTTCGGAAACGAACAGCACGCGGGCGCGGCAATCCGCCAGCACATAGGCGTATTGATCGGAGGTGAGCAGCGTATTGAGCGGCACCGGCACGATGCCGGCACGGATCGCGCCCAAAAACACCGCCGGAAAATCCGTCGTGTCCAGCATGATCATGGCGACGCGTTCTTCGCGGCGGACGCCAAGCCGGCGCAGCATGTTGGCGACGCGGCAGCTCTGCTGCTGCAGGCCGCGATAGGTCAGCTCGGAAACGGTGTCGGTGAAGGCGAGTTTGTCGCCGCGGCCCTCGTCGACATTGCGGTCGAGCAGCCAGGTCACCGCATTGTAGGAACTGCCGCTCATGCCACGTCCCTCCAACCCGGTTCCTCAAGCGTAAAGCACGCCACGACGCTTCTCCCCAACTTTTAAGAATTATAATTCATAGAAAGCCACTATGTGCGCTTGCTGTCAATCCTCATCGGCATTATGTTTCCTGATATGACCGATGGTGGCGACCCCGAAATCGATTTCCTGGAGCAGCTCGGCCAGCGCGTGCGCACCATGCGCGCGCTGCGCGGCATGTCGCGAAAAGTGCTCGCGAAAGTTTCCGGCATTTCGGAACGCTATATCGCGCAGCTCGAAAGCGGCAAAGGCAACGTCTCGATCGTGCTGCTGCGGCGCGTCTCGAACGCGATGGGCGCGCATCTGGAAGATCTCATTCCCGCCGCGGAACCGGTGCCCGACTGGGCCGTGATACGCGATCTGCTGCGCAAGGCAACATCCGGCCAGATCGCGCAGGCCAAGAACGTCCTTGCCGGCGGTGCCGCGTCGTCGCCGCGGCATCTGTCATTTGCCGGCATCGCCCTGATCGGCCTGCGCGGCGCCGGCAAATCCACCCTCGGCAAGATGCTCGCCAAAAAAATCGGCTGGAGCTTTGTCGAACTGAACAAGGAGATCGAGGCGCAGAACGGCTTGTCGGTCGCCGAGATCATCGCGCTCTACGGCCAGGAAGGTTTTCGCCGCATGGAGCAGGCGGCGCTGACCCAGTTGCTGGCGCGGAATGAACTGATGGTGCTGGCAACCGGCGGCGGCATCGTCTCGGAGCCGCTGACCTTCGACCTGATCCTGTCGTCGTTCTACACCATCTGGATCAAGGCCGATCCGGAAGAACACATGGCGCGCGTGCGCCGTCAGGGCGATCTGCGCCCGATGGCCGACGACCGCTCGGCGATGGCGGAGCTGCGCAACATTTTGCTGAGCCGCGAGCCGCTCTACGCGCGGGCGTCGGCGGTGGTGGACACCGCAGGGCTCAGTGTGGACGCCGCGGCCGCCCGACTGAGCGATGCGGTGGCACCTGTGCTGCAGAACGAAGCGCGGATGTTCGCGCGGGGCTGATGGCGCCGGCCACGGTCGCGACGCCCGTCGAATTGACCCTTGCCGTATCATGCGCATATGATTGAGTGCGATAGACGATACAACCTCATAAGAACATTTTCTCGCCCTCCCGCCTCGCCGTTCTCCGCACCGCAATGATGTCCGGCTTCCGATCGAAGCCGCATTTCAGCACGACTGGATCGATCACATGGACAACGGCCCCCCGCCTCTCGACGCGACGACCGGGCTGCCGCGCGCCGGATTCTGGCGGCGATGGCTCGCGCTGCTCATCGATGCGATCATCGTAATGTTTCCGTTCCAGATCCTCGCCGCAATCCTGTTCGCGACGACGGCGGGGATGATCCAGATGGACAGCGGCTTCTTCAGCTCCTGCGTCGCCGGGAAAAATATCCCGGAAGAGCTCAATCCGCCGCCGCCGCACGATTCGAATGCCATGCGCGTCTGCCGCATCTCGTTCTTCGGCGCGCCGACCGGCGCGGTCCTGACCGTGGCCCGCGTCACCCGCGTGGGAAACACGACGACGACGGTCAGCCAGGGCTACATGCTCGACAAGGATGGGACGCCGGTCCACGGCATGTCGATCGACTGGATCTTCCAGCTCACCTTTCTCGCCTATCTGGTCGGCATGATCTGGAAGACCGGACAAACGCTTGGCGCGCGCATCGTCGGGGTCCGGGTGATCGACACGGCAAATCCGGGCGCGCCCGGCGTTCCGCTCCGCAACGCGATCGTCCGCTATCTGGCGATGGTGATCGGTGCGGTGCCGGCGCTTGCGCTCCTGATCTATCAGCGTGCCGCCGTCGGCGGCAACGCCGATGCGATGTTCACCGGTGACTTCTTCCGGTGGTTCTCGTTTGCCGCCGCGCTGGGGGCGCTATGGACGCTGGTGCTGATCGTCCAGATCGCCCGGAAACGCGACCCCATCTATGACAGGCTCGCAGGCACCGCCGTCGTAAGGAACTGAAGTCTCGGCCTGGCAAATCATCGCGAGCTGCGGGCGAATGCGAGCTGCGGGCGAATGCGGGACGGCGCCGCAGCCAATCACGCTTTGCGTGCGCGTCGAATATCTCGCCGTCCGCCGATTCCGCGCGGAGCCCTCGATGAGACTGCGCCTGGCACGGCAGGCACTCGCCGTTTGCGCGCCCTGAAGGTGACGGACACTTCGATATCCTCGTCGAGCTTGCCGAGAATGGCTATCATCCGGTCAAGCGTGAAACGACCGAGCTGGGTATTGCGAATGCGGGAGAACTCCGAATGGGAGACGCCCGTCAGCTTTTGCGCGTCCCGCGTCGAGAGCTTGCGCGCGTCGAGGAGCCGAATGATCTTCGCGGCGGTGACGGCGCGAGCCTGTTCAAGGTCGGCGTTGGGGTGCGCGAAATCGCGGTAGACGTTACCGCTGCCGCGTACCAACTCCAGATCATCTTTTTTCATTTCAGAGCCTCCTTCAGGCGCCGTAACCTCTCGCGAATGAGGTCCACCTCCATCTGCGGAAGTCTTGATTCCGGATTTCGACTTCTTCTGGAATGCGTGGATCACCCAGATATCCACGTCGATCTTGACTGCATATAGCGCGCGAAACGCATCGCCGCGATGCCGCAACGCGATCTCGAACACGCCGCCATCGACACCCTGGAAGGGCTTTGCCTTCTCCGATTTTCCGCCCTCGGCGGCAACGGTGAGCGCGTCGAGCATATCGCTCTGAACGTCTTTCGGGAATTCCTCGAAGTCCCTGCGCGCGGCCTTGATCCAGGAGATTTTCCTAGTGTCTCGCATTCAAGCGATGTTAGCAAATTTGTCAACACTGCGCAAGCAAGTCGAGGAGCGAGAATCCTCAATCCCCGAACTCGATCTCTTCCGCCATTCGCGCTATTCATCAAGCATGAAACTGCTCTTCCTCCACGGCGCGCCGGCAACCGGGAAACTGACGATCGCGAAAGCGCTGCTTCGAACGATTTCGGGGCGGCTGTTCGACAATCACGCGGCGATCGATCTGGCGCTGACGCTGTTCGAGTTCGGCGCGCCGGGATTCTGGGAGCTTGTGCATAGCGTCAGGTATTCGGCCATCGACGCCGCCGCCGAGCATGGCGTCCCGCTTGTCGTGACTACGTTTTGCTACGCCGAGCCGGAGGACCTGCCCCAGTTCGAAAAGGTCGAGGAGATCGTGCGGCATCGCGGCGGCGAATTGCTGCCGGTGTTCCTGCATTGCTCCCGGGAAGAGAATCTACGCCGCGCCGGCAACCCCGATCGGGTCGAACGGCGCAAGCTGACGTCGCGGGAAATACTGAACGCCGACCTCGCCCGCTATTGCTTCACGCCGGTGCCGCGGCCCGGCTGCCTGAAGCTGGACACCGGGACGAGGCCGGCGGACGCGAGCGCGAGGGAGATCATCCGCCATTTCGGGCTTGGTGGCGCGTAAGATTCCTGAGTGCAGGAATGACGCGGCCGCGTCAGTCCGTGAGGGGTGAGCATGAACAGCTTGCCGTCGCTCGCAACAAAGCCAGCGCGTTCAAGGGTGAAGAGGATGCGTCGCGCAGCGCGCGCGGCAACACCGCAGCGCACGCCAAGGCCGATCAAAGATTGTGCTTGCCGTCCCGCCGACGCATGTCTTAATTCGGGCACAAGTTCAATCGGCGAAGACTTAACTCCCGACCGAAAGATGCGCCACCATGATGAGCCAGGAAGCGAACGACCTGATCACCCGGACCGGACGCCAGGACCCGTGCGGGAAACTGATGCGGATGTACTGGCAGCCGGCGGCGCTGGTCGATGAGCTGGCAGGATCGCGGCCGGTCAAGCCGGTCAAGCTGCTCGGCGAGAACCTGTTGCTGTTTCGCGGCGAAAACGGCGGCTATGGCCTGATCGACCGCCATTGCGCGCATCGCGGCGCCGACCTCGCCTTCGGCCGGCTGGAAAACGGCGGGCTGCGCTGCGCCTTTCACGGCTGGCTGTTCGATGCGAACGGCCAGTGCATCGAGACTCCGGCCGAGCCGAAGGATTCGCAACTCTGCAAGGGCATCAAGCAGCGCGCCTATCCCGTGGTGGAGAAGAGCGGCATCCTCTGGGCATATCTCGGCGAAGGTGAGCCGCCGGCATTTGCCGAGATCGATGCTTTCGTCGCCCCCGACAGCCACACCTTTGCGTTCAAGGGCCACATCAACTGCAACTGGCTGCAGGCGCTCGAAGTCGGCATCGATCCGGCGCACGCTTCGTTCCTGCATCGCTTCTTCGAGGACGAAGACACCTCCGGCGCTTACGGCAAGCCGTTCCGCGGCGCGTCCGCCGGGACCGACATGCCGATGACAAAGATCCTGCGCGAATACGACAACCCGATCATCAATGTCGAGCACACCGAATACGGCATGCGGCTGATCGCGCTGCGCGAGATCGACGCGGAGCGCACCCATGTGCGCGTCACCAACCAGCTTTTCCCGCACGGTTTTGTCATCCCGATGAGCACGGAGATGACGATCACGCAGTGGCACGTGCCGGTCGACGACGAGAACTGCTACTGGTACGCGATCTTCACCAGCTACACGACACCGGTCGACAAGAACAAGATGCGTGACCAGCGGCTCGAACTCTACCAACTGCCCGACTACAAATCGCGCAAGAACAAGTCGAACGATTACGGTTTCGATCCGCACGAGCAGGCGACCGAGACCTATACCGGCATGGGCGCCGACATCAACGTCCACGACCAATGGGCGGTGGAATCGATGGGCGCGATCCAGGACCGCACCAGCGAGCATCTCGGCACCTCCGACAAGGCGATCGTGCAATATCGCCGGCTGCTGCGGCAGGAGATCGAAAAGGTTGCCGGCGGCGAAAAGCCGTTCATGTTCCTGGACGACGCGCACGCGCGCAGCATCCAGGGCCCGGCGACCATGGACGGCATCGGGCCGACCCGGGGCTGGGAAATGTTCTGGATGGAAGTCGACGTCAAACGCCGCCGCGGCGCGCCATGGGCGGCGCCGGTGCCAAGCGAGATGTCCGACAAGATCCGGCATCTGTCGGCGGCTGAGTGATGGTGACTCGTCGGCGTGACGGTCTTGCATTGAACCAGCGGCGGCGCTCAGATCACCTCGCCCCGCTTGCGGGGAGAGGTCGAAGCCGAAGGCTTCGGGTGAGGGGGACTCTTCACGCACTGAGTTTGTGGATGGAGCCCCTCACCCCGACCCTCTCGCCGCAAGCGGGGCGAGCGGGAAGCAAACAAGGAGTGACGCGTTGAGTTTCGTCGAGCGTCACGGCCTGCGGTCGGGCGAGCAGAAGGAGGCGGCGGGCCGCCTTCGCAAAATCGTCGAGGAGAAAAATATTGAAGTGATCCGGCTGTCGTTTCCGGATCAGCACGGCATTTTGCGCGGCAAGACGCTGGTGGCGGGCGAGGCGATCGCTTCGCTGGAGAGCGGCTGCTCGATCACCACGACCATGCTCGCCAAGGACACCTCGCACCGCACGGTGTTCCCGGTGTTCAGCGCCGGCGGCGGTTTTGGCATGAAGGAAATGGAAGGCGCCGCCGACGTGCTGATGGTGGCGGATCCCACCACGTTCCGCGTGCTGCCATGGGCGCCGACCACGGGCTGGCTGCTGTGCGATCTCCATTTCAACGATGGACGGCCGGTACCGTTCGCGACCCGGCACCTCTATCGCTCAGTGCTCGATCAGCTCGGCCGGCGCGGCTACGATTTCGTCGCCGGCCTCGAGGTCGAATTCCACCTCTTCAAGCTCGAAAACGCGCATATGGCGCCTGATGATGCCGGTCAGCCCGGCACGCCGCCCGATGTCAGCCTGCTGTCGCACGGCTACCAATATCTGACCGAACAGCGTTACGACCAGATGGAGCCGGCGCTGGAGATCATCCGCCGCGACGTGCTGGCGCTTGGCCTGCCCTTGCGATCGGTCGAGGTCGAGTTCGGTCCGAGCCAGTGCGAATTCACCTTTGCGCCGACCAAGGGGCTGACCCCCGCCGACAACATGGTGCTGTTCCGTAGCGCCGTGAAACAAATCGCCCGCCGCCATGGCTATCACGCCACCTTCATGTGCCGGCCAAAACTGCCGAACGTGTTCGCGTCCGGCTGGCATCTGCATCAGTCGATCGTATCGCGCACGAGCGGCGAGAACGCGTTCATGACCAGGGACGGCGGCGAGGTGCTGACGCCGTTCGGCCGTTTCTATCTCGCTGGCCTCCTGCAGCACGCCCGCGCCTCGGCCGTATTCACAACGCCGACCATCAACGGCTACAAGCGCTACCGAAGCTATTCGCTGGCGCCGGACCGCGCGATCTGGGGCCGCGACAACCGCGGCGTCATGATCCGCGTGCTCGGCGGCCCCAATGATGCCGCGACGCGCGTGGAGAACCGGATCGGCGAGCCGGCGGCAAATCCGTATCTCTATATGGCGTCGCAAATTCTCTCGGGGCTCGATGGCGTCGATCGCAAGCTTGATCCCGGACCATCCGCCGACACGCCGTACGAGACCAAGGCGGCGCTGCTGCCGAAAAGCCTTCGCGAGGCGGTGTTCGCGCTCAACGACGATCCGTTCTTTCGCGGGGCGTTCGGCTCGGAGTTCGTCGATTACTACGTCCACATCAAAAACGCCGAGATCGAGCGCTTTCAGGCCGAGGTGTCGGACTGGGAGCATCGCGAATATTTCGAGATGTTTTAGAGGCAGCAGACTCGCCTCTCTCCACCGCCGTCATTGCGAGGAGCGAAGCGACAAAGCAATCCATTCTTTCTTCGTGCGGTGAGATGGATTGCTTCGCTTCGCTCGCAATGACGGCCGGATTGATCCCGGCTTCGCCCACGCCTCACACCACCGCGTTCTGCTTGATGATTTCGCGATAGAACGACGCGCTGAGTTTCGGCGTGCGGGCCTGGGTGTCGAAGTCGACCCGGTAGAGCCCGAATCGCTTCGCGTAGCCGTCCGCCCATTCGAAATTGTCGATCAGGCTCCACAGGAAGTAGCCGGCCACGGGCACGCCCTCCGACGTCGCGCGCTGCAGCTGGAGCAGATAGTTGCGCAGATACATGATCCGGTCGAGATCGTAGACATTGCCATCCGCGGCCACCTCATCCGTCGCCGACGTCCCGTTCTCGGTGATGTAGATCGACTTCACGCCCCAGATCCGCGCGGCTTGCCGCGGCGCCCAATACATCGCCTCCGGACCGACCCGCAGCCAGGACGCATCCATATGCGGGAACGACGCGGGAAACGGCGCCAGGGTGAAGCTGAAGCCACGCGCGTTTTCGGCGGCCAGCACATAATGGTCCGGTTTGTAGACATTCAGTCCGACGAAATCGATCGGGGAAGAAATGACGGCGAGATCGCCGGCGGTGTATTTCGGCGCATCCTTTCCGGCCTGCGCCAAAAAGCCTTCGGTGTATTTTCCTTCCAGGATCACGGTCAGATAGCCGGCATTGAGTTCGCGCGTCGCGATCTCGGTGGCGCGGATGTTCGCGGGCGTTTCGATCGCGGGAATGCAGGTCACCATGTTCTCGGCGAGGCCGACCCTGGTCCCTGCCCGGCCGCGCGCGCGGATCGCCTGCACGGCGAGACCGTGTCCAAGGGCTACGTTGTGACGAACCTGGTTCATCCCGGCCTCGGATAGGTTCAGGCCCGGAGCGTCAATGCCAAGGCCGTGGCCGAGATGCACGAGCCGCGAACATTCGTTGATCGTGAAAACGTGTTTTACGCGATCGGTCAGGCGTTCGACGACATAGCCCGCATAATCCGCAAAGGTTTTTGCGGTATCGCGCGACGTCCAGCCGCCAAAACGGTCCTGCAGCGCCTGTGGCAAATCCCAATGATACAGCGTGGCGAACGGCTCGATACCGTTGGCCAGGAGTTCGTCGAGCAGCCGATTGTAGAAATCGAGGCCTTTCGGATTTGGCGTGCCCAATCCTTCAGGGAACACACGCGGCCACGCGATCGAGAAGCGATAGGTCTTTGCACCCAACGCCTTCATCAATTGGACGTCGTCCTTGTAGCGATGGAAATGGTCGTCGGCGACATCGCCATTGCTGTGATCGGCAATTTTTCCGGGCAGGTGGGTGAAGCGATCCCAGATCGACGGACCGCGCCCGTCTTCATTGACGGCGCCCTCGACCTGATAGGCTGCGGTCGCCGTACCCCATCGAAAGTCGGCCGGAAAGGCCAACATCGCGTTCTGGCCGGCGGGCCTGATGATGCCGGTGTCGGCAGATTGGGCTGACACCGTCGATAGCCCGAGCGCCGCCGATCCAGCCATCTTGCCAAAATGGCGCCGCGACACTCCGTTCGACGACATCGGGTTTTCTCCTGCGCCTTGCTCTTGGGCTTTACACTTTAAGGACCGGACCGTTGCGTCAGCGCAAAGGCTATTTGTCGCATTCGACCTTTGACGCCGCCGCGACGAAGCCGGCGGCTGCACCGGCCTGCGATTTTGGCGGTGGTACGGAAGCGACGGGGATCGGTTGAACCGCAAGCTCATCCTTGCGCAGCGCCCCAGGGAATACGCCCGACAGACCGGACAACGCGCTCTGGACAGTAGCGGAACGCGGCGGCCACAACGCGGCGCCAAACAGGAAAAACGCCGCCGCAGTCCATTGCGATTGCCAGTTGCCGGCCCCCTCGTTGAGAAAGACATAGAGCGCGGCAGCCACGAACAGGCCCGCAAACACCGCTTCGGTGACGGCGCGAATGCCCGATTTTCGGCAGTTGAGCAGGGTGACGGTCCAGATCGGCACCACCGCCATGGTCAGGCCGGCAAACGGGAAATCGCGTGAACGCGGGTCGAACACCAGACCGAGCGCGATCTCCACGGCGACCAGCGTGGTGACCATGAGCGCGAAGCCCAGCACCAGAGCAGCGACCGATCGGGTTCTGCCCTCGCGCGGGCCGACCAGTTCCAGAATCGCCGGCAGCGGACGCCCGGCCATCAGCGCGTTGGCGCACAAAAGCGGCAGGACGATCGCCGCCGCCAGCAGCAATCCCTGATTGAGCCAACCCGCGAAGCCGTAGCTTTCGTAAAAGGCCTTTTCGGCGCCGAGGCCGAGCAGGATTCCGCCCGTGGTCGCGGACGCCGCCACGGCCAGCCATCGCGCCCATCCGGTTTGCGAACGCCGGCGCCAAAGCGTCAACAGCGCAACGGCGAATACGAGCGAGCCGAACGCCAGCCCGGCTGCCAGTTGCGGCTTCCAGAACGGATAATTGCTGACGGCGGATCCGAACGCGTATTTCAGCTGGCGGCTATCGCCATCAAGCAAACCCCAATGGGCGCCGACCGTCCCTTCCCACTGACGCTTCCAGGACTCGTCATAGGCCTCGAACAGATTGAGACGAAAGTTTTCCCGGCCGGCCCAGCCGAGCAGTTCGGAGAAGAAGCGGGCCTGATTGACGCGAGACGGCAGTGCACCGTCGCGCATGCGTCCCCGGCTTGGCCAGCCGGCTTCGCCGATCAAAATCTCCTTGCCGGGTAGCGCAAGAGCTACCTGCCGGTGAATGTCGATCACATGCGCGGCCGCGTCTTCGGCCGGCACCGGGATGTCCTCCCAGTAGGGCAGGATGTGAATCGTGACGAAATCGACGTCGTCGCCGAGCTCGCGATAGCGTAGCCAGAATTCCCAGGCGTCGGCGTAGCTCACCGGAACCGTGACGCGCGCCTTGACCGAGCGGATCGCTGCCCGCAGGTCCGACACGGTCATCTCTCCGCGGAGCAACACCTCGCTGCCGACCATGACCGAGGTGACGACGCCGGGGTACGCCTTGGACAGCGCGACCGCGGTCTCCATCAGCGCCGCGTTTTTGGTGCGATCGCGGCCGAGCCAAATGCCGAGGATGACCTTCAACCCGGCCGTGGCGGCGAGTTCAGGCACCCTGTCGAGCCCGTTCTCAATTGAGTACGTGCGGATGCAGCCGGATATCCTGGCGAGCTGGCCGAGGTCCTCCGCGATCTGCTCGGGGCTGATGATGATATCGGAGTTCCACGGGGTCTGTCCGTCCCGGAACGGCGCATAGGACACGCAATCCAGCTTCCTGGCGGGATCGACGGCCGCATAGTCCAGCGACACCGGCGCGGCCAGCCAGCCCCAGGCCGCAACAATGAGGCTCATGGAAATCAGGAAAAGCGCCAACGGCGCCAGAAACCCGACCGGCGCCCGGCGGCGGCCGGCGCTGGTCGAGCGGCTCGGGAAGCCGGATCCGAGCTCGGCGGGAGCATCGAGGAACATCGCGCAATGCCCTAGGCTAGATCAGGACCAAAGATTGCTCAACATTCGCGCCGCCGACGCCTGCGAAAAACCACCCCAGACACCTAAAAAGCAATTGAAGACCCTGTTTGATATGCTTGGCCTGACCGGGACCCCGCTAAAGCCGACTTGACGAGTTAACCGCTCGCGACCCCCACGAAATCCAAGTTTGTTCGAAAGAGTATACCAGCGTTTTTCAACTTCCAGCAATCTCGGGAATCGCCATGGGCATATGCTCGTTCGACATCTGGGCACCGTTTGGCGGCACCTGGAAATCCTCGGCGATGGCCGACTCGTTGCATCCCAACGGGCGCGGCTACGAACTCATCGCCGGCTATGCAAGGGCTGCCGTTCTAAATCCTTATGCGCGCAGCCTGGGCTAGCGAACGAGCGACGGCGCGGCGCCGAACCGGCGTTGCGGCTGAAGGTTCGTCCCTCAAATCCCCAGATACCGGTGCTGCAGATCCGGCTCTGCGATCAGCTGCGCCGACGTGCCGCTCCACACTGCGCGGCCGCGCTCGATGATGTAATGCCGGTCGGCGATGCGGGCGAGGTTGCCGACATTCTTGTCGATCACCAGCACCGATTGACCCTGCGCTTTCAGCATCGACAGGCAGTTCCAGATCTCCTCGCGGATCAAGGGGGCGAGGCCTTCGGTGGCCTCGTCGAGAATCAGCAGCTTTGGATTGGTCATCAGCGCTCGGCCGATCGCCAGCATCTGCTGCTCGCCGCCGGACAGCGTCACACCCATGTTGCTGCCGCGTTCGGCGAGGCGCGGAAACAGCGCGTGGATCCTTTCGATGGTCCAGGGATCGGGACTGCCCAGGCGATTGCCGGACGCGGCGACCAGATTTTCGCGCACCGTCAGGTTGGGGAAGATCTGGCGGCCTTCCGGGACGAGCCCAATGCCGAGTTTTGCGATCCTGTACGACGGCAGGCTGCGCACCTCCTGGCCGCCGAAGCGGATTTTTCCCGCCCGCGCCGGCGTCATGCCCATGATGGAGCGGATGGTGGTGGTCTTGCCCATGCCGTTGCGGCCCATCAGTGCGACCATCTCGCGGACACGAACCGACAGCGACAGGCCGAACAATACCTGGCTCAGGCCGTAGCAGGTCTCGATGCCATCGACTTCGAGCAGCGGCGCGGCGTCAACCATTTTAGTATCAGACATGGGCCACCACCACATGCTGATCGCCGAGATAGGCCCGCTTTACTTCCTCATTGTTGCGGATCGCATCCGGCCTGTCGCAGGCGATGACGCGGCCGTACACGAGGACGGTGATGCGGTCCGCGAGCGCGAACACGGCTTCCATGTCGTGCTCGACCAGCACGATGGTGACTTCGCGCCGCAATTCCTTCAGCAGCGCCACCATGCGCGCGGATTCGGTGACGCCAAGGCCCGCCATCGGCTCGTCCAGCAGCAGCAATTGCGGCTTTGTGGCGAGCGCGACCGCCAGTTCCAGCTCGCGCTGCTCACCATGGCTCAATTCCGACACCGGCACATCCGCGCGTGCTTCGAGCCCGACGCGCGTCAATGCCGATCGTGCGGCATCGCGCAGATGCTTTTCCTTGCGCGCATCGCCCCAGAAACGGAAGGAGTGGCCGTCATGCGCCTGGGCTGCGATCGCGACATTGTCGATCGCGGAAAAATCCGGCAACAGCGAGGTGATCTGGAACGAGCGCGCCAGCCCGAGCCGGCTGCGCCGATAGGCAGGCTGCCTTGTGACATCGCGGCCGCCGAAATGAATGGTGCCGGAGTTCGGCGCCAGCTGTCCGGTCAACTGGCTGATCAGCGTGGTCTTGCCGGCGCCGTTGGGCCCGATGATCGCGTGCAGCTCGCCGCTCATGACATCGAGCGACAGATTGTCGGTGGCGGTGATGCCGCCGAACCGCCGCACCAGATTTTCGACGCGGAGCAAGGGATCAGCCAAAGGATCAACCAAGGCGCAACCTCCCGAGCAGGCCCATGATGCCGCCGCGCGCGAACAGCACGATCAGGAGCAGCAGCGGGCCCATGATCATCGCCCAGTATTCCGTGAACTGCGACAGCACTTCCTCCAGCACCAGATAGACGATGGCGCCGATGACGGGGCCGAACAGCGAGCCCATGCCGCCCAGGATCACCATCACCATCAGGTCGCCGGAGCGGGTCCAGTACATCACGGCCGGGCTGACGAAATCGGTGTTGTTGGCGAGCAGCGCGCCGGCAAGACCGCAGATCGTGCCCGCGATGACGAAACACACGAGACGATAGCGGTTGGCGTGAAAGCCGATCGCCTGCATGCGCTGCTCGTTGGAGCGCACGCCCTGCACCACCAGGCCGAAGCGCGAATTGATGATGCGCCAGATCAGATAAAGACCTGCAAACAGGCAGAAGAGGCAGAGATAATAGAACTGCACCCGGTTCGACAGATTGATGAGACCGCTGAAATTGCTGCGCTTGTAGATGGTGAGCCCGTCGTCGCCGCCGTAACGCGACATGCCGGAGACGATGTAATAGGCCATCTGCGCAAAGGCCAGCGTGATCATGATGAAGTAGACGCCGCGGGTACGCAACGACAGCGCGCCGATCACGAGCGCAAACAAGGCCGATACGGCAAGCGCCACCGGCCACTGGATGAAGCCGGAGCCGATGCCTTCAAAGGCAAGAATGCCGACCGCATAGCCGCCGATGCCGAGATAGGCGGCATGGCCAAAGCTCATCATGCCGCCATAGCCCATCATGAGGTTGAGGCTGGCGGCTGCGAGCGCGAAGATCACGATGCGGGTGAACAGCGTCAGGATGAAGATGTTGCCCGAGAGCTGCGAATAGAGTGGCAGCAACACGAGGCCAGTGGCGACCAGCGCCGCGACGACGTTGCGGGGGGTGAGCGGAAAAATCATCGCTTGGCGGCCGGAAACAGCCCCTCCGGCCGCACCACTAGCACGATCGCCATCAGCAAATAGATCAGCATCGACGACAGCGCGGGTGCTGCGGTCGCAGCCGCCGCCCCGCTCAAAACCATGCGCAGCAGATCAGGCAGGAAGGCGCGCCCGAGCGTATCGATCATGCCGACGAAGATCGCGGCCAGGAACGCGCCGCGGATCGAACCGATGCCGCCGATTACGATAATGACGAAAGCGAGGATCAGGATGTTCTCGCCCATGCCGATCTGCACCGTGAGGATCGGCGCCTGCATCAGCCCGGCGAGACCGGCGAGCGCGGCACCGAGGCCGAACACCAGCGTGAACAGCAATTTGACGTTGATGCCGAGCGCGCCGATCATCTCGCGGTTGGAGGCGCCGGCGCGGATCAGCATGCCGAGGCGCGTCCGCATCACCACGACATAGAGCAGCGCGGCCACCACGAGTGCGGCAACGATGATCGACAGCCGATAGGCCGGATAATACACGCCGGGGATGATCTGGACCGGCACCGTCAGCCACGGCGGCAGCGGCAGCGCGAGACCCGCCGGACCCCAGATCAGCCGCACCGCGTCGTTGAAAAACAAAATCAGCCCAAACGTCGCCAGCACCTGGTCGAGATGATCGCGGCCGTAGAGATGCCGCAGCGCCACGAATTCCAGCGCCATGCCGAGCAGCAGCGTGGCGCCGAGCGCCAGCAGCACGCCGAGCACGAAGCTTCCGGTCCACGCGACAAAGGTGGCAGCGAAATAGGCGCCCATCATGTAGAGCGAGCCGTGCGCCAAGTTCACAAAGTCCATGATGCCGAACACCAGCGTCAGCCCGGCCGCCAGCAGGAACAGCAGCAGGCCGAACTGCAATCCGTTCAGCGATTGTTCGACGAGAACCAGCATGGATCCTTCTTAACTCAGTTGGCTCAGGCTGAAACAAAACAGCGGCAGCGCGCAAGCGCCACCGCCCTCTCCCCGCTTGCGGGGAGAGGGTTGGGGTGAGGGGGACTCTCCACGGAGTTGGACTCGCGGAGAGCCCCCTCACCCGGCGCTAACGCGCCGACCTCTCCCCGCACGCGGGGCGAGGTAAGCAGACGTCGAGCGCCGCAACGTCAAGACCCGACTTCACTTCATCGGGCATTTGTCGTGGAAGCGGTCCTGGTCGTCCTTGACGATGGTGGCCACCGTCTTCAGGGAGAGCTGGCCATCGGCGTCCTTGACCACGTCCTGCAGATAGAAATTCTGGATCGGGATGTGGTTGTTGCCGTATTTGAACGGACCGCGCAGCGACTTGAAGTTGGCCTTCTCCATCTCGGCCTTCATCGCGTCCTTCTTCGAGGTGTCGCCCTTGACCGCCACCACCGCGCTGTTGATCAGTTGGGCTGCGTCATAGGCTTGCGCGCCGTAATAGGTTGGACGCAGGCCGGGATATTTCTTGCGGTAGTCTTCGACGAACTTCTTGTTCTCGGCGTTCGGCAGGTCGTTGACCCATTCCTGTGCGCCGGGAATGCCGATCGCATTGTCCTTCTGCAGCGGCAGCGACAGCTCGTCGATGGTGAAGGCGGTGTAGAGCGGGATCTGCGCCTTGATGCCGGCCTGCGCATACTGGTTCAGGAACTGGACGCCGGCCGCACCCGGATAGAACACGAAGATCGATTCCGCCTTGGAGTTCTTCGCCTTGGTGAGTTCGGCGGAGAAGTCGAGCTGGCTCGGCCACACCGTATATTCCTCGCCGACCACCTCGCCCTTGAATGTCGACTTGACGCCGGCCAGCATGTCCTTGCCGGCCGCATAGTTCGGGCCGATCAAAAACACTGACTTGACGCCCTTCTGGTTCATGTAGACGCCCATCGCCTGCGGCGTCTGGTCGTTCTGCCAGGAGGTCGAGAACACATAGGGCGAGCACAGGTCGCCGGCGAGCTGCGACGGACCGGCATTGGCGGAGATCAGAAACGTCTGCGCATCGACCGCGGTCTTCAGCGAGGCCAGCAGCACGTTCGACCAGATATAGCCGGCAATGAAATCGACCTTGTCGGACTGCACGAGTTTTTCGGTCTTCTGCTTGCCGACATCCGGCTTCTGGCCGTCGTCCTCGTAGATTACCTCGACCGGCTTGCCGCCCATCTTGCGGCCCATATGGTCCAGCGCCAGCTCGAATGAGTTGCGCATGTCGTTGCCGATGACAGCGGTCGGGCCGCTGAAGGTGGAGACAAAGCCAATTTTGATGGTGTCGCCCGCGAGCGCGGGCTGCGCCAGCGCCAACACCGTTGCGCCCGCCAGCCAGAATGCCGTTTTCATATTCTTTTCCCCTCCTCAACTCATTGAAATGTCCCGCCAGCCAGGGTGACCGCCGTCCGGGTGGCGCTGCCCGCGCCCCCGTCAATTCCGCTCCTCAGGTGAGCTGTTTTGTGCGCGAAATCGCCATCCCCCAGCAAGCCAGAACCGATGGCTCACGCTAGAACCTTCGGCGCATAGCCCAGTCGCCTGCACCATAATTCGCAGATGGCGCGGATGGCAAGAATTATAGTTCAGGTCGGCGGATTGGGGTTGCCGCAGCGGCGCCGGCCGCCGCAAGGGCGCAACCGGCGCTTTGCGTTGCAGCAAGTCTTAAGTGACGCGGCTCAAACCTGATATTCCGCGCCCTCGATGATGTAGGGGACGTGGCGGAAATCCCGGATGGTCGCGACCTTGTCAGCCGACCAGTTCAGCAGCATGAAGTATTTCGGCGGCGCACCAGACTGGTTGGGATCGAACACCAGGATCGCGGGCCGGCCTTCCACCAGCCCCGGCACCAGATGCCAGTCGCTGATCTTGTCGTAATTGCCGAAGTAGCGCGAGACCTCGGCCTTGCCGTTCAGCCGGGTCTTGTTGACGAGATCGAGCCGCACGTCGTCGGCGATCATGGCGCGGATGGCGTCAAAATCGCGCGCGTTGAAATACGCGACATAGGCGGACAGGCGTTTCCGGTCGGCGTCGGACAATTGCGCGCGCGGCGCATCCTCCGGCTCCTCTGCAAGTTCGCGAAGCTGCGTGCGCCCGCGATGCAGTGCGGCCTTCACCGCGGGCAGGCTGAAATCCATCACCTCGCAAACTTCCTGCAGCGAGCAGCCGAGCACATCCATCAGGATCACGCTGGAGCGCTGGGCGACCGGCAACCGCATGAAAGTGCGCAGGCTGGCGCTGGCGATCTGGCGGCTCAACACCGCGTCGAGCTGGTCGGCAATCATATCCACCTCCTCGCCGGATCGCAGCGCTTCCTGCCGGCTGCGGCGGCGCAGGAAATCCAGCGCGGTGTTGTGCGCGATCTTGAACAGCCAGCCCTCGGGATTGCCGATTGGACCGGCGGAGGCGAACGCCTCCACCGCCTTGATCAGCGCGTCCTGCAGCACGTCCTCGCCGTCGATCACGGAGCCGACCATGCGCGCGCAATAGCGATGCAGCTTGGGCCGCATCGCGGCCAATAGCGCATCGATGTCGACGCTAGCCGGCGCCTCGGGAAGTAATGTCATTGCGCCTCCGGCTCAGGTCTCGTTCAGCATCCGGTAATTGCCGACAATGGTAGCGCCAAGCGGCATCGGAGGTTCCGCGCAGCGCTCCCTGATCCCGCTCTGAAACGCCTGAAAGGCCGTCAATTTGGGTAACACGCTTGTGCCGTCCTCGGCGGTCGTCTCGACGAAATGGACAAAACTGTCGTCGTCCAGCCGCAGCGTAAGATAGCGCACGCTGTCCGGCTTGGCAGTCTTTAATTCCGCAAACACCGCCGCCACCAGCTCGGCATTCTTGTCGGCCGCCTCCGGCTTCGCCTTGTACCTGATCAGGGTCCGTCTCATCGCTGTCTCCCTTGTTCCGCGACGCAAAATTACCGCGGCTCTGTCCAAGGACGTTTGGTTCGCCCGAAAGGATGCGGCCGCGGCAAAATATTTCACGCGTCGAGCGGGACGATGCCACGATCGCCCTTCATGCCGTACGCCACGCCCGTCGCATAGGTCGGATCGGTGAGGATCGACACCACGTTGTCGCCGACCTTGCGCGGCGGCATCGGCGCGCCGAAGCCGCCTAGGAAGGCCTCAACGCTGACGCCCTTGCTGCTCGCGTAAGCCTCGGCTGCGGTGCGCCCGAGCTCGGTGTCGCCGATGATCTGCTGCGGCACGATCGCCTGGAACCGGATACCGAGATCGAGCCGCTTGGCCAGATCGTTGGCATAGACCGCCATCAGCCACAGCATCCGCTTGGCGCCGGCGTAGCTGCCGGACAATGGCGAACCGTTCAGCGCCGCGCCGCTGGAAGCGATGATCACGCGGCTGCCGCGGGCCAACGGAAGCCGCAGCAATTCCTGCACCCAGTGAAAGCCGGCCTTGACGTCGACGTCCCAGGCCCGGTTGAAATTTTCCCAGCTGAGCTCATGCAGCGGGCCCATCGGCGGCGTCGCGCCGGCGTTAAGCACGAGCACCGACGGTCGAATGTCGGCGAGAACGCCGTGCGCAAGCCTCTCGTCGGTGACGTCGCCGGGAATCACATCCACGCCGAGCCGCTTTGCGACGTCGTCGAGCCGCTCCTGGTCGCGCGCAACGACGGTCACCTGCGCTTTCCCGGCCACCAGCGCCTCGACGATGCCGAGCCCGAGTCCGCGGCTTCCGCCGGTCACGACAATTTTCTGCCCTTCGAGATTTACCATGACGATTTTCTCCTTCTCAATGCGTCTGGATCCCAAGACGTTCGGCCACCGCAAAAGGATTCGGGCGGAACCAATAAATTTTGGGCCGCATCCTTTGTCCGCTCCGTCTCGTCTCCTCCGCAAGAGCGCCGCCTGACGCGGCGTCGAGACGAGCGGAGAACGAAAATGCAGGAAAGCTACAGTCGCAGTGAGAAGAACTGGGTGCTCGGCGTCACATCGCTGGCATCCTTCATGATGGCGCTGGATGCGCTGGTCATCACCACCGCCTTTGCCACCATCCGCGCCGATTTCGGCGCTTCCGTCGAGACGCTGCAATGGGCGGTCAACGCCTTCAATCTCACCTTTGCCGTGCTGTTATTGACCGGCGCCGGGCTCGGCGATCGGTTCGGGCGGCGCAAAACATTCGCCGCGGGCATCGCGCTGTTTGTACTGGCGTCGGCAGCCTGCGCTTTGGCTGGCAACGCGGAAGCACTGATCGCGGCGCGCGCCGCGCAGGGCGCGGGTGCGGCGCTGGTGATGCCGCTCGCGATGGCGATCCTGAGCGGCGCTTTCGGCCGGGAGGAACGCGCGAAGGCTCTGGGTATTTTCTCAGGGATTACCGGGTTTGCGCTGATCATTGGCCCCGCCATCGGCGGATTCATCACCGAGGGATTTGGCTGGCGCTGGGTGTTCTGGATCAACCTGCCGATCGGCGTAATTGCGATCGTTCTGGTGCTGGCGCGCCTGCGCGAAAGCTTCGGCCCGGCCGCCGCCCTCGATATTCCCGGATTGCTACTGGTCGCAGTCGCGGCGCTGGCATTGGTCTGGAGCCTGCTACGTGGCAACGTCACCGGGTGGAGCAGCCCCGAGGTGACGAGCGCATTGATCAGCGGCCTGGTGTTCGCGATTGCTTTCGTGCTCTGGGAGTTGCGAGCTTCGGCGCCGATGGTGCCGATGCGGCTATTCGCGTCGCGGCCGTTTGCTTCAAGCCTCGCGGCAAGCCTGCTGTTCTATGCCGCGATGTACGGCGTGCTGTTCCTGCTGCCGCAATTCCTGCAAATCGGCCTCGGCTTCGGCCCCTTCGGCGCCGGGCTCAGGCTATTGCCCTGGACCGCGACGCTGTTCGTGACCGCGCCGATCGCGGGAAACGTCGTCAACAAATTCGGCGAGCGGCCGCTGGTGGTGACGGGATTGCTGATACAAGCCATCGGCCTGGGCTGGATCGCCATGATCGTCACGCCCGATACGGCTTACGCCGCGCTGGTCGTGCCGTTGATCATGGCTGGTGTCGGCGTGTCGATGGCGATGCCGGCGGCGCAGAATGCGGTTCTGGGTTCGGTCGCCGTGACCGAGATGGGCAAGGCCTCCGGTGTCTTCAACATGGGACGCTTTCTTGGCGGCATGTTCGGCATTGCCGCCCTGGTTGCGACCTCCGCCGCCCACGGTGCGGTCGATTCGCCCCAACATTTCAGCACCGGCTTCGCAGCGGCGATGTGGCTGGCCGCCGGGCTGTCCCTGCTCGGAGCCCTCGCGGGCCTGTGCTTGCCCCCACGTGCGCGCGTTGCCACGGCTCCGAAACCGCAGAACGCGTGACGAGGACAATGATACGCTTTGGCTATCGATCGATTGGCAAACACGGGTTGGATCATACCCACCAATGCATACATAATCTGATACACGGAGAGATCAGAAACCGGGGTTGATTGCCATGACCGAAGTGCCGACCAAACCCCATCACGTGGTGATCGTCGGCGCCGGTTTTGGTGGGCTGGAAGCCGCCTTCGGCCTCGCCGGCGCGCCGGTCAGGATCACGCTGATCGACCGCCGCAACCACCATCTGTTCCAGCCGCTGCTCTATCAGGTCGCGACCGCCTCGCTCGCGACCTCCGAGATCGCCTGGCCGATCCGCTATCTCCTGCGCGACCGTCACGACGTCACGACGCTGTTTGCCAACGTCAATGGCGTCGACGCCGCGGGCAAACGCGTGCTCGTCGATGACGGCGACCCCCTGCCATACGACACGCTGATTCTGGCGACCGGCGCGCGCCACGCCTATTTCGGCCATGACGAATGGGAACCATTCGCCCCCGGCCTGAAGACGCTGGAAGACGCCACCACGCTGCGGCGGCGCATCCTGGTCGCGTTCGAGCGCGCGGAACGCGAGACCGATCCGGAGCGGCGGGCGGCGCTCCTGACCTTCGTCATCATCGGCGCAGGTCCGACCGGCGTCGAACTCGCGGGCACCATCGCCGACCTCGCGCAGGACACGCTGCCGCCGGATTTTCGCAACATCGACACCCACAAGACCCGCGTCGTGCTGATCGAGGCCGGGCCGCGCGTGCTGGCCGGCTTTGCCGACGATCTCTCCGCCTACGCGCAAGCCTCGCTCGAGGCCATCGGCGTCGAGGTGATGCTGGGCAGGCCCGTCACCGAATGCACCGCCGATGGCGTGGTCTATGGCGGCATCAAGCTCGACGCCAAAACCATCATCTGGGCCGCCGGCGTGCGCGCCTCGCGCGCCGCCGAATGGCTGGGTGCGCCCGCCGATCGCGCCTACCGCGTGCAGGTCAGCCCGGATCTGACCGTACCCGGTCATTCCGATATTTTCGCCGTCGGCGACACCGTGACGATTGCCGATGCGGACGGCAATCCGGTGCCCGGCATCGCACCGGCCGCGAAACAGCAAGGCCGCTATGTCGCAGCTTTGATCCGGGCGCGGCTGAATGGCAAGACGCTGCCGCCGTTCCGCTACAAGCACGCCGGCAGCCTGGCGCAGATCGGCAAGCGCAAGGCCATCATCGATTTCGGCTGGATCAAGCTGCGCGGCAACCTCGCCTGGTGGATCTGGGGCATCGCCCACATCTACTTCCTGATCGGCCTGCGCCACCGTCTCAGCGTCGCGCTGAGCTGGCTCTGGGTCCATGCAAGGGATCAGCGCCCGGCGCGGTTGATCACGCAGGGCAGCAGCAAGGTGACGCAGTAGCGCCACAGGCTGTTGCTGCATGGCCCAAATCTTGATGGCCCAAATCTTGAATGCAAGATGCGAAGCGGGAAGTTCGTCCGCGTCGCATCGAGGTCGTCATGGACGATCGAACCCAGGCCCCGTTGGGCGCCAGTGACCGGCCGGCAGCGCATTCCAGCGCCGCGCATCCGGCCGCCGATCATGCGCCGCCGTTCGCTCATCATGCTGGGAAGTCCTGCATTTCTGGTGCTGACCGCGCTGGGTGTCGTGTTCGGCGATATCGGCACCAGCCCGCTCTATGCGTTCCAGGTGGCGCTGTCCGGCCTCGGTCATCCAAATCCGACCGCAGCTGAAGTGACCGGCATCGTGTCGCTCATTCTTTGGGCGCTGATGGCGATGGTGTCGCTGAAATATGTGACGCTGGTGCTGCGCGCCGACAATGAGGGCGAGGGCGGCATTTTGGCGCTGCTGTCTTTGGTGGCAGCCGGCAGGGTCGCCATCGGCGATCGGCTTCCGCTGCTGGTCCTGCTCGGGGTGATCGGCGCCGCGCTGCTGTACGGTGACGGCGTCATCACGCCGGCGATCTCGGTGCTCTCGGCGATGGAAGGGTTGAAGCTGGTGGCGCCCGGCTTCGAGCATTTCATCGTGCCCGCCACGCTTGCGATCCTGATCGCCCTGTTCGTGATCCAACGCTACGGCACGGAGCGGATCGGCAAATTGTTCGGACCGGTCATGGTGGCGTGGTTTGTCGTCATCGGCATCCTCGGCGCCATCAATGTGGTGAAGGCGCCGGCGATCCTGCAGGCGATCAACCCGCTCGAAGCCGGACGTTTCCTCGCGGCGGATCCGATGATTTCATTTGCGGTGATCGGCGCTGTGTTCCTGGCGCTGACCGGCGGCGAGGCGCTCTATGCCGACATGGGCCATGTCGGCGCGACCGCGATCCGCCGCGCCTGGTACGGCCTGGTGCTGCCGGCGCTGATGTTGAACTATTTCGGCCAGGGCGCACTGATCCTCGCCGATCCCGCTGCCGCCGACAATCCATTTTATAAACTCGCGCCGGGCTGGGCGCTGATTCCGATGGTGGTGCTGGCGGCATTCGCCACCGTGATCGCCTCGCAGGCGCTGATCTCGGGCGTGTTCTCGCTGACGCGGCAGGCGATGCAGATGGGATTATCGCCGCGCGCCAACATCGTTCCGACCTCGAAGGACGAGGCCGGACAAATCTATGTACCAGCCGCCAACTGGCTGTTGATGACCGGCACGCTGTTCACGGTGCTGCTGTTTCGCTCCTCGGAGAATCTCGCGGCCGCCTACGGCATCGCCGTGTCCAGCACCATGCTGATCACCACGATCCTGCTCTATCGCGTCGCGGTGTCGCGCTGGGGCTGGCGGCCATCTGTCGCCATTCCGGTCATTGCGGTATTCGCGGCCATCGACTGCGTTTTTCTGGTCTCCAACTCGATCAAGATCGTGGAGGGCGGCTGGTTTCCCTTGATCGTCGGCGGCGCCATCGCTGCTCTGATGCTGTCGTGGCGCAGGGGCTCGTCGGAGGTCCGGCGGCGCCTGCATGCGATGTCGATGCCGCTGGAGCAATTCCTGCCCTACGCCGACAATGCGGTGGTCGGCCGCGCACCCGGGCTCGGCGTCTGGTTGACCAAGGTCGATCATGGCGCTTCGCCGATGCTGCTGCGCCATATCGAGCACAACCGCGTGCTGCACGAGAAAGTGGTGCTGCTGACCTTCGTCTCGGACCGCCGGCCGCGCGTTCCCTTTGGCGAACGCCACTCGGTGCAGCGCCTCGGCCACGGTTTTTACCGGATCCAGGTGCGGCTCGGCTTCATGCAGACCCCGGACATTCCGCTGTCCCTGCTCAACTGCAACCGGCTCGGCTTCGACGCCGACCTCGTGCACCAGAATTACTATGTGGCGCACGAAACCGTGGTCCGCCGCGACACCAAGTCGGCGATGGGACCGATATCGTTCGCGATCTTCTCGTTCCTCAACCGCATCTCCAGCCGCGCGCCGGATTTTTTCAAGATTCCGCACGACGCTATCATCGAGGTGGGATTTCGGGTGGAGATTTAGCTTCTTGCTTCCCCGCTTGCCGGGAGATGGAATCTGCAACAAGCGCGCTTGTCAGACCGGCGTCATCGCAACGGGAAGGCTTTCGAGCCCGCGCAGCGTGTTGTTGTAGCGGCGCTTGACCGGCCCTGTGATTTCGATGCGCGCAACCTTGCGCGCCAGCGCCGCCATCATCACTTCGCCTTCGAGACGCGCGACCAACTGGCCGACGCACATATGGATGCCGGAGCCATAACCGACATGGCCGCTGGTTCTGCGGCTGACGTCGTAGCGGTCGGCGTTCTCCCAGCGTCTCGGGTCGCGGTTGGCGGCGCCGAGGAACATCAGCACCTTCTCGCCCTCGCCGATCCGATGTCCCGAGAGTTCGACCTCGCGCGTCGTGGTCCGGAAGAAGGTCTGCACCGGGCTCTCGAACCGGATCGCTTCGTCGAAGGCGTTGCGCGCCAACGTCGGGTCCTGGAGCAGCCGCGCCAGCTGGTCGGGAAACCGTGCCAGGCAATAGATCGCGGCGCCGATGCCGTTGACGGTGGTGTCGATCCCGGCCGAGAGCAGCGAGCGCACCAGCAGCGGCGCCTCGGCGTCCGTGATGTCGCCGCTATCGACGCGCGCGTGGATGCAGCCGCCAAACCCCTCCGGCGCCAGGTTTTCGCGCTGGCATTGTACGGCGACATAGGCCTGATGCGGCGCCGAACGGTCGATCGCGTCCTGCCGCAACTGGTTGGGCGGCCCGAAGGCGTTGAACACCAGGCCGGCATAGGGCAGCAGGTTCTCGCGCCCCTCCTGCTTCAGGCCCATCGCGTCGGGAAACACCGACATCGGATAGGACTCGGCGAGATCGGCAATGGCATCGAAGCTGCCCCGCGCCAGCAATTCGTCGACCTTGGCGGCGGCGGCGGCCGCAAAGCGCTCCCGCAGCGGTTTCATCACCGTGGCCGACAGCACCTGGTTCAGAACCGTACGGGTTCTGGTGTGCGCCGGCGGGTCCGCTTCTAGAATGATGCTCTGCGGCCGCCACGGCTTCTCCCTGGCGAAGTCGCTGAGGCCGACGCCACGGCTCGAGCAGAAGGTCAGCGGATCGTTCAGCACGCCATGCACTTCGGCATAGCGCGCCACGGCGTAGACGTTCCATTTGTCGAGATAGACCACGGGCCCGGTGTCGCGCAGCAGCTCGTGGGTCGGATAGGGATCGTCGAAAAAGTCGATCGAGAACGGATCGACGCCGAGATGCGGAATGGCCGCGCCGGTGCCGGTCGCAGCAGATGGGATCGCTGTACTCATCGGGACCTCCCGAAGTTGGTTGGTAAGTTTGGCCTTGTAAAAGCTCGGCCGTTGCCGCTACTTCTCGGCTGCGCCCCGCAACGACGATCAGGGATATGAGCAGCAGCCCGCCCCCCAGAAAACCACGCCGGATCAAGCCGGTCGCGGCCGCAGACACCGGTAACGGTCCCACCCTCGATCTCGATCGCTACGTTCCGGCCTTCGTCACCTTCATCGCCAACAAGCTGTCGAGAAGCGCCACGACGCTTTACCAGCGAAAATTTGGCGTCAACATCACCGAATGGCGGATCATGTCGCTGCTGGCAATCGAGCCCGGCATCCCCGCCTCGCGTATCTGCCACGTGATCGGCTTCGACAAGGGGCCGGTGAGCCGGCAGCTGGCGCTGCTGCAGAAGCGCGGCCTGATCGCGATCCGGACCGCGCCGGACGACGGCCGCAGCCACTCGATCACGCTGACCGCGAAGGGACGCGCGGCGCATGACAAGGTCATCGTCGCCGCGCTCGACCGCGAACGCCGGTTGCTGTCCTGCCTCAGCAAGGATGAGCAGGAAGTTCTGATCGACCTGTTGCGGCGCATCCACGAGAACCTCGGCGCGGTGACAGGGTCCTGACCGCGCAGCTAAGCCGCAGGCAAACCCGGCCCATCCGGTACTGGAGCTGCCGCGGGCGAGCAACGAACGCCAGCCTTGGGCTGCACTGTGAAACATGGTCCCTCCCGGAGATGTGCGGCCGTTGACCGGCTCGTCTTGGCGTCCAGGAAAGCTCGCACGAATTAGTTGCTTTGGCAACAATAAATGCGGCCCGTGCTGAAGCCGTGACGCCCATGAGCTTGCATGAATCCCTGCTGAGCTTAACGGCCGGACTTATGAGGTTATCCGGATTTCATAGCGGACCGGCATTCCCAGCAGCGCATGCTTTGCCGCTTGCTGGCGCTGCTCATTCCTGACGCTGATGATGGTTTCTGCTTCGGAAGCGACGATCTCGAACTCTTCTCCAGCCAATCCTGCGCTGGAAAGCGCCTCTTCGATGGCGCGCCTCGTCGCCAGCACGCGCAGGGCCGGCTTGTAGATCTTCCCGATCGGCGTCAGCGGCAGATCGGGCAGGATCGACACGCACTTCGGCCATGCCGCCGGTTCGCTGACAATGGGTTCGATGTAGCGGCGGAGTTCGTCACCATCGACGGTCGCGCCCGCCTTCAGCGTCACGAACGCCACCGGGAGTTCTCCGGCATAGGAGTCCGGCTGGCCGATGGCCGCCGCAATCGCGACGTCGGGATGTTGCAGCAGTGCGTCCTCGATCATGGATGGATCGATGTTATGGGATCCCCGGATGATCACGTCCTTCGCCCTGCCGGTGATGAACAGTCGGCCCTCGGCATCGATATGACCGAGATCACCGCTGATCAGCCAGCCCCGCTCGAAGGTCCCGGCATTACGGCTGGCGTCGCTGTATCCGGGACCGACATGCGGGCCGCGCAATGCGACGATGCCGGTCTCTCCGGCGTCGCAGGTCAAAGCGCTATCTTCTATGCTTCCGGAGGACCGAAAGACCTTCAGTTCCGTGAACGGCAGCCGCAGCCCGGTCGAACCCGGCGTCCGCGGGCCCAGAAACGGTTCGATCGCTACTACGCCAGCACATTCCGTCATTCCGAGGATGTTGCGAACCGGCTTTCCGGCGCCACGCTCGAACGCATCGGCGAGTTCCGTGGGAAGCGGCGATCCGCCCGTGAGCATGACCCGCAGCGACGATATATCCGCGTCGACCGCGACGGAATTGAGGGCGCTGACGACCGTCGGCACGCCTCCGATCACCGTTACGCGGTGCTCCGCCACGTGCCGCCAGATCGAGTTGACAAAATGCCGGTTGCGCATGCCGAGCCGCGTCGGAACGACGAGCGTACCGCCCGCGTACAGAACCGAAAGGCCGTACACGAATGCGCCGGCAACATGGAATAGCGGAAATCCGTTGACCACCACGTCATCGGGCCCAAGGTCGTACATCAGGGCGGCGCTGCGCGCGATGAAGGCCTGATTGCGGTGGGTGTGAAGCGCAAGTTTCGGCGCACCGGTCGTTCCGCCCGTATGAAAACAGGCGGCGATCGCGTCGGACTCACCGTGAAAGTCGAAATCGAGCCGGTCGCCGTTCTCCCGCGCAATCAGGTCCTCGAAACAGCCGTCCGAATTTGGCGTCGCCTGGTCGGCGTCCGCATGCAATATATAGGTCAAGCATCCGGCTTTGCGAAGCGCGGGCACCACCGCATTCCAGATGTCGCTATCCCGGTTCTCACCGAGGATCACCGCGATTTTTGCCCGGGCTGCAGTCAGGAGCGCGATAATATGATCGGGCCGGAGCATTGGATTGATCGGGCAGGCCCGGCCGGCGATTTCCGCGCCCCACAGCGCGACCTGAGCGGCGGGAACGTGGGGCATCAGGATGCCGACGCTGTCTTCGGCCGTTATTCCGAGCCGGCGAAATAGGTTGGCGGCCTGACGAATTCGCCTGGCAAACGCCGCATAGGTGATCGTTACATTCCGGTCGGGATTACCGATCTCCGCTAGATAGAGCAGCGCGCAATGATCCGGGCGAACGCGGGCGGTATCTTCGATCAGTCCGAACGGCGTGCTGATTGGCAGATAGGCGTCGAAGCCGCGCTGCTCAATTGAGGCGATATCGCCCGAACCACGGATCTTGATCAATTCGCTCACATTCGTTGCTCCATCACGCCTGAAGTGGCGGACAGCCGATCCATTCGGCCGATGCATCATCGTCCAGCGTCACCACCGCGCCGGCGCGCCGGGTCAGCACCGCGCGCTGGTTGATGTAGCCCTTGTCGGTGATCTCGCCGCCGTCGACGGACGCCGGTTCGGCCAGCAGCAGCGCCCGCGTGGCGTGACCGGAGGAGTTTCCGCTTTGCGCTTTCAGCTTGGCGAGTCCCTGGGCGATGGCTACGCGAACCTTGTCATGGCCGATCACGTCCTTCGCGTCGGCGCCATCAGGCAAGTCGGCATGGGCGCGGCACGCGGCGACATTCGGAAACACCAGAAACCGCACTGCGTCACCGCCATGGCCGGTTACCACGATGTCCTGCGCCAGCGGCGCCAGCGCCGATATGCCCGCGACGCGCAGAGTGCCGACGCTGACCCAGGTGCCGGAATTGAGCTTGAAATCCTCGGCAACGCGGCCGTCGAAAAACAATCCCAGTTCCGGCCGATCGGGATCGGCAAAGGTGACGGCGTCGCCGATCAAATAGAAGCCATCGCTATCGAACGCCTGCGCGGTCAGTTCCGGCGCCTTCCAATAGCCCGGCGTGACATTGGGCCCGCGCACCCGCACCTCCAGCTTGTCGCCGGACGGCACTAGTTTGAGTTCGGTGCCGGGAATGGGCACGCCGATATTGCCGGAACGCGTGGCCTGGAAGTGGCAATCGGTCGCGAGCGGCGAGGTTTCGGTCGAGCCCCAGGCCGACACCATCGGCAGCGCGCGGCCGCTGGTTTTGACTGACAGTTCCTCCAGCGCATCCCAGAGATTTTGCGGCAGCGCGGCACCGGCATAGAACGCGAACTTCACCTCGCCGAAAAAGCGGCGGCGCAACTCGTCGTCGCCGCGCAGCGCCGCGATCAGCATGTCGAACCCGCGCGGCACGTTGAAATACACCGTCGGCATCACGCTGCGCAAATTCGCCAGCGAGGTCGAAAACAGCCCCTGCGCGGGTTTGCCGCCGTCGACATAGAGCGTGCCGCCATTGCGCAGCACCAGGTTGAAATTGTGGTTGGCGCCGAACGTATGGCTCCACGGCAACCAGTCGAGGATCACGAGGTCGCGCGCCTGATCGAGGAACGACCATGTCTGCGCCTTGGCCTGCTGGCTCGATGTCAGCATGCGCTGGGTGTTGATCACGGCTTTTGGCGTGCCGGTCGAGCCCGAGGTGAACAGGAATTTTGCGATGGTGTCCGGGGTCACGGCCGCAAAGGCCTGTTCGACGGCCGGCGTCTCCGGCGTCGTCACGATCGAACGAAACGAAATCGCGCCGGCGTCTTCAGCGTTGCCGCTGATGATGGTGGCCGAATGCAGCGGCTGGATCGCCGCAAGCGCCGCCGCGAACGGTTTTGTGCCCGACACATAGATCGCGCCCGGCTGCAGCAGCGTGATCATGCTCTTGAGCTTGTCGAAATCCCGTGACATCAGCGAGTAGGCCGGCGAGATCGCGGCCGAGGGCACGCCGACATGCTGGGCGGCCAGCGCGAAAAGCGCGTGATCGATGCCGTTGTCGGCCAGGATCACCAGCGGGCGTTCGGCGCTCAGGCCTTGCGCCAGGATCCAGGCGGCGGCGGCCCGCGCCTGGCCGCGCGCTTGGCTGTAGGTGACGGTGGTCCATGGCGTATCGACGCTGGCGCGCTCGCCGAGAAATATCCGGTCCGGCGTTTGCGCGGCCCAATGCTCCAGCCAGTCGCCGACGCAGCGCGCGCTTTCACCGAGCGGCATGGTCGATTTCAGCACGATGCTGCCGTCGGCGCGGCGGTCCGCGACAATCGCGGGCGTTGCAAACAGGCTGGGTTCGTCACGGCTGATAGCGGCGGCTGTCGTCATCGGTTTCCTCCGTCGCGTCGGGATGGCGATTACAACCATCGACGGCAGCCTCTTGCGGACCGCTTGGATATATTGTTGGTCACGACAATTGTTGTCGTCAACAACAATCTTTTCTTTGAACCGGTGAGGCGCTAGAAGGAGGCAAGCGCGGGAGCAGCGACATGTCCAGCAGAACGGCCCAACCGGCATTGAAAAGTCCACTTTCCGCCGGCAAGCCGAAGAGAAACGGCACGGCAGGGCGCCGGGATCAGGATGTCGAGATCGGCCTCGACGGGCTGGTCGGCCATGCCGGCTACGCCGTGCGACGTTTCCAGATCTGGATTTTCCAGGATTTCATCCGGACGCTTGCATCCGTCGATATCAAGCCGACGCAGTATTCGGTCCTGACGCTGATCGGCGCGAACCCGGGCCTCTGCCAGATGGCGGTGGCCCAGCGGCTGGGCATCGAGCGCGCCCGGCTGGTGCATCTGTTGGACAGTCTCGAAGACCGGAAATTGGTTCGGCGCGTCCGCTCCAGGACCGACCGCCGGTCCCACGCGCTGCAATTGACCGCGCCGGGCCAGGCCTCGTTGCGCCAGTTCAAGCTGCTCGCCGCCGAACACGAACGTCACGTGGCCGACAAGATCGGCAAGGAAAACCGGGAGCAGTTGCTCCGGATTCTCTCCAGCTTCACCTGACCGCGCTTTCGGTCAGCGGGCGCTGATATCGGCTCGCCGGGCACGCTGTCGGAACTGCACATAATTTGAGCAAATGAATGGTGCAGGCGGTCCTTCCAGCGCCACAGTCAATTCCCGAAGATCGCCTAACTATCTGAAAATGCCTTCCTAATTTTCTCCGCCACCATGCCCGGATTATGTACACAATGGCACATCGCTTGCTTCGATGGGCGTGAGGTTTCCTCGCTGGAGTTTTGACCATCATGGCGGCCAATGTGCCTGAAACCGTCGCAGCGATCGTCGCCGCGCATCGCGCCGGCACCACGACGCCCGCACGGACCGTCGCGCGCAGCTATGCGCGCATCCGCGAGTATAACGACCCGGCCGTGTTCATCAGCCTGCGCGACGAGAACGATGCGCTGGCCGAAGCCGAGGCGCTGACGAACAAGGATGCCGCGCAGCTTCCGCTGCTTGGCGTGCCGGTGGCGGTGAAGGACAATATCGACGCACTGGGGATGCCGACCACCGCCGCCTGTCCGGCATTCGCCTATTCGCCGGCGCATGATTCGACCGCGGTCGCGAAATTGCGCAGCGCCGGCGCCATCATCATCGGCAAGACCAATCTCGACCAGTTCGCCACCGGCCTCGTCGGCGTGCGCTCGCCCTACGGCATCCCGGTCAATCCGATCCGCAGCGATCTCATTCCCGGCGGATCGAGTTCGGGATCGGGGGTCGCGGTTGCCGCCGGCCTCGTGCCGCTGGCGCTCGGCACCGACACCGCGGGAAGCGGGCGGGTGCCGGCGATGCTCAACAATATCGTCGGCCTGAAACCCAGTCTTGGGCTGATTTCGACCGCCGGCGTGGTGCCGGCGTGCCGGACGCTGGATTGCGTTTCGGTGTTCTCGCTCACCGTCGATGACGCCATGACGGCGCTGCAAGTGATGGCCGGGCCGGACGGCGCCGATCCGTTTTCGCGCAGCCGGCCGCTGGCGACTATGACCGCGCTTCCCGGCAATCTCCGGCTCGGCATCCCGCGCAACGGCCAATTGATCTTCTTCGGCGACAAGGCCTCCGAGAAGGCTTATGGCGAAGCGCTGCAGCGCTGGACCTCGCTCGGCGCCACCCTGGTCGAATTCGATCTCGAGCCGTTCTATGAGACCGCGCGGCTGCTCTATGAGGGCCCGTGGGTTGCCGAACGCTATCTGGTGATCCGCAACATGCTGGCGTCGTCGCCGGATTCGATTCACCCTGTCACGCGCGAGATTACCGCGGCCGGCGCGAGGCTGACCGCCGCCGACACCTTTGCAGCGCTCCATCGCCTGCAGGCGCTGCGCCGCGTCGCGGAGCGCGCATGCACAAACCTCGACGCCGTCGTGCTGCCGACGGCGCCGACCGCCTACTCGACCGCGCAGGTGCTGGCCAATCCGGTCGAGCTCAACTCCCGGCTCGGCACCTACACCAATTTCGTCAATCTGCTCGACCTCTGCGGCCTGGCGCTGCCGGCGGCGCTGCGGCCCGACGGGATTCCGTTCGGCATCACGCTGCTGGCGCCGGCGGGCCACGACGCGCAACTCGCCAGCATCGGCCGGGTGTTTCACGCCGACACCGCACTGAAGATGGGAGCCAAAGGCCTGACGCAGCCGCCGCTGGCGTCGTTGCCGTCAGGCGTCAACGGCGACGAGATCGCCATTGCCGTGGTCGGCGCGCATCTCTCCGGCATGGCGCTGAACGGCGAATTGAAGACGCTCGGCGGCCGCCTGCTCGAGGAAGCCGCGACCGCGCCGGACTACACGCTCTATGCGCTGAGCACGACGCCGCCAAAACCCGGCATGCTGCGCGTTGAGGCCGGCAAGGGCTCGTCGATCGAGCTCGAACTCTGGGCCTTGTCGGCGGCAGCGTTCGGAAAATTCGTCGCCGCGATCCCGCCGCCGCTGTCGATCGGGACGATACGGCTGGCGGATGGCCGTGGCGTGAAGGGGTTTATCGTCGAGCCCGCCGATATCAATGGCGCGCGCGATATTTCCGGCTTCGGCGGCTGGCGCGCGTTCATGGCTGAGAAGGCGACGGTGTAGCCGTCATTGCGAGCGAAGCGAAGCAATCCATCTTGCCTCACAAAGAAAGAATGGATTGCTTCGTCGCTTCGCTCCTCGCAATGACGGGGTAGCCTGGAACCTACACCGACACCGCGTAGAGCTCGTATTCCCCGCGCACCAGCTCGATATGCGCACGCATCGCGGCCGCAGCACCAATCTTGTCGCCGCGCAGGATCGCGACCACGACGCGGTCATGCTCGGCATGGGATTTCGCCAGCCGTCCGAGATTGCGGAACTGGGCCCGGCGGAACGGCTGTACCCGCACCCGCGTCGCCAAGGTGATTTCCGCGATATAGCCGTTCTGCGAACCGGCATAGATCGCGTTGTGAAAGCGCTCGTTGACCTCGTGAAAGCGGTCGGGATTGCCGGTGTAGCTCAGCACCCGCAATTCCTCATGAATCGCTTCCAGGCCGTGGCGATCCGCCGGCGACATCCGTTCGGCGGCAAGGCCGGCGCACATCGCCTCCAGCTCCGCCATCGCCTCGAACATGCCGGTCAGCCGCTCCAGCGACGGCCGGGCCACCACCGCGCCGCGATGGGCGCGGGCATCGACCAGGCCGCTCGCCGCCAACTGGCGCAGCGCCTCGCGCACCGGCGTGCGCGACACGTTGAAGCGTTTTGCAATGTCGGTCTCATCGAGGGCTGCCCCCGGCGCCAGCGCGCCGCGCACGATCTCGTCGGCGAGTTGCAGCCGCAATTCCTCGGCACGCGTGATCTTGTCCGCTTGCGGCGGTGCGCGATCGACGCGCCGAACCACGACTTCGGGTTCGGAGCCCGTCGGCGGCGACGCTTGCGTCGGAAGATCGTCCAAACTCATGCCTTCGGATCCCTGGGTTCGTCGATGATGCTGACATGGGCCGCCACTATCCTCCAGCCCTCCGGGAAACGCATCCAGGTCTGCATCTGCCGTCCCACCCTGGCCGGCGCGCCGTCGCGGCGGAACAGCGTGGAAGCAACCGCCGCGTCGCGGCCATAGGTGGTGATGACGGTCTTGTCGGTCTTGCGCATCAGTCCGACCGGCGAGCGCGCGGCGCGGAACGCCATGATCGCATCATAGCCGTAGAGATTTTCGCCGATGCCATAGCGAAGCGTGCGGGAATCCTTGCGGAACAGTTCGTCGAGCACGGCGACGTCGTTCGACACCAGCGCCTCCTCGTAACGCGCGAACTGCGCAGTCACCTCGGCCAGCACGTCGGGCAGATCGATTTCCATTCGCTATAATCCTCTCGGCGCAGGTGCGGCGGCGACGCCCATGCGCTCCAGCGCGTAAGCCACGCGCAACGCGATGTCTTCCCGCCAGGGCGCGGTAATGATCTGGACGCCGATCGGCATCGGCTCCAGCGGAACGGGTACGGCGACCACGGGCAGGCCGATGAAGGAGATCGGCTGGGTGTGGACGCCGATATTGGCGCGCACCGGCAATTCGACGCCATCGAGCACGAAATTCACCTGTCCAAGTTTCGGCGCGACGCAGGGCGTGGCCGGCGCGAGGATCACATCCACCGATTTGAACAGCTCCAGCACCCGGGCGCGATACCAGCGCCGGAATTTTTGAGCGCGATCGACCAATGGCGCGGTCACCATCGCGCCTGCGATCAATCGATCACGCACCGCCGGGTCGAAATCGTTCGGCCGCTTGCGCAGGCGATCGAGATGCAGCGAGGCGCCTTCGGTGGTGGAGATGACATAGGCCGCGGCGCGGGCGCGCGCGGCCTCGGGAATTTCAACGATCCTGACGGCGCCGAGCGCCTTGGCGACGCGGGCGACAGCTTCGACGGCTTCCGGAAAAACATTCTGCTGAAAATAGCCGCCGGCGATCGCGACCCGCAGGCTGCCGATGTCCTGCGTCAGCAGCGGCGCGACCGGCTCGACCGGCCGTGTCGTGCAGGCCGCATCGGCCGCATCGGGTCCCTGCATCGCATCATAGGCCAGCGCGAGATCGCCGACGCTGCGCGCGAACGGGCCGAGATGGTCAAAACTTGCGACAAACGGAAACGACCGCGCGCGCGACAGCCGGCCGTAGGTCGGCTTCAGGCCAAAGATGCCGCAGAACGACGACGGCACCCGGATCGAACCATTGGTGTCCGACCCCAGCGCCAGCGGCACCAGGCCGCCGCCGACCGCGCTGCCGGAGCCGCCCGAGGAACCACCGGTCATCCGCGTTGGATCGTGCGGATTGCGCGACGGGCCGTCATGCACATTCTCGCCCGTAAAATCGTAGGCGTATTCGCCCATGTTGAGCGCGCCGACCAGCACCGCCCCTGCCGCTTCCAAACGCTCGATCAGCGTGGCGTCGCGCGTCGCCGGCTTGAGGTCGCGGTTGATCTTCGATCCGGCGCGGGTCACAAGACCCTGCACGTCGAACAAATTTTTCACCGCGAACGGCACGCCGGCGAGCGGACCGGCTTTTTGCCCCGCCGCGATCGCGGCATCGACGGCGCGCGCCTTGGCGCGGGCGCGATCGGCGGTGACGTCGGTGAAGGAATTAAGAACGGAGTCATGCCTGGCGATCCGCGCCAGCGCCGCTTCGGTCGCAGCGAGTGCCGACAGCCTGCTGCTTGCGACCGCTTGCGCGGTTTCAGCGGCCGACAATGCCTCGGATTTTTCGGTCATCGCGATGTCAGGCTGTAAAGACACTGGCCGGCTCGGTTTCGTCGGGCAATGCAAATTCGTCGACCAGCCGCGCCAGCCTCAGCGACACCTGGAGATTGGCCTTGACCGCCGGCCGCCAAGCGTCTTCGACCGGTAGTGCCAGCGCCTTTGAGACGGCATCGATGTAATCGTCGAGCGGATCGGCAGCCATCACTCTCCCATTCGATCATTTTGTTTGAGCATGATCTCGTCGGAAAACCTGTATCCACTTTTCCGGATCATGCTCTAATGCACCGGCAACGGCGGATGCGGGATCGCCGTCAGCAGCTCCTTTGTATAGGCATCCTGCGGATTACCCAAGACCTGTTCGGACGGACCTTGTTCGACAATTCGTCCCGTGCGCATCACGATGACGCGATCACACAACAACCGCACCACGTTCAAATCATGCGACACGAACAGATAGCTCATGCCCATCGACGCCTTGAGGTCCTGCAGCAGATTGAGCACCACCGCCTGCACGGAGACATCGAGCGCCGCGGTCGGCTCGTCGAGGATGACCAGTTTCGGATGCAGCGCGATGGCCCGCGCAATGCCGACGCGGGCCTTTTGCCCGCCGGATAATTGATGCGGGAACCGGTCCAGCAGGTTGACCGGCAGCCCGACCAGGCCGGCGAGTTCCTCGCAGCGGGCGCGCAGCGCGTCGCGGCCTTTGATGTCGCCGAGCTGCATGATCGGATCGACGATGGCGCGCGCCGCGGTAAAGCGCGGATTGAGGCTGTCGGTCGGATCCTGGAACACCATCTGGATGCTTTTGCGCAAGGGAAGCCGCGCAAAGGCATTGGGCATGATGGCGCCGATCTCGTCGCCATCGAACACGATGCGGCCCGAGGTCTGGTCCAACAGCCGCATCACCATCATCGACGTGGTCGATTTGCCGCAGCCGGATTCGCCGACCAGGCCGACGCTCTCGCCATGGCCGACGGAGAAGGTGATGCCGTCGACCGCGCGGAATTGCTCGGCCTCGACCGGCGGCTTGCGGCCGAACAGTTTGCCGAGGGTCGCCGTCGCGCCCTGCCGCGGATATTCCTTGACCAGCTTTTCGATCAGCAGCAGCGGCTTCTCCCTCTCCCCGCCTGCGGGGAGAGGGTTGGGGTGAGGGACTGCCTCCGCGAGCGCACCTGGCGGAGAGCCCCCCTCACCCGCCGCGCTACGCGCGTCGACCTCTCCCCGCACGCGGGGCGAGGTGGAAGAAAGCGCCGCCGCTTCTTCCTCCGGCAGCAGATCGCGCAGGGAGACGCCGAGCCGCGGCGTCGCGCGCATCAGTTTTTTGGTATAGGCGTGTTCGGGGTTGGCAAAGATATCCGCGGACTTGGCGGTCTCGACCACGCGGCCCTTCTCCATCACGATCACGCGATCGCAATAGGCGGCGGCGAGACCCAGATCATGCGTGATCAAAATGGTCGACATCGACCGGCGTTTGGTCAGTTCGACGATCAGGTCCATCACAGCTTTTTGGGTGGTGACGTCGAGTCCGGTGGTCGGCTCGTCCGCGATCAGAAGCTGCGGATTGCAGGCCAGCGCCAGCGCGATCACCACACGCTGGCACATGCCGCCCGACAACTCGAACGGATAGGCGTGATAGCGCTCGCGCGGCCGGGCGATCTTGACCGCCTCCAGCGCTTCGATCGCCTTCTCGCCGCGGTCGCTCGCCGCGGCCTGCACATGCTGCCGCAGCACATCCTCGATCTGGTCGCCCACCTTGCGGATCGGATTGAGCGCCGCGCGCGGGTTCTGAAAAATCATCGAGATTTCGCGGCCGCGCAGATCGCGCATCTGGGTCTCCGTGGCGGCCTTGACGTCGATGCCGGAGAACATCACCGAGCCCTCGGCGATCTTGCCGGCGCGGTCGAGAATCCGCATCACGGCGTAAGATGTAACCGACTTGCCCGAACCGGATTCGCCGACGATGCCGAGCGTCTCGCCCTTGGCCACTGATATATTGACGTGCTGCACGGCCTTGACGATGCCGCGCCGGGTGGCGAATTCGACCGTAAGATTGTTGACGTCGAGCAGCGGCTGCGCGGTCATTTACTGTCTCTCCGCATGGGAGGTCGCCTCCTTCTCCCCGTTCTTACGGGGAGAAGGTCGGGATGAGGGGCTTCTATCAGCGTGTCCAGGAGAGAGAAGAGTTCGCGGAGAGCCCCCCTCACCCGGATCGCAAGAGCGATCCGACCTCTCCCCGCAAGCGGGGCGAGGTAAGAGAAGGCGCGGGCAAACAAACTTTTCATCTCACGTCCTCCGCTGCGGATCGACGATGTCGCGCAGACCGTCGCCAAGGAGATTGAAACAGAACACCGCGATCATCAGCGCGAGGCCGGGGAACAGCGCGATCCACCATTCGCCCGAGACCATGAAGCCGGCGCCTTCGGCGACCATGATGCCCCACTCGGCGGTCGGTGGCCGCACACCGAGACCGATGAACGAGAGACCGGCGGCGTTGAGGATGGCGTAGCCCATGGTCAGCGACATCTGCACGATCATGATCGGCATGATGTTGGGCAGGATGTGCACCAAAAGAATCCGGAACTCGCCATTGCCGGACAGTCGCGCCGCCTGCACGAAGCCGGCGTTGCGGCGAACATTGGCTTCGGCGCGCGCGACGCGGGCGTAAAGCGGAAAATTCACGATCGCAGTCGCGATGATGATGTTCTGCACGGTATTGCCCAGTGCCGCCACGATGCCCATCGCCAGCACGAACAGCGGAAACGCCATGATGGTATCGGCGATGCGGCCGACGATGCGGTCGGTCCAGCCGCCGAAGTATCCAGCGGCGATCCCGGCGAGGCCGCCCATCAAAAACACCAGCACCACCGATGCCACCGCGATGAAGGTATCGAGCCGGGTTGCGACGATCACGCGGCTGAAGATATCGCGGCCCAATTGATCGGTGCCGAACCAGTGCGCCCCCGACGGTGGCTTCAGCGCCGCGACCGTGTCGCTGGCGAGCGGATCGTAGGGCACGACGTAGGGGCCGAACAGCGCAGCGAATACGATCACGACCAGCAGCCCGAACGCAAAGGCGGTAACGCGGTTCTCGCCGAGCACATAGCGGGTGTGTTCGAAGATCGCCGATAGTCCCGAGGTGCGTGCGGGACCAACCGGTTCAACGGCAGGCGCAACGGTGCTCATGCTCTTACCCTTTACCCTTCAAGCCGTACTACCCTTCAAGCCTTACTCTTGGATCAATCACGCCATAGAGAATGTCGATCATCAGATTGAGCAGCACGTACATAACCGCCATGGTCAGCACAAAGCCCTGCACCGGCGCGAAATCCGACGAGATCAGCGCTTCCACCGCATAGGAGCCGATGCCGGGCCAGGCGAAGACTTTTTCCACCAGCACGTTGGCCCCTAGCAGGAACGAGAACACCATGCTCAGCGTGGTGATCACCGGCAGCATCGCATTGCGGAACGCGTAGGTGACGATCACGGTGCCCGGCGACAGGCCGGAGGCGCGCGCGGTGCGCACGAAGTCCGAAGCCAGCACCGCCAGCATCGAGGCGCGCGTCATGCGTGCGATCGGCGCCAGCGAGAACACCGCAAGCGTGATCGCTGGCAGGATCAACTGGCTCGCCGCCGAACGAAACGCCTCGAAATCTCGCGCGAGCAGGGTGTCGATCAGATAGAACCCGGTCACCGTCGGCGGCGCGCTGTAGAACACGTCCAGCCGGCCCAAAGGCGCCGGCGACCAGCCGAGCCGGAAATAGAAGATGTAGACCAGCACCAGGCCGGTAAAGAACACCGGCAGCGACACACCAGCCGTCGTGGTAACGCGACAGAGATGGTCGATCCAGGACCCTGGTCTGGTGGCGGCGAGCACGCCGAGCGGGATCGCGATCACGATGGAGACGACGAGGCCGAGCAGCGTCAGTTCGGCCGAGGCCGGCAGCCGGTTACGAATTTCGGTCGCGACCGGCTGGCCGGTCGTGAGCGAATTGCCGAAATCACCATGGGCGAGATCGTTGGTGTAGCGGAAAAACTGCTCGATCAGCGGCTTGTCGAGGCCGAGTTTCTTGCGGATCTGTTCGACCGCTTCCTTGCCGGCGGCGGGGCCGGCGAAATACGCCGCGGGATCGCCGGGCAGCGCGCGGGTCAGTAGGAACGTCACGATCACGACCCCGATCAGGGAGGGGATCGCAAACATCAGCCGCTTGCCGATCATGGTCAGCATGGCGGGTTACCCCTTGGCCAGCGCGCGATAGTCGAGGCGGCGGTGGAACCAGTATTGATAGCCCGAGATGTTCTTCTGCATCGCGACGTTGACGAAGGGTTGATACAGCGGAATGCGCGGGATGTCGGAGAAAGCGAGATCGACAAAACCTTTGACGTCGGCGTCGTAGGCCGATTTGTCGCCGCTCGCGGCTGCGGTTCGCGCGCCGTCGATCAGCTTGTCCATGTCGGGCGATTTGTAGCTCATCGTGTTGAAGACGGAATTGTTGCCGTGATAGCACCAGTAGAAGAAGTATTCGGGGTAATCGAGCCAGCCCGAAAATACGTTGGTGTAGAGCGGCATTTCCTTCTTGTTCAATTCGGTGCGCCAGTTGGCGCCGGGAATCTTGTTGATGGTGGTCTTGATGCCGAGCTGGGCGAGCGATTCCTGCACCAACACGCAGAGCGGTTCGTTGACGCCGGCAAATCCGAGATCGAATGAGATCGTGGTCTCAAAACCGTCGGCGTAGCCGGCCTCGGTCAGCAGCGCCTTCGCCTTCGCCATGTCGGTGGCGTATTTGGTCGGCTGCGGCCAGGCCACTTCGGTGGCCTTGCCGGCCGCAGCACCAAACATCGGATTGGCGAGGCCGAACAGCACCGCATCCATGATCTTTTGGTACGGCATCGCGTATGCCATCGCCTGGCGCACTTTGGGGTTATCGAACGGCGGCTTGGTCACGTTCATGCCGATATACTGAATGCCGTTGGAGAACGGCAGCGACACCACGTCGAGTTTGCCGTTGGCCTTCATCTCCTGGAAATCCTTGTAGGGCAGCTCGTAGGAGATATCGGCGTCGCCGCGTTCCAGCAGCGCGCGGCGGTTGCCGGCCTGCGGCACCATGCGCCAGATCACGCGCCGGATCTTCGGCATCGGGCCGCCGACCCAGTCGTCGTTGCGCTCCATGATCACTTCGGTGCCGGCGGTCCATTTTGTGACTTTGTAGGCGCCGGAGCCTGCGGTCTGCTGTTTGGTATACTCAAGACCCCAGGGATCCTTTTCGGAAGCGTTCTTCTTCACCAATTCGGAATTGACGACGCAGGGCACAATCACCGCGAGATCGGGAATCGTCAGACGGTCCTTCTTGGCGAAATCCACCCGCACCGTGTTGTCGTCGACGACGACGAACTGCTCGGGTTTTGTGAGTGAGCCGGCGCTCATCTGGAAAGTCGGGAAGCCACCGACCGAGACCGCGCGATCGAGCGACCACTTGACGTCTTTTGCCGCCACCGGCGTGCCGTCATGGAATTTCGCGTTCTTCTTCAGCTTGAAGGTCACCGACATGTCGCCGACATTCATGTCTTCGGCGAGTTCGGGCTTGAACTTGTCGCGGTCGTAATACGGCACGCCGCCAGGGCCGCTCTTCATCTCGTGGCTGATCAGCCGGTCGTAGCAATTCCACGACACTTCATAACCGGGCACGTTGGTGCCGACGCCGTGGATGTCGAGATTGTTGGGGCCGCCTTCGGAGACGATCAACAGCGTCTCCGAGCGGGCGTCGGCTTTCGCCGCCGACCAGATCGCGGGTGCGGGCGTGAGCGCGCCGGTCGCAGCCAATCCGGAGACGGATTTCAGGAAATCGCGACGCTTCATGGTGATGCTCCAACGCCCTAGGGAAAGCCGGCTTTGGAGCTGGAATCGCAAGGTTCGTGCCAAACCTTAAAGGAACGTCAATCTGGTAGTAACCAGATGATTTAGCTAGCTAATATCGCCTTTAGACGACGGGATGGCGGCACCCGATTGGCTGTCATATTGCATACAAAGCCATGACACCGCCTAAAAGCTAGGCAGAAGATTTTTGACGCCCGTTTGTTGGGCGAGAGCGAGATGATTGGAGGGTCCCAGGGGACCCTCCCGTTACTCGCAAAAATCCAAGTCCTTCACCCGCCCAAACGCGCTACCGATCCGGATTGGCCCGCTCGAACTGGCGCAGCAGGCGGTTGCCGCGCTCGACGGCCAGATCGAGCGCGGCCTGCGCCGATTTCTTGCCGCTGAAAGCCTGCTCCAGTTCGTCGTCGATCACATCGCGGATCAGCACGAACGAGCCAAGCCGGATTCCCTTCGAGTTCTCGGTCGGCGGCTTCAACGTCATCTGCTCGATCGAGATCGCGGCACCGGGATTGCGGTCATAGAAACCCTGCGCGCGGGTGAGATCGAACGCGGCGCGGGTGATCGGCAGATAGCCGGTGTTCTGGTGCCAGGCCGCCTGGATCTCCGGCTTGGACAGGAATGCAAAGAATTTGGCGACGCCTGAATATTCGGCGCGCGGCCGGTCGCGCAGCACCCACAGGGTCGCGCCGCCGATGATGGTGTTTTGCGGCGCGCCGGCGACGTCGGGCCAATACGGCATCATGCCGTAGCCGACCTCGAATTTCGAATTGGCCTTGATATCGGCGCGCGTCGCCGACGAGCCGATGAAGATCGCGCACTCGCCGTTCTGAAACCGCGGCTCGGCCGATTGGCCCCGGCCGCTATAGTCGAACACTTTGGTCGTGCTGCCATTCCGCGAGCTGCGCGATGTGGCGCACCACCACCGGATTGTTGAAGGTCAACTCCGCATCGAGACCGCCAAAGCCGTTGGCGCGGGTCGCGAGCGGCAGATTGTGGAAGGCGGAAAAATTCTCGACATTGATCCAGGACGGCCACGAGGTGGTCAGGCCGCAAACGGCGCCCGCCGCACGCAGCCGCTTCGCTGCGGCGCCGACCTCGGGCCAGGTCTTCGGCGCCACTTCCGGATCGAGGCCGGCGGCGCGGAACAGATCCTTGTTGTAATACAGGATCGGCGTCGAGGAGTTGAACGGGAACGACAGCATGTTGCCGGCGACGTCGGCGTAATAGCCGGTCACGGCCGGCAGATAGGCGCGGCGGCGAAAACGCTCTCCGACTGGTCCCGCATCAATTCGAATACCGGATAGATCGCGCCCTTCGCCGCCATCATGGTTGCGGTCGCGATCTCGTTGACCTGAACGATGGCGGGCTGGCTGCGCGAGCGAAAGGCGAAGATCGCCGCCGTCACCGTCTCGGTGTAATTGCCCTTGTAGCTCGGCACGATCCGGTACTCGGACTGCGATGCATTGAAATCGGCGGCGAGCTTCTCGACCTGCTTGCCGAGCTCGCCCGACATCGCGTGCCACCACATGATATCGGTGGCGGCCTGCGCCGGGGACGCAAGGGCGATGGCCGCGAGGGCTGCGAGCGTATAAAAATCTCAAAGCGAACTTCACCGTTGAACCACTCTATATTGCTGCGGCCGAACATGGAGCGGCTGCGTTGCGGCGCCGTCATAGGAACCCGCGACAACGGGTTCAATCCGCCACGCCGTCGCGCAGCGCACAATTAACGATATCCGCAGGATAGCCATATCCAACCCAGCTTCTGCTAAAATTAACGTTGAACCTTTTCTTCCCGCCGCCGACAGCATCACAAGGGGATTTGTTGCCAGTGTACCGCCGCGCCGACCTTTCGCGGACCATGACGCTTGTTGTCGCGCTGTTCTGCCGCAGTGGCGGCAACGAGCGCGTTTGCGCGCGAATTTCGCGCCGCCGACACCCAGAACGAGGATTATCCGACCGTCCAGGCGCTGCTCTACATGGGCAGCCTGGTCGCGGAGCGCAGCGGCGGCCGCCACCAGATCAAGGTCTTCCATTCGCGCCAGCTCGGCGAGGAAAAGGAAACCCTGGAGCAGACCCGGGTCGGCGCGATCGACCTCAACCGCACCAATGTCGCGTTGATCGGGAACATGGTGCCGGCGATGAACGTGCTGGCGATGCCGTTTTTGTTCCGCTCCATCGAGCATCTGCAGAAGGTGCTGGATGGGCCGATCGGCAGCGAGATCCTCGACAGCTTCGAGCCCTATGGATTCGTCGGCCTGGCGTTTTACGATTCCGGCGCCCGCTCGATCTACAACAGCGTCCGGCCGGTCCGCTCGATCGCCGACCTCAAGGGTTTGCGGCTGCGCGTGCAGCAATCCGAGCAGATGTCCGACATGATCAAGGCGCTCGGCGCCGAGCCGGTCGAACTGCCCTACGGGCAGGTGCTGACCGGGCTTGCCACCAGGCTGATCGACGGCGCGGAGAACAACTGGCCGTCCTTCGTCACCACGGACCATTACAAATACGCCGGCTACTACACCCTCACCGAACACACCATGAGCCCGGAAGTGCTGGTCATGTCGCAGAAGGCCTGGGGCAGCCTGTCGGCCGAAGACCAGAAGATTTTTCGCGAAGTCGGCGCTGCGCTCCAGCCGCTTCATGCGCGAGAAATGGCGGGATCTCGAGGAGCGGTCGCGCAAGCAGGCGGAAGCCGCCGGCGTCAAGATCGTCACCGATATCGACCGCAAGCCGTTCGAGGCGGCGATGGCTGGGATCTACGCCAAGGCGCGGCGCGACCCCGCGGTCGCGCAGCTGATCGAACGAATTCGCAAGGTGGAGTGATTTGGCCGGAACGCCGCAACAGGACAAGGCAGTGGAACGGCCGGCGGGCTTCGCCGCGCGCGGCCGCTTTCGCATCGTCCAGTTGCTGCGCGCGGTGCCGATCCGCTGGCGCATTCTGTCGATCGCCGCCCTGAACTCGGCCGTCGTGATCGTGCTCGCCGCCCTGATCTGGAACGGCGCCAAGGTGCTGGGCTCGGCCTGGGACGATGTCCGCCAGGTGCAGGGAATCCGACAAGATCCTGGCGTCGCTGGAAAGCGAAACCAGCCGCCTGCAGAACCTGATCCACCGCTACATCAACCAGCCGAGCCCCGAACTGTTCGCCGAGATCCTGCTGTTGCGCGAAGCGGTGCTCGGCACGCTGACCACGCGCGCCTCGAACGACCCGATGCTGTCGGGGTCGGTGGAGCGGCTCGAACACGTCACCAGCCGCTTCCTCAACGGCTTTGGCGAATTGCGCGCGGTGCAGGCGACAATCGCCAAGACCTATGAGAGTCCAGGTGCTGGGCCCGGCCAAGGACATGGCCGGGCTTTATTCGATCATCGAGGGCGCCACCGGACACCGCGACGCGCTGATCTGGCCCTCGCTCGGCAAATCCCGCGAGGCGTTTACCGCGATGCTGGTCGCCGCCAACGCCTATTATCTTTCGCTGGCGGCGGCCTCTGCCGAGGAAGCCCGCCGCAACACCGAGACGATCGAAAAAACCATCCCGGTGATGGTCGACCTCGCCGACAACGATCTGCAGCGCATGGCGCTGACGCGGTTGAACACACGGACCCTGGCGATGCGCGAGGGGTTTGCGAAACTGACCGAGCAACTCGCCAGCCGCACCGAGCTGTTGCGCAACACCATCGACGCCAGCCAGGCCGACGCGATCGGCGCCATCGACGAATTGTCGGTCAAGATGCGCCAGCGCGAGCAGAAGGCGCAGGAGACCTTCGACCGGACGCTGTCCGACATATCGCGCCGGGTGCTGTCGATCGCCGTGATCTTCCTCGGCATCATCCTGTCGGCCGGCGTGCTGATCGCGCTCTCGATCCGGCTGCCGCTGCAGCAGATCATGGCGGCGATGCACGCGATCACCTCGGGCGATTACGATCGCGGCGTGCAGGGAACGGCCGCCAAGGACGAGGTCGGCGCGATGGCGCGCGCGGTGGAAGTGTTCCGCGAAAACGCCATCGCCAAGCGCAAGACCGAGGACGAGCTGCGCGCCTCGAAGGAAAAGGCCGAGAGCGCGCTGCTCGAGCTCAACACCGCCCAGCAGAACCTGATCGACGCCGAACGGCTGGCGGCGCTGGGCGGCCTGGTCGCCGGCGTCGCCCATGAGGTCAACAACCCGATCGGCATCAGCCTGACGGTTGCTTCCAGTTTTGCGCGCCGCGCCGAGATGTTCGAAATCGAATTGCGCACCGAGCCGCTGCGCCGCTCCAAGCTCGACGAATTCGTCAAAATCTCGCGCGACGCCGCAGGGCAACTGGTGGCGAATTTGCATCGCGCCGGCGAGCTGATCCAGTCGTTCAAGCAGGTTGCGGTGGACCGTTCGCATGCCGAGCGCCGGCAATTCTCCCTCGGCGAGGCCACCGACCAGATCGTCGCCAGCCTGCGGCCGGTGCTGAAGAAGGCCGCGATCACGCTGTCGGTCGACGTGCCCGAGGGGCTCGTCATCGACGGCTATCCCGGCTCCTACGGGCAGATATTAACCAATCTTTTCCTCAACGCCGCCAACCATGCCTTCGCCGACGGCCGCTCCGGGGCGATCTCGATTTCGGCAAGGGCCCGCGGCAGCGACGATGTCGAGATCATTTTCGCCGACAACGGGGCCGGAATGACGCCGGACGTGCAGCGGCAGGCGTTCGACCCGTTCTTTACTACGCGCCGCAACGAGGGCGGCACCGGGCTGGGCTTGCATATCGTCTATAATCTTGTCACTCAACAGCTCGGCGGCCGGATGATGCTGGAGTCAAGGCTGGGACAAGGCACCACATTTCGCATTATCATGCCGAAGGTCGCCAAGGGCGGACCCACGATCACAGACGCTGCAGCCGACGGAACTCCTCAATGGCCGAACAGGACGATGTCCTCCACCTGATCGACGATACCGGCGCCGTTCCGGAGGTTTCGTCCGCGCGCAAATGGAAGATCGCCGTCATCGACGACGATCAGGCCGTGCATGAAGGCACCCGGTTTGCGCTGAGCGACTACAACCTCCACGGCGCAACGCTCGAAATCCTGTCAGCCTATTCCGCGGCCGAAGGCCGCATCCTGATGCGCAACAATCCGGATATCGCGGCCGTCCTGCTCGACGTCATCATGGAAACCGACGTCGCCGGCCTCGAACTGGTCGAATACATCCGCAACGAACTCAGGAACGAGACCGTCCGCATCATCCTGCGCACCGGCCAGCCCGGTCAGGCGCCGGAGCGCCGCGTCATCGTCCAGTACGACATCAACGACTACAAGGCGAAGACCGAGCTTACCGCCGACAAGCTGTTCACGTCGCTGACCGCGGCCTTGCGCAGCTATCAGCAGCTCGAGCGCATGGTGCAGACCCGGCGCGGGCTGGAAATCATCATCGATGCCGCCTCCACTTTGTACGATTTCAAATCGATGCAGCGCCTCGCCGAGGGCGTGCTGACGCAGCTCGCCTCGCTGCTCAATGTCGATTGCGCCGGCATTCTGGTGCTGCGCGACGACGGCGGCTCGGCCGAATCCGATTTTTCCGTGCTGGCCGGCTCGGGCTGCTACAGCCGCTTCATCGGCACCACCAGTTCGAAAGCGCTCGATCCGGATTTGCGGCAGATGGTGGAAGCGGCCTTCTCGCGCCGCAAGAACGAATTCGCCGACCACCGCAGCGTGCTTTATCTGCGCACCGGCAGCGGCCGCGAAGTGGTGGTGCTGCTGCAGGCCGAGCGGCCGCTGTCGGAGACCGACCGCGCGCTGGTCGAGATCTTCTCCAGCCGGCTGTCGATCGCCTTCGACAACGTCATTCTTTATCAGCAGCTGCACGAGGCCAATACCCAGCTCGAGGACCGCGTCGCGCAGCGCACCCGCGCGCTGATGCAGGCCAACCGCCGGCTGTCGTCGCAATGGCTGCGGCTGCAGCGCGCCAACGGCTTCAAGAACGAGATTCTCGGCACCGTCGCGCACGATTTGAAGAATCCGCTCGGCGTCATCCTCGGCCGCACCGAAATGCTGACCGAATTGATCTCGCGCCGGCTCGCCGAAGGAAAACGTCACCGCACAGGTCGACCATATCCGCGACGCCACCAAGCGGCTGACCTCGATGGTGGACCATCTGATTTCGGATGCGATGGCCGACGCCTTCGACATCACGATTCGCCGCGAGCCGGTCGATGTCGCAGCGCTGGTCGCCGAGGTCGCCGACGCCAACCAGCCTTTGGCCGTCAACAAGCAGCAGACCATCGCGGTGTCCGCGCCGCCGAATTTCGTCACCATGTGCGACGCCGACCGGATCCGCGAGGCGATCGACAATCTGGTCAGCAACGCCATCAAATATTCGCCGATCGGCGGCAGGATCAATGTGACTGTCAGCCACGAGGGCCACAACACCGTCATTCGCATCGGCGACGAGGGCGCGGGGCTCAGCCCTGAAGACCTCGGGCGGCTGTTCGGCCGGTTCCAGCGGCTCTCGGCCAAGCCCACCGCCGGCGAAAGCTCGACCGGCCTCGGTCTATCGATCGTTAAGCGCATCATCGACATGCATGGCGGCCATGTGACCGCGGAGAGCGCCGGGCCCGGACAAGGATCGACGTTTACGGTTACATTGCCGGCAACAGAGACGTCATGACCCAGAGCCCGCATATCATCATCGTCGACGACGAGGCGCCGGCCCGCGAAATGGTCGGCGATTACCTCAAGATGCACGGCTTTGGCGTCACGCTCTGCGACGGCGGCAAAAGCCTGCGCAGCGTGATCGAAACCAGCGTGCCCGATCTCGTGGTGCTCGACCTCAACATGCCCGAGGAAGACGGGCTGTCGATCATCCGCGACCTCAAGAGCCGGATCAACGTCCCCGTCATCATGCTGACGGCGACCGCGAGCCCGATCGATCGCGTGGTAGGCCTCGAACTCGGCGCCGACGATTACATCGCAAAACCCTGCGAGCTCAGGGAATTGATGGCGCGGATCCGCTCGGTGCTGCGGCGTAGCGCGCCGGTGAAGGCAGCGGCGCCCGACGCCGCGGCAGCCAAAACCGAAAAGGATCAATTGGTGCGGTTCGGCACCAAATGGCTCGATCTCGAAGCCCAGGCGCTGCGCGACGACGAGGGCAACGAGCATCCGCTGACCGCGTCCGAATTCGGTCTCCTGAAAGTGTTCGCCGCCAACCCGAAGCGGGTGCTGTCGCGCGAGCGGCTGCTGGAATTGGCCAATGCGCGCGACGCCGAAGCCTTCGACCGCGCGGTCGACCTGCGCATCATGCGTATCCGCCGCAAGATCGAGATCGATCCGACCAAGCCTGCCGTGATCCGCACCATCCGCGGCGGCGGCTATTTGTTTTCGCCGACCGGCGACAAGGCATAGTTCTCGCCTCCATATCTATCGTCGCGCTCGCGCGGAACTAATCCGCGCGTGAAACCCTCCAATTTTCCGCGTATTGAAATTACTCGCATTTCGCCCCTGAATGTTTCGTCGCGAGCCCTGCGACGAAACAATTCTCCCCTGCATGAAACCATTTTCCCCTTTTCGTGCAGACATCCCGAAACGTTGCTTAACTAACAATCCTCCCAACGAAGCGCCGCCAAGGCGAACTGGGAGCCTGTCATGCCGAACGTCATCGCCATCAACGCTGCAGCCCGCAAGAATATCGCGGTGGCCCGCGCGACATCCGATGAGATGCTGCTCGATAGTATCGCCAAGGGTGGCCGCACGGCGATGCATGTCCTCTATTCCCGTCACAATGTCCGGGTTTACCGCTTCGTGCTCCGCATGGTGCGCGACACCACGATGGCCGAAGACCTGGTCAGCCAGGTGTTTCTGGACGTGTGGCGGACCGCCAGCCAGTTCGAAGGCCGTTCCCAGGTTTCCACCTGGCTGCTGTCGATCGCCCGTTTCAAGGCGCTGACCGCGCTGCGTCAGCGCAAGCACGAAGATATCGAACAGGAAGACGTGCTCGAGATCGCCGATGAAGCCGATACGCCGGAAGCCTCGCTAGACCGCTCCAACACCTCAGCCATCCTGCGGGCCTGTGTCGCCAAGCTGTCGCCGGCGCATCGCGAGATCATCAACCTCGTCTACTACCATGAGAAGTCGGTGGAAGAGGCCGGCGCGATCATCGGCATCCCCCAGAGCACGGTGAAGACCCGGATGTTCTATGCCCGCAAACAACTCGCCGACTTGCTTAAGGGCGCCGGCGTGAACAGCCTTGCGGCATAAAATATAGCAATTTCAATATCTTAATAGGAGATCAAGGGCAAAGACCGGAGATTGATTTCGACGCCAAAGATTACCGGCGACGAAACAAATGAAACAATTGACGACATCACCCGGAAAAACTCCCTCCCTATGTTGACCATCAACAACGCAACATCAACGCCGAACACGAGAGCGAATATGCTGAAGCCGTCATTCCGCCTCTTCATTGTCCCGCTCGGCGCGGTTGCTACCTTGGCTTCGCTGTCCGCCCAGAACGTCGCCCCCCGCGCCCAGCGCGATGCCGGCACCATGGTCGTGCGCGAACAAGTGATCGATTGCAGCACCAAGAGCGCCGCGGAGGTCTGCGTGATCCCCAACGGAGTTCGCTGAACCAGTTTCCAGACGACGACGATCTTCTACTCCCAACTAACCTCCAACGACCCGGCCGGGATGCCCCCCAGCCGGGTCGCTCTGTGTTGGGGGCGCGTTGTCGTGAGATTTGTCTCGAAGGGCCTCACAGAGACGTGACGCGGCCGGGGATGCGGCCGGCGTAACGGCCGGCGCCGTCATCGCGAAGAACATCAAGCTCCCCGCAGTGGCCAGATGGCGCTGCCGGGACCGTTGATGGACCGGTCCGATGTTCAACCTCGTTCTCGCGCTGCTTGCAGGCGTCGTCACCGTCGCCGCGCCTTGCACCCTGCCGATGCTGCCTATTCTGCTCGGGGCATCGGTTGGCCAGACCGGAAAGGCGCGGCCGGCGATGATTGCGCTCGGTTTCGTGATGTCATTCTCGATGGCGGCATTGGCGCTGAGCGCGATCACGCGGGTGTTCGATTTCGATCCCAACGTACTTCGTACGGCTGCCGCGATACTGCTGGCAGGATTTGGACTGCTGATGATCTGGCCGAAGCCGTTCGAGTGGCTGTCGGTCCGGCTCGGTGGGCTCGGCGCCGGCAGCGCGGCGGCTTCCCGCCAGGGCATGATCGGCGGCTTCGTGCTGGGCACCACGCTCGGCCTGGTCTGGACGCCCTGCGCCGGCCCGGTGCTGGGCTCGATCCTGACCGTGGTGGCGACCTCGAAAAACACCGCATGGGCCAGCCTGCTGCTGGTGGTCTACGCCATCGGTGCGGCGATCCCGATGCTCCTGATCGCCTATGGCGGCCAGGCCGTCACCACCCGTGTTCGCAGCATCGCGCGGATCACGCCAAAACTGCAGCAGGGCTTCGGCGTCGTCGTGATCGCCTTCGCGGCGATCTCCTACTTCCAATACGAAACGCTGATCGTGGCGTGGCTGACCGGATTTTACCCCAGCGGCCAGATCGGCCTTTGAACCCCTCAAGGAGACGTCCATGACCCTACGCTCGCTCGCCGCATCCGCCGCAACGATTGCTCTCCTCCTGGCGGGCACGGCCTTCGCCGTAGTCGCCGGCGAGGCGACATCCGCGCAAACGGCGCCGTTGAGGGTTGCCGTGGCGCAGGATGCTGCACCTGACTTCGTCGGTATCAGCAACTGGTTCAATTCGAAGCCGCTCAATATCGCCGACCTGCGCGGCAAGGTGGTGCTGGTGGATTTCTGGACCTATGGCTGCGTCAACTGTGTCAACACGCTGCCGCGCGTCACCGAGCTCTATGCCAAATACAAGGATCGCGGCCTCGTCGTGGTCGGCATCCACACCCCGGAATTCCCGTTCGAGCACTCGGCCTCCAACGTGCAGGCGGCGCTGAAACGCCACGGCATCACCTACCCGGTCGGGCAGGACAATGCGTCGCAGACCTGGAACGCCTACCGCAACCAGTATTGGCCGGCGCAATATATCGTCGACCAGAACGGCAAGATCGTGTTCCAGCACGACGGCGAAGGCCAGTACGAGCAGATCGACCGCACGATTGCACGGCTGCTCAACGCCAATAGCTGAGCAATTCCGGCGACGCGGGTACTATCGTCAAATCCGGCGTGATAGAGTTCGCGCCGGATCAGCGACGGTGGATGACCTGCGATGTTCGAAGGCTTGGATGCGGTCGTTTTGGCCCGGGCGCAATTCGCCTTCACGATGTCGTTCCACATCGTGTTTCCCGCCTTCTCGATCGGGCTTGCGAGCTATCTGGCCGTGCTTGAAGCGCTGTGGCTGGTGACCGGGCGTGAGGTCTTCATCAACCTGTTCAATTACTGGCTGAAGATCTTTGCCGTCGCCTTCGGCATGGGCGTGGTGTCGGGCATCGTGATGTCCTACCAGTTCGGCACCAACTGGTCGGCGTTTTCCGACAAGACCGGGCCGGTGATCGGCCCGATGATGGCCTATGAGGTGCTCACCGCGTTCTTCCTCGAGGCGGGTTTTCTCGGCGTGATGCTGTTCGGCCTCGAACGGGTCGGTCACAAACTGCATTTCATCGCGACCCTGATGGTCGCGACCGGCACGCTGATTTCGGCGTTCTGGATTCTCTCCGCCAATTCCTGGATGCAGACGCCGACCGGCTACGCCGTCAACGCCGACGGGCAGTTCGTTGCCGCGAGCTGGCTCCAGGTGATCTTCAATCCGTCGTTCCCTTACCGCCTTGTGCACATGGTGCTGGCGGCGTACCTGACGACGGCGCTCGTGGTCGGCGCAGTCGGCGCCTGGCATTTGCTGCGCGACCAGCATCTGGCCGGCGCGCGGGTGATGTTCTCGATGGCGATGTGGATGGCGACGCTGGTGGCGCCGATCCAGATTCTCGCCGGCGACCAGCACGGCCTCAACACGCTGGAGCATCAGCCGACCAAGATCATGGCGATGGAAGGCCATTACGAGAGCCACAAGGACGGCGCGCCGCTGATCCTGTTCGGCTGGCCCGACCAGGCCGCCGGTAAGGTCAAATATGCGGTCGAAATCCCGAAACTGGGCTCGCTGATCCTGAAACATAACCCGGACGCGCCGATGGCCGGCCTCGATACCGTGCCGCGCGAAAACTGGCCGCCGGTGCCGATCACGTTCTGGTCGTTCCGGATCATGGTCGGCCTCGGATTCCTGATCATGGGGCTCGGCCTGCTCAGCCTATGGATGCGCTGGCGCGGCAAACTCTATGAATTCCGGCCGCTGCATGTGTTCGCGATCGCGATGGGCCCGGCGGGCTTTATCGCCGTGCTCGCGGGCTGGATCACCACCGAGACCGGGCGCCAGCCGTTCGCGGTCTACGGGCTGTTGCGGACGGTCGAATCCGCCTCGCCGCTGGCGGCACCCGCGGTCGCTTCCTCGCTGATCGCCTTCATCATCGTCTATTTCACGGTGTTCGTGGCCGGCGTGATCTACATCCTGCGCCTGATGGCGCAACCGCCGCATCACGGCGAACAGGGACCGGACAGCCTGATCCCTGCCCGCGCCGCCGGTATAACGCCGGCCGCGGGCGTCGCCGCCGAGGGAGCCGCCCGATGATCCCCCTCGACCTCCCAACCATCTGGGCCTTCATCATTGCGTTTGCCGTGTTCGTCTATGTGGTGATGGACGGTTTTGATCTCGGCCTCGGCATCCTGTTTCCGCTATTCCCGCACAAAGCCGATCGCGACGTCATCATGAACAGCGTAGCGCCGGTCTGGGACGGCAACGAAACCTGGCTGATCCTGGGCGGCGGCGGCATGATGGCGGCGTTTCCGCTGGCCTATGCGGTGCTGATGCCGGCGCTCTACACGCCCATGATCGCGATGCTGCTGGGGCTGGTGTTTCGCGGCGTCGCCTTTGAATTCCGCTGGCGCACGCAGGCAGAGCGCAATCACTGGGATCTGGCTTTCGCCGGCGGATCGCTGCTGGCGACGCTGGCGCAGGGCATCGCGCTCGGCGCCATCCTGCAGGGCATCCATGTCGAGGGGCGGCACTACGCCGGCGGCTGGTGGGACTGGCTGACGCCGTTCAGCCTGTTGACCGGTGCAGCCCTGGTGATCGGCTATGCGCTGTTGGGCGCGACCTGGCTGGTGATGAAGACCGAAGGGATCTTGCGCGACCGCGCCTATCATTTGAGCTGGATATTGTTGATCGCGATGCTGGGCGCGATCGGCGCGGTCAGCATCGCGACGCCGTTCCTGCATGTGCAGTACACACAGCGCTGGTTCGACTGGCCCAATATCATTCTGACCGCGCCGGTGCCGATCGCGGTGGCCGGGGTGACAGTATTGTTGCTGCGCAGCCTCGCCAACAAATACGACTACCAGCCGTTCTTCCTGACGCTGGCGCTGTTCGCGCTGTCCTATGCCGGCCTCGGCATCAGCATGTATCCCTACATCGTGCCGCAGAGCATCACGATCTGGCAGGCGGCGTCACCTGCGAACAGCCAGATCTTCATGCTGTTCGGCGTCGGCGTGCTGGTGCCGCTGATCCTCGGCTATACTGCATGGGCTTACTGGGTGTTCCGCGGCAAGGTCAGGCACGGGAGCGGCTACCATTGAGGCCGCGCGAGGAAAATCCACGCCCGCTGGCGCGGCGGCTCTTGTGGTTCGCGGCCCTCTGGCTCGGCGGCGTCGGCACGGTCGCCCTGATCTCCTTTGGCCTGCGGCTCTGGATCGCACCGAAATGAGGCATCACGAGCCAATCGCGGCTCTTCGCAACGGGTGAAAATATGAGACATTCCAGCGACCTATCGCATCCATTCGCCTTGAACTTGCCATCAAGGTGGCACTGAGATTTGATGGTTCCAATGATTTGGCAGGCGCCAACAAGGAGAGCTTTGCAATGACGAAACTTCGTCACCTCATCTGGATGGTCGTCGCCGCCGGCGGCCTGATGCTTTCAGCCTCGCAAAGCTATGCCCAGCAGCCCGACGTGGGTGACCAGCCGGGACTTCTGCCGGACGACAGCGTCGAGCTCGATCCGGAATACCGCAAGCAGATGGTGTACTACCGCACCAATGAGGCGCCGGGCACCATCATCATCTCCACCTCCGAGCGCCATCTGTACCTGGTGCAGGGCAACGGCCGCGCGATGCGCTATGGCATCGGCGTCGGGCGCGACGGATTCCAGTGGCAGGGCTTGGTCAACATCACCCGCAAGGCGGAATGGCCGGACTGGACGCCGCCGCCGGAGATGATCGCGCGCCAGCCCTATCTGCCGCGCTTCATGGCCGGTGGCCCCGGCAATCCGCTCGGCGCGCGCGCGATGTATCTCGGCACCACCGTCTACCGCATCCATGGCACCAACCGCCCCGACACCATCGGCACCAAGGTTTCCTCCGGCTGCTTCCGGCTGGTCAACGCTGACGTCGCCGATCTCTACGAGCGCGTACCGGTCGGAACCAAGGTCATTATCCGGCAAAAGCCCGAACTGTAACCGCCCCGCTTCGCTGACATCCGTTTTCCCGATTATTGGTGAGAGATAAATCATGCGCACATTCCGAGGCGGCCTCCTGATTGGTCTGGCGGTCGCAATCGCGGTCGCGGCCGTTGCCATCACCTATGAGCGATACGACACCCGAACCCTGAAGCGCACGATCCGGCGCGGCGAAGTATTCTGCGGCGTCAATGCCGGCCTGCCCGGCTTCTCGATCCCCGACGACAAGGGCAACTGGAGCGGCTTCGACGTCGATTTCTGCCGCGCGGTGGCGTCGGCGATCTTCGACGATCCGAAGGCCGCGAAATTCATTCCGCTCGATGCCAGCGAACGCTTCAAGGAACTGCAGAACCGCAAGGTCGACATCCTCTCCCGCAACTCGACCTGGAGCATGTCGCGCGAGACCAATTACGATCTGTATTTCCCCGCCGTCGCCTATTACGACGGCGAAGGTTTCATGCTGCCCGCTTCCCGCAAGATCGACTCGGCGCTCGACCTCAATGGCAGCAAGATCTGCGTTCAGGCGGAAACCACCACGCAGCTCAACCTCGCGGATTATTTCCGCGCCAACAACATGAAGTACCAGGAGATGAAATTCTCCAAACTGGAGGAAGTCGTCAAAGCCTATGATTCCGGCCAGTGCGACACCTTCACCGCCGACGCCTCGCAGCTCTATGCGCTCAGGCTGAACCTCTCCAAGCCGAACGACCACATCATCCTGCCCGACATCATCTCCAAGGAGCCGCTTGCGCCGGTGGTGCGGCAGCGCGACGACGACTGGATGATGATCGTGAAGTGGACGCTGTATGCGATGATCAACGCCGAAGAACTCGGCATCACCTCCAAGAACATCGACGAGGCGCTGAAGTCGAAAAAGCCCGAGGTGATGCGGCTGGTCGGCACCGAGGGTTCATATGGCGAGGATCTTGGCCTGACCAAGGACTGGGCCGCCCGCATCATCCGCCGCGTCGGCAATTACGGCGAGGTCTATGAGCGCAATATCGGCGCCGAATCGAAGCTGAAGATCCCGCGCGGGCTAAACCAGCTCTGGAGCGCCGGCGGGATCCAGTACGCGCCGCCGATCAGGTAGGTCTCCCCGCTGTCATTGCGAGGAGCAAAGCGACGAAGCAATCCATCTATCCGTTATGCTGCGCTATGGATTGCTTCGCTTCGCTCGCAATGACGGGGTGAGACCGTCAATAACTCTTCATTCTTGCCAATTGATCAGCGTGAAAATTGCTGTCGCCGAACAATTCCTGGCAGACCCGCGCCCGCTTCATGAAGAAGCCGATGTCGAACTGGTCGGTCATGCCCATGCCGCCATGCATCTGGACGCCTTCCTGGACCGCCAGGGTCGCGGTTGAGCCGGCGCGCGCCTTGGCGACGGCGACCGCAGCACCCGCCTTCTCGAAATCGCCATCGAGCGTCTGCAGCGCCTTCAGCACCGCGGCGCGGGTGATCTCGATATCGATGTAGAGTTCGGCGGCACGATGCTGCAGCGCCTGGAATTCGCCGATCAGCTTGCCGAACTGTTTTCGCTCCTTGAGATAGGTGACGGTACGGCCGAACACTTCTTCGCTCAGACCGACCATCTCTGAGGCCACAGCGCCGCGGCCGATATTGAGCACGCCCTCGAGCAACGGATAGCCCTGATCGACCTCGCCGAGCACGTGATCGGCATTGACCTCGACATTATCGAACACGATGCGGGCCGCATTGTGCGAATCGACCATCGCCGTGCGCTCGGTCGCGACGCCCTTGGTTTTCGGGTCGACCAGAAACAGCGTCAGGCCATCGCGCTCGCCGGGGGAGCCCGCGCTGCGCGCCGCGACGATCAGGAGATCGGCGGTGTGGCCGTCGACCACAAAGGCCTTGTCGCCGATGAGCTTGAAACCGTTGCCGGAGCGAGCCGCCTGCATGTTGGTTTGCAGCGGGCGATGCTTGGCGCCCTCGTCGATCGCCAGTGCCGCCAGCAGCGTGCCGTTGGAAATTTTCGGCAGATGCTGGGATTTCTGCGCGTCACTGCCGCCGCGCGATAGCGCCGATGTCGCCAGCACGGCGGTGGCGAGAAACGGCGACGGCACCAAGGTGCGGCCGATTTCTTCCATCACCACGCCGGCCTCGACGCAGCCGAGCCCGCTGCCGCCAAAACTTTCCGGCACCAGCAGCCCCGAAAATCCCATCTCGGCAAACGTCTTCCAGAGATCGCGGGAAAAACCCGTGGCGTCCTTGGCATCGCGCAGTGCGCGCAAGTGCGACACCGGCGCCTTGTCGCTGATGAGGCCGCGCGCACTGTCGCGCAGCATGGATTGTTCTTCGGTAAGGACGAGGGCCATTTTAGGGATTCCGGTTTAGTGTTTCGAGCAAAACTGTTTGAGTTCGTCATTCCGGGATGGCCCGAAGGACCAGACCGGGAATCCATAACCACGATCGTGAGTATGGATTTCGAGCTCGCGCTACGCGCGCCCCGGAACGACGAATTGTTGTAACTGGCGACTCTAAGCCCCCGGCAAATCCAGGATGCGTTTCGCGACGATGCCGAGCATCACCTCAGACGTGCCACCCTCGATCGAGTTGGCCTTGGTGCGCAGCCAGGCGCGCGGGCGGGCGCCGCCTTTGGAGCGCTCGCTCTCCCATTCCAGCGCATCGATGCCGCCGGCCGACATCAGGATTTCATAGCGGCGCTTGTTGAGCTCGGTGCCGTAATATTTCATCGCCGAGGAAAACGCCGGATGCGACTGGCCGGCCTTGGCGAGATCAACCGCGCGCTCGGCGGCGGCCGACAGCGCCGCCTCGTCGATCTCGAAGGCCGAGATTTGTCCACGCAGCATCAGATCCTCCAGCCGGCCCTGCTCGTCGGTGCCGATCGAGTTGGCGGCGACCTGGCCGAGCGGCCGGCCGACGCCGCGCTCGCCCATGCCGGAGATCATCGCGCGCTCGTGCTGCAGCAGATATTTTGCGACATCCCAGCCGCGGTTGACGGTGCCGACCACATGCGATTTCGGCACCCGCACATTGTCGAAAAACGTTTCGCAGAATGGCGAATAGCCGGAGATCAGCAGGATCGGCTTGGTCGACACGCCCTTCGAGGTCATGTCGAACAGGATAAAGCTGATGCCGTCATGCTTCTTGGCCGCGCCATCGGTGCGCACCAGGCAAAAAATCCAGTCGGCGTAGTTGGCATAAGAGGTCCAGATCTTCTGGCCGTTGATGACGTAGTCGTCGCCGTCGCTCTCGGCGCGAGTCTGCAGCGAGGCGAGATCGGAGCCGGCGTTCGGCTCGGAATAGCCCTGGCACCAGCGGATCAGGCCGGCGGTGATCTTGGGCAGATGCTCCTTCTTCTGCGCGTCGGTGCCGTATTTCAACAGCGCCGGCCCGAGCATGGAAATGCCGAACGAGACCAGCGGCTGCCGGGCGCCGATCGCCGCCATTTCCTGGCGCACGATCTTGGCTTCCTCGCCATCGAGGCCGCCGCCGCCATATTCTTTTGGCCAATGCGGCACCGTCCAGCCCTTGTCGCGCATCCGTTCGAACCAGACGCGCTGCGGCTCGGAGGAGAACTTGGCGTTGCGGCCACCCCAGAACGTATCCCCGTCCGAGGTCATCGGCCGCCGCATTTCCGGCGGGCAGTTCGCCTGCAGCCAGGCGCGGGTTTCGCGGCGAAATTGTTCGATATCCGACATGGTGCGTTTCCAGATGAATTGTTCAATCGACCTTAGTCACCGCACCGCGGAATTCAATATGTCTTGCGTCATGCCATACCGGAGCGGCGGTGGTCATGGCGCGCGATCGGGTGTATTCGAAAAGCGCGTAACGATTGAAAAACAAGAGGAAACCGACATGCGCCTGAAGTTGCTTTCGCCTGGCGAAATGAGCGCGGACCAAAAAGAAACCTACGACGAGTTGATCGCGGGCAAACGGGGCGCCCCGCCGGCGCCGATGATGGCCTGGCTCAACAGCCCGGAAATGGCCAGGCATGCCACGCGGCTCGGCGGCGTGCTGCGCTTCGATACGATCTTTCCGGCCAAATTATCCGAGATCGCCATCCTCGTCACCGCGCGGCACTGGACCTCGCACTACGAATGGTATGCCCACAAGCGCCTCGCGCTGAAAGGCGGCATGGACCCGAAAATCATCGACGCGATCCGCGACCGCCGTACGCCAATGTTCGACGATCCCAAGGGCCAGATGATCTACGACGTCGCCAAATCGCTGCACGAGGGCCATGGCGTGTCGAAGGCGCTTTATGACGCCGCCGTCGAGACGCTCACCGTGCGCGGCGTGACCGAGATCATCGGGCTGTGCGGCTACTACACCATGGTGTCGATGACGCTGAACACCTTCGAGTTCGAACTGCCTGCCGGAGAAGTGTCCGACCTTGCGTAGTCGCAAGGGGTGATTACTTCCCCCTCGCCCCGTTCTTACGGGGAGAGGGTCGGGGTGAGGGGCTCTCTCCGCAAGTGACGCTTGCGGAAACATAGCGTTTCAGGAAGACCTGTACCCCCTCACCCGGATTTTGCGCTACGCGTAAAATCGGACCTCTCCCCGCAAGCGGGGCGAGGTAAGAATCTGCGCTTTTGGAGATCACCAATGCCCGACACCCCGCCCATCATCGCCGGCACCCGGATCGGGCATGTCCATCTCAAGGTCGCCGACCTCGATCGCGCGCTCGGATTTTACTGCGGCGTGCTCGGCTTCGAACTGATGCAGCGGCTGGGTTCCGGTGCCGCGTTCATTTCGGCCGGCGGCTATCACCACCATATCGGGCTCAACACCTGGGAAAGCAAAGGCGGCCATCCGCCGCCGCCGGGCACGACGGGGCTGTTTCACACCGCAATCCTATATCCGACCCGGCCGGCACTGGGCGACGCGCTTCATCGTGTGATCAGCGCCGGCATCGAGCTCGACGGCGCCAGCGACCACGGCGTCAGCGAGGCGCTTTATCTGCGGGATCCCGACGAGAACGGCGTCGAACTGTATTGGGACCGGCCGAAGGAAGCATGGCCGCGCACGCCCGACGGCGCGCTGTCGATGTTCACGAAGCGGCTCGATCTGGATGATCTTTTGCGCGCCCGCGGATCATGATCAGCACCGCGGCCGTCAGCTCAAGCCCGATGCAGCCGTGGAACGGCAGCGCATAGCTGCCCGAGGCATCGCGCAACAGTCCGACCACGCCGGGACCGAAGGCATAGGTGATCTGGTTGATTGCCGTGATCAGGCTGACGAGCACGCCGAACGAGCGCGGGTCGAATTCGCGCTGCACGATCAGCGACGGCAGCGTGATCAGATTACCGACCGAAAATCCGAACAGCGCGCAGGCCGCGATCAACGCAACATCATTGTGGACGTTGATGATGACGGCGAGCGCCACCGCCTGGCTGATGAACGACAGCGACGACGCCAGCCGCTGGTTGAGCCGGTCGATCACGAACGAGAACAGCACGCGCCCGACCACCGCCATCGCCGTCAACAGCGCCACCGCGACCGCCGCGCGCTCGCGCCCGACCACCGAATCCAGGAACGCGATCAAATGAACGATGAAGCCGACCTGCGCGAACAGCACCAGCGCGAACGCGCCGGAGACCGAGAGAAAACCGATATCGCGAAATGCCCGCGCGCGGATTTGGGTCGCGGATGGCGTATCTGAACCCGCCAGCGTTCCCGCGCTCAGGTGCAGCGGCGGCCGTCCGACAAAGATCAGGATCAGCGGCACCATCAGCCCGATCATCACGACCGCCGCCGCGATCATCGCGCCCGAAAAGCCGAAATAGCCGATCGCCGCCACCAGCAGCGGCACGCCGGCGATGCCGCCAAAGCTCGCGCCGTTCAGCGCCAGGCTGATCGCCATGCCGCGCTTGTGGTCGAACCAGAGGCCGAGCGTGTTGGTGATGATGGAAAGACTGGTCCCGGCCCAGCCGAACGCCAGTACCGCGTTCGCGGCATAAAGCTGCCAGGGCTCGCGCACCTGCCCGATCGAGATAGCGGCCGCGGCCATCGCAAACGTGCCCGCGATCAGGCATTTGCGCGGGCCGAACGCCCTGATCGCCTCGCTGACGAAGGCGACCAGCGCCGCACCCGACAGATAGAAGAAGGTGGTGCCGGACGAGATCAGCGACGCCGGCCAGCCGCGCAGCCGGTGCAACTCGGCGACATAGACGCTCTGGCCGTAAAAGCCGAGCCCCCAGCCAAACGTCGCGAGCAGGAAGCAGACCAGCACGATCCGCCAGCCTTCGTAGCGGATGGAGGTTTCGTCGATGGGGATGTGAGTGGATGCGTCCATTTGTTGCTCTTGCTTCTCACATCGTCATGCCGGGATTCGTCTGTCCCGACGATGTAGGGAGCTGTGCAAGGCAATTAATTCGACGCCGATCGAAGTGTCACCAGTTGGCAGCAGCTGACTAAATGCTGGGGCCCGGGATCTCATTCACCGCCTGCAATCGCCGCCGCCGCCTCGCGAACGACGCAAACGCCAGCACCGCAAGGCCGAGCAACACCGGCGGGAACACCACCATGTTGACCGCCGACCAGCCGTAATTGGCCAGAAGCTGCCCGGACGAGAACGACCCGACCGCCATCATCCCGAACACCAGGAAATCGTTGAAGGCCTGCACCTTGTTGCGCTCCTGCGGCCGGTGCGTCTCCAGCACCAGCGCGGAGGCGCCGACGAAGCCGAAATTCCAGCCGACGCCGAGCACGATCAGCGTGGCCCAGAAATGCATCGCGGTGATGCCCGACAGCCCGATCGTCGCGCCGACGGCTTCGAGCGACAGGCCGATCGCCACGATCACCGGTGCGCCGAAGCGTGCGATCAGCGAGCCGGTAAAGAAGCTCGGCCCATACATCGCCACGATGTGCCACTGGATGCCGAAATTGGAATCGCTGACGGAAAGGCCGCACATCTTCATCGCGAGCGGCGCCGACGTCATGACGAGGTTCATCATGGGGTAGGCGATCACGCCGCATAACGCAGCTGCAATGAAGCGGGGCTGCCGCGCGATCTCGAACAGCGGCCGGCCGCCATGCAGGTCGGCCGCCGCCGGCTTTGGCGCATCGACGCCGGACAGCACCGCCATCGCGATCAAGGCGACCAGCGCCTGCACCACGAAGCTGAACGCGAACAGATAAGGCGGCCAGATATCCATGGTCCATTGCACGAGCTGCGGACCGAGCACGCCGGCGAATACGCCGCCCGCCATCACCCACGATACGGCCTTGGGGCGGAACGCGGTGCTGGCGCCGTCGGCGGCAGCGAACCGGTAGGATTGCGACACCGCGCCATAGAGCCCGCCGAGGAACGTCGCGCAGCAGAACAGCCAAAACGAAGAATGCAGGATCGCGAACGCGCCGAGCGCGCCGGTCAGCAACCCCGCAGCCGGTGCCGATGATGAACGCGACCCTGCGGCCATAGGCGCGCGAGATCGCGCCGGTCGGCAGCGTGCCGGCGGCAAGACCCAGCACATACATCGACAGCGGCACGGTCGCGAGCGACATCGAAGGCGCCAATGTCGCGCCGACGATCGAGCCGGTAGCGAAGATCACAGCCGAGTTGGCGCCGGTCAGCGCCTGCGCCGCGGCCAGCCGCAGCACATTGGCGCGCGCCCGCGCGTCATTGGCGATCTCGTCGGTCGCTGTCATATCCAACATCGGCATTCCCGCCCGGCAGGCCCCGGCCGGGAGCCTTATTGATTCAGTGCACTATGAAGACGCGCAGCCGCGCGAGCAACCGATGCAAACGGGCGCGCGCTACGCGCTGGCGTCACCCTTTTTTGATCGCCCGAACACCAGAATCAGGTTGTTGGCCGGCATTGCCACGGTCTCGATCAAGGCGAGGCCGACGCCGTCGGCTAATCGCTCGACATCGCCGATATCGCGCACGCCCCATTCCGGGTCGCGGTCGCGCAGGCTGGTGTCGAACACGGCGTTGCTGAGCGCGGTGTGCTTGCCGTCGCGCTTGAACGGGCCATAGAGAAACAGCCGCCCGTCGGCGCGCAGATAGCGCGCAGCACCCGCAAACAGGCCCTCGGCAACGCGCCATGGCGCGATGTGGATCACATTGGCGCAGAACACCGCCAGCAATTGGCCGGGACCGCTGCCGTCATGCATCTGATCACACCACGCGGGATCGGAGAGATCGATCCGATAGCGGCGGGCGGATGTTCGGCACGCCTGAATGTTTCAGCCACGCGCCGATGCTTTTGAGGTGCGCCTCGTTGGTGTCGCTCGGCCACCAGGTGATGTCGGGCGTGTGGCGGGCAAAATGCACCACATGCTGGCCGGTGCCGCTGCCGGCCTCCAGCACGTCGCCGGATTTGTGGCGAGGAATTTCAGCAAAACCGCCCAGATCGGCGCGTGGTTGCGGTGGAACGCCGCCGCGTCGAGCCGGCCGTCGGGCTCGACCGGCCGGCCATCCTTGCCGAATTCCACCACATATTCCGCCACAGCCAATCTCCTGAGCGCCGCTTTAGACCGCGCGGACGCCGCGTTGCAAAAATTGCGTACGCATGGCTGCAATGCAAGGAACAATCGGCCTCTCTGCGGGGTGCACTGCGAGAGCGCATTAACCTCGTCCTACCGCGCTTATTCTCCACATTGCCAGCCGATGGCCTTTATGCTTTTGACCCCCTATATTCCGCCGGGATCGTCGACATAACGTCCGGGAAACGCCCTTGATCGCCACTTCTTCCATGAAGCCAGCCCTGTTCCTGGCGCTGTTGATCGGCGCCGTCTTCGCTGGCCCCGCCCATGCGCAATCCGCCGCCGCCGAGGGCCAGAAGCTCGCCTTCGACCGCGGCAAGGGCAATTGCCTGACCTGCCACATCATCAAGGGCGGCGAGCTTCCCGGCTCCATCGGCCCGGAACTGAAAGACATCAAAAGCAAATACCCCAATCGCGACGACCTCGTCGCCATTGTCACCGACGAAACCAAGCGCAATCCGCAGACCGTGATGCCTCCGTTCGGACGAAACCGGATTTTGTCCGAGAAGGAGATCAGCGCGGTGGTGGATTTTCTGCAGACGCTGTGACGCTGTCAGCGCACGCCTAGGAGACTTTCGGATGAGCATCACGGACAATGGATTTTCGCCGACGCGGCGGCTGGTCCTGAAAGGCGCAGGCTTGGTCGCGCTGATCGGGCTTGGCGTCATTCCGTTCGAGCCTGCCTGCGGCCTTTGCCGCGGCCAACGACAAATATCCGGAAGAGGCGTTCAAGCAGAAGAGCGAGGCCGATGCGATCAAGTTGCTCTATGGCAAGACAGCCGAGGCTTCCGACAAGGTGAAGATGGACGCGCCCGAAATCGCCGAGAACGGCGCCGTGGTTCCGGTATCGGTGACCACGACGCTGGCGGATGTGACCTCGATCGCGTTCCTGGTCAGCCGAAAACCCGAACGCGCTGATCGCGTCGTACAAGATTCCCGCGGGCACGATCCCGAGCGTCGCCAACCGCATCAAGATGGCGAAGACCAGCAACGTGATCGTCATCGTCGAAGCCGGCGGCAAGCTCTACAGCGCCACCAAGGAAGTCAAAGTCACCGTCGGCGGCTGCGGCGGCTGATTCTAGATTAGGGAAGAAACCGATGGCATCGACCATTCGCGTGCGCGCCACTTCAAACGGCGACACCACCGAAGTGCAGGCCCTGATCCAGCATCCGATGGATTCCGGCTTCGTCAAGGACGCCAAGGGCGAGATCATTCCGCCGCATTTCATCCAGGAATTGACCTTCGAATATGACGGCAAGGCCGTGTTCGTCGCCGACTGGGGCGGCGGCGTCTCCAAGGACCCCTATGTCAAGTTCGCCTTCAAGGGCGGCAAGAAGGGCGACGATCTGAAGGTCAGCTGGGTCGACAACAAGGGCGCGACCGACACCACCACGGCGAAGATTCAATGAGCGCTGCGACTCCGCAATCCATGTTGCTTCAGCCGCGCTGGCGCTGCTGACGCTGGCGTCGTCGCCGCGCCGAACGCCGCCGACACGGTGGATCCCGTCGGCCGACGCAAAGGCGTTCAAGAAATTCTTCACCGACAAATTCCCCAAGCTGAAGCCGGAGGATTTCGTCAACGGTCCCTATTCGATGAATGAGGACCTGCACAGGCAATGGGAAGAGAAGGAACAATTCCCGCCTTACGAATTCTCGCTCGAAGCCGGCAAGGAGATGTTCTCAAAGCCGTTCAAGAACGGAAAGAGCTACGAGGATTGCTTCCCGAACAAAGGCGTCGGCATCCGCCAGAACTATCCGTATTTCGACGAGAAGGAAGGCAAGGTCGTCACGCTGGAGCTGGCGTTGAACCGCTGCCGCGAGGCCAATGGCGAAGCGCCGTTCTCCTATGTGAAGGACGACATGGCGGCACTGACCGCCTATATGGCGTTCACTTCGCGCGGCAAACCGATGGATATCAAGATCCCAAGCGATCCGCGCGCGCTGGAAGCCTATCAGAAGGGCAAGGAATATTTCTACACCCGCCGCGGCCAGCTCAATTTCTCCTGCGCCACCTGCCACATGCAGAATCCGGGCGAGCGCATCCGCGCCGAAGTGCTGGCGCCGGCGCTCGGCATTCTCAACGCGATGCCGATCTACCGCTCGGAATGGAGCGGCATGGGCACCGTCAGCCGCCGTTTCACGAGCTGCAACAGCCAGATCCGCGGCGTGCCGCTCGAGCCGCAAGCCGATGAGTACCGCGATCTCGAATATTATTTGTCCTATGTCAGCAACGGCCTGCCGATTTCCGGTCCGGGAGCGCGGCCATGAGGAAGACGGTACTCAAATCGGTGCTGACCGCGTTGCTGGTTGCCGGCGCGACGTCGGCGTTCGCCGCGAGCGAAGACGATTTCAAAACCGCTTACGCCGCCGCTGACGCCGCCAACAAACAAGCCGACAGCCTGCGCAATCAATGGACCACGACCGCCTCGACGCTGGCAGCGGCCAAAAAGGCCGCCGACGGCGGCGACTTCGATACCGCGGTCGCGCAGGCAAAGGAAGCGGAAGCGCTGGCGAAAGCATCGATCTTCCAGGCCACCAGCGAAAAAGAGCGCTGGAAAGATATGGAACTACACTGAGCCGTTTTACGACGCGCGGAGATATCGCATGACCATCCGCCGCCGGGATTTTCTGACTCTCGTGGGCGCCGCTACCTTGGCCGGCAGCCTGCCGCGCCTTGCGCGTAGCGCCGACAATTCAAGCGTTTACGATCTCGAACGCTTCGGCAATGCGCGGATCCTGCACATGACCGATACGCATGCGCAGTTGAAGCCGGTCTATGGCCGCGAGCCGAGCGTCAATCTCGGCGTCGGCGCGATGGCCGGCCAACCGCCGCATCTGGTCGGCACCGCCTTCCTCGACCGCTTCGGCATCCGGCCCGACAGCGCCGACGCCTATGCCTTCACCTTCCTCGAATTCGAAAAGGCCGCGGCGCGATTCGGCAAGCTCGGCGGCTTTGCGCATCTGAAGACGCTGATCGACCGCCTGCGCAGCGACGTCGGGCCCGGCCGCTCGCTGCTGCTCGACGGCGGCGATCTGTGGCAGGGCACCGGCTTCGCCAACACCATGCAGGGCGCCGACATGGTGGATGCTGCCAACCTTCTCGGCATCGAGGCGATGACCGGGCATTGGGAGTTCACCTATGGCGAGCCGGCGCTGCGCGCCAACCTCGAACGCTTCAAAGGCGAATTTCTGGCGCAGAACGTCTTCCTCACGGAGGAAGCCGCGTTCAATGACGCCAAGGCGTTCGATCCGGCATCCGGTCGCGTGTTCAGGCCGTCGGTGATCAAGGAGATCGGCGGCCACCGCGTGGCCGTGATCGGCCAGGCCTTTCCCTATGTGCCGATTGCGCATCCCAGGCGCTTTACGCCGGACTGGAAATTCGGCATCCGCGACGAGGAACTGCAAAAACTGGTCGACGCGCACCGCAGCCACGACAAGGTCGATGCCGTCATCCTGCTCTCGCATAACGGCATGGATGTCGATCTCAAGCTCGCCAGCCGCGTCACCGGCATCGACGTCATCCTCGGCGGGCATACCCACGACGCCATTCCGCAGCCGATCAGCGTGACCAATCCGGGCGGCGTCACGCTGGTCACCAATGCCGGGGCCAACGGAAAATTCCTGGCCGTACTCGACCTCGACATCGCCAAAGGCAAGGTCGGCAATGTGCGCTATCACCTCCTGCCGGTGTTTTCCGAACTGCTGAAGCCGGATGCCGCGATGGCGGCGCTGATCGAGAAGACGCGCGAGCCGCATGCGGGCGGCTGGGGCGACAAGATCGCGGCCGCCGATCGCCTGCTTTATCGCCGCGGCAATTTCAGCGGCACCTTCGATCAATTGATCTGCGACGCGTTGCGCGGCGAATTGAACGCCGAGATCGCGCTGTCGCCGGGCTTTCGCTGGGGCGTCGCCGCACTGGCGGGCCAGCCGCTGACGATGGAAGATGTGCTGGCGGAAACCGCGATCACCTATCCGCAGACCTATACCCAAAGCATGACCGGCGGCCAGATCAAGGACGTGCTCGAAGACGTCTGCGACAACCTCTTCAACGCCGATCCCTATTACCAGCAGGGCGGCGACATGGTCCGCATCGGCGGGCTGTCCTATGCCTGCACGCCGGCCGAGACAGTGGGAAAACGGATATCCGAGCTGAAGCTCGATGGCGGCCGCGCGCTCGAAGCTGGCAAGAGCTACAAGGTGGCCGGGTGGGCTTCGGTCAACGAGCAGACCGGCGCGCCGGTATGGGATGTGGTGGCAAGCCACCTTCGTTCCGGCAAGCCGCCGAACCGGCAGGCTGCGGGCGTCACGCTCAGGGGCGTCGAGGATAACCCTGGTATCGCGGGGCCGGGATGATGCGTTCACCGGCCCATAATCACGCGATATTCGCGGCACTGCTGATGATGGCGACAGCCGCGCCGGCCGCCCGCGCCCAGCAAGCGCCGCTGCAGGACAAGCCGTTTGCCGAGCACAAGATCGTGCTGCAACTCTCCGACAACGATCCCAAGAAGCAGGGACTGGTGATCAGCGTGGCCAACAATTTGATGAAATTCTACGACCCCGACAAGGTCGCGGTCGAGATCGTGGCGTTCGGGCCGGGCATCGAGCTGTTGCGGCCGGACAATGCCAACCGCAAGCTGGTCGAAAGCCTGGTGGCCCAGGGCGCGCGCGTCGACGTCTGCCTCAATACCGTCGATACGCTGGAGCGCGACACCGGCAAGCGGCCGGAATACATCGCCGCCGCGACGCCGGTCCAGGTCGGCGTCGCGCAGATTCTGTTCCTTACTGAAAACGGCTATACGTTGGTCAAGCCATAATCGTCATTGGGAGCGAAGCGAAGCAATCCATCGCTCCAAGGAAAGAAAGAGTGGATTGCTTCGTCGGGCCCGTCATTTTTTTGGTGCTGCGGCGTGATTTATTGCGTGGATCGATTCGGAGCACGTGATGGACATTCGTATTCGGCAAGCGGAACGTCGGCAGGCTGGTTTTGAGCTGGTCGATCTTGAGAGCCTGGTGGTTGACGACCACTCGGTACGAGCGGTGTGGTCCTTCGTGGAAGGCTTGGACCTTCAGTCGTTCTACGATCGCATCAAGGCGCGTGGCGAGATACCTGGTCGGCCTGCGACCGACCCGCGCATTCTGCTTGCGCTTTGGCTGTATGCGACAGCCGACGGGATTGGGTCGGCCCGCGCGCTGGCGCGGCTGTGCGAGCATCATACGATCTATCGCTGGATCTGCGGCGGGGTCGGGGTGAACCACACGATGCTGTCGGAGTTCCGTCTGGAGAGCGGCGAGTTCCTCGATCGCCTTCTGACGAGCAGTCTGGCGGCTTTGATGAAGGAAGGCCTGATCACACTGGACGAGGTCATCACCGACGGTACCAAGGTCAGGGCCGCGGCAAGCCGCTCGTCGATGCGGCGAAGGCAAACCCTGGTGGAATTGGAAGAAAAGGCCCGGATCAGGGTTGCCGAGTTGAAGCAGGAATTGGAGGCCGATTTGCGGCGGGCGAGCGGCGGCTGTCGAAGCGTCGCCTCTCTGCAGCCGAAGACCGCGCCCGTCGTGTTGCGGCAGCGTTGGCGAAACATCCTGCAGCAACGCCGAAGGACGAGAAAGACCAGAACGAGGGGGGCGATCCCCCGCTGGCCGGCGGCGGCAAGAGCGGCAAGAAACCCAAGGAAGAGCGTGTCTCGACGACTGATCCGGACGCGCCATTGATGCGGATGGCGGACGGTGCCGTGCGGGTCGCCTATAACGTGCAAGTGGCGAGCGCCTGCGGCTTCGTGGTCGCGATCGAGCCGGTCCAGCGGCGTAATGATCGAGGTCTTGCGCCGGCAGTGGTGGCGCAGGTCCAACAGCGTTGTGGCAAGCTGCCGACCCGCCTGCTGGCCGACACCGGCGCGATGACCGCCGCCGACATCGCGACGCTTGCGCAAACTCACCCCTCCATGCAGGTGTTCAGTCCGCCACCGGCCTGCAAGACGTCCTCCAAACCAGCAAGCAAGGCGCGATACGAACGCAACCGCGCAGCCGAACCGCAATGCCTGAGGGAGTGGCGCGCCCGCATGGACAGTGAAGAAGGCCAAGCGGTCTACAAACGGCGCAGCAACACCGAACACGCCCATGCCCGCCTGAAGAACCGCGGCTTTGAGCGCATGGCCCTGCGTGGCTTGGCCAAAGTCCGCATCGCATGTTGGCTTCATGCCGTGACCCACAACCTTATGTGGGCCATTAGCTGCCGCCGCGCGCTGAAGACGGCCTGATCCACTTCCCATCACATGCCGCACGAGCCGCACATCCCGTCCAATCCCATTGCAGTTCGCCGCCACAGGCGAAATACTTACAGCCCCGACGCTTTGCTCCTCGCAATGACGGGGAGTAGTTTCCAGGGAGTTTTGTCATGTTTCGCCGTTTTGCAACGATCGCATTTATTTGGTTCGCGTTCGCCACCAGCGCCCTTGCCGCCGACAAGCTGCACCGCATCGCGATCCAGGTCGACCAGAACGACCCGCAGGTGATGAACCTGGCGCTCAACAACGCCACCAACGTGATCGAATATTACCGCGACAAGAACGAGGACGTGGAAATCGATATCGTGACCTATGGTCCCGGCCTGCACATGCTGCGTGCCGACACCTCGCCCGTGCAGGACCGGATCAAGCGGCTCAAGGACATGGTCTTCCCGGGTAAGATCCAGTTCTCCGCCTGCAACAACACCAAGCAGGGCATGGAAAAGACCGAGGGCCACGCGATTTCGATTCTGCCCGACGCCACGGTCGTGCCCTCAGGCGTGGTCCGGCTGATGGAATTGCAGGAGCAGGGCTGGAGTTACGTCCGGCCCTGATGGAGCAAGACTGCGTCGACATGGCCGCCTTATGGAGACGAAGATTGTTTGAGAGCGCCGTCATAATAGAATAATATGCTCCGCGAGACTCACATGAGAACGCGGCAGCCACATGATCTTTCGTCAACTGTTCGACAGCGTTTCCGGGACCTACAGCTATTTGCTGGCCAGCCGGCCCGGCGGCGAGGCGCTGATCCTCGACCCCGTGCTGGAAAAGGCGGACCGCTACTGCCAACTGCTGCGCGAGCTCGATCTGCGGCTGGTCAAGGCGGTCGATACCCATCTGCACGCCGACCACGTCACGGGCTTAGGCGAATTGCGTGACCGCACCCAGTGCATCACCATCATGGGTGAGCAGAGCAAGGCCGACGTGGTGTCGATGCGGGTCGCCGACGGCGACAAGGTGATGATCGAGGGCCTGAGCCTCGACGTGATGTACACGCCCGGCCACACCGACGATTCCTATAGTTACCTGATGGGCGACCGCGTCTTCACCGGCGATACGCTTTTGATCCGCGGCACCGGCCGCACCGATTTCCAGAACGGCAGCGCCCGATCGCAATATGATTCGATCTTCAATCGCCTGCTGAAACTGCCCGAGGAAACCATGGTTTTCCCGGCGCACGACTACAAAGGCGACACCGTCTCCACCATCGGCGAGGAGAAGCGCTACAATCCCAGGCTTCAGGTGCGCTCGGTCGACGAATATGTCGAGCTGATGGGCAATCTCAACCTGCCGAATCCAAAACTGATGGACGTCGTGGTGCCCGCCAACATGCATGTCGGCCTGCATCAGGACGAACTCGCCAAACAGGGCCTTTCGCTCAGCGCGCGCGACGCTATCGACAGCCTGGGGCGGCCCGACATCCTGCTGGTCGATCTGCGCGAGAATAGCGAGCGCGCCAAGCACGGCATGCTGTCAGGCGCGCTGCACGCGCCCTACCCCTCGATCTGCGAAAACCTGCAGCCGGGCGGCATGCTGCGCGAGGTCGCCGCCGCCACCGGCCGCCGCGTGGTGTTCTTCTGCGCCTTCGGCGAGCGCTCGGCGATGGCTGTCGCCGCCGCCAAGAGCGCCGGCCTTGCCAACACCGCCCACATCGAGGGCGGGATTGATGCGTGGAAGAAGGCCGGCGGGCCGGTGATGCACGGGTGAGGTAGCGTGTAGCCCGGATGGAGCGCAGCGCAATCCGGGACACCTCCGCTCGATCCCCGGATTTCGCTTCGCTCCATCCGGGCTACACCATTACCGCCCGACCCGTTTCAATTCCGCGGTCAGCAGATCCAGCGCGTCCGCCAGCATCACGCCGCCGCACACCGTCAGCCGCTCCGGAATCACGAGGCGCTTGTCCGGCGGATAGAGGCGCTGCAGTGCAGGATGCAGCAGGAAGGCGCGGCCGTCATCCTCGGCGCGGTCGCCGGTCTCCGACACCAAAAGAAAATCAGGCCGCAGGCTGACGATCGCTTCCAGCGAGGCAAATCCGCCGGAGGCGATGCCGAGATCGCCGGCCGGGTTGAGCAGGCCGGTTTCGGCCAACAGCGAAGAGACCAGGCTGTCGCGGCCGGAGACAAAGCCGCGCCGCGACAGCGGCAACACGCGGTAGTGCTTGCCGGTGGCGACCGCCCGGGCGCGCGCGATTGCGGCATCGAGCCGGGCAATCTCGTCGCTGGCGCGATCTTGATGCTGCACCACCTCACCCATTTCGCGAATCTGGTCCTTCACCTCGGCAAGCGTGCGCGGCACGGTGAATTCGGCGACATGCAGCCCGTTCGCCTTCAACAATTCCCGCGTTGCGCGCTTGTCGAACAGGCTGGCAACGACGATGTCGGGTTTGAGCACCAGCACGTCTTCGGCGCCGCCCGACAGGATCGGATAATCGCGCGCCTTGTCGGCGGCCCAGGATTGCCAGCCATCGCGCGCGTACCTGCTCAGTCCCAAAATTTGCTCGGGGTCCGCCAGCGTCAGCAACAATTGATCGCTGCAGACATTCATCGAGACGATGTGCGGCAGACCGGTCGCCGACGATACGCCGCCGGACATCGCCAACGCCGCGACCGCGAACAGGGGTGCAAAACGCCGACGCATCAGATTTCCGCCCAGGGCACGATCACGCCCTCGCGCTGGTATTCGGCGCGATAGGCGCTGATCCGGAACACATCCGCCACAACCTGCTCCGACAGCGCCTCGGCCGGCGCACCCTGCGACACCAGGCGGCCTTCCGAGAGCACCAGCACCGTGTCTGCAAATCGCGCGGCCAAACCGAGATCGTGCGTCACCACGATGACAAGCACGCCCTTGTCGGCGGCCGCGCGCAATCCTTTCATGACGTCGATCTGGTGACGCGGATCGAGCGAGGCGGTCGGCTCGTCCGCCAGGATCACGGGGGCTTCCACCGCCAGCACGCGCGCCAGCGCGACGCGGCTGCGCTCACCGCCGGACAATTCGGTGACGCGGCGGTCGGCGAATTCCATGACATCGACCGCCTGCATCGCCCGCAGCACCGCCTCGGCGTCTTTGGGCGACAACCGCGCCGGATCGGTGGCGCCGTGCGGATAGCGGCCGAGTGCCACGATATCGCGCGCCGGCAGCGGCCAGTGCACGATGTGCCCCTGCGGCAAATAGGCAAAACGTTTTGCCCTCTCGCGCAACGGCAGTGCGGAGAGCGCATCGCCGCCGACATTAATGGCGCCATCTGATGGCAACAATCCCGCCAGCGCGCGCAGCAGCGTGGTCTTGCCGGCGCCGTTCGGCCCGACCAGCGCGACCAGATGCCCTGACGACAGCGACAGTGAAACATCCTTCAGCACCGGCCGGCCAGCCAGCGCCACGTTCAGATTCTCGGCTGACAGCAACGTCATAGGACGCCTCCGCCGAGCGCGCGGCGTTCGCGCATGATCAGATAGAGGAAGAACGGCACGCCGATGATTGAGGTCAGCACGCCGACCTTGATGTCGGATGTCGAGGGAATGATGCGCACGGCGATATCGGCCGCGAGCAGTAGCGCGCTGCCCGCGAGCGCACTTGGCACCAACAGCCGCGCCGGATCGTGGCCGATCAAGGGCCGTATCAGATGCGGTGCGACCAGGCCGATGAAGCCGATGGTGCCGGATACCGCGACCGCGCCGCCGACCCCGAGGGCTACGCCCAGAATCACGAACAGCCGCAAGCGTCCGACATCGACGCCGAGGCTTTGCGCAGTCTCCTCGCCGAGCGTCAGCGCGCGAAACGCGTTGCGCTGGTCGAACAGGATGACCGCACCCGCGATAATGAACGGCAGCGCCAGCATGACATGCTCAAAGCTGCGATCTTCCAGCGAGCCGAGCAGCCAGAACGCGATTTCCAGCACCACGAAGGGATTGCCGGAGAGATTCATCACCAGCGCGGTGGCAGCCCCGGCAAGGCTCGAGATCGCGAGTCCCGCCAGAATCAGGATCAGCACCCCGGCATTGCGGCCGGCGATCGCAAGCAATGCGAATACCGAGCCGAACGCAGCGATCACAGCCACCACCGGCAGCGCGTAGGAGCGCACATCGGCCAGCCCCAACGCAATCACCAGCACCGCACCGAACGCCGCCGATTGCGGCGCGCCGAACAGCGAGGGCGAGGCCAGGGGATTGCGCAGCAAGCCCTGCAGCGCAGCGCCGGACAATCCCAGAATCGCGCCGATCGCCAACGCCAGAATCGTACGCGGCAGACGAATTTCGCGCACGATCACCTGCGCCACATCGCTGCCGCCGCCGAACAGCGCTTCGATCACAGCGACCGGCGACAGCCGAACCGCGCCGATGCCAAGCGAGATCACCGCCAGCAGCACAACGAGAGCGACAAGCGCGACTATCACGCCGAAGCGCCGGCGCGCGGCATCCGTATTGGTCGCGATGACGGCCTCAACACGCATCCATCGTCCTCGTACAGCCTCGCCGGCGCGGAACTGGGTCGGCAGCCAAGACTGCTCATGCGGCAAAAAGGGCGCACCCGTCCAGTGACGATTGCAGGCGCCGAATGACGGGATTGACTCCAATCGCGCCAAACTTCTACCGTAATTCCCGACGGTTCCTTGAGTCAGGGATCAAAAGGGAATGCGGTGCGGGGAAACTTCCCCAATTCCGCGGCTGCCCCCGCAACTGTAAGCGGTGAATCCTTCGTCACATGCCACTGGGAATCTCGGTCCTGGGAAGGCGACGAAGGGTATCGACCCGCAAGCCAGGAGACCTGCCGTCAGCCGTGGTCACACGCGAAGATGTCGGTCGGGGAGTACAGACATTGGCTTCACCGGGCTTGCGAAAGCCCTCGGTGGGACTTGGTTCGCTGTGACGTGCCACTGACGTCACACCGAGGTTTGAACCATGTCTTGCTCCATCACTGCGGCCAATCGGCGGCGTTTGCTGCTCGCCTGCAGTTTTTCCGTGCCCATCCTGCTGTCGGGTCATTCCGGCGCGCACGCCCAGCAAGCCGCTTCCGCCGAATCGTTGCCGACGATCGAGATCAGCCCGCCGGTCGATCAGAACAAGACCCGCGCCCGGCCAACCTATGATGAGGGCGCAGGACCGCCCCGCCCGGCGCCCAGCACGGCGCCCGGCAACAACCCCAACCCGGCGCCGGGGACAGGTTCGAACGTCGCCTCGCCAGGGACGGGAACCAGTGGTGGCGGACGCCGGTTCGCCGGCATCGTCGGCGCCTCCTCGGCCGTGATCACGGCCGACGACATCGCGCATTCACCGGTGCACACGTTGGCCGAGATCATCGCGCAGGTGCCCGGAGTCCAGTTGCAATCTTTTTATGGCGGCGTGAACGGCGCCAAGACATCGATCGACATCCGCGGATTCGGCGCTTTCGCCTCCCAGAACACACTCGTTCTTATCAACGGGCGCCGGCAAAACGACATCGACCTGGCGGGTAATGATCTTTCGACCATCCCGCTTAATTCGATCGAGCGTATCGAAATTACCCGTGGCAACAGCGGCGCAGTGCTGTACGGCGACAATGCGGTCGGCGGTGTGGTCAACATCGTCACGAAGACCGGCGTCGGCGGACCGCCTGTTGCGATCAAGGCCGAAGCCGGATACGGCTCGTTCAACCAGCGCATGGCTGAAATCTCGACCGCGATCAATTCCGGGCCGTGGTCGACGTCGTTCTATGGCAACGGCATCAAGTCCGACGGCTACCGTGTCAACAATGCGCTCGACCAGCGCAACGGCGTCGGCAACATCAACTACACCGCGCCCGACCTCACCGCGTTCCTGACCGTCACGGGAGGCGATCAGAAACTTGGCTTTCCCGGCGGCAGGCTGGTTGATCCGTCGATCGGCGTCAATGAACTGGTCACGGACCGCAGGGGCACCAGCACGCCGTACGACTCCGGCAACCAGCAGACCGCCAGCGTCACGACCGGCTTCACCAAGACGCTGATGAACGGCGTCGATCTGATCGTCGACGGCGGCTGGCGGCAGCGCGACACGCAGAGCGGCTTCTTTGGTTCGGTGCCAACGATCAGCTTTGCCTCGACGTACAATGATGCCGCGCTGCAGACCTGGTCGATCACGCCACGCCTCAGCGTGAAGAACGTGATCTTCGGGCTCCCGTCCGCGATCCTGACCGGCATCGACTATTACGACTCGACGTTCCGAGAGTTGCGCGGCGCATTCCAGGGCGTCGACCCGTACCACATCTACAACGTCGGGCAGCAGACGGTGGCTGGTTACTGGCAGCAGACCATCGGACTGCTGCCGACGACCGATTTCTCCTACGGTGCACGGGTGGAGAACACGAACGTATCGGCGCGGGATCGCTACGACCCGAACGCGCCCTTCGCCTTCGATGCCCAGGCAACGCCCCTTGACAGCAACGAAACAAACTACGCGTTTCACGTTGGTGTCGAGCATCGCTTTACGGACACGCTCTCGGTGTTCGGCCGTACAGCGCGCGCGTTCCGCACCCCCAACGCCGACGAGCGCGTTGCATCGGGCCCTTCGTTTGACCCGGTGTCGTTCCTGCCGATCCCGCAGAACTTCCAGCTCAAGACCCAGACGTCGAACGACGTCGAGGGCGGCTTCCGCGTCAAGACCGACCTGTTCCAGGTGCAGACCAGCATCTACGCCATGGACCTCGAGAACGAGATTCAGTTCAATCCTGTGCTGTTCTACAACGTCAACCTCGACCCGACCCGCCGCTACGGCGCCGAGACCAGCGCCTCGGTGCGCGTCAGCGATAGCGTGCTGCTGCGCGGCGGCATGGCCTATATCCGCGCCGTCTTCCGCGAAGGCATGTTCGCCGGCGACGACATCCCGCTGGTGTCCCGCTACACGGCCAACGCCGGCGTGACCTGGAACATCTGGCAGAACTACCTGGTGTTCGATGCGACCATGCGCGGCTGGAGCTCACGCATCATGGACAACGACCAGGCCAACACCCAGAGCCGCATTCCCGCCAACGCCACCGCCGATCTCAAGCTGAGCGGGCAATATGAGCACTTGTTCTGGTCGCTGAGCGTCAACAACCTGTTCAACGCGCTGTACTACGACTACGCGATCGCAAGCTCGTTCGCGGCCGGCCGCTTCTCGGCCTACCCGCTGCCGGGCCGGACCTACATGGTGAAGGCCGGCGCGACGTTCTGACCCGGAAGAGCCGGTTCGGAGCCCGCTCCGGACCGGCTTTTCCGGGCCTGAAAGTGTCAGCCGCAGCGCCACCAGGACCATCCGAAAGACGGCCGCGACGGGCCGGCTTTCACCATGATGGCCGATTTCGGCGAGCTAACGCGGCTTTTGCGGCCGAAAAGAACCCCCTTGGCGCTGCGATCCATGGTAATACCGGCGAAATGTCGCGCGGCGATATCGTCGCGATTCCAGAGGTATATGATGAACGATGAGCCGAAAAGCGCCGCCGAAATGAAAGAGCTTCGGCTGAACCGGAAGCGCACCCAGGAAGTCGAGGGCATCAAGGCGATGGCCGAAATCGCGGCGGCGGATGTCGCCATTCGAAAGCGGACCGAGACCTTGCGCGCGCTCCGGTTGGCCAAGGAAGCCGAAGACCTCGCCAACCCGCCTCCGCCGAAAGTCAAAGCCAAGGCGAAAGCCAAGGCTCCGGCCAAGACCCCAGCCAAGATTGCAGCCAAGACCGTGAAAAAGGCTGACCTGACATGACCAAGGAAGATCGCGACCGTGCCCAGGCGCGGCTCGATAAACAGACCAGGGCGGCCCAGGACGCCCGGTCCGGCAAAGCCGACCGGGACTCGGCCACCAAGGCCGTGCTCGACAACATGGCGAAGCTGAAGGCGTTGCGGCTTGCCCGCGAAGCTGCCGAGCCGCCGCGCGCGGTCGCGCCCAAGAAGGCGCCCGCCAAAGCGAAGAAGTCCCCTGGCGAGAAAGCCCCCGCGTTGACGGATTGGCTGGCCAGCCAGCAAAGCGGCGGCCGCCGCACCTGAATGCGCGCGCGGTTCTGACCGTGTCAGAACCCCGCTGTTTGCCTTGGAGCTGTTCCTGGTACGGAACGCTCTACGCCGGCGCCGGCCACTCGATCATCGATCGCGTCTTGGTCTCGGCATCGTAGACCTGCACCTGAAGCATCTGGAACTTGTTCTTCAGCGCCATGCCCGCCTCCTCGGCGGCTTCGACGGTGTCGTGATGCGACTTGAAATGACCGTCGACGACCAACGAGTATCCGCTGGTCGGCGCCTTGTCGGCGCGAATGATTTTGCGTGGCTGCACTTCTTCAGCCTCGATCTTCGGCTTCTTCATGCTGGATGCTGGCTCCGTGTTAGGCCCGATTTGGAGCATACTCCGCAAAAAGGGCAGGAAAGATCGTTCGACCGGCGCTAATATGCCGTTCAAACCCGGTCAGATTGAGGTCTTACGTCATTCTGGCGGAATGCATAGCGTTTTCGAGCGAACGCCGGTCGATCCGGGGAAAAGGAATCAGATGGGCGGAATCGGCAGGAGGAGCGATCCTCCGAAGCAAGGCGACGACAAATCGAAGAAACCGCCGCCGCCTCCGGTCGAGGATGACGAGATCGAGGACGGCGACATCGCCACGCCGAAGCGCGATCGCAGCGGTAACGACGACGAGCCGTTGTAAAACATTCCAGACATGGCAGCACTTTCGTGCGCGTTCAGGTGTCGGCGTGCGCCACTTTCGATCCCGCCGGTTCATTCCACATCGCAAGCAACGCCACGAACAGTGCGCCCATGACGACGGTGCTCAATGCGAGGCCCAGCATGTTGCGGCCGGCGACGAAGTCGCCGACGGTGGTACCTGCGGCCCTGACGGCCACGATCGTCATCCAGTAATACGGCAGCGGTCGAAGCAATCCATTGCGCGCCGCCCCAAACAGCAACACCAGCACCGGAACGAGCAGCAGCGACGCGCCGCCATCTCCGAGGCGCAGGTCATGCGAGCAGTAGTCGCCGATCACCGTGCCGAGGCTGCCGGCAATGAACATGCTGATCCAGTATCCGAGGTCGGCACGAAGCGTCGTATCCTCGCCTTTGTCTGACGTCCGGCGCCAGGCGAATTGCCAGCTTCCAAAAACCGCCATAGCCAAAATCGCGGCGAAGCCGGCGATGACGAATGGCCGCGGCAGTTTCATGTCACCGCAGGCGAAGTCGGCAAAATTTGTCGCCCCGGTCCTGACGATGATGATGGCCGTCCAATAATAGACCTGGTGGACCGATCGGTCGAAGCGCTCGCTGATGACCACGATGGCGAGCGCCAGCGCCAGGAACGGCAATCCCGCGAGATGCCCCAACCCCACATCACGCGCAAAGAAATCGCCCATGTTCGCGCCGAAAATGCTCGCAAGACAGAGCGCTGCCCAATATCGCGCACCAAGCGTTGGCAGGTGAATTCGTTGCATGGGGACCTTTTGCTTTCTGAATGGCAACGTGTGAAGGGCAAGCCATGAAATATGAAAATGGTTTGAACAAGGGTTGCTGAATTCACGTCGGCTTTTTGGTGATCAAAATTACGGCACCTGCATCCTCTTCCCGCCGCAAAGAGCTTGCAGCATCCAGAAACAACCAGGATGCCAGGAGCTAACGTGGTGCGCGGCAGATTCTCGATCTTGCGCCGGTGGAACATCATCGTCGTTGCGATGCTTGCACTGACGCGCTCGGCTTTCGCCGGGCCTCCCTATGTCTCCGACGATCCCGAGCCGACCGACTACAAGCATTTCGAAATATATACGTTCAGCAACGGCACGGCCACGCGTGGTGATATCGGCGGTGCCGCGGGCGTCGATTTCAACTATGGCGCTGCGCCAGATCTTCAGCTGACCGCCACATTACCTGCAGGCTTCGATCGGCCGGGATCGGGCAGGACGAGCTTCGGCTTCAGCAACATCGAACTTGCCGCGAAATACCGTTTCCTGCACCAGGATTCGTTTGGCCTGGACGTCGCCATATTTCCCCGGGTGTTTCTGCCGAGCGGGTCGGCAAATATCGGTAACAACACCGCATCGCTGCTGCTTCCGGTATGGGTGCAGAAGGACTGGAGCGGCGGATGGTCCGCCTTTGGCGGAGGCGGTTGTGTGATCAGCGACCATGCGTCGCAGAATTTCTGCCTGATGGGCGGGGTCGTCACCTATCAGTTGCTTCCAAAGCTGCAACTCGGCGCCGAGCTATTCCACCAAACTGCCGACAGCAACGGTACCCCGGCTTCGACGAGTGTGGGGCTTGGTGCCCGATACGATTTGAACGAAACCTATCACTTGCTCGGTTACATCCGGCGGGGAATTGAGAACACCAACGAAACCGATCAATATTCCTGGTACGCTTCTGTGCTCTTTACTTTCTAGGATTTTCTGGTCGCTGGAAATCGTCGCCCTCGATCATCCGGATACCCCCGAGATCGAGCAGATGCGCGCCAAATCCGCCCCGCGCGAGCTTCACGGCGAACTTCGGCGAGGCCAGCAGAAACACCACCGTCATCGCCAGCGGCACGGCACTCATCCAATCCAGCCGCACCGGCGTCAATTCTTCGCTGCTGCCGGCGTAAGGTCCGCTACGCCTGAGCAAGCGCCAGCACTCCCTCCAAATGTCACGCCGCGTTCCATCGCGCGATCCGCATCCGAGCAGCGCCTGCATCGCCAGATGCGTCAGCACGCCCTCGCGGCTTTCCGGCAACGCCGCCGGCGCCTCCCCCAGGGAGACACGGAGCAACAAGCTGACCAGATCGCTGCCGGCGCGAAACGCGTTCATCGGTTCGACCAGCCGCGGATTGCAGTCGATCAGATACGGCGTGGCGTCGCCATCGCGCAAAATGTAATCGACCGAGAGCGCCCCATGCCAGTCGAGCGTTTGGCCGATCCTTTCGACATGGCTGCGCACCTGCGGACGTCGCACGCTTTGCTTGATCGCCTCGCCGCCGCCGACGCCGGCGGCGACCTGCCGGTAGGCATGAAAGCCGATCAGCTGACCGCGGCAAAACACCGATTGCGCCTTCTCGGTAGTGCCCGCGATCAGTTGCTGCACCAGCACCTCGCCGACGAATGCATCGCCGGCGGCAAGATCATTCAACGCGCCTTCGAGGTCTTGGGCGTTGCGCACAAACCAGATGCCGCGGCTGGCGGTGCCCACCGACGTCTTGACGACGGAGGGGAAGCTGATGGCAGCGCGCAATGCTTGCGCGGACGTCACGATTTCCGTCGGCGGCTGCGGCAAGCCCAATTGCAGCAGCAGCCGGCTGAACCCGGCCTTGCTGTGCGCCATGCGATAGGACTCGAAACTCGGCAATGCCAGCCCGACGCGGCCTTCGAATCGCTCCGGTACCCGCGCGAACAAAAATCCCTGCTCATGCGTCGGCAACAGCACGTCGAAACGCCCGCTGGATAACAGTTGTTCGACAAAAGCCAGAAATCCGGCCGGGTCGGTCCGCAAACCCGGACAGCGATGAAATTTCCGGACGAATTTCGAGAACCGCGCCAGACAATACGGCGAGGGGTCGCAGATTTCGACGTGGTGGCCCGACAGGCCGAAAATCGTGATCGCTTGCGGCGCCGAGGTGCTGGAACCCTCGGTAACGAGCACGCGCAGCGATTTTCCGGGATCAACCATCTCCGATCATTGCTCCATCGTCGGGGTTTGTCGCTGATTTTAACGCCGCATTTCCTCAATCAGGCGCGCTTCGCCGGGGCAGCCATGCAGCGGCATTCATGGACAAATAACCGCTAGCCACTATTTTCAGCTGCCTTGCCGGGCGTTCTTATTGTTTGAGCATGATCTCTTCGGAAAGCCGGTACACTCCCCGCGTCTAATGCGGGGCAGGCTTTTTCCGGACCATGCTGCCGAAACGGGGTTTTGGATAGACATGGTCGATGTTCTGGCCGCACCGCAACATGTGAAGACCGATAGTTCGCTGCGCACCCTCACAGCGATTTCGGTGGCCCATTGGGTCAGCCATTTCCATTTGTTCGTGCTGCCGATGCTGTTTCCGTTCCTCAAAGCACAGCTCGGCGTCGGCTATATCGAGCTCGGCTTTGCCCTCACCGTGTTCGGCATGGTGTCCGGCCTGACCCAGGCGCCGATCGGATATCTCGCCGACCATATCGGCGCGCGAAAAGTGCTGCTGATCGGGCTCTGCGTCGGCGGCTGCGCGCTGATCGGACTTGGCCTGCATTTGAGCTACCCCGCGCTGATCGTCGCAGCCGCAGTGCTGGGGCTCGCCAACAGCGTCTATCACCCGGCCGATTACGCGATCCTGTCGGCGCATATGGACGTGACGCGGATGGGCCGGGCATTTTCGATCCACACCTTTGCCGGGTTCGTCGGCGGCGCGGTCGCGCCGGCGGTGATGCTGGCGCTGGTGGCAACGGTAGGCGGGCTCGGCGCGCTGATCGTAGCCGGTGCGATCGGGCCGCTGGTGGCGCTGTTGATGGTCGCGATGAGCCTGCCCGATGCCAGCGCCGCCGACCGCAAGGCAGCCGGCGCACAGGCGCCGCAGCAGAACGTGCTGACGCCCGCGATCATGGTGCTGACGATCTTCTTCATGCTGCTCGGCCTGTCCAACGCCGGCATCAACAATTTCGGCGTCGTGGCGCTGATGAGCGGTTACGGCGTCGAGCTGGCCGCCGCCAATTTCGCGCTGACCGCCTTTCTCGCCGCCAGCGCCATTGGCGTGCTGGCCGGCGGCTTTCTCGCCGACCGCACCGAGCGCCACGGCCAGGTCGCGGCCGCCTGTTTCGGCATCAACGCGGTGATCATGCTGGTGATCGCGCTTGTCTCACTGCCATCGCTGCTGCTGACGGCGTTGATGACCGCGGCGGGCTTCCTCGGTGGCGTGATCGCGCCCTCGCGCGACATGCTGGTCCGTAACGCAGCGCCTCCCGGTGCTGCCGGGCGGGCTTTTGGCATCGTCTCCACCGGATTCAATTTCAGCGGCATTTTGGCGCCGCTGCTGTTCGGCTGGATCATGGACCAGAACATGCCGCATTGGGTGTTCGGCGCCTCCGTCGCCTTCATGGTTCTGACGGTCTTGCTGGCGCTGGTCACCGACCGCAAACCGCAGGGCGCGGCCGGGCTGCCGGACTCAGGGCTGATGCATTCCTGAACCTCAATCCCGGCGGTTGACTGCGTGGCGGGATCACCGATGATGCCGCAACAAAATTTCAACCCGGGATGAATCGCCATGACCTCTACCCCAGACCTCGTGATTCGCGGCGGCAACATTGCCGATGGCAAGGGCGGCGACCTCTACGAGGCCGATGTCGCCATCTACGGGCGGCCGCATCACCGAAGTCGGCAAGGTCTTGGGCAAGGGCAAGGAAGAGATCGACGCCCGGGGCAAACTGGTCACGCCGGGCTTTGTCGACGTCCACACCCATTATGACGGCCAGGTCACCTGGAGCCAGGACATCACGCCGTCCTCGCAGAACGGCGTCACCACCGCGATCATGGGCAATTGCGGCGTCGGCTTCGCGCCGTGCCGGCCGTCCGATCACGTCACGGCTGATCCAGTTGATGGAAGGCGTCGAGGATATTCCGGAGCCGGTGTTGAGCGCCGGCATTCCCTGGGCCTGGGAGAGCTTTCCGGATTACATGGAATGGCTGTCGAAGCGGAATTTCGACATCGATATCGGCGCGCAATTGCCGCACGCGGCGCTGCGCGTCTATGTGATGGGCGAGCGCGGCGCGCGCCGCGATCCCTCGACGCCTGAGGACAACAAGGCGATGGCGGCGCTGGCGGGCGACGCGGTCCGCGCCGGCGCGCTGGGCTTTTCGACCTCGCGCACCCTGAACCACCGCACCTCGACCGGCGATTTCACGCCGACGCTGAAGGCCGGCGAGGACGAACTGACCGCGATCGCCGGCGCCATGCATGGCGTCGGCCGCAGCGTGCTGCAGTTCGTGCTCGATCTCTCCACCATCAACGAAGATCTGCCGATGATGCTGCGGGTGGCCGAGAACACCAAAATCCCGGTGTCGTTCTCGATCACGCAGAACGACAAGGCGCCGCAGCGCTGGCGCCAGACGCTCGACATCATCGGCGACGCTTCGGCGCGCGGCCTGTCGATCACCGCGCAGATCGCCGCCCGCCCGGTCGGGCTGATGCTCGGGCTGGAACTGTCGCGCAACCCGTTCCAGACCCATCCGAGCTACAAGGCGATCGCGCATCTGCCGCTGGCGGAGCGGCTCAAGCGCCTGCATCAGCCCGAGGTGCGCGCCGCGATCCTGAGCGAGCACGCCACCGCGACCGACGATCCGCTGTTCTTCCGGCCGAACTACGACAAGATGTATCTGCTCGGCAATCCGCCGGACTACGAACAGCCGCCGGAAAATACCCTGGGCGCGCAAGCCCGCCGCCAGGGCCAGCAGCCGGAAGCACTGGCCTATGACGCGATGCTGACGGACGAAGGCCGCGGCATGCTCTACGTGCCGTTCCTCAATTACGCCGACGGCAATCTCGATGCCACCCGCGAGATGCTGCGCGATCCGAATTCGGTGCCGGGGCTGAGCGACGGCGGCGCGCATTGCGGCATCATCTGCGATGCCAGCTTCCCGACCTATCTGCTGACGCACTGGACCCGCGACCGCACCCGCGGCGAAAAGCTGTCGATCCCGTTCGTGGTGGCGGCGCAGTCGCGCAAGACCGCGCTGTCGGTCGGCCTCTACGATCGCGGCGTGATCGCGCCGGGCTTCAAGGCCGACCTCAACGTCATCGACTACGACAGGCTGCATCTGCATCCGCCGAAAGTGCATTACGACCTGCCGGTCGGCGGCCGCCGCCTGCTGCAACAGGTCGACGGCTACGACGCCACCATCGTGTCAGGCGTGGTGACGCAGCGCGGCGGCAAGGCCACCGGCGCACATCCGGGCAAGCTGGTGCGCGGCGCGCAGGGCACCAAGCCAGAATTTGGTGCGGCGGCGAGCTAGTCACGAACCGTAGCCCGGGTGGAGCGCAGCGAAACCCGGGGGCGGTTTATCCGCCTCTGTCACCGCCCCGGATTGCGCTTCGCTCCATCCGGGCTACCGGGCTACGGGGCTTGCATCAAGTCGGCGATCACCGCGCCCTTCAACGAGCCTGGCTGCGCCGCCTGAGCCGTCAGCCTCGCCCGTTCGGTATTGGGCCAGAGCAGCGCGAGGCCGAGCAATCCCGAGCCGACCAGGATCACGGCGTTGATGGTGAAGCCCGTCATGTAGCCGTCGAGCGGCGCCGCCGCGCGCTGGATCACGCTGCCCATCACCTACGGGCGCGAAGATTCCGGCCAGCGTGTAGAGTCGCGCCATAGATCGCGATCACGGCGCCGCGCTGCGACACCGGCGTGAACTCGCCGATCATCGGCGGGCAGACCACATAGATCGATCCGCACAATCCGGAGCCGACCACCAGCAGGGCGATCATCAGCCCGCCGGGCGCGACATGGGGCATCACGGCGAGAGATCAGGCCGCCGACGATCAGCGGCACCGAACCGAGCACGCCGCGCGCGCCGCGGGTGGTAAAGCCCCGCGCCAGCATCACCTGCGAGATCCAGCCGGTGAGCAGCACGATCGTGGCGCCGAACACCCACGGCAGGATCGAAATCCAGCCGGCTTGCTGCTGCGAGAAGCCGAGCCCCTTGACGATGAAGGGCGTGAACCAGGTCAGGCCCAGCGACAGCGCCCAATAGGCGCCGAAGGTCGCGGCGACAGCAGCCGATAAAGGTCCGCGAGGTCAACAGCTGGAAGTAGGGAATGCGCGGCTTCATCGGCCGCCATCGCCGCGGTCTGCACCAGCGGGCCTTCCTTGCCCAGGATCAGCCACGCCACCGCCCACATCAGGCCGACGACGCCGAGCGCGCCGAAGGCGTAGTGCCAGCTATGATTGACGATCAGCCAGTTCAGCGCCGGCACCGCGAGGATCACGCCGAACGCCGAACCCTGCGACAGGATCGCGGTCGGCAGCGTCCGCTTTTCGTCGGGAAACCATTTGTAGATCGCATGCGCCGCGACCGAGAACGCCGGGCCCTCGCCGGCGCCGAGGATGACGCGGCAGATCAGAAGCGTGGTGAAGCTGATGGTGCCGACCATCGGAAACTGCGCCAGCGCCCAGATCAGCGCCATAACCAGCAGCACCCAGCGGGTGTCGACGCGATTGACGATGAAGCCGACGACGATGGCCGCGATCGAGAACAGGAGGAAGAACGAGGAGCCGAGCAGGCCGAACTGTTCCGGCTCGAGCTTCAGCTCAGTCATGATCGGCACGCCGGCAAGACCGACCACGATCTTGTCGGCAAAATTCACCAGCATGAACAGGAACAGCAGAAAGGTGATTTTCCAGGCGCCCTCGGGCGTTTCCTTGGGCGTCGGTTGCGCGGTCATGGTCGGCTCCCCCGTTTATCCTTGCCGGCTCTGTCGAGATCGGCCTTGCCCGATGCTAGCCACGGCTTTCCGGACAAGGCAACAGCGCATTTCGGCCGGGCCGCGTGCGCTGCAACTATGCGCTGTCTGCGACATGCGGCCTGACGTTGCTTCACATGGCGCCGAACAACCGGATCACGATCGCGTCGTCCGCGATTGAGCCCGTGATCTGATACCGCCGCCCTGATATGTTGCCATCGGTCACATCAGAGGGAATGTTCATGCCCAGAACAATCCATCGCAGCGCAAGCTCTCATCGGGCGCGTTTGTCTCATTGGCGATGTTCGCCGCAACGCCCGCACCGGCGCAGGACGCCAAGGCGCCGGACTATGCGGCGATCGTCGCCGCGCCCGACCGGACCGACGCCGACCGCCAGGCCGACCAGCGCCGCCAGCCCGCCAAAATGCTGGCCTTCACCGGCGTCCAGACCGGGATGAAGGTTCTGGATATGGAAGCCAGCGCCGGCTACAGCACCGAACTCCTGGCCCGCGCCGTCGGCCCGGCCGGCACCGTCTACGCGCAGGATTCCGCCGCCGTGATCGAACGCTTCGTCAAGGACAAGTTCGACATCCGCGCGCAAAAGCCCGCGATGAAGAACGTCGTGCATGTGGTCAGGGATTTCGACGATCCGATCCCGCCCGACGTCTCCAACCTCGACATGATCACCTTCTTCTTCGCCTATCACGACATCACCTACATGCCGGTCGATCGCGCCGTCATGAACAAGAAGATGTTCGCCGCGCTGAAACCCGGCGGCTTTCTGATCATCGCCGATCATTCCGCGAAACCGGGCGACGGCATCACCGTCGCCAAGACGCTGCACCGGATCGAGGAAAGCACGCTGCGGCAGGAGATCGAGGCCGCCGGCTTCAAGCTGGTGGCGGAAGGCGATTTCCTGCGCCACCCCGAGGATCCCCGGGATGCCGCGGTGTTCCGCCCGCAGGTGCCGGTCGACGAGTTCGTGCTGAAATACCAGAAACCGATGTGAGGCCCGCCTTTTCGTCGCGCATGACCAACGGCAATCCCATCGTGCTCAACGTTACCGGCCTGACCAAGAGCTACCGCGCAGCCGGCGAAGAGATCGCAGTGCTGCGCGGGGTGAACCTGGCGGTCGCGGCCGGCGAGAGCGTCGCGCTGACGGGCGAATCCGGCAGCGGCAAGAGCACGCTGTTGCATCTGATCGCGGGCCTCGACGCCGCCGATGGCGGCGAGATCCGGCTGGCGGATGTCGCCGGTCTCGGAGTCTCGGCGATGCCGGCCGCGCCGAATTGCGCCGCGACCGCCTCGGCCTGGTGTTTCAGCAGTTCAACCTGATCCCGAGCCTGACCGTCGAGGACAATCTCGTCTTCCAGTCGCGCATCGCCGGCCGTCACGACGCGGCCTGGCATGCCGAACTGGTCGAGCGGCTCGGGCTCGGCGAATTTCCTCAAGCGCTATCCCGAACAATTATCCGGCGGCCAGCAGCAGCGGGTCGCGATCGGCCGCGCGCTTGCGACAAAGCCGTTGCTGCTGCTCGCGGACGAGCCGACCGGCAATCTCGACGAAGCGACCGCCGACGAGGTACTGGCGCTGGCCCGCGATCTCGTGGCGCGCACCGGCTGCGGCTTTCTGATGGTGACGCACAGCGCGCGACTTGCCGCAACGCTCGACCGGCAGGTCAATCTCCACGCCGGAGTGATCGCATGACCCGCGCGCTGTGGACGCTCGCCGTGCTCCTGAGCCATTGGCGGCGGCATCCGATGCAACTCGCGACCCTGCTGATCGGCCTGATCTCGGCGACCGCGCTTTGGAGCGGCGTGCAGGCGCTGAACCAGCAGGCCCGCAACTCCTACGACCGCGCGGCCGCGACCTTCGGCGGCGCCCGCACCGCGATGCTGGTCGGCCGCGACAGCGCGACCTTCCCGCAACAACTCTTCGTCGATTTGCGCCGCGCCGGCTGGCCGGTCTCGCCGGTGCTCGAGGGCCGGATCCAGATCGGCGGACGCTCATTCCGGCTGCTCGGCATCGAGCCGGTGACGCTGCCCGCCGAAGTCGGCAACGCGCCCACGATCGGCAAAGCCGATCTGCAGTCCTTCATGACGCCGCCCGGCGAAATGCTGGTCGCGCCGGAGACGCTGTCCGATCTCGGCCTAAGCCGAGGGCGCGACACCCGCGACCAATGGCGGCCCGGCATTGCCGCCGCTGCGCGTGCAGCTGCAACTGGTGCCCGGCGTGCTGGTGGTCGATATCGGCATCGCGCAAAAGCTACTGAAAATGCCGGACCAACTTTCCCGCCTGCTGGTCGGCAAGACCAGGGGCAAGCGGCCCGCGCTGGAGACCATCGCCGGCGACAAACTCCGTCTGATCGAGCCCGGCGCGGAAAGCGACCTCGAACGCCTGACGGATAGTTTTCACCTCAACCTGACCGCGTTCGGGCTGCTGTCGTTCTTTGTCGGCCTGTTCATCGTCAATTCGGCGATCGGGCTCGCCTTCGAGCAGCGGCTGCCGATGCTGCGCACCCTGCGCGCCTGCGGCGTATCGGCGCGGCTGTTGAACACGGTCATGGTGATCGAGCTGGTGTCGCTGGCGCTGGTCGCGGGGCTGATTGGACTGGTGTGCGGCTATTTGATTGCGGCCGCGCTGTTGCCGGATGTCGCGGCTTCACTGCGCGGCCTCTATGGCGCGCAGATTCCGGGGCAACTGACGCTCAAGCCGGAATGGTGGTTCGCGGGCGTCGCCATCAGCGTCCTGGGCGCGCTCGCAGCGGCCGCTGCCAGCCTCACCAAAGCCGTCCGCATGCCGGTGCTGGCCACCGCCCAGCCCTACGCATGGCAACAGGCGCAGCGCCGCTGGCTGATGTTCCAGAGCGCGCTGGCGCTCGTCGTGTTCGCGGCGGCCGGCGGCTTCCTCTGGTTCGGCGATTCCCTGATCGCAGGCTTTGCCGTGCTCGCGGCGATGCTGCTCGGCGCAGCCCTGATCCTGCCGACGCTGCTCGAAATCGTGCTTTCGCTGGGCCAGCGATATGCGCGACGGCCGCTCGGTGTCTGGTTCTGGGCCGACAGCCGCCAGCAGCTTTCCGGATTGTCGCTGGCCTTGATGGCGCTGTTGCTGGCGCTCGCGGTCAATGTCGGTGTCGGCACCATGGTCGAGAGTTTTAGCCGCACTTTTCTGGTCTGGCTCGATGGCCGGCTGGCGGCGGATGTCTATGTCAACGCGGCCAACGAGGCGCAAACAACTGAGATCCGGGCCTGGTTGCGCGAGCGTCCGGAAGTGGCTGCGGTTTTACCCGGCGGCCGCGCCGACACCCAATTGGGCGGCGCGCCGATCGAAGTGTTGGGGCTGGCCGATCACGCCACCTACCGCGACAACTGGCCGTTGCTGGAGTCCTCGGACAATGCCTGGACCAGGCTTCGTCCCGGCGACGCCTGTCTGGTCAGCGAACAATTGGCGCGGCGCTTGAAACTTGCGATCGGCGACCGGATCGAGGTCCCGACATCGGGCGGCAACTGGCCGCTCCAGATCGTCGGCATCTACGCTGACTACGGCAATCCGAAGGGCCAGATCGCGGTCAATTTCGCCGCGCTGACGCGGCACTTTCCCGAAATCCCGCTGACGCGACTGGGCCTGCGCGTCGCATCGCCAAAGATCCCGGCGCTGGTCGCAGCATTGCAGGAAAAATTCGCCCTCGACGACCGCAACGTCGCCGATCAGGCGACGATGAAGGCGGACTCGACGCGGATCTTCAACCGCACCTTCTCGGTCACCGCGGCGCTGAACGCCTTCACCCTCGGCGTCGCCGGCATCGCGCTGTTGACCAGCCTTTTGACGCTGAGCAATTCCCGCCTGCCGCAACTGGCGCCGCTATGGGCGATCGGCATCACGCGGCAGCGGCTGGCCGCGATCGAACTTTTGAAGACGATGTCGGTCGCGCTGATCACCACCTTGCTCGCCCTCCCCTTGGGCCTGCTGGTGGCGTGGTGCCTGCTGGCGGTGGTGAACGTCAAGGCGTTCGGCTGGCGGCTGCCGTTTCATGTCTTCCCGCTGCAATTGCTGGCGCTGCTCGGCGTCGCGATGGCCGCAGCACTCTGTGCCGCTTTGCTTCCCGTCGTCAGACTGGCGCGGATGCAGCCGGCCAGCCTGATCCGGATTTTCGCCAATGAGCGGTAGCGGCACTATATCCCGCCGCTTCTTTGCCAGCGGCGCGCTGCTGCTCGGGCTCGGGGCCAGGGCTTTTGCGCAGGGCTTTGCCGGGCTCGGTGAAACCACCAAGGGATTTACGTCGGTCGTTCCCGGCAAGGCGTTTGTATTTCCGGCCGATCACGGCCCGCATCCGGGTTTTCGGATCGAGTGGTGGTATGTGACGGCCAATCTCGTCGACGCAAAAGGCGTTGCGTATGGCGTGCAGTGGACACTGTTCCGGCAGGCGATCGCGGCCGGCGCCGAGCTCGAAGGCTGGGCCAATCAGCAGCTCTGGATGGGCCACGCCGCGGTGACGTCGGCGCAAATGCACCGGACCAGCGAAACCTTTGCCCGCGGCGGCATCGGCCAGGCCGGTGTCGAGGCGAATCCGTTATCTCGCCTGGATCGATTCCTGGGAAATGCGCGGATTGCCTGCGATGGACGCCGCCGCCATCGCGCCGCTCGCGCTCAACGCATCGGGCGCCGATTTCAGCTACGCACTGCGCCTCGACGCGGATCGCCCGCTGGTGCTGCAGGGCGATGGCGGCTACAGCCGGAAATCGGAGCGCGAACAGGCGTCGTATTATTACAGCCAGCCTTATTTCACCGTGGCCGGCGGCATCACCATCGACGACCGGCAGGTCGAGGTCACCGGCCAGGCATGGCTGGACCGCGAGTGGAGCAGCCAGCCGCTGGCGCCGGATCAAAGCGGCTGGGACTGGCTGTCGCTGCATCTCAACTCCGGCGAAAAGCTGATGCTCTATCGAATGCGCCAGACCGACGGCCATCATTACGGCTCCGGCAAATGGTTTACGCGTGATGGCCATGCCCTCGAGATCGCCTCCGCCGACCTCACCATGACGCCGCAGGCCTTTACCGAAATTGCAGGCCGCACCATTCCGACGACATGGCGGATCGCCATCGCGAAGCTCGCACTGGCGATCGAATGCGTCCCGCTCAACCCGCGAAGTTGGATGGGGACGAGCTATTCCTATTGGGAAGGCCCGATCCGTTTTTCCGGCAGCCACACGGGGTTAGGATATCTCGAGATGACGGGCTACTAAGCCGCGACGTTTTTTACACGGCAACAATATTCAAAAGGGGGATTCTGCGATGTACCACTTCACCGCGCTGGTGACTTGTCTTGCCATCCTGTTTTATTTCTTCACCTCGATCCAGGTGTCGAAGGCACGCGCCGCGTTTGGCGTCAAGGTGCCGGCCATTTCAGGCAATCCGGATTTCGAGCGGGTGTTTCGCGTGCAGATGAACACGCTGGAATGGATGCCGATCTTCCTGCCTTCGCTGTGGCTGTTTGCGATCTACATCAGCGATGCCGGCGCGGCCGGGCTTGGCGCGGTCTGGATCGCCGGCCGCATCCTCTACATGATCGGTTATTCGGAAGCCGCGGCCAAACGCGGCCGGGGTTTTGGAATCCAGGCCGCAGCCGCCATCATTCTCTGGCTCGGCGCATTGGGCGCGATCGCCTGGCGCCTGATTCATGGGTGAATCAGACGATCACGACATCGTGGCGTTGCGCTGTCTTCTTCCGATCATGTTTCGGGTGAATATATCGGGCCACGCAGCGCATCCATAACCGTGCGCTGCTGTTGCTCTGAAGTGCCCCGTCCGCTGATCCCCAGCGGGCGGGGTTTTCGTTTGCGCAGGTCTGCTCTTCCAGGGCGGAGTTTTTCGTTCCAAATCAGTCCCGGCATTTAAAATATTACTACCGTCATACTGTAACGGCTGTGGCGCGTCCGACAAGCGATCGAATCATGCCCGCCGCAACGGTTGAAATGACGCTCATAATATTAGCCGTTGCTGCTTGATTTCCCGGCAAATCCGGACGATGCGTCATCCCGCCACAGCTTGATCTGCCGGCCACCGGTAAAATACGGAGCGTGCGTTGCACAAACATCACAGCCGCCTGCGAACCGGCAGCAGGTCACGTGTTTGTCATTCTCAAAAATCAGTTCTGCGCTATCGCTCTACTTACGGATCTACGCCTGCTGGACGAGTTGGCGATCCAATCGGAGAGAGAGAATGAATACGATCAGAAATTTGGTCCTCGGCTCGGCGGCGGCGCTTCTTGCCGCTTCGGGAGCCCAGGCGGCTGATCTTCCCGTCAAGGCCAAAGCGGTCGAATACGTGAGGATCTGCTCGTTGTACGGCGCCGGCTTCTTCTACATTCCGGGTACCGACACCTGCATCAAGCTGGGTGGCTACCTCCGCGTCGACACTACGTTCAACGGCGGCATCCACGGGACGCCGGCATGGAACGGCGACATCGGTCAGGACAATCGCTACCGCGACTACTTCGCGTCCCGTTCGCGTATGGCGCTGACCGTCGACACCCGCACCGCCACCGAATACGGCGTCGTTCGCACCTTCGGTCAGGCCGACTTCCAGTTCTCGACCCAGGGCAGCACGACCGTCAACCCGGCCAACTTCACGGCATCGCCGAGCGCAGGTACGCAGACCAACCTGCTGAACCAGCCCGGCGAAGGCTACGTCGCGGTTGAGTACGTGTTCATCCAGTTCGCCGGCTTCACCTTCGGTAAGTCCTCCTCGGCCTACTCGACGCCATGGAACGGTTTCCCGGGCAACATCAACTCGAACCTGCTCGGCGGCAACAATACCGACACCGGCGTGAACAACATCCAGTACACCGCCCAGTTCGGCAATGGCGTGTCGGCCAGCATCGGTCTCGATGATCCGACGGTGTGGGACCGCACCGCGGTCTACAATCTCGGCCCGAGCGGAGTTGGCGTCGGCGGCATGGGCGCACTCGGCACCAGCGGCAATGCCTATGCCGGCACGCATGCTCCCGACGTCGTCGCCAACATCAAGGTCGACCAGGCCTGGGGTCTGTTCCAGCTTTCGGGCGCAGCCCACGAAGTCTCCGGCTCCTACAACATCCTGAACACCACGGCGGTTCCGGGCGGTGCGGTTGGTCCTGCCGGTGCGTCGCCGACCGCTCTGTCGGAAATCTCCGGCCACCCCGAAACCAAGTGGGGCGGTTCGGTGATGGCGGCGTTGAACATCAAGAACATCCCGACCGGTGCCGGCGACGACATCAAGGTCGATGCGTCCTATGCGGTCGGCGACACCAAGAACGTGATCGCGACCAGCAGTTCCTCGCCGAACTTCGCGATGTTCGGCAGCACCAGCGCGGCCGGCGCCTATCAGAGCATCGGCATCGGTGCGACGACGGATGCGGTCTGGTTGCCGGTTTCCTCCGGCGGCTCGGGTGATCTGAAGCTGACCAAGGCCTGGGGCATGCGTGGCGCGTTCAACCACAACTGGAACCCGTACTGGTCGTCGAGCCTGTTCGGCGGCTACTCCTCCGTGCGTTACGACGGCACGGTGGGCGACCTGTCCACCGCCAAGGGCGCGTATTGCGCGGCTTTCGCGGCCGGCCATCCCGGCTCGGGCGTGAGCTACACCTGCAACCCGGACTTCAACGTCTCCCAGCTCGGTGTCATCACCCGCTGGACGCCGGTGAAGAACCTGACGTTCTCGGGTGAAGTTGATTGGTTCCACCTCGACCAGAAGTACTCGGGCACCTCGACCTTCAGCCCGGGCGCTCCGAAGCCGGCCGCTACCTACGAGTTCAAGGACCAGAACACGGTTCTGCTGCAGGTTCGCGCTCAGCGTAACTTCTGATCGACCTCACTCACGCGAACGCCGCGCTGCTTGATTGCAGCGCGGCGTTTTGCGTTTGGAAGACATCCACTGAACCGACTGAAAGACCGCAACGGAATTGCCGCTGCGATCATTTTGCCGGCGGCCAGCCGCCCTCTTTCGCCACCGGCGCCGGCTCGCCGATCGAAAAGCTGATCGGCACGCCCTGGCCGTTGCGGCAGCTCAGCAGGCCCGAATAGGATGACGCCGGCGATGCGACGATTTTGCAGCTGTCATCGTCCATCGCCAGCGTTCCTTCCAGCCGCGACGGCGAAACCTTCACCTGCATCACGCCGGATTTTTCCTCGACGCCGTTGGCGCTGCACAGCCCGACATGGCGCAGCGTGACGGGGCCCGAATAATCCGCCCCGGTGCGGGTCGCCGTCCTGGCCAGGCTGCCCTTGATCTCCCATTCCTGGAGGTAGCCGATCTGTCCGCTGGCGGAATAGGACTGCGCCAGCGCCGGCGTGCCTCCACCTACAAGAGCACCGGCACACGTCAGCATGACAGACGCGATCGCTCTCATCGATGCCTCACATGATTACTGCAAATCTCGCACGACACGAAAACCGTTGGCGTAATAGCGCACGTCGACATCGTAGCGGAACCGCGCCGCGGACCGGACCTCGGTTGCCTTGGAGAGGAAATTGCCGCCGCGCAGCACCCGCAGGCGGCAATCGCCTGTTGTCCAGGCCAGTCCGTCCTTCGGCGCATTCTTGTAATTGTCGTTCCAGCAATCCTCGACCCATTCGGCGGCGTTGCCTGACGTGTCGTACAATCCAAAACCGTTGGGCCGGAACGAGCCGGTGGCGACGATCTGCTTGCTGGCCGCACTGCCGCATGCATCGCACTGCGCGCGGCCCGAGCCGATGTCCTTGCCCCACCAGAACGGCGTTTTGGTGCCGGCGCGCGCCGCATATTCCCATTCGGCTTCGGTCGGCAGGCGGTATCTTTGCCCGGCCTTCTGCGACAGCCAGGCGACGAAGAGTTTGCTGTCGTCCCAGCTCACATTGATCACCGGCCGGTCGCCGCGTCCCCAGCCGTGATCCTCCGGCCGGTGCTTGCAGGCGCCGGCATCGGCGCACTGGTCCCATTCCGCGAACGTCACTTCGCGGCGGCCGATCGCGAATGGCTTGCGGATGGTGATCGCATGTTCCGGCTTCTCATAGGGGGTGTCGTTGGCCCCCATCGTGAAGTCTCCGGGCGGGACCACCACCAGCTCGGGGCAGTCGGAGCAGTCGCGAAAGGTTTCGCCGGGTTCGGGATTGCTGTTGCGTTGCGCCACAACCGCGTCGGGCGACGCCGCCGGCCGCTCGGCCGACGGGCCGGTGCTCAGCCCGCGCTGCGCATTCGCTGCGGTGCTTGCCAATCCAACCAGCGCTGTGAGGGAAATCACAGACAACAGCCGCAATTTCATGTCGTCATTTCCGCGGAGGCCATTTCGAACTCCCGAGAATATGCAATGTCAAATCCAATGCGGCCTAGCATGCGTTATCCGGCGCCAATCGGCAAGGTGAAGCCACCCGCCGAACGGAACCGGGAAGCGGTTGGGAGCCGGATTTCGATTTACATCGCCCGGCAAACGAATATCGTTTGACAGCCGTTTGGCGTTAGCCGCCGGGGTCCGCCAAGCGCGACGATTTTTTTAAGTAAAGACTGCACAGGTTGCGGTCCAATATTGGGAAAATTGCGATGATCCAGCGAATCCTGACGTCGATCCTCGTCCTGTTTTTCGGCTCCATGATGCTCTGCAGCGCCGCGCGATCCCAGACCGGCGGGCCAACGCCGTCGCCAGCGGGGGCGGCGGAATACTTCATCGGACTGAAGGACGGCGACACCCTTCCCACCAAGTCGACCCTGCATTTCGGCCTGCGCGGAATGGGCGTCGCGCCGGCCGGTTCCGATCGGGCCAATTCGGGTCACCATCACCTGATCGTCGATGCGCCGACGCCGGCACTCAACACCGAGATACCGAACGACTTCCAGCACCTGCATTTCGGCGCCGGCCAGACCGAAACCGAGATCACGCTGACGCCCGGCGAGCATACGTTGCAGCTCGTATTCGGCGACAAGAATCATGTTCCGCATTCGCCTCCTGTGATGTCGGAGCGGATCAAGGTCAAGGTGGTCGATGCCGCGCCAGCGCCTGCGCCGGCAGCAGCCGCGGGCGGACGCAAGCCGTCGCCAAAGGATGCCAAGGTCTATTTCATCTATCCGACCGACGGCGCCTACATCTCGCCCAACCCGGTGATCCGCTTCGGTCTGCTGAATATGGGCGTGGCGCCGGCAGGTTTTGACAAGCCGAACACCGGGCACCATCACTTGCTCGTCGATGCGGAGCTGCCACCGCTCGACCAGCCGATCCCCAACGACTTCAACCACCTTCATTTCGGCGCCGGCCAGACCGAGGCGAAGATCAATTTGCCGCTCGGTCAACACAAGCTCCGCCTGCTGTTCGGCGACTCTGCCCACGTGCCGCACGATCCGCCGGTCTATTCCGAAGTCATCAACGTAACCGTGACCGAGAGTGGTCGCCCGCCGCCGAGGAAGCATATCAGACATCACCACCGCTGGCGGCATTACTACTGATTGATGCAGAGATGAAACTGCGAGGATTCCTGATCTACGGCTTCTGTCTCGCGGCGGCGGCGTTGTTCGCCACCGCGGCCGCGGCGGAACGGCGCGTCGCGCTGGTGATCGGGAATTCCGCCTACAAGAACGCGTCGTCGCTGCCCAACACGATCAACGATTCGACCGCGATCGCGGCGCTGTTCAAGTCGGTCGGCTTCGAGGTCGTCATTTCGCGCAGCGATCTCGGCGTCGTCGATTTCAAGCGCAGCGTGCGCGAATTCCTGATCACGGCAGAGAACGCCGATATGGCGGTGGTCTATTACGCCGGCCACGGTATCGAGATCAGCGGCACCAACTATCTGGTCCCGGTGGATGCGAAACTCAGCCGCGACTACGACGTCGATGACGAGGCGGTATCGCTCGACCGCATCATCTGGGCGCTGCAGACGGTGCGCCGCCTGCGGCTGATCCTGCTCGACGCTTGCCGCGACAATCCGTTCGCCGCAAAACTGCGTTCGGCCGGCAACCGCGCCACCGCCAGGGGCGGCCTTGCCAAGATCGAGGAAGTCAGCGCCGACACGCTGGTGGCCTACGCCGCCAAGGCCGGCTCGATTTCCTATGACGGCGACGGCATCAACAGCCCCTACGCCACCGCGCTGATCAAGCATCTCGCCGAGCCCGGCCTCGATATCCGCATTGCGCTTGGCCGCGTCCGCGATGATGTGGTCGCGATGACCGGCGGACGGCAGGAACCCTTCATCTACGGCTCGCTCGGCGGCGCCACCATCCCGCTGGTGCCGCTGCCGGTGAAAAAGGTCGAGCCGCCGCCTGCGCCCGCCGCGGTCGCCAAGCGCGAACCGCCGGCCGTGGCCGCGCCAAGCCCGCCAACACCCGCGCCGCCGAAACCTGCTGTTGCCGTCGCACCCGCACCCGCCAGTGTTCCACCGGCGCCGCCGAAACCCGTTGTGGCCGTCAATCCGGCGCCCGCCAACGTCCCGCCGGCAATCAAGATCGACCCGCCCAAGCCGGCGCTGCCGGCGCAGGCCGCGCTCGAAACCGCCGATCCCTGTATCCGCGACGAGCAGCGGCTGGCGCGCCTGCGTTCCAACCCCACGTCCGACGAGATCGCAAGCTTCCAGCGCGACCTCGGCTGCACCCGGCTGCGCCCGCAGGTGCAGCGCCTGTTCGAGAGTTACGTGACCGAACCGCGCCCAGCGCCGCCGAGGCAGGAGGCGCAGGCCCAGCCGGCCCCGGCAGAGGATGTCTGTGCGCGCGACACCGCCAGGCTGGCGCGCCTGCGGGCCGAGCCGAGCCTCGAAGCGGTCACCAAGTTCGAGCGGGAACTGGGCTGCGAGCAGATCCGCAACCAGCTCAAACGGCTGCATGAGAGCCTGGGCCCGTAGACCGGGTCCCCGCAGACCTGGTCCGAGGCCTTCGTCGGTCGGATCATCCACGGCTGGAATTCAGGGCTGCTGCGGGAGTTTGCCCATCCACGCGACGATCGCTTCGACCACCGCGGCCGGCTGCTCCGGCAAAAGCGCGTGACTGGCATTCGGGATAACGACAATCGTTGCCCGCTCGCCGAACTCCTCCTTGATCTCGTTCATCATCGCGCGCGGCTTGAAGGGGTCGAGAGCGGCTTGCAGATCGAGCAACGGCACCGTGCCGCCCGACCACCATTCCGATTGTTTGGTCGCACGGCCGGCGGAGAATTGCGCCTCATCCACTTCCGGATACCAGCCTTTCAACCACACGCCGGCGTCGTTACCCGGCGCGAAAAAGGCGATGCGCAGATAATTCAGCCGATCCGCATCAGGCAGCCCGGGATCGCCCGACTTCCTCACCGCTTCGGACAGCGCTTTCGCCCCGTCGAACCCGGCCGGATAGGCTTTTGCGGCGGCTGCGACGATCACCACGCCGCGCACCAGCTGCGGGTGATCGACCGCCGTCATGCGCGCGACCCAATTGCCGAACCCGTGTCCGGCAATCACCGCGGGACCACCGCCTTCATGTCGAATGACGGCGGCGATATCGCGCGCGAAATCATGCAGCGATTGATCCTTCATCGGTCCGCTGCTGCGGCCGGCGCCGCGCGGCTGAGGCCGCAGCACGCGAAACCCGGCTTTGGCGATTCCCGCGGCGACCGCGTCGAAGTCCCCCGCAGCCCGGCCGCGCGAGGGCAGGAGAACGACCAGCGGCCCGCGTCCTTCGGCGATGACTTCAATGCGCACGTCATCATAGGCGACGATTTCGGAGGTGCGCCCGGTCTGCGCTGCCGCGGTCCCTGGCAGGATCAGGCAAGCCAAAAGCCCGCTTGCGATGAACTCGCGGCGTTTCATGGCAATGCCCCCTAGCGCGAGTTTTGTTTCATGGCATCGGGGCGGTCAGGGCTTTTCTGACGAGCCGTGAGCGCGGCCATACAGCGCGCTCACGGGGTTACATCGGCCGCGATCACTTCACCAGCGGACAGCCGGAGTCCTTGGCCGACGGGAACGCCTTGTCGCCCGGGACCACCGCGAGTTGCTTGTAGTAATCCCAGGGCTTCTTTGATTCCGACGGCTTCTTGACTTCGAACAGATAGAGGTCGTGCACCATGCGGCCGTTTTCCAGCACCTTGCCGCCCTGCGCGAAGTCATCGTCGACCGGAAGTTCTTTCAGCTTCTTGGCGACCGCCTCGGTGTCCTTGGTGCCGGCGGCCTTCACCGCCTTGAGATATTGAAGTGTCGCCGAATAGGTGCCGGCCTGGATCATGTTCGGCATCCGCCCGGTGCGCTTGAAGAAACGGTTGGCGAGATCGCGGCTCTTGTCGTCGCGATCCCAGTAATAGCCCTCGGTCAGCACCAGGCCCTGGGCCGCATCAAGCCCGAGGCCGTGGACTTCGGCCAAGGTCAGCAACAGGCCGGCGAGTTTCTGGCCGCCCTTGACGATGCCGAATTCCGCCGCCTGCTTGATCGAGTTGGTGGTGTCGAGGCCGGCATTGGCAAGGCCGATGATCTTGGCCTTCGAGCTTTGCGCCTGCAGCAGGAATGACGAGAAATCCGACGAGTTGAGGGGAATGCGGACCGAGCCCACCACTTTGCCGCCTTTGGCCCTGACGACATCGCCGGTGTCTTTTTCCAGCGCATAACCGAACGCATAGTCGGCGGTCATGAAGAACCAGGTGTCGCCGCCGGCTTCGACCAGCGCACCGCCGGTGCCGACCGCCAGCGCATGTGTGTCGTAGGCCCAGTGGAACCCGTAGGGCTGGCAGGCGTCGCCGGTCAGGCGTGAGGTGGCCGCGCCGACGACGATGTCGATCTTCTTCATCTGCTTCGACAGGTCGTGAATCGCGAGCGCCACCGAAGACGTCGTCAGCTCGGTGATCATGTCGACGCCTTCGACCTCATACCAGCGCCGCGCGATCGCGGTCGCCAGATCCGGCTTGTTCTGATGGTCAGCCGTGACGACCTCGATCTTCTGGCCGAGCACTTCGCCGCCGAAATCCTCCACCGCCATCTTGGCCGCCTCGACGGACCACTTGCCGCCGTAGTCGGCATAGACCCCGGACTGATCGTTCAGAATCCCGATCTTGACGCCCTGTGCCGACGCTGGCCCGGCGAGGAAAAGACCGCTCACCGCAACGGCCGCCAATAATCCCGACTTCATATGTGCCTCCCAATAGTTTCATCCGGAAATGTTGCGCAACAATATTTCATAACCCTGCGACTGCCCATCTATTTCGGATCAGCCAATAGTATTGAGAGTATTGAGCTTGCACTCGTCATTTCGGGGCGCGCGCAGCGCGAGCCCCGAATGACGGCGGTGGTGAGAGATCGCCACCCCGCATCAGACCGCGGCAGGCTTTGGATGCTTGGGATCAGCCAGCCCGCGGACCACCATGTAGAAGATCGGCGTAAAGACCAGGCCGAACAGCGTGACGCCGAGCATGCCGAAGAACACGGCGACGCCGACGGCCTGACGCATTTCCGATCCCGAGCCGGTCGAAACCACCAGGGGCAGCACGCCGAGAATGAACGCGAACGACGTCATCAGGATCGGCCGCAGCCGCAAGCGGCAGGCTTCGATGACGGCCTCCAGCCGCGGGCGCCCCTCGAGTTCGATGTCGCGGGCAAACTCGACAATCAGGATCGCGTTCTTGGCGGCGAGCCCGACCAGCACCACGAAACCGATCTGGGTCAGGATATTGACGTCCTGCCCCATGATCCGCACGCCGATGGTTGCTGCGAGCAGGCACATCGGCACGATCAGGAGAACGGAAAACGGCAGGCTCCAGCTGCCATATTGCGCCGCCAGCACCAGGAACACGAACAGCACGCAGATCGGGAACACATAGAGACCCTGATTGCCGCCGGTGACCTGCTGATAGGACAGATCGGTCCATTCGAACGAGAAACCGCTCGGCAGCGTTTGATCGGCGAGCTGCTTGATGGTGTTGAGGGCGGTCGCCGAGCTCGTCCCGGGCGTCGGCTCGCCCTGCAGTTCGGAGGCCGCGTAGAGATTGTAGCGCGCCACGCGGTCGGGTCCGGAGACGTCGCGGAAATCGACCACGCTGCCGAGCATCACCATGTCGCCCGCCGCGTTACGCGTCCGCAGCCGCGCGAGGTCGGAGGTCTCTTTCCGGAACGGCAGATCGGCTTGCGCGGTAACGTGATAGGTCCGGCCGAACAGGTTGAAGTCGTTGACGTAGGTCGAACCGAAATAGGTCTGGATGGTGTCGTTGATGCTGGCGATGGGAACGCCGAGCTTCTGTGCCTTGACCCGGTCGATGTCGACGAACACTTGCGGCGTATTCGCGGTAAAGGGCGAGAACACCTGGGTGAGGTTCGGCGACTTGCGCGCCGCGGCGACCAATTCGTCGGTTGCGGCCGCCAACAATTCGGAGCCGCGACCCTGACGGTCCTGGATGCGGATGGTGAAGCCGCCTCCGGTACCGATGCCGGGCACCGCCGGCGGCGGAATCACGATGATGAAGGCGCCCTGGATACTCAGGAGCCGCTGGCGCAAATTGTTGGTGATGACAGCCGCGGTCAGCCCCTTCTTCAGGCGCACTTCCGGTTCGTCGAACACCGGGAATAGCGCCGCGGCGTTGCCGGCCTGCGTGCGTGTCGCGCCCGAGAAGCCGGCAAAGACCGCGACCCGAACGATGCCCGGCGTATCCAGCGCAATCCGCTCGATCTCGCGGACCACGTCGGTGGTGCGGGCCAGCGACGCCGCGCCCGGCAATTGCGCCGAGATGATGACGTAGCCGCGATCCTGCGCCGGAATGAAGCCCTGCGACGTCGTCGCGAGCAGCCAGCCGGCGCTGCCGATCAATACGACATAGATCACGAGCATCACGGCCTTGTGCCGGATCACGAACCCGGCCACGCCCGCATAGCCGTGCGACAGGCGCTCGAAGACGCGGTTGAACAGGCCGGTGAAACTGTCCCAGCCGCGGCCGATCAGGTTCCAGCGCGCCGGCGGCCGCTTGTCCTCGTGCGGAACCAGGATCAGCGAGGCCAGCGCCGGTGACAGCGTCAGCGAGCAGAAGCAGGAGATCGCGGTCGCCACCGCGATGGTGACGGCGAATTGCTGGAAGAATTGCCCGGAGATGCCGCCGAGGAAGGCGGTCGGCACGAACACGGCGCACAGTACCAGCGCGATCGAGACCAGCGCCCCGCCGACCTCCTCCATGGTCTTGAGCGCGGCATCGCGCCGGCTCATGCCGTGCTCGAGATGCCGCTCGACGTTCTCCACCACCACGATGGCGTCATCGACCACGATGCCGACCGCCAGCACGAGGCCGAACAGCGTCAGATTGTTGATCGAGAAGCCGAGCGCCGCCATCACCGCGAAGGTGCCGACCAGTGACACCGGGATCGCGACGATCGGAATGATCGCCGGCCGCCAGCCCTGCAGGAACACCAGCACCACGATGACGACGAGCGCCATCGCTTCGTAGATGGTCTTGATCAGCTCATGGACGGATTGCGCGATGAACTCGGTCGGGTTGTAGCCGATATTGTAGTCGAGCCCCTTGGGGAAGCTCGCCTTGAGCGTGGTCATCGTGTCGGAGATGTTCTTGGCGGTGGCCAGCGCGTTCGATCCGGGCCGCTGCGTCACCAGCATGCCGACGGCCGACTTCCGCAACAGAAAGCTATTGGTGGAGTAGGACAGCGCGCCGAGTTCGACGCGGGCGACGTCGCGCAAGCGCACCGTGCGGCCGTCGGAACCGGCCTTCACCACGATGTCCTCGAACTGCTTTGGATCCTTCAGGCGGCCGGTAAAGACCAGATTGGGCTGGAAGGCGCGGTCGGCGATCGGCGGCTCGGCGATCTGCCCGCCGGTGATCTGCAGGTTCTGCGAGCGGATCGCAGCCATTACCTCGGCCGAGGTCATGCCGAGATTGGCGATGCGGTCGGGATCGAGCCACAGCCGCATCGAATAGTCGCGGGCACCGAAGATCTGGATATCGCCGACGCCGTCGAGCCGCAGCAACTGGTCACGGACCTGCAGCAGCGCGTAGTTCGAGATATAGAGCTGGTCGAAGCTGTCGTCGGGCGACAGCATGAACACAACCATCAGGATGTCGGGGCTGTTCTTGCGCGTGACGACGCCGTTGCGCTGCACCTCGTCCGGCAGTTGCGGCTGCGCGATGGCGACGCGGTTCTGCACCAGTACCTGGGCCTTGTCGAGATCGGTGCCGAGCTTGAAGGTGACGGTGATCGTCAATTGCCCGTTCGAGGTCGCCTGGCTGTAGAGATACAGCATGTCCTCGACGCCATTGATCTGTTGCTCGATCGGCGCGGCGACGGTGTCGGAAACAGTTTGCGCCGACGCGCCGGGATATTGCGTGGTGATGACCACCGTCGGCGGCACCACTTGCGGATATTCGGAGACCGGCAGCGTGGTGTAGGCGAGCGCGCCGACGATCAAGAGCACGATCGACAGCACCATCGCGAGGATGGGCTGGTTGATGGAGAGCCTGCCGAGATTCATGGCTTGGCACCGGCCGGGGCTGCCGCCAGATGCGGGGTCACCTTGGCGCCAACGCGGGCGCGCTGCAGGCCGTCGACAATCACTTTATCGTCCGCCTTCAGGCCCTCGCGGATCACGCGCAGGCCCTCATCGAGCGGCCCCAGCACCACCGCCCTCGCCTCGACCGTGTTGTCGTCCTTGACCACGAACACGATCTTGCGCGACTGGTCGGTGGCGACGGCCGTATCCGGCAACAACATCGCCTCATAGGGCGCGCTGCCGATCAGCCGCACCCGGCCGAACTGTCCCGGCAGGATCGAGAGATCCTTGTTCGGGATGACGGCCCGGCTGCGCAACGTCCCGGTCGAGACGTCCAGCCGGTTGTCGATGAAATCCATCTTGCCGTCATGCGACGGCTTGGCCTCGCCCGACAGCGTCACCTGCACCGGGTTCGGGGTGTCGCGCGAACTCGGCCGCTTGCCTTCGAACCAGAGCTTGTTGTTCTTCAGGTAGGTCGCCTCGTCCACATCGAAATAGATGTAGATCGGATCGAGCGAGACGATCGAGGTCAGCAAGGTCGAGCTGCCCTCGCTGCCCTGGACGAGGTTGCCGACGCTGACGAGGTGGCGGCTGGCGCGGCCGGCGATCGGCGCCAGCACATGGGAGAACTCGATGTTGAGCTGCGCCGCCTGCAGCGCGCCTTCGGCCACGGTCTCGGCGGCGTGCGCCGCCTGCAAGGACTGGCGGCGCTGGTCGACGACCTGTTCGGAGACCGCGCTGGTCTGGACCAGGTTCAGGCCGCGGTCGAGGTCGCGCTTGGCAAGCTCGGCCTTGGCGCGAGCATCCGCAAGCTGGCCGTCGGCCTGCTTGGCAACGGCTTCGAAGGGGCGCGAATCGATCACATAGAGCAGGTCCCCGGTATGCACCATGTCGCCGTCCTTGAACTCGACACTGGTGACGAAGCCGCCGACGCGGGCGCGAACCTGAACTTCCTCGACCGCCTCGAACCGTCCGGTGAATTCATCCCAATCGGTCACGGTGCGTTTGACGGGTTGCGCGACGGTGACGGCCGGCGCCGGCGCGGCCGCCTGTGGCGGCGGTTTGTCGCCGCAGCCGGACAGCGTGACGGCGATCAGGATGCCGAGCGGCCAGAGCCGGCCGAATGGATGGCTATTGCGGCCGATGGCGGCCCCCTCCGATTTCGCAGTCGCACCCAATGCCATCTCTTCTGCCCCTTGGCGGCGCCACGATCGATCTTCGCGGCGGAGGCCACAGATGTGACCGGATCGCAGTCTGTTCAAGAACCCGACCGGATCAAGCAAAATAGTTGCGCATTCTGAGGACTTTGCCTTATGCGGCAGTGCGGAATCGAAGCACGGCCGGCGCCGGGAGCAACGATCACGCAGTCGTTATGGCCGCCGCCGCAGCAGCAGCCGGCTCGCGTGTGACGAAGGCGTGACGTCACCGGCCCGTCGTCTCACCGATCCCAACCGCGCGTTTCCGACGCCGACATCGCGGCAAAAAAATCCCCCGCGCGCCACGTTCCCGACCTCACGCCGCGCGCGTCAAAGTTACCGGCATCAGAAAAAGGGTTAACACGCAGGAACATTGGCTCCCGGTTGTGCCGTCAATAGGCTCATGGTTGCTAAAACGTTAAATTTTTAGTGGCCGCATTTCTTGAACATTCTTTGACTTCGGTGGCGGCGTGCGTGGGGCGTTTGCGGAATGACGCGCGAATTTTCAGTCGCTGGTAGCTTGCCTCGCAGAATGGCCCTTGCCGTCGGCCGTTCCCTGAGCGGAACAGAACGGCCGCAACGCTTCGTGCGCTTTCAATCCGTGCGCTTTCAATCAGAGGATGTGAACGAGTTCACATCCCGCTTTCTCATGCGATCGTAAAGAGTAAACCGGTTCAGCGCCGGTTACAGGAGTAACCATGAGCACTATTCCCGCTTTCACATTCGGCGGCATCACCCGTCCGGCCCTCACCCTGGATCCGTCGGGGAATATCATTCTGGATCCCGCGGCGCAGGCCTTTGTGGATACTTACGGGACCAAGGCGCTCTATGCCGGCTGCCCCCCGGCACGCCGTTTCCTCCGATTCCGGATTTGCTGACGACGCCGGTCGACAACAACGCGGCGGCCAACAGCGTCGCCGAAGGCGCTGCGGTCAATACGCTGGTCGGCATCACCGCTTCGGCGCACAGCCTGCTTCCCCTCTCGGTCACCTATTCTCTGTCGGCGGATTCCTCGAGCGGCGGCTTCAAGATCGACCCGAATACCGGCGTGGTATCGGTCGCCAATCCCGCCAAGATCGATTTCGAGAGCAGCCCGGGCCACGCTTACACCGTCACCGTACAGGCCACCGACGGCATCTTCACCACTTCGCAGAATTTCACGATCGGCGTCAGCGACGTCGCGCCGTCGACGCCGACCGGCAGCAATGGAACTGTCGCGGAAGGTTCCGCGGTCGGCACGACGGTCGGCGTCACCGCACATTCGACCGACATCAACGGCGGAACGGTGACCTACAGCCTGACCGGCGACAGCTCCAATGGCGGCTTCACCATCAATGCAGCGACCGGCGTCGTCACCGTCGCCGATCCGACCAAAATCGATTTCACGACCGCGCCGGGCCATGCCTACAGCGTCACCGTGCAGGCCAGCGACGGTACGCTGTCGAGCACCACGCAGACCTTCTCGGTTGCGGTGACGCTGGGTGCGGCCACGCACTTTACGGTGGGCATCCCCGCCAGCGGCACGGCGGGCACAGCAGGCTCAGTCACCGTCACCGCACTCGATGCCTTAAACCACGTCGTGACCAACTACGCAGGCACGGTGCACTTCACGTCGAGCGATGGCCAGGCCGTGCTGCCGGCCGATATGACGCTGACCAATGGCGTCGGCACATTCAGCGAGACCCTCGATACCGCCGGCAACCAGACCGTTACGGCGACCGACACGGTGAGTGCCGCCATCACCGGCACGTCGAATACCGAAACCGTGACGCCGGGTGCCGCCACGCACCTCAGGGTGAGCATCCCGCCTAGCGGCATGGCGGGCACGGCAGGTTCCGTCACCGTCACCGCGCTCGATGCCTTCAATAACGTCGCCACCGGCTATTCGGGCACCCTGCACTTCACGTCGAGCGACGGCAGCGCCGTGCTGCCGGCCAATTTGACGTTGACCAATGGCACCGGTACTTTCAGCGAGACCCTCGATACGCTCGGTAATCAGACCATCACCGCGACCGACACGGTGAGTGCCGCCATCACTGGCACATCGAATACCGAAACCGTGACGTCGGGTGCCGCCACGCATTTTACGGTGAGCCTCCCGGCCAACGGCACGGCGGGCACAGCAGGTTCGGTCACCGTCACCGCGCTCGATGCCTTCAATAACGTCGCCACCGGCTACACAGGCACGGTGCACTTCACGTCGTGCGATGGCCAGGCCGTGCTGCCGGCCAATTCGACGCTGACCAACGGTACCGGCACTTTCAGCGAGACCCTCGATACCGCCGGCAACCAGAACATCAGCGCGACCGACACGATCAACGCCGCCATTACCGGCACCGCGACCGAAACCGTAGCGCCGGGTCCCGCCACGCACTTTACGGTGAGCCTCCCGGCCAGCGGCACGGCGGGCACAGCAGGTCCGGTCACCGTCACCGCGCTCGATGCCTTCAATAACGTCGCCACCGGCTACACAGGCACGGTGCACTTCACGTCGAGCGATGGCCAGGCCGTGCTGCCGGCCAATTCGACGCTGACCAACGGTACCGGCACTTTCAGCGAGACCCTCGATACCGCCGGCAACCAGAACATCAGCGCGACCGACACGATCAACGCCGCCATTACCGGCACCGCGACCGAAACCGTAGCGCCGGGTCCCGCCACGCACTTTACGGTGAGCCTCCCGGCCAGCGGCACGGCGGGCGCAGCAGGTCCGGTCACCGTCACCGCGCTCGATGCCTTCAATAACGTCGCCACCGGCTACACAGGCACGGTGCACTTCACGTCGAGCGATGGCCAGGCCGTGCTGCCGGCCAATTCGACGCTGACCAACGGCACCGGCACTTTCAGCGAGACCCTCGATACCGCCGGCAACCAGAACATCAGCGCGACCGATACGATCAGCGCCGCCATCACCGGCACCGCGACCGAAACCGTAGCGCCAGGTGCCGCCACGCACTTTGTGGTGACCATCCCGGCCAACGGCAACGCGGACACACCAGGCACGGTCACCGTCACCGCGCTCGATGCCTTCAATAACGTCGCCACCGGTTACACAGGCATCGTGCATTTCACCTCGAGCGACGGCAGCGCCGTGCTGCCGGCGAATATGACGCTGACCAACGGCACCGGCACTTTCAGCGAGACATTCGAAACCACCGGCAACCAGACCATCACCGCGACCGACACGGTCAGCGCCGCCATCACCGGCACGTCAAACAGCGAAACCGTGGCTCCTCCGGACGCAGCGCCCGTCGTGACCGCCGGCCACACGCTGAACTATACGGAAAACCAGGCCCCGACCGCGATCGGTCCTGCCGACACCGTCACCGATTCCGACAGTGCCAACCTCGCGCATGCGACGGTGCAGATCACCGGCAACTACGTCAATGGCGAGGACGTGCTGGGCTTCACCAACCAGAACGGCATCACCGGTTCGTTCGACGCCGCGACCGGCACCGAAACGCTGACCGGCTCCTCCAGCGTCGCCAATTACCAGACCGCGCTCGAGTCGGTGACCTATTTCAACACCAGCGACAACCCGTCGGGCTTGGCGCGCACCGTCACGATCATCGCCAACGATGGCGTGCTCGACAGCACGCCGGCGACCGACACCATCAACGTCACGCCGGTTGACGACCCGCCGGTCGTGACCGCGGGCCACACCCTGAACTATACCGAGAACCAGGTGGCTACCGCGTTCGATCCGGTGCTCACCGTGACCGACGTCGATAACGCGACGCTCGCCCACGCGACGGTGCAGATCACCGGCAATTACGTCAACGGTCAGGATATCCTGGCCTTCACCAACCAGAACGGCATCACCGGAACGTTCGATGCTGCAACCGGCACGGAGACCCTGACCGGCTCCTCCAGCGTCGCGAATTACCAGACCGCGCTGGAATCGGTGACCTATTTCAACAACAGCGACAACCCTTCGGGGTTCGCGCGCACCGTCACCATCATCGCCAACGATGGCACGCTCGACAGCACGGCGAAGACCGACACCATCAATGTCACGCCGGTCGACGATCCGCCGGTCACCACCGGCGGCGGCACGCTGAACTACCTCGAAAACCAGGTCGCGACCGCGATCGACCCGACCGTGACGGTTTCCGACGTCGACAGCGCCAATATGTCCAGCGCCACCATCCAGATCACCGGCAACTACGTCAACGGCCAGGACATCCTCGGCTTCACCGACCAGAACGGCATCACCGGTTCGTTCAACGCCGCAACCGGCACGGAAACGCTGACCGGTTCATCCAGCGTCGCCAACTACAAGACCGCGCTGGACTCCATCACCTACTTCAACAACAGCGATAACCCGTCCGGGCTCGATCGCACCGTCAGCTACACCGTCAACGACGGCACGCTCAACAGCAACACCAGCACCTCGACCATCCACTTCACGCCGGTCAACGATCCGCCCGGGGTGACCTTCGGCGCGATCACCGGATTCACCGAGCCGCCGAACGGCACGCCCGCGGCGAACTCGACCCCAATCACGATCGCGCCCAGCCTCACGGTCAGCGACGTCGACAGCACCAATCTGACCAGCGCGACCTACGTCCTCAACGACCTCAAGCCTTCTGACGCGCTCTCGGTGTCCGGCCATGCCGGCGCGAGCGGCGACATCGGCAGCATCCATTTCGACATCACCAGCACCGCCAACACCGAGACCGTCACCTTCACCGGCACCGACACGATAGCGCACTACAATGCCGTGCTGGATCTGGTCCAGTTCAACAACACCAGCGAAAACCCCGACACCACCGCGCGCTCCTACACCGTCACGGCGGTCGACGATGGCGGCACCGCGAATGGCGGCAACAATACCGGCTCGGCAAACACCACCGAGACCGTCACCGCCGTGGACGATCCGCCGACCGCGTCGGTTCCGTCGGATGCATCGATCGCGACGGCATTCTCTCATACCAATCTTGCGATCTCAGGCCTTTCGGTCGCTGATATCGACGCCGGCAGCGGCAACGTCACCGCGACGATTGCCACAAGCCACGCCGGGCTGACTTTCGACACGACGGGTCTCGCCAGCTTCACCAACAACGGCACCCACACAGTAACGCTGACCGGCACCATAGCCCAGGTCAACACCGCGCTGGGAACCCTGGTCTACAACAGCGACGACGGATTTACCGGCTCCGACACCGTGACCCTGAACGTCAACGACAATGGCAATACCGGCACCGGTGGACCGCTCTCCTCGGGTCCCCAAACATTCCATGTCGGCGTCGTCCCGCAGGTGTTTTACATCGACAACTCGTCGGTCGGCAGCAACCTCGGCACGCAGGCCAATCCGTTCACGTCGATCGCCGCCTTCAACGCGGCGAACCCCGCGGGAACCGGCGACTACGTCGTGCTGGAACACGGCACCGGGACCTACAGCGAGGCCAACGGCATCAATCTCGCCAATGGCGTCAACCTGATCGGCGGCAGCCAGACCCTCACATTCACCAATCCGGTGACCAGCGTGGTGGTCACCGCCAATGTCGGCTCGGGCACCGATCCGGTCATCAAGCTGACCGGCGGCTCATCTGACAATGCGATCGATCTGCTCGCGGGCACAGCCGGCCACACCATCGCGCACGTCAACGTCGATACCACGCTGGGCAGCGGCATGGGCATCAGCGACGACGGCAACAATGTCGGCACCGTCGCCATTTCCAATATCGTGGTCGACACGGCAAGCGGTACCGGCATTAGCTTTACCCATGGCGGCACCATCGCGACCACCGGCACCAACTCCATCTCGTCGACGTCAGGCACCGCCCTCGATGTTGAGAATACGACGATCGGTTCGAGCAACCTCACATTCCAGAGCATCTCCTCCGGCTCCGCCAGCAACAGCTCGGGTGACGGCATCATCCTGGTCAACACCGGGTCGAGCGGCGGTCTGCATGTGACCGGCGTCGGCACGACGGCGAGCAGCGGCGGCACGATCGAGCACAAGACCGGCGCGGATGGCAGTAGTTCGCAGGGCAGCGGCATCTTCCTGAACAACACCAAGGACGTTGAGCTTGCCGACATGCAGCTGAACGATTTCCAGAATTTCGCGATCCGCGGCAACAATGTCACCGGCTTTACGCTGGATCACAGCGTCATCAGCGGCGACAGCGGAACCTCGAACAGCCTGTCCGATCCGCTGGCGTCCTTTGCCAATGTCGGCGAAGACGCGATCCGGTTTACAAATCTGCTCGGCTCGGGCTCGATCACGAATTCGAACATCAGCGGCGGCTATACCAACACCATCCTGGTCGAGAACAATACCGGGACGCTGAACCGGCTGACGATCGATCACTCCACCGTCGGCGGCCGGACCGACAACGGCACCGGCATGAACGACGGCATCAACTTCCAGGCCGACACTGGAAGTACGGCGATGAACCTCACCGTGACCAACACCGCGCTGACCACCGCGCGCGCCGCTTTGATCGCGGTCACCAACCAGGTCGGCACCAACACCGATGTCGTGTTCGACAACAACACGCTGACCAACAATCATCCGCTGACGGTCTCGGGCGGCCCGGGCCTCGACTTTGCCGGCCTCGGCAACATGACGTTCGATATTTCGAACAACACGTTCGACATGCACGCCGCCAATGGCGGTACCGGCATCAAGTCCCACGTCATCGAGGTGAACAAGGGCAGCGGCAGCGGCACCTCGACCTTCGACGGCACGATTGCCGGCAACACGATTGGCGTCGCCGGCACCGCCCATTCGGGCAGCGGCATCGGGTCGAACGATATCGATATCAACAGCCAGGACAACGGCACGTTCACCGTCGCGATCCAGAACAACATCCTCACGCATTACGACACCGCCGGCATACAGATCTCCCAGATTGCGGGGAACAGCACGGTCAATGCGACGGTCACCGGCAACACCACCAGCCACGGCGACTCGAATGCCTTCGCCGGCCTCTATGTCGTAGCCGGCTCCGGCCTTGTGGGGGATAACGGCATTGTAAACCTCGCTGTCAGCGGGAATGATTTTTCCAACGGCGATCCGGCAAATGGCAGCGATGTCTTCCTGCAACAAAGCAGCCCAAGTCCTTCAACGTTCAACCTGTACAAGGGCGTTTCCGCTTCCGGCAGCCCAAGCCAGGTCGTGAACGACAACAACCTCAATCCCGCCACCACGGTCGTCGCGACCTCCGGGACCATCCACATTGTGAGCACTGCACCGCCGCTGCCGCTGCTCGCGGCTCCCGGCGGCGTGCAGGCTTCTTCGCCGACATCGGGCGAGATGCATCTGAGCCAGTCCGAACTCGATTTCGTGGTGGCTGCGGCAATCGCGGAGTGGGCGGCCGCGGGTGCCTCGGCCAGCCAGCTCGCCGCGCTGCATGCCACGACCTTCAGCATCGCGGATCTGTCCGGCAGCATCGTCGGCGACGAAACGTCGCCGGCGCATATCACGATCGACACCGACGCTGCCGGCCATGGCTGGTTCGTCGATCCGACGCCGTCGGATAATTCGGAATTCACGCACGCGGTCAACGCCGCCGGCACCGACCTGTTGACCGACCCCACAAATGCGGCGGCCGGCCATCTCGATCTGCTCACCGCGGTGATGCACGAGATGGGTCACGTGCTCGGGCTACCCGACAGCAACTCGGCAAGCGCCGTCAACGACCTGATGTATGTCAGTCTCGTCGATGGCGAGCGTCGGCTGCCGGATTCCGCCGACGTCGTACAGGCCACATCCACCGCGCCTTCGACGCCAGCGGTCGCGATCACTCCCGCCAACCAATCGCTCGCTTCCAATGCTTCCGCCAACAACACCTTCGACGCCGGTCATGGCGGCGGCACCCTTGTCGGCACCGCAGGCGCGGACAATTTCGTATTTGCCAATGTCGACATTCATGGGTCGGCGCCGCCGATAACGCATGTCGTAAATTACAGCTTCGCCCAGGGCGACACGTTCGACTTCTCGGCGCTGACCGCGCAATCCCATAGCTGGCAGGTCGGCGACGCGTCGCTGTTACGCGCGGTCGAAGGCGCGGGCGGGTCTGCAATGCTGCAGGTAAATACGGTCGATAGCAGCATGGGCAGCAAGGTTGGCTCCAATTGGGTCAACGTCGCGCAGATCGACGGTGCGCATATCGGCGATCCCGTCAACGTACTGATCGACAGCCAGGGCGCCGTGCATCACGCGCAGATTCATGTCGACATCCTGGTGTGAGGCCAAGAGTCACTGACAACACGCTCTAACGAGGTTCGCTAATAACACTGACTGATAAGCCAATAAGATTGACTAACGAGTTCGACCAACGAGACGATCCGACAAGATTGCGTAAAACTTCGAACGCGGCTGCATTTGATTGATATCGACGTGGTGGCCACGCCGCGAAGGCGTAGCCATCAATCCTAGATCGACGGCCGCACGATCGTCCACCTTGCGTAGATTCCTATCGACTTCCCGTTGCGCTGTGGCATATTGGTAATGTCAGACAACATACATAGGAAGGAGCGCGCATGGCCGAGCCATTTCTCTCGGAAATCCGGATAATGTCGTTCGGCTTCGCGCCAAAAGGCTGGGCAACTTGCGACGGCCAGCTTCTCCCAATCAACCAGAACCAGGCGCTGTTCTCATTGCTGGGGACGACTTACGGCGGCGACGGGCGCGTCAACTTCGGCTTGCCCAATTTGGACGGCCGAACGCCGATGCATATGGGCAACGGTCACGTCCTCGGCGAGCGCGGCGGCGAGCAGGCTCACACGCTCTCGATCTCGGAGATACCGACGCATATCCATACGGCGCAGGCCTCTCCGACCGACGGCGATCAGGTCATCGCGACGAATAATTACCTCGGACCGGTAAACCAGCTGTACGGAGCGCCTGCCAATCTCACCTCCCTTACTCCAGCTGAGATCAGCAACGCCGGCGGCAGCCAGGCGCATCTCAACATGCAGCCTTTTCTGACACTCAACTTCAGCATCGCCCTGCAGGGCATTTTCCCGTCGCAGACCTGAGGAATCCCATCCATGGCACAGCCTTATGTGGGCGAAATTCGCATATTCGCCGGCAATTTTGCGCCGGCCGGCTGGATGTTCTGCGAGGGACAGCTCCTGCCGATCTCCGAATTCGAAACCCTTTTCAATCTGATCGGCACCACCTATGGCGGCGATGGTCAGAGCACGTTCGCGCTGCCGGACCTGCGCGGGCGGCTTCCGATTCATCAGGGCAATGGCTTCACGCTGGCCGAGACCGGCGGCGCCGAGACAGTCACGCTCACGACGCCGCAGCTTCCCATACACAGCCATCCGTTTTTAGCGACCGTAAATATCGGTGGCGGGAGTGCGCCGAGCAACAACGTCCTCGCACAATCCTCCACCGTCAAGGTGTATTCAGCCGTGACGCCCAACGTGGCGTTCGGTCCATTGTCGATCACCAATACCGGCGGCAACCAGCCTCACACCAACTTCCAGCCCTACCTCTGCCTCGACTTCATCATTTCGCTGTTCGGCATCTTCCCGAGCCAGACCTAGGAGCACATCATGGATCCGTTCGTCGCGGAGATCCGCATTTACCCGTTCAACTTCGCGCCCAAGGGCTGGGCCTTCTGCGACGGGCAGATCCTGCCGCTGTCGCAGAACACCGCGCTGTTCTCGCTGCTCGGCACCACCTATGGCGGCGACGGCAAGAGCAATTTCGCGCTGCCGAACATGCAGGGCAATGCGCCGATGCATCCCGGACAGGGCCCGGGGCTATCGCTGCATGATCTCGGGGAAACCGGCGGCACGGACACCGTGACGCTGCTGGAGAGCGAGATGGCATCGCATAATCACGGATTGATGGCCGAGGTCACGCCCTCGCTATTATTCGCGCCGGGCCCCACGACGGCACTCGGCCGGTCTGTCGGCGGGCCCGCTTATCAGACGAGCAGTACCGGTCTGGTGCCATTGAATGCGCAGGCGATTGCGCCCGCCGGCGGCAGCCAGCCGCACAACAACCTGATGCCATATCTTACGCTGAATTTCTGCATCGCGCTGCAGGGCGTATTTCCGCCGCGCACGTAAGCTCTTCGATGGACCAACCTTCGTCCGCAAGCCGCGAGGCAGCCCCGTTCGGCTGGCTGCGCGCGGCCGAATCAGGACTGAATTTTCGCCGCATCACGGACGCAGACCTGGCGTTCCTCGCGCGGGTCTATGCCTCGATCCGCGCCGAAGAGCTTGCCGTCACCGACTGGTCCGACGAACGAAAGGCGGCATTCCTCGACCACCAGTTCCAGGCGCAGCACGCGCACTATCAGCGCTACTACCCGAACGCCGACTGGCTGGTCACGGCGCACCAGCGCCGCGATATCGGCCGGCTCTACATCGAGCGCTGGCCGAGCCAGCATCGCATCATCGACATCGCCTTCCTGCCCGAACATTGCGGCAAGGGCTTTGGCGCCGCGCTGCTGGGTGACCTCATGGACGAGGCCACCGCCGCCGGCAAGGCGGTGTCGATCCACGTCGAAAAACTCAATCCGGCGATGCGGCTCTACCGCCGTCTCGGATTCGTCACCGAGGAAGACAAGGGTGTCTACGATCTGATGCGCTGGAGCGCGGCGGCGCTGCAGCACTAGCCGCGCGGATTCATGTGAACGTCGCGTGATAGCCGTTGCCGCCCTGGGTCGGCCCGACCGGCACCAGAAATATCTCCATCGTGCCGAGCGCCGGATGTGTCACCGGATAGGTCGCCTGCGGCAGCCACGGGCCTTGCGGCGCGACGAACAGCAGCCCGAACGCGCCACCCTCGCGGCCGCTCGCGCCCGCCGGAGCGACCCTGACCAGCTTCAACGGCACGACGCCGCCCGATGCCTGCATGTCGAAGGCCGTATCGCAATGCGGCGCGAAATCTTCGATCTTGAGCGTCGCGAGGTCGGGCGATGATGACATTGCAGTATCCATCCGGTTAAGCCGTCGCTCTAGCATATTGCGGATCATGCGACAAAATTTGCATTGGTCACAATCGGGAGGTAATGCGAAACGAGCCCACTTTATGTCTTCCCGGCCCATATGCGCAATTGCGCATCAGGAGCCGGGACGACGCCATCGCGAGGTCGGCCATGGACGCGACTGCAACACCGGCTTTGCCCCGCGGCGCCGATCACATCGCGCCCGACTGTGCCGGACAAAACTTTTACGCCATCGATCGCGGCCTGCGCGATCTGCTCGCGCTGTATCTTTCGCCGGACGATTTCCAAAGGCTGGAGCCGCATTTCGATCGCCTCGGTGAGCTCGCCGGCGGGCGGCTGGATGAGCTGGCGCGGATCGCCGACAGGCACCCGCCGGTCCTGCACCCGCGCGACCGTTTTGGCCGCGACGAAGACTGGATCGATTATCACGCCTCCTACCGCGAGATGGAAAACATCGCCTTCGCTGATTTCCAGTTTCACGCCATGAGCCATCGTGCAGGCTGCCTCGGCATGGATCGCCCGCTGCCCGCGGTCGCCAAATACGCGCTGCAATATCTGTTCGTGCAGGCCGAATTCGGCCTGATGTGCCCGATCAGCGTGACCGACACATCGATCCATCTGATCCGAAAATTCGGAAGCGCCGAACTGAAGGAATATCTGCTGCCAAAAATGCTGTCCGCCGATCCGGCTGTGCAGTGGAAGGGCACGCAGTTCATGACTGAGCGTTCCGGCGGCTCCGACGTCGGCAGCATTGAAACCACGGCGCGGCTTGAGGACGGCGAGTGGCGGCTCACCGGCGACAAATGGTTCTGTTCGCACGCCGACGCCGATGTTGCGCTGCTGCTGGCGCGCCCGGAAGGCGCCCCCGCCGGCACCAAGGGCCTGGCGTTGTTCGCGCTGCCGCGCCAATTGAAGGATGGGCGCCGCAACGCCTATCGCATTGTCCGGCTCAAGGACAAGCTCGGCACCCGTTCGATGGCGTCAGGCGAGATTTTGCTGGAAGGCGCGGTCGCCTGGCTGGTCGGGGAGGCCGATCAGGGCCTCAAGCAGATGATGGAGCAGGTCAATTTGTCGCGGCTGTCGCATGGCGTTCGCGCCGCGGCGATGATGCGGCGCTGCGTCAACGAGGCGATGATGTGCGCGCGAACGCGCTCCGCCTTCGGCAGGACCATCATCGACTATCCCCTGCTCCGCCGCCAGTTACTCAAGATCGCGCTGCCGGCGGAGCAATCGCTGTCGATGTTCCTATTCGCGGCCGACGCGATGGATCGCGCCAATGCCGGCGCCAGGGACGCCGAGAATTGCCTGCGGATCCTGACGCCGCTTCTGAAATTCCGCGCCTGCCGCGACAATATTCCAGTGGCGACCGGTGCCATGGAAGTGCGCGGCGGCAATGGGTACATCGAGGAATGGGTGCAGGCCCGGCTGGTGCGCGACGCCCATATCGGCGTGCTCTGGGAGGGCACCAGCAACATCAACGCGCTCGACATCGTCACCCGCGCGGTCGGCAAGAGCGGCGCGCACAAGGCGCTGGAAGCGGCACTGCTGAAATTGCTCGACCAGGCCACGGCCATTCCGGCGGCGTTCCGCGGCCGCTTGCGCGAGATGCTCGATCGCGCGATGCTCTTTGCCGAACGCGTCGCCGCCGATCCCGCGCGGGAAGCGCACGCGCGGCGTGCGGCCAGCGCGCTCTATCACATCACCAGCGCCGTGCTGATGACATCGGAGGCCAGCCATCCCGAAGCCGATGCGCGGCGCGCGCTCTATGCACGGCTGGTGCTGGAACATCGGCTCGGCCCGAACGATCCGCTGGCGCCGCGGGAAAGCGAATGGGAGCGGGAGGCGGCGGAAGTGCTGTTGTCGGAGCGCAGCGTGTCGATTGCGGAAATCGCCGGGCTGCTCATTTAATTCGTCATTCCGGGGCGATGCGGAAGCATCGAGCCCGGAATCCATAACCACCATCGTGAGTATGGATTCCGGGCTCAACGCTACGCGTTGCCCCGGAATGACGGCGGTGAGGCCGGCATCTTCGGGCATGACGGCTTGAATTTCCTCGGCTAACCTGCCCGCCAGCAAGGCCAAACTGCCCCGGGGAGGACAAGCGCGTGCACAAGGGCCGTGTCGTATTCGGCGCGATGGATGAGGTTGTATTCGGCCGTCCGGCGGCCGAGGCGATCGTCGAGCAGATCGATCGCCTGAAGGCTGTCCGAGTGTTCCTGATGGTCAGCGGCACGCTCAACCGCGAAACCGACGAGATCGGAAAAATCCGCCGCGCGCTGGGCGCGCGCTGCGTCGCCAGCTTCGACGCGATGCCGGCTCACACGCCGCGCGCGGCCGTCATTGCCGCCGCCAACCAGGCCCGCGCCGCCGATGCGGACATCATCGTGACCGTCGGCGGCGGCTCGATCACCGACGGCGCCAAGGCGGTGCAGCTTTGCATCGCCAACAACGTCTCGACCATCGAAGGCATCGACGCCATTCGCGGCCAGGGCAGCGGCGCGTTGGCAGCACCTGCCGTGCGCCAGATCAGCGTGCCGACGACGATCGCGGGCGGCGAGTTCTCGTCGATTGCCGGCGTCACCAACGAGAAAACGCGGGTCAAGGAAGGGCTGCGCCATCCGCTGCTGATGCCGCGCGCCACCATCCTCGATCCCTGGCTCTCCGTGCACACCCCACTATGGCTGTTCCTGTCGACCGGAATTCGCGCGGTCGATCACTGCGTCGAAGGCATCTGCTCCCGCGAGGCGCATCCTTACGGCGATGCGCAGGCGCAAAAGGGACTGGCCATGCTGACCGCGGCGCTGCCGCGGGTGAAGGCGGATCCCAATGACATCGACGCGCGGATGGATGCCCAGATCGGAACCTGGCTCTCGACCGGGCCGCTGGCGTCGGGCGTGCCGATGGGCGCCAGCCATGGCATCGGCTATGTGCTCGGCGCCGAGTTCAACGTGCCGCACGGCTATACGTCCTGCGTGATGCTGCCTTCGGTGATGCGCTGGAACAAGCCTGATAATGCCGAGCGTCAGGCGCTGGTGGCGGCGGCAATGGGGCACCCGGGCGAGGACGCCGGCGATGTGCTCGACCATTTCATTCGCGGCCTCGGCATGCCGCGCAGCCTGCAGGATGTGAGGGTCGGCCCCGAACATTTCGACCGGATCGCGCAGGCTGCGATGGCCACGCCCTGGGTCCCGCGCAATCCGCGCCGGATCGAGAGCCCGGCGCAGGTCCGCGAGATTCTTCTCATGGCGGCATAAGGGAACGGCATAAGGGAACCAACAGCAAGATGTACACCGGCAAGCATGCGCTTCTTCGTCCGCTTCAACCCGCCTTCATCATGGCCACCACCGGCGAGGCCGTCACCTATCGCGAATTGGATGCGCGCAGCAACGCGCTGGCCCATCTGTTCCGCAACCGCGGCCTCAAGCGGCTCGACCATTATGCGATATTCATGGAGAACAACAGCCGCTACCTCGAAGCCTGCGGCGCCGGCGAACGCTCCGGTCTCTACTTCACTTGCGTCAATTCCTACCTGACATCAAGCGAACTCGCCTACATCCTCACCAACAGCGAGTCGCGTATTCTGATCACTTCGAAGGCAAAACTCGAGGTCGCGCGCGAGGCGCTGCAGCAATGCCCCAAGGTCGAATTGTGCATCGTCACCGATGGTGACGGCGAGAGCGCGCGCATCGTCGGACTTGAGCAGGCGACGGCGGGGTTGCCGAGGACGCCGATCGAAGACGAAACAGTCGGCACCGCGATGCTCTATTCGTCGGGCACTACCGGCCGGCCGAAAGGCATTGTGCGGCCGCTGCCGGAACAGCCGCCGCTGCAGAACCTGCCGATCTTCGATTTCCTGCACAAGCTCTGGCAGTACCGCGAGGGCATGATCTATCTGTCGCCGGCGCCGCTCTATCATTCGGCGCCGCAGGCCGCGGTCAACCTCACCATCCGGTCCGGCGGCACCGTCGTCATCATGGAGAGTTTCGATCCCGAGCGTTACCTCGAACTGATTCAGAAATGGGGCATCACCCATACACAACTGGTGCCGACGATGTTTTCGCGCATGCTGAAACTGCCGGAGGAGGTGCGAGCGCGCTACGATCTGTCGTCGCTGGAGATCGCGATCCACGCGGCGGCGCCGTGTCCGGCGATGGTCAAGGACGACATCATCAAATGGTGGGGGCCGATTATCCACGAATATTACGGCGCCACCGAGGGGCTCGGCTTCACTGCCTGCAACAGCCAGGAATGGCTGGCGCATCGCGGCACCGTCGGCAGGGTGCTGCTCGGCGACCTGCATATTCTCGACGAGAACATGCAGGCCTGCCCCGTCGGCACCCCGGGCATTGTGTGGTTCAAGACCGCAACACCGTTCGAATATTTCAACGATCCCAACCGGACGAGGGAAGCCCGCTCGGCGGACGGCAGCATGAGCACCGTCGGCGACGTCGGCTATGTCGATGCCGACGGTTTTCTCTATCTGACCGATCGCGCGACCTTCATGATCATCTCCGGCGGCGTCAACATCTACCCGCAGGAATGCGAGAACCTATTGATCACACATCCCAAGATCGCGGACGCCGCGGTATTCGGCGTCCCCAATGCCGATCTCGGCGAGGAAGTGAAAGCGGTGGTGCAGCCGATGCCCGGCGTTTCGCCGTGCCCTGAACTGGCCGAGGAGTTGATTGCGTTTTGCGGCCAGTCGCTGTCGCGGCAAAAAGTCCCGCGATCGATCGACTTCGAAGCCGAACTGCCGCGGCTTCCGACCGGAAAGCTCTACAAACGTTTGTTGCGCGACCGCTACTGGGGCAACAAGACGTCGCGTATCGTATGACGGCGCGAACGGCCTCCGAACTTCCTTCATTTGCCGACTGGGCACGTGCCGGGATCGTCGCACGGGGCCGGTGAAGCGCGCGTGGAGGCGGTGGTCTCGGAGGATGGACCTTCGACCCCATTCACCAGCGCCGCGACGCGCCAGCGATAGGCGGATGCCGGCGTCAGGCCGGAATCGGCGAAGCTGGGACCGGCGACATCCGCCACCGCGGCAAACCGGCCGTCAGCGCCCGCACGCGAGACGCGGTAGGTCGTGCTCCCCGCCTGCGGGGTCCAGGCCAGATCGGCAGCGGTATCGGAGGTGTCGATGACCGCGAGCGCCGACGGCGCCGCGGCGGCGGCCGGAGCCGGCGCGGCCGCAGGCACAGCCCGCGCGGTCAGCGCATCGAGCATCGCCTTGATGGTCCTGATCTGCCGCCCCGACTTGGCGACGTAGCTGTCCTCGTGGTTGACGTAACTCCACCAGTCCCAGCACGCCTGCGGATTGAACGGCAGGTACGAACTCGTCACCGTCTGCGGATAAAGCACGATCAGATGATTGGTGTCGGCCCAGGCATTGTAGCCGGTGTCGTCGACATAACGCCGATCGATATCGCCACTGTCCTGCTTGCAGCCATGCAGCGCGATATGGACCCGGCACGCCGCGCCCTCCTCGCACGCCTTGGGAACGAACACATAGCCGGTGCTGCCGAGGCTGAGCGAAGCGGGATCATCGGGCTTGGTGTAAGCCGACTGGTCGAAACGCCAAAGCGACCCCATCAATGGCCCGCGGTTCGGGGCGTTCAGCGTGCCGTAAATATGCTGGAGAATGATTCCGGCCTGGTCATAGCCGCACTGGTCGATATAGGGCACGGCGTTGTCACTGCACGCGTTGAGGCCATCCTTGTGCGGCTCCTGCGCGATGACAAGCGAATGGCCCGCCCCGATCGTGGTCTGATAGTACAAATTGCCGCGGTTGGGTTCGCCAAGATAGTGCCGGTAAAACTCCGCGGCTGCATCGGTGACCGACCTCGCTACGACAGCGTCATTATAGCCGTGGAAGACGTAGATCTTCTGCCGCCGCAAAAATTGCAGCGAATCGATATCGCCGGACGCCGATTTGGCGTCGGCCTTGGCGAAAAAGCTGCTCAGCTCCGGCGGCGGCCCGGACATGCATGGGCCGGTCGCGGTCATGATCGGCAGCGTGTAGCCGTTGATGATGTCGTCGGCGTCCGCTTTCGCGCACCAATAGGGCCCGCCGGCGACCACGCCGACGCCCTTGATCACCGAAGACCAGGCGGTGGCGAACTGGACCGCCATGAACGCGCCGGACGAAATGCCGGATATCGAGCTTTCGCCGATATCGGCATTGAATCCGTCCAGCCGCTCCTCGGTCCACGCCGGGCCTGCGACAAGCGCCGCGCTGCCAAGCGCGACCGTGGCCATCACTGCTCTGCGCCATACACCTGGGTTCATGACACGCTCCTGTTGAGCCGAGGAAGTCTAGCATCCCAGGCATGCTGGTTTCATGCCAAGCCTGGGCGCGACCTTCATGGCCGACCAGCCATCGAATACGCCCCGGCGAAGTCAGTGCTGCAACATAGCCAGGCGACAAACTGTCGCTGCCATCAAATGGCTTCACCGGGGGCAGCATTCTTTGCCGGAATCGAACGCAAATATGTCGTACCATGGCGGCAAACGCGGCGAGTTCCGGCTGCCGGGCGCAGTCAATTCCACATTGTGAAATGTTGCTCGCCGGGCTAGTCCGAATTGCCAATCCCCACAGCGGCTTCGCGGGTTGCCCGAACACCCCGTCATGATATCGTCCGGCGCAAATCGGCCGGTCGAGACCGAAGTTTTGGGAGGGGATCATGCGGAGCGTGAAAACGCTGGCCGTCGCGGTGTTGGCTGTGCTGGCGGCATACGATGTATCGCTCGCCGGCGAGCCGAAATCGGGCGGCATCTTCCGGATCTATCACCGCGACAGCCCCGGCAATGCCTCGATCCATGAAGGCGCGACCTATTCGGTCAACATCCCCTTCATGCCGGTCTACAACAACCTCGTCATCTTCGATCAGCACATCGCCCAGAACAGCGTCGACACGATCCGGCCGGAACTCGCCGAGAGCTGGGCCTGGAGCGCCGACAACAAGACCCTGACCTTCAAGCTTCGGCATGACGTCAAATGGCATGACGGCAAGCCGTTCACGTCCGCCGACGTCAAATGCACCTTCGACATGCTGATGGGCAAGTCGCAGCAGAAATTCCGCCAGAACCCGCGCAAGTCCTGGTACGAAGAGGTCAACGACGTCACGACCAATGGCGATTACGAGGCCTCGTTCAACCTGAAACGGCCGGAGCCGGCGCTGTTGTCGCTGCTCGCCTCGGGCTACACGCCGATCTATCCCTGCCATGTGTCGCCGGCCGACATGCGCACCCACCCGATCGGCACCGGCCCGTTCAAATTCGTCGAGTTCAAGGCCAACGAATCGATCAAGCTGGTCAAAAACCCCGATTACTTCAAGAAGGGGCTGCCCTATCTCGACGGCATCGAATTCACCATCATCCCGAACCGCTCCACCGCGATCCTGGGCTTCGTCTCCGGCAAGTTCGACATGACCTTCCCGACCGAAGTCTCGATCCCGCTGCTCAAGGACGTCAAATCACAGGCGCCCAACGCAGTATGCGTGGTGGAGCCGAACAACGTCTCGACCAACATCATCATCAATTCATCCGCGCCGCCGTTCGACAACATCGACATCCGCCGCGCGCTGGCGCTGTCGCTCGATCGCAAGGCGTTCATCCAGATCATGTTCGAGGGCCAGGGCGATATCGGCGGCACTATGGAGCCGGCCCCGGCCGGCCTGTGGGCGATGCCCAGGGAGATGCTGGAATCGATCCCGGGCTACGGCCCAGATATCAACGCCAATCGCGAAGAAGCCAGGAAGCTGATGCAGAAGGCGGGCTATGGTCCCGACAAGCACCTGCAGATCAAGGTTTCCACACGCAACATCGCGGTCTACCGCGATCCCGCCATTATCCTGATCGACCAGATGAAGAGCATCTATGTCGACGGCGAACTCGACGTCGTCGACACCGCGCAGTGGTTCGCGAAGGTCGCGCGCAAGGACTATGCGCTCGGGCTCAACCTGACCGGCAACGCGGTCGACGATCCCGACCAGTCGTTCTACGAAAACTATTCCTGCGGCTCCGAGCGGAACTACACCAACTACTGCAACAAGGACATCGAAAAGCTGTTCGATCAGCAATCGGCCGAAACCGACCTCAACAAGCGCAAGAAGCTGGTCTGGGAGATCGACAAGAAGCTGCAGGAGGACGTGGCGCGTCCGATCATCTTCCACGCCCGCACCGGCACCTGCTGGCAGCCCTATGTCAAGAACGTCACCATCATGTCCAATAGCTCCTATAATGGCTATCGTTACGAAGACGTCTGGCTGGACAAATAACGTCCGGGGCGCGATGAGGTGAGATCGAGTCTGCTTGCCGCCGACGGTGTTTCACCTCTCCCCTCGGGAGAGGTGATAGACGCGACCATCGTGCTTTAGGGCGGGTCAGGGAGAGCGGCCACGTGTTTGGTTATATTGTGCGGCGCCTTGCCTTGATGCTCGTGACCCTGATCGGGATCTCGATCATCATCTTCGTGCTGCTGCGCGTCGTTCCCGGCAACATCGTCGATATCCTGTTCGACGCGGCGGGGTTCGTCGACCCCGCCGACAAGGCCAATCTGGAAAAGGAACTCGGCCTTGGCGATCCGATCGTCGTGCAGTATCTGCACTGGATCGGCGGCTTGCTGCGCGGCGATCTCGGCTATTCCTATGTCTCCGAAAAGCCGGCGCTGGATGAAATCCTGCCGCGGATTCCGATCACCGCGCGGCTCGCCGGCCTCGCGCTATTGTTCTCGGCGTCGATCGGCATTCCCTTAGGGGTCATCAGCGCGGTCCGTCAGGGCTCGCGGCTGGACTACGCCTTGCGCGTCGTCAGCCTCAGCGGCCTGTCGCTCCCGTCGTTCTGGCTCGGACTGTTGATCCTGATGGCGTCGGTCTCGCTGTTCGGATCGATGCCGATCTTCAATCCGAACCCGAAGACCTGGACCGAGGCCCTTGCGATCTATTGCGTGCCGGCGATGGCGGTCGGCTTCCGCAGCGCCGCACTGACGATGCGCATCACGCGCTCCTCGATGCTGGAAATCCTGCGGCAGGATTACATCCGTACCGCGCGGGCCAAGGGCGCCTCCGAATCGTCGGTCAATTTTCGCCATGCGCTGAAGAACGCCATTTTGCCCGTGATCACCGTGATCGGCATCGAGGCGGCATTCCTGATCGGCGGGCTGATCGTCACCGAAACCGTCTTCAACATTCCCGGTATCGCGCGGTTCCTGGTCGAGGCGCTGCGCTGGCGCGATTATCCGATCGTGCAGAACCTCGTGATGCTGATCGCCGTGGTCGTGGTGTCCGCCAACTTCATTGTCGACATGCTGTACGCCGCGATTGATCCACGCATCCGGTATGGGGATTAGCGCATGAATGGAATCGGTGCCGACGTTCGGGTCACCTCGCCCCGCTTGCGGGGAGAGGTCGACGCACGCAGCGCGGCGGGTGAGGGGACTCTCCACATGCGCGCTCGCGGAGAGTCCCCCTCACCCCAACCCTCTCCCCGCAAGCGGGGAGAGGGAGCATCAGAGACCAGGAGATATCCGTTTGGCCGTAGTCAACTACGATAGCGAACTGCGACGCGCCGGCGCCGACGCCACGCATGGCTGGCGCCGGCTCGCATTCCTGGCGCAACGCCATATCCTGGGCACCGTCGGCCTCGTCATCATGGTGCTGTTCGTCTGGGTGGCGCTGTCGGCCGACCTGATCTGCCGCTACGATCCGCTCAGCGTCGATTCCGCGCACCGCCTCGCCGCGCCCGACTGGCGCCACTGGCTGGGAACGGACTCGTTCGGCCGCGACGTCTGGAGCCGCATCGTCCACGGCGCGCGCATTTCGCTGGCGGTCGGCATCGGCTCGACGACCCTGGGCGCGTCGATCGGCGTGATGGTCGGTCTCACGTCAGGCTATCTGTCGGGCTGGGTCGATCTGGTGTTCCAGCGGGTCACCGATATGTTGCAGGCGCTGCCGCTATTGGTGCTGGCGCTGGTGATGACGGCGGCGCTCGGACCCTCATTGCCGAACGTCATCATCGCGATCGCGATCCCGCTGATCCCGACGGTGTCCCGCGTGATCCGCGCCAACACGCTGGCGCTGCGCGAGCAGCCGTTTGTGGAAGCCGCCAAATCGATCGGCATGAGCGAGGTGCGCATCGCGCTCCGCCATGTGCTGCCGAACACGTTGGCGCCGCTGATCGTGCTCGCGACCGCGCAGCTCGGCTCCACCATCCTCACCGAAGCGTCGCTGTCGTTTCTGGGGCTCGGCATTCCCGAGCCCTATCCGTCCTGGGGGCGCATGCTGTCGGAATCGGCGGCGGAATATGTCCGGGTCGCGCCATGGCTGGTGATCTTCCCGGGGATTGCGATCAGCCTTGCGGTATTCGGCACCAATCTGTTCGGCGACGCCCTTCGCGACATCCTCGACCCGAGGCAGCGCGGCTGATGACCGAAGCGCAGGCGGCAGAAGTGGTTCTCGACGTAAAGAACCTGCAGACGGTGTTCTTCACCAATTCGGGGCTGTTCAAGGCGGTCGACGACGTCTCCTTCACCGTCCGCCGCGGCGAGACGCTGGCGATCGTCGGCGAATCCGGTTGCGGCAAGAGCGTCAGCGCACTGTCGATCATGCGGCTGGTGCCGGATCCGCCCGGCCGGATCGTCGGCGGCTCGGTGACGCTGGAAGGCACCGACCTGCTCGGCCTGGATGAAGCCGGGATGCGCAAGATCCGCGGCGACCGGATCTCGATGATCTTTCAGGAGCCGATGACCTCGCTCAACCCAGTGATGCGGATCGGCGACCAGATCACCGAGGCGGTCCAGTTGCACCGGTCGATGACGAACAAGGAAGCGTGGAAGAAGGCCGTCGAGATGTTGCGCCTGGTGCGGATTCCCGAACCGGAGCGGCGGGCGCTCGAATATCCGCACCAGCTTTCCGGCGGCATGCGCCAGCGCGCGATGATCGCGATGGCGCTGGCGTGCCGGCCGACGCTGTTGATCGCGGACGAGCCGACCACCGCGCTCGACGTGACGATCCAGGCCCAGATCCTGGCGCTGATCGTCGAGTTGCAGAAGGAACTCGGCACCGGCCTGATCCTGATCACCCACGATCTCGGCGTGGTCGCGCAGACCGCGCAACGCGTCATCGTGATGTATGCCGGCAAGAAGGTCGAGGAAGCCAGCGTCGAGGCGCTGTTCGAAAATCCCAGGCACCCCTACACCCGGGGCCTGATGGCCTCGATGCCGGCGGTGATCGGGCTCGGGGCCAAGACCGATGCGCGGCTGACTGAAATTCCCGGCATGGTGCCGTCATTGACCAACCTGCCGACGGGCTGTGCGTTCGCGCCACGATGCGCGATGGCAATCGATCGCTGCCGCGCAGAATACCCGCCGCTGCAGGATTTTGGCGACCATCATCTGGCCGCGTGCTGGCGCGCCGGGGAATTGGTGGCGGCGCCATGACCGACACCCCTCCGCTGCTCGAGGTCACCGACCTCGTCAAACATTACGCGGTGCGCGGCGGCGTGTTGCGCCGTCGCATCGGCACCGTGCATGCGGTCGACGGCGTCAGCTTCTCGGTCGGAACCGGCGAGACACTCGGGCTGGTCGGCGAATCCGGCTGCGGCAAATCGACGGTGGCGCGGACCGTGCTGCGGCTGGTCGAGCCGACCAGCGGCGCGATCAAATTGAACGGCCAGGACATCGCGCCGCTCAGCAAGGCGGAATTGCGGCCGCACCGGCGCTCGATACAGATCGTGTTCCAGGACCCGTTCGCCTCGCTCAATCCGCGCATGACCGCCGGCGATATCGTCGGCGAACCGCTCAGCGTGCACGGGCTGGCGTCGGGTCAGAAAAAGCTGGAACGGGTTGCCGAGCTGTTCGCACAGGTCGGGTTGCGGCCGGACCAGATGAAGAACTATCCGCACCAGTTCTCTGGCGGCCAGCGGCAGCGCATCTGCATCGCCCGCGCGCTGTCGCTCGGGCCGAGCCTGATCGTGTGCGACGAGCCGGTATCGGCGCTCGACGTCTCGATCCAGGCCCAGGTGATCAATCTGCTGATCGACCTGCAGCGCAGGCACGGTTTTTCCTATCTGTTCATCGCGCACGATCTCGCCGTCGTCGCGCATATCAGCCACCGCGTCGCCGTGATGTATCTCGGCCGCATTGTCGAGATCGCCGACAAGACCGAACTGTTCGCCAATCCGCGCCATCCCTACACCCAGGCGCTATTGGCATCCGTGCCAATCGCCGATCCCAAGGCCAAACGCCTGACGCCGATGATCGATGGCGACGTGCCGAGCCCGATCAACCCGCCCTCCGGCTGTGCATTCCACACCCGCTGCCGCTATGTGATGGATCGCTGCAAGGTGGATCGCCCGGTGCTGGCCGAGGCCGGCGCGGGTCATCAGGTGGCATGCTGGCTCAATGAGGGGACGGGGCGGAAGGGATAGCGGATCGCGCGCCGTCTTCACCTCTCCCATAGGGAGAGGTCGGATTGCGTAGCAATCCGGGTGAGCGACTATCTGAAGAGTCAAGTTGCATTGGCATATTGGGCACGCGCATCGCGTGCTTTTGCGTTGAGGCGGACGAGCAGTTTGTGGGCCAGCGCGATCCGGACGACCAATTTGGGTTTTCCTGCGGCGAGCAATCTGTCGCGGAAGGCGGCAAGGGTCGTGTCGTATTTAGCGGCGATGGCGGCGACCAGGAAGAGGATCGAGCGAACGCTGGCGCGACCGCCGCGGACCGATCGTTTGCCCTGCCGCTTACCACTGTCATCGGCGAGCGGGGCGAGGCCGGCGAGCTTGGCAATGGCCTTGTTGGAGTAGGTGCCGATCTCCGGCACGTCTGCCATCAGGCGAGCGACGGTGCGGCCGGCAACGCCCTTCACCGAGCGCCAGGCTTGCGCGAGCTGCGCCCACAGGGGATCGTCGTCGATCATCGAGGCGATCTCGCCCTCGAGAGTGCGGGATTGCCGCTTGAGAAGGGTTATCACCTCGCCGATGCTGGCCAGCATCTCGGCATTGTCGACGAGGCTGGCGCGGCGCTGCTTCTGGACAGTGAGATCGTCGGTAACCTGCCTGAGCCTTGCAACAAGGGCCTTCAGCCGCTGCTGGGCCGGGGTTGGCGCCGGCGTCGGCTGCAGATTCTTGGCATGGGCGAAGCGGGCGATGACGCCGGCGTCGAGCCGGTCGGTCTTCTCCAGAATACCCATCGCCTCAGCGTAGCGGCGGACGCTGCGTGGATTGGTCAGCGCGCAGGGCATGCCTGCCTCCCACAACAACAAGAACGCCCGGCGTTCATAGCCCCCGGTCGCCTCCATCACCACCAGTCCCGCCTGATGCTGACGGCAGAACGCCGCCAGCTCGGCGATCCCGGCGGCACTATTGTCGAAACTCGCGAAGACCGCCCCGGGCTCAATGCACGCATCGAGCCTGGCCTTCGAAACATCCACTCCACAAATGATCTTTATCACGGTAACCTGCCTTGTTCGTGCGATCGTGATCCAGCGACTGTTCGGTCGTGCGTGACAACGGCGAAGATCCCAGGCTCACCCACGGTTGTTGCCGGAGGGGTATCGGGCGACATCGCCGCGCGCTTTGGCCGGTGGCCACCGGCCAAAGCGCTCAGTCGCTTCCATCGCACATTTTGCTCAATGGGTAGATACAAGGGGTTGCGCTCACCGATACACCGTACCCCCTCACCCCAACCCTCTCCCCATGGGAGAGGGGGCGCAGTCCCGATGCCGCACCAGCGCTACGCCACCTGCACGGCTGCCTCGATCTCGACGACGATCTTCCCCGTCGTCACCTGCTCGCCTTCCGCCACATCGATCGACGCAATCGTGCCGGCTACTCCCGCCGTGTGCACGTGCTCCATCTTCATCGCCTCCAGCGTCATCACGGGCTGACCGGCTGCGACCTTCTCGCCCGGCTTGACCAACACCGCGACGACACGGCCGTTCATCGCCGCACGAACCTTGCCGTCGCCGCCGGTGGCCGCAGCGGAAACCGGCGCGGCCAGCGTCAGATCGCGCGCCGTCAGTGTCAGGCCGCGATGCAGGACATAAAGCCGATCGCGGTCGCGCAGAAACCTTGCCGTTTCCATCACGCCGCCGGTGTGGAAGCGGATGCGGTCGCGACCGAGCTCATCGATCTCGAACCGGTGCGCATCGCCGTTGAGGCTCGCGGTGTAGCCGCCATCGCGGTCGCGCACGATTTCGACTTCACGCACGCCATCGCCGAGATCGACGCGCGCCGCCAACGGAAATGTCGCCGCCAGGCTGCGCCCGCTTCGCCATGGCGGCGCATGCAAATTGGTCACGTAGAGCAGCAGCGCCGCCAGCGCGGCATCGCCCCCGGTCACCGGCGACGCCAGCAACGCGTCGCGATGCTGGCCGATAAACGCGGTGGTCGCTTCTCCGCTGGCAAAGCCGGGATGGCGCAGGCAGGAGATCAGGAACGACTGGTTGGTGGTGACGCCAAAGGCCGCGGTCTGCTCCAGGCCGGAGATCAGCTTGCCCCGCGCCTCGTCGCGGGTCGCGCCAAAGCTGATGATCTTGGCGATCATCGAATCGTAGAACGGCGGAATTTCGGAACCCGATTGCAGCGCGTGCTCGACGCGAATGCCATCCGGCATCTGCCACAGCGCCATCTTGCCCGACTGGGGCATGAAATCGTGACCTGCATCCTCCGAGCACAGCCGCACCTCGATGGCGTGGCCGGAGAATTTGATCTCCTCCTGCGTGAGCCCGAGCGGCTCACCGCTGGCGACGCGCAATTGCAGTTCGACCAGATCGAGCCCGGTGATCGCTTCGGTGACGGGATGTTCGACCTGCAGTCGCGTGTTCATTTCCATAAAATAGAATTCGCCGCTCTGGTCGAGCAGGAATTCCAGCGTGCCGGCGCCCTCATAGCCGATCGATTTTACCGCGGCGACCGCGACCGCGCCCATCCGCGCCCGCAATCTTGGCGTGACCGCCGGCGACGGCGCTTCCTCGATCAGTTTCTGATGCCGCCGCTGCACCGAACAATCGCGCTCGCCGAGATGGACGGCGTTGCGGTAGCGATCGCCGAACACCTGGATTTCGATGTGGCGGGGATCGACGATCGCGCGCTCCAGGATGACGTTGGGATCGCCGAACGCACCCTGCGCCTCGGATCGTGCGCTGCGTAGCGCGTCGGGGAACGCTGCGACATCCGCAACCAGCCGCATGCCGCGCCCGCCACCGCCCGCAACGGCCTTGATCATCACGGGAAAGCCAATCTTCTTTGCCTCCGCCAGCATCACCGCGTCGCTCTGGTCGGCGCCCTGATAGCCGGGCACGCAGGGCACGCCGGCTTTCAGCATGATATCCTTGGCACCGGCCTTGTTGCCCATCGCCCGGATCGATTCCGGCGACGGCCCGATGAAGACGAGACCGGCATCGCGGCAGGCATGCGCAAAGTCCTCGTTCTCGGCAAGGAAGCCGTAGCCTGGGTGCACCGCGCTGGCGCCGCTCGCCTTGGCCGCCGCGATGATGGCATCGATTCGAAGATAGGATTGCGACGGCAGCGCCTCGCCGATCCGCGCCGCCTGATCGGCTTCGCGCACATGCAACGCATCGCGATCGGCATCCGAATAGACCGCGACCACGCCGTAACCGAGCCGGCGCGCGGTGCGCATGATCCTAAGCGCAATCTCGCCGCGGTTGGCGATCAGGATCTTGTGGAATGGCGTCTGCTTCATGTTCGAATCGTTCATGGCCGCGCCACCGAGAACTGCATGCGCTGCGGTGCGCGCGCCTCAGCCTCGCGGCAGATCGCCAGCACTTCGGACAGGCTGCTGCGGGTATCGCGCGGGTCGATGACGCCGTCGTCGAGCACGCGTGCGCTGGTTGAGAACACGTCCATCTGGCCGTCGAACACGCCTGATATCTGCGCCTTCATCGCCTCCAGCTTTTCCTTCTCGATCGGCTTGCCGCGCCGCGCGGCGGCCGCTTCGGTCACGATCGCCATGGTTTCGGCGGCCTGTTCGCCGCCCATCACAGCGGTTTTGGCGTTAGGCCATGAAAAACAGAAGCGCGGATGGAAGCCGCGGCCGCACATGCCGTAATTGCCGGCCCCGAACGAGGCGCCGCAATAGATCGTGATCTGCGGCACGGTGGCCGAGGTCACCGCCTGGATCATTTTCGAGCCGTGCTTGATCATGCCGGCCTCTTCGTATGCCTTGCCGACCATGTAGCCGGTGGTGTTGTTCAGATACAGCAGCGGCGTCCGTGACTGGCAGCAGGCTTGAATAAAGTGCGTCGCCTTGTTGGCGCCGGGCACATCGAGCGGGCCGTTATTGGTGATGATGCCGATCGCCTGCCCCTCGATCCGGGCATGGCCGCAGACGGTAGCCGGCCCGTAATTGGCGCCGAATTCGGTGAAGTCGGAATCGTCGATGAAGCGCGCGATGGCTTGCCGCATGTCGACCGGACGCTTGTGGTCCATCGGCATGATTCCGAGCAATTCCTCGGTGTCATGGCGCGGCGGCTTGAACTCGTCTTGCGGCGGCTTCGGCCGGTCCCATTCCAGATTAGCCATGATTTCGCGTGCGATCCGCAGCGCGTCGCGGTCATCTTCCGCCAGATAATCCCCGAGACCGGAAATGGAGGTATGCATCTCGGCGCCGCCGAGTTCCTCCTCGGTCGCGATCTCGCCGGTCGCGGCCTTCAGCAGCGGCGGACCGGCGAGGAAGGCGCGGGTGCGGCCGCGCACCATCACGATGTAATCGGATAATCCAGTCTGGTAAGCGCCGCCCGCGGTCGATGAGCCGTGCGTCACCGTAACGACCGGCAGGCCCGCCGCCGACAGCCGCGCCAGATTGCGAAAGATATTGCCGCCGCGAACGAAATCCTCGACCCGGTAGCGCAACAGATTGGCGCCGGCGCTTTCGACGAGTTGCACGTAAGGCAGCTTGTTCTCCAGCGCCAGTTCCTGCACCCGCAAGGTCTTGTCGAGGCCGTAAGGCTGCAGCGCGCCGGCATCGATGCCGGAATCATTGGCGCTGACCATGCAGCGAATGCCGGAGACAAAACCGATGCCGGCGACCAGCCCGCCGCCGGGAACGCTCTTGTCGGCGTCCGGCACGTCGAACATGTAACCGGCCAGGGTCGACAGTTCGACGAAGGGCGCGCCGGGATCGAGCACCAGCGCCACGCGCTCGCGCGGCAGCAATTGCCCGCGCTTGTGAAAGCGATCCTTGGCCGCGGCGGAGGCGGCACGGGTGCGCTCTTCGAGGCCGCGCATCCGCGCGATCAGCGCCAGCATGCCGTCGCGGTTGGCTTTAAAGCCGGCGCTGCCGGTGGCGATGGTCGTATCGATGATGGCCACTATGCGCTCTTCTTTCCGGAAAAATGTTCGGCAAACGCCTGCCGCAACTCGACCTTCCGCAACTTGCCGGTTGCGGTCATAGGCATCTCATCGAGAATGCGAACCAGTTTCGGCACCTGAAACCCGCCGAGATGCTTTCGGCAATGCTCGGCAATGCCGGCTTCGTCCGCCTGCGCGCCCGGCTTCAGCTTGACGAAGGCCGACACCGCCTCGCCCCACTGCGGATGCGGCAGGCCGACCACGGCGGCGTTCTGCACGGCGGGATGTGCCAGCAGCGTTTCCTCGATCTTCACGGAGGCGACATTCTCGCCGCCGGACTTGATCATGTCCTTCTTACGGTCGAGGAACAGCACTTCGCCGTTCTCGTCGATAACAGCGAGATCGCCGGTGTGGTGCCAGCCGAATTTGCGCGCCTCTTCGGTCGCCTTCGGATCCTTGTAGTAACCCATCATCACGTTGGGGCCGCGGTGCACGAGTTCGCCGGCCTGTCCGCGCGGCAACAGATTGCCGTTGTCGTCCATGATCGCAGTCTCGTTGACGATCAGCGATTCGCCCCAGTAATTGCCGAAGCGATTGAGCTGCACCTCGGGCCGCGACATCGTGGTCGCCGGATACATTTCGGTCTGGCCGCTGGAGAGTACGAAGTTCGGACAGAGGTCGGCGATCGCGCGCTCCAGCAGCGGGCGGCCCATCGGCGCCATGGTGTAAATGCAGCACTTCAAGCCGGAAAGGTCGTATTCCCGGCGGCGCGGATGATCGAGGATTGCCTGGTACATCAGCGACAACCCGACAAACACGGTGAGCTTGTCGCGCACGATCGCTTCCATGCACACCACGGGGTCAAAACCACGCATCAGCGCCATCCGGCCGCCGACCGAGAGATAGCTCAGCAGCAGCACATGGCCGGCGCAGTGGAACAGCGGGAATTGCCCGGTGATGCCGTCGTCGCGGCCGAGCTGCATCTCGATGCAATTGCTCATGACCGCCATCACCACGGCGAGATGGCAATGCATCGCGCCTTTCGGGCGCGACGTGGTGCCCGAGGTATAGATGATCATCGCCAGATCGCGCTCGTCGAAATCGATCTCGGGCTCGACGTCGGACTGTCCCTTGATGAGGTCGTTGAAACTCTCAAGTCCCGTCTTGGCGGCGTTGCCGGTCAAATCGACCGCGATCAGATCCATGCCGCGCTTCGCCAACGCGGCGCGCCGGTCGGCCTGCGCGTGCAGATTGTCGTCGATCAGCGCGGAGCGCACCTCGGCGTGGCCGAGGATGTAGTCCATGTCGGCAGGACCGAGCATGGTGTTGATGGGCACCCAGACCAGACCGGCGCGATGAATGCCGAACAGCGCTTTGACGAACTCGACCGAGTTGTTGCAGATGGTCGAGATTTTTTCGCCAGGTTTTAGTCCGCGCTGCACCAGATAGTTTGCAAAACGGTTGGCGTCGCGCTCGAGCTCGGTGAAAGTCACGCGCCGCGCGCCGTCGGTGACGGCTGTACGATCCGGAAACCGCGCCGCCGCGCGTTTCAGGAGATCGCCGATCGCGACTCGCCCGATGCGACCGGGACCGGGGACGCCGCCGGTTGCGGTTAGATTCTGCATTTCGTTTCCTCCCAACCATCAACGCCGCCGGTGCGCCCCCTCTCCCATGGGGAGAGGGTTGGGGTGAGGGGGTACGGTCTTTCGATGGGCCGTAACCCCTCACCCGGCGCTACGCGCCGACCTCTCCCAATGGGAGAGGTGAATCGAACTCGCTGAAGCGCCTTGGTTCGCTATCGACGCGACGGCCCTAATGCCTGACCCCAAAAATCTGCCGCGCTTCGGCCGGACTTGCGATCTCGCGGCCGGCCTTGCGCGCACAGGCGGCGACGGCCTCGATCAGCTGCCCGTTCGACGTCACCTTGGTGCCGTCGGCGAGATAAAACGTGTCCTCAAGCCCGGTGCGGAGGTGGCCGCCGAGATCGGCGCAGCGCTGGTGCAGCGGCCAGATTTCGGCGCGTCCGATCGCGGTGACCTGCCAATGCGCTTCCGGCAGTTTCAATTTCAGCAATATCGGCAGCAATTCCGGATCGGCCGGCATGCCGGAGGCGACGCCCATCACAAAATTATATTCCAGCGGCCCGGAATACATCCCGGTCTGCCGGTACATGCCGACGCAACGAACGATGCCGACGTCAAAGCATTCGAACTCCGGAATCGTGTTCGCCGTCTTCATCACGTCGAGATAATCCTGCACCTTCTCGACCGAATTATCGAACATCATCGGCGGCCAGGCCCAGGTGTTGTCGGCCTTCACTTTCAGATAATTCAGCGATCCGGCATTGCAGGCCGCCATCTCCGGTTTGGTCTCGCGCACGCAAGCGAGCGCGCCGGAATAGTTCGGACCCGAGGTGCCCGTGGTGTGATTGATGATGACGCCGGGGCAGGCCTCGCGGATCGCCTGCTGGATCTCTTTGCTGACGGCTACCTCCCACGACGGCAGATGGCCCTTGTTCGGTTCCTGCTGGCGCAGATGGATATGCATGACGCTGGCGCCGGCATCGAAGGCAGCTTTCGCCTCGCGCGCCATCTGTTCCGGCGTGACGGGAACGTGGTGCTGTTTCGGATCGGTCAGCACGCCGTTCAGCGCGCAGGTGATGACGGCCTTGTCGCTCATGAAATTCCTTCGATCTGTTCGTGTCTTGTCGCGAAACAGGGAGGAGGATCATGCGTCCGACGCTAGCCGGCTTCTTGCGTCCATGCGCTATCGTCGGCGCCAATGCGGCCGCTGCGGTAGATTGCGAGATCCCGCGAGCCGGAAAAGATCGCGCGCGGCTTCAGGCCGTAAAATCGTCGGATCGAATGGCTGAAATGCGTGCTATCGGGGTAGCCGATATCCTGCGCGAGATGCGCGAGGTTGATGTCCTGGTTGGCAAAATGCAGCAGGTGCCGCGCCCGCTTCCAGGCCCGGAACGAGCGGAACGAGATCCCGGTCTCTTCCTTGAACAGATGCAGGAAGCGCGACGGCGACAGTCCCGCTTCCGTCGCACAGCTTGCTGCCGTCACCGGCTCGCCGCAGAATTTTCCGATCTGCGCGATCGCGCGCACCACCCGCGGATCGAGCGCACGCTGCGGCAACGCTTCGCCAAAACACATGGTGTCGAATTCGGCGTTCGACAGGTCATCGCTATATTGCCGGTCGCGCAGCGCCGCGTAGGCGCCGCGAATCCGGTCGGCCAACAGATGGTATTCCGGGCCCATGAGCCGGGCAGCCAGCGCATCGAGCGCGCCGGCGCAGACGCTTTCAGGCTCGATGGCGACGCAGATCGCCGAGCGATACTCGCTGGCGATGGTGTGGCGGTGATTTGGCGTGGTGACGGCAAGCTCGCCGTGACTCTCGCGGCCATCAGCGGTGGTGAGCGACAGACCGCCCTTGATCGCGACATAGACGTGAAGCGCGCCCGGGCAACGCTCGCGCGGACGGCCGAGCAGCCCCGCATAAAACACGCGATCGGGGGTGATCAGCATCAAATGGCCGGATTCGTGGCCTTTGTCGTCCATGCCTTGACCGTCCATGGCTTGTCCTCCTGGCGCGGCTCTTTTGGCCGCTGCGCAAGGGCAACCATAGCGTAAATTCGACGCCTGACCACGTCATTCCGCAGTGCGAAGCAAACCCGGAATGACGGGCGAAATCAGGCCCGCACCCGCGGCGCCACCTTCTGCTCGACACCTGCCTTTTGTTCCGCCGCCACCGCCCGTTTATAGCCATCGCGCGCCTGAAGGCGCGCCCAATAGGCGGCCACATTGGGCCCAAAATCCTTGGCCAAACCGATGTTTTCGGCCAGCCGCAGGGCATACCCATTGACGATATCGGCCGCCGTGAAGCGTCCCGCACACAGCGTCTCGGCGCTGCCGGTCGCGGCCTCGACCGCCCGCAGCCGGCCGAGGAACCATTTTGCGTAATCGCCGGCGACCTGCGGATTGCGGCGCTCCTCCGGCTCGAGCTGGCTGTATCGGAGCACCAGCGTCTGCGGAAAGGTCAGCGTCGCGTCGGAAAAATACATCCAGTTCAGGAAGGCGCCATAGGCGGGATCGTCGAGGCCGACGACCAGCGGGGTCGGGCCGTATTTGGTGCCGAGATAGTGGCAGATGCCGGAGGATTCCGTCATCTTGGTTTCGCCATCGACCATGAAGGGAATGGTGCCGAGCGGGTTGATCGCCATGTATTCCTTGGCGAACACGCGCGGCGGGAACGGCAGCATCTTGAGCTCGTAGGGCAACCCGAGTTCTTCCAGCATCCAGAGCGGACGGAACGAGCGCGCGCCGTCGCAATGATAAAGCGTGATCATCAGGCGTTTCCCTTTTGGCCCGTTCCGGGCAGCGTGCCCATCATCTTGCATAGCACCGTCAGCATCACCTCGTCGGCGCCGCCGCCGATCGAGGTCAGGCGGCTGTCGCGATAGGCCCGGCTCACCGGCGTTTCGTTCATAAAGCCCATGCCGCCCCAGAACTGCAAACAAGCATCGGTCAATTCGCGGCCCAATCGTCCCGCCTTGAGTTTGGCCATGGTCGCGAGCCTTGTGACGTCCTCGCCCGCGACCAGCGCCTCGGCGGCGCGGTAGATCAGCGCGCGCAGCAACTCGACCTCGGTCTGCATTTCCGCGAGCTTGAAGTGCACGGTCTGGTTATCCAGGATGGTCTTGCCGAACGCCTTGCGTTTGCCTGTGTATTCGATGGTCTCGGCGATGATGAATTCATGCGCCTTGAGGCAGGCCGCCGCACCCCACAGCCGCTCCTCCTGGAACTGAACCATCTGGTAGGTGAAACCCTTGCCCTCCTCGCCGATGCGGTTGCGCCTCGGCACCCGGACATCGTCGAAGAAGATTTGCGCGGTGTCGGAGGCGCGCATGCCCATCTTGTCGAGCTTTCGCGCGACCTGCACGCCTTTGGTCTTCATCGGCACGCAGATCAGCGACTTGTTGCGATGGACCTGGCCGTCGCTGGTATTGGCGAGCAGGCAGATCCAGTCGGCCTTCACGCCGTTGGTGATCCACATCTTGCCACCATTGATGATGTAATCGTCGCCGTCGGATCGCGCACTGGTCTTGATCGAGGCGACATCGGAGCCCGCGCCGGGCTCGGACACCCCGATGCAGGCGACCGCGTCGCCTGATATCGCGGGGCCTAAAAATTCCCGGCGCACCTCGTCGGAGCCGAACCGCGCCAGCGCGGGCGTCGCCATATCGGTCTGCACCCCGATCGCCATCGGCACCCCGCCGCAGGTGATGGCGCCGAGTTCTTCCGCCATCATCAGCGCGTAACTGTAGTCCAGCCCCTGGCCGCCAAACTCGACCGGCTTGTTGAGGCCGAGGAAGCCGAGATTGCCGAGTTTCTTGAACAGCTCGTGCGAGGGGAACTGCTCCGCCTTCTCCCATTCGTCGACGAACGGGTTGATTTCGGCGGCGATGAATTTTTGCAAGATGCGACGGGGTTCGTCGTGGTCGGCGGTGAAGAGCATGGTTCAATCTATCCTCGTCATTCCGGGGCGACGCGAAGCGGCGAGCCCGGAATCCATAACCACGATAATGAGTATGGATTCCGGGCTCGCGCTTACGGGCGCCCCGGAATGACGGCTGAGAGTGGGAAATATCATCACAGCCCCATCTGCCGTGACGCGAGATCCTTCATGATCTCCTCGGTGCCGCCGCCGATGGCGTTGACCTTGACCTCGCGGTAGATGCGCTCGACCTTGACGCCGCGCATGAAACCGGCGCCGCCGAAGATCTGCACGGCCTCCGAAGCGCAGAACGCCATGGTCTGGGTCGCCTGGTTCTTCATCATGCAGATTTCGGCGACCGGGCTCTCGCCCTGCCCGAGGCGCCACGCCAGCATTTCCAGCATCGCCTGCGACGCCGCCACCTTCTGCGCCATGTCGACCAGCTTGTGGCGGATCACCTGATGCTGGGAGATCGGTTTCCCGAAGGTCTTGCGCTCTTTGGCGTAGGCGATCGCTTCCTCGACGCAGACGCGGGCGTAAGCCGTGCAGCTTGCCGCCATGCCCATGCGCTCGCTGTTGAAATTGTGCATGATGAGCTTAAAGCCCTGGCCCTCTTCGCCGAGCAGGTTTTCAACCGGCACCCGGCAGTCGTCGAAATGCAGCGTCGCGGTATCCGACGCCCACCAGCCCATCTTCTTCAGTTTTGTCCGCGATAGGCCCGGCGTATCGCCCTCGATCAAGAGCAGGCTGACGCCACCGGCGCCTTCGCCGCCGGTGCGCACCGCGACCGTCAGATAGTCGGCGCGCATGCCCGAGGTGATGAACGTCTTTTCGCCGCTGACGACGTAATGGTCGCCGTCGCGGCGCGCCCGGGCGCGGAGATTGGCGACGTCGGAGCCGCCGCTCGGCTCGGTGATCGCGAGCGCCGAGATCTTCTTGCCAGCCAGCACCTCCGGCAGCACCCGCGCCTTGATCTCGGGCCGGGCGGCGCGCGCGATCGGCGGCGAGCCGATGGTGTGGCTCATCAGGCTGGCCGAGACCCCGCCGGCGCCGGCCCGCGCCAGTTCCTGCGAGACCACGATCTTCATGAACTGGTCGGCGGCGACGCCGCCAAATTCTTCGGGGAAGCCGAGCCCCAACAGCCCGATCTCGGAGGCCTTGACGTACAGCGCGCGCGGAAACTCGCCGGCTTCGTCCCACTCGCTGGCAAAAGGCTCGATTTCGCGGGCCACGAAACGGCGCATCATTTCGCGGAACGCTTCATGTTCCGCGGTATAGAATGGGCTTTGCGCCCGTGTCCGCTCCAGCATCCTGGCCTCCCTGAGGGGATTACGATGCCCCGAATTGGCCGGCGCAACTTGCGTTGAGCGGCTGACTTGTCCCAGCAACTGAACGCAAGACCGGTTCCCTCCCCTGCGCTAGCCTACAGCCAACAAAAATAACATAAAATCGGCGCAACGCCGGGGAGGATCGGACGTGATCAGATCGAGTAGCGTTGCCCCGGCCGTTTTGCGGCGAGCATTTTTGGCAGCCTCCCTGTCGCTTGCCGCATGGACGCCGGCCTCAGCCCAGCAGCCCGGCATATCAGATACCGAAATAAAATTCGGCAACATCATGCCGTATAGTGGCCCGGCCTCGGCGCTCAGCGTCACCGGCAAGGTGTTTGCCGCCTATTTCGACATGATCAACGAGAAGGGTGGCGTCAACGGGCGCAAGCTCAACATGATCTCGCTCGACGACGGCTTTTCGCCGCCGAAGACGGTCGAGGCGACGCGACGGCTAGTCGAAAATGACGGCGTCGCCTTCATGTTCGGCACCATGGGCACCGCGCCGAGTTCGGCGACCGCAAAATATCTCAACGGCGCCAAAGTGCCGCATCTGTTCCTGATCAGCTCGGCCTCGAAATGGAACGAACCCGCGACCCAGCCTTGGCTGATGGCGCTGCCCTGGGCGCCCAATTATGTCGAGGAAGCCGGCATCGAAATTCGCTACGCGCGAGCCAGGAATCCCAACGCGCGGTTTGCGATCCTTTATCAGAACGACGATGCCGGAAAGGACTATCTGCGCGGCGTCAGGCAAGCGCTCGGCGCCGATGCCGACAACGCGATCGCGATGGCGACCAGTTTTGAGGTCGCCGATCCCACCGTCGATTCGCAGATCCTCACGCTCGCCAACACCAAGGCCGATGTATTCCTTATCTACAGCGTGACGCCGCGCGCCTGCGCGCAGGCGGTCCGCAAGGCCTATGAGACCGGCTGGCGGCCGATGCGCTTCATCGCCTCCGGCTGCGCCAACAAGGACACCGTGATGGTGCCGGCTGGCCTCGAGGCCTCGCGAGGCATCATGTCGGTGGTGTCGCTGAAACCCTATGTGCCAAATTCCGACGATCCCGGCCTCGTCGCCTATGCGGATTTCATGAAGGCGCATCTGCCGAATGTCGATCCGGCCAATTTCGCCGCCGGCTATGGCTACATGGTGGCGCAGGCGCTGCTCGTGGTGCTGGAGCAGTGCAAAAACGATCTGAGCCGCACCAACATCATGGCGCAGGCCGCCAACCTCAAGAACGTGTCGCTCTCGATGCTGCTGCCCGGCATCACGCTCAACACCTCGCCCACCGATTATCGTCCGATCAAGGACGGCTACATGGTGGAGTTTCGCGACAGCCAATTGGTCGTAATCAGCGATTTGCTGCGCGGCGGGTCGTGAACTCTGTCCGAGACCCTCTAACCGGACATGCCGCCGGCTCGACGCGAACGACCCGAAGCCGACCTCGCCTGCACGCCTACGGTTTCAATCACGGACCGACCGTCCGGCGTTTCACGACCGACGGACTGACTGAGCCAAGCCTCATATTGCGCCACGCGCGATGACATCGCCACCGACTACGTTTTGAAGCGCCCGTCCGGAGCGGCCGGCTATGCGAGTCCGGGGGCGAACAGCGGAAGTGTCATGCAAACGGTCGTGCCCTTTCCTGGCGCGGAGACGAGCGTGACTTTACCGCCGAGCTGTTGCGTCACGACATTATGGACGATGTACAGGCCGAGCCCGGTACTGCCCCTCGCACGTCCGGTTGTGAAGAATGGATCGAAAACGTGACGCTGAACTTCCTCCGGAATGCCGCTGCCGTCATCCGCGAAGGTGATCTCGACCTGTTCCATGACGAGGCGACGCGCCTTGATCAGCATGTGTCCGCCAGGCCCATCGGTGAAGCCGTGAGTGATGGCGTTGAAGATGAGGTTGGTCAGCACCTGCCCATAGGGGCCGGGGAAGCTGTCCATGATGATATCGGGGGGCATCTCGATCGCGAGTGACGATTGAGATTTCAGCACGCGCGACTGCACACTTGCGACGACCTGCTCAGTCGCAAGTTTGAGGTCGAAGGCGCGCCGATTGTCACTGCTGCGATCAACGGCGACCTGCCTGAACGATTGAATCAACCCTCCAGCGCGCTGCAGGTTCGCGACGAGCTGTTCTGTGGCGCCGCGACAGTCGCCGGCGAACTCGACCAGCAGGGCGCGCCGCACCGGACCCGAGACTATCTTGTCGGTGAAGTCGGCGCTGCGGTGCGCCAGCGTCGATGCGACCGTGAGGCTGGTGCCGATCGGGCTGCTGATTTCGTGCGCTACCCCGGCGACCAGGCCGCCGAGTGCGGCGAGTTTTTCGGTTTCGATGAGATAGCGTTGTGTTTCGCTGGCGTGCAGGGCTGCTTCGGCCAACCTCCTCTTGTCCCGTATTTCGGCAAACAGTGCCGCAAGAACCGATGCGCTGATCGTCACAAGTAGAATGCTGAACTGGGCCGCGAGGACGCGCTCCGCCATTGAAAGAGCCGGATTACCGAAATAGCCAATGCCAAAGGTGGTCGTCCAAACGATTGAAAGGCTCACGATGAAAGCGGCTGCCGCGGCGAAAACCGGCCGGCAGCGAGCCGCAAGCCACAGCAGCGGCGCGAACAAAACGGCGACCGGCCCAACGGTCGCCAGGAGCTCCGACCGCAGGAAAATGGCAAGTCCACTCACCAGGGCCAGCGCCGCAACCGCCACAGCACCTTCGACGAGCTCGCTCAGCGACGGCCGGTCGCGCGAGGCTGAGGCAAGCTCTATCAGCAACGGGGCAACCGTGATGATTCCCAGTCCGTCCGATGCCAACCAGTGCTGCCAAATCGTCAATATCGGCGTCGTCGTGCTGTGAAACAATTTGAATGTTACTGCCCCGCCGATCCCCGAGACAGCGACCCCTGCAATCGCTGCCCCGGCCAAACCCAGCACGTTGCGTAGCTTGCTCAGTCTGAAATCTGGACCGAAGTAATGCCCAATGAGCCATGCCGTGAGCACGGCTTCCCCTGCATTGCATAGGCCAAAGAGAATAGCGCTTAGGAGATTCCGGTCGCCAGAGAGATTCGCCACGATGGTTGCAGCCATAGTGCCGACAACGACCGGCCATCGCGCCCGAGACCCGAGAGCGATCAGGACGCCGGCGGACACACCTGCGGCAGGCCAGAAAACGGCAACTCCCTCAGGTTTGGTCAGCAGAGCGAGGCTTAGCCTTGCAGCCAGGAAATATACGATGCCAACCGCGACAGCGAGCCCAATCGGGTTACCCCACCGCGTCTGATCAATTGCGGAACCCGTCTTGGTAAAATTCTGCCACACCTCGTGCTCCTTCCCGCATGGCGGCCTTCATACAAACAGGCGGATCAACTGAACAATCGGCTACAAAGATCGACCGTAGGGCATCAGCAAGATGCTCTGACGACGCCAATTGCGCGATCCCGCCTGTGGCGCCCGGTATCGAGCAAAACCCCTTTGATCTCGTTGGCGTGTCATCACAAGACGTCGCTTCGGCCGCGACTATAGACGGATGCGCCGCGCAGACGATCCCAAATGGATCTCGAAGCGCCGAGCGAGAAGCCGCAGAGGCGAGCAGTCCCAAAATACGGAACCGTGGGTTACCGCTGTGTAATCGGAATTTGCTGCGACGCACAATAACCGTATTTAAATAGGTAATGGCCTCGTCAACTCTGAACGCGTTTCGAGTTGGAAAACACATCAACAACATATGAGGCTATAGAGTGAAGGTTAGACGCATCACCGCCTTTGGTATGGGAATTTTAATCGCAACTGTTTCTTTTTCTTCGTCGCTTATGGCGGCCACACAGACTGGGATTGCATCAGTATACAGTGATGAGCAGACCGCCAACGGCGAGTATGCCCATGCTTCCGCACTCACTGCGGCTCATCGCACTCTGCCGTTCGGCACGATGGTCAAGGTCACCAACACCCAGACAGACCGCTCCGTCGTCGTCCGCATCAACGATCGCGGCCCGTACATTCGGGGTCGGGTAATCGACCTGACGCCGGCTGGCGCTCGGGCAATCGGATCCTCCGGCCTTGCTCCGGTCAGGTTGACTGTGCTGTCCGTCGGAACTGGCCAGGCCAGCCGTCCGGACCGCTCCACCGAGGGCTGAGCCAACTCTCGGCTGTGCGAAGACCGCTCGGCCTGGCTCTCTGCTACCGATCAGAAGAAGGCCGTGGAGAAATCTACGGTCTTCTTTCTGAGGGTCGGAAATGAATGTTGAGCAGGCCTGAGAGCGACCTGAACGCGTCGGCACAAAACGGACATGGCGCGCGATCAGGGTCATTCGGCGGGCGCAACAACCGCCGACGCCGGCAAGCGATTTGGAATGTGCAGAAACAGTGCGCAAACGATCGCTGCGATGAAGCCGAGCAATGCGAGCCCGTAGAGTCCACCGGCGTAACCGCCGGTCAAATCCTTCATGACGCCGACATACCAGGGTCCGAAGAAGCCTCCGAGATTGCCGATCGAGTTGATCCAGGCAATGCCTGCCGCAAGTCCGGGGCCGCTGAGGAACATCGGCGGCATCGCGAAGAACGGGCCCTTGGAACCGTAAAAGCCCATCGCAGCGATCGACATTCCGACCAGCGCCCACCAGGTCCCCATCGTCATGCCGGCGATGACCAGGCCTACGGTCGACAACACGCAACCGAAAAACAAATTCCAGCGCCGCTCGTTCATCCGATCGGAGATGCGCCCCCACACCACCATGGCGATGGCACCGCAGATATAGGGGATCATGGTGAGCCAGCCGACCGTCATGTTGCTGAAGTTACCCAGCGACTTGATCATTTGCGGAATGAAAATCAGCATGCCCAGACTGGCGGTGACGATGCCGACATAGTTCAACGCCAGCAGCAGCACCTTGGGATTATAGAGCGCCTGCCACAGCGTGAATTTGCGCACCGCCTCGGTGGCGCTGCGCTCGGCGGCGATCTTGGCGACGAGCCAGTCGCGTTCCTCCGCGGTCAGGAATTTCGCCTGCGCCGGGCGATCCGTGAGCACGAAGAATGTGAGCACTCCGATCACGACGGTCGGGACCGCCTCGGCGATGTACATGACCTGCCAGCCCCGCAGGCCGAACAGGCCATCGAGGCCGAGAAGGCCCGTCGATATCGGCGCGCCTATGGCCACCGCGACCGGCAGGCCTACCAGAAAGCCGGACACGATACGGGCGTGATGATTGCTCGGAAACCAGTAGGTGAAGTAAAGGATGATGCCGGGAAAGAAACCGGCCTCGGCGACGCCCAACAGAAAGCGCACGATCGCAAAACTCGTCGAATCCGTCACGGCGGCGGTGAAGCCCGCAAGTATCCCCCAGGTAATCATGATCCGGGCGATCCATATTCTGGCGCCGATCTTTTCCAGGATCACGTTGCTGGGTACCTCGAAGATGAAATAGCCCCAGTAGAACATGCCGACGGCAAACCCGAAGGTGCCGGCTGACATGCCGATGTCGCCGCGCATGGTGAGGCCCGCGAAGCTCACATTGATCCGATCGACATAGGCGAGCACATAGGACAGCACGGCAAACGGCAGCAGCCGCAGATACACTTTGCGCATGGTCGATCGTTCGAGCGTACGGTCCATTGTTCCCTCCCCCAAGGATTTCGTAAGGATTTCGTGGCCAGCGGAGCTTATGCGGAAGTGTTTTTTCTAACGGTACCACGCCGGAAAGGTTGGCTGCGATGCAATACATGCGACAGCGTTGCTGTCGCAATAAATAGCCGAAGCACCGGGCTTTGCGATCGGCTCAACGAACCCATGTAAGGGGCTCCAGCCATCGACAAGGGAGGTTCAACGATGAAGATTGTCGTGATCGGCGGCACCGGCCTGATCGGCTCGAAGACATCAGCCATTCTGCGCCACGGCGGCCACGAGGTCGTCGCCGCCTCGCCCAAAAGCGGCGTCAACACCATCACCGGCGAGGGGCTCAAAGCGGCCATGGCCGGCGCGCAGGTCGTGATCGACCTCACCAATTCGCCCTCCTTCGAAGACAAGGCGGTGCTGGAATTTTTCGAGACTTCCGGGCGCAACCTTTTCGCGGCGGAGACCGCTGGCGGCGTCCAGCACCACGTCGCGCTATCCATCGTCGGAACCGACCGGACGCCTGACAATGGCTATTTCCGCGCCAAGGTCGCCCAGGAGAAACTGATCGAGGCCTCCGGCATCCCCTACACCATTATCCGCGCGACCCAATTCCTGGAATTCCTCGGCGGCATCGCCGCTTCAAGTGCGAATGGAAATACGGTCAGGCTTCCGCCCGGCCTGTTCCAGCCCATCGCGGCGGACGACGTTGCTCCTGTCGTCGCCGAGGTGGCGCTCGCGGCGCCGCGAGGCGGCATCGTCGAGATTGCCGGCCCGGAGCGAGCACCGTTCAACGAATTTATTGCCCGCTATCTGAAAGCGATCGGCGACCCGCGCGCGGTGGTGCGTGACCCCGAGGCCCGATACTTCGGCGGCCGCGTCGAGGAACGTTCGCTCGTGCCGTTGGGTGAAGCGCGCCTCGGCCGCATCGGTTTGGACGAATGGCTCCGCCGCTCACAGGCCGTTGCCTGATCCGCAACCTCACACCCCGAGATCGGCGCCGTTCATCATGTCATAGGCCAGCAGTTCGGCGCCCGTCTCGGTCGCGTCCATGATTCGCTTGCCGATCAGATCGCGCAGCGTCTCGGAGGTGCCGCCGCCGAGCGTTCCGTAGCGCGCGCCGCGATAGAGCCGCGATACCGCGAATTCGTCGGTGAAACCGAATCCGCCGTGCAACTGGATCGCCTCGCTAGTGACCCGGTTGGACATCTCGTTGCAGGTGATCTTGGCCACCGCCGCAAGAAGTGGATCGGGAAACGGATTGGCTGACATACAGGCGCGATAGAGGATGCTGCGGGCGGTCTCGATCTCGCGGTACATCTCGGCGAGTTTCCACCGCACGCCCTGATAGTCCCCGATCGCCTTTCCGAACACCGTTCGGTCCCTGACATACTTCCGGGCTTCGTCAAAGGCCCCCTCGGCAAGGCCGAGCGATATGCTCGGATTGAGGCAGCGCTGCGTGTTGAAGGCGTTCAGCAGCTTTCGAAAGCCGTCATCGCGGACCACGAGATTCTCCAGCGGCAATTCGCAACCGTTGAACTGGACCTCGTGCAGGTTTTCGCCGCCCATCGTGTGGTAGGTCCCGGTCACTTCGAAACCCGGCGTGTCGGGCTCCAGCAGGACGCAGCCGATACCCTCGCGGCCGGGCTTGCCGTCGATCCGCGTGAAGATCACGAACATGCCGGCCTCCCTGGCCCGGCTGATCAGCGTCTTTGTCCCATTGAGAATGACGCGGTCACCCCGGATGACGGCGTTGGTCCGATAGTTAGCGACGTCGGTGCCGGCGTGCGGCTCGGTCATGCAGACCGCCAGGATGCAGTCGCCGGACACGACCTTTGGCAGAATTCGCTCGCGAATGGCTGATGGCGCGTAAGTCGCGATCACACGGGTCTGGACACCGGCTTCGCCGAGGGTGGCCATCGCGGTCACATAACAGGTCTTCGCAATCTCCTCGAGCACCAGCGCCGTATCGAATACCGGCAGGCCGAGGCCGCCAAACTCTTCGGGGACCGACATGCCGAGCACGCCGATCTCGGCGAGCTTTTTCATGTTGTCCCAGGGAAACGTGCCATCCATGTACTTGTGTGCGTTGGCCTTGAACTCTCCCTGAGCGAGGTCGCGCACCGCTTCTACCATCCGCCGCTGCTGTCCGGTGAGTTGGAAGTCCATTGCTTGTCCCTGAAAATGGCCATGACCCGAAAATGCCTGTCGCGGTTATGATGATTATAGGTCATTTTCCAGTACGCGTTTGCCATAACATCATGCGGCGGGAGAAACCTCATGATCAGGACTGCAGCTTTGCTTGCCGCAGGGCTTGTATTCATAAGCGCGGCCGCCCGCGCGCAAACCTATCCGTCCAGGCCAATCACGCTGATTATTCCGTTCGCGGTCGGAGGTTCTAACGACCTGGTCGGCCGCGCGATCGGCAAGAAGCTCACCGAGGCGTGGGGTCAGCCGGTGGTGGTCGAAAACCGCGCCGGTGCGGGTGGTCTGATCGGCACCGCGGCCGTCGCCGCGGCGCCGCCGGACGGTTACACGCTGCTGCTGGTGTCGCCGACGTTTACGATCAGCCCGGCGATCAGGAAGAGCATGCCGTTCGACACCATCAAGGATTTTACGCCGGTCGCCTTTATTGCCCGCTCGCCGCTGCTGGTCACGGCGTCGAACAAACTCCCGGTAGAATCCGCCAGGGAACTGTTCACTCTGGCCAGGAGCAAACCGGGCCAGATCACCTACGCCTCGGCCGGTCTCGGCAGCATCAATCAGATCTCGACCGAACTCATCGCGCTTTCGGCCGGGGTCAGGTTGATGCACGTTCCCTACAAGGGCGGCGCGCCGGCGCTCAACGATCTCGTCGGCGGCCATGTCGACATCTTTGTATCGAGTCTGCCGCAGGTGCTGCCGCTCGCCCAGAGCCGCCAGGCCAGGGCCCTGGCGGTGACAAGCACCAGGCGAACGGCGCTGCTGCCTGATGTGCCGACGCTCGAGGAGTCGGGGATATCAGGCGTCGATCTGTCGACCTGGTGGGGCATTGCCGGCCCGGCCGGAATCCCCAAAGATATCGTCAACGCGCTCAACGCGGAGATCGGCAAGATACTGACCTCACCCGAACTCCGCACATTTCTCGCAAGTGAGGGCGCCGAAGCCGAAACCATGACGCCGCAGCAATTCGCAAACATGATGCGTTCGGAAACCGAGCGCTGGATCAAGGTCGCGCAGGAGGCAAATATTTCGATCGATTAGCGTCAAGGCGGTGAGCGCGTCAGGCGCGATCAGGCGCTTCTCCGTGACGAAGCGCCTGAGTCCTGCATCCCGATCTCTGGACCGGCCCGATCGGCGACTACCTCAATTCACTTTCCGGAAAAGGCTGAACGCGGAAGAGCACGACAGGCCTGGTACGGTTTTCAAAAAGGTACGGCCCCAGTCTGAGAGACTGAGGCCGTTGGGGGGCTTTGTTGTACCAATGGGCCCGGTACCTGGTCATCTAAACTCGAGAACCCAAGTCAGCGATAGTTGTCCTCAAGTACAATGCCCTCAGGGACAGTTGTCCTCATTTCAATTCTGGGGTGTGCTGATGAAGACAGCAGTCAGCCCTTCCCGGCATTTCAAATCGGGAAGCAAAGCCATGATTGAAGTCGTCGGGATTGGCGGCATTGCGCCTTTACACACCCATGATGTTTCTAGTCCGTCTCCGCCTACCGCCGATGAGGACGCCATGACATACGCCATACACGGCTCAAAAGACGGCCAAAGCGTTGTCACTATTCGCATCAGCCCGGTTGCTGCCGTCGACAAGGCCCGCCTGCTGGAAAGCCTGGGTTGGCAAGTTCATATCACGGACCAGGCTGGACACCAGTTTGGCCCTTCAGGCTTTGATCAACTCCAGCTGGTCGGCCGAGAGACGGCCGAAGCGATAGCTTGATCAGCCGCAATTCCAGGCCGGCCCGATCGGCGTCCGCGTCCAGCAGGGGCCGAAGCTGCCGCCATTGTAGCGACCGCCGTAAAAGCCGGGCCGGCCGAAATAGTGCCAGTCGCGGTCGTACCCGTAATAACTCGGAACTGGATCGATATACCAGGGGCGCCGGTTGTGAAGCGCCAGGCGCGAAGCCGAAGCTTTCTGGGCGTAACCTGGAAGGCTGTTATTCGCTGGCTGCTGATAGCCCGGCAGGAAGCCGTAGCCGTGCCAGCGTGGCGCCGGCCGTTTGTGAGCCGGCGCAGCCGGCGCAACGACCGGCAGCAGCGACAGGATGATAGAAATCGACAGAAACAAAAGGCGTGACATGAGGGCACCGTAGACGGTCGGCTGTTGGGAGGCCATTCAAATCTGAGTGCACCGTCGAGCGCAGCAGCTTCCGGTTCGCTTGCGAAACGACCAGTTTGCGCGCCAGAGGCGGTTGCTCCATATCGCTCATTATCAGGCATAGAACAGGGATCATTCAAACACAGCGCGTCTGGCTAAGTTTTCGCAGACCGTCTCGCCTTCTTCCCGGTGACCGGCGGTTTCGGCACCTTGCCCGTGTCCACCGGCATTTGCTTCAGGCGATCGACAAACCATCGGCCGGCGGGTCCAGGCGGTGACTTGGTTTGCCACACCGCCGACATCGGCAAGATCAAACCATCGGGAGGCACGTCCTCGATAGGCAGCGCGGAAAGGCGCCCCTCTTCCAAATCCTTGCGCACGACATGCAATGGCATTCCGCCCCAACCTAGACCCTTGAGCAAAAAATGATGCTTGGCGAAGAGGTCGGCAAGCCGCCAGGTCGCTGGCGACATGACGCCGAATTCGCGGCCCGAGGATAGCTCCGACCTGTCGGTGAGAACGATCTGAGTATGCTTGGCAAGGGCCTCCCTGGGAATTCTGCCCCGGTAGGAAGCCAGTGGATGATCACGGGCGGCAACCATGAGAAACGCGATACCGGGCAACCGCTCATAGGTGAGGGTATCCGGAATCATCGGGAGTGATCCGATCACGCCGATGCTGCAACGGCCGTCAAGCACGGGTTTAATGGCTCCTCCGAGCGCCTCGACATAGATCCGGAGCGCCACTCCCGGGTATTTCTGCCGAAACTCCTTGGCCAATTGGGTAATCGCGTCGATCGGATAGAAGACGTCAATCACCACGGACAATTCCGGCTCCACGCCAGCCGACATGCCCTTCGCCCGGGCCTTCATCAAGTCGACCCCGGTGACGATGCTCCGCGCATCGCCCAGAATGGCCAATCCCGCCGGGGTGAGTTTGGGATAGCGGCCGGAGCGGTCGAACAACCGCACGCCGATCTGTTCCTCAAGATTGCCGATTGCCTCACTCACCACAGACTGCGAGCGCAACAACTTGCGGGAGGCGGCAGAAAAGCTTCCTTCATCGACCGCGGCGATGAAGGTGCGCAATTGATCGAGAGAGACGGCGTCGAGCATGGAACCTACCTATCGACCAAACCGATGCTAAAACGCATGATGCTACTGCCCGATCGGCGGTGATATCAACCATCGAGATTGCGTTTCTGTCAGAGCGCCCATTGATCCTCCTGGTCGTTCCAATCGCTTTTGTTCAAGCGCCGGACGATCTCCTCGGTCATCGCGGGATCGGCCGTTGTTGCGATAACAAGGCCGTGCTGTGTGACGATCTCGCGGCCTCTTGCCTGAACCGGGAAGTGTTCTGATCGGAGCGGCAAGCATCGATCGGACCTGTCGCGGCACTCCCGGGCCTCCGCCATACGTTGAAGAAGCTGAACTCCATCTGATCCAAACATTGCTTTCCTCCAGTGAGTCTACGACCAGGCTATATCTCTCCAACCCTCAGCGTCCTGCGCGTCCCAAGACACCCTGGTTGTGCAGCCGGCGGCCGATATCAGCGATATTGCTCTCTCCAATTCGCAGGGAATCCGCGTTGGTATGCACGGAGTAGTGCCCGGTCACGAGGTCGTAAGGGTGCTTGACCGCGGAGCCGAGGATGAACCCGGCATCGGAGAGCGCTTCGAATTCGATCGCCTGATTGCCTTCCTCGAACACCGCGACTTCGCCCGTCGATACCTGCTCCGGCGTTGTCACGATCCCCCGGTGCGATGCGATCCAGGCGACGTCGTGCCCCCTGGGCGGGTGAAAGGTCCAGCGCTCCCCGGCCTTGAGTCGAACATCGAGGTAAGTGATGCCAGGCGGCGACTCCACAATGCTGTTCGCACCGTCGTATTCGCCTGCGATAACCCGCGCGGGACCGGCAAAATGGAAGTCGGAGGCGCCAAGATATTGGCTTTGGGGTTCAGCAAGTTCGAGCTCGGGCGGCATGGCGACCCAGAGCTGAAAGCCCTTGATCCGCTCGTTGCCGAACATTCCGCCGGTATGCCAGACGCCGCTACCGGCACGCATCCACTCGACACCGCCGGTTTCGATGACGCCTTCCTGGCCGGTGGTCTCCTTGTAAAAAGCCTGCCCGGACAGAATGAGCGTTAGCGTCGCAATTCCCGAATGAGGGTGAAAGCCGAATTTGGGTGCCGTCGCTGGATCGGCGTCGAAGTAGTCGAGAAAGACGAACGGCTTGATCCGTTCACCAACGTCGCCCGGACTGACCAGTCGGGTAAGGGACCCATGCGAGTGTCCACGCGTGCGCAGAGCAATCTGCCGGGAAGTCCCTTCAGCGCGTATCGGACGCGCGAACACTGTATCGGTCTTCATTTTCGTTCTCCTGAGGTTTGGCCGTCTCCAGGTTTCAAGGCTCAACCCTTGACCCGGTGAAGCAAGGCAACGAGTTCATCGCGCCGCAGGTAGACAACCGCCGCGTTCAGCAATCCCAGAACGATCGCCGGGACCGGGCTGGTGTGCAGGACGAACAGATGGGTTGCCACGGCACCTACCATGGTGCCTCCGAGCCACAGCGCACCGATCGAAGCCAGGCCGGGAATGAGCAGAGCGACGGCGCCGGCCACTTCCACCACGCCGGTCACGACGCGGAACCACTGACCGAGTCCGATCTGCGCGAACAAGTCGATCATAAAAGGCACGCCGGCCAGTTTGGCGGAGCCTGCGGCAAGGAAAGCCGCCGCGATAATACCCTGCAACGTCCAGGCGCCGATACGACGGGTGGGACGAACCGATTGGATAGAAGCTGCACTCATGTTGATCTCCGTTGTGTATGAGGTTGAAAGTAAGAGGAAACTAAGACGCCCGCCGCCATCGCAAAAGACGATTTATTCCGATAATATCCATCGGCTCTGCCGATATACCGCCAATGCCAAAAGCCCGGAGCGATGGATGTTTCGGCACGGCCGTGATCGAGAGATCGCTCGGTGGCGCGATGTCGCAAGGCGCTCACGCCTGTTCGGGCGTGACGCGCCTCAGGTGGCCGCGACGGCTCGTCGAGTCTTGCGCGTTGTTTCCATAGCGGGCGACTGGTCGGGCCATTCGCGGAAGGCGTCGTTTTACGTCGGTGTATTTGCGGGGCGGAAGGCGGCAGCCAATCTCGCTCATCCACGCGCGATCGACCCCAGCGAGGGGGGCGATCCTTTCGGCCGTGTTACGCAGACGGATATTGCGGCGCGCCTTACGCGGCGGTGGCCGCCTCAAGCACGGGATAGTCGGTATAGCCCTGCGCAGCCCCGCCAAAGAAGCTGGCGCGATCCGCTTCGTTCATCGGCGCACCGATCTTCAATCGTGCGACGAAATCCGGGTTGGCAAGGACCATCTGGCCGTAGGCTTCCAGGTCGGCTAACCCCGAAGCCATGTCGGCGCCGATTTGGTCGCGCGCACGGCCGGGCCGGTTCACGATCAGCGATTGCTTCCACCGCGCGCGTACGTCGCCCACCAGCGGCTCGTCGCCGGCATGCAGGACGTGCAGGTAGGCAAGACCCAGCTTGTCGAGTTCGGCGACCAGATAGCGGTAGAGGGCCGGGCCTTCCGCGCCTTCGTCGATCCCCCACATGGTGATGCCGGGGGACAGGCGGATGGCGGTCCTGTCCGCGCCGATTTCATCGGCAATCGCCGTGGCGACTTCGATGGCGAAACGGGCGCGGTTCGCGATGGAGCCGCCATATTCATCGGTGCGCGTGTTGGCGCTCGGGGCGAAGAACTGCTGCACGAGATAGCCGTTCGCGCAGTGAATCTCGACACCATCGGCACCGGCCTCAATGGCGCAGCGCGCCGAATGGCGGAAGTCGACGACAGTCCGGCGCACTTCCTCGGTCGTCAGCGCGCGCGGTGCGGGAATGTCCTGCATTCCTGTTGCCGTGAACATCTGGCTCCCCGGCGCGATCGCGGCGGGCGCTACGGCCTGCCGATGATGCGGCGTGTTGTCGGGGTGCGACATCCGTCCCGCGTGCATGATCTGGATAAAGATACGGCCGCCCTTGTCATGCACGGCTGTGGTCACCTTCTTCCATCCGGCGATATGCGCGGGAGTGTAGATGCCCGGCGTCGCGAGGTAGCCCTGGCCGTCATCGGAAGGTTGCGTGCCTTCGGTGACGATCAGGCCGACCTTGGCGCGTTGGGAATAATATTCGACGGCCAGTTCTCCCGGCGTGCCGTCGAACTTGGCGCGGCTGCGGGTCATCGGGGCCATGACCAGACGGTTTGGCAGTGTGTAGCGTCCGAGACGGATAGGCGTGAATGATTGCTTCATCATGTTCTCCTTGAGAGGGCTTGGGTTTCGCATGAGGAGAAGCTAAGGAATGCAGGGCGGTCGGATAAGCCAGCTTGTTCGGATGAGATCCATCGGCATATCAGATACAACATCGGCGGCTTCACGCTGCCATTCCGTGGAAATGCCAAGCGCCGTCTTTCCGGTCGCAAACCGGCCTGGATATCAATAGATTGCCCGCATGAAGAAGATCGGCTTTCTCTCGTTCGGGCACTGGACGCCCTCGTCGCAATCGCAGACCCGCTCGGCCGCAGATACGCTCCTGCAATCCATCGACCTGGCCGTTGCCGCCGAGGAATTGGGCGCGGACGGGGCCTATTTTCGGGTCCATCACTTCGCCCGCCAGCTCGCCTCGCCTTTTCCGCTGCTGGCGGCCGTCGGCGCCAAGACCAGCCGCATCGAGATCGGCACGGCGGTGATCGACATGCGCTACGAGAACCCGATCTACATGGCCGAGGACGCCGGCGCCGCCGATCTCATCGCCGGCGGACGTCTGCAACTCGGCATCAGCAGAGGGTCGCCCGAGCAGGTGATCGATGGCTGGCGATATTTCGGTTATCAACCGGCCGAAGGCCAGAACGACGCCGACATGGGGCGGCGTCATGCCGAGGTATTCTACGATCTGCTGCGCGGTGAGGGCTTCGCGCAGCCGAATCCACGGCCGATGTTTCCAAATCCGCCCGGGCTGCTGCGCCTGGAACCCCATTCTGACGGCCTGCGCGAGCGGATCTGGTGGGGCGCCGGCTCGAACGCCACGGCGATCTGGGCGGCAAAACTCGGGATGAACCTGCAGAGCTCGACACTCAAGAACGACGAAACCGGCGAGGCTTTCCATGTGCAGCAGGCCGCCCAGATCCGGGCCTACCGCGCCGCCTGGAAGGAGGCCGGCCATGCGCGCGAGCCGCGGGTCTCGGTCAGCCGCAGCATCTTCGCGCTGATGGACGATCGCGACCGCGCCTATTTCGGCGGCGGGCGCGAAGATGATGACCAGATCGGATTCATCGACGAGAGGACCCGGGCGATCTTCGGCCGCAGCTATGCGGCCGAGCCGGATGTCCTGATCGAGCAGCTCAGGAAAGACGAAGCCATCGCCGAGGCCGACACGCTGCTGCTGACCGTCCCCAACCAATTGGGTGTTGCCTACAACGCGCATGTGATCGAAGCGATTCTGACCCACGTCGCTCCCGCCCTGGGGTGGCGCTAACGAAGCAGCCTGGCATATCTCACTATAAAGGAGTCCGACTTGAGCGTTGCCTTCACCAAGGAAGACAGTGCCGAAACGGCGTCGGAGACGCTGCTGCCCGACCGCCCGGTTTCACCTCATCCGAACCTTGTTACGGAAGCGGGATTGAAGGCTCTTGAATTTCAGCTCCACCAGGCCCGCGAGGCGTACGAGGCGGCGCAGAAGATCGAAGACGTCAATGAACGACGGCGGCAAGCGGCAATCCCGTTGCGTGATATGCGCTACTTTGCGGCGAGAGTTCGGACGGCTCAGGTCATCGCTATTCCTGCGTCAACCGACACTGTTGCCTTTGGCAGCACGGTGACCTTCAGGCGCGACGATGGGCGCGTGCAGAAATATCGTATCGTGGGAGAGGACGAAGCGGACCCCAAGGCCGGCTCCATTTCCTTCGTATCCCCGGTGGCAAGGCTTCTGATGGGCAAGGCAGTCGGGGATGTAGTCGGCGTATCCGGTCAAGAGCCTCGAGATCATTGCGATCTCGTGACGTCCCGCGCGTATACAGCCTCCTGCGATGAGCGGGTGGCCCCAGGTCCCTATTCGTCATGGCGGCGTCTCATGCTACATATGGATCAGTCGCGCGGGGGATCTTTCGGCGGTGGTGCACGAAGCGCTCGATCAACGGCAACTACTTCTGGCAACTCTGCCGCCATCCCGGCTGCAGACTCGATTGGCATGCGGCATCGTCGTGACCATGCTCGTCTTATTCGTCGTCACGCTGAGGTATGTGAATGTTCAGCTCCCGCGCGTTGACGCCTTCATCCCAATTCATGCAATCACAACCCTCATCAACGATCTCATTACCGCGATTTTGTTATTTTCCATGTACAGCATTGTGCACCGGAGAGCCCTGTTGGTGCTTGCCAGCGGATATTTGTTCACGTCATTAATAGTCATTCCGTGGGCGCTCACATTTCCAGGATTATTCGCGCCCACCGGTCTTCTCGGCCCTGGGTTACAGACCACGGCATGGCTCTATACTTCCTGGCACATAGGGTCACCGCTAATTCTGATCGTCGCGGTTCTCCTGAAAGATTCGGATAGCGAACCAAGCGAATCCCGGCGCTCTCCGGTCGCAGCCGTCGGTCTGAGTATAGCTGCCGCTATCGCGACGGTGTGCGGGCTGACCTGGATTACGATCGCAGGCGAACGGTTTCTGCCAAAAATAGTCCAACCTGACGGCATTCACTTGAACCAAAGTCTCGCTTCTTCACTTAGTGGTTTCATCATGGTGCTGGCTGGCGGCGCGCTGGCGCTGTTATGGATCAGGCGGCGCTCTGTGCTCGATCTTTGGCTTATGGTCGTGTGCTGCGCGTGGTTGCTTGAAACTGCAACCGCCACGCTCTTTGTGGGCGCTCGATACGAACTAGGTTGGTATGCTGGACGCAGCTTTGGTATCGCCGCAACATTCGTTGTCTTGCTCGTGCTGCTTTCCCAGACGCTCGTACTTTATGCAACCCTCGCACGATCAATCATCAGGCAGCGCAACGAACGCCATGCTCGGAAGATTGCTATGGACGCCATGGCGGCGTCGATCGTTCACGAGATCAACCAACCTTTAGGGGCGATGATAATAAATGCCGAAACGGGCTTGAGTTTGTTGAAGAGCACGCCGCCAGACCTGAACGAGGCGTGTTCTGTCTTCGACGACATCGTGAATGACGGCCGCCGCATGAATGAGATAGTCGGTGGCATCCGGTCCATGTTCAAGAAGAGCGTCCACGGACAAATCTTGCTGGATGTAAACGAGCTAGTTCGAGAGACGCTCGCAATGATCGATCTCGATCTGCGCATTTATGGAATATCGGTCAAAACTGACCTACGCAACGGCGTTCCCCAACTGTTGGGCGATCGAGGCCAATTGCAGCAAGTATTTCTGAATTTAATTTCGAACGCGATCGAGGCAATGAGCTCCGTGACCGATCGTGCCCGCAACTTGCAGGTGCGCACCAATGTCGTCCCGGAGTCCTCCGATGTTGTGGTTACCGTCGAAGACTCCGGTACGGGACTAGGGAGTGAGGACAAGGACCATATCTTCGAACCGTTTTTTACGACAAAGTCCACCGGGACCGGAGTGGGACTTACCATTTGTCGGGTGATCATCGAGTCCCATGGCGGAAGTCTCGTAGCGTTGGCAAACAAACCTTACGGAGCGATCTTCGAGGTTACTTTGCCGACCCGCGACCTGTGAATGCAGTCGCCAGTGGATGAGGAACTCTTCCTGTGCAATGTCGCTCCTGAATTGTCTTGAAAATAGCCACTTGGAAATAGCCGCTCGGCTTCCGGCGGCGAAATTTACTCCGACTTCTCGATGTTCCAGAACACCGGCGTAGCCGGGCCGCCGAGCACGCCGGTGAGCGATTTCCGCCACGCGCTGGGCTGGAGAAATTGTCCGAGCGGGATAACGATCACCTGATCGTAGACTTCCTTCTGGATGTCGGCAGCGATGTTCTTCTGCTCCTCCGGGGACAACGAACGCGCAAAGGCGTCTTTCAGCTGTTCGATCCTGGCGTCTTCCGCCCAGCCGAACCAGCCACCGTTCCTGCCTCTGCCGCCGATGTAGACACTGGCGATAGGGTTCGCCGCGTCGGCGCTGGTGAAATTGGTGAAGAACATGTTCCAGCCGCCTTCCCTGGGCGGCTTCTGGCTGGCGCGGCGGGAGACCACGGTCTGCCAGTCGGTCGCCTGCAGATCCACCTTGAAGCCGGCTTCGCGCAGCAATTGCGCCGCAACGATCGGCTGAGCCTTCAGCGGCACCACATCGCCGGGCGCCATGATCGCGACGGGCGTGCCGTCATAGCCGGATTCGGCGAGCAGCTTCTTCGCCTCCGCCATGCCGTTACCCTTCACCAGCGTCTCCGAGCCGATATCGGTGGCAAACGGCGTGCCGCAGATGAACAGGGCGCCGCAAACCCGGAAGTATTCGGGATTGCCGACCAGCGCATCCAGAACGTCCTTCTGGTTCAAGGCCATGAAGGCGGCGCGGCGCACCTTGACGTTGTCGAACGGCGGATAAAGGAAGTTCATTCGCCCACCGGTCTGGAAGCCGAACTTGCTCAGGGTATCGACCTTGATGTCCTTGTTAGCGGCCAGCATCGGCAGGATATCGAACGCCGGAACTTCCATGAAATCGATATCGCCCGACTGCAGCGCGTTCGCCGCGGTCTGTGCGTCCGCCATCGTGATCCATTCGACGCGGTCGACCTTCACGACCTTACCCCCGGCGGTCCAGCTCGGTGGCTCCTTGCGCGGCACATAGTCGGTGTTTTTCTCGTAGACCGCCTTCACGCCCGGCTGGAATTCGGCTTGCACGAACTTGAAGGGACCCGAGCCGATCTGTTCCTTGATTTGCTGGCCGGCCGGGGTTTCCGCCAATCGTTTGGGCATCATGAACGGCGCATAGGATGAAGGCTTCCCGATCAACTCCAGCACCAGGCCGTAAGGCTCCTTCAGCTTCAGCGTGATGGTTTTGGCATCGGTCGCTTCAAGGCTGGCGGTGAAGTCCATCAGCTTCTGGCCCATGCCATCGTTCTTGCCCCAGCGTCTCAACGACGCCACGCAATCTTCCGCCGTGACCGGCGCGCCGTCATGCCATTTCAGTCCATCGCGCAGCGTGAAGGTATAGGTGAGTTTGTCTTCGGAAACCTTCCAGTCCGCCATCTGCGGCTGGATCTTGAAGTTCGCATCCATGGCCAGCAGGGTGTCGTAGACCATGTAGCCGTGATCGCGCGTGATGTAGGCGGTGGTGAATCCGGGATCGATGATCCGCAAATCGGAATGCATCACGGCGGTGATGGTCGTGGCATCCGCCGGCGGAGACACGCCGAGCCAGGCCGCGAGCGCGGCCGCGGCCAAATACGAAAGGCGTCGATGAGGAAGTTTCATGGCGTTCCTGACAACACAAGGCCTGACAACACAAGGATCGTAGCAATTCCCGTGCCTGAGAATGGGTCGCGGTTCCAGTTTAGCACAGATCGGCGGCTGTTGAGCACGAGCCCGGCGCATTCATGGAGTTCATCATTTCACCCCCGCGCCACGCGATGACGGTCATCGATATCCGAATGAATAGCCTTCCATCACGCCGATCGCGCACGCAAGATATGCCCAGAAGCAGAGTTGTTGCCGGTCCGGAAATCTGCCTCTATGGCTGCTGCGGCGGCCCCTGCGCGGCCGGTGCTACGCACCTCGAAAAGCTGATGCCGGCTTTGGGTGGAGTTGGCTTTCGGCATGCGGGAGTGGCGACATGGCTGGCCTGGTAATCACTGGTGGCCGGGTGGTGGATCCGGCCAGCGGGATGGATGCCATCGGTGATGTGGCGGTGCTGGATGGCCGGATCGCCGCTGTCGGCACCGGACTCGGCAGCGCCGAGCGGTCGATCGACGCGACCGGACTAGTGGTCGCTCCCGGCTTCATCGACTTGCATGCACACGGCCAGTCGATCCCGGCCGACCGCATGCAGGCGTTCGACGGGGTGACGACGACGCTCGACCTCGAGGCGGGAGTCTTGCCGGTCGCATCCTGGTATCGACGCCAGGCCGCCAAGGGACGCGTGCTGAATTACGGTGCCTCCGCCAACTGGGCGTTCGCGCGCATCGGCGCCATGACCGGCTCCAATTCGGAAAGCTCGCTGGAGGCGTTCGGCAATGCCATGCGCGATCGCCGCTGGATCGAGAACGTCGCCAGCGAGACCGAGGTGGCCGGCGTCCTCGAGCGCCTTGCAGGCGGGCTGAACGAGGGCGGCATCGGCATCGGCATCCTCAACGCCTATGCACCGGGTGCCGGCGTGCAGGAATTGACGGCGGTGTGTCAACTGGCGGCGGCGCATGATGTGCCGACCTTCACCCACGTCGCCTACATGTCCCGCGTCGACCCGGAGAGCGCCGCCGAGGCCTATATCCGCTTGATCGGCTATGCCGGCGCGACCGGCGCGCACATGCACATCTGCCATTTCAACTCTTCCAGCAAGACGGACGTGGAGCGCTGTGCCGCGCTGGTGGCCAAGGCACAGGCGCAGGGGCTTCCGATTACGGTCGAAGCCTATCCCTACGGCACCGGTTCGACCGTGCTTGCGGCGGCGTTCTTCAGCGACCCCGACTTCGAGGCGCGCAATGGCACCGGCTACGATTCGGTGCAGCGGGTGACCGACGGGCGGCGCTTCCGCGACCGGGAGGAACTGCTTGCGGCACAGGCCGCTGAGCCCTCCACGCTGGTGCTGTGGCATATCCTGGATACGGAGAACAACGCGCACCATCGCGACCTCCTGGATATGTCCGTGCTGTATCCTGGCGGCGCGATCGCGTCTGACGCCATGCCCTGGACGTTGGCGAATGGCCGCACGTACGGCGGCGACGCGTGGCCCCTGCCCGAGGACGCGACCTCGCATCCGCGTTCGGCGGGTTGCTTCACGCGCTTCATCCGCGAGTGGGTGCGCGAGCGGCGGGCGGTGTCGCTGCTCGAAGGCATCCGCAAGTGCACGCTGATCCCGGCGGAGATTCTTGGCCCCAGCACACCCGCGATGCGTTCCAAAGGCAGGCTGCAGCCGGGCGCGGATGCCGACATCGTGGTGTTCGATTTCGAAACGCTGACCGACCGGGCGACCTTCTCGGCGATGAACCGTCCGTCGGAGGGCGTGCGTCACCTGATGGTCAGCGGCCATCCGCTGATCACGGACGGCGTGCTGGATCTGGCGGCGAGGCCCGGCCAGCCGGTACGCCGGCCCGTTGCCGGAGGCTGAGATGTCCGTCCCGGTCGTGCTCGTGACCGGATTCCTCGGGGCGGGCAAGACCACCGTCGTGAACCATCTGCTGGCGCATGCCGAGGGAAAGCGCATTGCCGCCGTGGTCAACGATTTCGGCGCGATCAACATCGATGCGGAGCTAATCACGGGCGCCGATGGCGTCGTCAGCCTGAGCAATGGCTGCATCTGTTGCTCGCTGCAGGGCGATCTGCTGCGTACGCTTTCCGTCCTGCTGCGGCGTGATCCGCGGCCGGAGCTGATCGTGATCGAAACCAGCGGGGTGGCCGATCCCTCGGATGTCGTACGCAACCTGATGGACCCGGTGATCTGGCGGGAGGCGCCGTTGGAAACGGTGCTGTGCGTGGTGGACGCGACCAATCCCGTGGCCATACTGGACGATGCGCTGCTGCGCGCCCAGGTGCGGGCGGCCGACGTGGTGGCGCTGAGCAAAGTGGACCTGGCGGACGCGGCGCAACGCACGCAGGTGCGTGATGTTGTCAAGGCAATGCGTCCGGCGGCGGTGCTGGTCGATGCTCCCCATGGCGACGTTCCCGCAGCGCTTCTCTTCCCCTCTGGCGAGGATCGTGTGCCGGCGCCGCGCGAGCCGGGGCGACCACGGCCGGCGGCGGATCGGTTCGAGACGCTGAGCTGGACGTCGGAACAACCGGTGTCGTTGTCGCGGTTCCAGCAGGCGATCGGTCGGCTCGCGCCGAAACTGGCACGGGCGAAGGGGCTGCTCGACACCGTGGAGCAGCCCGGCAGATTGATGGTGTTTCAGTTTGCCGGCGGCCGGGCGACGCTGGCGCCGGGCGGAACGCCGACTGCGGGAATGCCGCGGACACGGATCGTATTCGTTGCCGAAATCGGCGTCCTGGCGCGCGCCGAGATCGACAGCATCATGGAAGGATGCATCGAGACCGGGGCGAGATAAGGGAGCACGTTTCGGCCGCGATGCTCTTTCCTCCGGAATTGCACGGATGTCTCTTCATGGCACTTGGCCGGAACTCCCAGAAATGTGAATTCACCCACTGGTTGTACACCGACTAGAATAAGCTCGTCGCCGACGAGGGATTGCAAATGGGTTACATAAGAAAAGAGATATCCAGCGCGGACCTTCGTAAGCAAGCCCCCCTCCTTCGAATCAAGAAAGTACAGGTTGGCGATATTCTCCTGACGCGGGGCACGGAGAAGGACTCCTGGAAGATCGCATGGGGCACGTTTGGTCACTTCTCTCATGCCGGCGTATTCTTATGTCGACTACCTCACAACGATCTCGCGAAGCCCCTCGATCCTGTGTTGGTTGAATCCGAAGATCTGGGTGTCGGCTGGACCGAGTTCGATCCCCTGTCGCTGGTCAAAGGGCCTGGGGATTCCGAGTGGGTCACGCCGTTGCGCGGAAAACCGTCTGCCGCGCTCCTGCTCCGTCATCCACACGTTGCAGATCTTCCGCCCGGGATTTTGGTTGAGGCAAGCAAAAAGCTTCAGGATGAGCAGTTTTTCGTCGATTACCCGCCTCGCGCGATGCTATCGGGCGCATTGCATGCGCCCAATTCGGTGAAATCGATATTCCGGTGGCTTCAATCCAATACCATGAAGGGCATCGATCCCGTCACGTTTGGATCATTCTGCTCCCAGCTCGTCGCCCAGTTCTTCGAGCTTTTGCAGATCAAGCTATTCGAGGATGATTTCGAGGCTCACGAAGTATCGCCAAACCGTTTCGCCAAAGACGGCATTGCTCTATGCGTGGTGCCTGACGCTTTCTTTGAGGCGGGCGATGTCGACGATCGCTGGATCGGAGAGGACTATTATTCTCCGGCAACGCTGAAGCTGGATTTGTCGAGAGAGAAATGGCTTCCAGCGCTCGTCAATCTGAACGTCATGGGGGAACTCGCGAAACAGCGCATTTTCGAGCCTTTCGCTAAAATGATGGAGCGAGAGGCCCCCATTCGAAGGAAGTATCTTCGCGAGAGTTTCGAAAGAAGCGTCGCGAACACCACCGAACTGCTCAACAAGCTCTACCCACCGGAAGATCCGGCCGGCGCCGCAAGGATTGCGGAAGTCAACGAAAGTTTGGCCTATGCCAATGTGATCGACGGGCTTCTCCAGGCCGAAGAGGCCACGCCGGGATCGGTTCTCGAAAAAGGCGGCGCGCTTGGCGCCCTGCAAGTCACCCGCGATATCGTATCGACCCGGATTGAGTGCGAGCTGATGTCGGAGCAGGTCAGGCGATGGGAAGACGAGATGCCCGAAAAGCGGGATGCCATAGCTGCGCAGTGGGCTCCGCTACGCGCCGGGACCGATACCGGTCTTGCCAACCTTGCCAAAGAGATCGAGGTTTATCTGGAGGTACCGAAACAAGCTCAGCTCTTTGCACAGTTGACAACCGCCGTCGACGAGCGGCTCAAGCAGCTCAAGGGCGATCAATCCTGAACTTCCGGGACAATCGGAATTGGCAGGAGCGGCTTGCGACGTCCGCTACTCGGCACCTGGCCGACATGAGCAACACCCCCCGGATGACCGTTTTGCGCCAATGGCGGTCGTGCGACCAGGACGCAATTCAGCCGGGCAAGCCCAGGTCGTTCAAGCCTTCGGCTACCCGATCGAGAAAGTCCCGCGTAAACGGGATAGAGGCCACGATCTGGTCGATCGTCAGATCGGGGGAATAGCGTTGCAGCGCGGCGAGCAAATCGAGAGCTGCTGTTCGCTCACCCAGGCGGACATACGATACGGATAGAGTACGATTGATCCACGCCGTGCCGGGTTGTTGCAGCAATGCCTTTCGTTTCCAGAACGCAGCTTCTTCGTACCGACCCGCGTCAAAGTGAGCGCATCCAATCCCGATCAGACGATTCGCGCTGGGTGGACGCCGGTCGAGGCGTGTCGCCTCGTTGAAGTGCTTGATGGCTTTCTCCGGCTTGCCGGCAAACGCGTTAAGCCAACCGCTGCGTTCCCAGCCCCAGGCGAAGGTCGGATCGAGCGCAAGGGCGCGGGTGATGAGAGTGCCAGCATGGTCGAATTGCCGGGCCATGGTATGGACAGCACATCGGGCAACCAGCACCACCGGATCGTCCGGGTCTAGAATACCCGCACGCTCGCTGAGCAGCAGCGCCCGCGTCCGTTCCTCCCCCGGTGAGCCGGTGCCATTGTGCAAAACCAGTTGCGCATGACACCAGGCGGCCAATGCGGTTGCAGGTGCGTAGTCCGGATCGATTTCCATAGCCCGGTTCAACAGATCGAGCGCCTGATGGGCGGCACGAGGATATGAGGCGAGCACAAAAGGATACGTTCGCATGGTCAGGCCGTGAGCATCGAGATCGTTCGGCCGCTTGCGTTGCGCCCGTTCTATCTCGGAGCCTCGGATATGAGGCAGAATGGCCCGCATCGAACCTTCAGTCACCCGGTCCTGCAATCGGAACAGATCGCCGGCTTCGCCATCATAGGTATCGCCCCAAACATGAAAATCCGTGGTGGCGTCGATCAGCCGGAGCATGATGCGTATTCGTTGACCGGTCCGCGCAATGCTGCCGGTGACCAGGTAGCGTGCACCGTACTCCCGCGCGAGGCGCTTTGAGTCGAGCGAACCAATGCCTTGCAAGGATTTTGGAACCACGACAGAAAGCGAACGCACACGACAAAGCGAATTGGCGATTGCCTGCGCCACGCATTCCCCGAAAAACCGCAACTCCGGAGTGGCCGCGGAGATCTGACACGGCAGGACCGCGACAGAGGGTCGCTCTCGCGAACCACGAATGCCAACAGCGGAACAATCAATGGCATCCGCGTCCCCATCGCGAATTCGATCGGCACGTCCGCGCTCGGCAATACACCTTCGCCGCAACGTCGCGGAGGGTGTTTCTCCAAAGTGGCGGCGATATTGCCCCGAAAATCTCCCGAAATGGCTGAAGCCAAAGCGTAGGGCGACTTCCGTGATCGAGGTGTCGTCCAGCCCCTTGAGCAATTCTTCCCGGGCTGCCGCCAGGCGGAACCGCTGCCAATACTGAAGTGGGGAAACGGCCATGAACGCGCGAAAATGCTTGCGCAGCGTTCGCTCTGGCACGCCGCAACGAGCGACGAGGTCGGCCATCGAAATCTTCCGACTGCCCCCCCGTCGGATGAACTCGACCGCTTTCTTGAGGTCGTAAGGGACCGGCCGGCTGCCCGCCAGCGGTTCAAAATCGAGGTGGTCCGATGATGCCATCGCCTGTGACCCGACCTGGTCCATATCCTACCATAAAACGGCCGGTTGCGGACAATTGGGCCGTAAGCGGATATCGGACGCCCCCCAATTGCCGAATTGTTCCGTCACGCGCCACCCCGAACGATGCGCGTCAGCATGTCCCTATGTCGTCCCGGCCCGGTTGACGACCGGCAGGAGGTATACGTGCGGCGAACAACCAGATTAATCGCTTCGGCGCTGACCATTGGCATCTCGCTCGGCGTGATCGGTAGCCAGTTCGCAGGTGCCCAGCAGCCGCCCCTCAAGCGGACAGATCTCCTCAAATTGGAGCTAGGCGAGATCGAGGACAGCGAGATGAATGTTTGGGTCGCTGATATCGCGGCGGGCGCCGCAACCGGCCGACACGCTCATCCAACACCGAGATTCGTTTATGTCATTGAGGGTGCCGTCGTCGTGGAGTGGGACGGCAAACCACCGCAGACATTCAAGACCGGTCAGGCTTTCGCCGAGATACCTAACGAGATTCATAATCTTCGAAACGCGAGCGCGATCGAGTCGGCCAAGGCGTTAGGCTTTCAATATGCCCGGAAAGGTCAGCCGCTTCAGACCAACGCACCCTGACACTCGGCGTTGAAAATCCCGCAATGAACACTCCGTCACGAAGTCTCGCGAATGAACCATTCGAAGGAGAGCTGTTTATGGACGATACGACAAGCAGCCCGACGCACCGCGTTGTTCGGAGCTTCGGGAATTCGCGTCGGATGGGGGCCTATATCGCGCTTTTGTTGATTCCCCTCGTGACCAATGCGGCGTCCGCCGCGCCGGAAGATGAGGTGCGAGCGATGTTCGAACGCTTCGTCGCAGCTCAGAACGCACACGACGTCAAGGCGGTGGAGTCGCTGTTGCTAAAATCCCCGGATTTTCTCTGGATCACGCGGGGGACGCCGGTGTGGGGATCGGACCCAGCCTTAAAACGCTTCACCGCGCTCTATGAGGGGACTTGGCGCCTCGACCCCGAGGCCTCCAGCCTGAAGATAACCATGCTCGGAAATAACGCCGCGCAACTCTACGTCCCGATCATGTTTACGATCGGGGCGGCCGGCCAACCCGCACAACCGACGCGCTTCCTGATGAATCAGATCCTGATCAAGACGCCCGACGGTTGGAAAGTGTCGAGCATCCTGCCAATACCCGCGCCTGCCCAATAGCTTGGCGAGAGGCCCGAGAAGCCCGAGGGATGGCCTTGGCGTGCCCCGAGACAGTAGCATCATGGATCGATGTCCACTCTCGGCACTTTTCGTCTGGGCGTATGGGCGCTTTGCGCCACCAGCGGTCGCTCCATACGAGGCTTCCTCCTGAAGCGGACCAATCGACGCAGCTACTTGACGGCGCCGCCGGTGATGCCGGCGATGAAGCGATCGAGGAAGAAGTTATAGGCGATCGCCACCGGGATGCTGGCGATCAAGGCGCCTGCCATGATCTCTCCCCAGTAGAAGATGTCGCCGCGAATGAGGTCGGTCGCCACGCCAAGCGTGATGGGCCTGCTGGCGCGCATGCGTGAGGTCGCGCCCGGCATTCACCTCCGGCTTTATCATTCCGACGCGTCCCGGCTGTTCGATGATCTCGACGCCGACGAAGTGGACCTCGCGATCGGCTATGACACGTTCCAGCAGGGACAATTCCATCACAAGCGGCGCAAGCTGTTCACCGACACCTGGCTGTGCATGTTCAATGCCGGGAAGACAGGCATCGCGCCGCCGATCTCGCTCGACGACTATGTGCGGCTTCCGCATCTGCTGACCAGCCTGAGGCCCGCGCGCAGCGTGCGCGGCATTGTGGACGAATCGTCGGAGAAGCCCGGGTTGCGTCGCTCCGTCGCCATCACCACCCCGCGTTTTCTCACGGTCCCGTCTTTGGTCGCGCGCGCACCGGTCATCGTCACCACGCAGGCGCGGCTGGCTCGCCTGTTCGCCGCCGAATTCGGGCTCAGCCTCAGCCCGCCTCCGGTGGCGTTGAGCGAGGTCACGGTATCATTGCTGTGGCATGCGTCTTACGATCACGATCCGGCGCACACCTGGTAACGGGAGCTGGTGACCGAGTTGGCAACGGAAATGTGAGCCGGCATGGTACGGACGCGCAGCGCCGTGCAAATCCTTCCTGATCCCTGCGGGTGACGCAACAGCATTGACGGCTTGTCGCGCGCAAGCATCAGCCGGACTTCGCGCGTTCCGCCGCCTGTTTCACGCGCTCCGGATCGGCCGCGATCTTGACGCCTGCGCGCTCCTGCTCGAGCAGCATCACCGCGCGCGAAGTCGCGTCCTTCCCAGCCGCGGTTGCAGGCTTCCCTCATCTCGGCGTAGGCGAGATTGCATATCCGCATCGGCACGCCGAGTTCTCGTCCCAGTTCGGTCGCAAGCTTGACGTCCTTGGTGGCGAGCTTGAGCGCAAAATTCGGCGGATCGTATTGGCCGGGCAGAAACTGATCGAGCAGCCCGTCGAACGTCAGGCGGCGGCCGCCGACACCCTGACGCACGGCTTCCCACAGCGCCACCGGGTCCATTCCGGCTTTCACGCCCATGGTGAATGTCTCGGCAAGTGCGCAGGTGATCGCATAGCCCGACATGTTGTGCACGAGCTTGGCCACCGTCGCGGTGCCAATCGACCCGATATAGGCTGCGCGATCGCCCATCGCGTCGAGCACGGGCTTGTGCCTGTCAAATGCAGCCTTGTCGCCGCCAACCCAGATCGCCATCTTGCGCGACGCAGCACCCGACGGCCCCCCGCTCACCGGCGCATCGAGCATATGCGCGCCCTTGGCGGCAAAGGCCTCGTGAATTTTCTTCACCACGCCTTGAGAGTTTGTCGACAGGTCGAAATAGGTCGCCCCCGTTCTTACACCTTCGATCAATCCGTCGGCCCCGAGCGAGACGCGCTCGACATCCGCCGGTTCCGGCAGCGAGGTGAAGATCACGTCGGACTTCTCGGCCAGCGCGCGCGGCGTGTCCGTCCATTCGGCGCCCGCCTGCAAATGATGGCTCGCCGATTGCCGGTGCAGGTCGTGCACCACGACCTTGTATCCGGCTTTGAGGATGTTGGTGGCCATCTTGCCACCCATGGTGCCGAGCCCGATGAAGCCGACAACAATTTCGCTGGCCATCGTCATTCTCCCTTGCTGTCTTCGACCAGCACCGTGTAGGCGACCTGCGCGGCCGACATCGCCGCAGGCCAGCCGGCATAGAATGCCATGTGGGTAATGACTTCGGTGATCTCTTCCTGCGTGACGCCGTTGGCGATCGCGCGCGACAGATGCGATACCAGCTGCTCCGGCCGGTACGTCGCGACCAGCGCCGCTACCGTGATGAGGCTCCGATCGCGCTTCGAGAGAGCTTTGCGTTCCCACAGGTCGCCGTAAACAACGTCATTGGTGTAATCGACCAGTGCGGGCGCAAACGCCTTGATACGGTCGCGTTTGGCGGAAGGTGGTGCCTTGGCCATGCGTCTCTCCCTTGTTTCCTGGTGCCGCGCGTGTTGGCGCCACTTTTTGTTGCCGTTGAAACGACCATCGAAATTAGCATCGCCGAACCCAGGTGTCGACCGACGCAAATCGCCAAGCTCGCATGCGCGCGGCGAGATGCCGGGAATCCAGAAATATGACGTCCGAAAAAATGCGCGGACATGGTATTGGTATTGGAACGCCAATCTCATGGCTCGCAGATGACAGGAAGACGGAGGTCCATCTTGCCCACCCGAATCGAAATCGGCTCCGCCACGATCCACCGCATTGTCGAGCAGGAGGGCCCATTCTTCGAGGCGATGAAGTTTTTCCCGACCATGACCAGAGAGCTTCTCGACGAGAACCGGAGCTGGCTGCAGCCCAGGTTCCTCGATGCCACCGATCAGCTGATGCTCTGTATCCAGAGCTACATCGTCAAGACACCTCACCACACCATCATGATCGATAGCTGCGTCGGCAACCACAAGCCGCGACCGACGCGGAGCTTCTGGCACATGATGAATTCCGATCGCTACGAGAAGAACCTCGCGGCAAGCGGATTCAGCGTGAACGACATCGATTTTGTCATGTGCACGCATTTGCACACCGACCATGTCGGGTGGAACACGCGGCTTGAGAACGGTCGGTGGGTGCCGACCTTCCCCAGGGCGCGCTACGTATTCGCCGACCGCGAGCTTGCCTACTGGACCAGCCGCCACAAGGACGATCCGGCGGCGTGTCCGTGGATCACCGATTCCGTACTCCCGATCGTGGCCGCCAATCGCGTCGACATCGTCAAGAGCGCGCACGCGTTCAACGACCTCGTTACGCTGATCCCGACGCCCGGCCACACCATCGACCATTATTCGGTGCAGATCGGCAAGCCTGGCGCGGACGCCGTCATTACCGGTGACATGGTCCACTCGCCGCTGCAAGCCCGGTATTCCGAACTGGGCATGATGTCGGATTACGACTCGGCGCAGGCGGGGGTGTCGAGGCGGGAATTGTTCGGCCGCTTCTGCGATACGTCTACGCTGATGTGCACGGCGCACTTTCCCTCGCCGTCCACCGCTCGCGTGGTGCGCTGGAAGGATGCGTTCGACTTGATCGACGTGTAGTTCGGCTTGAGCTTTTCGGCAGCATGCCTGTTTGGCAACCACAACCGCGGCTTTCGCCCACTCCATTCGGCTCCGATCCCCTTTCGCTTGCTACCCGGATGGCCGCTTCGCGCCGAAGATCGGGATAGGGGGGAGCCTTGCGGCTCCGCCCCTCCCACACCACCGTACGTACGGGTCCGTATACGGCGGTTCGAGAAGTTACGCTAACGCGCTTCGGTCAAGGAGAGGAACCCGAGCGATTTGAAGTGGGCATTGGAGAGTGCCACCGAGAGGGCTTTGCTCCGGGCGAGGTGCCAGGGTCCACGGCCGCTACCGGCCATGTTGCGCAACTCCCCCGAGACTCCCAGCGCGATGAGTGCCGCTCGACGACGTCCTGGTGTTTTCCATTGGCGCCAAAGAGCGGCCCGCAATCGCAAGCGGACCCAGCGAGTGAGGGCGATCAACACCTCGGGTGTTTCGCAAAAGCCGAAATAGCCGCGCCAGCCCCGCATATACTGGGCCAGCTCCTCCATTGTCGTCTTGATGCTGACGCCCTTGGCCCTTCGCGTGATATCCCGGATTCGTTGCTTGAACCGTTCCAGCGATTTCGGCGCAATCGTGCGCTTGATGTCCGGACCAGCCGCAAAGCTGAACCCGAGGAACTTCCGTTCCTGCGGTCGTGCCACCGCACTCTTCGCCTCGTTTACCTTGAGCTTGAGCTTTTGTGTGATGAAGCGCGAGATGCTCTCCATCACCCGCTGACCCGCGCGTTCGCTGCGAACGTAAATGTTACAGTCGTCCGCATAGCGAACAAAGCGATGTCCGCGATGCTCCAGCTCGCGGTCGAGTTCGTCGAGCACGAGATTACTTAGCAGTGGCGAAAGCGGTCCTCCTTGCGGAGTTCCTTCCCCGCTCGGGCTGACCAGTCCGTTCTCCATCACCCCGGCATTCAGGAATGCCCGGATGAGCTTCAGCGGCCGCTTGTCTTCGATGCGTTTCGCGATCTGGCCCATCAGCTTGTCATGATTGACTCGATCGAAGAACTTTTCCAAATCGAGATCAATCACCCAGCTGTAGCCTTGCGCGATGTACTGCTGCGCTTGGGCCACGGCGTGATGCGCCGAGCGACGCGGTCGAAATCCGTAGCTGTGCTGGGAGAACGTCGAGTTCCATCGCCTCTGCAGAACCTGCATCACCGCTTGCTGGATGAAGCGATCCAGCACGGTTGGGATGCCAAGCTTTCGCACCCCTCCGTCCGGCTTCGGGATTTCCACCCGTCTCACCGGTTTCGGCTCGTAGGTCCCGTTCAGCAATTGCTCCCGAATGGCCGGCCAGTGCTGTTTCAGATAGTCGCCAAGTTGATCGACCGTCATCCGGTCGACGCCGGCGCTACCTTTGTTGCCCCTCACCTGCCGCAATGCTTCCTTCAAGTTTGCTCGTTCACATATTTCCTCCATGATTCGACGCGTGTTGGCTGGGCGTTCGGGTTCACTCACCACCGAGAGCGATTCGATGTCTTCCCGTCCCGCCTGCCGGGCTTCACCCGTCGGCGTCGATGAGAAGTCCAGTCTCAACTGGATGTTCAGCCGCTTGTCGCTCTCGAGGTTCATGTCCTACTTGCCTCTCCTCTCGTTCGGGCCTTCAGTCACCGTTCCCGGCTTGGCCTATCTGTTGCCTCCGCCTTTCGGCACGGAGTGCCTCACTAGCCTTGCCGACGACATGACCTAATATGCCCTCTGCTGACTTCTGCTCCGCGGTCAGACCGCCTCACGGCGCTCTCAGTCGCCGAAGCGACACCGAGCAGATCTCCTGGGGTAAGTTCAGTCGCTTTCCGTGCACCGTCGCCGGATCTACGCTTCGCATCCTTGATGGATATGGACTTCGCGGTAAGTCGCCCGCTCGTCCGACGCTCGCGCCTTGTACCCGGTTCTTGTCCATCGACTCGCACGTTTGCTCGACGCTTCCTTCAGACCTCGCCTCGCGGCGACAGCCCTTGCGTTCTCGCTAACCCTTCACCTCCATCAGGTTGGGTAGAGGACTTTCACCTCCAAGCTACTGAACATGCCCAGCACACGACTAAACCGCTCGCGCGGTAGGGCGCCGTGGTTGGCGGCACAGCAAATAGGATAGCGCCATAGGGCGTCCTGTCTTGAGATGAGGGGTTCGCAACCTTCACTCAAAACAGGAGCATCCCCCATGACCGATAGGGCCATAAGCCCGCTGCGGCAGCGCATGATCGAAGACATGACGATCCGCAAGTTCGCGCCGAAGACCCAACATGACTACGTGCAGAGGGTCAAGCACTTCGCCGTCTTCCTCGGCCGCTCGCCCGACACGGCGAGCTTCGAAGACGTACGCCGCTATCAGCTCCATCTGGCGACGAGCGGCGCCGGCGTTCCGACCCTCAACCAAAGCGTCTCGACACTGCGGTTCTTTTTCAAGATCACGCTCGGGCGCGCCGACATCGTGAACCACACCCAGTTTATCCACGTGCCATGCAAGCTGCCGGTGGTCCTGAGCCCGGAAGAGGTCGCCCGCTTTCTCGATGCGGCACCGGAGCTCAAATACAAGGCGGCATTGAGTGTAGCCTATGGAGCCGGATTGCGCGTGTCCGAGGTGGTCGCGCTGAAGGTATCCGACATCGACAGCAAGCGCATGGTGATCCGGATCGAACAGGGCAAGGGCCACAAAGACCGCTACGTGATGCTTTCGCCGCATCTGCTCGAGCTGTTGCGCGCCTGGTACAACGCGGCACGCCCACAGGGGTGGCTGTTTCCCGGAATGAACCCGGTCAACCCGATGTCAGCCCGCCAGCTCAGGCGCGCCTGCGATACCGCGGCCCAGATGGCCGAGATCGGCAAGCAGGTGTCCCCGCACACCCTGCGACACAGCTTTGCGACGCATCTTCTGGAGCAAAACACCGATATCAGGGTGATCCAGGTCTTGTTCGGAACGGCGACATACTGCCCACGAACACCTGGTTGAAGGGCTGATCTACTACCGATTTCATCCACGATTTGGCGAGACCGTGCTGATCAGTCGGCAGCTCGAGTACCGAGGTGTCGAACTGGTAGTCGTCTTGCAGCCGGACCGCTCGCTCGCTTGCATTCCGGCGTGGATGACACGGGAGGCTGCCGCTCAATACGTGCTTTGTGAGAAGCCCCGTTTCTCCGTTGATATCTTGCGATCCCTGCGCGCCGCAGCCGATGCGCTCCTAGGCTCTCTCCAGTCCGAATCAAAGATGGAGGAAGCCGATAATGCCGCGCCAAGCCAAAAACCTCCAACCGAGCCTATTCGAGGACGAGGCGCCTCGCGTGGTTTTGGCGGCCGCACCAATGGGCGATCTGGCCGCTCTGGTGGAAGCGCTGCTGCGCGAGATCGCGACCGCCCTGGCAAACGTGGAGAGCGGCGATGAGCAAGATCACGACTGAGCATCTTGCGCGCGGCGCCTATGTTTACATCCGACAGTCGACGGCCGATCAGCTGACGCATAATCAGGAGAGCCGACGCCGGCAATATGGTCTCGTGGATCGAGCCCGTCAGCTCGGCTGGACCACGGTCGAGGTCATCGACGATGATCTTGGCCGTTCGGGCGGCGGCATCGTTCGGCCGGGCTTCGAGCGCTTGCTGGCTGCAATCTGCGAAGCCCGCGTTGGCGCTGTGCTCGCGATCGAGGTATCGCGACTGGCGCGCAACGGCCGTGACTGGCACACGTTGATTGAGTTCTGTGGATTAGTCGGAACGATCATCGTCGACGAGGACGGAATTTACGATCCTCGGCATCCCAATGATCGGCTGTTGCTTGGGATGAAAGGGACGATGAGCGAACTTGAGCTGTCGCTGTTTCGCCAGCGTTCGCAGGAAGCGTTGAAGCAGAAGGCGCGCCGCGGTGCGCTAGTCCTCGGTGTTGCTGCCGGCTATGTCAAAGTCGGGCGCGACCGGATCGAGAAGAATCCCGACCAGCGCGTCCGGGATGCATTGCAGATCGTCTTCGCAAAATTTGCCGAGTTCCAGAGCGCACGTCAGGTCCACATCTGGCTTCGCGATGAAGGCATCGAGTTGCCCGTGAAGTCGCGCGCTGGCGAGGCGCGCGGTGTCGTCTGGAGGTTGCCAGCCTACAATATCGTGCACAACATTCTGACCAATCCGATTTATGCTGGCGCCTATGCCTTCGGGCGCACGACGAGCAAGGTGAGCGTCGAGCAGGGGCGCAAGCGCGTGAGGCGTGGCGTGCATCGGCCGATGGGCGAATGGGATGTACTGATCAAGGATCATCATGAGGCCTACATCACCTGGGAGGAGTTCGAGAGGAACCAGCGCGTGATCGCCAACAACGCCACCGGCAAAGGCAGCGCCACCGTCAAGGGAGCGGTTCGGCGCGGAGAGCTGTTGCTGCCCGGACTCCTGCGCTGTGGTCATTGCGGCCGCAAACTGCATGTGTCCTACAGCGGCAAGCTCGGCCGCTACAGCTGCTACGGCGCTCGCACAAATCACGGCACGGCGCGCTGCATCTCGATCAGCGGCTTAAGCATCGATGCTGCCGTTGGCGCGGAAGTGCTGCGTATCCTGAAGCCGCTCGGCACTGATGCCGCCGTCAAGGCGATCGAGACCCAGACGTGCGAGACATCGGCTGCGCAAAGGCAGCTTGAGCTGTCGCTTCAACAGGCGCGCTACGAGGCCGCGCATGCTCGTCGGCAATACGATGCAGTCGACCCCGCCAATCGCTTAGTGGCCGGCGAGCTGGAGCGCCGCTGGAACGAGGCATTGCAGGCCATCCACCGAATAGAAGGCGAGATCGCTGCAATTGTCGCGGCCAAGCCCCCACCGCTGGGCGAAAGGGAGCGACAGCAACTCATGCAGCTCGGCGCCGACCTCGAGCTGGCCTGGTCGCATCCAGGCGCCACAGCCGTTACGCGCAAGCGGATATTGCGCACGGCGCTCAACGAGATCGTGGTGCGCAAGGAAGGCGCAGGCATCAACATGGTTCTTCACTGGCAGGGTGGCGATCACACTGCCCTACAAGTCAAGCTGAGATTGAATGCTGCCGGTCGACCCTATTGGCCGCTGCGTGAAGATACGATCGCGCTGGTGCGCGAGCTGGCGCGTTTGATGCCGGATCGACAGATCGCACGCCTCCTCAATCGTTCCGGCAAGCCGACGGGGTATGGCAACGGATGGACGGAGCAGCGCGTGCGCGGCTTCCGCAAACACCACGACATTGAGGTTTACCGGGACGACGAATGGGCTGAGCGCGCCGAGATCACGCTCGATGCGGCCGCACAGATCATTGGCGTTGCCAAGATGACGGCGCTGCGTATGATTTGAACAGGCGATCTCAATGGACGGCAGGCCTGCAAGGGTGCGCCCTGGGTCATCAAGGCGGAGGATGTGGCTGCAGTCGGTGCTCGGAAGCGGTCAACAGGGCCGGTAACACCAAATCCCGCGCAGCAGACCCTTAAGTTTCAATGAGATAGCAAGAGGCGGATTATGAATCACGACTGTTGGGACATGCCAAGCTCGACACCACCGCGCTCTATACGCGTGTCGCCACCAAGACCATCCGCGAGATCGTGAGCCCGTTCGATCGCATTACAGCCAAGCTCAGGGAGGGCGCCGAACCGCCCGCCTGACGCGCGTCGTGTCGCGTCCATCGCTGGAGGTCGCGGACATCTTCCGCCGCCACGGCCCGGCATGGCGCCGGGCCAATGCCGGCCATATGAGCCTCGGCCAACTCAAGGTGATGTCGGCGATCGAGAGCTGCCGCACCGCGGCGCTCGGCGGGCATGTCGCGCGCTGCGAGAACTGCGCGCACAGCCAGATATCGTACAACTCTTGCCGTAACCGGCACTGCCCGAAGTGCCAAGGCGAGGCGGCAAAGGACTGGCTGGCCGCGCGCGAGGCCGATCTGCTGCCGGTGCCGTATTATCATGTCGTGTTCACCCTGCCGGCGGCCGTCGCCGACATCGCCTACCAGAACAAGGCTGTCATTTATGACTTGCTGTTCAAGGCATCGGCCGAGACCCTGCTGACGATCGCCGCCGATCCGAAGCATCTGGGGGCCAGGATCGGTATCACTTCCGTGCTGCACAGCTGGGGCTCGGCCATGACCCATCACCCGCACGTGCACATGATCGTGCCAGGCGGCGGCATCTCGCTCGATGGCAAGCGCTGGGTGGCGTGCCGGCCTGGCTTCTTCCTGCCAGTGCGTGTGCTCTCGCGCCTGTTTCGCCGGCTGTTCCTGGAGAGGTTGCTTGCCGCACACCAGGCCAATCGCCTGAAGTTCTTCGGCAATCATTCAGCTCTCGCCGACACGAAGGCGTTCGCGGCATATCTGGCACCGCTACGCCGAGTTGAATGCCGAGTAGGTGGGGATGTTGCCATCCCCACCCCTCACAGACCCGGACGTGCCAATTTCCAGCATCCGGTTCTTCACGGGAGAGCTTCGCTCGCGGTGGCGTAAAGGCGGTGGACGATCCGCGCCGGTGGAAGCGGATGGCGCTGCAGGATCGCGTTGAGGCGGGTCCACTGGAACGCGCCTCCGCCGCGATGCCGTCGCCCCAGCCATTTCCTCCACTGCACCACGACCTGGCAGGCGAACCATCGTATGCGAGAGTTGCCTGATATGCCGTAGTAGGCATAGTGGCCTCGCATCATCTGGGACAGGTGGGCATGCTGATCGCGCAAGGATAGATGCCGATTGCGTCGGCACCACTCTCTTACCGCCGCCAGCGCCCGCGCGTATCGGCCTTTGGCCGTCACTTGCCTCACCCCGTTCACGCCCTTCTTCGACTTGGCCCAGATATGGGTGAAGCCGAGGAAGTCGAACGTGGTGCCGTCCGTATCCGGATGGCATGTGCCCTCCGGCCGATGAAAGCGACAGTCGACGAGGTGCGTCTTGTCAGGATGGAGCTTGAGCCCGTACCGTGCAAGCCGCTTACCCAGCACGTCCATGACCCGCTTGGCGTCGTCGAGACTCTCGAACGCCAGCACGCTGTCATCGGCGTACCGAACGAGGATGCCGTTCCCCTTGAGGCGGGGCCGCACGTCCCGCTCGAACCATTCATCCAGCACATGGTGCAGGTAGATGTTTGCGAGCAGAGGCGAGACGACTCCACCTTGCGGGGTGCCCTCGGTCGTGCGCTGAAGCAGACCATGCTCGAGCACGCCCGCCTTCAGCCATTTGTCGATCATCCGGCGAATGACGCCGTCCGTGACTTGCCTGTCGAGAAACGCACGCAGGTGATGATGTTGGATGGTGTCGTAGTATTTTGAGATGTCGACGTCCAACACCCAGCGCAGCCCCTGCCGACCCATGAAGGCCAGACGCAACGCACTGAGGGCCTGATGCGCCGACCGTCGCGGCCGGAAGCCAAACGAGCACGGCAGAAAGTCCGCCTCGTAGATCGGCTCCAGCACCATGACGATCGCCCGCTGTGCCACCTTGTCTTCGAGCGTTGGAATGCCGAGCGGCCGCTCCGAGCCGTCCGCCTTGGGAATGTAGACCCGACGGACCGGCGGGGCGACGTAGCGGCCGGACTTGATGCGCTCCAGGAGGGCCGAGAGATTGGCCTCCAGGTTCGCCTCGTATGCCGCCGCCGTCACGCCGTCGATGCCGGGCGCTCCATCCTTGCGCGTCAGCCGGTACGCCTCCCGTATCCATTCCAGGTCGATAACGTGGTGAAGCGTGGACAGAACTGCCCCCGCCTTGGTTCTCGCCAGTTCGGCTATCCGTTGTCGTTTCGTGGACAGGTTTGTGGAGCCCAAGGTCTCCTCCCATGTTTCCTGGCAACGGTTCTCATCCCATGGCGCCTCCCCTCCCTCGTGCGGGTCCCAGTGAGCCCGGTTCCCCGCGGTCAGCAGTACGATGAAGGCGCTACGACTTCCCGCTTGCGTATCCCCGGTCACTTATTTGCTTCGCTTCCGAGGTCCACGCGATCCTCCGTTGTTCGTGCTCGCTTTGACAGCGCTCCCGGCCGGGTGGAGGACCCGGTCCAGGCCAGGGCATTTGTTCAACCGGCTGCCCAGGTGCCGGCGTGTTCTCGCATGGACGCGAGCGGGATCTCACAGGTTCCCAGGCGATCCATTCCATGCCTTTGCCCCGGTCTGAGACCCCGGCCGGAGCGACGGTCCCTCACCATGACGGTCCCGTCGATGCTGCCCCCGCTCAACCCACAGCGAAGGCTCCAGCGATCATAATTTCGAGGCTACTCACGCGGCTTCAGCATCTGCTGCCTACGCTTCAAGAATGGCGTTGCCGCCATCCAGGCAAGGCGCGCTTCCGACTGGCTGGTTGGCCTTTGCCGGGAGGGAGTTAAACCCTCTGGATCGCGTTGAAAGGTTTCAGAACGCCATGTTCATTCTCCTCTCCTGAGCTTTTCCTGTCGCAAGGGTGGTCTAGCCAAGCGCCCGTCGCGGGCCACCGCCGTGTGACACGGCGCTACACCTTCCGATGGAAGGACTATCGCGCTGAAGGTCGTGAGCGCCAGAAGGTCATGATACTCACCACTGCCGAGTTCATCCGCCGCTTCCTCATCCACGTGCTGCCACGCGGCTTCCACCGCATCCGCCACTATGGCCTGTTCGCCAAAGGCTCTTGCGCCGACAACATCGCCCGCGCGCGTGACCTGCTCGCCGTTCCAAAACCTCAGGGCAAGCCAACCGGTGCCGCCGTCGATCCCAGCAAGCCGACTTGTCCATGCTGCGGCGGTCGCATGATCACCATCGAGGTCTTTACGCGCGGTGCGACGCCACGGCATCGGCCGACAGCTCCAACGATCGCAATCAGGATCGACACCTCATGACCGCATCACAATCCCGCAAATCTGCTCGTCACGCTCGCCGGCTCTCAACCGGCCACGGCAGAGCGCGCTCAGATATCCAGCTCTCGTCTCAAATCATCCGCCAATTCACAGCCTTCGACGCCACCCGCCACTCAATCATGAGCCGCTTCACCGTCGGCCAACTTGCTCAATCGGATTGGCTCCAGTCACACACCTCATCCGCGGCACTCAAATCCCCATAGCGCACGCCGCACCAGCGGACGCCGGCCCCGTGCGCGCGCCGCCACCTTCATGGGGCCGGCATCCGAAAACCTTCACAAAAGCGGACACCCCTGCCGTGATGCCGCCGACGACTGGCGATGGGTGACGTAGCTCGCCGCCCAATGTCTTCATCATCGATGCAAGATCGCCTTCCGAAATGGCGAAAGCGGGCGGACCGACCGGAGCGGCGAGCGGCACGGTCCTGACCCGCCGAAGGAGCCAAGCGCGGAACTCAAGCCGGTCGAGCCGCAACGCCGCCCGCAAGCCTGCTTGGAAAAACCGCTCGCGCTGGCGATCATCGAGCCGCGCCCAGCCGGTCATCGTGGCCTCAACCAAATCGCGCCGCATCTCGCAAGCCTTTCAGGTTTCAGCAAAATGAAACACGAAAAACGAAAATTGCAAATATGCTCAAAGGGTGCGGTCGCGCGGACCCCGCGAGGGTGACATCCCCCGAGGGACCCGGACGACTGACTGAGGGTCCGCGACGGTCCGCGCCAACACGTCATCACCTCGACTCCGTTCGCCGGGGCAAAACAGACCAGCCGACCTTAGCGGAAATCAGCTGGGCCAGCTGGCAACCTGCAACTCAGCCTAATCTGCCCCTTCCTGAAGGACGGTCTAGCCCGCTAAGATGCTCTTCTTGACCCTGGGGACGGATATGGCGCGGCCATCAAGAACGGGCGGCAAGACAAGCGGGGCGAAAGCCCGCAACCCAAGCCCAGCAAAGGGGCGCAAGACCACCAAGACCAAGTGCCCCATTGCGCCGGCGGCCACCCGAGTGAAGCGTCGTTCGATCTCCGATCCGAGCAAAGACCTGAAGGAAGCCCGCGAGCAGCAGGCGGCGACGGCCGAAATTCTCAAGGTGATCGCCTCCTCGCCGTCGGACGTGCAGCCGGTGTTCGACGCCATCGCGACCAGCGCCAACCGGCTGATCGGGGGCCTGTCGACTGCGGTGTTTCGTTTCGTCGACGGCAGCAGCCACCTGGCAGCATTCACACCCAGCAATCCGGCGGCGGATGCTGTCTTAAAGGCTTCGTTCCCCCGTCCTATTGCCGGCTTTCAGCCTTTCGATTTAGCGCAAACCGGCGAGGTGCAGATCGCCGATACCGAATCCTCGGCGGCTATGGGGATTTGGGATATCGCCCGGGCACGCGGTTTTCGCAGTGCACTGGTCACACCCTTGATGGGCAACGGGGCGCCTCTCGGCGTGATCAGTGTTACGCGCGCGGAGCCGGGTTCGTTTGCCACGCATCAGGTCCAGTTGCTTCAAACTTTCGCCGATCAGGCCGTGATCGCTATTGAGAACGCGCGGCTGTTCAACGAGACGAAAGAGTCGCTGGAGCAGCAGACAGCGACCTCGGAAGTTCTTGAGGTCATCAGCGCCTCGACGGGCGAATTGGAGCCAGTGTTTCAGAAGATGCTGGAAAATGCCACGCGCGTCTGCGGGGCGAACTTCGGCACGATGAGCCTGTATCAGGCAGGCAGCTACCAGAACGTCGCGCTCTACAATGTACCCGACGCATCCGCCCAACAGTTGCAGGTACCCTTTCGTCCACACCCGAAGAGTGGTCTCGCCACGGTTGCGAGGACCCTTCAGGCGCTCCAGACCGAAGATCTTCGGACACAGCCGCCCTATCTGGAAGGCAACCCGGCCGTCGTCGCCATTTCCGATCTAGCGGGGGCCCGGACAATCGCCAACGTCCCGATGCTCCGGGAAAATGAACTGATCGGCACCATTACGATCTTCCGTCAGGAAGTTCGGCGATTTACCGACAAGCAGATCGATCTGGTCGCCAATTTCGCTAAGCAGGCCGTGATAGCCATCGAGAACACGCGACTCCTCAAGGAACTGCGCCAACGAACAGACGACTTGAGCGAGTCGCTCCAGCAGCAGACAGCCACCGCCGACGTGCTCAAGGTCATCAGCCGCTCGGCATTCGATCTCGATACCGTCATGAATACGCTGGCAAGCTCGGCGCGCGACCTGTGCGGATCGAAAACTGCCGCGCTGTTCCTTCGCGACGGCGATATGCTGGTGGGCCGGGGCACTTCGGCCAACGAGTTCGTAGACGAAGAGTACTTGAGGGCGAACCCGGTCCCACTCAATGACAAGTCGCACATGGGACGGGCGGTGCTCACCGGGATCGTCGCCAATATCGGCGATTTCCAGAACAACCCGCATACCAAGCTGCGGAAATTTCAGCAGGTCATGGGTTTTAAAGCCTTTCTCGCCGTGCCGTTGATGAGGGAGGGACGAGGGGTCGGCGTTTTTGCTCTTTCGCGCGACGAGATTGGTCCTTTCACTGAACGACAGGTCGAACTCGTTCAGAGTTTTGCGGACCAGGCAGTGATCGCGATCGAGAACACCCGCCTGTTCAACGAGACGCAGGAGGCGTTGGAGCGGCAGACCGCAACAGCCGACATCCTCAAGGTGATCGCGAGCTCGCCTTCCGACGTGCAGCCGGTGTTCGAGGCGATTGCGACCAGTTCCAACCGGCTGCTCGGCGGCTTCTCCTGCACTGTCGTCCGCTTTATCGACGGCATGGCGCATCTGAAGGCGTTCACGCCGACGACGCCGGAGGCGGACAGGGTCTTGCAGTCGGGCTTCCCTCAACCTGTCAGCGGCTTTGTACCGTTTCAAAATGCGCATGCCTGCGAAGTCACACAAGTCCCCGACACGGAGGCCTTGGTTGGCCGGATCCTGAATGTTTCGCGGGCACGCGGCTTCCGCAGCATGTTGTTCGCACCACTGGTCAACAAGGGCGAAGCCATCGGGGTGATCGGGGTGACCCGCGTGCAAGTCGGCCGCTTCGCCGACCATCATGTACAGCTGTTGAAGACCTTCGCCGATCAGGCAGTGATCGCCATCCAGAACGTGCGCCTGTTCGACGAGGTGCAGGCGCGCACGCGAGACCTTTCGGAATCACTGGAGCATCAGACCGCAATCAGCGACATCCTGCGGGTGATTTCCAGTTCGCCCGGCGACGTCCAGCCGGTTTTGGCTACGGTTGCCCAACACGCGGCGCAAATCTGCGAAGCTCAGATCGTGGACGTACTCATTGTCAAAGACGATAAATTGCACTACGCCGCCGAGTTTGGCGACTTCGGGCGGATACTTTACGGAGAGGCCGCACCCCTAAATCGTGAAACGGTTATGGGCCGCTCTGTCTGTGACAAGCAACCAATCCACGTAGTTGATCTACAAAGCATGGACCATGATTTCCCGCTCGGCCGGGAGTACGCGCGCGTGCTGGGACATCGCACTACTCTCGCCGTGCCGCTGATCCGGGAGGACCGTGCATTCGGCACGATCCTCGTCCGCCGCGCTGAGGTGCGGCCGTTCGATGACAGACATATCACTTTGCTGAAGACTTTCGCGGATCAAGCCGCAATCGCAATCGAGAACGCGCGTCTCTTCAACGAGGTGCAGGATCGCACGCGAGAGCTGTCGCGGTCCCTCGACGAACTGCGCACCGCGCAAGATCGCCTGATCCAGACCGAGAAACTGGCTTCCCTCGGTCAGCTTACCGCCGGCATCGCGCATGAGATCAAGAACCCGCTCAATTTCGTCAACAATTTCTCTGCGCTGTCGGCAGAATTGACCGATGAGCTGAACGACGCACTCAAGCCGGTCGCGATGGAAGGCAAGGTCCGCGAAGAAGTTGACGAATTGACGGGCATGCTGAAGGCCAATCTCGAAAAGGTCGTCCAGCATGGCAAGCGCGCCAACTCCATCGTCAAGAACATGCTGCTGCATTCGCGGGAGGGCTCCAGAGAACACCGACCCGCGGATATCAATTCGCTTCTCGATGAGAGCCTCAATCTCGCTTATCACGGGGCACGCGCAGAAAAAGGAGAATTCAATATCACTCTGCAGCGCGACTTCGATGCGGACGCTGGCACAATCGAACTGTTTCCGCAGGAGGTCACCCGCGCATTCCTCAATCTGATCGCGAACGGCGTCTATGCCGCAACCAAACGCAAGACCGAGGATAAAGAACCTGGTTTTGAGCCAACCCTCCGGGCCACCACGAAGAACCTCGGAACCGGCGTCGAAATTCGCATTCGCGACAACGGCACCGGCATCCCGGCCGAAGTTCAGGAAAAGATGTTCAACCCGTTCTTCACCACGAAGCCAGCCGGTGAAGGAACCGGCCTTGGCCTCTCGATGACGCACGACATCATCGTGAAACAACATGGCGGCAGAATTGATGTCGCGACCGAACCTGGGCAGTTCACAGAATTCACTATCGTCCTGCCGAGGAATTTGTCTGGCGGGGATCGAGGTGAGACGTGAGCGGAGCGGCAGCATCGATCTGGCTCAAGTGCGACGACCCGTCGCGTCCTATGACCGCCCGCCATCAACGTGTCCTCGCGGGGCGGGCCGAGATGCCATGCGCCAGCACCTCGGCCCTGCGCGACGGCTGACCTCGTGCCGGAATTGGCCCGTCGCGGTTCGGACAGTCAGTTCCCGGCTGTGCGATCTGGTGATAGTGGTGCGGGCAGACCGGGCAAGGATCAAACCTGTCTCCCCGCTGCGCATCCATCCCCGCTGAGTTGGCACGGAGCCGGAAGGGACGCGCATCTCGCTCACCGCCGCAGCAGCCAACTGAAGCCCGGCGATGTGTCGGGCAATGCGTCTGCGCGCGGTGCCGTGACCAGCCGCACCTGCAAGATCGCGAGCGGCGAACAGTCGGGACGAACTCGCACGGCAAACCTTGCGCCTGCGCCTGCCACACCAACTCGCTTTCGCCGCGCTCACAAATAAGCAAGTCCTGCGAGATAACGGCGGCGCGTTTGTCGCGCTCCGCTTGGCCCAGCGCATTCGGTTCATCCGCATCGGCAGCGATTGAGGCTTCGACCGCCGCTATCAATTGCGGACGAAGCAGATGCGCGATCACGGCTTCGGTGTCGATCACTTCTTCCCGCCGGAAAGGCAAACCAAGCTGTTGAAAACGCTGAATTTCGTTGTTTTTACTGATGTTTTTCGGACCCAAGCCCTTTCCCCTTGTGGGAGAAGGTGGCCATAGGCGGCCTCCGGCCGCCGTTCTTGAATAAGACGCCGATGCTTCGCATCGGCTATGCGCAGTCCGCGCCGGATGAGGGGTCTCACCCGTCCGCGATGCTTCGCATCGCGTCCACCCTCTCCCACAAGGGGAGAGGGAAGAAAGCGTCGCTCCAATTAGTCAATTCGTCGGCAGTGGCACCTGGTCGTCGATCAGTGCGTCCAGCGTTGCTTTCACATCCACCTTGGCGTCGACCACGCCAGCCTGTTGCAGCGCCAGACCGGCCGCGAGGATGGACTCGCGTTGGGGGGCGCCGATGCGGCTGTGGGTCAGTTCGGTGCGTTCCTTGAGTTGCTTGTCGACCACCGCGTCCGGCAGTTTCGTTACCGCGATGAAGGTCTTCTTCAGCTCGTCGTAATTCGCCAGCGAATATTTGCGCGCCTCTTCGTACACCGCGAGCACGCGGCGGACGATTTCGGGATTGTCCTTCAAAAACTGCTCGCGGACATTGAGGATGCCCCAGGTGTTGGCATCGGGCTTGCGGAAGAACAGCTTTGCGCCGTCCTCGATTTCCGCCTGCGCCATCATCGGATCGAGCCCGGCCCAGGCGTCGACGTCGCCGCGGATCAAGGCGGTCTTGCCGTCGGCGTGCTGCAGCAACACCGGCGTGATGTCTTTCTCGGAAAGGCCGGCGTCGAGCAGCGCGCGGACCAGGAAGATGTGCGGATCGGTGCCGCGGGTCACCGCGACGCGCTTGCCTTTGAGATCGGCAACGCTCGTGATCCTGGAATCCTTCCCCGTCACCAGCGCGGTCCATTCCGGGCGCGAATAGACATAGATCGACTTGATCGGATTGCCGTAGATCTTTGCCACCAGCGCCGCCGAACCCGCGGTCGAGCCGAAATCGATCGAGCCGGCATTGAGGAATTCGAGCGCCTTGTTGGAACCGGCCGATTGCACCCAGATGATGCTGATGCCGTCCTTGGCGAATTCCTTTTCCAATAGTCCCTTCTGCTTCAGCACCATCGACACCGGGTTGTAGGTCGCCCAGTCGATGTGAATTTCCTTGAGCGCGTCGGCGGCAAAGGCCGCGCCGGGCAGCCATCCCGCGACCGCGATGACCGCAGCAAAAGCCCGTCGTGAAATCCCTGGCATCGTCGCCTCCCCTGATTGCCCAGAAAAACAGCTTTGTATTTCAATAAGTTAGGCTACAAAATCAATGAGAAAATAGCTACCGCGAAAACGGCGTTGCGAGAACAGCTTTGCTTGCCGCGGCCGGATTCCAGCATAGAGCTACTGTTACCCCACAATCTTCAGTGACAGCGCAAGCGGCGTCCGATATCGGGGTAGATCATGGACAGCGTCGTGACCGAGCCCCGCCCGCAAGCCGATGAACGTTTCGAGACCGCACGGATCACCGCCGCGGTCGACGCGCTCGCCGAAAAACACGCCGGCCGCGAGGATGTGTTTCGCGCGGCGATGGCGCAACTGCTCAAGGCCGAACTAATTGCAGCGCGGACCACCGCCCAGGCCGTGCTGCTGAAAGATCGTCACGGGCGGCGCTGCGCGGAGCGGCTGTGTTTCGTCCAGGACGAGATCATCCGCATCCTCTACGCCGCCGCAACCCGCCACCTCTATCGCTCGCATGTCCCGTCCGGCGCCGAGCGCATGGCGGTGGTCGCCACCGGCGGCTATGGCCGCGGCTTGATGGCGCCGGAGTCCGATATCGATCTGCTGTTCATCCTGCCCTACAAGCAGACCGCCTGGGGCGAGCAGGTCGCCGAAGCCATTCTCTATTGCCTGTGGGACATGGGATTGAAGGTCGGCCATGCCACCCGCTCGGTCGATGAATCGATCCGGCAGGCGCGCGGCGACATGACGATCCGCACCGCGATCCTGGAGACCCGGTTTCTGACCGGCGACCAGCCGCTATACGACGAGCTGGTGAACCGCTTCGACAAGGAAGTCGTGCAGGGCACCACGTCCGAATTCGTCACTGCGAAGCTCGCCGAGCGCGAGGAGCGGCACCGCCGCGCCGGACAATCCCGCTATCTGGTCGAGCCCAATGTGAAGGACGGCAAGGGCGGGTTGCGCGACCTGCACACGCTGTTCTGGATCGCCAAATATGTCTACCGCGTGCGCGAGACCGACGAGCTTTTGGAGCGCGGCGTGTTCGACGCCCAGGAGTACCGCACCTTCCGCCGCTGCGCCGATTTCCTGTGGTCGGTCCGCTGCAACATCCATTTCTTCTCCGGCCGCGCCGAGGAACGGCTGTCGTTCGACATGCAGCGCGAGATCGCGGTCCGGCTTGGCTACACCTCGCATCCCGGCATGCAGGACGTCGAACGCTTCATGAAGCACTACTTCCTGATCGCGAAAGACGTCGGCGATCTCACCGCGATCCTGTGCGCCAAGCTGGAAGAAGAGCAGAAAAAGCCGGCGCCGGTGCTGAGCCGCATGGTGGCGCGCTTAAGGCCGAGCATGAACCGGCGGCGGGTGCCCGACAGCGACGATTTCATCGTCGACAACAACCGCATCAACCTCGCCGCGCCCGATATTTTCAAGCACGACCCGGTCAATCTGATCCGGATTTTCCGGCTGGCGCAGAGGAACAACCTCGCCTTCCATCCCGATGCCATGCGCACGGTGACGCGTTCGCTGAAGCTGATCAACACGCAGCTCCGCGAGAGCCCGGAAGCCAACCGGCTGTTCATGGAGATCCTGACATCGAACGATGCGGAGACCGTGCTGCGGCGCATGAACGAGACCGGCGTGCTCGGTCATTTCATCCGCGCCTTCGGCAAGATCGTGTCGATGATGCAGTTCAACATGTATCACCACTATACGGTCGACGAACATCTGCTGCGCTGCATCGGCCATTTGCAGGAGATCGAACGCGGCGGCAACGACGAGTTCATCGTCGCCAGCGACCTGATGCGCAAGATCCGCCCCGAGCACCGCGCGGTGATCTACATCACCACGCTGCTGCACGACGTCGCCAAGGGCCGCCCCGAGGATCATTCGATCGCGGGCGCAAAAGTGGCGCGGCGGCTGTGCCCGCGGCTCGGCTTCAACACCGCCGACACCGAACTGATCGCCTGGCTGATCGAGCAGCACCTGACGATGTCGTCGGTGGCGCAGTCGCGCGACCTGTCGGACCGCAAGACGATCGAGAATTTCGCCGCCGTCGTGCAGTCGGTCGAGCAGATGAAGCTGTTGACCATCCTGACCACGGCCGACATCCGCGGCGTCGGCCCCGGCGTCTGGAACGGCTGGAAAGCGCAGCTCTTGCGCACGCTGTATTACGAGACCGAGCCGGTGCTGACCGGCGGCTTCTCGGAAGTGAACCGCGCGCAGCGCATCGAGGTCGCGCAACGCGAGTTCCGCAACGCCTTCACCGAATGGCAGGACGCGGAGCTCAACGCCTATATTGGCCGGCACTATCCGGCGTACTGGCTCAAGGTCGAGCTGCCGCGCAAGATCCGCCATGCCCGCTTCCTGCGCGCTAGCGAAACCGCCGGCCACAAGCTGGCGATCAATGTCGGCTTCGACGAGGCGCGCGCCGTCACCGAACTGACGATTCTGGCGGTCGACCATCCCTGGCTGCTGTCGATCATCGCCGGCGCCTGCGCCTCGGCCGGCGCCAATATCGTCGACGCGCAGATCTACACCACCACCGACGGCCGCGCGCTCGACACCATCGCAATCTCGAGGGAATACGACCGCGACGAAGACGAAGGCCGGCGCGCCACGAGAATCGGCGAGATGATCGAGGACGTGCTCGAAGGCAAGTTGCGCCTGCCCGACGTGGTGGCCCGGCGGGCGGCAAGCCGCGGCAAGGCCCGTCCGTTCGTGGTCGAGCCGGAAGTCATCATCAACAACCAATGGTCGGACCGCTACTCCGTGATCGAGGTCTCCGGCCTCGACCGGCCGGGCCTGTTGTACCAGCTGACGACGGCGATCTCGAAGCTCAACCTCAATATCGCCTCGGCGCATGTCGCGACCTTCGGCGAGCGCGCTCGCGACGTGTTCTATGTCACCGATCTCCTTGGCGCCCAGATCAACGCGCCGACGCGGCAGGCCGCGATCAAGAGCGCGCTGATCCATCTGCTCGCCAACGACGACACCGCGGCGCAGCCGGCGGCGTGAGCCGGATGATGGAACCATTCTAGGCCGGACGTGACCGGACCACGGATTGCGGCAGGGACGCGAGGAACAACACCGCGCAGACACACAGCAGGACGATGTCCTTGAATATGAATTCGCCGGTCAGATTCCAGGCCATCGGATCGGTCGACAGGCTCCATTTGACGACACCGGGCGTCGTGAAGAAAAACGACCATGTGACGGCAAAGGTGATCATCCCCATCAGCGAACCGATCGCCGACAGGATCGGGCTGAATGCACCCGCCGCGAGAAGCGCTGCAATACCAAACTCGGCAACGCCGAGGAAATACGCTTCTCCCCTGAGGCCGAATACCGATAGCCACGAGATAAATGGACTATTGCTGATGAACTGGACAATGCCCTGAGCCGACTGCAGCGTGAATTTTTGCATGCCGAACGACACGAAGATCACGACCATGACCCAGCGGAGTATGGCGAGAGGACGATAGGATCCGGCGCCTTTTTCAGCAATGTTGAGAGATGTTTTCATATCGACCTTTCGTTCCCTGATCAAAATCGACGACGGCTGCCGCTTTTTGCAGCACGTGCTCCATGAACCCTACGGACGCGCGGCACCTTCGTTACGCGCAGCCACGGTTCCATGATTTACAATGATGTGCATGCGGCAGGCGAATTTTTCGCGGAACGAAAACGCGGCGGCGGGCCCGTCATCGTTCCAACTGTCTGATGTTTGCAACACTGCGCGCGGATTTTTTTGGCGTCACAATCGCGCCGTACGAAAATCCCAATTGAAAATGCAGTCTGCCCCGGTTCGACGCAAATCAGGGGGGATACTGAATGCGACAAGAACGAACGCCGATGAAAGGCAATGGGGAGCCAACCGGCTACACCTTCTTCTTTCAGATCGCGAACGAAGGTGGACGGCGGGCATGTTGCGTCAAGGTGGACGCCTCGGACTTCCGCGAGGCGTCGGCGCTGTTCCGGCAGAAATGGCCTGAGATCGAATTGATGGCCCGCGACGGCATCAACAGCGGCGACACCGACGACGGGGTCATCACGCTTGTCATGCCTTGACGGGCGCTTCCTTCCAGCAGCCTCGCCTCCGCGAGGCGCGGCGAAACTAACTTCGCTGTCAGAAACTGTCGCCTTTGTAAGTTGTCACCATTGGATCGTTTGGGTCTCCTGATCGTTCTTCCTGCGACGGTATTCGTCGCTACAATTCAACCACCGAGGAGGATCGGGATGAACAACAAGTTCTTTAGAAGCTTCATCGCGGGCGCGCTTGCTGCGGCGCTCGCACTCGCATCGCCGGCGTTTGCGCGCGGCGGTGGCGGCGGTGGCGGTGGCGGACACAGCGGCGGTGGCGGCATGGGGGGCGGGCACGGCGGCGGCATGGGCATGGGAGGCGGGATGCATGGCGGCGGCGGCTGGGGCGGCGGCGGTATGCACGTCGGCGGCGGCGGTTGGGGCGGCATGCACTCCGGCGGTTGGAGCGGCGGCGCGCGCTTTGCCAGCATCGGCGGCCCGCATGTCGTGGGAAGAAGCTTCGCGGGCGCGCGGTTTGCGCATGCCGGATTTTCGCACCGGTTCGCGTTCCATAACGGCCGGTTCTTCCGTCACCACCGTCGCTTTGCATTCATTGGCGCGCCCTATGTCTACGCCGGCTACGACGATTGCTGGCGCCGGGTGTGGACGCCCTATGGATTGCAGTGGACCAACGTCTGCTACGGCAACTATTACTGACGCGGCCAAAAGTGCCGGCGCGCTGGCGTCTTTGCCGCGTACCATCGCGCCGGCGCTGTTCGTGGACGAGGCGGCCATGACGGAGGCCGGGTCCATCACGCTTACGTGCGACGCGTCGGGCAACCCTCCAGCCGGCTTCTGACGTATATGTAGGCATCGCGGTGCGAACCGGCGCTCGACCGGTCGTTCGGAGAACTGGCACCATGACGGGAGGTCACCGCCGCATTCTGGTCGTTGAAGACGACCCGGAAACCGCCGGGCAGCTGGTGGATTCGCTGACCACCAGCGGCTACCAGGTGGATCTGGCCGCCACCGGCAACGAGGCGCTGAGCCGCGGCGCGGCCTCCGACTATGCCGTGATCACCATCGACCGCATGCTTCCGGATATCGACGGCATCACGGTGATGCGGCAGTTGCGCGACGACGGCGTTGCCGCGCCCGTGCTGATCATCAGCGCGCTCGGCGAGGTCGACGACCGGGTGCGCGGCCTGCGCTCCGGCGGCGACGACTATCTGGTCAAGCCGTTCTCCTTCGTCGAATTGCTGGCGCGAGTCGAGGCGCTGGGACGGCGCAGCGATACCATCGTCAAGGAGACCATTTTGCGGGTCGGCGATCTCGCCGTCGACCTGATGTCGCGGACCGCGAGTCGGCGCGGCAAGGACATCCTGCTGCTGCCCAAGGAATTTCAGCTGCTGGAATATCTGGTGCGCAACGAGGGCCGCGTCGTGTCCCGGGCGATGCTGCTGCAGCACGTCTGGGACCTCCATTTCGATCCCTCGACCAACATCATCGATGTCTATGTCGGGCGCGTGCGCCGCAAGATCGACGGCCAGCAGGCCTATCCGCTGATCCATACGGTGCGGGGCATGGGGTACTGTCTCCGTGCTCCTGACTAAGACCCTCACGTCGTCGACGTTCCGGCTGGCGCTGATCGCGATCGGGACGTTTGGCGTGATCGCGTCGGCGATTTTCAGCTACGTCTATTTATCCACCGCCTCCTATGTGCGCGGCCGCTCGGATCGCGCCATCATGACCGACTATGTCAGCCTGCAACGCGCCTACGCGCAATCCGGGCGCGACGGCCTCGCCGCCTTGATCGCGCAACGGATCGCCGACCGGAGCTTTGCGGGCAATGTCTATCTGCTGGCCGATCGCGGGCTGGTCCCGCTGGCCGGAAACCTGAAGGCATGGCCGGCGGAGGTCACGGCAGCCAGGGGATGGGCCGAGTTTCGCACGCCGGATCCGTTGCGCGACACGGCAGACCGGCCGCTGCTGCGGGCCATGCTCGAAACCTTCGCCAACGGCGATCGTCTCATGGTGGGACGCGATATCGGCGACCTCGACCGTTTTACCGATCAGATGAAGCTCGCGGTGATCTCGGGCATCGCCCTGATCTTCGTGCTGGCGGCGGTCGCCAGCATTCTGGTGACGCGGCGGACGGTCGGACGGATCGAATTGATCAACGCGACCAGCCGGGCCATCATGCAGAGCGGCCTCGACAAGCGCATCCCGCTTCGCGGCACCCATGACGAGTGGGATCGCGTTGCGGAGAATCTCAATTTGATGCTGGATCGCATCGAGACCCTGGTGGGCGAGGTCAAGCAGGTCAGCGACAATGTCGCGCACGATCTGCGGACGCCGCTGACGCGGATGCGCGGGCGGCTGGAGAAAGCCTATCACGGCGAGCGCGAAGGCGCCGGCGATCAGGCGCTGATCGGCGACACCATCGCCGACCTCGACGCGGTGTTGCGGATATTCTCCTCGCTGACGCGGATCGCGCAGATCGAGACCCGCGAGCGAAAGGGCGCGTTCCGCAGCGTGAACCTGGTCGAGATCGCCGGCGAGGTGGTCGAGCTGTACGATGCCGCGGCCGAGCCCGACGGCACCCGTCTGACCATTACGGGCGAGCGTGAGGTGCTGGTGACGGGCGATCGCGATCTGATCTTCGATGCCATCGCCAATCTCGTCGACAATGCCATCAAGCACGGCCGCGCCGGAGGGCAGGTCGTGGTGGCGAACGAGACCATCGACGGTTCGCCGGTGGTCTCGATCGCCGATGACGGGCCGGGAATTCCCGCCGACCAGCGCGAGCACGTCTTCAAGCGCTTCTACCGGCTCGAGCAGAGCCGCTACACGCCGGGAAACGGGCTTGGGCTCAGCCTTGTGGCCGCCGTCGCCCGCCTGCACGGCGCGCGGATCGAGATGCGCGATAATTCGCCGGGGCTCAAGCTGATGCTGTGGTTCTCGGCGCCCGCCGGTTAGTTCAGAACCGGGTGATCGGCTCCAGCGTCTCGCCTTTGCGGAACGCACGCAACGGCGCGGTGTCGGTGTAGACCCGCTCCTCGATGATCTTGCCGTTTTTGATGCGGAATTTGTCGACGCCGCGCCAGTCGAACCTGCGGCCTTCGACGTTGCGCGTGGTCTGCCATTCGATGATCACGACATCGCCGCGCGAGGTCCAGTCGAGCAATTGCCAGACAAAGTCGGGCGCGGCGGCCTTCTGCACCTCCATCAGGCGATCGAGTTCGCTTCCCGCAACCGCTCGATCCACCAGCGGCGTGTGCAGCAGCCCTTCCGGGTGCCACAGGTCGAGAAAGGCGTTGCCGTCCCGCGCCGCCCAGGCGGCGGCAAACCGCGTCACGAAATCCTGAATGTCTGCTTCGGTCATTGGTCGTCTCCATTGCGTGTATGATGGAGACGTAAAGGCAGCTTCGGATTTCGTCTGGCGGTTTACGGACCTGACGTCTTTGCGGGACCGTCATTGCGAGCGAAGCGAAGCAATCCATCTCGCCACAGAAAGGAAGAAATGGATTGCTTCGCTTCGCTCGCAATGACGAAAAATTAGATCACCACGCCCTCATGCTGCAGCAGCCAGCGCTTTCGTTGCAGCCCGCCGCCATATTTGATCAGCGAACCGTTGGCGCCGATCAGGCGATGACAGGGAATCACCACGCTGATCGGATTTGAGCCGTTGGCGTGGCCGACCGCGCGCATCGCATTGGGTGATTTCAATTTCGCCGCCAGCGCGCCGTAGCTCATCGTGGTGCCAACAGGGATTTTCGGCAGCGCGTTCCAGACCTTTTGCTGGAACGGCGTGCCGGCCACCCGCCATTTGATCGCGGCCAGGCGATCGAGGTCGCCCTTGAAATAGCCTGATAGCGCCGTCCTGAGGTCCTGGGGAGCCCGCGCGCCGCGCAAGGCCACGGCGCCCAGTTGCAGCCGCAACAGCTGTTTCATGCGCGGCTCAAAATCCTCCCAGTCCAGCGCGCGCAAAACGCCGTCAGAATCGGTAACGAGCAGCGCCACGCCGATCGGCGTTTGCAGCCGGTCGAGACCGAACGTTTCAGGCGGCTTCGCGGGCATCGAGCTTTCCGGACTGGGCTGGCTGCCGGGCGCCGGCGGCCCACAGGTGCAAGGCCGCGTAGGCGCGCCACGGCCGCCATGGCTCGGCGCGCGACAGCAGTTCGGCAGGCGACGGACGCCGGCCGTCGGCGTCCATCATCGCGCGCAGCAAGCCGACATCGGCGGCCGGGAACGCATCGGGTTCGCGCAGTTCGCGCATGGCGATGTATTGCGCGGTCCATTCGCCGATCCCCGGCAACGACCGCAACTTGACGATCGCATCTTCGAGGTTGGCGCCGCGGCTGAAGATTAAGGGATCGGCGGCGATCGCCTGCGCCAGCGACGTCACGGCTTTGGCCCGCGCACCGGGCATGCCGAGCGTCGCCAGATTTTCGCATGCGATCCGCAGCGTCGACGGGAACAGATGGCTGAGGCCTTCACTCTCCTTCATCGCCGCCGGCAGCGGATCGCCAAAGGCCTGCACCAGTTTGCCGAGCAGCCTGGTGGCGGCCGGAACCGTGATCTGCTGGCCGAAGATCGCGCGCACCGCGAGTTCAAAGCCGTCCCACGCGCCGGGCACGCGCAGGCCCGGCCGCGCCGCCACCAGCGGCGCCAGCACCGGATCGAGCGCCAGATGCGCCCCGATCGTATCGGGATCGGCCGACAGATCGAACACCCGCCGCACCCGCGCGATGATCTGCGGCAATGCCGCCGTATCGGGAAACCGGACCTGGACATCGACGCGATTCTTGTCGGCCGGCTTGACGCTGATGGTGCCGGCGTTGTCGCCGATCTCGATTGTGCGCCGGTAAATGTTCCCCGAAACGGTTTCAACGCCGGGAATGGCGCGGGCGGCGAGAAAGGAAAACATCGCGTCCCAATCATAGGGCGGCCGGTAGGCGAGACGAACCGACAGCGCGCCGGCTTCGCGCTTGGCCTTGTCGCGGCCGCGCCGCAGCGTCGCGGGCGGACGGCCGAACAAGTCGCGAAAAGTCTCGTTGAAGCGGCGGACGCTGTTGAAGCCCGAGGCCAGCGCGACCTCGGCCATCGGCAGCGCGCTGTCGTGGATCAACTGTTTTGCGAGCAGCACCCGCCGCGTCTGCGCCACGGTGACCGGGGACGCGCCGACATGCTGGGCGAACAGCCGCCGCAATTGCCGCGCGCCGACGCCGAGCCGGTTGGCAAGCCCTTCGACATCGTCGCCATCGAGGCCGCCGGATTCGATCAGCGCCAGCGCCCGCGAGACGGTATTCGAGGTGCCGCGCCAGAACGCCAGCTCGGGCGAGACTTCCGGCCGGCAGCGCAGGCACGGGCGGAAGCCGGCCTCCTGGGCCGCCGCCGCGGCGGGATAGAACGACACGTTCTCGAATTTTGGCGTGCGCGCCGGACAGATCGGCCGGCAATAGATGCCGGTGGTTTTGACGCCGACGAACAGCCGTCCATCGAAGCGCGCATCCCGCGTCGAGATCGCGCGGTAGCAGGCGGTGCGGTCCATATCCATGATGTAAATTTCGGACAAGCGATCAGCTCTCAAAAATCAGACAGGTGGTTGTACCATGGGCGAGCAAACGCCCGTTGCCATCGGTGATGCGCCCTTCGGCGGTGCCGACACGCCGGCCGCGGCTCAACACGATGCCCTCGGCCCTGATCTCTCCGGTCTCGGGCGTGATCGGCCGCAGCAGCGAAATCTTGAACTCGAGCGTGGTCTGGCCGACGCCTTTCTCGAGGGTCGACTGCACCGCCAATCCCATGCAGCTGTCGAGCAGCGTGGCCGCCAACCCGCCGTGCACCGTGCCGGCAGGATTGAGATGCATGCCGCCTGGTTTCGCGGTGACGACGACGCGCCCGTTGGCGGCCTCAGCCACATCATACCCTAAGGTCTGCGCGATGGTGTTGAGGGGCAGCGTTCCCTCCGCCAGCCCCTGAACGAATTCCAGACCGCTCATCGCCTTCTGCACCTCGGCGCTGACGGTCCCATAGGTTTTGCTGGCGTGACGATCCGGCATCATTGGCATTTCCTGACGTTGCGGTGCATCGGGCGAAGCATCATCGATCGGGACCGGATTGTCTGGCGGTTTTCGGACATCATCATTTTCGTCCAATTATTGGCGCGCCGCCGCACTTTTCACCCCGGCCATGCTAGCGTCCACCCGAATTCCGCTGCCGGTTGGGGGAACCGCACCATGATCTGGATCGCCAATGGCCTGGTGGCGCTGGTCGCCGCCCTGCATGTCTATTTTCTGGTGCTGGAGATGTTTCTCTGGACCAAGCCGCTCGGCCTGAAAACCTTCCGCAACTCGATCGAGAAGGCGACGGAGTCCGCAGTGCTCGCCGCCAATCAGGGACTCTATAACGGCTTCCTCGCCGCGGGTCTTGTCTGGGGTCTGGTCCACAACGATCCGGGCTTTGCCTTCCAGATCAAAACCTTCTTTCTGCTCTGTGTGATCGTCGCCGGTATCTACGGCGCCGCCACTGTCAGCCGGAGAATTCTCCATGTGCAGGCGGCGCCCGCGGCGCTGGCCTTGATCCTGCTCTGGCTGGCCTGAGGTTACTCGCCAGCAGGCATCGTCTTGCCTTGCCACAACCGTTCCTCCACACTCCCGTGAGCGATGACATCCGCCCGACAAAGGCCGGACAAGATCATCGGACAACATGGGAGGTAACGATATGAAGAACGGCATTCTTCGTTTGGCCGCCGGAACGGTGGTTGCGATCGCGCTGTCGGCATCATCCGCGTATGCGCAGAAAAAATACGATACCGGCGCCACCGATACCGAGATCAAGATCGGCCAGACCGTGCCGTTCTCGGGCGCCTATTCCGTCTATGCCAATATCGGCAAGACGCAGGCCGCCTATATGAAGATGATCAATGAGCAAGGCGGCATCAACGGTCGCAAGATCAACCTGATACAGTATGACGACGCCTATAGCCCGCCGAAGACGGTCGAGCAGGTGCGCAAGCTCGTGGAGGGCGACGAAGTTCTTTTCACGTTCCAGATCATCGGGACCGCAGCAAATGCCGCCGTGCAGAAATATCTCAACGGCAAGAAGGTGCCGCAGTTGCTTGCCTCCACCGGCGCGTCGAAGTTCACCGATCCCAAGAACTTCCCCTGGACCATGGGCTACAACCCGAACTACTTCGTCGAGGGTCGCATCTACGGCAGGTACATTCTGAAAGAACATCCGAATGCCAAGATCGGCATCCTCTACCAGAACGACGATTTGGGTAAGGACTATATCAACGGGTTGAAGGCTGGCCTTGGCGACGAGGCGGCAAAGATGATTGTGGCCGAGGCGTCCTACGAAGTCTCCGACCCCACCATCGATTCGCAGGTCCTGAAGATCAAGGACGCCGGCGCGGATCTGTTCTATAGCGCCTCGACGCCGAAGCAGGCGGCGCAGGCGATCCGAAAGATCCACGAACTCGATTGGCATCCGGTCCACATCCTCGACATCAACGCCAGCCCGGTGAGCGCCACGCTGCAGCCGGCCGGCCTGGAGGCGTCCAAGGGTGTGATCAGCGTCAACTACGGCAAGGACCCGGCCGATCCGACCTGGAAGGACGATGCAGGGTTGAAGAAGTATCTCGACTTCATGGCGAAGTACTTCCCGGACGGCGACAAGATGAATACCGTCAATACCTATGGCTACTCGACCGCCCAGCTCCTGGTGCAAATCCTCAAACAGTGCGGCGACGACCTGACCCGCGAAAACGTGATGAAGCAGGCGGCCTCGCTGAAGAATGTCGAGCTCGATCTGGCCTTGCCGGGCATGCGCATCAACACCAGCGCCGACGACTATCGCGTCAACAAGCAGTTGCAGATGATGAAGTTCAACGGCGAGCGTTGGGAATTGTTCGGCCCGATCCTTGAGGACGCCGGGCCTGCGGGTTAGTGAGGCGGATGCGAGGCTGTTTTTTTAGAACTCCGAATGCGCAGCAAGTTGCACCTCTCCCACCGGGAGAGGTCGAATTGCGCCAGCAATTCGGGTGAGGGGTTCAGGTCTATCGAGGGACCGTAACCCGGCGCTACGCCGTAGCCGAAGCGTCGCTTCGGCGTCATTCCTAAGAACGGCCGCCAAGGCGGCCTATGCCTCTCGCGAAGGGAGAGGTCGCACCGAGCAAGCCGCGCCACGAGTATGCCAGCGCGATGGTCCACCGCGCGATGTAACCCTCCCCGCGCGTTAATCCTACTTTCGTCGGCCCTGAAATCGCGCACCTTTTCGGCAGCGCTCACCTTGCATTGCAGCAACCGTTCCGCCAGTATCCGCGCCCAGCGGTGGCATCCGCCGGGCCTAACAAGGCCCGGGACAAGACCATCGGCTCAATCACAACACATGAGGAAATCAGCACTATGAGGAATGGTATTTTCCATCTGGTCACCGGCACGGCGCTCGCGATCGCGCTGTCGGCCTCGTCGGCCTACGCGCAGAAGAAATACGACACCGGCGCGACCGATACCGAGATCAAGATCGGCCAGACCAACCCGTTCAGCGGGCCAGCCTCCGCCTATGCCACCATCGGCAAGACCCAGGCGGCCTATATGAAGATGATCAACGACCAGGGCGGCGTGAACGGCCGCAAGATCAACCTGATCCAGTATGACGACGCCTACTCGCCGCCGAAGGCGGTCGAGCAGGTGCGCAAGCTGGTCGAAAGCGACGAAGTGCTGCTCACCTTCCAACTCCTTGGCACGCCGTCGAACGCCGCGGTGCAGAAATATCTCAATTCCAAGAAGGTGCCGCAGCTGTTCGCGGCCACCGGCGCGTCGAAGTTCACCGACCCGAAAAATTTCCCGTGGACGATGGGCTTCAACCCCAATTACTTCGTCGAAGGCCGCATCTACGGCCAGTACATCACCAAGAACTATCCGAATGCCAAGGTCGGAATCCTCTATCAGAACGACGACCTCGGTAAGGACTATCTCAACGGCATCAAGGCCGGCCTCAGCGACAAAGCCGCCGCCATGGTGGTGGCGGAAGCGTCCTACGAGGTCTCCGATCCGACCATCGATTCGCAGATTCTCAAGATCAAGTCCGCCGGTGCGGACCTGTTCTTCTCTGCCACGACGCCGAAGCAGGCGGCGCAGGCGATCAAGAAGATCGCCGAGCTCGACTGGCATCCGATCCACATCCTCGACATCAACGCCACTTCGGTCGGCGCTGTCATGAAGCCGGCGGGGCTGGAGGCCTCCAAGGGCGTGATCAGCGTCAACTACGGCAAGGATCCGCTCGATCCGACCTGGAAGGACGACGCCGGCATGAAAAAGTATTTCGAGTTCATGGCGAAGTACTACCCTGACGGCGACAAGGACTCGAGCTTCAACTCCTACGGCTACTCGACCTCGCAATTGATGATCTATGTGCTGCAGAAGTGCGGCGACAATCTCACCCGCGAAAACGTCATGAAACAGGCCACCAGCCTGAAGAACGTCGTGCTCGACCTGTCGCTGCCCGGCATCGTCGCCAACACCACGGCGGACGACTACCGCGTCAACAAGCAGCTGCAGATGATGAAGTTCAACGGCGAGCGCTGGGAACTGTTCGGCCCAATCCTCGAGGATTCCGGCCCGGCGGGCTAGGCCGCGTGACGCTCGTCATTGCGAGGAGCGCAGCGACGGGCCCGTCATTTTTTTGGTGCTGCGGCGTGATTCATTGCGTGGATCGATTCGGAGCACGTGATGGACATTCGTATTCGGCAAGCGGAACGTCGGCAGGCTGGTTTTGAGCTGGTCGATCTTGAGAGCCTGGTGGTTGACGACCACTCGGTACGAGCGGTGTGGTCCTTCGTGGAAGGCTTGGACCTTCAGTCGTTCTACGATCGCATCAAGGCGCGTGGCGAGATACCTGGTCGGCCTGCGACCGACCCGCGCATTCTGCTTGCGCTTTGGCTGTATGCGACAGCCGACGGGATTGGGTCGGCCCGCGCGCTGGCGCGGCTGTGCGAGCATCATACGATCTATCGCTGGATCTGCGGCGGGGTCGGGGTGAACCACACGATGCTGTCGGAGTTCCGTCTGGAGAGCGGCGAGTTCCTCGATCGCCTTCTGACGAGCAGTCTGGCGGCTTTGATGAAGGAAGGCCTGATCACACTGGACGAGGTCATCACCGACGGTACCAAGGTCAGGGCCGCGGCAAGCCGCTCGTCGATGCGGCGAAGGCAAACCCTGGTGGAATTGGAAGAAAAGGCCCGGATCAGGGTTGCCGAGTTGAAGCAGGAATTGGAGGCCGATGCTGCGGCGGGCGAGCGGCGGCTGTCGAAGCGTCGCCTCTCTGCAGCCGAAGACCGCGCCCGTCGTGTTGCGGCAGCGTTGGCGAAACATCCTGCAGCAACGCCGAAGGACGAGAAAGACCAGAACGAGGGGGGCGATCCCCCGCTGGCCGGCGGCGGCAAGAGCGGCAAGAAACCCAAGGAAGAGCGTGTCTCGACGACTGATCCGGACGCGCCATTGATGCGGATGGCGGACGGTGCCGTGCGGGTCGCCTATAACGTGCAAGTGGCGAGCGCCTGCGGCTTCGTGGTCGCGATCGAGCCGGTCCAGCGGCGTAATGATCGAGGTCTTGCGCCGGCAGTGGTGGCGCAGGTCCAACAGCGTTGTGCAAGCTGCCGACCCGCCTGCTGGCCGACACCGGCGCGATGACCGCCGCCGACATCGCGACGCTTGCGCAAACTCACCCCTCCATGCAGGTGTTCAGTCCGCCACCGGCCTGCAAGACGTCCTCCAAACCAGCAAGCAAGGCGCGATACGAACGCAACCGCGCAGCCGAACCGCAATGCCTGAGGGAGTGGCGCGCCCGCATGGACAGTGAAGAAGGCCAAGCGGTCTACAAACGGCGCAGCAACACCGAACACGCCCATGCCCGCCTGAAGAACCGCGGCTTTGAGCGCATGGCCCTGCGTGGCTTGGCCAAAGTCCGCATCGCATGTTGGCTTCATGCCGTGACCCACAACCTTATGTGGGCCATTAGCTGCCGCCGCGCGCTGAAGACGGCCTGATCCACCTCCCATCACATGCCGCACGAGCCGCACATCCCGTCCAATCCCATTGCAGTTCGCCGCCACAGGCGAAATACTTACAGCCCCGACGAAGCAATCCATTCTTTCTTTACGCGGCGAGATGGACTGCTTCGCTTCGCTCGCAATGACGGTTAGGATATGCGATCGGCGGTCCCTCGGGGCCGCCGATTTTTTTGGGTTAGACTCGTAGGATGGGTAGAGCGCAGCGAAACCCATCGTTTTCGCCGCGGCCACCGGCGTTGATGGGTTTCGCTTCGCTCTACCCATCCTACGGATTCGCGCCTTACTTCGGTATTTCCCCAAACGTCTTGCCGACCGGCAACACCGCGTGCCGGATCAGGCGGGAATCCTCGACCGCAGCCTGGCGATGTTTCACCGCTTCCCGGTAGACGGGATCGCGGATCATTTCGGCGAAGGCTGCGACGCTTGGATATTCGGCGATAAAGCAATGGTCCCAGCGCTCTTCGGCGGGGCCGATCAGCATCAGTTCGAAGCGGCCCTGCCAGACGATGCGTCCACCGAGGCGTTCGAACACCGGCCCGCTTTCCCTTCCATAGGCCGCATAGGCTTCGGCGCCGGTCGCCTTGCGGCCGTCGGGATAGGCCGCGTGTTCCCTCAAGCGCACCAGATTGAGCATGTGAATCGGTCCCGGCCGGTCATTGGCCCGAAATTGCGCGAAAACTTCCTTGGTCGGATCGATGTGGCCCATGCGGCTCTCCGGTCTTTTGTTTTCACGCGTTTTCTACCGCAGATAAGTCTACGCAATCTGCGCAAACTTGATTGCTATGCGAACCGGTATCCACTTCGCTTGAAAACGCTATGATTTTGCCCATCTTTATCACGCACCGCCCCACCTCCTAATCCCGCGTTAACCTTTGCGTAACCGGCCCTTAAATTCCGGGCGCTAGCGTGCGCCGGGACCGGTGTGGGCGGTGCGTATGGCGTTGGGACGGAAAAAGAGCGGCGGGCGCAAGGAGCCGCTTTTCGGGCTTCCGGCCGCGCTCGCGGAGCTGCGTCTTTCGCCGGAAGATCGCATCCCCGCGGCCGAATACAAGCCGAAAAAATCTTCCGTCAGATCATCCGCAAAGCGCCAATCCGACGACGACGAGCCGCCGCGCGAGCGAAAACCGCGCGCGTCCCGCGGCGGCGCCAGGCGCCGGTCGAAATCGCGCGGCGGTTTTGGCCTCGCGCGGCTGGTCTATTGGGGCGCGGTGCTCGGCCTGTGGGCGGGAATCGCCGTCATCGGCGTCGTGGTCTGGGTCGGCGCGCATCTGCCGGCGATCCAGTCGCTGGAAATTCCAAAACGTCCGCCGACCATCCAGATAACAGGCATGGACGGCAGCGTGCTGGCGCAGCGCGGCGAAATGGCCGGCGCCAATGTTTCGCTGAAAGATTTGCCGCCGTACCTGCCGAAAGCATTCATCGCGATCGAAGACCGCCGTTTCTATTCGCACTACGGCGTCGATCCGATCGGCATTTTGCGCGCGGCCGTCACCAACGTCCTGCATCGCGGCGTCTCGCAGGGCGGCTCGACGCTGACGCAGCAGCTCGCGAAAAACCTGTTCCTGACCCAGGAACGCACGCTGCAACGGAAATTGCAGGAAGTCGAACTCGCGCTCTGGCTGGAGCGCAAGCATTCCAAGAACGAAATCCTCGAGCTCTATCTCAACCGGGTCTATTTCGGTTCCGGCGCCTATGGCGTCGAGGCGGCGGCCCAGCGCTATTTCGGCAAGTCCGCCAAGAACGTCACCATCGCGGAAGCCGCGATGCTGGCGGGCCTGGTCAAATCGCCGTCGCGGCTGGCGCCGAACCGCAATCCCGAAGGCGCCGAGCAGCGCGCCCAGACCGTGCTCGCGGCGATGGCCGACGCCAAATTCATCACCGACGCGCAGGCGCAGGCCTCGATCGGCCATCCCCAGATCAATGTGAAGCCGGCCGGCGCCGGCACTGTCAATTACGTGGCCGACTGGATCGGCGAAGTGCTCGACGATCTGGTCGGCCAGATCGACCGCGACATCACCGTCGAAACCACGATCGATCCAAAACTGCAGAGTGTCGCCGAGACTTCCATCATCGACGAACTCGCGGCGAAAAGCGTCAAATTCAATGTCAGCCAGGGCGCGCTGGTGGCGATGACGCCCGACGGCGCGGTGCGCGCCATGGTCGGGGGCCGAAACTATGCCGAGAGCCAATATAACCGCGCGGTCACCGCCAAACGCCAGCCCGGCTCGGCGTTCAAGCCGTTCGTCTATCTCACCGCGATCGAGGCGGGCCTGACGCCGGAGACGATCCGCCAGGACGCGCCGCTCGACGTCAAGGGCTGGAAGCCGGAGAATTACAGCCACGAATATTTCGGGTCGGTGACGCTGACGCAGGCGCTGGCGATGTCGCTCAATACGGTGGCGGTGCGGCTCGGCCTCGAAGTCGGCGCCAAAAACGTGGTGCGGACCGCGCACCGGCTCGGCATTTCATCGAAGCTCGAGGCCAATGCCTCGATCGCGCTCGGCACCTCGGAAGTGTCCGTGATCGAACTGGTCGGCGCCTATGCGCCGTTTGCCAATGGCGGGCTCGGCGTGTCCCCGCATGTCGTGACAAAAATCCGCACCAGCGAAGGCAAAGTGCTGTATATGCGGCCCGCCGATCAGCTCGGCCAGGTGATCGAACCGCGCCATGTCGCTGCCATGAACACCATGATGCAGGAGACGCTGATTTCCGGCACCGCGCACAAGGCTGAAATTCCGGGCTGGACCGCCGCCGGCAAGACCGGCACCAGCCAGGATTTCCGCGACGCCTGGTTCATCGGCTACACCGCCAATCTCGTCACCGGCGTCTGGCTCGGCAATGACGACAACTCGCCGACCAAAAAGGCGACCGGCGGCGGCCTGCCGGTGGAGGTCTGGAGCCGCTTCATGAAGGCCGCCCATCAGGGCGTGCCGGTGGCGAGCCTGCCGAGTTCGCAAGGTAGCGGCGGCGGCGGGCTGTTCTCGAATTTGCTGCAGACCGCATCGCAGGTCAGCGCACCGCCGGCGCAAGCACCGGTCCCGTTGGCGCCGATTCCGCCGGGCGGTGGCTATCGTCCGCCCTCGACGCGAGCGTCGGCACCACCGAACCCCTCAGCGCGGCCGGAGGCGGCGGCAGGATTGGACGGCTGGTTGATGGACCGGGTGTTCGGCGGAAGGTGAGCGCTGCGTAGCCCGGATGGAGCGAAGCGCAATCCGGGGAGGTCCATCCTCGTATTGCGGTCCCGGATTTCGCTTCGCTCCATCCGGGCTAGGCCACCGTAACGTCGCACGCGGTCCTAATCCTCGATCCCGTACCGGTGCAGATCGTTGCCGTAGGTATCGAGCCAGCGCTTGGCGCGTTCGACGTGATCGCAGACCTTATCGACCACCCGCCAGAACCGCGGCGAGTGGTTCATCTCGACCAGATGCGCCACTTCGTGGGCGGCGAGATAGTCGAGCACGTAAGGCGGCGCGAGAATCAGCCGCCACGAGAACGACAGCGATCCGGCAGTGGTGCACGAACCCCAGCGGCTGGATTGATCGCGAATCGAGACCCGCCGGACGCGCACGCCGAGATCGGCAGCGTAGGCCAATGAGGCCTTGTGCAGATCCTTGCGCGCTTCGCGTTTGAGGAAGTCATGGACGCGACGATCCATGTGCTCGGGCCCGCCGGCCACGCACAAAATCTTCTCGCCGCTATCGCGGGTTTCGGTCCACACCGTGCCGCGTTCGCCGGAGCGATGCACGATCCGGTGCGGAACACCACGCAGCGGCACCACTGTGCCGGAATGAAACGGTGCGGCCTTCGGCAAACGGCCAAGACGTGCGGCGATCCAGCCGCCGTGAAGCTGCGCAAAGTCCTTGGCTTCCGCGAGCGTGCCGCGCGGCGGCATGGTCAGGATCGCTTCGCGGTCGGTTGGATGAATGCGCAAGGTGTAACGCCGCGCGCGGCGATGCCGACGCAGCCGGATTGCGAAGAATTGGGAGCCGTGTTTGACCACGAGAGTCGAGGGTTCGGCAGGCCGCCGATAGAGAAGCGCGCGAGTAGCCATGTCTGACAGTCCGGGGAGCAGGAGTTCGCCCGGATTCTGCCATAACCGCCGCCACTGAAATCGCTCGGCGCAAAAACAAATCATTTGCCCAATATACAGGGGCTGGTCACTAATTGACCTCTACCGGCGGGGGGCGGAACCACAAATTTTGATGGGAACCCGGCCTGGAATCGCCCTCCAAGAAATGAGGCCATACTCATTCCTTCAGAGGTCGGCGAATCCCGGTTCTTTTAATCAATTCAGGAGCTTATCGCCCGCCGCCGAATCGACCCCGGATCGCTGCTATTCGGCCGCGGCGACCAATTTCGGCTTGGTATTCGCCGACGACAGCATGAAATCGGAGATTCGCGGCACGATTTCCGAACGGAAACGCGAACCGTTGAACACGCCGTAATGTCCGACGCCTTTCTGCACGTAATGGACGCGGCGATGCGCGGGAATCGCGGTGCACAGTGCGTGCGTTGCTTCGGTCTGGCCGAGCCCGGAGATGTCGTCGTTCTCGCCTTCCACCGTCATCAGCGCCACGCGCCGGATTTTGGACGGATCGACCGGCTTGCCGCGATGGGTCATCTCGCCTTTCGGCAGCGCGTGCTTGACGAACACGACATCGACCGTCTGCAGATAGTACTCCGCAGTCAGATCCATCACCGCAAGATACTCGTCGTAGAATTCACGGTGCTTGTCGACCAGGTCGCCGTCGCCCTTCACCAGATTGCTGAACAGCGCCTTGTGGGCGTCGGTGTGGCGGTCGAGGTTCATGGTAATGAACCCCGACAGCTGCAGAAAGCCCGGATAGACGTCGCGCATCACGCCCGGATGCGGGAACGGCACCTTGGTGATGACGTGGTTGCGGAACCATTCGATACCGCGCTCGGCGGCGAGATTGTTGACCGAGGTCGGGTTGCGGCGGGTATCGATCGGGCCGCCCATCAACGTCATCGACAGCGGCACGAACGGATCGTTTGCGGCTTCCATGACGGAAACCGCCGCCACCACGGGCACCGACGGCTGGCACACCGCGATGACGTGCATGTTGCCGCCGAGTTCGTGCAGCATCTCGATGACATAATCGACATAATCATCGAGGTCGAAGCGGCCTTCGGTGAGCGGAACCATGCGCGCGTCGGCCCAGTCGGTGATGTAGACCTCATGCGTCGGCAGGAAGGCTTCGACGGTGCCGCGCAACAGCGTCGCGTAATGCCCGGACATCGGCGCCACGATCAGGACGCGCGGCTGGGGCGCGCGCAGCGGCCGCGTCAGCTTGCGATCGAAATACAGAAGGCGGCAGAACGGCTTTTCCCAGATCGAGCGGACTTCGACCGGCGTACGCACGCCGTTGACCTCGGTGGTCGGAAGATTCCATTCCGGCTTGCCGTAGCGGCGGGTGGTGCGCTCGAACAATTCGCAGCTGGCGGCGATCGATTTGCCGAATTCGGTGTGGGTCCAGGGATTGAGCGGATTTTGAAACAGGATTTTGGTCGCGTCCATCACCGCGCGCGCCGGGTTGAGCGATGCGTGGCCCATTTCGTACATCCAGTACATCGGCGTCGTGAGTGCCGGACTGCCTTCGGCCGCCAGTGGCGGTGCTCCGCCAAATTCACCAATCGGCATTATCTGTGACCCCTGTTTTGCGCCGCAGCATAGTGCCGAATGCGTAATATTGCGTCAATGCACAGATCGGTAAATCTACCTGCCCAAACGGCTAAAACCCCCGCAAATCCACGGGAAAGTGAGACTTATTCACCGCCACCGAGCAACGAGCCGTGCCGCTTGGCGCTGCGTAAAAGGGCAAGGAAGATCGCAAATGAGGCAACCAACAGCACCGCGTTGATCGCCAGGGCGTCGACCATCAGCCCGGTCCGAAACTCATGATCGATCAACAGCGCGCGCATGCCCTCGAACACATAGGTCGGCGGCAACGCCCAGGCGAGATATTGCAGCCAATGCGGCAGCACGCTGACCGGATAATAGATGCAGGCCAGCGGCATCAACCCGAACATCAGCGTCCAGACGATGCTCTCGGCGCCGAGGCCGTTGCGCAGCACGAGCCCCGAAACGAAGATCCCGATCGACCAGCTGGTGAAGATCAGATTGCAGAAGAAGGCGATCAGCGGCAGCCCGATGCCGTAAAAATTGAAATCGAAGAAGTACAGCGCCAGCAGCGTCATCGGGATCACGCCGATCGCGAGCCGGATCAGGCTCATGATCATCAGCGAGATCAGGAACTCGAGCGGCTTTAGCGGGCTCATCATCAGGTTGCCGAGGTTGCGCGCCCACATCTCCTCGAGAAACGAAATCGAAAAGCCGAGCTGGCCGCGGAACAGGATGTCCCACAGGATCACGGCGCCGATCAGCGAGCCGCCGGCGCGGGCAAAGAACCCCGACGTCTGCGAGATGTAATTCTGCAGAAAGCCCCAGGTGATGATCTGCAGCGCCGGCCAGTAGACCAGTTCCAGCATCCGTGGCCATGACGACATCAGCAAATACCAATAGCGCAGCACCATCGCGTTGATGCGATGCAGCGAAATGGAATGCCGGACGGCGACTTCGCTCACGACGCGCCCTCCCGCTCCCGCCCGCGCGCGACGTCCAGAAACACTTCCTCCAGCGTAGCGCGGTTATAGCGCGCCATGATCTGGTCAGGGCTGTCGTCATCCTCGATCTTGCCGCGCTTCATGATGATGACGCGGTCGCACAACCGTTCCACCTCCAGCATGTTGTGCGAGGCCAACAGAATGGTCGCGTCGTGGGTCTTGCGATAATTCTGCAGATGCTGCCGGACCCAGTCGGCCGTGTCAGGGTCGAGCGACGCGGTCGGCTCGTCGAGCAGCAGCAATTCGGGCTGGTTGATCAGCGCTTTCGCCAGGGCTACGCGGGTCTTCTGGCCGGCGGAGAGCTTTCCGTTGGCGCGGTCGAGGAAGTCGCCGAGATCGAGATCGGACGCCAGTTCCGCGATCCGTTCAGGCAGATTCTCGACCGCGTAGAGGCGGCCGAAAATGGTCAGGTTCTGCCGCACCGTGAGCCGCATCGGCATGTCGACATAGGGGCTTTCGAAATTCATCCTGCCCAGCACGTCGGCGCTCTGCTCGGGCATCGCAGCGCCGAGCACCTGGATGCGGCCCGCGGTCGGCAGCACCAGCCCCATGATCATCGCAATGGTGGTGGTCTTGCCGGCGCCGTTGCCGCCGAGCAGGCCGGTGATGCTGCCCCGCCCGATCCGAAACGTGACGTCGTCGACCGCGCGGGTGGTCTTGTAGAGCTTGACCAGATGCGCGACGTCGATCGCCGCGGATCCGGCCGGATCGGCTGGCGGAGATTGCGCTGGTATTGCGTCGCTATTCGCCATTTGGCCCGTTCATTGGGACATTGCGGCCGTCAGTGCAAGAAGCTCGTCATCCCTGGGCATAGCCGTCAAAGGACGGCGTCGCTTCCGCTCGCCTATGCCCGGGCATCCACGTCCTTTCTCTCCATCGAGAGTAAAAGAACGTGGATGGCCGGGACAAGCCCGGCCATGACGCAGGAATCGGCCGCGCGTTTGTGATCGGGCGCTTGCGCGGCTAAACTCCTGATATGACCGAAATTGCAGCCTCCGATTTCCGCCAGCCGCGCCGCTATGTCCGTCTGGATACGATATTGCGGCTGCGCTGGCTGGCCGCGCTCGGCCAGCTCGCGGCGATCTTCATCGTGGCGCAGGGGCTGGAATTCGACGTCCCCGTCATCCCCTGCGTCGCCATCGTCGGCCTCTCGGCCGCGCTCAATCTCTCGCTGCAGATCGCGTTCAATCCGATGCAGCGGCTGGAACCGGTCTATGCCGCGGCGCTGTTGGCGCTCAACATCGTCGAGCTAGCCGCGTTGCTGTTCTGCACCGGCGGCCTGGAAAACCCGTTCTCATTCCTGTTCCTCGCCCCGGTCCTGATCTCGGCCACCGCGCTGCCGATCCGGTTGACGATCGCGCTCGGCGTACTCGCGGTGGCCTGCGCTTCGGCGCTGGTGTTCTTCCATCTGCCGCTGCCGTGGGACAATGAAGATCCGCTGGTGCTGCCGCCGATCTATCTGCTCGGCGTCTGGCTTTCGATCGTGCTCGCGATCGGCGTCACCAGCCTTTATGCGTTCCAGGTCACCGAGGAATCCCGCAAGCTGTCGGATGCGCTGGCCGCGACCGAACTGGTGTTGACCCGCGAGCAGCACCTCACCCAGATCGACGGGCTTGCCGCCGCCGCCGCGCACGAACTCGGCACGCCGCTGTCGACGATCTTCCTGATCGCGCGCGAACTGGAGAAGACCGTGCAGGACGGCCATCTCGCCTCAGATCTCAAGACCTTGCGCGAGCAGGCGCAGCGCTGCCGGGACATTTTGGCCAAGATCACCCAGCTCTCCGCGTCGGGCGCGCCGTTCGACCGCATGCCGCTGTCGACGTTGATCGAGGAGACGGTTGCACCGCACCGCGATTTCGGCGTCGCGATCAAGGTGCGGCTTGCTGTCGCAGCCACGCGCGAGCCGGTGGGCGCCCGCAATCCCGCGATCCTCTACGGGGTCGGCAACATCCTGGAGAATGCCGTCGATTTCGCGCGGGCCACCGTCGAGGTGAACGCGTGGTGGAATGCCGACACCGTCGAGATCAACATTTCGGACGATGGCCCGGGCATCGCGCCAGACATGCTGAAACGCATCGGCGAGCCCTATTTATCGCGCCGGCGCAGCGCGGATGAGCCGCAAAGCCAGCATGGCGGGCTTGGACTCGGGATATTCATCGCCCGCACCCTGCTGGAACGCACCGGCGCCAGGGTCTCGTTTTCCAACCGTGTCTTTCCCGATCACGGCGCCGTGGTTCATATCGTCTGGCCGCGCGACCGCTTCGAGGCAGCCGAGACCGAACCCGAAGCTGCGTCTTAAAAGCGCATCCCGGCACTAAGGATAGCGGGTCTGGTCGACTTTAGGCGGCCTTGGCAGCGCCATTTTGCCACGCCATATGTTGAATATCCGACACAAGGATATCTGATCTTGAACGCCATTGCCGAACTGAACGACCACGCTGACCGTTCGCTCCTGATTGTCGAGGACGACAAGCCGTTTCTGGAGCGGCTGTCGCGCGCGATGGAGACCCGCGGCTTCTCGGTAACGTCCTGCGACACCGTGTCCGATGGCCTCGCCGAGATCGGCCGTGCCGCGCCGGCCTTCGCTGTGGTCGATTTGCGGCTCGGCGACGGCAACGGCCTCGATGTGGTGTCGGCGCTGAAGCGCAAGCGGCCGGAAGCGCGCGCGATCGTGCTGACCGGCTATGGCAACATCGCCACTGCCGTCACCGCGGTGAAGATGGGCGCGGTGGACTATCTCTCAAAGCCCGCCGACGCCGACGACGTGGTCGCGGCATTGCTGGCGAGCGGCACCGAGAAATCCGAACTGCCGGCAAACCCGATGTCGGCCGACCGCGTGCGCTGGGAGCACATCCAGCGCATCTACGAGATGTGCAACCGCAACGTCTCGGAAACCGCCCGGCGCCTCAACATGCATCGCCGAACCCTGCAACGCATTCTCGCCAAACGCGCGCCGCGATAACTCGTGACCAGCGCAACGTCCTTCTACGTCATGGCCGGGCTTGTCCCGGCCATCCACGTTTTAGGCACCTTCTGTCAAGAACGTGGATGCCCGGGACAAGCCCGGGCATGACGATGCAGTGGCAATCTAAAACTCGCCGTGGCCCTGCGGATCGATTAGCCGGTTGATCCGTTGAGCGGCGGCCATTGCGAACCGCAGCGTCATCAGTTTGCGCGTCGGCGCCGGCAGGCGATGCTCGGGCGCCTCGCAATGCATGTGCGCGCCATAGGCGTCGGCGATGATCAGGCCGGTATCGGCCGGGAAAATCTCGCACGGCAGATCCTGCGTGAAGGCAAAGAACAGCCGGTCGCAATGTGCGCGATACTCCGGCCATTTCTGGTCGGCACGCAGATCCTCGACCGATGACTTGATCTCCACGATCCAGATTTCGCCTTTCTCGTTCAGCGCCGCCACATCGGCGCGCCGGCCGGACGGCAGCGGCAGTTCGCTGACGCACGAAAATCCCAGCGATCTCAACAGCCTCGCGGTGCCGCGCGCGATCTTGAGCGCGGTCTCCGACTGACGGCCGTCCGGCGCGGGCACGACGCTGATCTGGCGGGCGGGCGATTCCATTCTCCAATCCTAGCCGATTTCGGCACCACCGCCCAACAGGATGGCCGGGCGAAATGCGCCGCAAATTCGCGACCGACCCGCCTCGTTTTCGACCTCAGGCGACCGTGAAGCCGGGGGAACCTCGGTTCCGAGGGACGGAACACACGGAGGAGAACCATGAAGTCAAGCATCGCACTTCGCTCGCTCGCATTCGCTCTCGCGACATTCCCGCTATCGGCTGGCCTATCGGCCGCCGTTGCAAAACCCACCGTCGAAGTCGCCTTCGTGCTCGACACTACCGGATCGATGGGCGGGCTGATCGAAGGCGCCAAACGAAAAATCTGGTCGATCGCGACCGCGATCGTCGACTCCAATCCCGACGCCGACATCCGCATGGGCCTCGTCGCCTACCGCGACATCGGCGACGACTACGTCACCCGGAAAATCGAACTCACCACCGACATCCAGGATCTCTACGCGCACCTGCTGGAGTTGAAGGCCCGGGGCGGCGGCGACTGGCCGGAAAGCGTCAACGAGGCGCTCGACGTCGCCGTCAACAAGCTGCAATGGACCAGCGGCGGCGACACCCGGCGGATCGTGTTTCTGGTCGGCGACGCGCCGCCGCACATGGACTATGCACAGGACACCAAATATCCGGTCACGCTGTCGGTCGCGAAGCAAAAGGACATCATCGTCAACACGGTGCTCGCCGGCAACGCGCAGGATACCGAGCGGGTCTGGCGCGACATCGCCCAGAACGGCAACGGCCGCTTCATTCCGATCCCGCAGGATGGCGGACAGATCGTCGTGATCGAGACCCCGTTCGACCAGGACATCATCATCCTGCAACGGGAGATCAACGGCACGGTGATTCCCTACGGCCCGCGCAGCTTGCAGAAGCGCACCGAGGACAAGACCATGCAATTGTCGAAGGTCGCGGCCGCGGCACCCTCGCAGGCCTCCGATATGGCGAGCTTCATCAACAAGCGCGCCAGGTCGACGTCGGAAGCGGTCACCGGCGAAGGCGATCTGGTCGGCGACATCGCCGCCGGCCGGCAGCAGCTCGGCACGCTGAAGGACGACGAATTGCCGGACAATTTGCGGGCATTGAAACCGGAAGCGCGCATGGACGAAGTCAACAAGCAGATGAACCAGCGCAGGGAGCTCAACGACAAGCTCACGGCCCTGGTGGCGATGCGCGATAAATACGTCGCCGACCAGCGCGCCAAGACGTCCTCGAAAGCATCGTCGTTCGATCGCGTGGTCGAGGACACGCTGAAGGCGCAGATCAAGCGGTGAGGATTTAGCGCTGTATCTTTCCACGAGTCGTCCCCGCCTAGTGCGCAATTGCGCACGGGAGCGGGGACGACACCGGATTTTTACGCACTGGAACTCTGGGAAACCTCGCCGCTTATCATTCGGCCGCCGCCGGGCGGACCGATGAGGACTGCCCTGTGATCGACGATCTCTGGTACAAGAACGGCGTCATCTATTGCCTTTCCGTCGGCACCTACATGGATGCCAATGGCGACGGCATCGGCGATTTCAAGGGCCTGTTGCGTCGCCTGGATTACCTGCACGGGCTCGGCATCACCGCGATCTGGCTGATGCCGTTTCAGCCTTCGCCCGGCAGGGACGACGGCTACGACATCTCGGATTATTACGGCGTCGATCCGCGCTACGGCACGCTCGGCGATTTTGTTGAATTCACCCATGGCTGCCGGCAACGCGGTATCCGCGTCATCATCGACCTCGTCGTCAATCATACCTCCGACCAACATTCCTGGTTTAAAGATGCGCGAAGCGCCAAGGACTCGCCATACCGCGACTGGTATGTCTGGTCCGACAAGCGGCCGTCGAACGCCAACACTGGTATGGTATTTCCCGGCGTGCAAAAATCGACCTGGACGCGGGACAGGCAAGCGGCCGCCTGGTATTTCCATCGTTTTTATGATTTCCAGCCCGATCTCAACACTTCCAACCCGCTGGTGCAGGCGGAAATCCTCAAGATCATGGGATTCTGGATCCAGCTCGGCGTCTCCGGCTTCCGCATGGACGCGGTCCCTTTCGTGATTGCGACAAAGGGCGCCAAGGTGAAGAAGCCCGTCGAACAATACGACATGCTGCGCTCGTTCCGCGAATTCCTGCAATGGCGGAAAGGCGACGCCATCATCCTGGCCGAAGCCAATGTGCTGCCCAAAACCGACATGGAATATTTCGGCCGCGACGGCGACCGCATGCAGATGATGTTCAACTTCCACGTCAACCAGAATCTGTTTTACGCGCTGGCGTCCGCCGACACCCGGCCGCTGGCGAAAGCGCTGTCGGCGACCAGGCCACGGCCGGCGACCGCCCAATGGGGTCTGTTCCTGCGCAACCATGACGAACTCGACCTCGGCCGGCTGACCAAGCCGCAGCGCGACACCGTGTTCAGAGCCTTCGGCCCCGACAAAAACATGCAGCTCTACGATCGCGGCATCCGCCGGCGTCTCGCGCCGATGCTGGGCGGAGACCGGCGAAGACTCGAGCTCGCCTACAGCCTGATGTGCACGCTACCAGGGACACCCGTCATCCGTTATGGCGACGAGATCGCGATGGGCGACAATCTCGATCTGCCCGAGCGCAATTGCGCGCGCACGCCGATGCAATGGTCGACCGAGCCGCATGCCGGATTCACCGAGAGCGACAAGCCCTGCTCGCCCGTCATCGACAAGGGTCCCTATGGCTACGAGCACGTCAACGCCGCGAAACAACGCCGCGATCCGAACTCGATGCTGAACTGGACCGAGCGCATCATCCGGATGCGCAAGGAAGTGCCTGAGGTCGGCTGGGGCGACTTCAAGGTGATTGCGGCGCGTGATCCGGCGGTGCTGGTGATCCGCTATGACTGGCGCAACAATTCCGTGCTGTTCGTGCATAATCTCGACGAGAAGCCGCGCGAGATCCATTTTGTGGTCGGGCTTTCGGGTGAAACCGGCAAGCTGCTGGTCAATCTGCTTTCCGAAGATCACAGCCAGGCCGATGCGCACGACAGGCACACGCTGATGCTCGAAGGCTACGGCTATCGCTGGTACCGCGTCGGCGGTCTCGATTATCTGCTCAAGCGCAGCGACATCGATACCGATGCGACGGGCAAGACCAGTCATCCGGCGTGAACGAGAATCGTCGTCCCCGCCTAGTGCGCAATTGCGCACGGGAGCGGGGACCCATAGCCGCCGATGGCTGTTGTTACGCTGTTCTGTGGCGACAGCCATCGCGCACCGAACGCCTGTGGTTATGGGTCCCGGCTCAAGGCCGGGACGACGGCAATTGTGCGCTGGGCGGCATCCCGATAATCACGCCCTCGTTGCCGCGCAGATCGAGCGTGCCCTGCACCTGCTCACCCTGGCGGTCGAGCATGGTCGACAGCAGGATTTCGCGGCCGAAGCCGATCGAGCTCGAGGCGATCGTCGCGGGCTCGGCGCCGAGATTGAGCGCGATGACGGCCACGCCGCCCTCGCCCTCGCGGCGATAGAGCAGGACATCGCCTTGGGCCGCGACCGGCTGGTACGCGCCGGTCACCAGTTGCGGCAATTTCTTCCGGAGCGCGATCAGCGCCTTGTAGAGGTTGAGGATCGAATCCGGGACGGCGTCGAGATTGACGACGTTCTCACGCGCGAAATCATGCGCCAGCGGCAGCCAGGGTTTTGCCATCGAGAACCCCGCATGCGGCCGCGCACTCCATTGCATCGGCGTGCGGCAACCGTCGCGGCCGACGCCGATCCCCGGCACGTTCTTCTCAAATGGATCGCGCACCTGATCGGGGTCGATCACGGCCTGGCGCATCCCGATCTCGTCGCCGTAATAGAGCGTCGGGGTGCCGCGCAGCGTCAGCAGCAGCATCGCCGCGACGCGCGCCTGCTCGGCCCCGACCCGGCTGGCGACCCGTGGCCGGTCATGATTGCCGAGCACCCAGTTCGGCCAGGCGCCGGCGGGCAAGGCGCGCTCGTAATCGGCGACGATTTTTTCGATCGAGCGCGCGCTCCACAGCGTCGACAGCAGCGCAAAATTGAACGGCATCTGCGCGCCGGCAAGGTCGTTGCCGTAGTAGGCGACCAGGCGATGCAGCGGCAGATAGATCTCGCCGATCAGCACGCAGGAATCGAATCCGTCGATCACGCGCCGCATCTCCGCGATGACCTCATGCACCTCGGACTGGTCGGTCGAATATTGTGTCAGGATCGCCTCGTGCGGCGGTCGTCCCTCGACATAATGTGGATTGGGCGGGTTATCGCGGAATTCGGCGTCCTTGATCAGATGCCAGATCACATCGACCCGAAAGCCGTCGACGCCCTTGCGCAGCCAGAAGCGCATCACGTCGTAGATCGCCTCACGCACTTGCGGATTGCGCCAGTTCAGGTCCGGCTGCTGAGCGAGAAAGGCGTGATAATAATATTGGCCGGTCGTCTCGTCATATTCCCAGCCGCTGCCGCCGAATTCCGACAGCCAGTTGTTCGGCGGCCCGCCGTCAGGCTTGCCGTCGCGCCAGATGTACCAGCCGCGCTTGCGGTTATCGCGGGAGCCCCTGCTTTCGATGAACCAGGGATGCTGGTCGGAGGTGTGGTTCGGCACCAGGTCGAGGATCAGCTTGAGGCCGCTCTCATGAACGGCGGCAACCAGCGCGTCGAAATCCTCCACCGTCCCAAACAACGGATCGATATCGCCATAGTCCGATATGTCGTAGCCGAAATCGGCCATCGGCGAGGGAAAGATCGGCGACAGCCAGACCGCGTCGATCCCGAGTTCCTTCAAATACGGCAACCGCTCGATGATCCCGGCGAGATCGCCGACGCCGTCGGCATTGGTGTCCTGAAACGACCGCGGATAGATCTGATAGAAGATGCCGTGCCGCCACCAATTTTTGTCGCCCTGATCCATCTTTGGAAATCACCCTTCAAATCCGGCTTGAACAAGGCAAGGGCAACGGTCTGGCTAAAGCTGACCAGATTTTTCAGAGCAATCCCCCGCCATGCGTACACCCCGCCCGCTTAGCCGTGCCGGGCCAGCGCAATCTGATAAATGGTGATCAGCACCTCGAACAGGATCAGGAACACGATGATCACCTCCAGCCGCAGCGAGCGGCGGGTATCGATGATATCGGTGAGCACCTGCGCGGTCTCGGCGACCACGGCAAGTTTGCGATTGAGCGATTCAGCGCGTTCCTTGAGCTCGTATTCATCCTCCAGCCGGGCATAGAGCCGTTCGAGCTGCGGCTTGTCCCAGAGAATGTCGGGTTTTTCGGACACTTCGACCGGGCCGGAGACGCGATGCCGCACCGACAACGCATTGCCGATGTGCTTGAGGACCGCGTTCCGGCCGCCGCGCATCTGCCCGCTCTGCGCCAATTCGCGCGCGAACGGTTCGGTCATGTCGAACACCGCGGCAACCTCGCGCTCATGGCGCGCCAGCACGACGCTCTTGGCCAGCGCCTCGCCAACCAGGATCAGCCGCTCCGGCGACAGGCTCTGCAGGTAGATCGGACCACCCGGCGGAATCTGGTCGTCCTTTTCGGAGGCGAGCTCGATGATCGCGATCTCCTCCTCGCGCCGGGCCGAGGGCCCCGTCATGCGCGATTGCAGGCTGCGCAGGAATTCGTCCTCCTCCAGCGCATTGAGCCCGATCAGGACGACGACGCCATAACGGAACAGAATGGCGACGCCGTTCTCGTTGACGCGAAACGCCAGCGGCGTCGTTGCCAGCACGTCGCCGCGCTCGAGGCCTGACGTATTCAAGCGATCGGCGACAAAAAAGGCACGCGCCGTCGTACGCGTCCCGGCCAGTGGCGATGTAGAAGCCTGACTCATGCAATTCCCGGCCTGCCGACGTGAAGAACCAAGCATTTAGCCGATGCGCCATCGGCCTTGAGCACTATATTCAATTTGCGTTCAACCCTAGAACGGACCCGCCCGGATCGCAGGGCGTTACCCGCGTGTTGACGGCGTTTCACGGAAGAATATGGTGCCCCCATGGATGACAAAACCGAGACAAAACCGAAGGCCGGCGCGATCATCGTTCCGGTGACGCTGTTCGAACAGAACTGCACCATCATCTGGGACGAGCCGACCAAGAAGGCCGTGGTGATCGACCCCGGCGGCGACGTCGCCAAGATTCAGGCCGCGATCAAACAGACCGGCGTCACCGTCGAGAAGATCTGGCTGACGCACGGCCATATCGACCATGTCGGCGGCGCCGCCGAGCTGCGCGATGCGCTGCAGGTCAAGATCGAGGGTCCGCACATTGCCGATAAATATCTGCTCGACAATGTCGTGAGCAGCGGCGAGCGTTTCGGCATGACCGGCGTGCGCAATTTCGGGCCGGATCGCTGGCTCGATGAAGGTGAACAGGTCTCGATCGGCGATCTCGTCTTTGATATCCTGCATTGCCCCGGCCATTCGCCGGGCAGCGTGGTGTTCTTCAACAAGGAGCTGCGCTTCGCCCATGTCGGCGACGTCCTGTTCAACGGCTCGGTCGGGCGCACCGATCTGCCCGGCGGCAGCCATGCCACGCTGATCAATTCGATCACCAGGAAAAGCTGCTGCCGCTCGGCGACGATGTCGGATTCATCTGCGGCCACGGCGCGGGCTCCAGCATCGGCCAGGAGCGAATGACCAATCCATTCCTCACCAGCGAGATGTAGAGTCGAAAATGAAGCCAGGTCGCCGGCGGCTCGGCGGCGCAATTGCGCCGCCGAGCGCACCTCCAGCGACAACGGCGAAGCCGTTGCGCGGGGGATGACGACGGTCCAGCCTATTTCATCAGCCCCGCGGCGGTCAGTGCCCGGGTGATGACGGCGCCGACATCGATGGCGCGGCGACGCGGCTTTTGCGGCGGCTCGGTACGGCGGCTGGAGGCTGCCTGCGGCCACAGGATCGCGGCGAGATCCGGTTCCGGCGCGGGCACTGGAACCGTCATCGATATCGTGCCGGCGCGCTCCCGCGAAACTCCGGTCGGGGCCGCCTCGGGTTGCCTGATACGTTCGGTCAGGCCGAAGAAATTCGCGATGTGATAGGACGACGAAATTCCCGCTTCGATAAGGAACGCACCGCCTTCGCCATATCGCTCGTCATTGTCGGCAATCCCGAGCGGGGTGCCGTGCGCCATGTCGGTGATGGTGTAGGACTCGACGACGGTCTCGCCGTCCGCGTTCCACCAGACCTCGCGGGGATATCCGTCGACATCCGCCGCCGACATCGGCGCCTGCGGCAGCCCGTGCACGTCGAGCCACTGCTTGACGATCTCGTCGGCATTGGCAGGATTGACGGTGCGATCGGCGCTGCCGTGCCACACCGACAATTTCGGCCACGGGCCTTTGTGCTTCGAGGCGCCGCGCACCAGATCGCCCAATTCTTCGGCGGGGCGCTGTGGCGACTGCATCATTCCACTCAGCGCTTCGCGCACATTGCTGGCAATGCCGTAAGGCAGGCCGGCAATGATGGCGCCGCCCGCGAAAACTTCCGGATAGGTCGCGAGCATCACCGATGTCATGGCGCCGCCGGCGGAAAGTCCGGTGACATAGATGCGACGGGAATCGATTTTGTGATCGGCCACCATCCGCGCGATCATCTGCCGGATCGAACAGGCTTCGCCTTGATCCCGCGTGGTGTCTTCCGGATTGAACCAGTTGAAGCAGGTGTTGGCGTTGTTGGATGCCTGCTGTTCGGGCATCAGCAACGCAAAGCCGTAATGCTTTGCCAGCGTCGACCAGCCGGTGCCGAGATCATAGCCGGCCGCGGTCTGGCCGCAGCCGTGCAGGACGACGACGAGCGCAGGTGCGCGCTGGAGGTGCTCAGGTACGAACGCGAGCATCTTAAGCGCGCCAGGATTCGTGCCGAATCCGGTAATTTCAACCAGCGGACTGTGAACGCCCGGCGCAAGGCCGCGCCCAAAGGCGGCCAAACCATTAAAGCCGTTCAGCTTGGGCAGGTGGCGCAGGAATTCGACGTTGTTGACGAGGGACAACAGCAGCTCCCGGGGTGATGGCATTCCAACGTCGACCAAGAGCAGATAGTTGCTGCACTGCAAAATAAAAAGACCGTGTGCTGTCGTTCCCCGTAATTGTACTCTCGTTACGTTAATTTGGGATCAGGCCGCCGCGCGGCGCATCCATGACAGAAATACGGCGCAAATGATGATCGACAGCGCAAACAACGCGCATGCCGCAAATAGCGCCAGCTGCGCCGAGCGGGCAGCTTCCACCGCAAAAAATACCGCACCGATCGCGGCAACACCCGCGGCGTTGGCGATTTGCGCTGTGGTGCCGTACATGCCGGAGCCCGCGCCCGCACTGGCCGGCTTTACCGTTGAGAGCACGGCGCTCGACAACGGCGCCATCACCAGGCCCTGGCCGTAACCGAACACCATCAGCACCAGCGCCAGCAACATCGCCGAAGGCGCCGCCGCCGATTCGATCGTCGTCACCAGCGCCGCGAGACCGATGATCTGCACCGCGCAGCCTTCGATCAGGACCAGCGTGCCGCGATGTTGTGCGCGCGCTCCGCTATGCCTTGAGGCGATAACGAAGGTCAGCGCGAGCGGCACGAACACCAGCCCTGCGTGCAGCGGCGGAATATGCAAGCCCCGTTGCATGTAAATGGTCATGATCAGATAGAACGACAGATTGGCAAAAAAGAAAAAGAACACCGCGACCAGTCCGCGTATGAACGCCGGATCCGACAATAGCGCCAGATCGATCAGCGGCATGCCGCCGCGGCGCGCGACTGATCGTTCGAGACGCAGAAATCCGGCAATGATCGCAACGCCCGCCGCCATCGCCAGCCAGACCCATGGCGACCAGTGCACATCATGGCCGAACAACAGCGGACCGATCAGGCACAGCAATCCCGAGAAACAGCACGATCGCGCCTGACATATCGAGCCGGGTGCCGGCGCGACGCGGCACCGTCGGCATGATCTTCAACGCCGCGGCGATGATGACGACGCCGAACGGCACATTGACGAAAAATACCACGCGCCAGCCGAGCCCGGCGACATCGAGGCTCACCAGCACGCCACCGAGCATGAAGCCGGCCGCACCCGCCAAACCCAGCACGATGCCGTAAATGCCGAATGCGCGGGCGCGAGACGAATCGGTAAACAGCAGATGCAGGGTGGCGAGCACCTGCGGCACCATCAGCGCCGCCGTCGCGCCCTGCGCCAGCCGGGCGAGAATCAGTTCCGGGCCGGATTGCGCGAGCCCGCACCACAGCGAGGTGATGCTGAAGCCCGAGTACGCCCGCGATGAATACATTCTTGGTGCCGTAGATATCGCCGAGCCGGCCGCCGGTAACCACCAGCGTGCCATAGGCGATCAGGTAGATCGCGATGACCGCCTCGATCTGCGCGGCGCTGGCGTGCAATTCAACCGCGATGGTCGGGATCGCGACGTTGACGATGAAGGCATCGACGCCGAACATGAATTGTGCGGCAGCGACGATCGCCAGCACCCACCAGCGGCGCGTGGAATCCACCGGGGTTGAAACGAGCTGGTGCATGTTGGACATCCTGTCCGAAATCTGTTGCACGGCCAGGCTACTGATTTCGGTCGTCCCGGCGATTACCTGGCAGGTAAGCAATCGCTGGGGGATTGGCCCGATTGCTGCATGGGAATCGGGGCTTCCTGCAGCCTATTCAGCGATTTCGCGTGTTCGGGACGGCCTTTGATGTACGACTATGACATGCTGGTGATCGGCTCCGGCCCTTCCGGCCGCCGGGCCGCGGTGCAATTCGCCAAGCTCGGCAAGTCGGTGCTGGTGGTGGAAAAGGGCCGGCGGGTCGGCGGCGTTTCCGTCCATACCGGCACCATTCCGTCCAAGACCCTGCGCGAGACGGTGCTCAATCTGTCGGGCTGGCGCGAGCGCGGCTTTTACGGCCGCTCCTACCGGGTCAAACAGGATATCGACGCCCATGACCTGATCGTGCGGCTGCAGAAGACGCTCGACCACGAGGTCGAGGTGCTGGAGCATCAGTTCAGCCGTAACCTCGTGCGCACCGCCGCCGGCGAAGGCCGCTTCGTCGGACCGAATCAGATCGAAATCACGACGGCGCCCGGCGAGACCAAAGTGGTCTCCGCCGCCAACATCCTGATCGCCTGCGGCACAAGGCCGTTCCGGCCCGACTATGTGCCGTTCGACAGCAAGACGGTGTTCGACTCCGACGAGATCATCGACCTGCCAAAGCTGCCGCGCAGTCTCGCCGTGATCGGCGCCGGCGTGATCGGCGTCGAATACGCCACCATCTTTTCCGCGCTCGACGTCGCCGTGACCCTGATCGAACCGCGGCCGACCTTTCTCGACTTCATCGACAAGGAACTGATCGACGAGTTCATGCACGAGCTGCGCGACCGCAATGTCGCGCTGCGGCTCGGCTCGGCGGTCAATTCGATCGAGCACAGCGCCGGCGGCGCGATCCAGATCAAACTCGCCGACGGCCGTATCGTCAGTTCGGAAATGCTGCTGTTCGCCGCCGGCCGCGTCGGCGCCACCGACCGGCTCAATCTCGGGGCCGCCGGAATTGAGGTGGATCACCGCGGCCGCATCACAGGTCGATCCGCTGACACTGCAAACCTGCGTACCGCATATCTATGCCGCCGGCGACGTAATCGGGTTTCCGTCGCCTGGCCTCGACCTCGATGGAGCAAGGGCGCGTCGCCGCCTGTCATGCGCTCGGCATGGAGCCGATGGCGCCGCCGGAATTCTTTCCCTACGGCATCTATTCGGTGCCGGAAATCTCGACGACGGGATTGACGGAAGAAGAAGTGCGCACCCGCGGCATTCCCTATGAGGTCGGCGTCGCCCGCTTTCGCGAGACCTCGCGCGGCCACATCATGGGGCTGAACAGCGGCATGATGAAGATGATCTTCTCGACCAAGACCCGCCGGCTGCTCGGCGTGCATATTCTCGGCGAAGGCGCCACCGAACTGATCCATATCGGCCAGGCCGTGCTTAATCTGAAAGGCACCATCGACTATTTCATCCAAAATACGTTCAACTATCCGACGCTGGCGGAAGCCTACAAGATTGCCGGGCTGGACGCGTGGAACAGGATGACGCGGTAGCGCAGAAGCAAGCGTCCTATTCGATCACCTGGTCGGCACGGGCCAGGAACGCGGGAGGCAGCGCCAACCCGATCGCCTTGGCCGTCTTGAGGTTGACAGCCAACTCGAATGTCGTGGGTTGCTCCACCGGCAGGTCGGCGGGTTTGGTGCCTCTTAAAACCTTGTCCACGAGATCAGCGGCGCGCCGATATCGCTCGGGCAGGCGATCGCCATAAGACATCAGGCCGCCTTCTTCGACCCATTCCTTCCCCACAAACATGCTCGGCAGCCGCTCCCGCAAGGTAAAGGCGATGATTTCTTTCCGATACTCGAGGGTGAGCGCGTCCTGCAGGACGAGCAGTATGTCGGGATGCTGCTCGGATATCGTCGCAAAGGCGGTCTCGAAGTCCTTCGGACCTCGCACCTCCTGCGATTGCAGCGCCACTCCCAGCGTGCGACCGGCCCCTTCCGTCTCCCTCCACGCCAGCCCGTTGGCGGGGTTAGCCGAATTCCAGAGAACCGCACCTCGCGACAATCCTGGCACCACTTCCCGGAGTAGATCGAGACGCTTTGCGCTTGTTTCCCCGTTGAGAACCGCCATTCCCGTAATATTGCCGCCTGGGTGCGCCAGGCTGGCGATCAATCCTGTCCCCACCGGATCGATAGCGGCCGGGTGGACGATCGGGATCGTCGTCGTCACATCTCTGACGGCGAAGGCGGCAGGCGTTGTCACAACAATGACAGCGTCGACCTTGAGCCGAACCATCTCGGCTGCGAATTCGTGAAATCGCTTGACGTGGCCCTCCGCATAACGGCGCTCAACAACGAGGTTCTGCCCCTCGATATAGCCGAGCTCCCGGAGGCCATGAAACAATGGGTCGTAAAATTTCTCATGTCGGTGAGCGATAAATCCGATCCGCCAAATTTTCACCGGCTGTTGGCCGTGCGCGGCGAGCGGCCAGCAAATGACCCCTCCGCCGAAAATGGTGAGGAAATCGCGACGCCTCATCGGTCCGCTCCATCCAACCAAACCGTCAGGAAATGAAGCATTTTACATCCGTGGCGAAGGTTCGCATAGCTCGGACCATTGGCCGTCCGGTGAAGATGCAAGACAAAGCCACCTGCGATCCAACGGACGCACCGCAGCAGATGACCGCCCGATCCGCGTTAACCCCTTCAAATCCCGCCATGAACGCGATCTCCTTTGCGCGCGACCAAGCTGCAACACTGGTTCACGCCAAGGATGGTTCATGACTGACGTATCGCGGCTCTTCCTCGCACTCATCGCCGGCGCGCTCGTTGTTTCGGTCGCCGGCGGTGCGTGGGCCAAGCCGGGGCAAGAGCGGCCGAAGCCGAAACCGGCCGTGGAATCGGCGCAAATTGCGCCCGCACCCCTGCCCCGGCAATTCTTTCCGGAAAAAGGGGTCCAGCCGATGACGCCGGAGCTCGAACAGGCCCTGCGTCCAAAGGACAGCTTTAAGGAATGCGATACCTGCCCTGAAATGGTGGTGGTGCCGCAGGGCTCGTTCATGATGGGAACGCCGGCGAACGAGCCGGACCGGTTCAAGGGCGAAGACCCAATCCATCGCGTCACCCTGGCAAGGCCGTTCGCAGTTGGCCGCTTCGCGGTCTCGTTCGACGAATGGGACGCCTGTCTCGCCGACGGCGGCTGCGGCGGCAACAAGGGCGACGACAATGGCTTTGGCCGCGGCCGCATGCCGGCACAGGGCATCAGTTTCGAGGCGGCAAAATCATATCTGGCCTGGCTGTCGAAGAAAGTCGGCCGCACCTATCGGCTGCCGAGCGAATCCGAGCGCGAATATTTTACCCGCGCCGGCACCACGACGCCGTTCTGGTTCGGCAACACGGTTACCGCTGCGGACGCCAACTATCAGGCATCGACCCCCTATGGCAGCGGACCACACGGACCGGACAGCAAGGGACCCGCGGTGGTGGATTCCTACGCGCCGAATCCGTTCGGGCTGTATCAGGTGCACGGCAATGTGTTCGAGTGGACCGAGGATTGCTTCAACAAGCGCTACACCGAGGATACGCCGACCGATGGTTCGCCATGGCTGGAAGGCGATTGCCACAAGCGCATGCTGCGCGGCGGCCGATGGAACTGGTCGGCCAACATGCTGCGCTCGGGCTATCGCGAGGACTCGATCGTCGACGGCGGCGGATTCAGCTTTCGCGTGGTCCGGACCTTGAACGTGCAACCATGACGGCGAAGCTTTAGGGGGCCGACGGCTCCAGCGAGCCGGTGAGCGAGGCGCGCTGCGACAGCTCGATCCAGTTGCCATCGGGATCACGCACCATCGAAATTCGCGCGGTGGTCCCGAGCGTCACCGGCGCGCGGGCTTCGCGGCCGCCATGGGCCAGCACATGTGCGTGCTCGCGATCGACCTCGAACACTTGAAACGTAATGTAGCGCCAGCCTTTGCCCTCGAATGACGCGTCGTCCGGCGCATCCGGCGCAGGCTCGACGATCAGCACCGTATCGCCCGCCAGGAAGGTCATCGCGGTACCGGCCGCTTCGCCTTGCTTCAGTCCCAGCGCCTCCATGTAAAACCGCCGGTGCGCCTCGACGTCGCGCACGCCAAGGCGGATGCCGATGCGCTCGATCCCGAACATTCCCCTAGGCACCAGCGAAACCCGGTTGCCGTCCGGATCGATCATCGGCTCACGCGCCAAAATGCCGTCGCGCGCAATCAGAAGCTCGCGATAGCCCGATGGCGGGTTGTCCGGCAGCGGCTCGTAGACCTGGTTGATCTTCAGGATCGAGCCGCAGAGATCGTGACGGTGCTGCTTGTAGCCGCGGCGGATCGGCTGCGTATGGTCGAACGGCAGGCCGATCTCATTTTGCCAGAACGCAAGCGCTGCCGGCGCGTGGTTGGTCGCAAAGCCGATATCGATGCGGGGTTTTGCCAGATTCATCGTCGCCTCACCCGAACGTACCTCGACCCGCCATGTAGATGACGCTATGGCAAGTTCGGCAGGCCGACAATCCCGGCCCGGCGGAGGCGGCCGGCTTTGTCCTGGCGCCTGGTCCGGCTTAAGCTCGCGCAGAGGTCACGCCCGAATGTCAGCCGACAGACCAAAAATTCTTCTAAGCGAGGGCTCGAGCCTGTCGTCGCGCGAGGCCATCACGGCCTTGGGGCTCGCCGGGCACCGGGTCGAACTACTCTCCAGCGACCCGCTGTGTCTCGGACGTTTCTCCCGCTTCGTGCGCAGGGTGCATCGCGCACCCGCGTCCGGTGCCGATCCCGACGGCTATCTGGCCAGGGTGATCGAAACGGTTAAAACGAGCCAGATCGACGCGCTGCTTCCGGTGCATGAACAGGCCTATCTGTTTGCCGCCGCGCGCCGACAGCTTCCCTCCGGCCTTGGAATAGCGCTCACCGATTTCGAAGCGTTCGAACAGGTCCAAAGCAAGGCCAGTTTCGCCGAGCTGCTGACGCGGCTGAAGGTGCCGCAACCCCAAACCGATGTCGTCCACTCGGCGAATGAATTCGCGGCCGACCGGGCCTTTCCGTTTTTCGTCAAGGCCGCGTTCGGCACCGCGAGCACCGGCGTCTGGCGAGTGCGCGACGCACGTCAGCGCGATGCGCTGCTGCTGCAACTCGAACAACACAATGCGTTCGCCGAGGGCCTGCTGGTCCAGGCCGCGGTGACGGGGGCGCTCGAACGCACGCAGAGTGTGTTCGACCGCGGGCGCCTGGTCGCCCTCCATATCTATCGTCAGGTTGTGGAAGGGCCCGGCGGCGGCGACGTGCTCAAGATCAGCGTCGTCAGCGCGGTGGTTCGCGGGATCGTCGAACGGATCGGGCAGGCGCTTGGGTGGCACGGCGCGCTGTCGTTCGATTACATCCTGGAGGATGCGACCGGAACGCCGCATTTCATCGATGCCAATCCCCGCTTGGTCGAGCCGATGAATGCGTGGCTCAGCGGCGTCGACCTGCCCGGTGCATTGTTGCTTGTATCGCTTGGGAAGACACCGCCGACACAACCCGACGGCCGCGAGGGCGTCCTCACCCGGCTCGGCCTGATGGGATTGCTGGATGCCGCGCAACAGCGTAACCGTAGACGAGACATCCTGCGTGAGATCGGGTTGCTCGCCGCGGGTTCCGGGCGGTATCGCGGCTCGCGCGAGGAACTGGTGCCGCTGTTGACGGACCCATGGTGCGCGATCCCCCTGGGCGTGGTCGTGGCGAGGCTGCTGCGTAACCCGCAAGCCGCCGCGAGGTTTTCGAGCACCGCGGTCGCGGCCTATAGCCTGACACCGACGGCGATCCATCGCCTGCGCGCATGGCACCATGCGGCATAGGCCGGGATACCCTTGAGCGATTGCCTTGGCGCGTTCCAGCACGTAGCCTGCGGGACAGCCCAATCAACAACAATAGCTGTCCGGAGAAAACACCCATGGCGCGCCTGAAATTCGGAGCCTTTCTCGCCCCGCATCATCCCATCGGCGAGCATCCGATGCTGCAATTCCGCCGCGACCTCGATTTCGTCGAGCAGATCGACGCGCTCGGCTTCGACGAATTCTGGTGCGGCGAGCACCATTCCTCGGGCTGGGAGATGATCGCCTCGCCGGAAATGTTCCTGGCCGCCGCCGGCGAGCGCACCAAGCGCATCAAGCTCGGCACCGGCGTGGTGTCGCTGCCCTACCACCATCCCTTCAACGTCGCGCAGCGCATGGTGCAGCTCGACCACATGACCGGCGGCCGCGCGATCTTCGGCTCGGGTCCCGGTGCGCTGGCGTCGGACGCGCATACGCTCGGCATCGATCCGATGACGCAGCGCGACCGTCAGGACGAAGCGATCGCGATCATTCGCCGCCTGTTCAAGGGCGAGCGCGTCACCGCCAAGAGCGACTGGTTCACCATGAACGACGCCGCGCTGCAGCTTTTGCCGTTGCAGGAAGAGATGCCGTTCGTGGTGGCGTCGCAGATCTCGCCGTCGGGCATGACGCTGGCCGGCAAATACGGCATCGGCATCATTTCGCTCGGCTCGATGTCGACGCAGGGCCTGATGGCGCTGCCGACGCAATGGGGATTTGCGGAGGATGCCGCCAAGAAGGCCGGCACCACCGTGAGCCGGTCCGACTGGCGGGTGCTGTTGAGCTGGCACATCGCCGAGACCCGCGAACAGGCAAGGCGCGAGGCCGGCGCCGGGCTGATGCGCTGGCACAACGAATATAATGTCGGCACGCTGCAGCGGCCGGGCCTGGAGCCGTTCACTTCGCCCGAGGACGCCATCGAGAAGACCGCGGGCGGCGAGAACGCCGCCTCCACCATCGGCACGCCCGACGATCTCGTCAAAACCATCAAGAGCCTGATGGAGGTCTCGGGCGGCGTCGGCACCATCGTCGGCTTCGTGCATGACTGGGCCAACCCGGAAAATACCCGCCGCAGCTGGGACATGGTGGCGCGCTACGTGATTCCGGAAATCAACGGCTATGTCGCCGGCCTGCGTAAGTCGCAGAAATTCGTGATCGAAAACCGCGCGGTGTTCGAGCGCGCGGGCCAGGCCGTGATGGCCAAGATCATGGAGAACGAAAAGGCCGCCGAGGCGCTCACCCTCACCGGCCCGGGCCGGGTAGCGATCCCGACCATCAACGCGCCCGACCTGCAGAAGGAAGCGGCGAAGCGCAAGAGCAAGGCGTAACTCGACTGGCGCGGCGCGGAGGATGTCCGCGTCGCCTCATTCGATCACCTCGTCGGCACGGGCGAGCAGCGTCGGCGAGATTTCAAGGCTGAACGCCTTCGCTGTCTTGAGGTTGATCACAAGTTCGAATTTAGTCGGCTGTTGAACGGGCAGGTCGCCTACCGCCGTGCCTTTGAGGATTCGATCAACGTAAGTCGCCGCTCGCCGCCAGACGTCGGCGAGATCGATCCCATAGGATATGAGCCCGCCATCATCTGGAAAATATCGAAAAGGATAGATCGCCGGCAGATGATAGCGTTCCGCCAGCGAAACAATCAATTTGCGGTGGATAAGCGTGAGACTGTCGGGCATGACGATCAGGCCGCCATTCGTCTCGCGCCCGAACTCGGCGATCGAACGTTCGATGTCGGCCGCGCTCTCCACACCTGCGGAAACTATTTGTGTCCCCAACGAGGGCGCCGCCGCTTCCACGGCCTGCAACTGGCCAGACCAGGTTGGGCTTTTCGCATTTTGCATGACTGCGACGCGAGTAATGTTCGGAGCAATTCCCTTCAGCAGGTCCAGCCATTTGGTGCCCATCGCAAATTCGAAAGTTGTAAATCCGGAAATGTTGGCGCCGGGATGTGCAAGGTTGGCCACCAGCCCGGTGCCGACCGGGTCGGTGATCTGCACAAAAACGATCGGAACGGATCGCGTGGCTTTGCTCAATGCCAACGTCGCGGGGGGCGAGTGAGCTAGGATCACTTCGGGTGCCAGCGCTACAAGTTCAGACACACAGCGTCCCGTGCGCTCCGGATCGTTGCCGGTCCAACGATAATCGATTTGAAGATTCCTGCCCTCGAACCAGCCAAGGTCACTTAACCCCTGCCGGAAGGCAACCACGCGCGACCGCACCAATGGCTCGTTCTCGTCACTCGCTATTAGCATTCCAACTCGCCGCGTCCGCTGAGCTTGCTGCGCGCGCGCGGCCGGCGGCCACGTTGCCGCCGCGCCAAGTCCGGCAATGAATTCACGCCGCTTCATTTGATTTCCGGTTGCGCCGCTAGATGCGCTCAAATGAGAGAACATCAAAGGCCGAAAGTCATTTCCCGTAATAGTCCTGCACGGTCTCCCACGCCACCGTTTGCAAAAACTTCGCCGTCGGCGCGTCGATCCCGGCGATATAGCTGTTGCCGACCGGCGAGTTCGTGACCGCAGGCCTGGTCTGCGCCATCGCCGGCACAGATCCGGCCGCGATCCAGCCCAACGCGGCAAATGCGACAACCATCCCATTCACTATTTTCGACATCTCCGCTCTCCCTGCCTTTTCTGTTATTATCCGCCACCTTAGCACGGCCTCCTGGCCCTGGGGCGCGATTTGGACGACCGGACGTTGGGTCGCGGGCCTTTGCAGCCGGGGGACAAGAGGCTATCTACCTGCTTGGGCTATGCGGTCGCGACCAACCGGAGCAATTGCCATGTCTATGCAGAGTGTGGCTTCCCCCACCTACAGCTTCACACCGCCGAAGCGCAATTCGCTGACACATATTCCGGGCGACGAAGGCTGGCCGCTGATCGGCAAGACGCTCGATGTGCTTGCCGATCCGAAGGGCCATGTCGAACGCAATTCCGCCAAATGGGGCCTCATCTATCGCACCCATTTGTTCGGCGAGACCAGCATCGTCCTGCTCGGGCCGGACGCCAATGAACTGGTGATGTTTGACCAGGCCCGGCAATTCTCCTCCACGCTGGGCTGGGGCAACATTCTCGGGCAGTTGTTTCCGCGCGGCCTGATGCTGCTCGATTTCGACGAGCATCGCCTGCACCGCCGCGCGCTATCGGTCGCCTTCAAATCGGGACCGATGAAATCCTATCTGACCGAACTCGATAAGGGCATCGCGGCCCGTGTCGCGCAGTGGAAGGCGCAGCCGGGACCGATGTTGCTGTATCCGGCGATGAAGCAGCTGACCCTCGATCTCGCCGCCACATCATTCCTCGGCGCCGATATCGGCCCCGAAGTCGACGACATCACCCGTGCGTTCGTCGACATGGTGGCGGCTTCCGTCGCCGTGATCCGGAAGCCGATACCCGGCACCCAGATGGCCCGCGGCGTCAACGGGCGCAAACGCATCATCGCCTATTTCTCGGAACAGATTCCAATCCGCCGAGAAAAAGGCGGCGAGGATCTGTTCTCGCAGCTTTGCAAAGCCACCCATGAGGACGGCGCGCTGCTGTCGACGCAGGACATCATCGACCACATGAGCTTCCTGATGATGGCCGCACACGACACGCTGACCTCGTCGTTGACCTCGTTCGTCGGCGAACTCGCCGCCCATCCGGAGTGGCAACAGAAGCTGCGCGATGAAGTCACGCAGCTCGGCATCGCCGCCGACGCGCCGACGAGTTTCGACAATCTCGAGGCCATGCCGTTGTCGGAAATGGCCTTCAAGGAGGCCTTGCGGCTGAAGCCGCCGGTGCCGTCGATGCCGCGCCGCGCGATTCGCGATTTCACCTTCAAGGGTTTTGCGATTCCGGCCGGCACCATGGTCGGCGTCAACCCGCTGTTCAGCCACCACATGCCGGATATCTGGCCGGATCCCGAAAAATTCGATCCGATGCGATTCACCGACGAAGCGCAGCGGAACCGTCATCGTTTTGCCTGGGTGCCGTTCGGCGGCGGCGCGCATATGTGCCTCGGGCTACACTTCGCCTACATGCAGGCAAAGTGCTTCGCGCGGCATTTCCTGCAGAATCTCAACGTCTCGCTCGAACCAGGCTACACGCCGGACTGGCAGATGTGGCCGATCCCGAAGCCGCGCGACGGATTGCGGGTGACGCTGAAGCCGGCGATGTAAGCGATCAGGGGCGTAACCGATCAGGTCTTGGCCGGCACGTCGATACCGACCACATCGATCCCATCGACGCGCCCGCAAATCGGCAAACGCCCCAGATCGCGCGTCGCAACGCGCGGCGTCGAGCCGAATCGTTCCATCGCCATGCGCGACGCCAGGAAGCCGCCATCCACCTTGGGGCTGAGCTCTTCAAGCCTTGCTGCGGTATTCATCACGTCGCCGTTGAACACGATGGCGCGCTTGACGTCGCCAATTTCGCCGACGATCACCGCCCCGAAATGCAGGCTGCCGCGAATCTTCGGCGCCGCGCCAAATTCGCGCTCAAACTGCGGCGAAGCATCGACCAGCGCGCCGCGCATGGCGATGAAGCATTGCAGCGGGCGGCAATCGATGGCGCCGGTGTCCTCCCGCCAGGTCACGATCACCTCGTCACCGACGTAGTTGAGCACTTCGCCGCGATAATCCACCACCGAGAGCGTGAGCAGGCGAAACGTCCGATCGAGAAAACGATGGATACCAACGCCGCCGAGTAGCTCCGCGAGTCCGGTCGACCCCGCAATGTCGACGAAAAGTACGAAACGGTTCTCCTCGACCGGGGAATGATAGCGCCCGGTGATGAAGTTCTTCAGGGCGCGCGGCCCGATGATATTGGCGACACTGAAGCCCAGATTCGCGGCGACCGAAACCAGCGCAGAATAGATGAAGCCGGACAAGAAGGTTTGGCCGGACGTATCGCCCAGCGGGCCGACGATGGCTTCACCCGACTGAAACGCCTGGATCAACATGATGATCCCGGCATAGATAGCGCTACGTACGATCAGACTGGCGGTGAAGGACAGATCGCCAAGCCAGGTCCGCATCGGTCCATCGAGGACGAACAGCTCGATGCTCCCGATCGAAACGCTCATCAGAAAGCCGTAGACGGCTCCGACCGCCATCGACGCTGCGGTGGTGCGGCCCTGAATCAGATTGATCGCAAGCCCCGCAAGGGTGCCGACCACGATGACCGCGCCCAGCGTTCGCAGTTTTCTTTCGAATTCGCGTTCACGCGACGCTATTCGACGAAGGTCGTGAGTTGCGCGCCCTCATCGGCCACGAACACCGCGACCAGTTCCGCCGGCTCGCTGTTGCTGGCATTGGCCGAGACCAGATGCACGGCACCGGGCGGCTCGAAGAACGACTGACCGACCTTGAAGGTCTCGACCGAGCCGCCGGCGAGCTGCGAACGGATCTCGCCCTTGGTGATATAGGCGGTGACGGAGCCCGCATGCCGGTGCGCGCGGGTAAACCCGCCGGGGCCGTAGAACACCCGCACGATCGTCACGCGCTTCCCGGGAACATTGGGCAGCGCGTAGGAGCCGATCGGCTCGACGGTATCGAGTGTCGATCCTGCGGGATCGCTGGAGGCGCATAGCGGCTCGATCGCGGCCGAGATCGCGTCCATGGTCGACGGCAACGCCCTTCCGATCACGAAAGCAAGCGCGAGGCCGGCAATGACCGCCAGATACAACGGACGGGCCTCGATCCGCGTCAGCCCGGCGTCAAATGTCGCAGACATAGTCATCCTCCCCCAAATTCTGATCCCGCAGCTGCGATCCCCACCGCGGCGTTGCCGTCCAGGCGGCCCACACCGTTTCCCTTTGATGTTGGCCGGTTCCTGGTCGATGATCCCGCAATATTCCCGCCCAGCGGGAACAACGCAAGCAGGCTAGATCCAGGCACGTTACCCCCGGTCGCGGCCTCTGGCGGCCTCGAAATACCCGTTTTCCGCGCCAACCGGCCTTATTTTGGATTCGCTGATCACATGAAGTGACGACACCGATGACGAAATTGATCGACGAGTTCAAGCGCGGCTGGCAGGGAATTTCCCAGCCCCCAGTCCTGTTCATCACAGGCTTCGCCGGCGGCTGTCTCGCGCTTGCGACGGTGGCGCGGTGGGGGCTGGCCCAGATCCGCCCCGACGTGTTCTTCACGCCCTATATTCCAGCCGTGTTCTTTGCCACCGCCTTCGGTGGCTTCCGGATCGGGATGGCGACCGCGCTGGCGGGTGGCGCACTCGGTGTCGGCGTCAATTTCAGCGCTGCGGCGGTCGATACCGCCCGATTCGCGCTGTTGCTGATATTCTGGGCGGTCTGCGGCATCACCGTATGGGGCGTCGAGCACTACCGGACCATGGTCGCGCAGCAGCGCCAGATCGCAAAACGCCTGATCGAGGAAGAGGAATACCGCAAGCTCGTGGTCGACGAGTTGCAGCACCGGCTCAAAAACAAGACATCGACAATTCACGCCGTCCTGCACCAGGTCTTGCAGGAGCAGCCGCAAATCTGGGACAGCATCGATCATCGAATACGTTCGCTGTCGGCGACCGACGATCTGATCGCGCGGGTCGATGTCAGCGGTTGCGATATCAAGGATCTGTTGCGCTCCGAACTCGGACCCTACGGCCACGTCCGCTTCAACCTGAACGGCGAGCCGCTGTTTCTTCCGGCCAAGCTGGCGGTCAGCCTGGCGCTGATGTTTCACGAATTGGCCACCAATGCGGGCAAATACGGTGCGTTTTCCGCCGCGAGCGGGTTATTGCAGGTGTCCTGGTCGGTGTCGGACGACCGCCTCAACATCGCCTGGGACGAGACTGAAGGGCCCACGGTCGAAAACGTCGGCAGGCCGGGCTTTGGCACCAAGCTGCTGAAATCCGCGCTTCGGCCGTTCGACGGCAAGACCGAGATCAGTTTTCTGAAGACCGGCGTCCACTGCACGATGCAGTGCCGCATTCCTGCTAGCTGAGCGGATTTGCGCCGGGAAACGCGCGAACCGCAATCATTTCCGCAAGCGCCCGGCGATCGCGTTGAGACTCTGTTAATGACGATCGAGGCGGCGGCCAACGAAAGCGTGAGCATCTAGGAGTGTCACGGTTTTTCACAGTCTCACTTAACCAATACTACAAGAGACTTTGGCAAGCTCGGGAGCCATGCACAGTCCCAGCAAACAAGATCTTCCGGCGGCCGCGGCGAAGGCCGATCACGAAGACATTTTCGATTCCGAATTGCGCATTTTGAGGGATGTGTTCCGGTTGCTTCCGACCGGCGTCACCGTTCAGGACGAGCGTGGTGAATTCCTGCTGGTGAACGATGCCGCCGCCAGGCTGCTCCAGATGGCCGCCAGCGCCCCGGCGCCGTCGCAGGCGAGCGATCGCCGCGATACCTGCCTCGAACTGCTGCGCTGCAGCCGCGCCGCCGTTCTGGAAGAATCGATTACCGCGGGCGCCGTGAAACAGGTATTTCTCACTTCGCATCGGCCGATCAGGGTCGCCGAGCGCAATCTGCTGATTTCCAGCTCCGCCGACATCACCGAACAAAAGGCGTTCGAGGACCAGCTGTTCCGTTCGGCCTATTATGACGAGCTGACGGGCCTGCCGACGCGGCGGGTGATCGAGCATCGCGTCAACAGCCTGCTGCAGCGCGAGACGGCGCAAGGACACTTCGCGCTTGCCTTTCTCGATGTCGACAATTTCAAGCACATCAACGATTATTACGGGCACGCGATCGGCGACGCGCTGCTGGTGGAGATCACCAAGCGGCTGACGCTGGACCTGCGTGAATCAGACGTACTGTCGCGTATCAGCGGCGACGAATTCCTGCTGTTGCTCAATCCGATCCGGAGCGACGCCGAGGTCGCCGAACACATCCACTTTATCCTGCAGCGACTGAAGGCGCCATTCTTCATCGACGCTTCCGAGATATTCGCCTCCACCTCGATCGGCGTCAGCCTCTATCCCGAACACGGCAAAAGCTACGAGTTGCTGCGCCAGAACGCCGACATCGCGATGTACCGCGTCAAGAACGGCGGCAAGGGCGCCGCGGCGTTTTTCGACGCCAGCATGGAGCGAGAGGCGCTGGCGCGGATGAAGATCGAGCAATCGCTGCGGCTGGCGATCCTGGAAAAGCGCTTCTGCTGCGCGTTCCAGGCCAAGGTCGATATCCGGACCAAGGAGGTCAAGGGCATCGAAGCGCTGGTGCGGCTGCGCGATGACGAGGGCGTGATCCAGGCGCCCGGGACGTTCATCAATCTCGCGGTCGAACTCGGACTGATCGACGAACTGACCCATCTGGTGCTGGCGGAGATCGTCAAATCGATCGACCTGATCAACGAGACCTTCGGTCCCGATACCACCATCAGCATCAACGTCGCGGCCAAGCAGGCCGGCAATCCCGAATTCATGCGGCCGTTCGCCGAGGCGCTCCAGGCGACCGGATTTCCGGCGCGCTTCATGATCGAGGTGACGGAAGACGCCTTCGTCACCAAGAGCCATTTTCAGGATGAAATCCTGCCGATCTTCCGCAAACTGGGCGTCAAGGTCTCGATCGACGATTTCGGTATCGGTTATTCGTCATTGTCGGCGCTGGCCGACATTACCGCCGATGAGATCAAGATCGACCGCTCCTTCATCACCGATATCCATAAGCGTCCACGCAGCCAGGGCATTTTGCGGGCGATCGAATCGCTCAGCGAAGCGCTCGGCATGACCGTGATTGCCGAAGGCATCGAAACCTTCGAGGAGCTGGCCTATCTGCAGGCCGCGACCAAAATCCGCTACGCGCAGGGCTATTATTTCTCGCGGCCGATTTTCCTCGAGGAGCTCAAGCCGGCCATCCCGGTCGCCAGCGAAGCCCGCACCAGTCTCGCCAGCCGCCCGGCGCAGGAAAACCGCGCCGGCTATGCGCGCGACCGCGGTTATCGGCGCTGACGGGAACGTCAACATCCGCTAGACTGGATCGCGGGTGACCCCAAGCAAGACCTGAAGCAAGACCTGAAGCAAGACCCGCGCGAGACGTGAAGTGAGACCTGATGTTTGAGACCTGACGTATGAGGTCCGAATGGACTGGTTCGGCCGGCAACTCCCGAAGGACCGGGCGCACAAGGCGCCCCCGTTCGGCCCTCAGGCCCTGCTGCAGGACCTGGACACGCGCGTTCCGCGCTACCTCGACGATGTCGATCAGGGCAAGCTGATCTATCCGGCCTGCAAGCGCGCCCGCTCCGATGCCGGCGGCGACGTCGGCTCCATCTGGGACCACACCCGGCTGGAGGCCATGCGCTATGTGATGGTGGTGCCCCGGCGCGAATTCGAGCTGTTGGGCGAACCCGCCCGCCAGCCGGAGTTGCTTGACGCTTATCTTCGGCAACGGCCCCACGACGATACCGTGATTGAATTCACGGGTTCAACCATGGCCGATCTGGCGATTGCTGTTGTCGCCGGCTTCAACTGGCTGACCCACTGCGCCGGCCTGGTGGAGGTCAATCGGGAGAAATTTTCGGGAACGCTCAGCACCTTCAGAAAGATTGTAACGCTTGCGCAGCAATGGTGGGCGACGGAGGGCGCCGATGCACGCTATAGCCAGATGCTGGCGGAGCAGCAGGTCCCGCCGCTGATGCTGTATCTGGTTTGGCTGGAATATACCCGGCTCGCCAAGGAGATTGCGTCGGCCGCGAGTTTTGGACCCTCGATCGATCGGGCGATCGAGAAGCGCCGCGAAACTCTCGCCGGGGAATTCACCGATCGCCCCGGCGAACTCGCCGCGGCCCTCAACGAGCTCAGGGAAACCATGGCCGCCTTCGAAAAGACCCGCGACCCGTCCGACCTGAGCAGTTGAGCGCTTCTCGAACGACGCACCCGCCGCTCGACCGAATTCCCTCTCGACCGGCCTATTTCGAAAGCACCGGCAGCGGCGGCACGCTGTCGTTCGGCGCCCCGGCCTGCATCGTGATCAGCGTCATCGAGACCAGATCGTAATAGCCGATGATGCCGATGATATCCATGATGCCGCGCTCGCCGAATTTTTCGAGCGCCGCCTTGTAGACGGGGTCGTTGACCTTCCGGTCACGGTAGAGCCCGGTCGCGAGATCATAGAGTGCGGCTTCGTCGTCCTTCATATTGTCCGGCCGTTTGCCGGCTGCGATCGCATCCGCCACCTTGGGATCGAGCCCGCCCTTGAGCGCGAGCGGGTAATGCGCGAACCACTCATATTGCGCGGTCCACTGCCGCGCAGTGATCAGGATCGCCAGTTCGCTCAGGCGCGGCGGCAGCGAGGTATTCCAGCGCAGATAGTCCGACAGCGCCGACAGCCGCGGCGCCAGATCCGGGTTGCGGATATAGGCGCGGTAGGGCGGCGCGGTGAATTTTGCGTTGCGCGGCGGAGCCGAGATCATATCGGCCCAGGCCTTTTGCGGCGGGCTCAACTCCTCGGCCTTTAGCGGCGTAAAGCGGGTCATTTCCTCTGCACGGCTGGTGGACGGCGCTGTAACGAGGGCCGCGACAGCGAAGGCGGCGAGCCATTTATTCATTTTTCTCTCCCTGAGAGGCGCGGACTTGTCGCCGCATTGGCTGATCCCTGCGCCAAATAGCGTAGTCAGATGCACAACTGGTTCAATGGGGTATTGAATGGCCCCCCGCCTTGGATCAGGCCTGCGATTTCGCCAAGTGAGCCGCAGTGGCCGGTCCGCGCAACCCGATTAAGTCTTGGATAGGATTAAGTCCTGGGTAACCGGATTTCCTAACCGCTTATGCCATTTCTGCATCGTATGAATTCCCCCGGGGGAACGGGAATGCGCAATCCGTTTAAAGACATACGAAGCTTGATGTCACAAGCCGCCGCGATCGGACGAGACCGTACCGCGACGATCCGGGGCCCGGTGCTATGGCTGGCGCTTTGCGGCGGGTTGCTGGTCGCGGCGATCTTCATCGGCACCATCATGATGGTCGGCGAGTTCCGCGAACGTGCGCTGGCCAACAGCGAGCGCGAGCTGGAAAATACGGTGCTGCTGCTCAAGCGTCACTTCGATCAGCAGTTCGAGGATTCCACGAAAATCGCCGCCGATGTGATCTCCGAGCTGCGGATTTCCGGCATCGCGTCGTCGGAGACGTTCCGGGAACGGATGTCGAGTCCGCAGGCGCATGAGATCCTGAGATCCAAAACCAGTGGCCTGTCCTATCTCGGCGACATTTCCATCCTCGATTCCCGGGGCGACCTGATCAACTGGTCGAGGCCGTTGCCGGCACCACCCCTCAAATGTCGCCGACCGGGCCTACTTCAGGACCTTCACTTCCAACCCGCAATCGGAAGCGGTTCTGGCCGAAGCGGTCTTCAGCCATCTCAACGGCAACCTGAACACCGTCATCGCCCATCGATTGAATGGAGAAGACGGCGTCTTTCTCGGCGTGATGACGCGGCGCATCGACCCCGCCAATTACGAGAAATTCTTCGCCTCCGTCGCCATCGGAATGGGTGCGGCCATTTCCATGTTTCATGCCGATGGCACCCTCCTGGCGCGCTATCCGCACGTCGACCAGATGATCGGGCAGAAATTCCCAATAGCGCCCCTGGTGCAGCGCGTCCTCAGTCAGGGAGGCCAGCAGACCCTGCGCGTGCAAAGCCCGGTCGACCAGATGGACCGGCTCGGCTCGGCGGCGCGGCTCAGCCATTTCCCGATTGTCGTCGTCGCGACCAACACGGTCTCGGCCGCTCTGGCCGACTGGCGCGAGCAAACCAGATTCCTGGTCACCGCCGCGGCCCTGGCCGCGTCGGTGATCGCCCTGATCCTGTTTCTGATCATCCGGCAGATGACCCGGCAAGGCCGGGAAGCGCAGCAGCGGTTGGAATCGGAACGGTGCCGGCTCGACACAGCGCTGAACAACATGATCCAGGGCCTCGTGCTGTACGACGCCTCCGGGCAGGTCCTCACCTTCAACCAGCGCTACATCGATATGTTCAAGTTATCGACGGACATCGTAAAGCCGGGCGCTCATTTACGGGAACTGATGCAACACCGCAAGGACACCGGATCCTTTGATGGCGATGTGAACGAATTCTGTTCCGGCATTATGGGGAATATTGCCCAGGGCAAGCTCGATCACAGCCACCATGCAATGTGCGGACGGACGCTCCTTTCTGGCAATCAGCAAACCACTGGCGCATGGCGGCTGGGTTGCCACGATGGAAGACATCACCGAACGCCGCAACCTCGAGCAGGAGCGGGATCGCAATTATGCGTTCCTGCGCGAGATCATCGATCACATTCCTTCGCAGATCACCGTGAAGGATATGCTTGATCGCCGGTATGTCCTTGTCAATCGCGTGGCCGAGACGCAATTCGGTGTTGCGCGCGACTTCATCATCGGCAAAACCGCCTTCGATCTGTTTCCGAGGACAGCAGCCGAAATGGTCACGGCGGACGACGATCAGTTGCAATCGGCCGACAGCTTCTTCCGAGACGAGCACCCCTGGCGAAGCCAGGCGATGGGCCGCCGCTACCTCACTTCAACGCGTATCGGAATTCGCGATTCCGCGGGTGCGCCGCGTTATATCATCAATGTCGTCGACGACGTGACCGAGCGCCGGCGTGCCGATGAAAAAATCGCGCACCTCGCGCATTACGACGCACTGACCGACCTGCCGAACCGCGTGCTGTTCCGCGAGCAAATCGAGCGCGAGCTTCGGAAGGCGGTCAAGGGCGAAAAATTCGCCCTGCTCTACATCGATATCGACGAATTCAAGGGCATCAATGACTCGCTCGGCCATCATGTCGGCGATGAGCTGCTGAAGGGCCTGGCCGCCCGCATCAAGGATTGCATCAAGCCGACCGATCTCATCGCCCGGCTTGGCGGCGACGAATTTGCTGTAATCCAGACCGCGGTCGGCGATATCGCCGACGTCGTGGATTTCGTGACGCGAATCCACGACGCGATCCGGCACCCCTGTCAGTGCCTCGGTCATCATCTCTCCACCGATGCCAGCATCGGCATCGCGCTGGCGCCGCAGGACGGCACCGATCTCGATCAGCTGATCAAGAACGCCGACCTCGCAATGTATGCCGCCAAGACCGGAGGACGCCGGACCCATCGCTTCTTCGAGCCCGCCATGGACGCCCGCGCCAAGGCCCGGCTCACCATGGAGCGCGATCTGCGACAGGCGATGGCCGACGGCGGCTTCGAAATCCACTACCAGCCGCTGCTCGATCTCCGCAGCAACGAGGTAACGGGTTGCGAGGCGCTGTTGCGCTGGCGCCATCCCGAACGCGGCATGGTCTCGCCCGCCGAGTTCATCCCGCTGGCAGAAGACACCGGCCTGATCAACGAGCTCGGCGATTGGGTGCTGCAAACCGCCTGCGCCGAGGCCGCCACCTGGCCGCATCAGATCCGGCTTGCCGTCAACGTCTCGCCGATACAGTTGAAAAACCAGACGCTGGCCCTGCGGATCGCGGGCGCGCTCGCGGCCTCCGGTCTCTCGCCGAGCCGGCTGGAGATCGAAATCACCGAGGCGGTGCTGATCCATGACGACGAGACCGCGCTTGCGATCCTGCATCAGCTTCGCGCCATCGGCGTGCGCATCGCGCTCGACGATTTCGGCACCGGCTTCTCCTCGCTGAGCTATCTGAAGCGGTTCCCGTTCGACAAGATCAAGATCGACCGCTGCTTCGTCAGCGATATCGAGGTCGACGGCTCGGCGGCGATCGTCCAGGCGGTGGTGAACATCGCAGCTTCCCGCAATATGACAACGACAGCCGAGGGCGTCGAAACCGAGCCGCAGAGGGAAATATTGCGAAAGCTCGGCTGCACCGAGATGCAGGGCTACCTGTTCAGCAAGCCCAAGCCGGCCCCCGAGGTGCGGTCGTTGCTCGGCGCGCACCGCGAAAAGGCGCAGGCACTGGCCTGACGTCGTCGGCGACCATGGCGGACGGGTGGAACGCGCGCCGCTACGCTGCCCACCGGCCTCGATTGTTGTCAGCCAGGATCGGCCGGATCAGCCGCCCGAACCTTTCGGCCTCCTCGTCATGCAGATAGCCGGACAGGCAGAACGAATGACAGCCGGCATCGATGAATTGCTGCAGCGTGCCGGCGCATTGGGCGGGATTGCCGACGACGGCGATGCCGGCGCCCGGGCGGACTTTTGTGATGCCGGTCCATAGATGCGGCAGCAGCAAATCGCCATGTTCGCGGGCGAGCTGCTGAACCCGCTGGTTCGCCTCGGACCTGTTATAGAGCGTCTTCATCTCCTGCTTCTGCCGTTCGGTAGCGTGACGCACCAGTTGATCGGCGGCCTCCCACGCATCCGCTTCATTTTCGCGGCAGATCACCTGCAGCCGCATGCCGAAGCCGATCTCGTTCTCGCGGCCGTGGGCCCGCGCCATCTGCCTGATCTCGGCGATGTTCTGCGCGATGCGCTCCGGCAGATCGCCCCAGAACAGATGCACGTCGGAATGCCTGGCCGACAATTCCCAGGCCTGGCGCGAACCGCCGCCCAGATAGAATTTTGGAAATGGCTGCTGCAGCGGCCGCGGCCTGATATGCGCCCCGGACAGTTTGTGAAACCGGCCCTCGAAATTCAGCGGGCCTCGCGTCGTCCAGAGCGCCTTGAGGATCGAGACTTCCTCTTCCATCAGCGCGTAGCGCTCTTCCTTGGCGTAACGCACGCCCTCGCCTTCGACCTCGCTCTCGTTCTGGCCGGCGATCAGATTGATGCAGATGCGTCCGCCCGACATCTGGTCGAAGGTCGAGATCATCTTGGCCAGCAGCACCGGATTGATATAGCCCGGCCGCGCCGCGATCAGCGGTTTGATCTTCGACGAACGCGCCGCCATGAACGCACCGGATATCCAGGCTTCCCAACAGGTGGAACCTACCGGGATCAGCAGATATTCGAAACCGGCCAGTTCCGCCGCCTGCACCACGCGGTCGCACAATTCAGGCGATCCGGCGATTTGCGCCTCCATCAGGCCATAGGCCGTGGTGTCGCCATGCGTGGGCAGATACCAGCCGAATTCGAGCGGACGCATATGGACTTCTCCCTTCGGGCGGGCGGCTTGGGGCGGGCTGCTTGATCGCGCTGGGAAACAGTTTACCGTCTGGGTTCCCTGCGGCAATCGGGTTGATGCGGGGCGTCCGATGCGAGCCGGTTTCGGCGCGCCCACGATTTTTGATTTCAATCGTGCCGCCGGCAAGATAGAGATGGCGCCATGTCCCCGGTCTCATTGCTTCTGAATATTCTCTGGATCGTCCTCGGCGGCGCATGGATGGCCGTCGGCTGGCTGGTCGCCGCGATCATCATGGCGATCACGATCATCGGCCTGCCCTGGGCGAGGGCCGCGTTCAATATCGCGATCTACACCCTGTTTCCGTTCGGCCAGAGAGCGGTGTCGCGCGATGCCTACACGGGGCAGCCGGATATCGGCACCGGACCGCTAGGCGTGATCGGCAACATCATCTGGCTGGTGCTGGCGGGATGGTGGCTGGCGCTTGGGCATGTCATCACCGCGATCCTGATGGCCGTGACCATCATCGGAATCCCGTTCGCCTGGGCGCATTTGAAGCTCGCCGGAATAGCACTGTGGCCGATCGGCAAGATCATCGTCCCAGCCTGATAGCGACCAGGGCCTGACGATTTTGGCGGCATCAGGCCTAACCCGAGGCCGCGCGTTCCATCGGCGGCTTCAGCTGCTCGAATTCGTCGTCGCTGATCTCGGTCTGGGCGACCAGCACGCTGCAGCGAAGCCGCTTGACCAGATAGCTGCCGACGGAACCGAACCAGCGCGCCAGCGGCCCTTGCGGACGATGACCGACCACGACGAGGTGCGCGCCGATTTGTTCGGCGACTTCCGCGATCTTTTGCCCGGCATCTCCGACTTCCAGTCGCGAGGTCGGCGAGAAGCCCAGCGCCCTCAGCCGCTCCGAGCCTTCGTTCAGGATCGCCTTGTAATCGTCGGCCTGCTGCTCGATCGGTATCGCAAGCCCGGCCTCGGGGGTCATGATGGACGATATCTCCACGACCGCGAGCAGAAAGACCTCGGCACGGCAAAGCTGCGCGAGCTTTGCGCCCTCCCGCAACGCGCGCCGTCCCTCGATAGACCCGTCATAGGCGAGAAGAACCTTCGTATACATCAGGCGCTCCCATCGATGGTCGAGAGCCTCAAAGACTAGCACCAATTATCCGGGGCGGATCACATTTTTGGGCCGGCCCGGTTCGGGCTCCGGCAAAAAGCCCCCGCGACGTCCCCCTCGAGCCCCTTTTCCGGCCCCGCAAGGCCGTTGCCGACCTCCGGCCAATCGGCTAAATGAGCCCCCAAGCACCCGTAGCTCAGCTGGATAGAGCGTTGCCCTCCGAAGGCAAAGGTCACACGTTCGAATCGTGTCGGGTGCGCCAATTTGTTGCGATGCAAGCCTCGCCGGCTACGGCTTCCGCAAAAATATCGAAAACAACCCCATGCAAAGTAGCCTGCCGGTCCCCGGAACCGACGCTTTGGGCCGGTCCTTGACACGTCGGGCAAATCAGAGGCACTGCCTCACCATCGCAAAATCCGTCAAGACGACCGCGGGCGTGCAACGGCGGCTGTTCGATGCGGCGTCAGGCGAAACTCGCGGCTGAGCGCCAGTGGGCGGCGGATCGTCGTCACACTAGTTTAGTGCACTGTCACCGTAATACCGGTCGTGTAATGTCCGGTGTGGCGGATAGCGGACGCAAGAGATGGTGTAATCGGCCGGCCCAGCTTGTGGATAGCTGAAGATTTTGGGTGCTGCGCTTCAGGCTGATGGTGAAAAACGAGGTCCTTGGTGACGACCTCAAGCATCAGAAGGAGAAGCGCAGCATGGACCATTTTGGTGGATTGGACGTATCGGTCAAGGAAACCAGCATCTGCATTGTGGATGACACGGGCAGGATCGTGAAGGAAGTGAAGGTAGCGAGCGAACCTGCAGCCCTGCTGAAGGTTCTGGGGAACCCCACCTACCGCTTCAAGCGGATCGGACTGGAAGCCGGGCCGCTGTCGCAATGGCTGTTCAGCGCTCTCGCCGAAGCCGAGTTACCGGTGATCTGTGTCGAGACGCGGCACATGCGGGCGGTGCTGAAGGCGCAGATCAACAAGACCGACCGCAACGACGCGCGCGGCATCGCTCAGATGATCCGGGTGGGACTGTACCGTCCGGTGCATGTGAAGACGCTCCGCAGTCAGAAACTGCGTATGCTGCTGACCCATCGCAAGCTTCTGCAGTCGAAGGCCATCGCCATCGAGAACGATCTGCGAGGTACTTTGCGCAACTTCGGCCTCAAGGTCGGAATGGTTGGCAAGGTGAGGTTCGAGGCCCGCATCCAGGAGCTTGTCGAGAATATCCCCGACTTGGCGGTACTGGTGGAGCCGCTGCTCATCGTCCGGCGGGTGCTCCGTGAACAGATCGTCATCCTGCACCGTCGCTTGCTGGCGATCGTCCGGGAGGATGAGCGGACATGGCAAGATCGACGCGAATGACCAAATTCGGACCTATCGAAATCGAAAAAGCACTTAACTTGGATGAAACTGAAGGGCCGAGACGGGCACCACTGCGGCCTTAACTACGGAAGTCTTTTTGTCGCCGTAAAGGGATTGAACCCCCGTTCTGCAAGAGCAGCCCACGAAGCTGCGCCAAGATGTGGCGATCGGAAATAGAGTCGTGGCTTGGCCGGATCGGTATCCAACATGAACCCAGTCGGTAGCCCTCGGACACTTGTGGCATAGAACCCGCCATCCGGCGACCTTTGGGATTCGATTACAGCGACCAACGATTTTGCCTCCGCAGTCCTGCCGAGCAATTCCAGCAAGAGAGCCATTTGGCCCGTCCCTTCGGTCCACACACCATCTCGGTCTTCACCGTAAGAAAAGCCCTTGTCGACACTCATTCGTTGTTCGGCGGTAGTAATTGCCGATGCAAATTTCTTGGCCGCTCCGGGGAGCGCCGTTAAGGGCCAGATTTGAGCATCCAGAGCCAAAATCGGATTGCGCGTGACGCCGTCTTCGGCGGTGCCTGCGGCGAAACAGGCGCACGCCGGATCCCACATCGTATCTACGAAGTGCTCGGCAGCTGTTGCCATGTCACGCCACCGCGAATCGCCTGTGCGGGTTGCAAGAAGGCCAAACGCGGCGGTGAGGTCAGTATTGTGTTCAGTCGATTTCCATGTCCGTACGTCGGGCGTCGGTTCGTGCCCAAATGTACCGCCCGTGAAACCGCCGGTACCGCGCGTGTCGGCCCATTGCGCGACCCAGGTGCCAAGCCGTGCCGCACCATCGCGGAACCGAGAGCTGGCGCTCGCATCGTCAATCGACAGCAAAGCCAACATTGCCCATGCAACGTTGCCATTATCGCTGCCCACCTGATATCGATCTTCTAACCACTTGTTCTGAGTATTGTCCCACCAACCCGGAAGTTTGGCGGAGCCACTCGCCACTACACCCGCGGCGTAAGCGTTCCGGAGCCGTCCATCATGCCAGGTCCGGTCGTTATCGATGGCCCAGAGAATTGCCGCGCCGATCCGACGTGCTTTGTCTCGCTCACCGCAACCGACTAATGCGATGGCGGCCACCGCATTGTCATAAAGGTATGCGGCGCCATGGAGAGGCCCCGATTCCACGGTCGGATAGCTGGGCAAGAACAACGGCCCTGGCGGTGCCTTATCGATTAGACCAGCGAGGTACCCGCATGCAGACGCTTCTGGTGTTGCTAAAGCCCGTAGTGGAGTGCCGGCCATAATGATTATGAAAGTCGCTACGATCCATACGAAGCTTTCTATTCGGGCCACTTGCTGTTCTCCGGGGTGGACGATGATTCTATATACCCATCGGCGATGTCTGGAAGTGGGCCCCTCGCGTCGATCCCGGGATTGATCCAGAGGGCCGCTATCGAAGGGTAACCGGACCACCCTGCGAAACTCGGAAGACTGCGGCCCATGAGGCGTAGCGCAAGATCGTAGGCCATCGCAGCTTAGTCGGTTGGAGCGTGTAATCGATTATAGCATCATAGCGCCACCGCGAAGCAATAGTGCCCATCTTCATCGGCCGTGGCGCGCCAGTAAAATAAGGGATTTTTCCTTAGGCCTGGAATTGGCCGGGTGTCCCCTGCCGACGGTGGCGCTCGAACGCCCGGGTCGGACCGGGATCAGACCGCCTTCAATTTCCGGTAGGCGAACCACACCATCTTCAGAAGCAACGAACCGTCGCGGAAGCGCGAGATCTGGGTCTCGCCGAAGGTGCGCGCCTTGTAATGGATCGGTGTCTCGATGATCTTGAGGTTCTGCTTTGCGGCGCCGAAGATCAGGTCGAAATCGCCGAACGGATCGAAGTCGCCGAAATAGTGGCGCTCGCGCGCCAGAACCTCGTAGTCCTTCCGCAGCAAAACCTTCGTTCCGCACAGCGTATCGGTCAGCCTTGTGTTGACGAGATAACTGAACAGATAGGCAAAACACCGGTTGGCGATCAGGTTGAGCGGGCGCATCGCCTCGTGCTCCATCGGATAGACCAGCCTTGTGCCATTGACGAACTCGGCCTTGCCACTCTCGATGACGGCATGATATTTCGGCAACGCCTCCGGCGGCATGGTCAGGTCCGCATCGAGGATCATCAGCATGTCACCGGTCGCGGCCGCAAAGCCCTTACGAACCGCATCGCCCTCTCCCTTGCCATCCTGCTTCAGGACCTTGATATCCCACTGGTCCTTGTAGGCATCGCGGACCCGTTCGCATTCCTCGAATGTGCCGTCGCTCGAGTTTCCCTCGACGAACAGTATCTCCTGCGCGGAGCCAAACCGCGGCATGCGCAGAATGGCATTCTCGATGTTGCCTTTTTCATTGCGGCAAGGGATCAGGATGCTGGCGGAAAACTTGCGGTCCGGGAACGGCCGGATCGGCCTGCCGACCAGATAGGTTCGCAGGCATAGCCGCCTGATGCCCGGCAATGGCGCGATAAACCTGTTGATCAGCGGGCCGAGCCCAAACAAGCGGATCGGAATCAGCTGCCGCTGATGCTGGCTGATGACCTCGAAATCCGCGAGATCCATCAGGTTCAGGAAGTCGACCGTGGCAACGTAATTGATCAGGGTCTGAGGGCTCTTGAGTTTGAACAATTCGGCGAGCTTGAGGATCGGCTCCCACAATTGCGAATAATAGGAAATGACGATGCGCGTCGACGGACCGCACAGATCGTGCACCCGGCTCAGCGTGCCATCGATATCCTCGAACATGCCGATGGTGTCGGCAATCACGACATAGTCGAACGGTCCATCGAGCGGCGCCAGTATTTCCGGGTCTTCTAAATCGCCCAAAACGAAATGCAATTCGGGATGCCGCTCCATTGCCTTGGCAATGGTTCTGGGACTGAAATCAACGCCGACGCCGTAGGCGGGCTCCAGTGTCGCCAGCAAATCGCCGCGTCCGCAGCCCAATTCCAGCACCCGCTTGCCCTGCGGAACGAGAAAGCGCATGAACTTCAGGTCATCCTCGCGCGGAATTGAATTTCCCCCCGCGGTATTGCTCACCGCCGCTGGCTTCGGCCTGTTGGATCAGAGCCTGCTTTCGCTGGTTGATCGGCTGCATCGTGAAATTTCCTTCCGTCAAATCCAGAGCGCAGCTCTAGTCATATTTGCGTTGCTTGTCCAAAGGGGTTCAGTTATTTACGAACTGGAAGAAATGCCGTCGTCGACCCGATCAAGGTGCTACCGTTCTCGAGCCTGATCAAGCGCAGCTCGTTCGGGTTCGCAACATCTGAGCCTCGACTGGTTTCGGTCATTCATCGCGTGGGGAATCCGAGAGGTGCGTTTCTTGCGTCATCTGCAAGATCGATCCTGCGATGCGTAGCAATCTTATCATTCCCGTCGCATGTGGCAGCGCACTCCTCATCGTGACCGCGATATTTGCATGCCGCTATCCGGCGTCGATCTGGGCGATGACTGACTACGAGCTGGACAGCCTGTCGGGGGCGCTCAATTTTGCGTACCGGCTCGGCGACCTCCGCTTCTACCCGGCTCCAAGCATGGAGAAGCATCCGGCAGTTCCCCATTATCTTCTGAGCTGGGTGGGACTCGGGCTGGCGGGCTTTCCGATCGCGACCTCCGGCCTTGGATTTTTCCGCAGCGTCCTGGATCACGTTGAGCGTTTCCACGTCGTCATGATCGCGCTGTCCGGGCTGACCGGCGCCGTCGGCGTTGTCCTCTTCATGCGGGCGGCATCCAGAATTGCGCCCATGGGGGCAGCGATGCTTGCTGTGGCGCTGTGGCTGGCCTCGACGCCTTATTCGCTCATGTCCTTGCTGTCACTGAGCGTCGATTGCTTTGGGTTGATCTTGACCGCCGCATTCGTCGCCGTTCTCTGGCGCATGGCGACCGAGCGCGAACTCGAACCATCCACCATCATTTTCGCCGGCGTGGTCGGCGCGGCCGCCTATCTCACAAAGCTCTCCTACATCAATATACCCATCGGTCTTGGCGCCGCCGTCGGCCTCTTGTTCCTCGCCGGCCGGGGTGCCCGGAGCTGGACGATCTCCATGGCGCTGCTGTTCGCTTACACCGTTGCCATCGTCGTATTTGTGGTTGGAGTTTGGTTCATCGAATGGAGCTCCTTCAAAGCCCTGCTGGCTTTTCATGCGTCGGTTATCCTGAACGGCGGACTCTATGGAACTGGATCGTCCGGCGTCACAGATAAATCATCCTTGCTGGCTGCGATTGGATCGATCCCTGCCGACAGAACCTACGCCGTTCCGATCGCGCTTGTTGGAGGATTGATCTTAATCGCCGCAGGCCTTGCGACGACGTTTCTGAAGAAGGAAAAGTTGCCGGCGGCGGTGTTCGCGATGGGCGTCGGTGTCGCAGCGTCTTTCTCCGGATTTTCTGTTCTCAAACACTATGCCCCGCATTATTCCGCGGCGGTTTCCTGCATCCTCCCGGCCGGCGTCGTCGCCGCGTTCGTCATGCTCGATGCCTGGAATATCCGGCCGCGATCCGGGCGCTCGACAATAGCGCTCGTTGCTGCCGCATGGTGTGTCTTGGCGATTCCCGCCGTCTCGGCCGCCAATGATTTGATGTCGGCATATTGGCACCGTACGCTCGACGCTGTGGCTGACCACGAGGTCATTGCGAAATATATCGGCAAGACGCCGCTGGTCGGGTTCGCTTATGCCGCGCCGTTTCGTGAATATGGCGAAGGCTTCCTGCTGGCCAATATCGAAATACCACGGCTGACGTTTCAATACCTGGCCGAGCCATCGCCAACGATGAGCAGCTTCACGCAGCACCTCGTTCGGCGCGATGTCGGCGTTTTCATTATCGACAAAGCCAGGCTGTCGACGGTCGCGGCCATCAAGGCCGCCGACAATTTCAATCTGCTCGGCCCGGTGGAAAAATATCAGCCGACCGACGAATTTGATTGAATTGAGAACCGTGTTCGTGCTGGTTCGAAAGCCGGCGCCCGCGACAACCGCCGGACATGACTGAGATGGCAACGCGCATTGAACATCTGGTAACCGCCGCCAAGGGCTTTTCACCGGCCGTGTGGGCGCTGATCGTTTGTTCTATCCTCGCATTGCCGGGATTTGCAAATGCCATGCTTCAAAACCGCAATAGCGAATGGCGCACGCGCCTGATCAATGGCCAGCCTCTCGTCGCACGATTTGTGTGCGGGACCAACAGCGGCCTCGACTGCCGGGACAGCTACACGATTTCCTATTCGAAACAGGAATCGCGGTTCTGCGAACATGTTGCAGAGAACGGTCAGCCACCCGATTCCGTAAGCCGATGCAACTCCGACCCTGCCCGCGGGTGGCTAAGCATCGGCGGCGTTCTGTACTCGTACGACCGGCTGGGGGTTGTCAGGCTCGAACTCGAGATTTGTCGGGCAACTGATGTTGCCCTGAATGAAGGGCGGCCGCGACAGGCTGGCGGAAACAGCCTTTCAGGGGCTCCCTAGCCGCGCCGAAAAATTTCGGCTAAGCAGGGGAAACGCACCCACCGTTTGCCCTCCAAAGGCAAAGGTCACGCGTTCGAATCGTGTCGGGTGCGCCAGAATTTATCCACCCCGAGGGGTGCCAGCGTGGTGATGAGTGAACCGGAATGGCTGAAGCTGATCTAGACGTCGTAATCCGGCAGCTCGCAAAGCAGCAAAACAAGAGCCTGATGGCCGCCGCGAAAAAGCGGCGCGACCAATATGCCGCCCGGGCGTCCAAGGCAAAGGACAAGGAAGCCAGGGACCGCTTCAGGCTGATGGCCAAGAGCACCATGCTGCATGGCGCAGCCGCGGCGAAGCGGCTGCAGAACTCGGCGGAAAACACCGCCGACAGCTACGCCCGGGCGATCAAGAACGCGGCGGAACAGCCGCCGGAAAAAAAGTCCGCCAGGAAAGACGTCGAGAAAGACGTCGAGAAAATCGTGAAGAAAGCCAAGAAGAAGGCCTGATCGCCCCGGCCGCGCAGTCGCTGCCGCCGCGCCCGGCACCAAGGGGGCGATCCCGCGCTGGGGGAATCTAGCGCCCCGCAAGCATCCCCTTCATTTTCAGCACCGCGCTGTCCGGCGTCGTGAGGATCGGCCGTCCGGTTGCCTCGGCGACCATGGCCGCGACCGGCGCCAGGCTGTACTGGGCCAAAGCGATCAGATCGCAGTCGCGCAGATCCTTTGAGGCCTCCGTCACCAGGCGATCGTGCTCGGCGCGGTCGCCGCGGTCGAGCGCGGCCAAGGCTCCCTCCGCCAGCTTTGGTACGATCTCGATGGACGCGGGAAATTCCGGCGGCATCGACGCCAGGGTCGGCGGAAACGTCGATAGCAAGCCGATCTTGCGGCCGCGCGCGACCGCCTGTTCGATCATCGCCTCATTGGGCTTGAGCACCGGCATCGGCGCGTGCGCGCGGGCCACCGCTTCGATGCAGGGGCCGAACGCCGAGCAGGTGAAAAGGATGCCATCGGCGCCGGTGCCGGCCGCATAGCGCCCCAGTTCCAGAAAACGCTCGGTCATCGCCTCGGAGAGCCGGCCGTCGCGCGCCAGATCGGCCGACAGGCTGTCGTCGAGCAAATTCATCAGACGCGCTTCCGGCCATATTTTCGCGAACGCGGTCTCGACCGGTACGATCGAATGTTTCAGAGCGTGAACGAGGGTGATGCGCATGGCCCAAGTCTTGCCGCCGTGCCGCCCGTGTCAACCCTCCAGCGCGCGGTAAATCGCACGCTCGAACTGACGATAGACGTTGAGCGCGCGCGTGTCGGCGAACGGCAGGACCTGCATCATGATCACGCCTGCAACATCGGACGCGGGATCGATCCAGTAATAGGTGTTGTAGAGACCGGCCCAGGTCAGGCTGCCGGCCTTGCGGCCCTCGCGCACCGGATCGAGGTTGATCATGTGTCCGAGGCCCCATCGCAGCCGGACGCCCGGAAAGAAATCGACGTCATTCGATAGCGCCGGATTAGTCGTCTTCATGATGCCGGCTTCGATATTGCCGATCTGGTTGGCCGACATCATCGCAACCGTTTCCGACCGCAGGATGCTTTTTCCAGCCAGGCTCCCACCGTTCAGGAGTGCCTGAAGCAGGGTCAGGTAATCCGGCGCGGTCGAATAGATGCCGCCGCCGCCGGAAAACACCTTTGGCGGCGCTTGCTTCACGATCGGCTGCGCAACGAAGGTCCCGTCCGCCTTGCGCAAATGAAGGCTGGCCTGGCGCGCGCGTTGCTGATCACTGACGACAAAGACAGTGTCCTTCATGCCGAGCGGCGCACAGATATGATCGTGGAAATAGCGATCCAGCGGCTTTCCGCCGGCGATTTCCACCAGCCGGCCGACGCGGTCGAGACTGCCGCCATAGGCCCATTTGCTGCCCGGATCGAACATCAGCGGCGTGCGGGGCAGGGCCGGATTGCCGCGGGCGACCTTGAGGTAGCGCAACACGTTGGTGTCCCAAAGCTGATAACTCAGCCCGGACGTGTGCGACAGCAGGTTGCGCAACGTGATCGGCTTTTGCGCCGGACGCAATTGCGGCACGCCCTTTTCGTCGAAGCCGGTGAGAACCCAGGGCGACGCGAGCGTCGGATCGATCTGTTCGGCCGGCGCGTCCAGTTCAAGCTTGCCGGCTTCGACGAGTTGCATGGCCGCCACCGATGTCAGCAGCTTGACCATCGAAGCGATGCGAAAGACGGAGTCAACCGACAGCTTCGGCGCGCCAATGCCGCGGACGCCGAACGCGCCGTGGTAAATCACCGACTGCGCTGTTGCAGCCATTGCGACGACGCCGGGCACCGCCGCGGCCGCGACGCTTTTTTGCAAGCCTGCGTCGATTTCATTGCCGCGCGACACCGCGCGGGCCGACGCAGCAACGACGGGGAAATGCATACCCGGCATCGCATTCGCGGCAGCGATCGCTGCCGCTTGCACCAGGGCAACACGCCGGCTGAACCGAGCTGTCATTGACGGACACTCAAGGTTTCAGCCGGGAACTTGATCGATCCTATCCGGCTGATCTTCCTTGATATACCGCAGATCAGGCTCGTCCAACCCGGATTTGTCGGATCCTTCTTCGCGCAGCGATCGAGTTCGCGCAGATTGCCCGGATTCTGTCTGCGGAATATGATCGCGAAAATTCCCGATCCGGCTTCGGATAGGAGCTGACGGCGGAAGCGCGCCCTGCAAAATCAGGGATAGGATCCCTGAATGCGCCGGGCAGCAGCCCGGCACATTGCACCGGCGGCACGTGACGCCCCTGTCCGTAGTCTTGCGGGACACCTTGCCGCGATTTTCTACCGTATCATGCGGATACTAACTGATTCGCGGCACGAACATTGCCTTGAATATCGTGGCTGGAAAACTCGGGAGTGCGGAATGAAACGCATTGTCCTCGGTCTGGCGTTCGGTTGCATGTTTGGTGTTTCAAATGCCCGCGATCTCGGACAGTGGGAGGCGGGAGACCCGGCGATCCGCGAATGGTACCAGGCGTTGATGCAGCCGGATAATCCCTCCGTTTCGTGCTGTGGCGAAGCGGATGCCTATTGGGCTGATGAGATCCACGTCAGGGACGGAAAAACCTACGCGACCGTCACGGACGATCGGCCGGACGAGCCGCGCCGCCGGCCACATGTCGACGTCGGAACGGAAATCGAGATTCCGAACCACAAGCTCAAATGGGACAAATCGAATCCGACCGGGCACGGCATCCTGTTCCTAAGCCGCGGCGGCTACGTCTATTGTTTCGTGCAGCCCGGCGGCGTGTAGCAACCTGCCGCTTGGGGAGAATTGGCGGGAACGCACGGGCAATCGCTTTTGCCAAAGCAGTCATTCGCGACCTTTCGCAGCTTAGCGCGATCGAATTGGTCCCGTGAGCGACAGCGGGGTTCAACAAAAGTCGAAAATCGGAACGCGATGCCCCGGCACCGGCGCGGCCGAACGATGGCGCCGGTAAATCCGGTTCTTGAAGCGATGACCGACGACGACAAGCGCGCCGCGAGGGTGTTCGGCCGTCACGCCGCGATCCAGCGGCGCCTTCATGGATTCGGGCGGACGGTTATCCTGGGTCACCGCTTCGAGCGCGCGCAAAAAATCTCTTCCGGCCGCGGTGATCTCCCAGCCCTCATCATCGCGGAGGACATAGCCACTGCCAAAGATATCGATGGCTGGAGCCCGTTGCGCAAGGCGCTTTAGCCGCGCGTTCCAGTCCGGGCCGCTTGCGGCGAGGATAGCGACGTCCCGTTTGAGTGAACCAAGCGTAGCTCGACCGCTGCCGTGACTAGCCAAAACCTTCAGAATTGCAACCTGTATGCTCACCCAACGCCTCAGACCGCCACGTTTCTTGTTTTTGCGCAGTCGGTTGCGTCAGGGATATCGCGGCACCGGCGCGGCCGTCCAGCAGCGGGAACCAGTTATCCGCAGGCTAGAGCGTTTTCGGGTATCGGTTCGCGTAAAGAAAACGTGTTCGAATAAGAGATTGAATTCCGCGCGGCGGCACGACGCGATCTCGTCTCCGTGATTCCGGGAGCGCATTGAAAACGCGAGCCCGGAATCACCCGCCAGATCAGCTGTGGCAACACGATGCCTGAACCGGTGTCGGCTGGTACTGATCGCGCAGCCGCAGCCAGTCCATCGGATAGGGCAGGCCCTCTTCGTGGCGTCCGAGCGGCGTCAGATCGAGGTAGTGATAGGCGGCGTTCATCATGTCGAGACCGCGCGCAAAGCAGGAATAGGTATGGAAGACGCTGCCGGCGTCATCGCGGTAGAACACGCTGATCCCCGGCGCCTCCTCGACGCCGAAGCCGGAGGTGCCGAAATTATAGACCCTGGCACCCGATTTGATTTCTTCCGGCGTGAACGAAACCGCGAAGTCAAAGTTGAAATCATTGTTCGCCGATGAGAGCCAGTCGAAGGTCCAGCCCATTCGCTGCTTGAACGCAGCGAGCTTTTGCAGCGGCGCGCGCGAAATCGCGACCAGGGTAGTATCGCGCGCGGCAAGGTGCGGAATCATGCGCTCAAATCCGTCCGCCCAGAACGAGCAGCTTTTGCAGCCTTCGTTCCAGTCGGGTGCGAACATGAAATGCTGCACCACGAGCTGGTTGCGGCGCTCGAACGGATCGGCCAGCGTCACATTGCCCTCGGGGCCGTCGAACACATAATCCTTGTCGACCTTGACCCACGGCAGCGCCCGGCGCTCCTCGCTCAGCCGGTCGCGGACGCGGGTATATTCTTTCTCGTGCGCCAGATGGGCTTTGCGCGCTTCGATCCATTCTTCGCGTGTGACGATCTTGTGAGCTTGCATGCGCGGCTCCTCAGGTGAGGTTTCAGGCAAGGGATTTTTCGAGCTGGTCGAGCGAAGCGATCCATCCGCGCTCGTGGCCGTCGCGCGCGGCGGTGTCGAACAACTGCTCGTGGTGCACCGTCAGCAGCGTGCCGGCACCATCCGGCTTCAGTGACACCGTCACCTGCGATTGTCTTTCCGGCGTCGAGTGCCAAGCCCAGCTAAACACCAGAAGCTGGTTCGGTATCACCTCGCGATAGGTACCGCCGACTTCGTAATATTCGGCACCGGTGGCGAAGCTGACGCGAAAGCGCCCGCCGACGTTCGGATCGACGTCGGCTTGAAACGAGTCGCGCCTGGCGTCGGCGCGCCCGAACCACTGGATTATTTTTTTCGGGTCGGTCCAGGCGGCGTAGACTTTCGCCGGGCTCGCGTTGAGCCGGCGCGTGAAGGTAAGGCTTGGTCTCGCCGCGAGGTCGGCGGCGGCAACATTCGGTTTGGCGGCCATGGGTCTTCCTCCACAAAAGCGGCAAGACGATCGAGATTTTCGGACCAGAAGCGCTGGTAGCGGTTGAGCCAGTCCATCGCCTGCTCCATCGGCTTGGCGGTCAACCGGCACGCCACCGTGCGGCCGGTCTTCTCGCGTGCGATCAGTCCGGCGTCCGACAGCACGTCGAGATGCTTCATGATCGCGGGCAGCGACATCGCAAAGGGCTGCGCCAGTTCGCTGACCGAGACGCTCTCCCGGCCGCCCATTCGCGCCAGCAGCGCGCGCCGGGTCGGATCTGCGAGCGCCGCAAAGGTGCGGTCGAGTCCACCTTCTCTATACTTAACCATGTGGTTTAGTATAAGGGCAAACCCATGCGAGTCAAGCCGACCCGCATCAAAAATCAGTAATTGTAATAGTTCCGGTAATGGCGCCCACGCCGCGGCGGCTGCTGTTGGCCGTACGCAGCGCGCGGGTTGATGTTGCAGTACAGAGCACGTCCGGACGCACTCGCCATGCACTGGGCGTAGGTCTGATAGGAGCAGTCGCCGGGAATGCCGACGCCCCTGCCCTGGGCGCACCAAGGATAATCGGCCGCGGCGGGAGCGGAGCCGGCGAAGGTGGCGGCACCGGCCATCACGGTCAGCAATACTGACGTCACCATGCGCATGACCGGGTCCCCCTCGCGTTGGCCGCAAGCGGCCGTTGCATCACCTTGACATGCAGAACGACGACGCCCGCCACAAGGTTCCGGCAAGGCCGCTTATTCCACCTTGAGGCCGGCGAACTCGACCACCTTCTTCCATTTCTCGGTTTCGGCCTTGATCTGATCGCCGAAGGCCTCCGGCGTCTGGATCAGCGAATCGCCGCCCAATTCGATCAGCCGCTTCTTCATGTCGGGCTCGGCCAGCACCGCGTTGACCTCGCCGTTGAGCTTGGCGATGATTTCCTTCGGCGTGTTCTTCGGCGCGGCCATCCCGAACAGCGCGCTCGCTTCATAGCCGGGAACGGTTTCGGCCACCGTCGGCACGTCCGGTAATTGCGACGATCGCTCCGTGGTCGTCACTGCCAGCGCGCGCAGGGCGCCGGAGCGGACGTGCTGGATGATCGAGGGCATGTTGTCGAAGATCACCTGGACCTGGCCGCCGAGCATGTCGGTGATCGCGGGCGCAGCACCGCGGTAGGGCACGTGCTGCATCTTGGTGCCGGTCATCGCCATGAACATCTCGCCGGACAGATGCACCGAGGTGCCGTTGCCCGAGGAGGCCATGTTCACCTTGCCGGGATTGGCCTTCACATATTCGATGAACTCGGCAACCGTCTTCGCGGCCACGTCCTTGTTGACCGTCATCACGTTCGGCACCCGGTTGAAGGACGCGACCGGGGCGACGTCGCGGACGAAGTTGAATTTCAGGTTCGCGTAGAGCGTGGTGTTGATGTAGTTGGCCGGGTTGACCAGCAGCACGGTGTAGCCGTCGGGCTCGGCGTTAACAGCGGCTTCAGTGCCGATATTGTTGCCGGCGCCGGGCTTGTTTTCGATCACGAATTGCTGGCCGAGTTTCTCCGACAGCCGCTGCCCGATCAGGCGCGCGATGATATCGGTGGCGCCGCCCGGCGGATACCCGACCAGGAAGCGCACCGGCCGGGCCGGATATTCCGCAGCAAATGCGCGGCCGATCGCAAACGTGGATACGCCGGTGCCGATCAGGCCAAGCGCGGTTCGGCGTGAAATCATGTAGTTTCTCCCGATCTGACCGGGTTCAGACCCCGGTCCGTTTCTATTGAACTGACAACGGGCGGCGTTGTAACAAACAAAGCGTGAAGCGGCCAGTGCGACACAAACGCTCGCGACCGCGACGAAAGGATGAGGCATGTCTGTCAGGGTGAATGCGCTCGATCATCTCGTGATCAATGTCGCCGACGTGGCGCGTTCCGCCGAATGGTATCGCACGATTCTCGGCATGGAGGTCCGGGTGTTCGACCCCGGCCAGGGCAAGACGCCGCGGACATCGCTGGTGTTCGGAAACCAGAAGATCAATGTGCGGCCGCGCGATGCCGACGAGGTCGAATGGTTCACCGCCGATCACGAAACCGCGGGCAGTGACGATCTGTGCTTCCTCACCGCCAGCACGCCCGACCAGGTGGTCGCGCACCTCAAGGCGAACGGCGTCGCGATCGAGGAAGGCCCAGTCGCCAAGCAAGGCGCCCGCGGCACGCTGCGCTCGGTTTATTGCCGGGATCCGGACGGGAGTTTGATCGAGATTTCGTCGTATGAGGGAGATGCAGCCTGAAGGATATACCGCCGTCATCCTCTTATGTCCCGTGTCAAGAGTAGAGGCATGACGAAGGGTTTTCTCCTGGAATTGCGGAGAAGTGTGAGTGGGGATGATCGTGCAGGGGTGGAAGCAGAACCCAGAGACGTCGGTCAACAAGCTCTTATTCGCGGGTTCACGCATGTCCGTAGGTTCGTCTGGGGCTGTCCCGGTCTGAGGTCGGACGTCGATCTTGCGATCGGTCACACAGGATGATCGGGAATTCCCCTTGCCGCGGCTCTGCTTCCGCCATTGCACGAGATTTATCGCTTCGCCGGACCACTGCCCCGGCGCAGGGCTCTCTGGTTAGCGCTCGGCCTTGGCCGCTTGGCTCCCCTTGCCAAGCCTCTTAAGCCGGGGCTGCCGCGACACGAGCGGTCGAGACTGCGCGAGCGACAGCCCAGATGAAGCCGGCGAGCTCGCGGGCGATCGCGACGATGGCAACGGTCTTGAGCTTGCCTTTCCTGATCAGCGCTCGATAGCGGCGGTACAGCCGGCACTGCGCCTTCCAGGCGATCTCGCGAACTGCTGGCGGCGCCGCATCGACCTTCGGTTGCTTGGCTTGTCCGACCCGCGGCGGATGCTGATAGCTCCACGAGCACTCCACCAGCATGCGCCGGGCACGCCGGTTGCCGGCTTTGGTGATCGGTCCGCGCTTGACGGTGTCGCCGGTCGAATTCTCCGAAGGCACGAGCCCGAGATAGGCCATCAACTCGGTCGGCGTTCGGAACCGCGAGAGATCGCCGATCTCGGCCAGCAGCGTTGTGGCCGAGACCAGATCCATGCCGCGCATCGCCATCAATGCGGTGACCACCGGCGCAAGTGACCATTCCGGAACGGCTGCGGCGACGGCCTGCTCGAGCCGTTGAAGGCGCTCCTGCGCCTGACGGATCGCCAGCATCATCTCCTCCAGCACAAGGCGCTGTTGCGGATGCTCGAGCTTCTGGCTCGCGATCCAGCCCGCATGCGCCTTGGTCCAGGTCTTCCTGCTCTCGGGATAAGGCCTTCCCAGCCGCAGCAGAAAGGCTGAAACATGCTGGCGCTTCGTGCGCAAATCCAGCATCGCCGTCTCGCGCGCCCGCGTCAGATCGCGCATCGCCTCGTGACGTCCGTCCGGCACCCAGACCGGGGTGAGTTCGTCGGCACGCAGCAGCTTTGCCAGGCTGAGCGCATCGCGTCGGTTGGTCTTCACCTTGTCGCCTGGCCGCTTTGGAATCAGCGAGGGCGCTACCACCACGCATTCGAAGCCGAGGTCCTTGATCTGCCGGTGCAGCCCGTAGCCGGTCGGCCCTGCCTCGTAGCAGAACGTCAGCCGCTTGTACTTGGCGGAAAGCTTCCGAACGAGCTTCGCCGTTGCGGCCAGCGTGTTCTCGATCTCCCCAAGGAACCGAACCTCGCCACCCCGGCTAGCGTCCGCAATCGCAACCGCATTCCGCAACTTAGACGTATCGAGACCCACGAAGGCCTCGCTATAATCACCCATGACTCGCCCTCCTTGCGTGAGGCTCGGCCCGGCCTGTCCGGGCAACCCTCGCACTCGCATCGAGGGTGAGTCGCCTCCGCTCCGCAAAGGGACATACGGTCTGAGGCGCGAGCGTTGCGGTGCACTTGCACCGCTGGGCGAGCCTCGAAGGATGGGCCGCGGGCACCTGCCAGCATCCTTCGAGGCTCGCACCTCAGGATGATGACTTCCGTTGATTTGCCCCCTGCCCGATCCAATGGCAGAACTACTCCCAAGCAAAGTCAAGGCGGCCGTAACGCTGCACGGGAGGATCAATGACCACTTCACAGGCGCCGGGTATCGTCGGGCCGTTTGCAGGGATGGACGTGCCGTGGCTGCTGCGGATGCGCGCCGAGACCCGCCGCGACCATCCGTTCCTGATCTGGGCCCCGTTCGAAGCACCGGCATGGCGCTGGTCCTACGGCGAATTCCACGACCGCGTCGGCGCGCTGGCCGCGGGTCTCGTCAAACGCGGCGTGGCGCCGGGCGAATATGTCCTGATCCATCTCGACAACTGCATCGAGGCCATGCTGGCCTGGTTCGCCTGCGTAGAGCTCGGCGCCATCGCGGTCACCACCAACACCCGCTCGGCTCCGGCAGAGATGGAATATTTCGCCGGTCATTGCGGCGCGGTGGCCGCGATCACCCAGCCCGCCTATGCCGAGATGGTCTCGGCGCATTGCCGCGGCCTCCGCTGGATCGCGGTTATTTCGCACGACGCCGGCGCTGCGCCCGCGAACGCGGCGCCGCGTGGCGAGCGTTTCGAAGCCTTGTTCGCCGACAGCGCCGACCGGCCGCGCCGCGCCACCGATCCGCTTGCGCCCTGCAGCGTGCAATATACCTCCGGCACCACGTCGCGCCCGAAGGCGGTGCTGTGGACCCATGCCAACGCGCTATGGGGCGCCAAGGTCAATGCCGCGCATCAGGACCTGAATGAAGGCGACGTGCACCAGACTTATTTGCCGCTGTTCCACACCAATGCGCTGGCTTATTCGATGCTGGCGGCGCTGTGGGTCGGCGCGTCCTGCGTGATCCAGCCGCGATTTTCCGCCAGCCGCTTCTGGCCGACAGCGCTGGAGCACCATTGCACCTGGACCTCAACGATCCCGTTCTGCATGAAGGCGCTGCTGGAGCACGAGATCCCCAAACACCACAAATTCCGGCTCTGGGGCACCGCCGTGAACGACCCGCCGGCATTCGCGGTGTTCGGCATCAAGATCATCGGCTGGTGGGGCATGACCGAGACCATCACCCATGGCATCATCGGCGAGGTCGACCAGCCCAACATGCCGATGTCGATCGGTCGCGCCGCGACGGAATATTCCATCCGCGTCACCGACGACGACGGCAGGCCTACCGAAGTCGGCGATACCGGCAACCTCCTGATCAAGGGCATTCCCGGCCTGTCGCTGTTCTCTGAATATCTGCACAACGAGAAAGCCACCAGCGAGAGTTTTGACGAGCACGGCTTCTTCATCACCGGCGACCGCGTCACGCTGCTGGACAACGGCTTCATAAAATTCGGCGACCGCGCCAAGGACATGCTGAAGGTCGGTGGCGAGAACGTCGCGGCCTCCGAGATCGAACAGGTGATCGCGGTGGTGCCCGGCGTGCGCGAAGCCGCGGTTGTCGCCAAGAAGCATCCGATGCTGGACGAGGTGCCGGTGGTCTTCATCATTCCGCAGGCCGGCATCGCAGGCGCGCCGAAGGATCTGCACGACACCGTGATGGCCGCCTGTCGCAAGTCGCTGGCGGATTTCAAGGTGCCGCGCGAGATTCGCTTTGTCGACGAGATGCCACGCTCGACGCTGGAGAAGGTGGCGAAGGCGGAGCTGAGGAAGATGCTGGGGTAGCTCCCTCCGCGTCATTGCGAGCCAACGGGTCGGCGCAGAGCGCCGCCCGATGATAAACTCCGCGAAGCAATCCATCGAGCAACAAAGGAAGTATGGATTACTTCGTCGCTTCGCTCCTCGCAATGACGGCTGAGGGACAATAGCAAAATAGGAAACGACCATATGCAAAAGCTTGGCGCGCTATCCATCAAATCGGCCCGAAGCCTCGCCTTCGTCTTGTCCCTCGCCTCAACCACTGCCTCCGCCCAAACCGCCGACACCGTGCTTTTCAATGGAAGAATCCTCACCGTCGACCGGGATTTTTCGACCCGGCAGGCGCTGGCGATCGAACAGGGCCGGATTGTGGCGACCGGCACATCGGCCGCGATGAAGAAGCTCGCGGCCAGCAACGCAAAACTGATCGACCTCGGCGGCCGCACCGTGATCCCCGGGCTGACCGACGGCCACATCCATGGCATCCGCGCGGCGCTGACATTTGGCACCGAAGTGAACTGGATCGGGGTGCCCACGCTGAAGGCGGCGCTGGAAAAAATCCGCCAGGCAGCGAAAGACCAAAAGCCCGGCTCGTGGATCGTCGTCGCCGGCGGCTGGACGGAGGAGCAGTTCGCCGAAAAACGCCGGCCGACGCCAGGCGAAGTGACGGCTGCGGCGCCCGATAATCCCGTCTACATCCAGCACCTCTATGACTGGCTGCTGCTCACCCCAAAAGCCATGGACGCGCTCAACATCCGCGACGACCAGGATGCAACTCCCGGCGGCAAGCTGGAACGCGACGGCGACAAGCCGACCGGCCTGATCAGCGCCAATGGCAACGCACTAGGCAAAATTTTTGACAAATTACCAAAACCGACCCTGGAACAGCAGGTCGACGGCTCCAAAAAATTCTTCCGCGAAATGAACAGCCTCGGCATAACCGGCATCGTCGATGGCGGCGGCGTCAGCATGTATCCCTCGAGCTATCAGGCCGTGTTCAAGCTGTGGCACGACAAGCAGCTCACGGTGCGCGTCGCCTACCATCTGTGTTCGCCGAAGCCGGGCAGCGAACTCGCCGACCAGCAGAATTTGACGCAGTTATTGCCGCCCGGATTCGGCGACCCGATGCTGCATTTCAACGGCCCCGGCGAGATCCTTGTTTGGGCCGACTGGACCGACGGCGACATCACGCCGGACGGCAAGGCCAAGCTGGCCGAATTGCTGCGCTGGGCGGCATCCAAAGGCTACACCATCCAGCTGCACTGGAATCCGGACCGCACGGTCCACGATTTGCTCGATGTGGTCGAGGACATTGCGCGGGATTATCCGGTGCGCGATCTGCGCTGGACCGTGCTGCATCTCTATAACGCCTCCGAAGACAGCCTGAAGCGGATGAAGGCGCTCGGCCTGGTCTGGGGCGTGCAGGACGGGCTCTATTTCGGCGGCGAGCGGCTGCAGAAGGAAGTTGGCGCCGATCAAGCCAAGATGATGCCGCGGATCGTCACCGCCCTGAAACTCGGGCTGACGGTCGCCGCCGGTACCGACGCGCACCGGGTGTCGTCCTATAGTCCATTCGTGTCGCTGCAATGGTATCTCGACGGCACCACCATCGGCGGTACCAGGACCCGGGGCGACGAGGAGGCGCCGAGCCGCCGCCAGGCGCTGGAAATGTACACCCGCAATTCGGCGTTCATGGCCAATGACGACGACAAGCGCGGCACGCTGGAGGTGGGCAAGTTTGCCGATCTGGCGGTGCTGTCATCCGACTATCTGACGGCGCCGGTGAAGGAGATCGGCGAGATCAAATCGGTGCTGACGATGGTGGGCGGCGAGGTGGTGTACGCGGCGCCGCCGTACGCCAATTTGGCGTCCGGCGCCCACCGCTAGCGTTTGCCGGAGCGGCGCTCAGTTCAACTCGAAACGGATCGGCAATTTCTTCGGTCCGTTGACGAAGGTGGCCTGCATCATCTTCACCTCGCCGTCGAGCGCGATCGACTTCAATCGCGGCAGCAGTTCCTCGAACAGGATCCGCATTTCCAGCTTGGCGAGATATTGCCCAAGGCACAGATGCGCGCCATAGCCGAAGGCGACGTGCCGGTTCGGCTTGCGGTCGCAGCGGAATCTGAAGGGTTCCTCGAACACGTCCTCGTCGCGATTGCCGGACGCGTGGCACAGCATCAGCCAGTCGCCCTTGGCGATCTGGCGGCCGCCGAGCTCGGTGTCGGCGGTGGCCGATCGCATGAAATGCTTGACCGGCGTCATCCAGCGGATCGCTTCGTCGACGAGGCCCGGGATCAGTTCCGGATTGGCCTTGACGCGCGCGAATTGTTCGGGGTCTTCGGCAAGCGCCCAGACCGCGCCGGCGGTCGAGGATGAGGTCGTGTCGTGGCCCGCGGTCGCGACGATCATGTAATAGCTGGTCGCATCATGGTCGGGCATGTATTCGCCGCCGATCCTGGCGTTGGCGATCACGGTAGCCAAATCGTCGCGCGGGCTGCGGCGCCGATCCTCGGTGATTCCTTTGAAATAGGCGCCGAAATCGTTCACGACCGCCTCCATCATGGCGGAAAACTGTTCGGGCGAGAGCGCCTCCTTGATCCGCGCCGTATCGGGATCCTGCGCGCCGAACATTTCCTGGGTCAGCTTGAGCATTCTCGGCTCGTCTCGTTCCGGCACGCCGAGAATCTCCATGATGACGTGATGGGGATAGCCGAGCGCCACGTCGGCGACGAAATCGCACTGCCCGCCCTTTTCGATCATGCGCGCTACGGTATGCCGTGCGATCTCGCGAACCCGTGCCTCGAACTTTCCGAGATTGGCCGGCATGAACCAGCCCTGGGTCAGCGCGCGGTATTTCGGATGGTCGGGGGCGTCCATCTGAACCAGCGAGCGCACGAGATGGGGCCCGCCGGTGATCTTGCGGACACGCTCCTCGAACGCCCGCGACGCCACGATGGTCGGGCGATCGGCATTGTGGAACAGCTCGTTCTGGCGGCTGATGGCCTGGATATGTGCGTGCTTGGTAACGACCCAGAACGGATCGAATTTCTCGGTCCGTGCAATCCCGAGCGGGTTGTTGGCGCGAAGCCAGCGGTAGCTGTCATGGATGCGGTGGTCGGCATAGGCGGCCGGATCGACGAGGGTGGCGGCAATGTCGGCTGGGATATCGACATCGCCTGAGGCTGACCTGAAGTCCATTGGTTTCCTGCCGGCTATCGCTGATGAACGCTCGTGGCGCGCGCGATGATCGCCGATTGCTAACCGGCCGGGAAGCCCGAATACTTGCGCTGAGCGGCTGGCGGCTCCAACCCGGCGACGACGCCGGGTTGGCCTCGGTCTCAATAATGCCCAAACGCCACCGGGCGGAACGCCTGCAGCAATTGCTGGTCGAGCTGGCCGCCCATCTGTTCCATCATGGAGAACGCATTGGCGTGCGTGAACTGCAGCCGGTAGGCCCGCTTCTCCACCAGCGCCGCATAAATATCGACGATCGTGGTCAGGCGCACGATGTCGCTGATTTGATTGCCGCTCAGCCCGTTGGGATACCCGGTGCCGTCGAGGAATTCGTGATGGTGCAGCACCACGTCCAGCATTTCCGGCGGAAAGCCGCCCTGGGCCGACAGCGCCTCGTAGCCGCGGCGCGGATGCTCGCGCATGAGTTCCATTTCCGCCTCGGTGAGGGGACCCGGCTTGTCCAGCACGTTGACCGGAATGAACGCCTTGCCGACATCGTGCAGCAGGGCGGCGCGGGCGAGACGCCGCTGGTCGTCCTCACGCATACCGAGATGCTGTGCGAAGGCCACGGCAAAACCGGTGACAAACAGGCAATGGCGATAGGTATCGGTGTGATGACAGCCGACCGTGGTCAGCCATTCGCGCAGCGAGGAGTGCTTGATGGCCCTCAGGATCTTGCGTTCGGCCTCCACGACGTCGCTGAATTTCAGCGGAATACCGGCCGGAAGTTTTTCGAAGATCTTGACCATCACGGCGTGCGCCGCTGCAACGCCGCGGTTCAGGGCCTTGCCGCGATCGGTCTCGTCAAATCCATCGCTGTCCGGAAACGCGGCGCGGATGCGTTGCAAAATGCCCTGCGCGTCGAACGGCCGCGCAATGGTATCGGTGGCGCCCAGCGCCCAGGCCTGCATCGATCCATGATGAAGCGCGTCGGCCAGCACGAACAGCCGCGGCATCTCGCGATAGGCTTCGGCGCGCAGCTTGTTGCGCACCAGCTGCACGCTCTCGGCGGAGCGCAGATTGATATCGACCACGATGCCCGAGAGATCGCGCGCCGGCGCGTCGGGAATTTGCGAGGTCGTGATGGTATCGACCTGGCCGACCGATTGCAGAATGCTGGCCAATTCGCTGCTTTGATCGCTTCTGTCCGACGCCAGCAGCAACCGGCGCTTGGACGAAGTCCTGTTGGTTAAAGCTGTCATGGAACCCCAGAGCCTTGCAGAATGACCGACGACAAAGGCTACCCGACAAGGCGTTCCCTGCGGCTTAAGACGTATCGTGAAAGTTAACCTAGTGGGAATGTTACAATTTTATTGATCGCCGCACCCTCATCGCCGTCATTGCGAGCGCCAGCGAAGCAATCCATCGCGCAGCAAGCTGGATTGCTTCGTCGCTACGCTCCTCGCAATGACGGCTGCCGGCGACGCCATACTCTCCCCACGAACGCCCGCCAAAAAAATCCGCCGGAGAAAACCTCCGGCGGATCGTTGTTGTCGCGTGATAATGTAAGCGTCCTACGCCTTCATGTTCGCCTTCACCGCTTCCGCCGTGATCGGCAACGAGCGGACGCGGGCGCCGCAGGCGTTGAAGATCGCGTTGCCGAGGGCTGGCGCGATCACCGTCACCGCCGGCTCGCCGACGCCGGTGGCTTTCTCGCCATTGGCGATGACGTTGACGGCCACTTCCGGCATCTGCGACATCCGCAACGGCGTGTAGGTGTCGAAGTTGGTCTGCTCGATGCCGCCGTCCTTCAGCGTCGCCTTCTCGTACATGGCGAGCGAAAGGCCCCACAGCGCCGCGCCCTCGACCTGGGCGCGGATGTTGTCGGGATGCACCTGGGTGCCGACGTCGGTGGCCACCGTCAACTTCTTGACCTTGACCTCACCGGACGGCGCCACCGCCACATGCGCGACGCAAGCGGTCCAGCTTGCGGTCGCCCGCTCCTGCGATGACACGCAGGCGACGCCCATGCCTTCTCCCTTCGGGAGTTGCTTGGTGCCGTAACCGGCCATGCCCATCGCGGCAAGCAGGGTGTTGCGCAGGCGCTGCGCACCACCGGCATTGGCGCCCTTGCCGTCGAGCAGATCGATCCGGTATTGCGCCGGATCCTTTCCGGCCGCATGCGCGAGTTCATCGATCATGCTTTCGACCGCCCAGAAGGTCCAGCCCGGTGCGACCGACCGCAGCTGTCCCGACGGGGTGGCGTTGTGCGCCATCTCGTTCTTGATGGCGCGGACGTTGTGGTTGGGCACGGAATAGAAGAAATCCGCACCATTCACCGTGAAGGCATCCAGCGGGCCTTTCTTGTCGACCGAGGGCGACAGGAAATCGGGGATTCCCCAGCGCTGGGTCGGCCACGCACTGACCACGTCGTGGTTGAGCGCGATCAGCTTGCCATCCGCATCGAGGCCCGCCTTGACCTTCTGCAGGGTCAGCGGCCGCGAAAAGTCCATGGTCATGTCGTTTTCGCGGCTGTAGATGACCTTGACCGGCTTGCCGACGGCCTTCGCCGCCTGCACCGCAGGCACCATCATGTCGGCGTCGAGCCGCCGGCCGAAGCCGCCGCCCAGCCACATCTGGTGCATCACGACGAATTTGGGATCGACCCCGGCCGCACCCGCCGCGATCGCACCGGAGCGCGTCGCGAACTGGTTGCCGGAATAGATGTGCCAGATATCGCCCTTCAGCTCGGCGGTGGCGTTCATCGGCTCCATCGGCGCATGGATGTTGATGCTGGTGGTGTATTCCGCCTCCATCACCTTGGCCGCACTGCCGAAGGCCGCTGCCGTGTCGCCGTCCTTGACGAAGAACTGCCCGGAATCATCGAGGCCCTGCAGCCGCTTGGCTTCCGCATACAGCGAATCGCTCGACAGTTTTGCGTTCGGACCACCGTCATAGTCGATCTTCAGCGCATCCGCCGCCTTGCGGGCGTTGGCATAGGTGTTGGCGACCGCCACCACCCAGCCGGTCGTGGTGCCGGTCTTGTCGTCGAGGGTAACGGCCTTGATAAAGCCCGGCACCTTCTTGGCCGCGCTGTCGTCGACCGATTTCACCGTGGCGCCATAGCGCACCGGCGGCGTCACCACCTTGCCGTAGACCATGCCCGGCAGCATGACGTCGATGCCGTATTTGGCGGTGCCGTTGGTCTTGGAGGGAATATCGAGCTGCGGCACCGAGACGCCGATCATGGTGTATTGATCTGACGTCTTGAGCTTGATCGCCTTGAGCTCGTCCAGCGTGAAGGTCTTGGTTGCCTTGCCGCTCTTGACGATGTCGGCAAACGTCATCGACTTCTTCGACTTCGGATGCGAGATCACGGACTCGCGGACCACCAGCTCTCCGGCCGGCACACCCATGGAGGCTGCGGCCGCTTCCGTCAGCGCGATACGCCCCGCGGCACCGGCGCGGCTCATCGCATCATAGTTCATCATGGTCGACCAGCTGCCGCCGGTGATCTGGGCCCCTAATACAGGGTCGTTGAACTTCGGATCGTTGGACGCGAGTTGGACCCGCATGTCCTTCCAGCTCGAACCGAGCTCTTCGGAAACGATCTGCGCCATGGTGGATGCGATGTGCTGGCCCATGTCGGCCTTGCCGCAGGTCACCGTGACGATGCCGTCGGGCGCGATCGAGTACCAGACGCTGGGATCGAAATTGCTCGCCGCGGCAAAGGCCTGATCGGCGCCCAGCAGGCCGGGAACTGCGGAATAGCCGAGCGCAAGACCGGCGGCGGCGGAGCCGACCAGGAACGAGCGGCGGCTGAGATCGGCGGCTTCGCCGGTTGGGGTTTTCACCTGCGTATTCATGTCGGCCTCCGGTCGCCAGCGGTGGACGCGGTGCGCATGTCGGCGGCGGCGCGCATGATCGCCTTCTGGATCCGCGAATAGGTCATGCAACGGCAGAGATTGCCGTCCATGTGGGCAACCACTTCATCCCTGGTCGGATTGGAATTCTTGGCGAGCAGCGAAGCCGCCTGCATGATCTGGCCGGACTGGCAGTAGCCGCATTGCGGAACCTGCTCGGCGATCCACGCCTTCTGCAGCGGATGATCGCCCTTGGCGCTGAGGCCTTCGATGGTGGTGATCTTCTTGCCGACGGCGTCGCTGACCGGGGTCTGGCAGGATCGCACGGCCTCGCCATTGACGTGAACCGTGCAGGCGCCGCACAGGCCGGCGCCGCAACCGAATTTCGTGCCGGTCATCTGCAATTGTTCGCGGATGACCCAGAGCAGCGGCGTATCATTGGCCGCTTCGACGGACATATTCCGCCCGTTGATGTTGAGATTAGGCATCGCTCTCCCCTTCCGGTGCATGAAGCCGCTTACGGCGGCATCTCACTTGTGGGTATTGGCTGGCACCCACCGGGTCGATGCCAGTTGCCGCGCAGAATGATCAAGTTCCCGTCTGGAGGCAATGCAATTTGGAATCGTTCGAAGAGAATATAATTTTGAAATCTTGCGTTGTGCGCTGCGGCAAGGTTTTTGTCATCGCGCTGTCGATCAGGTTCGCCGCCGCAGACATCATCTTCCGTTTCCGCATTTCCCAACGGCGAATGGATCGGGCTAGGATACGACCGGGCCGGAATATTCATCATCCCTTTGGGAAGCCGCAATGCCAAAGCTCAATCGTGACGGGGTCAACATCTATTACGAGGTTCACGGCAGCGGCCCGCCGCTGTTGCTGACCCACGGCTATTCATCGACCTCCGGCATGTGGCAGGGTCAGATCGAGGCGCTGTCAAAGCATCATGAACTCGTGTTGTGGGACATGCGCGGCCACGGCCAGTCCGATTACCCCAATGATCCCACGGCCTACAGCGAAGCGTTGACGGTCGGCGATATGGCCGCACTGCTGGACAGGTCGGCGCCGCCAAGGCGATCGTCGGCGGGCTGTCGCTCGGCGGCTACATGTCGCTGGCGTTCTATCGCGCCCATCCGGAACGCGTGCGGGCGCTGCTGATCATCGACACCGGACCCGGCTTCAAGAAGGACGACGCCCGCGAAGCCTGGAACAAGCGCGCCCATGACACCGGCGACCGTTTTGATCGCGAGGGCCTGGAAGTTCTGAAATCCGGCAGCCGCGAGCGCTCCAGCGTGACGCACCGTGACGCCTCGGGCCTGGCCCGCGCCGCGCGCGGCATGCTGACCCAGCGCGATGCCCGCGTGATCGAATCGCTGCCCGATATCAAGGTGCCGTCGCTGGTCGTGGTCGGCGCCGACGACACGCCGTTCCTTGCCGCCTCCGACTACATGGCGGCGAAGATTCCCGGCGCCAGCAAAGTGGTGGTGCCGGCCGCAGGCCACGCCGTCAATATCGACCAGCCGCAAGCGTTTATCGACGCGGTGTTGCCGTTTCTTGACGGCCTAGAAGCCAGCGCACCGCAGAGGGCCGCGTCATGAAAACGCTTGCCGCAGCCCTATGGCTTGTGATCGCCGGCGCCTCGGTGCCGGCCTGCGCGCAACAGCTTCCGCCGACCGGTGGCCCCTATCCGCCATCCTTCACCGCGACCTTGTCGAACAACACGCCGCTGGCCTTCGGCATGGACGCGGAAGAGGCGTCGCAGCGCGCTCGGCACGCCGCTGAATTACATCAGCGGCCGTCCCGGCAATGAAATCTACCTGACGTTCCGCCATAATCGGCGGCAGCGGATTGTTCTTCATCAAGGACCGGCTCTATCTGCAGTTCCGCAAAGGCCGGCTGGCCGGCTGGAAGGGCGACTGGGGCCACAACTGGATGTGGCAGTAGGCCGCCGCTTTCGTCGCCTCAAGAAAATTTCGTGCAACCCTCAACGCAAATGGATGACCCGTGGGACAAGATATCAAACTGACGGCTTCGGACGGTTTTCAACTGGGCGGCTATCGCGCCGACCCCGCGGGCGCGCCGAAAGCGGCGATCGTCGTGATCCAGGAGATTTTTGGCGTCAATCACCACATTCGCGCGGTCTGCGATCGGCTGGCGGGCGCCGGATATGTCGCGATCGCGCCGTCGATCTTCGACCGCATCGAGCCCAACTTTACCAGCGGCTATTCGCCCGATGAGAGTCGCCAACGCGCGCAAATTCGTCGCCAATCCCGACTGGGCCGCGATGCTGCTCGACACCCAGGCCGCGATCGACGCGGTCAAGAATGTCGGGCCGGTCGGCATCATCGGCTTCTGCCTCGGCGGCAGCATCGCCTATGCGGCGGCGACCAAACTGTCGGGCCTGTCGGCCGCGGTCGGCTATTACGGCGGCGCTGTCGTGCGTTTTGCCGACGACAAGCCGAAGGTACCGACGCAACTGCATTTCGGCGAAAAGGATGCGGGCATTCCGCTGACCGATGTCGACACCATCAAGGCCAAGCGGCCCGAAGTCGAGATCTACGTCTATCCCGGCGCGCAGCACGGCTTTCACTGCGACGAACGCGCCAGCTACGACAAGGCCAGCGCCGACATCGCCTGGCCGCGCAGCCTGGAGTTCTTTGCGAAGCATTTGAAGAAGTGAAGACTCGTCATTGCCGGGCTTGACCCGGCAATCCATCTTCTTCGGCAGACTCGTTTGAGGATGGATGCGCGGGTCAAGCCCGCGCATGACGAATTGGTCTCAGAACCAGCGCTCGCCGACCAGCACGGTGTCGCCCGGGCTGAGCGGTGTGCCGAGCGGAACCACAAAGCGCCCCGTTCCGGACTCGTCGGTATGCGTCAGCGTGACGCTGTCGCGCCGTGCGCGCGGCGAGAAGCCGCCGGCAATCGCAACCGCGCTCTCGACCGTCATGTTGGGCACGTAGGGATATTGGCCGGGCGCTGCGACTTCGCCGAGGATGAAGAACGGCCGGTAGGCTTCGATTTCGACCGCGACCGAGGGGTCGCGGATAAAGCCGCCGCGCAGCTTGGCTGATATCTCCGCCGCCAGCCCCGCCGGCGTGCGGCCGCGCGCGGGCACCGAGCCGATCAGCGGCATGGTGATCGAGCCACCGGCATCGATCGCGTAGGTGTTGGTCAGGCCTTCCTGGCCGTAGACCACGACGCGCAATTTGTCGCCGGCATCGAGATGATAGGCCGCGTCGTAGCGCACCGGCTCGACCGGCGCTCGCATAGACCGCCTGGGTCGGCGCCGGCGCGTAGTAGCCGCGGGGGGCTGCCGCAAAGGCCGAGCGAAGCGCGCTGATCGCGCCACCGCCGCCGGAATCGGCGACCGCGACCGGGGCCGGCGCGTAGGTCTGGCCGTAGGCCATGGAATCGAGATCGCTCTGCGGCTGCGTTACCGCGACGGGACCGGTCGTGCGCATGCAGCCCGACAGGGCGAGCGCGGTCATGATGGCAGTGATTGGCAGTCGAAACGCGCGCGCAACCCGCACCGGAGCCATCCCTCGAGCGAGACAGCGCTAGTCTTGCACCGGTTATGGTTAACAAATCGTTTTTTTGGACAAGCGCGGACGGCACTCGCCCCGCGCTTGCGGGGAGAGGTGAAGAAGAGCGAGTTCAGGCCGCGACAGCCGCTCCGGTCGGGCACGACACGCCGGTGCCGCCCAACCCGCAATAGCCGGCCGGATTCCTGGCGAGATATTGCTGATGATAGTCCTCGGCGAAATAGAATTCGCCTGACGGTGCGATCTCGGTGGTGATGGCGCGAAGACCCTTTGCCGTCAGCGCCTTCTGATACGTCGACCGGGATGCCTCGGCGGCCTTACGCTGCGCATCGCCGAAGCTGTAGATCGCGGAACGATATTGGGTGCCGACATCATTGCCCTGGCGCATGCCCTGCGTCGGGTTGTGATTTTCCCAGAATGTCTTCAGGAGCTTTTCGTAGGTGATCTGCTTCGGGTCGAACACCACCAGCACCACTTCGGTGTGGCCCGTGCGGCCCGAGCAAACCTCTTCATAGGTCGGGTTCGCGGTATGGCCGCCGGCATAGCCTACGGCTGTCGCGTAGATGCCATCGCCGAGCTGCCAGAACTTGCGCTCCGCGCCCCAGAAACAGCCAAGCCCGAACACCGCTTGTTCGAGGCCTGCGGGATAAGGCGGCTGCAGCTTACGGCCGTTGACGAAGTGAGTGGCGGCGGTGGGTATCGGCGTGGCGCGGCCCGGCAGCGCTTCAGCGGCACTCGGGAACGCAGTGGTCTTGCGCATGAACAACATGGATGACCTCCAGGCGGAACATCGGCCGCAGCGAAAACGGCGTCGGCCGATCGACTTCTATATACGGCTTTACGCCGGTGGCCGCAGCCTTGTTGGGCTGTGGCACATCCGCCCGCGGCTTCAATCGCGCGAATAGCCGATCAACGGCTTGCGCGGCCGGAACAAGAGCATGAGCAAGATGCCGACCACGCCAAGCACGGCAAACACCGGCTGGTCCAGCACGATCTTGATGACGCTGTCCCACAGCCCCGGCGCCTTGGCCTCCACCCAGGTCCGGAACGCCAGCTGGCTGGATTGGTGAATATCGTTCCAGAACTGGCCGAACCGGGTGAACCGCAGGGTCTGGTCGGCCACGAAACGGGCGCCGTCATAGACCATGAAGATAAATCCGCCGGCCAAAAGCAGCAGGCCGATAAGTCGGAAGAAACCGCGGATCATGCGTCACCTTAATATCTGTCGGCCGCCCCAAGCCGTCAGCCAATAGCGGGCGGGCCGGAGAAATTCAACCTCATCAGCGACTTATGCGCCCTTTCCGGCCGGATTCCCGCAACTTCGGGGGGCCCGGAAAGCGTTGACGGTGCAGGGCGCGCCCTCTATAAGACCCCCAATGGCGGCGGGCGCAATCCCGCCGCCGCTGTTCTTTGAGCATTGCTGCTGTGAGAGCCTTTTCGCTCCGGAGCATGGCATCCTCAAGAACGCCCTTGATGAACACCCTTGTAAGACACACCAGCGTCGATCACACGATTTGAACGGCCGGCGCGCTCAAGCCCGACCATTGAGCGACCAGCGCCGAAGGATAGTTGAGAACATGGCCAATACCACTTCCGCCAAAAAGGCGACCCGCAAGATTGCCCGCCGCACCATCGTCAACAAGTCGCGCCGCACCCAGATGCGCGGTGCGGTTCGCACCGTCGAGGAAGCGATCAAGAGCGGCGACCGCGATGCAGCACTGAAGGCGATGAAGCACGCCGAACCTGAACTGATGCAGGCAGCGCAGCGCAACATCATTCACAAGAACAACGCGAGCCGGAAGGTGTCACGCCTGACGCACCAGATCGCCAAGCTTGCGAAATGAACTGACAGAAAAAGATATTCGTCAAAAAAGCCCGGCTTAGCCGGGCTTTTCGTTTTTTGGATATTCGATTGTTCCGTTGCTGCACCGGCGACGACGTGTCATGCTTCTTTGCGTCCGTAATTTTACGTGGTGCTACTCGCTGCACCGGCAATGCTGTGCGCGAATGCGAGAAAACCAGCTCGCTATGCTGTGCACACGACATAGCGCTTGGCTTTTGATCCGCCAAAGCCGCGCGAGAGTTACCCTGAAAAACAATCGCAAAAAACGCCGCTTCGCTAATCACTTATCCCCATAGCAAGTCCAAGCGGTTTGAAAATTGGCTCGCGCGAGATCGAACGTAAAAATTTTATGAATATTTTTTGCGAGTGCCGCGAGATTTGTGACAGCGGCCGGCGCGCGCGATTCTGTGCACGGATTCAAAAACTTGCTTTCCAATCTCGCAATTGCAGCGCGGCAACACCGGCGAAGACTCATCCGACTCCGTCGAATCAACGGATTGTCAGAACTCGCGCATAGTGTATTTCTTAGATCGTTCGCGACGCCCACGGCTCTCCAGATCAGCGCGGTTTGAGACCCAAGGGTGGACGTGCAAATCGGCGGCGGTGTGCGCGTTAGCGACGCTTTCCAAGCGATGCTAAGTTGATAACTCATAGCAATATGAGAACGGTTGTTCTGTGTCTAAATTTCTCGGCGTGGCGCCAGGCTTTCGTGCGCTACGGACAAGGGAGATACGGCGCCGACCGATAAGCATTGCGGCTGGGAACGCGGAGCCCGCGGACGTGTTGAAGACGATAGACTAAGGTACACGGCGGCAGCAGCGCTGGGCATTGCGATGTTCGGTAGCGGCAGACTGGCTTTGAAAAACACTTCGGGTTGACAACTCGCCGCGCGTAATCGCGGCGGGAGGGGGAGGTAGTATGCTTTACGGACTCATCGCGGCATTCGACATGCAGATTTCAAACGGAACCGTATCCGACACCTTGGATTGCAGCTCTACCCAGCCCTTTGCGCGAACTCCGGAAAGACCGTCGAGTACGCGCTGACCTCGCGGGCGCTTCTTCTCCAGCCGATGATCTGTCCGACGGCGGTTTCGCCGAGCGGTTGATCTATGTCCGGAACAGGAAGCGTCGCTTGAGGTCGCGCCGCGGCAGGAAACCTGCACGGCGATTTCACAACACCGCTACTCTTTCAGAAAAGTTCTCAGGCAATGACAAATATCGAACAGGATCGCTGGTCGCGGGTAAAAGGCCGGTTGCGCACGAGCGTCGGCGAAGACGTCTACACGAGCTGGTTTGCCCGCATGGACCTGGAGAGCGTGCAGGACGAAAGTGTCCACCTCTCGGTTCCGACCCGGTTTCTCAAGAGCTGGATCCAGGCGCATTACGCCGATCGCGTTCTGACCTGCTGGCAGGCCGAGATGCCGGAAGTGCATCGGGTCGATCTCACCGTGCGCACCGCGATGCGTTGCGCCGCCCCGGTCAAGGAAGCTCCTGTTCCCGCCGATCAACGCCGTCCCGAGCGCACCGATGGCCGTCCCGCGCCCGAATTGCGCGCGACTGCGACCGCGCCGGTGTCCGCCAGCCATGATGCGCTGGGTGGCTCGCCGCTCGATCCGCGGCTGACATTCGCAAGCTTTGTGATCGGCCGCTCCAACACGCTGGCGCACGCCGCCGCGCGTCAGGTCGCCGAAGGCCGTCGCGGCGACGCCGTGATGTTCAACCCGCTCTACATTCACGCCGGCGTCGGCCTTGGCAAAACCCACCTGTTGCAGGCGGTGACATGGGCCGGCAATTCGGGAGCCGAGCGCAAGGTGCTTTATCTCACCGCCGAAAAGTTCATGTACGGTTTCGTCGCCGCGCTCAAAACGCAGACGGCCCTGGCGTTCAAGGAGGCCCTGCGCGGCATCGACGTGCTGGTGATCGACGATCTGCAGTTCCTGCAGGGCAAATCGACCCAGGCCGAATTCTGTCACACGCTGAATGCGCTGATCGACGCCGGCCGCCAGGTGGTGATCGCAGCCGACCGTCCGCCGTCCGATCTCGAAAGCCTCGACGACCGGGTTCGTTCGCGGCTGGCCGGCGGTCTCGTCGTGGAGATGGGCTCGCTCGGCGAAGAGCTGCGGCTCGGAATTCTCAAATCGCGCGTCGCCGCGGCCCGCGCCCATCATGCGAGCTTCGACGTGCCGGAACCGGTGCTGGATTATCTGGCGCGGACCATCACCCATAATGGCCGTGACCTCGAAGGCGCCATCAACCGCCTGCTGGCGCACTCCAAGCTCAACGCCCAGCCGGTGACGCTGGAAATGGCCGAGCGCGAAGTGCGCGACCTGATCCGCCCGCAGGAACCGAAGCGGATCAAGATCGAGGACATTCAACGGGTGGTCGCCCGGCAGTATAATGTGAGCCGCTCGGACCTGCTGTCCTCGCGCCGCACTGCCAATGTGGTCCGCCCGCGCCAGGTCGCGATGTATCTGGCCAAGACGCTGACGCTGCGCTCGCTGCCCGAAATCGGCCGCCGGTTCGGCGGGCGCGATCACACCACGGTGCTGCACGCCGTGCGCAAGATCGAGGCACTCGTCGCCAGGGATACGGCGCTGTCCGAAGAGGTCGAATCGCTGAAGCGCCAATTGCAGGAATGAATTCTTCTTCTCCCGCCCCCTCGCCGGGGCGGGAGAAGGCTTTCTTCTTCGCAAAACGTGGGGAACGGCGCCGCAATCCCTTGCGCTTGAGGCCCATCCGCGCCACCTTGCGGTCCCCCCGGGGAGTTTGATCAAATCCAGCTTTGATCCGGCTTTTCGGGTTTCAATTGCCGCGGCGCGCCTTCAGGGCCGCCCGGCTTTTCCATCTTAGGGATCAGGCGGGTATTGCAATGAAGGTCACCGTCGAGCGCGCGCAACTCCTGAAATCGCTGGGCCACGTCCACCGCGTGGTCGAGCGCCGCAACACCATCCCGATCCTGGGCAATGTGCTGATCCGCGCCGAAAACGCCAAACTGTCGCTGAAGGCGACCGACCTCGATCTTGAGGTGACGGAAACGCTGGCGGCGGAAGCCGGAACCGGCGGCTCGACCACCGTTCCCGCCCACATGTTCTACGACATCGTCCGCAAATTGCCCGACGGCGCCCAGATCGTGCTGGAAGGCGACGGCGACCGTTCGGTGCTGGCGATCCGCGCCGGCCGCTCGCGCTTTACGCTGCAGACCCTGCCGGAAAGCGATTTTCCCGATCTCGCCGCCGGCGACATGACGCATTCGTTCACGCTGGCCGCGGCCGACGTCAAGCGCCTAATCGATCGCACGCAGTTTGCGATCTCGACCGAAGAGACCCGCTATTATCTCAACGGCATCTACCTGCACGCGGCTGGCACCGCCAAGGCGGCGACGCTGCGCGCGGTCGCCACCGACGGGCATCGCCTGGCGCAAATCGATCTTCCGCTGCCCAAGGGTGCTGTCGGCATGCCCGGCGTGATCGTGCCGCGCAAGACCGTCGGCGAGGTGCAGCGGCTGATCGAGGACAATGAGGCCGAAGTCACGATCGAACTGTCCCAAGGCAAGATCCGCTTCACCATCGGCAATGTGGTGCTGACCTCAAAGCTGATCGACGGCACGTTTCCGGATTACGGCCGCGTCATTCCGCAGAACAATGACAAGGAACTGATCGTCGACAAGAAGGACTTTGAGGCCGCCGTCGACCGCGTCTCGACCATTTCGAGCGAGCGCGGCCGCGCCGTGAAGCTTGCGCTGTCCCCCGGCAAGCTGGTGCTGTCGGTCACCAACCCGGATTCCGGCAGCGCCACCGAAGAACTCGAGGTCGAATACGCCTCCGACGCGCTCGATATCGGCTTCAACTCGCGCTATCTGCTCGACATCGCCGCCCAGATCGAAGGCGAGGTCGCGGTCTTGCGGCTCGCTGATCCGGGTTCGCCGACGCTGGTGCAGGACAAGGACAACAAGGGCGCCCTCTACGTGCTGATGCCGATGCGGGTGTGACGAACGACAAGCAACGCCCCGACTTCCCCTCTCCCCTTGTGGGAGAGGGTGGCGCCTCACGAAGTGAGGCGACGGGTGAGGGGTTCGCGCCGCAAACGCCACACCATCGGCCAATCGCCAAACGCATCCGCAATTTCGCAAAGAAAATGCGTCGGGGACCGACCGACGCTGAAGCAGCGATGTGGCGGTTACTCCGCGATCGGCGGCTAACGCTTTTCAAGTTTCGCCGGCAGGTCCCATTCCAAAGCTTTATCCTGGACTTCGTCTGCTTCGAGAAGCGTCTCATCCTCGAAATCGATGGTGGTCAGCACGTCGAATCGAAGTGTGATCTCGCCAGGGAGACTATCTTGATGGCCGAAGGGTTTCGAATAGCGCGTTATTGGAACAATGACGTATTGCAGCAACCTTCTGCTGTTTTGGAGGATATTCTCGCAAAGCTTGCCGAGCCGTAAGAACCCCTCACCCGTCGCCTCACTTCGTGAGGCGCCACCCTCTCCCACAAGGGGAGAGGGAAGAAAGATCGCCCTACCCTGTTATGACCCCCTCCCGCATCCATCGGCTGACGCTGACGCATTTTCGCAATTATCGCGCGGCGAGCTTGCAGGCGCGCGGCGATGTCGTGGTGCTGGTGGGGCCGAACGGCGCCGGCAAGACCAATTGCCTGGAGGCGATCTCGTTTCTGTCGCCGGGCCGCGGCCTGCGGCGCGCCACGCTGGAGGACGTCGCCGACAATCAGGGCGACGGCTCCTGGGCGGTCTCCGCCGCGGTTGAGGGCGCGCTGGGTCTCGCCACGCTCGGCACCGGCATCGATGCGCCCGGCAACGAGGCCGCGTCGACCAGCCGGCGCTGCCGCATCGATCGCGAGCCGGTGAGTTCGGCAACCGCCTTCGGCGATCATTTGCGCATGGTCTGGCTGACGCCGGCGATGGATGGGCTGTTCCTCGGCGCAGCCTCCGAACGCCGGCGGTTCTTCGACCGGCTGGTGCTGGCGATCGACAGCGAGCATTCCAGCCGCGTGTCGGCGCTGGAGCGCTCGTTGCGCTCGCGCAACCGGCTGCTCGAGGTGCGCAATTACGACGACCACTGGTGTGACGCGATCGAGCGCGAGACCGCCGAGCTGGCGGTCGCGGTCGCCGCCACCCGCGGCCAGACCGTCACCAAGCTCGCGGCCATGCTGCGCGAGCGCGGGCAAGCTTCGGCCTTTCCCGCGGCGCGGATCATGCTCGATGGCTGGATGGAAAATGCGCTGGTCAGCGAGCCTGCCACCGCGGTGGAGGATCGCTACCGCGAGATTTTGCGCGGTAGCCGCGCGCGCGACGCAGCAGCCGGACGCACGCTGGACGGCCCGCACCTCACGGACCTTCAGGTGATGTACGCGCCAAAGGGCATGCCGGCCCGCGACGCCTCCACCGGCGAACAAAAGGCGCTGCTGATCGGTCTCGTGCTGGCCCATGCCACACTGGTCGCCGAGATGACCGGCATCGTGCCGCTGTTGCTGCTCGACGAGGTGGTGGCGCATCTCGATCCGGTCAGGCGCAAGGCGCTGTTCGAGGAACTGGCAAAGCTCGGCGCGCAGGTCTGGATGACCGGCGCCGACCCGGCCGCGTTCACCGATATCGGCCCGTCCGGCGAGATTTTCGACGTGGAATCAGGCCAGGTCTCGCGCCGCGCCTGAGGGCGCAGCTAGATCCGGTTTGAACCGAATGCTTTGACGGGGCGACTAGCTTTCGGGACTGCCACCCCAGACGTCGCGGCCCGATTACGGCCGCGCGGCGGACATTGCGTGCCTTCAAACACCGGAGATGAAAATGCTGGGAAACGCGCGCGGGATCTTCCCGGCCGGACGACATCTGCTGCCTCTGATCTTGCTGATGGCGGCCAGCGTCCCAATCGCCGCCCAGGCCGACGACGGCCTGATCGATGTCCGCTCGCTGCCGCGCCTCGAAGGCGCGATGGAAGAGGTTGCCCGCACCGAGCCGCATAGCCTGCAATATCGCGTTCCGACCGCGGTCGCGATCACGGCGGACGCGACCAAAAAACTGCTCGCGGCCAATGGCTGGGTGCCCTATCTGCGGCCGCTCGACGAGAAGAGCGCCGCATTGACCTTCAGGAAGGCGCAGCAAGGGCTTTACGTCTCCTTCACGCAGGGCCTCGGCCGACCGGATCAGTCGGTGGTGTACTACTCCTCCGAACGGATCACGGCGAATGTGCCGTTTCCGCCCGCAGCCACCGATATCGTGTTCGACGAAAACCGGCCCTATCTCGGCTGCATCGCGCCAGCCGCGCTCGACGCCACCCTGGACTTCTTCCGCAAGGAGCTTGCCGCCATCGGCTGGCAGCCGCTCACCGCCGCCGACGCTGCGGGGCACTGGCCCAACGCGACCCTGAGCGAAACGATCGAGAATGGCGTGCGCGCCTATTACACCCATGAAGACAGTGAGAGTTTCTACCGGCAGAAACCGATCATGCTGACGCTGCAGCGACGGCCCGATGGCGCGACCGGCGTCGATATCCAGATCGCGTCATTTGCGCTGCCGCAAACGCTGGAAGCCGATTCCGAGATGGCCGGTCTGCCGCGGCCTAAGCCGGTCAAGGGCTCGCAAGGCTCCGGCGACGCCAACTCGGTTCGCCGCAGAAGCGACGTCGCCGCAATGGCGGAACTGGCTCCGGTGCTCGCGTTCTATCGTCGCGAACTTAGCGCGCGTGGCTGGACGGAAGAGGCGGCCGGCGCCGTCGTCACGTCAGATAATGTCGCGCTGAACTTTTCTTCCGCCGACCAGACCGCAACACTGAAACTCAGCCGCAAATACGACCTGACCCTCGTTACTCTCGTCACGCAGGTAAAGGAGTCCGCCCTGGCTGCACGCGCCAAGGCGAAGAAGGATGCCGACGACAATTTCTTCAAGGACGCCGAAGCAACCGCAAAGCAGATGATCGCGGCCGACGAGGTTCGGCGGAAAGCACAGGCGGCCAACCTTTCCGATGCGCCGCTGCAAGCACTGGCCAATTCACCGACGCCGGTTCCGGTGCCGGAAAACGCCGAGAACCTGAAGTTCGATGGCGCCGATGGCAAGCTCGAATTCGATTCCTCGTCGAGCGTGAAGGCGATCGCAGCGTTCTATCGCGGCCTGCTGAAACCACAAGGCTGGAAGGAGGAGCCTTCGGTGATCAACAAATCGAATATGGTGGTGATGGAGTTCGCCAAGGGCGGCAAGGCGCTGTCGTTCACGGCCATGCAGATGGGGCCCAAGGTGAATGTGAGCGCCGATGGATCGGGCCTCGTGATGGCTAACGCAAAACCGGGTTCTGCCAACGGGCCATCCAACGGATCGACAGCCAAGTCCGCCGTGGAAGCACTCGAAGCCGAGCCCGATTCCGCGCTACCGGTGCCGAAGCGGCATACCGTGAGCTCGATGGGCGCTTCCCACCTGCCCGGCGGCCAGACCCCGTTCCGCCGCGAACTCGAAGCGAGCGTGCCTGCCGAGCTCAATTCCGTGCTCGCCTTTTATCGCAGCGAACTCGCAAAGCGCGGATGGAAGGAAACGGCCGAGCGCGCCGTGGTGAAGGCGGACCATGCGCAACTGGCGTTTACCTCGCCCGAAGGCCCGGCGGTGCTGAAGCTCGGCCGCCAGAACGGCGAGACAACGGTCAACCTCGCGCAGAAGAATCCGGCGGCGGCGGCCAAGGCTGACGTGATGCCGAAGCCCGGTCAGGCCAAACTGTTGTTCGGCAATATGGGCGGCGGCGAAGCTGCCGTCACCATCAACGAGCAGACGATCAAGATCGCGGCCGGCGCCGGCGGACCGCAATCGCCCAAGGGGCCGATACTCGAATTGCCGCCCGGCAAATACCAGTACTCGCTCAAGGTCGCCGGCGGCCCGGCCCGGAACAACGAGATCGAGATCGCAGCCGATGACACCTGGGGCCTGATGATCGCGCCCAATGGCGAGGTACTGCCGCTGCAGATGTATTAATGCAGCAATTCATCGCGGCTTGCTCGCGGGCGCCTGTCCATCGAGCAAGCGGTCGATAATGGCGTTGACCAAAAACTCCGAGCCCTTTTCGGTAAGGTGGACCTGATCGCTGGTTGAGATATCTCCGGCGCTATCGCCGATGCGGGTCACACAACCCTCCTCATTGCACAGCGCGTCCGACGCGGAGATAAATTCGGCGCCGAGCGGAACCAGTTTCGCGCGCATCACCGCGTCATAGCCGTTGGATTGCGCGGCGACGTTCGATCGCGCCGGGATCAGCCGGCGATGCAGCATGAAGTAGTGTAGCACCTCGGACGGAAGCCCGCGTCGCCAAGCCGGCACACCACCGAGCACCACGACGCGCGCGCCGGTCTGCTGCTTCAGGGCGACGACCGTCTCGGCCACATGATCGAGGTATTTCTCCCAGGTTCCGTGCAGCAGCACGATATCGGGCCTGATGTCGCGGACCAGCGACAGCACCTTGTCGTTGATGGCGCGGCAGTTGGGCGTGGACGAGATGTCGGCGTTCAATGCGGGAATGCAGGAACTGGAGGTGAGCTGCCCGATGCCGAAATTCCGCGTCTGCTGCGCCTTGAGCAGCCCGGGCATCAGCGCGCCCGCGGTCGAATCTCCCCAAACTAGGACCAGCGGCCGCCGGGTCCGATCGACGCAGTCATCGGCAAACGACATCTCGCGGCTGAGATCAAGCAGGCAGCTGTGAATCCGCCATTTCGCATTTTGGGTCGGCACGTTGGCCATCGCGCGCATTTCCGCCGGCAGCCGGAAATCGAAACCGCGTCCCGAAACGATGGCGGAACCGGCGACGGCGACCAGCACCATGCCGGCGCACAAAGCAAAAATCCGGCGCGGGCTCGGAGCGCCAAATCGAAACGGCTTTTCGACGTATCGATAAGTCACCCAGGCCAACAGCCCGCTCGCGAGCAAGATCAGCTCGCGCTCCAGCAGCGTCAGCGGGTTGAACTTGATGATGGTGAAAAACACCAGCAGCGGCCAATGCCAGAGATAGGCCGGATAGCTGACCAGCCCGATCGCGACCAGCGGCGGGCTGGCGAGCACGACCCGGCAAAACCAGGCGCCCGGCGCGGACAGCAGCAGCGCGGCACCGGCGACTGGCAGGATCGCCCACCAGCCCGGAAACGCGCGATGGGGGTCGAGCACGGCGGCCGCAACCGCGATCAGCCCGACGCCGATCAAGGCGCGCAGGTTGCCCGCGGCGTTGGTCTGGCTGATCCCGTTCCAGCCGCGCGCCAGGACCGCGCCGGCGAGCAGCTCAAAGGCCCGTGTGAAAGGCAGATAGAAGGTCGCGGCCGGATCGGAGCCAATCAGCGCCACATTGAGCAAAAACGACCCGGCGCCGAGGACCGACGCGACCGCCACGATGCTCAGGCGCAGGCGACCCGCCAGTATCAACAGCAGCGGCCAGAACAGATAGAATTGCTCCTCGATGCCCAGCGACCACAGATGCAACAGCGGCTTTTTGGCCGATGCGATGTCGAAATAGCCGGACTGCAGCAGCAGCGCGATGTTGGCGGAAAACGCCGCGCTGGCGAAGGCATCGCTGCCGAGCTGCGCATAGGCGGCCGGCAGCATCCAAAACCAGCCCAGCACCAGCGCCGCGCAGAGCACGATGATCAATGCCGGAAAAATCCGTCTGATCCGCCTGGCATAGAAGCCGGCCAGGCTGAAACGCTTAAGGTCGAGTTCGCGCCCGATGATGCCGGTGATCAGAAAACCCGAGATCACGAAGAAAATGTCGACGCCGATGAAGCCGCCCGGGATCGCTTCCGGGAACGCGTGATAATTCATCACCAGCAACACGGCGATGGCCCGGAGGCCGTCGACATCCGGCCGATATTGCGGTGAGGGCGAAGACAATTGCAACTGATCCGGAAACATCGGGCAGATCGGAATGCCAACCTGCGCTGCAGCCATCTCTAGCAGGTTCGCGACGGTCTGCCATTTTCTCCAGCAGCGGCCCCAAAAAGCCGGCCCAGGCTGACCTGAAATCGGGCTTCGAATCGGGCTTTTCGAAGCGCCCGGAATCGGCCCTCGGACACCTTGAAAGAGGGCCAAAAAATACCATTTATTCAATAGCTTGTGGATAGATACTTTGCGCTAGGCGCAATGCCTCTTTCATGGCACAAATAGATCAATCAGCGCCTCATTTTGCGCAGCTGATTCGGGACATCCTCGAAGGCTTCACATGACAGAACCTGCCCGGCAGACACCTGCCGACACTGAGCATCCCATTCCCGTCGAATATGGCGCGGAATCGATCCGGGTTTTGAAGGGCCTCGACGCCGTGCGCAAGCGGCCCGGCATGTATATCGGCGATACCGATGACGGTTCCGGCCTGCACCACATGGTCTACGAGGTCGTCGATAACGCCATCGACGAAGCCCTCGCCGGCCATGCCACCGCAGTCGAGGTCGTGCTCAACGCCGACGGCTCGGTGACCGTGCGGGACGACGGCCGCGGCATTCCGGTCGACATCCACAAGGGCGAAGGCATTTCGGCGGCCGAGGTCATCATGACCCAGCTGCACGCCGGCGGAAAGTTCGACCAGAACTCCTACAAGGTTTCCGGCGGCCTGCACGGCGTCGGCGTCTCCGTCGTCAACGCGCTGTCGAGCAAGCTGCAATTGCGGGTCTGGCGCGACGGCAAGGAACATCTGATCGAATTCGCCCATGGCGACGCGGTCGCGCCGCTCAAGACGGTCGGCGAGGCCAATGGCAAGCGCGGCACCGAGGTGACGTTCCTCGCCTCCACCGAAACCTTCACCAATGTCGAATATGATTTCGCGACGCTGGAGCACCGCCTGCGCGAGCTCGCGTTCCTGAACTCCGGCGTCAATATCGTGCTCTCGGACATGCGCCACGCGGTCGAGAAGCGCGAGGCGATGCGCTACGACGGCGGCGTCGAGGAATTCGTCAAATATCTCGACCGCAACAAGAAGGCGATGGTGCCCGCCCCGATCATGGTCCGCTCCGAGATGAACGGCATCGGCGTCGAGGCCGCTCTGTGGTGGAACGACAGCTACCACGAGAACGTGCTGTGCTTCACCAACAACATTCCACAGCGTGACGGCGGCACCCATCTCGCCGGCTTTCGCGGCGCGCTGACCCGCCAGGTCAACGGCTATGCCGAGGCCAACGCGAAAAAAGAGAAGATCGCGCTGACCGGCGACGACTGCCGCGAGGGTCTGACGGCCGTGCTGTCGGTGAAAGTGCCCGATCCCAAGTTTTCGTCGCAGACCAAGGACAAGCTGGTGTCCTCGGAAGTGCGCCCCGTGGTCGAGAACGTACTGAACGAAGCCTTGGCGGCGTGGTTCGAGGAACACCCGAGCGAGGCCAAGGCCATCGTCGGCAAGGTGATCCAGGCCGCGGCCGCGCGTGAAGCCGCGCGCAAGGCGCGCGAACTGACGCGCAAGAATCCGCTGAGCGTTTCCTCGCTGCCCGGCAAGCTCGCCGACTGCCAGGAAAAGGACCCCGCCAAGTCGGAACTGTTCATCGTCGAGGGTGACTCGGCCGGCGGCAGCGCCAAGATGGGCCGCAACCGCGAATTCCAGGCGGTGCTGCCGCTGCGCGGCAAGATCCTCAATGTCGAGCGCGTGCGCCCCGACAAGATGCTGTCTTCCGAACAGATCGGCACACTGATCACCGCGCTTGGCACCGGCATCAGCGATGATTTTTCGATCGACAAGCTGCGCTACCACAAGATCATCGTCATGACGGACGCCGACGTCGATGGCGCCCACATCCGCACGCTGCTGCTGACGTTCTTCTACCGGCAGATGCGCCAGGTCATCGACGGCGGTTTCCTCTACATTGCGCAGCCGCCGCTCTACAAGGTCTCGCGCGGCAAGTCTGAGCAGTACCTGAAGGACGAGCGCGCACTGGAAGATTATCTGATCGAAACCGGGCTCGATGACTGTGTATATAAATCGGGAACCGGCGAAGATCGGGCGGGCAGCGACCTGCGGGCGCTGGTCGAGGATGCCCGCGTCATCCGCAGCCCTGCTGCGCAACTTGCACAGCCGTTATAATCGGAAGGTGATCGAGCAGGCCACGATTGCCGGCGTGCTGCGGTCGGAAATTTATCGCGATCCGGAACAAGCCAATGCTGCGGCAGCCTACATAGCCACCCGGCTCGATGATCTCACGGAAGAGGTTGAGCGCGGCTGGCAGGGACATTTCACGGAGGGACAGGGCTTCCAATTCGAGCGGACCGTGCGCGGCGTGAAGGAAGTCGCCGTCATCGACGATGCGTTCCTGGGCTCGGCCGACGCGCGCAAACTCGACGAATATACGCCGAAGCTGCAGAAGCTCTATGAGAAGTGGGGCAAGCTTCGTCGGAAGGATTCCGAGGACACCATTCACGGTCCCGTCGACCTGTTCGACGCGGTCACCAACGCCGGCCGCAAGGGCGTGACGATGCAGCGCTACAAAGGCCTCGGCGAGATGAACCCGGGCCAACTCTGGGAAACCACGTTGGACGTCAACGAGCGCTCGCTGCTGCAGGTCAAGGTCAAGGAGGTCGACGAGGCCGACGACATCTTCACCAAGCTGATGGGCGACGTGGTCGAGCCGCGCCGCGATTTCATCCAGGAGCATTCGCTCAGCGCCAACGTCGACGTCTGAGGCCAGGACCCGCCCGTGCCGCCCATTCAATACATCGTTGAAGGCGGCCACCGGCTCGCGGGCACGATCGAGCCGTCCGGCAACAAGAATTCCGCGCTGCCGATCATCGCGGCCGCGCTTGCTCACCGAACATCCGGTCACGCTGGAAAACGTTCCGCGCATCCGCGATACCGAAACCCTGGTCGAACTGGTCCGCTCGGTCGGCGCATCCGCCGAATGGCAGCAGCGCAATACGCTGGTGATCCACGCCAAGAGCATCCGCGCCGCCGATCTCGATCCGGAACTGTGCGCGCGGATCCGCGCCTCGATCCTGCTGGCCGGGCCGCTATTGGCCCGTTGTGGCGAGGTGGCGCTGCCGCCGCCCGGCGGCGACGTCATCGGCCGTCGGCGGCTCGACACGCATTTTTTGGCGTTCGAGCAGCTCGGCGCGACCGTCACTGCGACCCACCGGCTCGAATTCCGCGCCTCGCGGCTGAAGGGCGCCGACGTTTTCCTCGACGAGCCCAGCGTGACCGCGACCGAAAACGCGCTGGTCGCCGCCGTTGGCGCCCACGGCACCACGTATCTGCGCAATGCCGCGTCCGAGCCGCATGTGCAGGACCTCGCGCATTTCCTGGTTGCGCTCGGCGCCAAAATCGAAGGCATCGGCACCAACACCATCGTGATCCATGGACCGGCGACGCTTGGCGGCACCACTTATGCGATCCAGCCCGACCATATCGAGGTCGGCTCGCTGATCGGCCTCGCCGCCGTGACGCGGTCGCCGCTTCGGATCGCGCGCGCCGGCGTCGAGCATCTGCGCTCGATCCGGATGGGCTTTGAGCGGCTCGGCATCGTCTGCGGCGTCGAAGGCGACGACCTCGTGGTGCCGTCCGGCCAGACCATGAAGATCCACGACGATTTCGGCGGCCATGTGCCAAAACTCGAGGACCAGCCCTGGCCGGCTTTCCCGGCCGACCTGATGTCGATCGCGATCGTCACCGCGACCCAATGCGACGGCGTCATCCTGATGTTCGAAAAAATGTTCGAGTCGCGGATGTTCTTCGTCGACAAGCTGATCTCGATGGGCGCGCGCATCGTGCTGTGCGACCCGCACCGGGCGATCGTGGCCGGCCCGAGCCGGCTGCGCGGCGCGCCGATGACGTCCCCCGACATCCGCGCCGGCATGGCCATGCTGCTGGCGGCGGTCGGCCGCGGAAGGCACCTCGACCATCAACAATGCCGACCAGATCGAGCGCGGCTATGAGCGCATCGAGGAACGGCTCAATGCGCTCGGCGCCAAGATCACCCGGGTGCCGGCGCGGGCGTGACCGGTCGCAGCGCTGCGGCCACTTTTTCGGCCGCGTGGCGGTGCTAGTCTGGTTCCATGACGTCTCTCGATAAAATCGAATCGGTCCCGATCGCGCCGCGCGCGGCTGCATCCGGCCATCATCTCAGCCTCGAGCTTGGCGAGACGCTCAAGCTCGCGGTGCCGCTTGCGCTGACGCAGCTCGGGCAGATCGCGATGATGACGACCGATATCGCGTTCATCGGACGCCTCGGCAGCGAGGCGCTCGCCGCGGCCTCGCTGGCGCATACCGTGTTCTTCGTCAGCTTCACCTTTGGCATGGGACTGGTGTCGGCGGTGTCGCCGCTGGCCGCCCAGGCGTTCGGCGCGCGCGATCCGCGCATGGTGCGGCGTTCGCTGCGGGTCGGCCTGTGGGCCGCGCTGTTGATCGCGCTGCCGCTGATGGCGCTGCCATTTCGCGGCGAGCAGATCCTGCTGGCACTCGGTCAGGCCCCGACGACCGCGCATCTGGCGCAGCAATATCTGTTCGGTCTCGCCTGGGGCGTCCTGCCGGCACTGTGGTTCATTGCGATCCGCGGCTTCATGAGCGCGGTCAACCGGCCGGAGCCGATCCTGTGGATCACGCTGGCGGCGATCCCGGCCAATGCGCTGCTGGTCTATTTGCTGCTCTACGGCGCATGGGGCATGCCGCAGCTCGGGCTGTTCGGCGCGGGCCTTGCGACCTCGATCGTCAATCTCGGAACGTTCCTCGCAGGGCTGTGGTTCACCGCCCGCCGCCGCCCGTTCCGGAAGTATCACGTGCTTGGACGGATCTGGCGCATCGACTGGCATCTGATGCGGCAACTCGTCGGCGTCGGAGCGCCGATCTCGATCTCGTTCCTGCTGGAATATGGCCTGTTCGGCGCTGCGGGCCTCTTGATGGGCTTGATCAGCACCGCGGCGCTGGCCGCGCATCAGATCGCGCTGCAGATCGCGGCGATCCTGTACATGGTGCCGTTCGGGATCGCGATGGCGGCGACCGTGCGGGTCGGGCACGCCGTCGGACGCGGCGATGCGCCGGCGGTCAAGCGCGCCGGATTTGTCGCGACCGGCCTCGGCATCGTCTTCATGGCCGCGATGACGCTCGCCGTGATCCTCGGACGCTTTGCGATTGCAGAGATTTTCCTTGGCGAAGCCACGGATGCCACGGCCGAACTCGCCGCAACCCTGTTGCTGGTCGGATCGACATTCTTTATCGCCGACGGCATCCAGACCGTCGTCGCCGGATCGCTGCGCGGCATGAACGACACGCGGATACCGCTGTTGTTCGCCATCATCAGCTACTGGCTGGTCGGATTCACCTGCGCCTGCGTGCTCGGATTCCGGACGCCATTGGGCGCGGTCGGCGTCTGGATCGGGCTGTCGTGCGGAACGGCGGTATATGCCGTTCTTCTGATCTTGCGTTTCCGCCGGCTGGCGAGCAGGCTGGCACCGTCATGAAGGTCTGTGAGATCACACCCGAAACCGACACCGACACGCTGCTGCCGGGCGCGCGGTTCGTCGATGCCTTCCGCCTTGAAACAGACGGTCACGCGCTGGATGCGCGCCACGCCGCGGAGCGCATGCTCGCGCGTCAGCCGCGATGGGCCGAAGCCCTGCTGACCCTGCGCAATCTTCTGGTCGCGCCGTTTGGCCTGAAGACATCCGGCGCCAGCAAGACCGCGCCCCGCGAAATGATCGGGATATTTCCGGTTTTGAGTGCGACGCCGGAGCGGCTGGTCGCCGGATTCAACGACAAGCACCTGGATTTTCGTGTCGTCGTCGATGTGGCGGCCTCCGGCGCCACCACCCAGAAGGTCACCTTGACCACGCTGGTACTGACGCATAACTGGCTCGGCCGGACCTATCTGGCAATCATCCTGCCGTTTCACCGCCTGATCGCGCCTACCCTGCTGCGACAGGTTGCCGCCTGAGACGGAATTTCCCGGCCACGACGCTGCGGTTAGCAACTTTCTCGGCGTGGATCCGGATCAGGCCTTGGTATCGGCTGGCTTGGTCGTCGCCGCCGTTTCGCACCAGTCGGCATGGCAGCGGCTGAGATCGTTCAGATTCTGCCGCATCTGCTCCAGCGAAAAGCCGAGCGCGAAAAATCGCTCGGCCGCATCCACCGGCAAGCCGCGGATCAAGCCATCGCTGCGCACCGCGGCGACTTCGGCCGCATAGGCATGCAGGGCCGCATCGACCGGCTGGATGTCCGCGGAGCCCGCGCCGCTCCGCAACGACACGGCGACCGACTGCATATAGCTGACGATCGCACGGCTGACGTCGGACAGCGGCCGTGCCAGCCGGGCCTGCACGTTCGCCGGCAGCGGCACCACGCTGGCGCGCCCGACCATCACGACGTCGTGGCGCAGCCGCTGGATGGTCCGCAGCAACGGGCCGGTGTCCGGGCCCGACGACAGATGCACTGAGCGCTCGCGCTCGGCTTCAGCGCCGGTCGCGTTCAGGCCGGTCACCGCCACGCCGATGCCGTCCTGGATGCGGTGCAGGGCGTCGTTGTCGAGACCGCGCGTCAGGCCGGCCAGCAATTCGGCGAATGCGGCGGCCAGCAGATCGAGCAGGCGCGCCGCGTTGACGCGGATCTGGTTGACGGCCCGCGACGGCAGCACCAGGAACGACACAATCAATCCCGTGACCGCGCCGACACTGACCTCCATAACGCGATCGATCGCTGAATCCAGTGGATTGCCGTGATGCATGGTCGGCAGCAGCAGCACGATCACCGCGGTAACGGTGGCGGAGTTAAGGCTAGGGTTGAGCGAGGCGATGAAGGCCAATGGCGTCACCGCCAGCACCAGCAACGCCAGCAGACTGCCCTCGCCGGAATGCGGGATCAGCACCGCGATGGCCCCGCCATAGATGGCGCCGCCGATCGTGCCCAGCATATAGTCACGGGTCGCCTTCAGCGACCGGCCGACGCTCATCTGGGTCACGATCAGGGACGTCAGCACCGCCCATAGCGGTAGCAACAGATGCAACGCGACCGCAATCGCGTAGGCGGCGACGGCCGCCGCTGCGATTCTGACCGCGAGCGCCAATTGCGTCTTCCGCGCCCAGAACCGGCCGAATAGGCGTTTTGAGAAGGCCATCATGCGTCGTGTTCCAGAGTAGGCAAACAGTACCCGTAATAGACGGCTTTGAGCATAGCTGATGCCCGCACCCCCGAGGCGGCTTGAAACGCGAAATCAGCCCGCCTACCCTGCGCGGCAAAACGAGGAAACACGATGGCCAACGAAACCGCAACGCTCGCCGCCTATGTCGCCGACCTGAAATTCGAGGATATCCCGCCGCAGGTGCTGGAGCGCGCCAAGGTGCTGACGCTCGACTTCCTCGGCAGCGCGATCCGGGCACGGCGCGACGCAGAATCCACGCCCTCGTTGCTCAAAATGCTGGAATCTCTGGCGTTGGACGGCAAGGGCTACTCCACCGTGTTCGGCGATGCCAAGACCTGGACGCCGGCGGTGGCCGCACTGCTCAACGGCGCGCTCGGCCATTCGCTTGATTTCGACGATACGCATGCGGATTCCTCGCTGCATCCGAGCGCGCCCGTAGTGCCGGCGGCGTTTGCGGTCGGCGAAATGGTCGGCGCATCCGGCCGCGACGTACTGACCGCGATCGTGGCCGGCTATGAAGTGTGCTGCCGGCTCGGCAACGCGCTCGACCCCACCTCGCATTACGCGCGCGGCTTTCACCCGACCGCGACCGCGGGCACTTATGGCGCGGCGGCGGCCGCCGGGAAATTGTTTGGCCTGTCGAAAGACCAGATCGTCGCAGCTTTCGGCGTCTCCGGCAGCCAGGCCGCGGGTTCGCTGCAATTTTTGGTCAACGGCGCCTGGAACAAGCGCTACCAGGTCGGCGCCGCCGCGATGAATGGTGTGATCGCGGCCACTTTGGCGCGTAACGATTTCGTCGGCTCGACCGAATCGGTCGAAGGCAAGCACGGGCTATTGGTCGGCTACAGCGACGATGCGCATCCGGACAAGGCGATTGCCGGGCTCGGCAAGACCTACGAAACCCTGAAGATCGGCGTAAAGCCCTATCCGAGTTGCCGCTACACCCATGCAGCCCTGGACGCGCTGATCGCGATGCGCCGCGAACACAATCTGACGCCTGACCAGATCAAGCGCGTCGAGATCGGCCTGCATCGTAACGGCATCACGCTGACCGGCGATGCCGCCACCAAGCGGCATCCGACCTCGATCGTCGGCGGGCAATTCTCGATGTTCTTCACCGGTGCGCTGGCGCTCGACCAGGGCCGCTTCGGCTGGGACGACTACGGCCGGCTCGGCGATGCCGCCGTCAATGCGCTGGCCGACAAGTTCGACGTGGTGCAGGACGATCGCCTCGAGATCGGCCGCACCCATCCCTTTGGCGCGCGCGTCTCTATCACCACCGACGACGCCGTGCATGAGCGGCTCTATGCCGATCCCTCCGGCGAGCCGAATTCATTCCCGGACGCGCAGGCGATGCAGCAGAAGTTTTTGACGCTGGCGCGCCCTGTGCTCAACGGCCGCGCCGATCAGTTGGCCGACGCAATCCTGTCGCTCGAACGGTTCGATCGCGTCGAAACAGCCACGCAGCTGGGCCGGCAATAAGCCAGGGCTTAGCGGCCCTGCATCACGCCGGGCCGTCGATGATGATCAGATCAGCATCGGAGTATTTGTTGCGGATCGCGATGGCCCTCTGATACTCCGGGCTCTGATAGCAGGCCGTCGCCGTGGCCTTGTCCTTGAACTCAATGACGAAATTGCGCTCGCGCTCGGTTCCTTCCATCACCTCATAGGCGCCACCGCGCACGATGAAATTGGCTCCGAATTTCTCGAACACCGGGATCGCGACCGCCAGATATTCGGGATAGTGCTCGGGATCGTGGACCGAGACGTGCACGATCCAATAGGCTTTCGGCATCATTTCCTCCGGCAGAAGAATATGCAGGGATGGTGCCGCGCATCGATCGATGGCGGCGCGGCATCCAACCGTCGGCGGCCAAATAGTTCAACTCACATTGTCGCGTGTTCGGCTGCGGCAAATCTCATTCGCTCGGAGGACGCGACGCCAGGACGGACGTCGCATCGCTACCCGCCAGCTTGGCCTTGCTGCCCGCTGCCGCAACGACATCGCGGACGAGATCGAACACGCCATCGACCTCCGGCGGCCAATTGGGCGACCGGCCGAGCCGCACGACGACCAGCCGTTCCGAGGGAACGATGACGACATATTGCCCGATGGTCCCTTTGGCGAAAAACGCATCGCGCGGCATGCCGTGTTCGATCCGGTAATTGGCGCCAAAGCTGTCACCGACGTTGGTCCAGAAGCCCGCGCCATATCCGACCCAGGCGTTCGGCGTCGCCGAAGCCGAATATTTTACCCATCCCTCGGGCAAGATTCGTTTTCCGCCGACGACACCGTCATTGAGGTAGAGCATGCCGAACCGCGCCCAGTCGCGCGCGGTCGCCAGCATCTGGCTCGATCCTTCCGGATTGCCCGACGCGTCGAACTCCAGCGTTACGTTGTGCATGCCGAGCGGTGCGAACAATTCCTGCCGCGCAAAGCGCAGCACGTCGGTCGCATGACCGCCGGCCGCATTACGGATCAGATGCGAGAGGACGATGAAATTGCCATCATTATAATTCCAGGCGTTGCCGGGCGGTGTCTCGAGGTCAAAGCTTTCGGCATAGCTGGCCATATCAGATTCCATGAACTTCATCTGATTGACCGGCTCGAGCGCGGACGCGAGCGACGCCTGCAGCGAACTGCCGATCGCAAGCCCTGCCGTTTGCCGCAGCAACTGATCGACCGTGATCGCGTGCCTGGGATCATCAGGATTCTGCCACGCCGCGACCGGCGCGGGTTGATCGAGCGTCAGCGCACCCTGGCGCACGAGAATGCCGGTCAATGCCGAGATCACCGATTTGGTCGCGGAGAAACCGAGCAGCGGCGTATCGATGCCAATGCCATCGGCGTAACGCTCGGCAATGATGTGGCCGTCCTTCATCACCACCACCGCTCTGGTGCGCCGGAATGGCGGCTGGTCGGGCTCGGCGAAGGCACGGTCGAGCGCGGTGGCAAGCGCCGGACTTTGCGGGGCGACGACCGACGATCCGGCGATCTCGGGCAACAGCGCTGGCTGCGGCTTGCTATCCTGCGGCGGCACAATGGTGGCGACAGCGGCGCCGTGATCGAGATAGCAACCGGCGCCCTCGCGATAGACGGCGTGGGCCCGGCCGAGGCCAAACAACGTCACGGTGACGTCCTTGCGCGCCCGATCGACGCTATAATTCATGGCCCAGGTAATCAGGTTCACACCCGGCATCGCCGCGGTCGTCTCGGAAAAGATCCGGTCGGGCTGCAATCCCGAGACGAAGGTTTCCGAACAGAGGATGTTGGCGAGAAAGCCGGTCGCAACTTTCGGCAAGTCGCGGGCCCGCGCGGCTGAGAGCGCCAGGGCGCTGAGTGCAGTCGTCGCTACAAGGATGACAATCAGTTTTCGTCGGGTCACGGCGTCCTCCGGCATGGGCGCATCAAGCGCATGACGGCGATGAACCCGATTCCGTCCCGCGCCGCTCGCCGGATTTGGAAATCGCCTTGGCCGAAGCTGGAACGGCTTCGCCGAATTCTGAAATTATGCTGCGATTACATATAATTACGCATCAGGCCGCGGTCGCGTTGAGCCGGCGGTATTCGGTCGGCGTGACCCCCGTGGTCGCCTTGAACGCCCGGTTGAAGGGACCGAGCGACTGGAAGCCGGCATCCATCGCGATGGTGATGACGGGAACTTCGGCCTGGGTCGGATCGGCCAGCGCCGCCTTGGCTTCCTCGATCCGGTGATTGTTGAGGAAGACGTTGAAATTGCGGTAGCCGAGCCGCTGGTTGATCAGCCGCCGCAATCTGTATTCGGGTATCTTGAGCGCGCCAGCGTGCCGATGGTGATGTTGTCGTGGCGATAAATGCGCTCGTCGGCCATCAGCCGCATCAGAGCGTCGACCAGTTTCTGGTCGTTTGAATCCTCAAATGCGGCCGATTGGCCGGGAATATCGGGCCGTGCGGCAATCTCGGGCGCGGCCGGAAACAGATCGGCGCCGTCGACGCGCATCATCAAATAGGAAATCGCAGCCACGATGGCGGCGAGAACCGCTGTATTCACCGTGGTGGCGATGCCGGCCGCTTCGCCGCCGGACAACACTATCTGCAAGACGGCATTGATGCCGCCATACAGCGCCGCCGAGCTGACGATGAATACCCGGATGCGACGGCGGCGCTCGACCAGATCCGACGACCACGAGGCGATGGTCTGCGCCACCGCCAGCGCAATAAAGCCGAGCGCCAGCAGGTTGATCGCAATGATCGATATCCGCAGGCTCCCACCCGGGGCCGGGGCGATCCACATGCAATTGACGAAGCTGAACATGGCCACCGCCGCCCACACCAGCACATGCCACGCGCGCAATTTGAAGCCATCGTCGAACAGCGCCCGGGTGAACAGCCAGAACACCACGACGTTGCCGGTCGACAGCGCGATCAACGGCGCATGCAGGATAGACACCGGCGATGTGATGCCGATCGAATAGCTCACGGCGTGCGCGGCCGACCCCAACGCAAAGGCCGCGGCCAATCGCCCGGCAAGCACGGTGCCAAAGCCGCGAAACAGCGACGCCGCCAGCACCAGCAACAGCGCCACGGTACCGGCGCGCAACGCGATATCGAGGGTGGAAAGCAGCATCGAGTGAACCCGGTCCGCGCCGTTATCGGCGCATCATGGTTTTAGTGCAGATCGCCGGCCGGTTCAATTTCGGCCGATCAGGCTCTCCAGCCGTCCCGGTGCGTCACCCAGACGTCGGCGACATGGCCGAACAAATCGAACTCGCCATCCTTTCTCGCCCCGAGCCGCCGCGCAACGGCTTGTGACGCCGTATTCTCGCAATCGATGCAATGGATGATCTGGCCGATGTCGAAGGTCGCGAATGCCCAGTCGATCGACGCCCGCGCCGCTTCCACCGCATAACCCTTGCCGCGAAATTCCGCCGCGATGCCCCAGCCGACCTCGAAGCCGGGCCAGCCCGGCGGAAACCACGGCCCGACCCTCCCGACGAATTTTCCGCTCGATTTTTCCTCGACCACGAACATGCCCACGCCATGCAGCACCCAGTGCCCGGCCATGATGGCGGCATTGCGCCATCCGTTGAGCTCGCTCGTCACGGGCTTGCCATCGGCGGTAATGTAGCGCGCGGTGCCGGGATCGGCCAGCATCGCCGTGTTGGGCGCGACGTCGTCACCGCGCCATTGCCGCAGCAGCAAGCGTTCGGTCTCGATAATCGGACCGTCGACTTGCAACAGTTTGGCGCCAGGCCTCAATGGAGGGATCATTGGTTCATTATCCTGCGTCGTCCCTGCCTTGTGAGCAATTGCGCACCAGGCAGGGACGACATGTTGAGGCATTTGGACGCGATCCGGCAATTGCTGTTATAATCTGACAAACTTCATAGGAGTCCCCCATGAGCTGGCAACCTTCCAACGATCCCGTGCTCGGCGATGCCAAGTCGTGCGACGCGCTCGATCTCGTCATCGTGCCGCGCACCCGCGACCTCGGCGACGGATTCGCAGTGCGGCGCGCGCTGCCGCATGGCAAACGGCAGATGGTCGGGCCCTTCATCTTCTTCGATCATTTCGGGCCGATGCAGTTCCTGGCCGGCAAGGGCATGGACGTTCGCCCGCATCCGCATATTGGGCTCGCCACCGTCACCTATCTGTTCGACGGCAGCATCATGCACCGCGACAGCGAGGGCAACATCCAGGAGATCCAGCCCGGCGCCATGAACCTGATGACCGCGGGCCGCGGCATCGCCCATTCCGAGCGCACGCCCGACGTGCAACGCCGTGACGGACAGAAGATGCTGGGCCTGCAAAGCTGGATCGCGCTGCCGGAAGGCTCCGAGGAAATCGCGCCGTCGTTTCAGCATTATGCGGCCGGCGATTTGCCGATGGTCACCGAACGGGGCTTTACCGCGCGAAGTCATCGCAGGCCAGTCGTTCGGCATCTCCTCGCCGGTCACGATGGTATCGCCGTGGTTCTACACCGAGGTGACCGCCGAACAGGGCACCAGCGTGCCGCTCGATCCCGATCATGAGGAGCGCGCGATCTACCTGGTCGACGGCGAGGTCGAGATCGCGAACGAGCGCTATGAAGGCCCGCGCCTCCTGATCTTCCGGCCCGGCGATCGCATCACGGTGAAGGCAACCAAGCCGGTGCGGATGATGTTCCTCGGCGGCGACGCGCTGGAAGGCCCGCGCCATATCTGGTGGAATTTCGTCTCCTCCAGCAAGCAGCGGATCGAACAGGCCAAACAGGACTGGAAAACCGGCCGTTTCGCCCATGTTCCCAACGAACATGAGTTCATTCCGCTGCCGGAGTGAGCTATCTCCACCGCTATCCCTTCCCCGCGCTCGCATCTCTCGCGCGAGCGGATCGCCTTTGAAAGCCTGACCGAATGAATGCGATGCTCGCCAGCGATTTGCCTCTGCCACGGATCGGGCGCGGCAAGGTCCGCGATATCTACGCCGTCGGCGACGATCGCGTGCTGCTGTTGACCACCGACCGCATCAGCGCGTTCGACGTCGTGATGGCGGAAACCATCCCGATGAAGGGCGCGGTGCTGACCCAGATCAGCGCCTGGTGGTTCCGGCAACTCGAAGCCGTGGTGCCGCATCACATGATCAGCGCCGACGCCGACGAAATCATCGCGCAGGTGCCGGCACTGAAGGATCATCGCTCCGACATTGTGGGGCGCGCGATGCTGTGCCGGCGCACCACCGTGTTCCCGATCGAATGCGTGATCCGCGGCTATATTTCAGGCTCGGCGTGGAAGGAATATGCGGCACAGGGCACCTTGGCCGGCGAGAAGCTGGCGCCGGGCCTCGTCGAAAGCACCAAGCTCGAGCCCGCGATCTTCAGCCCGGCGACCAAGGCCGAAACCGGCCATGACGAGAACATCACGGTGGCGCGGGTGCGCGAGATTTTGGGCGAGGAGGTCGCACACACGCTGGAGAGCATGGCGCGCGCCGTCTATGATTTCGGCGAAAAGATCACCCGCGACCGCGGCATCATCATTGCCGACACAAAATTCGAATTCGGCCGCGACGGCAGTGGGCGCATCATCCTGATCGACGAGGTGATGACCCCCGACAGTTCACGGTTCTGGGCCGTCGACGTCTACAAGCCCGGCCAGCCGCAACCGAGTTTCGATAAGCAGCCGCTGCGCGATTATCTCGACACCGAACGCCGCGCCGGCCGCTGGAACGGCGACGCCCCGCCGCCGCCGCTGCCGTCCAGCGTGGTGGAGGCGACCTCGAAGCGCTATCTCGAAGCTTATCGCCGCGTGACGGGGGCGGAGCTGAAAGTCTGATGCTGTCATAGCAAGCGAACAGCGTTGGCGTCATTGCGACGAGCAACGCGACGAAGCAATCCACAATCGCGCGTGTAGCTTTGGATCGCTTCGCTCGCAATGACGGTCTTGGCTGCTCCAGAGTAACTCTCTTAGGATTGCCTAGGCACCGTATCTGGTGCCAATCTGCCTCGCACAAGAGAAACGCGAGGTAGCGCAAATGACCGAGAGCGATGCCGTGCTCGTCGAACGCGATGGACCGGTGACCATCGTATCCATCAACCGGCCGCATTGCCGCAACGCCGTCGACGGCGCCACCGCACGAAAACTGTACGATATCTTTCGCGGCTTCGATGCCGACGATGCGGCCTCCGTGGCGGTGTTCACCGGCACCGGCGGCTATTTCTGCGCCGGCGCCGACCTCAAGGCGGTAGCCTCGGGCGATCCGAACAAGAAGCGCGAGGTCGGCGGCCACGATTCGATCGCGCCGATGGGGCCGAGCCGCCTGCGGCTGTCGAAACCCGTAATCGCGGCGGTTGAAGGTTTTGCGGTCGCCGGCGGCATGGAGCTCGCGCTGTGGGCGGACATGCGGGTGGTTGCAGAGGACGCCACTTTCGGCATCTTCTGCCGCCGCTTTGGCGTGCCCTTGATCGATCTCGGCACCATCCGGCTGCCGCGGCTGATCGGCCATTCCCAGGCGATCGACCTGATCCTGACCGGACGCCCGGTCGGCGGCGCCGAGGCCGTGCGCATGGGCCTCGCCAACCGCCTGGTGCCGAAGGGCGAAACCCGCGCGCATGCGATCGCGCTGGCCAAGGAGATCGCGCGCTTCCCGCAGGCCTGCATGCGCGCGGACCGGCTGTCGGCGCTGCGGCAATGGGACCTGGAGGAGGAAGAGGCGATTGCCAACGAGATGCGCGGCGGCCTCGAGGTCATCGCCTCGGGCGAGACGCTGTCCGGCGCGGCGCGATTTGCCTCCGGCGTGGGCCGGCACGGCGCATTCGGCGGCGACGCAGGGAATGGTTGACGGCGTCTTTCGCACGGACTTCGCCCGAGTTCCGCTGTCATAAAATTGTTGTTGTTCCAATTCGTCGCGGTCTCTACCACTGACCACTGGGTGTTGGGGGCATGCGATAGCGTGGTTAGTCGATCTGTCAACTTCGGTCCGCGGGCCCGCCGTGCGCTCAACGATATAATCGGTGGCGGCGCCGCCAGCGTTCTGAGCATTACGTTCGGCCTTTCCTACGCGCTGCTGATCTTCGCCGGGCCGCTGGCGCCCTATCTGTCCTATGGCGTCGCCGCCACGTTCATTACCTCGGCCGTCCTCGCCGCCGTGCTCGCGCTGGGCAGTTCCATGCCCTTTGCGATCGGAGGTCCCGAGAGCTCGACCGCGGCGATCACCGGCATCTTGGCCGCCTCGCTGGTCGAGCGCATGGCTGCGACCGACCCCTCGGCGCCGCTGCTGGCGCCGATCCTGATCACGCTCGGCTTTTCCACCATCGTGACCGGCATCGTGCTCTGCGGATTCGGCGTGACGCGGATGGGCCGCGCCATCCGCTATGTCCCCTATCCCGTCGTCGGCGGATTTCTCGGCGCAACCGGGTTGCTGATCGTGTTGGGCGCGATCCGGGTGATCACAGGTCACCAACTGCAATTCGCAACGCTGGGCCAGTTCGCCAACATCGTCACGCTGTCCGAATTGAGCGCCGCCTGCGCCATGGCGCTGGTGCTGAACTTGACCTGGCATCGCTCGCGCCATTCGTTGGGATTGCCGCTGATTCTGATCGGCGGCGTGATCGCAGCGCATCTCGCATTCTGGATCTGTCGGCATCTCGCCCGACGAGGCTCAGGCCTCGGGCTGGACCTTTCAGCCGCCGCCGCCGATCACCAGTTCATGCTGCCGTGGAACGCCGGCGAAATCCGCCACTATCCCTGGTACGCCCTGCCGGATCTGCTCGGTAATTTGGTTGCCGTTATCTTCGTCACCGCCACCAGCACGCTGTTCAACACGACCGGCATCGAAGTCGCCGCCCATCGCGAGGCCAATCTGGAACGCGAACTGAACGTCACCGGCCTCGCCAATATCCTGGCTGGCGCCTTGGCGGGCTATCCCGGCTGCGTCTCCATCAGCCGCTCCATCCTCAATCTCGGCAGCGGCGGCACCGGCCGCCTCTCCGGCCTCACTGTCGCGGCCATTTCCGCGTTGATGCTGGCGGTCGCGCCCGATCTGCTCGGCTATATGCCGAAATTCGTTCTCGGCGGCCTGCTGATCTATCTCGGCGTTGACCAGCTGCACAAATGGATCGTCGAGTCGCGGCAGCGGCTCTCGATGACCGAATATCTGTCGCTGCTGGCGATCATCGTCATCATCGTGGCATGGGGTTTTGTCCCCGGCATGCTGATCGGCGTCGTGATCGGCTGCGCGACCTTTGCGCTGAGCGCGGCGCGGATCGAATCGATCAAATACAGCTTCGACGGTTCGGAATACCGCAGCTCGCTGGATCGCTCGCGCGGCGATCAGGAGGTGCTGCTGGCCGCATGGCGGCAAGATCCAGGGCCTGAACCTGCAGAGCTATCTGTTCTTCGGGTCGGCCAACCGGCTCTATCAGCACGTCAAGGCGATGCTGCAGCGTCATCCCGAATGCCGCTATCTGGTGTTCGACTTCAAGCTCGTCACCGGCATCAATTCGTCGGCCGCCTACAGCTTTGCCCAGATCAAGCGCAGCGCGCACGACCGCGGCGTCAAGCTGGTGCTGGTGCATCTGTCCGCCGCGGCCGAGAAAGGCCTGCGGTCGAGCGGATTCATCTCGAGCGAGGTCAGCATCGTTCCCGAACTGGATCACGCGCTGGAATGGTGCGAGAACGAGATCATCAGCCAGCATCAGGGCCTCGAGCAGGAGGAGCCAGCCTGCGCGACTGGTTCACCCAGATTCTCGGCGACGAACATGACGCGACGACGCTGATCCGCCACTGCCAGCGCATCGAGGTCGAGGCCGGCGAAATCATCGTCCGTGCCGGCGATGCCGCCGATTCCATGCACTTCATTCTGGACGGCCGCGTCGGGATCATGGTTCCGGCGGACGCAGGGCCGCACCACGCGGGTGCGAAGCCTCGGCCGCTACACCACGATCGGCGAAATGGGCCTCGTCTCGCATGCGCCGCGCAGCGCCACGATCCAGGCCGAGGTCGCCAGCGTGCTCTATGTGCTGAACACCCATCAGTTCGAGGCGATCAAGGCAGACGATCCCGGCGCTGGCCAGAAGCTGCTGACCTATTTCGTCTCCGTGATGGCCGAGCGACTGACCTTCGCCAACCGCACCATCGCGGTGCTGCGGAGATAGGGCTTGGTGTTATGCACCGTCGGCGTGCTTGAGGTAGCCCGTCCATTGGGTTCGATGATACATGACAGCATCAGATTTCGCACAGGCCGACTCCAAACGACTTCACCGTCAAGGATTTCCGCCTGCAGAGCGGCACGGTAATGCCGGACGTGACGATCGCCTACCGGACGCTGGGCACGCTCGCGCCGAACCGCGACAATGCCGTGCTGGTCACGCATGGCAACACCAGCGGCCCGCAGATGATCGATCCCGGCGGCTCGACCGGCGAAGGCAGCTGGAACGAGACTCGTCGGCCCCGGCAAGGCGGTGGATACCAACCGTTTCTTCGCCATCTGTCCGAACATGCTGGGATCGTCCTACGGATCGACCAATGGCTGCGAGCATCGATCCCACGACCGGCAAGCGGTACGGGCCGCGATTTCCCGACATCACCGTCAGCGACATCGTCGCACCCAGCGCCTGCTGATCGCCAGCTCGGCATCGAAAAACTGGTTGCGATCGTTGGTCCCTCCTATGGCGGCTTCCAGGCGCTTTCAATGGGCGGTCGAATTATCCCGGCATGATGCGCGGGATCGCCGCCGGTCGTCACCTCGCCGGTGGTGCCGCGCGAGCGCTCCGAGGGCAATGTCGCGCGCCTGCTCGCAACGCTGTCGAAGGATCCGAACTGGAACGGCGGCGACTATTACGATCGCGGCGGCGTGCTGGAGACCATGATCCAGATCCGCATCCGCGACGCTGAAGACCTACGGCATCGAGACCCGCCTGCAGCAGCCACGATGTCCGATCCCGACGCAGATCGAAGCGGCGATCCGCGACGAGGCGGCGCGATGGGCCGAAGGTTTTGACGCCAATTCGCTGATCATCCTGGCCAAGGCGTTGCGCGGCTTTGACGTGACGGCGCAACTCGGCCGGATCAAGTCGAAGGTGCTGTTCGTGCTGTCGCGGACCGACAAACTGTTTCCGCCGGAGACTCGCGCCTCGGCGTGATGCAGGCGATTGAAGGCCGCCGGTGTCGATGCGGATTATTTCCTGCTCGACAGCGAATACGGCCATTCGGCGTCCGGCCTCGACGCCCATAAATGGGCGCCGCGACTGCAAGAGTTTATGGAGAGCCTCTGAGCGCGGTGCGGCTTACACCCCCGCCATCATCACGTATTTGATCTCGACATATTCTTCCATGCCGTGATGCGAGCCTTCGCGGCCGAGGCCGCTTTCCTTGACGCCGCCGAACGGTGCGACCTCGGTCGTGATCAGGCCGGTGTTGACGCCGACCATGCCCGACTCCAGCGCTTCCGCGACCCGCCATACCCGGCCGAGATCGCGGGAATAGAAATACGACGCGAGCCCGAACGGCGAGTTGTTGCACATCGCGATCACGTCGGCCTCGTCCTTGAAGCGGAACACCGGCGCCAGCGGTCCGAAAGTTTCTTCGTGCGCGACCAGCGCGTCGGGTGCGACATTGGCCAGCACCGTCGGCTCGAAAAAGCTGCCGCCGAGCGCATGGCGTTTGCCGCCGGTGACGATCTTGGCGCCGCCCTTGACCGCATCGGCAATGTGCTTCTCGACCTTGTCGACCGCTTCCATGTTGATCAGCGGCCCCTGCACCACGCCGGCTTCGGTGCCGTCGCCGATCTTCATCGCCGCGACCTTCTTGGTGAGCTTTTCGACGAACTGATCGTAGATCTTGTCCTGCGCATAGATGCGGTTGGCGCAGACGCAGGTCTGGCCCATGTTGCGGTACTTCGAGACCATGGCGCCTTCGACGGCGGCATCGATATCGGCGTCGTCGAACACCACGAACGGCGCGTTGCCGCCGAGTTCGAGGCCGAGCTTCTTCACGCCGACCGCGGCCTGCTGATAGAGAATTTTTCCGACTTCGGTCGATCCGGTGAAGCCGACGAAGCGCACCGCGGGATGCTCGCACAACACCTTGCCGATCGCCGACGAATTGCCGGTGAGAATGTTGAACACGCCCTTGGGCACGCCGGCCTTCTCGGCCAGCGCCACCAGCGCCAGCGCGGTCAGCGGCGTTTCATTGGCGGGCTTGAGCACCACGGTGCAGCCCGCGGCCAGCGCCGGCGACACTTTTCGGGTGATCATCGAGCACGGAAAATTCCACGGCGTGATCGCGCCGCAGACGCCGATCGGCTGCTTGATCGCGAGCAGGCGCGCATCCGCCCGCTGGGTCGGAATGGTCTCGCCATAGACGCGGCGGGCTTCCTCGGCGAAAAACTCGACATAGGCGCCGCCGATATCGACTTCGCCCAGCGCTTCCGCCAGCGGCTTGCCCTGCTCGGAGGTCAGGATCAGCGCAATATCCTCGCGGTTGGCGATGATCAGGTCGAACCATTTGCGCAAGATATTGGAGCGCTGCTTGGCGGTGAGCTTGGCCCAGGCTGGAAACGCGCGCTCGGCGGCTTCGACGGCCTGCGTCGTTTCGGCCGTGCTCATGACCGGGATTTTCGCGAGTTCCACGCCGTTGACCGGATTGGTCACCGGCCGCGATGCCGTGCCGGTCCAGGCGCCGTCGATGTAGCACTGCTCACGCAGCAGCGAAGCATCCTTCAGGCGGTCGCGCAGCGAGGGGGTGGCGGGGTGCGAAGCGCGTGCGGCAACGGGCGGGTTCATGGCGTCACTCCTCGGATTTTATGGGGTATTGGATCCGAGTATAGGCCGAAGCCCCCCACAATGCATCGGCTGCAAACGCGCGGCTGCTTCAACAATTTTGAGGCCGAGACCGGAAACCAGATCAGGCCGCGCCGCTCATATAGGTTTCGCGGCGGCCGATCATGCGTTCCGCGGCGGCCTTGGCGTCGGCCCGGGACGAGGTCGCGCAGGTGCGGTATTCGAGGTCTGGCATTTTGGTGGGATCGCGGCGACTGAACCACGACTTGGAGCCGACGGTGAACAGCGCCAGCGCCTGGGCCACGTTGTCGACCGCCTCGAACGAATGCAGCGCGCCGGTGCCGGCATAGCGGACTTCGAACAGGCCGGGGCTGATCGGGGCTTCGATGTTCTCGCCGCGCCCGGCGCGGGGATATCGTTTCCATTCACTCCAGGTCGAAATCATCACCGTTCCCTCGGAACTTTCAAAGTTACAACCATTTGCATCAAATCATTCAGCTCGGGGCAGCGCCATTTTGAGCTGGAATCTGAATGTCTTACTCCAAAAATCGGCACCTAATGCGATCACGTTACCGTGGGTGCCGGGACCGGTCATCGATATTGCGGCTCATCCACCGCTAATTGTGGCGAAGTGTTGCAGATCGGTCGTTGCTCGCGTTTTGCTGCAGTGCCCATCACGAGATCGCGACATCGGCCGCGACCACTTTGCCCGCGCTTGCGGGACTCCGCGGACGGGAGGAAGATCGCGCCGCTCCAAAAAAACAAACCCGGAGAGGCGGCCCCCATGCAAAGCAAAGCTCAGATCGATCAGGTTCTGCGTCAGAAAACCGACGCGAAGGAGATTCCCGGCGTCGTCGCGATCGCGGCGACCGGCAGCGAAATCATCTATCAGGGCGCGTTCGGCAAACGCGATTTGTCCAAGGATGACGCCATGACCGCCGACAGCGTGTTCTGGATCGCCTCGATGACCAAGGCGATCACCACGGCGGCCGGCATGCAACTGGTCGAACAGGGCAAGCTCTCGCTGGACGAGCCGATCGGCAAGGTGCTGCCGGATCTCGCTTCGCCACAGGTGCTCGAGGGTTTTGACGCCAAGGGCGAACCGAAACTGCGCGCGGCGAAGAAGCCGATCACGCTGCGCCATCTGATGACCCATACCGCCGGTTTTGCGTACGACATGTGGAACGGCGACATGGTGCAATATCTGGAAAAGACCGGCACGCCAGGGATCACCACCTGCCAGAACGCCGCGTTGAAGACGCCACTGACGACGGATCCCGGCACCCGCTGGGAATACGGCACCAATATCGATTTCGTCGGCAAGGCGGTCGAGGCGATCAGCGGCAAGCGGCTCGACGCCTATCTGCGTGACAACATGTTCACGCCGCTCGGCATGACCGATACCGGCTTCAAGATCAGCGACAGCATGCGGCTGGTCGGCATGCATGCGCGCGGCGAGGACGGCTCGCTGGCGGCGATCCCGTTCGAACTCGAGCAGAATCCGGAATTCCACATGGGTGGCGGCGGCCTGTACGGCACCGCCGGCGACTACATCAAGTTCACCCAGATGATCCTCAACAAGGGCAAAGGCAACGGCAACCAGCTGCTCAAGCCCGAGACCGTCGCCACGATGGGGCAAAACCACATCGGCGAGCTCAGCATGGGCAAGATGACGACGGTGGCGCCGATGTACACCAACGACGTCGACCTCTATCCGGAGCAGGTGAAGAAATGGGGGCTGAGCTTCCTGATCAACACCGCCAAGACCGCGGAAGGCCGCAGCCCCGGCAGCCTCGCCTGGGCGGGCCTCGCCAACACCTATTTCTGGATTGATCCGGTACGCAACGTCGCCGGCGTGATCCTGATGCAGTTGTTGCCGTTCGCGGATGCGAAATGCCTGGAAGCCTTTGGCGGCTTCGAGCGCGGCGTCTATGCCGGGCTCGATGCGGGTAGCGGCCAGAAGGCCGCCTAGGCGCACGCACTCTCTTCCCGGCGCGGTCGAGCGATCGCGCCGGGACATTGCCGCCTGCCCGATTTTGCCGATAGTCTGCATTTCCCCGGCCCACGCGCATCGACGCAGGGAGTCATTGCCTTGACTGAAATTGCGGACAGCTATGTTTGCGGTATCGCCGACGCGCCGCTGCTCGGCGAGACCATCGGCCACAGCCTCGACAAGGCTGTGCTGCGCTGGGGCGAGCGCGAGGCGCTGGTTTCGCCAAGCCATGTTTCGCAAGGTCATGGCGTCCGCTGGACCTGGACGGAATTGGCGGAACGGGTCGACGCGCTGGCCGCCGGATTTCTCGCGCTCGGCCTCGAGCGCGGCGCGCGGATCGGCGTCTGGTCGCTGAACCGGCCGGAATGGACGCTGACCCAGTTTGCCGCCGCAAAAGCGGGACTCATTCTGGTCACCATCAATCCCGCCTATCGCCTCAGCGAACTCGAATTCGCGCTGACAAAAGTCGGCTGCGCCGCCATCGTCACGGCCACCGCGTTCAAGACCTCCAACTACATGGAGATGCTGAACACGCTGATGCCGGAGCTCGCCAAAGCGCGACCCGGCGAGCTGCACGCCGCGCGCCTGCCGCAATTGCGCGCGGTGATCCAGGTCGGCGGCCCTGCTTGTCCCGGTACGATCGCCTTCGACGACGTGGCGCGCATGGGCGGCGCACGCCACCGCGACACGCTGGCGGCATTGACAAAGACCCTGCAGTTCGACGACCCGGTCAATATTCAATTCACCAGCGGCACCACGGGATCGCCCAAGGGCGTCACGCTGACGCATCACAACATCCTCAACAACGGCTATTTCGTCGGCCGCGCGATGCGCCTGACCGAAACCGACCGCATCTGCATTCCGGTGCCGCTGTATCATTGCTTCGGCATGGTGATGGGCAATCTCGCAGCCGTTACCTCGGGTGCGGCCATGGTCTATCCCGGCGAGGGATTTGATCCCTTGGCGACGCTGCAGACCATCGAGCAGGAGAAATGCACGACGCTCTATGGCGTACCGACGATGTTCATCGCAGAACTCGACCATCCCGACTTCGCCAAATTCGACCTGTCGTCGCTGCGCACCGGCATCATGGCCGGCGCCCCCTGCCCGATCGAGGTGATGCGGCGGGTCAATGAATCCATGAACATGCGCGAGGTCACGATCGCCTATGGCATGACCGAGACCAGCCCGGTCAGTTTCCAGAGCGCGACCGACGACCCGCTGGAGCGGCGGGTGTCGACGGTCGGGCGCATTCATCCCCATGTCGAGGTCAAGGTCGTCGATCTCGAAGGCCGCGTCGTGCCGCGCGGCGAACGCGGTGAACTCTGCACCCGCGGCTACAGCATCATGCTGGGCTATTGGGACGATGCGGAAAGAACCGCCGACGTGCTCGACGCCAATGGCTGGATGCATACCGGCGACATCGCCGTGATCGACGCGGAAGGCTATTGCAACATCGTCGGCCGCATCAAGGACATGGTGATCCGCGGCGGCGAAAACCTTTACCCGCGCGAGATCGAGGAATTTCTCTACCGCCATCCAAAGATCCAGGACGTGCAGATCTTCGGCGTCGCCGACGCCCGCTACGGCGAGGAGCTTTGCGCCTGGGTCCGGATCCGCGCCGGCGAAACGCTGACCGCCAACGAGGTCCGCGCCTTCTGCCACGGCCAGATCGCCCACAACAAGATCCCGCGCTACGTCGAATTCGTCGACGAATTTCCGATGACGGTAACCGGCAAGATCCAGAAGTTTTTGATGCGCGACGCGGTCGAGGCGAAGCTCGGATTGAAGGCCGCGAAGACGGCGTGAGGGAAGTGGGCGGCGGTTCGTTACGGGGCACGTCCTCATCCCGCCGACACTTGTCATCCCTCACGCAGGCGGGGGATCCAGTACGCCGCGGCCTTTCAATTCCATCACTGGCGTCTCGACCGTCATTGCGAGCGAAGCGAAGCAATCCATAGCGCGGCATAACGGATAGATGGATTGCTTCGTCGCTTCGCTCCTCGCAATGACGGCGGTAGTTTGCCAACACACCTTCGCGATCCCGCGGCGCGATTCGCCCGGGTTGTACTTGTCTCTTCGCGCCTTGAATAATCAGAGGGCGCGGGGAATGCCGGATGCGCGCTGCACCCGCGGTCTCGTGTGCAGTGTGCACAAAAAGGTGCGCACACGAGCATACAGGTTCAGCGGAGGCAATCCGACATTCCCTGCGCAAGGGAAAATAAATAGTTCTATGAAGTTCTATAGAGCCGTGTGCAGTTCGCATCCTATTGATCAGCGCGAAAATATCCCCATAACGTCCCATATCGCTTCATAGGACTTGCCCCACACGTTTGGGACACTTCGGGGATACAAGACATGGCACGCAAGCAACGCAACAGCAGTCTGGAAAGCAGGACCGCACGCCTGAAGCTCGCCGTCCGGCGCAGGCCTTATCCCGGCGCGAAGCTCGCGCGCGGCAAGCAGATGCAATACCGGCGCAACAAGGGCAACGGGACGTGGCTGCTGAAGGTCAGCGATGGTCACGGCAAACCATGGACCAAGGCCTTTGCCCAAGCCGACGATTTCGATGACAGCGACAACAAGACGATCCTGACCTTCTTCGAAGCGCAGGACGTTGCGAAGAGCCTGACACGCGGCGAGCACGGCAGCGACGACAACGCACCGATCACCGTCTGACGGTGCGCTCACCGACTACAGGGCCGATCTGGAAGCGCGCAACGCCAATCCCTACAACGCCGAATGGCCGCGCGTGCATCTCACCAGCGCGCTGCTGTCGAAGCCGGTGGCACTGCTCGCGGCCGCCGAACTGAAGAAGTGGCGCGACGGCCTGCTGGGCACGATGGCGCCGTCGACCATCAATCGGCTCTGCGCTTGCCTGTGCGCCGCGCTGGAGCAGGCCGCGCTGCACGACAAGCGCATCCAGAACCGGGATGCTTGGGAGATCGGACTGGCCGATCTGCCGAATGCGCAAGCCGTGCGCAACGTCATCCTGTCCGACGACAAGGTGCGCGAATTCGTCGCCGCCGCCTACGGGCTCGATGAGCAAGTTCGGGCTGCTGACCGATACGCTGGCGGTTACTGGCGCACGTCCAAGCCAAGCCGTCCGGCTGCGCGTCGAGGATTTGCATGATCATCCGGTGCGGCCGAAGCTGATGATGCCGAAGTCCGCCAAGGGTGGCGACAGAAACCGCGCCGAGAAAAAGCTGGAGCGGTATCAGCGTCCCGATCACCGTGCAACTGGCGGCCAGACTGAGAGAGGCGGCCAAGGGCCGGGCCGACGATGCGCCGCTGCTGCTTGCAAGGCGACGGCAGCCCGTGGGGCGACAATCCGGGCGCAGGCTATCATCGCGAGGTCAAGCAGATCGTCAGCGCCATCGGTGCCGATCCTGACGCGACGATGTATGCGCTCCGGCATTCGTCCATCGTGCGGATGCTGAAGGCCAACGTGCCGATCAGGCTGGTGGCGTCGCTGCACAACACCAGCACCAAGATGATCGAGAAGCATTATTCGAAATACATCACCGAGCACAGCGACGATATCTCGCGCCACGCGCTGCTGCACCATGAGCCGCCCGCCGCCGACAACGTCGTCGCACTGGCGCGGTGAAAAAATATAGGCGGCTGCGACGACGTAGCCGCCGCCCAGGCACATATTCTTTGAAGGTTACATCGATTTTTACTTTAGCCGGGTAAACTGCACTCCACATGATCGAACATGCAGAAAACCGATGGCCCGACGAGAAATCACCGGCAAGAAGTTGAGCGGCGCCAATCCCCGCGAGCCGCAGCCGGTACCGACACTTGCGATGTCGATCCCGCAATTCTGCACCGCACACAACATCAGCGAGGGCTTCTACTACAAGCTGAAGAAACAGAAGCTCAATCCGCGCGAGATGAAGGTCGGCACGCGCACGCTGATCACGTTTGAGGCCGCAGCCGATTGGCGTGCCGAGCGCGAAGCCGCCAGCACAGCGCCTCCCAAGAAAGCCCGCGCCAAGCGCGAGCAGGCCGCCTAACGAAAATGGCTGCCCGGCCGGCACTGGACAGCCAAAGTCGAGCGCGTTCGATGTGGCACATCAGAACAGTCAGTTCGCTGTGAGGGCACCCGTTGGGGCTGGATCTCGTCTTGGCGCGGCTCGCCGTTACCGCCTAAGATCACCGCTCGACGTGGCTAGGCTGATCCCGAAAACCCGGATTCCGCTCCGGGCTGCCACGTCTCTCCCATGCGGAGCACTAGCGGAGTGCGCGCTTATGATCGATGCGGAAGACCAGATCCCTCCCGAGGGGATCTTTTGCTCGAGGCGTTTGAGTTGTTCTATCGCTGCTCGACTCCCAATTGGGCCGACCTCCAATATCAGCTCAACCCCCGCGAAAAGATGGGTATGGACGAAGAACAGCGGCGGCAATTCAGAAAAAGGGCGTGGGACGCGTACGATTGCGCGCAACGTGTGGCCAATCAACGTTTTCGCAAACGGTTGACCGAGGGGAGCTTCGCCGCGTTTGTGCGCGATCCCATGCATGGCCAAACGCTGAAATTGCCTCGCGATGGCTGGGACGAACTGGGCGAGTTCGAGAACGGCATCACGGCTAATTTTGTCGGTCCGGACGATCCCATCAATCGCGGTCCCAATACGGTTGTCGAGGGCAAGCGGCGGCCGGTGATTTATGTATTCGCAGTGTACTTGGTTGAAGGAGAGCCGGAGAGTGGCGAAGGAGCCGGAGCCGACCAAGCCAGCGGAGCCGGAGTTGCTGGAGCTAAAGGCCAGGCCAACCCGACAGAGAGAACCCAGTGGAAGCGCGCCGAGCGCTATATCAAAAAGCACTACCCGGACGGCACAGACGGGATTTCAACCTCGGTAATCCACAGGAAACTCACCAAGGATAAAGACTTGAAAGCCGAGCTTGAGAAGGAGGGGGCCCCGGGGCGTGCCTTCGCCGACCGTGATCAATCGCGTGCTCCGCCGCCGCAAAAAGTAACCCGACAGAATTTTTGGTCCGGGCATGCCCAACGATGCCCAAACTCAAGCCGCTCATAGGCCTGTAGCTTATCCTGCGAAACAGCGCGCCGTTGCGGCGCCCGCATCGAGGGAGAGCTAAACCATGCGCGACATCCGCCCGCCGTCGTGGCTGGAGTTGGAAAGCGTCCTTCCGCTTGAAGCTGAGCCTGGTGTCACTTCCGTCGAGACGGTCACGACCCTCAGCGCCGAGACCCAGCGGCGCGAGTATCCCGAATTTATCATTCAGCTTTCACCGCGTCGGCAGGGCATGAAATTGAAGCATGCCCTGCGCATTGCCGGCACCGCCGACATCGAGGCGAACCCGGCTCCCGCGCAACACGAACGCGCCAAGCTTACCGCCTAGCCCGAAAACCGACCCCGCGAGGGACCGGCCTGTCGTCAATGTGCAACAGAAAGGAGGAATGAAAACCGCGAGCGCCCTCTTCCCTGGACCGGAAAGGGGGCGTTAGCGGCAAGACGGACGGAAACGAGGGACGTCAGAACAACCTCGTTATAGGGCTTGGCTCTAATCCCGTCCACACCCGCAGCAGCGGGGCAATCAGAAAGGAACATCAACCTAGCAACACGTGCTCCGCAGGGAGCGCGAACGGAGACGTGCGCCATGTCGTCTACCTATATCGCTCAGATCGTTCACGCCGACATCAAAGCCTTGGCCGCCGAATGCCTCCACGACGCCGATGGGGGTGCGGCATGACGAAGCTATGTTCCCATTGTCATCAGCCATTGCCGGAAGTGCGCTCGGGGGTTCGGCTGTCACCGCTCAAGGCGCACATCTTCGACGTGGTCAAGCGCGCTGATTCGAACGGCATCACGATAGAGGACATCAACGCGATCTGTTTCGACGGCCGGGCAAGCGCCGTCAACGTCCGCAATCACATTCACCAGATCAACGACGCGCTGGCTGAAACCGACTTTGAGATCCGCGGCGGCGCACCGGGAATGGTTGGCTACTTCCACATCGTCAAGCGGCACTGGAATGCCGTGCCATGACCAACACCCAAACCACATTCGCACGCGTGACGCTCGAATATGACAAAGCCCTCGAGCGCGCGCCGCTTGAAGCAATCACCAAGGCGATCATCGAGACGTCGAGGTTGAGCGACTGCAATGCGGTCGTGGTCCGAACCGCCGAGACCGCCGAGGCCTTGCTGGCGGTGTTGACGGGCAAGCGCTTACTTCGAGGTACGAGATGACCGACGCGCCGCTGCTGACAGGATTACGCATTCGACTCGAACGGACGAAAGACGTTCCATGTGGCGTGTGCGGCCAAACCGTCGTCGTGGTCGGAAAAGCCGCCGCGCCGCATGTCGCAAGCCTGCATTGCGCAACCTGCGACCGCCATCGCGGATGGCTGCCAAAAACGATCGCCGATTTTCTGATGGAAACGATCAGCCGGTTCGGTTGGCCAACCGAAGCCATCACGATCCGCAATCCGGAATTCGCGCAAGCGAATGCGACCGCGCTTTGGGTGCACGCGCGGTCGCAATGTCAGCACCCTGAACCTGACATGAAAAGGAACTGAACATGTCAAACGAATCTGACTTCGACGATCTATATGGAAGCAAATATTTTTCTGCCGCCGACCTTCACGGTGAAACGCCGCGCCACCGGATCGGCAAGGTGGAACTGGCGGAGTTGAAGGAGAAGGACGGCAGCACCAAGAGCAAATACCTCGTCTACTTCGAAGGCGCCGAAAAGGCGCTCGTGCTGAACAAGACCAACGCGAAAAAACTGGCGGCCGCGTACGGCAAGGACCACCCCAAATGGATCGGCATGGAGGTCGAGCTGTACGCTGAAATGACGGGGCTTGGCAAGGAAGGCGTGCGGTTGCGTCCGCTGAAGCCGACCGGCGCGTCCGATATGGATGACGCGATCAATCTCTAAAACCTGGCGGGGCCGTGCTGACAACACGGCCCGCCATTCTCCGGGAGAAATTCATGCACTTGCAGGCTGGCAAATTTTGGACGCTGCCACGACGCAGCGCAAGCGCCTGCTGAAAGCTGGCTATTTACCGATTCCCACCAAAGGAAAGAAACCATCGATTCCCGGGTGGCAAAATATGTCCCGGACAAGCACAATATCGATAGCTGGTTTCATCAATATCCGACCGCCTTAACACCGGCATTTTAACGCGCACCACGCCGGCGGTGGATATCGACGTATACAATCCTGACGTAGCGCAAGCCATCGAAGCGATGCTATGGGACATGATCGGCACTCGCGGCATCGTGCGCTTCGGTCAGCCGCCGAAACGTGCCGCGCTGTTTCAAACCGAAACGCCTTTCGCGAAAATTTCGACGCCGGTCTTCACCTCGCCGACGGGGCAGCAGCACCGCGTCGAGGTGCTATGTAACGGCCAGCAAATTGTGGTGCTTGGCACCCATCCGGGCACTGGCAAGCCATATTCCTGGCATGGCGGGGAGCCCGGTGATGTGGCCCGTGCCGATCTGCCGGAATTACTGAAGCGGTAGCGCGGGAATTTGTCGCCAAGGCCACCGCGATCATGCGGGCGCAGGGTTGGACCGAGGAGTGCCCGCAAATCCAACGGCAACGGTGCTCTCCCTGGCGGTGGTAACGCCGACGAATTCGACACGATCTATGGCAGCCGAGAGCGGAAATATGCCCTGGCCGCGCTGCAGGCTGCACCGACGAACTGGCCGCCATGGCGCCGGATTCCGGCCGCAATGACAAGCTCAATGCCGTGGCGTTCCGGCTTGGCACCATGTGTGCGCGCGGTTGGATCAACCGAGACGAGGTTGAAAGCCGGCTGTTTGCGGCAGCCGTCGCGTGCCGGCTGGTTGCCGACGACGGCGAAGCTGCCACGCGTGCCACGTTGGTGTCCGGCCTGGGCGGCGGAGAACTGAGGCCCCACCCGGATCTCACTGACGAGACAGCATCTGCTCCTTCCAGCAATTCGGCGCCGACCATCGATCTCTTCTGGCATGGCGAACCTGACACCCGGCCGCCCCATTCCTGGCTGGCCGAGAAACTGATCCCGGGAAAGGGAATCGGCCTGATGTCCGGTCAATGGGGCGCTTGCAAAACGTTCGCTGCGTTCGATCTCAGCGCATCGATTGCATCGGGCATGCCGTTCGCCGGCCGCGAGATTGTCCGCCCCGGTGGCGTGCTGTTTGTCGCTGCTGAAGGTGGCGACGAAGTCCGCACCCGGCTCAAAGGCGTCGAGCACAAGCTTCGCGCCGCTGCGTTTGTTGCATCAGCTGCGGGCAACCCGAACGAGGCCGACCTCAACCATCTGCCGCTGGTATGGATCGAGGAGTCGGTCCGTTTCAATACCAAGGCCGGATTTGAACAGCTGCTTACCATCGCGGGGACCGTTCACAATCAAATGCTTGAGAAATTCGGCGTACCGTTGGTTTGCATCATCATTGATACCATGATGGCCTCAGTCGATTTCCAGGATGCCAACAGCGCCGCCGAAACCCAGCAGGTCATGAACGGGCTGCGAGGTCTCAGCCAGAAGACCGGCGCGTTCGTGCTGGTCGTCGATCACTTCGGCAAGAATATCGAAGTTGGCACCAAGGGTTCCAGCAACAAGGAAGACGCCAGCGACCTGGTGCTGGCGATGCTGGCTGACCGTGACGTCGGCGGTAGCATCAGCAACACGAGGATGAAAGTCAGGAAATTGCGCAACGGCAAGTCTGGTGTCGAATTTCCGTTCAACCTAGTTGAGGTCGATCTCGGCGACGGCGAAACCACCTGTGCCATCGATTGGAAGCCGGAGCGCGACGACACCGGCAAGAACACCAGCGGTAAGGAGAGCTGGACCAAGACCTTGCGGATCTTCCGCAGCGCCATGGAAGCTGTGGTCATCGAGCGCTGCCGGGACCTTTACCCATACGGCAACGACGGACCGAAAGTCCATGCTGTAGCCCTCGAGCAAGTACGGACTGAGTTCGTCGCCAGCTATCCGGCCGATAATGAGGATCAGCGGGCCAGAGATGCCGTCAAGCGCAGTGCCTTCAACCGCGCCATGAAGGATGCGCGGGAGCGGCTGTTGATTTGCTCACGCGAGATCGAAGGCGTGGACTATCTCTGGTTGGTCGAGGAAACCGAGCTTGACTGGCTGAAGCGGACCGGAGCCTGAAGGTGCGAACGCGAATTTTTGTAAGAAAAATTCGCAAAATTCACATTCCACTGCGAACGAACGCACGTTTGTCCATACATTAGTACGTTCGTTCGCAGTGAGGGCACGTTCCAGGGTTGGCTAGCATCGCGTTTTCGAGGCCCCCAAGCGACTTATCTGATATCGTTGGGCCTAATATTTGGCGCGCCATGGCCCCTGTTAATACAGTCGAAAAACAAGGCAGCCGGTTCCAGAAAGGCAGATCGGGCAATCCGAACGGCCGGCCCAAGGGATCGCGAAATGCGGCCACCCTGGCGGTCGAGGCCCTGCTGGACGGCCAAGCGGAAGCCCTGACGCAGAAGGCGATCCAGATGGCACTAGCGGGCGATCCGGTGGCGCTGCGGCTTTGCCTCGACCGAATTTACCCCGCGCGGAAAGATCGCCCCGTGACGTTCGCCTTGCCGCCTATCACGAGCGCGCGGGACGCCGCCGACCTTATGGCTTCCATTATGAAGGCGGTGGCTACCGGCCATATCACCCCGAGCGAAGCGGCTGAAATCGGCAAGGTGATTGACGCCTACGTGAGGGCGTATCAAACCGCCGAACTGGATGAGCGGGCGGCGCGCGTGGAGCAGTGGAGCGATGAAGACTTGATACGTATCGCGATGGGCGGAAAGGCTACGGAAGCAGTCACGCCCGTCTCCCGACTATTGACCGTGCGGCCGCGCTAATACCTCCACGACGAAGTGTAATCAATTGCATGAGGAAAGTTGGGATTTCTGCCGTTTGAGGTATCAGGACGTCATGGCATTGCTCGCTTTAGTCTAACGCATGCTTGCTGATCTTCAGTAGATTGCGTCGGGCGGGTTGCCACAGCACCAAAAGGACATAGCCTGACGGCATTTCACGTGAAACCATTGTCGGACTGCCACGGCCGCCACGACGCTGGAACGCGGTCCAGCCGATCTAATAGGCGGATCACCTGCGTCGCCTGCCAGCTTCCGCCACGCGGTGCCGCGACCTTCTGGTCGTTCAGGATTGCTGAAATGCGTTTGGCCGGAAGTTGACGAAGTGGTTCGATGATGTGGCGCAGTTGTGCAGCGTGCAGATCTGCCTCGGCCTTCCGGGCATTGCCGATGTCGGGGTTGCCAAGCTGTTGGCCGCGGGCCTTGGCAGCTGCGAGCGCTTCCTTGGTCCGTTGCGCGATCCGGTTACGCTCCTTCTCGGCAACGGCGGCATGAATGTGCAGCATGAACGGATCCACGTCAGCGCCGAGTTCGGTGACGATGAAAGGCACGCGCTGCACCATGAGGCCGCTGATGAAATGAACGTCGCGGCTTAGTCGATCCAGCTTGGCGATGATAACCGGTGCGGCACGCGTCTTGCCGCCCTTGCCGAGCTTCCTGGCGAACTTCATAGCTGCCGCCAGTTCTGGCCGGCGCTCCAAGGCGTCCGCACCCTTGCCCGTTTCTACCTCACGATACTCGGCTTCAACCTGGTAGCCGTGCTGCGCGCAGAATGTCTTGATAGCCGCTTGCTGTGCCTCCAGTCCTAATCCACTCCGGCCTTGCTTGGGTTTTGAAACGCGGATGTAGGCAACAGCGGGACGCATAGGATTGTTATCCTTCCAAAATTTACAATTGATCGTTCGTTCACATGTAAACGGCTGCAATCAGCGACGGCAATGTCGTGGCGGGCAACTAGCGATTATCTTTTGTCGGGGGTGTAAAGTGGAGTCGCGTTGGCTCGGTTTTCGTATGCAGCTAAATCTGCGTTCTCCTGGAGCTGAGCGACGATCAGGCCGGTGAAAGGTTGCCGCCTGCACCACCGGGGAGGGAAAAAATTCGTCGAAAGCATGCTTATTTTTGCGATTGCGCTTCGACAAAGGCGCGCGCCGGCGGCAGAGGGTGGGGAGGCCCGGGGGCGGTATGCCGGGATTGAATCGCATCAGGTACCGGTACCGGTTATTGCCCCATGTTCTCGCGCTCGAATATGCAGCCGGTGCCGGCGAGGGCCTCGATCAACAACCCCTCCGTCCTGACTCACCGCAAGTTGCCTGTGCGTTATTTTTCCTCCGCCGCGCCAGACCAGGGGAACTGTCCGCGACGCATCGCAGGGCTCCTGAAGCGATCCGCGAACGACTAAGGCTTAAATCAATTTCGCCAGCATCGCGTGAGGTGGATGTCGGGGCGAACAATAGTAAGCCCGACCAGCCGCCTGCCTGTCTCTCGTCGGTTCCATCCCGCCCAATTTCCGGCGCGTTTGCCGATCAACACGGTTGCCGGCTCGGGGATCGTGGACCTTTTCGACGAGTTTTTTCAGCGGCAGCGCGACGGCGTCGCGCTGCCACAACCCCTGAGGATCCAGCATGAACCGCATTGTCGCGACCGGCATCGCCCTTCTTTCGCTTTCCTCCGCTGCTGAGGCGCATCGTCTCTCCGGGACCGCCACCTACTACGGCGGCAGCGACGGCCTGTGCGGAAGCCGCACGGCTTCCGGAGCGAGGCTCAACTGCGGCGCGATGACAGCTGCGCATCGGACGCTGCCTTTCGGCACGGTACTGATGGTCCAGAAAGGCGATCGGTCGATCCAGGTCACGGTGACCGATCGCGGTCCGTTCACTGGCGCGTTTCTGGATTTATCGCCGGCGGCTGCGAGCGCGCTCGGCTGTCGCTGCACCCATCGCAACGTGACCGCTACGGTCATGCAAATGGGATCCGGCGGGACCGTCGTCGTTGCGAGCCGAGGCCGTCAACGCCCCGTCGTTCAGCGGTCCGGAAACATTTAATTTGTCACCCAAAAGGGGGACACGATCGCCCCTTAATGGACCGCGGCTCCGGCCCCTGCAATTCGGCCGTCGATCTCGCTGCGAAGCGCAACAAAATCGATGGGTTTCGTTAGAAGCGCCTCCGCGCCGCCTTCCATGGCTTTTCGCCTGGTATCAGGGTCGCCATAGGCCGTGATCATGATGATGGGAACTTCGGGTCGCGCAGCTTTCGCTTTCGGCAAAAGCTCAAGGCCACTCATTCCTGGCATGTTGATGTCGGACAGAATGAGAATCAACGATGCGCCTGCGGCATCGTTCACGCATTGTAGGGCACTGTCTCCGGATTGCGCAAAATCCATCGTGAAGCGGCCGTCGCGGATGTCGCGCCTGAATTGCTGGCGAAACAGCGCCTCAACATCGGGTTCGTCGTCAACAACAAGAATAAGCAAGCTCATTTGTCTGCCCCTGCTTTGCCCGTGGCTGCCATGCGCGGAAGAATGACCTTGAACTCGGTGAATTCGCCGGGGCGGGTGTCGACCTCGATCGATCCGGCGTGCTGCTTGACGACAATGTCGTGGCTCAACGAGAGACCAAGACCGGTTCCTTCGCCCGGCGGCTTGGTCGTGAAGAATGGATTGAATATTTTGTCCATCACCTCGGCGGGAATGCCATCGCCATTGTCCCGAATCTTGATCTCAACGCGGTCGCCGAGGTTCTTGGTCGCGGCGGCAAGCGTGGGCTCATAGCCATTAAGCTTTGTCTCCGCCTTACGCTTCGTTGCCGCATAGAAGCCGTTCGAAATCAGGTTGATGAGGACCCGCGTCATCTCTTGCGGAAACAGATCGACCCTGCCAATCGTTGGATCAAAAGACTGCTCCAAGTTGATTTTGAATTCCTGATTTTCGGCCCGGGCACCGTGATAGGCAAGGTTGAGGCATTCTTCGACAAGGCCGTTTAGATTGACCAGCCTGCGCTCGGTTGAACCCTCGCGGGAATGCAGCAGCATGTTCTTGACGATCAAGTCGGCGCGTTTACCGTGTTGAACGACCTTTTCGAGATTGCCTTTCAGCATGTGGGTCAGCTCGTCCGACTCCAGCCGCGTCTTGTTGTCGAGCGGCGCGGGCTTGAGCACATCGTTCAGTTCATCGATCAGTTCCACCGACAGCGCCGAGAAATTATTGATGAAATTCAGCGGGTTCTTGATCTCGTGGGCGATGCCGGCGGTGAGCTGGCCGAGCGAGGCAAGCTTTTCGGTCTGGATTAGACGATCCTGGGCGGTGCGCAGGTCGTCGAGGGAATTTGACAATTCTCGGGTGCGTTGCTGCACCTCCTCGAACAGGCGAACATTGCCGATGGCGATGACAGCTTGGTCAGCGAAGGTTTGCAGCAGGACGATCTGCTTGTCGCTGAAGGGATGCGCTTCCGCGCGGCGCAGCGCGAGCACGCCGATGCTCTCCTTTTCGCGCAACATCGGAACGCTGAGAATGGTGCGATAGCCGAATTCCCTTGCGCGCCGCTGGGCCTCCGGGACCTGATCACCCTCGGAAGAAAGCAGGTCGTGAATATGCACAGGCTTCTGCTCTATCACCGCCAAACCGGGGGTCCAGTTCCGGCTGATCTGCAGGCTGCCCATCTCAATTGGGATCGGGCCGTGATGTGCCCCGAAGAGCAGATAATCGCCGTCCCTTAAGAGGGCGACGGCATCGTAGGCCTCACAAAGCTTGCAGGCACTTTCGACGATGGCCTTCAACACCGGCGCGACGTCGGTCGGCGAGGAGGCGATGACGTTGAGGATGCTGGCGCTGCCGGTCTGGTAGGTGAGAGCTTCCGACAGCTCGCCTGTGCGCGCCTGGACCTCGTCGAACAGCCTTACGTTCTCTATGGCGATGGCGGCCTGGTCGGCAAACGTCGTGACCAATTCGATCTGCTTGTCGGTGAATGGGCTCGGTTCCGAACGTGTCAAGGTCAAGACGCCAATCGGCGTGCCTTCGCGCAACATCGGAACACCGAGAAGAGTTCGGTACCCACCCAGTCTCTGCGCCTCGTCAAAGTGATAGTCTGGATCTGCCTCGACATCGGGAATGTGAACCACCACGCCTTCGAGCAGGGCCCGTCCGGTGGCGGAGCCACGGTCAGGTGTAACGAGAATGTCCCTGACGTGGTCCATGAATTCGCGAGAGAACCCGAAACTCTCGGCGCGATAGAAGGCTCCTTCGCGTTCACGGGTAATGGTGGCCTTGTCGGCCTCGCAGAGCCGGGCTGCCAATTCAACGAGCGTTCTCAAGACGGCTTCGAGATCGAAGGTCGAGCGGCTGATGACCTTGAGAACGTCTGCTGTCGCGGTCTGCTGTTGAAGCGATTCGCGCAAGTCCTCCGTCCGGGCCTGTACTTCGTCGAACAACCGAACGTTCTCGATGGCGATCACGGCCTGGTCGGCGAAGGTGGACACCAACTCGATCTGCTTCTGCGTATAGGGCTCTGGCACCATCTTGGCCACGAAGATCACGCCAACGACCTTGCCGTCGCGCATCAGCGGCGCGCCGAGGGCCGCCCGGTAGCCGCCGATCTTCTGCGGCTCGCTCCACGCGTATTCAGGGTCTGCCAGCACATCGGGAAGATGAACGAGACAGCCTTCGAAGGCGCTGCGCCCCACGACACTTGTCCGGTCGATCGGAATGTCCCGGCCGAGGAAAAACTTCTTGATGCATGCATGAACCTCCGTGGCATGGCCGTAGCTGGCAGCCCAGTGCAGGTATTCGCCGTCGCGCTGGAATATCCAGGCGTGATCCGCGTCGCACAGCCGAGTGGCCAACTCCACAAGCGTGTCGAGCACGATCTGCAAATCGAAGGTGGAGCGGCTGATCACCTTTAGCACGTCAGCAGTCGCCGTCTGTTGCTGCAGCAACTCCTGAAGGTCGTTGGTGCGCGCCCGCAACTCGTCGAACAGCCGTACGTTTTCGATGGCGATGACGGCCTGACTGGCAAAATGCTGCAAGAGGGTAATCTGTGTTGCGGAAAACGGTCGGACTTCCTTGCGGTAGACTGTGATTGCGCCGCGCAAGAGTCCATCCCTTCGGAGCGCGACAACGAGTGCGGAACGGGCGCCTCCAAGATCGACAATGGCGCGACGCAACGGGTTTCCCGCCCGATAAGCGTCCTCGTCCATCTGATCCAGGCTATGTATGAGATCCTCGCCTGCCAGCAGACGCCAATGTGCATCTCCCGGTCTGGCCTGATCGAATCCAGCTTCGAAATAATTTGCGAGTGCAGTAGGCACACCGTATTGTGCCGCAAACCTGAACCGCGCCCCATCATAAGTGGCCAGAAAGCCGAACGCTGCTTCGCAAAGGTGCATCGCCTTTTGCAGCAAAGCAGCAAATACCGGCGCAACGGAGCCGGGCGAAGCGTTAATTATCTCAAGGACTTCTCTGGTTGCGGTCAGCTGCTGACGCGCTTCGGTCAGCTCGTGCCTCAGACTTCCCCTCCGAGTTTTTGGATCGGCGCGCCGAGGCGTGCGATTGCGTTTTGTTGAGGTCTTGGGCTTGGTGGGCTGTCGGCGCACCACTTGTCCACGCTTTGCCATCCGGGTGCCCCCACCTCAAAAAGCTGAAACGGTCGGAAAGTCAAATGCTATCCAAATTGGTTGCCGACGTATAGGTAGTCCAAGGGCGGCGATTTACATTTTTGGTATCCACCGGACCAATGATCGAGGTAGACCGGAGTGCGCCGGGAGACCGGCAGGGGGTAGCGCGCAAGCTGCTGATCGCGCTGTGACGCCTGGTCACGACCGGCGAGGTGCCGGACGGTGTCGAGCTGCGGCCGGCGGCGTGAGCAACACTTTATAACGAGGAAAGGACAACAGGGTTCGGTACCTGACTGCGCTTGATGCGCCCGGGTAGCCGATGTCGATCCGAGGTGGCGGCAATCCGCACACGGCTATGGCTGCAATGCCGCTGGGAGAATGGACCCGCCGCCTCGGAGCCTTGCTCGCGTACGACTGCTTCATGGTCGGGACCCTACATGGTTCAACCGAATACAAGCGTGGTTCGCGGGCGATTGCTCGTGGCCAATGGCAGGCTCCCCTCGGATCATCGCGTGGCAAACCACCCGATCACGGACAGTTTGCCGCCGTGCTCGCGTTGGTCAAGGACAAGCCTTCGGCGGCGCTGAAGAAGCGCCGTCCTTGACCCTCGCTGCGCGCGACGGCGCAACCGGCAGGACGCTGCGCGTTTTTCAGGCCAGGAATCTTGCCGAGGTTGCTACAGCGTTCGAACAGGCCAGATCCGAAAAGGTGGGCGCCTTGTTCATCGCGGCCGATCCTGCATTCCTTGTCGACGTAAATCGCGTCGTCGAAATTGCCTCGCAATACGGCATTCCGACGGTTTATTTCTTACGCGAGTTCGTTGTAGCCGGTGGGCTGATGAGCTACGGAGCCGACATCGCCACTGCTGCGAAGCTATGCGGCGACTATGCCGCTCGTATCCTCAAGGGAGCGAAACCCGCCGACCTGCCAATCCAGCAATCCACCAAGGTCGAACTCGTCATCAATCTCAAGACCGCCAAGACGCTTGGGCTGACATCACGCTGCTGGGCCGCGCCGACGAGGTGATCGAATAAAACGCGCCATTTCCGAATCCGGCACATTCGACCGCTTGGACGTGCGTCGAAAATTGCCTACGCTCGGGTCGAGGGTATCAGGACAGGGTGGGCAATGAGAAGGCGCGATTTCATAAAACTGGTAGTCGGTTCCGGAGGCGCATGGCCTCTTTCGGTTAGCGCGCAACAGTCTAAGAGTTGGCGGATTGGGTTTCTCCATCCGGGACAATCAGCCCTTGTTGGCAATAGGGTGGTTGCATTTCGGGAGGGTCTCGGTGCAGCGAATGCTGAAATAATCGTGCGGCTCGCCAACGAGCAGATCGACAAGTTGCCATCCATGGCGATGGAGTTGGTCCAACAGAACGTACAAGCGATCTGTGCCGTCAGCCCACCAGCCGTTCGGGCCGCGCGAGAGGCCACCAAATCCATCCCAATCGTAGCGATGGATTTGGAATCGGACCCTGTTGCAAACGGCTGGGCTGCTAGCCTTGCGCACCCGGGAGGCAACGTATCGGGCATCTTCCTCGACATACCCGGGTTCAACGCGAAATCCCTGCAGTTACTCCGTGAAGCCGTACCTGCGCTCACTAAGGTAGCTGTGTTCTGGCACCCCGTAAGCGGAAACCTGCAGTTAGAGGCTGTGCGCAAAGCTGCAGTCGCGCTCGGTGTTACTATCGAAATGCTTGAAGTTAGTAGCCCCTCGGACTTCGAGCCTGCCTTCCTGGCAGCAGCAAGGTCACTGTCTGGCGGTGTCCTGATGCTTTCTTCCCCGCTGTTCGGAGGTAACCCGCAGCTACTTGCTGATCTGGCGCTTCAGAACCGTCTTCCCGCGATCAACATCTACCCCGACTTCGCGCAGAAAGGTGGTCTCATCGGCTACGGTCCCGAACTGCAAAACTTATTCATGCAATCGGGCGTACTGGTCCGAAAGGCATTGCTGGGCAATGCCATCGCCGATCTGCCCGTTGAGCGTCCAACCCGCTTCCGGCTTGTGGCCAATTCAGTAACAGCCCGCGCGCTTGGCCTGACCCTGCCAACGTCAATTCTGCTTAGCGCAGACGAAGTCATCGAATAGGTGGCGCTACTTCCGATGTTGGCACATTTGAGACATGCTGGTCCCGTTTGACGATGTCCGTTGTTCGGTGCGGACCAGAAGTCTCGTTTCCGAGCCGCCAGGGCAGCTTTTGACCCAACGGACTCTGGCCGCCTGCGCGAAACTACGTGAGTAGACCCTTTTGACCTCTTCCGTAGAGCTCAATTGAACCGCTACAATACTATCTTCTGATCATCGGGGCGGGCATGAGGCGGCGGGAGTTTCTCGGGTGGGTTGGAGGCGCGGCCGCTGCGTGGCCGTTGGTGGCGAGCGCGCAGCAGGCCGGCAAGCCGCTGACCATCGGTTACCTGGCCCCGAATTCGGAAGCGGCCGACCGCCCACGGCGCGCTGCCTTTGTGCGGCGGCTTAGTGAACTTGGCTGGGTCGAGGGAAGTAATGTCAGAGTCGAGTATCAGTGGGCAGATGGTGTCATTGAGCGCGCCATCGAGATCGCGCCTGAACTAGTCCGACGTAAGGTCGATGTCATTGTGGCAAGCGCAGACGCCTATGTCATCGTGGCAAAAAGAGCGACGGCGACGATCCCGATCGTCTTCACCTCGGCAGGGGATCCTGTAGGCAACGGTTTGGTTGAAAGTCTGGCGCGGCCTGGCGGGAACGTGACTGGCCTTTCGATTCAGCTGATCGAGACAGTCGGCAAGCGGCTAGGCCTGTTGCTTGAAATAGTCCCGGCTCTCAGCCGCCTCGCGATCCTGTTCAATGCCGTGGACAGGCAGGTCCACCCGGAGCTGGACGCAGCGCAAGCGGCAGCGAGCGCGCTCAGTTTCGACATTATAAGGTCAGGAATCGGGCCTGGAGACGATATCGCATCCGTGATCGAGCCGTTCAAGGGCCGCGCAGACGCACTCTATGTCTGTCTCGACCCACTTATGGCCACCAATGCCGCCCGCATCAACTCGGCGGCGTTGGCGGCACGATTGCCGGTCATGCATGGTGAGCGGCAGAGCGCGCTGGCCGATGGCCTGCTGTCCTACGGACCGGACTTCCCGGATATGTCCCGCCGCGCCGCCGAACTCGTTGACAAAATTCTGCGCGGCGCGAAGCCTGCCGATATTCCGGTGGAACAGCCGACCAAGTTCGATCTCGTCGTCAATCTTAAGACCGCCAGAAAACTCGGCCTCGATATACCCCCCACACTGCTCGCCCGCGCCGACGAGGTGATCGAGGAGTGAAGCAGTTTGCTGCGGTGCATGAGTCTCTTCCTGTTGAGGGTTTCGGATGCCGGCCAGCGCGATCGGCGCGACATACGGCAGTGGCCGGCGTCCGAAAGCCGCCAAGGAAAGAACCCGCGGGGGATGGGGCGCGGAGAATGCCGCGCACTGCGCTATGGGGAATTGGCTGATCCGGAAGGTGTGAGCCCGGGAGCGCCGTGTCCTTTGAGGCGGCTGGTTACTTGGCTGGCAGGCAGCGATAGCTCGGGTTGATGATTGAGACGGTGATTGAGTGTGTCGGTTGCAGGGATGCTGAGTTGTCGGGTCGGCGCATCTGCGCAAGCGTGGTCGGCGGCGGTCTGCAACCGACGCTGGGCAAGGTTGTCAGTGCATCGTTTCAGCACATTGATCGTGGTCATGATGTGTCGATCCTGACGGCAATGATTGGGCCGGTCGGCCGATGATGCGCTGTCGAGCCGCGCTTGAAGGTCTCGATGATGTTCATGCGACCGCCGCAACACGGGCACGGGTGGGTCGCCTGCTCGGTTGCCGCGGTACTATCGGGAGGCTGCGGCTGGTGCGCGGTTTGCACAGGTGCCACCGCAGCAATCAGCTGACGCGCCCGCGCGATGGTCTCGGTCTTGGTGCCGCTCGCCAGCAGGCCGCAGTGCCTGATGCGGTGGAACCCGTTAGGCAGGACATGCATCAGGAATCGCCTGATGAACTGGTCCGGCTTGAGCGTCATGGTCTTGTAGCGGCCGGGTCCCTCGATCCGGTAGTCCTTGTAGCTGAACGTGACGCCGGTCGCGTCGGCGGCGATGAGGCGGCTATTGGAGATCGCGACCCGGTGGGTGTAGCGGGACAGATAGGCCAGCACCTGCTCCGGCCCGGCGAACGGCCGCTTGCTATAGACGAACCACTTGGTGCGATGCAGCGGTGCGAGATAGGCCTTGAACGCGGCCTTGCCGGCGAGGTGGGCGTGGTCGCCGAAGAACTGCAGGCGGCCGGCGTGGTGTGCGGCGAGCAGTATCTGCAGCATCAGGCGGCGGAACAGCCGCGACAGTACCTTGACCGGCAAGAGATAGTTTGGACGGCAGCCGATCCAGCGCGTGCCGTCGAGCGATATCCCACCACCCGGCACGATCATGTGCACGTGCGGATGATGGGTCATGGCGGAGCCCCAGGTATGGAGGACCGAGGTGATGCCGACGCGGGCGCCGAGGTGTTTTGGGTCGGCCGCGATCGTGATCAGGGTCTCGGCAGATGCCTTAAACAGGATTTCGTAGACGACGGCCTTGTTCGGGTAGGCGATGTCGGCAACGAGCGCCGGCAGCGTGAACACGACATGATAGTACGGCACCGGCAGCAGGTCGGTCTCGCGCGCCGCCAGCCAGTCCTTTGCTGCCGCGCCCTGGCACTTCGGGCAGTGCCGGTTGCGGCAACTATTGTACGAGATCTGGCTGTGCGCGCACTGCTCGCAGCGCGCGACATGCCCACCGAGCGCCGCCGTGCGGCAGTTCTCGATCGCCGACATCACCTTGAGTTGGCCGAGGCTGACATGGCCGGCATTGGCCCGGCGCCATGCCGGGCCGTGGCGGCGGAAGATATCCGCGACCTCCAGCGATAGACGCGACACGACGCGCGTCAGGCGGGCGGTTCGGCGCCCTCCCTGAGCTTGGCTGTAATGCGATCGAACGGGCTCACGATCTCCCGGATGTCCGCGCGGGAAGGCAGTAGACTTCACCAAGTACCAGCCTCGCAGAAACATCCGGCAACAAAAGTCTGCCCGACGCGGGGGAATTCTTGAGATATCTCGGGGTTCACTCCGGGGAATTCCGGTTCAACGCAACCAAGAGGAAAAGCCGATGATGAAGGTCCTCGCCATCGCGTGCATAATCGTGCCGGCTATCGCGGTATCTGCCATCGCACAGCAGGCTGCCATCAAGCGCACCGTGCTTCGCAGCATCGACTATCCCGCGGGCTATACCACCGTGACTGCGTTTATTGAGGTCGCGCCGGGCGGTTGCTCGGGCCGTCACACCCATCCGGGGATCGACAGCGGTTACGTTATACAGGGCGACTTCGTGCTCAAAATCGATGGGAAGCCCGACCAGACCTTTAAGGCGGGCAACTCATTCGAGACGTCGCCTCAGACGGTCCACGACGGTTGCTCGGTATCGGGCAACAAGCTGATCGACACCTTTGTCATAGAGAAAGGCAAGCCGCTGGCATCGCCAGCGCCCTGATCCGGCGCAGTACAAAACCGCGTGGTCGGCGCAGCGATAACGAAAGAATTCCAGCTTAGGATGGTCAGGGATGTTGGTGGCGGCCACGGAGGCGGAGGTGTGGCATGCTGACGGGCATCGCGCCCAGTGCAAAAGAAAGAGGGGACAATGAACAGGTTTAGCAAAAGTTTGATCGCAGCGGTCGTTACACTGGGCGCAACATTATGGTCGGCGTCTTCTTGGGCGCAGTCGCTCAAGGTCGGCAGTCATGAGCCTTGGGTTGTTCAAGACATAGCTTCTAATCGGCCATCAGGACTCTTTGTCGACTTGGCAAACGCCATCGCCAAAGACGCGAGCCTAAAGGTTGATTATCAGGTCATGAAGTTTGCCGACCTTATCCCTGCGGTGACTACCGGCAAAATCGATATCATCGCGACGATGATGGCGATTACGCCGGAACGCAAGCAGCAAGTCGACTTCAGCATCCCGATTTACAATCCACCAACTGAAGCCGTTGTCGTCTCCGCGAGCGACATGACATCTTACAAAGCACTGACGGACTTTCGAGGTCTTCCGGTGGGTGCGCAAAAGGGAAGCATCCAGCTTGCGCTTCTGCAAAGGACGGGCGGCTTCTCCGAAATCAAGACCTACGACTCGGTAAATGATGCCTGGGCGGCAGTCGCTTCAGGCGCGGTCAAGGCAGCTGTAACAGCCGGCCCAGACACAATTTATGCTGCCAAGCAAGGTCAGCTTCCGAATGTGACGAATTGTCACTTCCTACCAGTCACAGTCGTCAAAACCTTCGGTCGGAATCGGCGTGCGGAAGGGGAACGCCGAGTTGCTTGGGAAAATCAACAACTCGTTAGCCAAACTTGAAGGTGACGGCACCGTCAAAGCGATCTTCGCCAAACACGGTGTGGATGATTGGGTGCCGCCGAAGTAGTCGCCTAATATGCCCTAGCAAAGGTGCTTTGGTTCGGCAAAGGTTCGGCATAATGGACATGCTCATTTCTCGACGATCGGTACTGGGCGGCCTCGGGCTTGTTGTTAGCGTCAGTGTCGCCCAACGAAGCCACGCGCAAGGAGCATGGACCGAGTTCCGTGTCGGCTACCAGAAGGCTGGCTTGCTCAGCGTCGCCAAGGAGCAGGGTGTCTTCGAACGGCGGTTGAAGCAGTTCGGCGTCGAAGACGTGAAATGGTCGGAGTTCGAACTCGGACCGCCGATGATGGACGCGATCGGTGCGGGTGCCATTGATTTCGGATGGGTCGGCGATGCGCCCGCCATTATTGCCCAGTCAGCAGGCGCGAAGTTTGTTTACGCGGCATGCATGCCCGCATCGGAGCATGCGATGCTGGTGCCAGAAGGGTCTGCCATCCGCTCTCTCGCGGACATCGCGGGCAAGAAGGTAGCCTTCGCCCGCGGCAGCAGTGGACAAAGCGTTCTATTGAAATTGCTGGCCAAGGCAGACCTCGCCTACGGCGACATCGTGCCCGTATTTCTGTCGCCCACAGATGCCTCCGCGGCACTCTCGCGCGGCGACGTCGATGTCTGGGTCATCCACGATCCATACTTTGCCTTAGCGGAACGCGTTCAGAAAGCGCGCGCGATCGCTACCACGAAAGATATCGTCAACGGCAATTCCGTCTACGTGGCAAATCCCGACTTCGCCGCGAAAGATCCCAAAGTTCTCACCGCGGTAATTGACGAAGTGACAAAGCTAACCGAATGGGCGGCGCAAAATCGCGGCAAGTTTGCCGAGGCCACTTCGGCCGCCATCGGCATGGACGTAGCTGCGGTGCGGATCGCAATCGGTCGCAGCGACTTGGTCGCGGGGGCCGTCACGCGCGCGAATATCGCTCAGCTGCAGGAAACCGCCGATGCCTTCCTGAAGGTCGGTTTCATTCCCCAGCCGATCGTAGTCCGTGACGCCGTCTGGTCGCCGCGCGCTGGCTGACTGGGGGCAGTTGAGTGCGACGGGCGGGGACTTCGGGTTTGGGTGTGCGCCGTGACAAGGCGGCGCTTTCCAGTGGGTGCGAGCCCCACCCGGCAACCGCTCCAGCCGGAAGCAATCGGAGCAGTCATGGAGGTAACGAAGTTGGACCGGCGGCGGGAGGTAGGTCGGCGGTCGGAAGGAAATCTGAGACGGCACGAAAGGGGACTACATCCGCCCACATCCGCCCGGATCGTGGGGCCGGTACCTGACCAGCCCGGACCCGGAAAAATCGCTGCGGTCACGACCCTCATCCCGAACTCCACGCGCTGCCGGACTGCATCCAAGAACCTTGCGTCCCGCGTTCAGCGACCGCCGAGGAAATCGAGTTGCACGGTGCGTTGCCCGTCTGACTGCGGGGATCAATAACCGAGTTCGACGTGGTGGTATCCTATGGCCAGACCCCCGGTCACGTTCTCTGGTCCTTGAGCGCGGCTCTTCGCATTTTGGATTGCGGCGCCAAGAAAGCCCCCGACCACTAGGTCGAGTTCGCTGTCCTGCAACATGCCGATGTCTTCAGGCCCTTCCAAGTTCGGCTCTTCAATAAGATGGAACATGGTTCTCTCCCTAGATTTGCTTCGGCGTTGTGATGCGCACAAAGTCCTAAAAGCTTCCAACTCAAAATACTGTGCGCGAAGTCACACTCCTCCGCGCTGCAAGAATCCGAAGATGGGGGAGTCACATGTTGGCGTTCGGTCCACGGTGATCCGGGTCACAGTCACGGCGCGAGCGCTGCGCCATGGTGGTCGCATCAGCAACGGATGGCCCGCAGTCTGGCTTTGAGGGGAACAATCATGCACACCGACACGAACGAAACGCCACTTCACGAGCTTGAGAGCGCCGAGATAGCCCTCGAGCAATTGGAAGCTGTCTCGGGTGGTTCTCCAATTAGCCTTGCCGAAATGGCGCATGAGGTGCTTAAAAACTTAGCGAGCAATTTGCGTGCTTGAGCATCGCAAGTTTTCATATCCTCCTGACCTTCCCGCACCGTCCGTAGAATGCCCCAGGCCGCGCCTTTCGACGGCGGGCACGGTTCGATGAGGCCGGACGATGCCACCGATGTGCATCCGCGACCAAGTTGGCGGCATTTATTGCTCAGAAACAATACCAGCGGCGAGTTTTCGCCGGACAATTGCCAATGGCAAGTCGCGAGATGGTACCAGCGGCGGCAAACGACCGATCCGCGATGACCGAGGACAGGCCCGGATAGTATGTTTCTTCAAGTCGTTCATGCCGCAGGGGGAAAGGTGATTTCGAGGGCCAGATCGGCATGATCCAGATCAAGGCTGCCGCTCGAATGCCGGGAACGATGGCGCATGAGAAACATCGTGGACGAAGTCGGCGAGGTCATCGCCAAAGCAACAGATGACCATACGCTGGTCGGCGGCCACCACCGCCTCGCAGTAGCGGCCAGCCTCGGTAAAAAACTGTTCTGGAAAGATACCGGCGAACCCGTGAAGCTTGATCCCTTCTTCAAGGGAAGTTCTCATCTACATACAACCTGATGCGCAGGTAACGCGACGCGGCCAAGGGCGTCGCGGCGTTGCCGCCGACCACGACGCCGCACTTTGCGCTCGCGCACGAGTGTCCTAATCGCGGCGCGCAATCTAGATCGGCTTGACATCACGACCTCGATTTCTGCCCCGGCTCTATCATGGCGGAAGACTTCTATTCCGCCAGTGCTTGAAAAGCACAGGGCGGGTTTTTGTAGGCACGATGTGGCAGCACCGCTGCCCTTTTGCACCGGCCCGCTACCAAACCCGCCCTAACCCGGTTAGCCACGTCACGGACTACGGCTGGTCCAATGCAAAAACGGATGTCTGCTTTGTACTAGAAGCAATCGTAACGTCGTGGACCTGCGTCCATTGCGTGCATAGGGTTGGTGTTGCGTGCACTCTGACTACAGGGGGCCGAAAACAAGTTCAGAAAATCGAAAAAGCAATCATAGGCAGCCCTTCTGAGGGTTTTGCCGGGAGGAAGTGTCATGCCAGTCGACTGCCGACATTATGTTCGCGACCTGGCGCTTGCCGCCACGTTAATAATTGGAGCGGTCGGGTGGAACTCGGACGCTGACGCGCAAAGTCTGAACGCCTTAGCGAATATGAAAACTCCGTCGTTCGTCTTGGACCAGTTGTGGCCCAAGCCGTTACCGGCTCCCGTGACCAACGGTGTTGCCCATACTTGGGTGCAAGGAGAGGTAGCGGGCAACTGTGTCGACCTACGGGACAATGTCTACACATTCAATCGCGGTTGGGAGGTCGGCGTAACTTATCCTCCTCCCCCGGCCACTGGCGTTCTTCAGGGCAATCAATCCGGCGCAATTGTTGGCCAGGACGCCGCCGCCTCGGCGATACCGTCTCCACCGGTTGTTGTATTCAATAGCGATGGCAACACGATTGCGGGATTTGGGAACCCAACGCTCATTCAAGGGCCGGACCCGAATTTCGGTTACCCGACGTATCTGCCCCATGGTGCACACGGCTGCTTCGTCGACTACCAGGGCTACCTTTGGGTTGGTGGGAATGGCGACGGCGTGGTTCAAAAATACAACCCGCAGACGGCTTCCCAAGCCGGCGCAAGTGCAACGTGGGTCGCGCAGATTGGCACCCACGGACAGTGTGATGGACCGCCGAATCCGGGGGGTCTTACTTACACATCCTGCGGCGACGCCAATTCGTTCAATACCAGTCACACGTTGTTAAACGAGCCCGCCGACATCGCAGTCGATCCTAATCGCGATCCCTTCACAGGAACTTCCGGAAGCGTCTACATTGCTGATGGGTACGGAAACCATCGGGTGGTCGTCTATACGACCCGCGATGGAGGACAAACGTACCAATACAATCGGCAATGGGGCACTGCGTGCAGTAAAGTTGGTCAAGACTGCCCCGCGGGCACATTCGGCAAAACTGGTGGCGGTCACCCTCATTGCGTCGTTCTCGGCAATGACGGACTTGTCTACGTGTGTGACCGGCCAAATAGCCGCATCCAGGTTTTCGACAAGAGTTGTGGCGCGGCATCAGTATCGGGCAGCCAACCGATGTGTATGCCGAGGCGCATCATCAACATCGGGCTAACTGCCGGAGTGACGCCACCACCATCCGACGGAAATAACGCGTTCCGGCTTGCAGATCCGGCTGCCTCAGCTGCGATCCAACTCGCTGGTACTCGTGGCGATGATATGGACTTCTGGCCCAATATTGATCCTCTCGCCTCACAGAGCCCGGCAAGTCAGCACGTGATTGTCAATGTCGATCTTGGCAACGACAACACTTGGCTAATTGACAAGGCAACCGCGACGGTCTTCGGAGCTCTGGGAGTTGCGGCATATTGCCGTGTCCCGGCCATAATGGCGGCCATTTCGCATTCGGACACACGGGGGCCGTCGACTCTAAAGGCAATATCTACATCGCCGAAACAATCACCGGTCGGCGCATTCAAAAGTTCACTCCCGTGATGGGCAACGGACACTAGCGGGAGCTCACAAATAGAGAAACAGAGAACTGGGACGGCCAAAGGCCGCCCCAGTTCTGGCCAATATGCCAATATGGAGTAGAAATGTTTGGCCTCGGTTCGTGTGCGACCGTGCGAAGCGCGTGGGTATTGATCTGCACGCTCTTCGGTTTGATTCCGATGGCTTATGGTCACGACCTGCCCCTCGATCGAACCATGAATGCACTTATCAGATCTGAAGCGCATCAGGCAGATTTGGTCATTCGAATTCCCTTAGATCTACTTCATGAAGTGTCATTTCCAACGGTCGGGGACCATTATGATACTGCTGCTTCTGGCGCAGCGATCCGCACCGCGCTGCGAGCGATAAACGCTCATTTATCCCTATGGGAGGGGAACACTCAACTCGAGCCGCTGAGCGAGAACGGTAGGCTCAGTCCGCTTTCCGATCGCTCATTTGAGAGCTTTGATGCGGCTATTTCGGGTTTCGATCGCTCGGATTCGGGAGCTGTTATTGGGTTCGATCTAGGGTACTTCGACGTTCATTTGGTTTATCCGATCACGTCGCCGAATTCCGTTTTCTCAATCGAAAACAAAATCGGGTCAAATTACGGAGATTATACAAGATTGGCGCTTAGAGTATTGCCCCTCGGCGAACCAAGCCGGACGATGATGCTCAATGGCTCGTCCGGTCGCGTTAAGCTCGATCCGCACTGGTATGATGCAGGGTTGGGCTTTGTCGCCCTGGGCGTCCAACACATTCTAACTGGTTTCGATCACCTTCTATTCTTGCTGTGTCTGGTCATTCCCTTTCGCAGGATCAAAGGCCTTATTCCTGTCGTCACGGCATTTACGGTGGGGCACTCGGTCACACTCATCGGTACTGCTTTTGGCTTAGCACCCGACGCGAAATGGTTCCCACCGTTCGTTGAAATGGCGATCGCCGTGTCCATCGTTTACATGGCTGTAGAAAACATCATTGGTCCTAACTTGCAGCGAAGATGGATCATCGCTGGACTTTTCGGTCTTGTGCACGGGTTTGGTTTTGCTGATGCATTAAGCGAACAATTGCAATTCGCCGGTTCTAATCTGCTGACTGCGTTGTTTGGCTTCAACGTCGGAATCGAAATAGGGCAACTGATCGCTCTGTCGATTTTCGTTCCGTGCCTCGCCCTCATCTTACGGGGTCGTATGGAGGGCCGCATGGGGATCTCGATTGTGTCCGCCGCGGTTGCTCTTATAGCTTGGCAGTGGATGGTAGATCGCGCTCAGATGCTGTGGCAAACGCCCTGGCCGCTACCGACGACTGCCGGCATTTTGATGGTGGTCCAATGGATTGTTGCTCTGGTAGCATTGGTTGGCACGGCGACACTGTTTGCGAGATGGCGTGAGCGCAAATGGCCGGTCACTTAAAGTCCGATGAGATCATCGCAACTCCAGTGGCGGGTGAAAGTGGCTTGAGAAGTCTCTTTCCAAAACGAACAAGCGGTTTGATCACCCCGGATTGATTGTTTCAGGTGTGCCCTTTGTGACAATCCGGTCAGGCCAATGTCCGCTTGGATGAGGTGGGTTCGTATGTCTGCTTGGACCCGCTGCTCTTCAACGGCAAGGCCGACTAACAGATTGTTCCGCCTCGTCCTCGAATCCCATGATGGTCAGCCCCATCCGGGGGCGTGCTTTTGTTTGATTGCCTTGCTCCGAAATTGGATTAGTCTCTTCCGAGCAAATTGGTCGGAGGGGCGTGCCATGATTTCAACCCTCAAGGTTCAAACGCCGGAAACGGACTTGATTGAAAAAATCAAAGCCGCGATCAACAAGCGTGCAGAGGCAAAAGCCAAGCGGATGTTTCTCAAGAGGCCCAAGAGGCTGCAAAACGCTAACCGACCACACCTCAATCAAACCAATTCTTGCGACAGCGTCTTCGCCGGCTAATCCCAAGCCAACGATTGGCGGTCGTCAAACCGGGTATCATGGGTACGCCGGACGATACGGTTGCACTCCGTGCATTTGTAGATGTAGGCGTATTGGGTAAACACCGATGGCTTTCGTTTAGCACCGCAAACCGGGCAGTCCGGGCGTTCGCTTGGAAATGTTTGCATATTGCTTCCCCACGGATAGGGGCTGCAGTGTCGTACTCTCTCGGTAGCCGAGAACCGGCCCAGCGATGGTCGGGACCGTGGCCCCGAAGTTGATAATAAACCTTCCTGAAATAGCACCGCATTTCGGCGATTGATCTGGATTAACGGATGACGGGGGTCTCGTTAATAAATTATTAACCATGTTGCTGTCCCATGATGAAGGGGCAGAGTGGTTTGCGTGGAGGACCGGCAATGGAACATATATCGCCTTGCACTCCTATTTCCAGCTCGTTGCGCCGCCGTCTAGCCCGGTACCTGGTCGGCACGCGGATTAGCGATGTTGAGCGGGATCTGGTCTTAGCGACCCTTGCCAGCAACCACGGAAACCGAACCGCGTCGGCCCACTCACTAGGCGTCTCAGTCCGCACGCTGAGGAACAAGATCACCGAGTATTCCGCAGAAGGTCTCGACATCCCTCGCCACCAGAGCCGCGACGACGCATTCAAGGGGACGACGAGCAATGAAATCGAACGGCGTTTGATGCCTTCTGGCCGCTGTTGGGCAAGCCGACCAAGCAAAGACGAAAACACTGTCTCGTTGGGTAAACGAAGGTTTCGAGATTGCGCCAAGCTTCCAGTTGACGGTTGCGCTGCGGGTGGTGTGCGAAGGGGTCGCCGCCGACCCAGTAGGCCAGTTTCACGTTGGGATACCTGTCGCGCTTGCCGTTGAAGTCGAACTCCTTGCCGGGGTTGAGCAGCATGTCTACGACCCGCGCGCAGGGAATGGTCGCCGCCCCGCCTTCGGCGAGCCATGCTGCGCCCTCCTTGGCCTTGCCGCCGTCGGAGATCACGCCCAGCACGCCGGCCGTCGCGGCGGGCGCACCTCCGCTCGCATAGTGGTAGCTGAGGCCAAAGCCGCCGCCAGGCAGACCGATCTGACCCAGCATGGCGGCCAACGTCACGAACATCCAGTGCGCCTGTTCGCCGTGGTGCTGGCGCTGCATCGCCCCATCATGGACCGCAGCGGCAGAAGGCGGCGGAGATATCGGCCTCACCCCTGATCATGCGGCGGGCGGCGTCGTACGCCCTTGACTTGCCTTGCAATGCGCGGATTGCTTGATGCAAATGAATACCGAGCAAAGCGGCCCGCGATCCATAAAGGCTCATTAAGTTAGTAACAATTAGCTGTCAGAAATAAACACGCTTTGAATGAAGCCAAGCTGACCTCGCCGTTTGATCATGCGTCGGCAGCAGGCATCGCAACATCCCACCTTCTTCCGAGTTATTCCGGGATCGGAAAACACCCATTCCAGCAGCCGCGTGGGGAAGCTACGGCGAGATTTTTTTGAACCTTCAAAATAACCGATCAGTTCTCGTCGGAACCTTGTCGTAAGACTGCGGGCAGCTGAAAGCACAGTGTTTTGCCGAAGCCCGTAGTGCTGACAACGAGCGCCGATTGCCCGCACAGCGCCGCCTCGACTACGGACAGCTGCCCGTCGCAGAACCGTTCCAATCCAAAGAGGCGGAGGACAGCTCCGAAGTTGCGGCTTGCATCCGATATTACGCCATGCCGATCGAGCCATAACGCAAGCCTCACGGCCCACACCTTCATTGCGACGGCGCACAGGTGCGGCGGGTTGTTGCCGCGAGACTGGCCCCAGTCCTTTTATTCCATTCTATTTCATTGAAATAAATGTCGTTTTTTCTGGCATTAAAGCTGACCTAAATATGGCAATTGAATTGGGCGTTAAAACATGGGTATAGTTATAGTTAATAAAATCCAAAATTAAAAAACTGCTCCTTTACGCCTCGCACCATCACGGACACGTGGGCGCGCCGGTGGAAGCGTAGTCCCTGTTCCCGCGATGGTTACCGAGACCATTTTTTGAATTCTCAAAGAAAGGGTCAATCAAATGAAATCGATATTGAAGCAAACGGCTATCGCAGCCGTCGTGGTGGGGTTTGGGTTCGTGGGTTCGGCCAAGGCTGATCTTATTTTCAGTTTGAGCATCGGCAACTCGGACATCAGCGGATTTACCGGCCCATACGGTCAGGCGGATCTCAGTCTGGTCGATGCGACCCATGCCACGCTAACTTTCACCACTTTCAGCAATGCCTCTGATCAATACTACATGGTTGATGGCGGCTCGGCGGGCTTCAACGTAAACGCCGCGACGTTCTCGGTGACCAACATTACGGGCAACTCGAACAACGGCACCTATGCGCCGGGTGGAGCTGGGAATGAAGATGGCTTCGGCAGCTTTAATCAGTCCATCAACTCGGGCACCTCCGGTCCCGATGATCGTTCGACCATGATCTTGTTCACTTTGACTAATCTTTCGGGAACATGGGCGGACCAGACGAATGTACTGACTGCCAACGGGAGCGGGAACTTCGTCGCCGCACACATTGGGGTATGCGACACACCGCTTAGTGGTTGCACGAGCGCGAATACTGCCGCCGGGCAAATCGCGACCGGCTTCGCCGACGACAGTTTGCCGGGCGTCCCGACGCTATTTTCTAGCGTCCCGGAGCCTTCGACGTGGGCGATGATGCTTCTTGGCTTCTTTGGCGTTGGCTTCATGGCCTATCGCCGCAAGGGCCAAGGCGCGTTTCGTCTCGTATAGTTAGCGGTCCCACAGCTTAGAACTGAGAAGGCCGCCTATTTGGGCGGCCTTCTTTGTCAGCAACGGGAGCGCAATATGCACAAGCGCGCATTAAGAGAAATGGCGCTCGATGAATTGTGGGCGCTGCATCAGAATGTGAAAGCCATTCTCGCGTCGAGATTGGTGACCCAAAAACGTGAGCTTGAGGATCGGCTGCGCCGATTGCGTCCAGATGTTGCGCCGAACCTCGTGAAAAAACCGTCTCGCCGTCGATATCGCACGGTTCTGCCGAAGTTTCGCAATCCCGCTGAACCGCACCAAACATGGTCGGGTCGAGGCAAACGACCACATTGGGTAACGGAGTTGCTCGATGCCGGAAGAAGTATTCAGGATTTCCAAATCAACGAAGCGACACCATCGCCGTCTTGATCGCTCTGCATCGAAAATTTCTGGCCCGATCAATTTTCGTTTGGCATCAGTCGCAAGCGGATATCTGTGCTGGCAATGGTGCCGTGATCCGGCGTCATGACGCCTATATCAATGACGTGCAGCGATTTGGGAGGATCATAAAAATATTTGAGGTGCGAGGGAGAACCAAAGTCCGGTGTGATGATGAAATCGCCGAAGCTAAGAGCTCGGATGATCAGTTTGACCGCGTCGCGGTTATTCAGCGGCGAGCGCAACAAGGCGTCGATCAGAACGGCCAGCGATACGCCGTCGTTCAACATGACCCGTGCGAGGTCGTCGCCATAAACCTGCCTTAAGACGTTGACAATCGCCGCGACGGTGTACGGGTCGCGCATCCATGTATCTCCCACGATTTGCGGCCCTTTAGGCGAATGTGCGGACGCTTAAACTGATTTGCCTCAGATCAGGCTGCCGCGAGAGTGCTTTTCATCACGCTTCCGCCAATAGCTCAAGATACTCACCGGCGGCAACGGGTCAGCCGAGCTTTCGCCACGCCGCTCGGTGACGCGCCATCATCGCGATCGAGAAGGGTGCGCCGGGAGAACGCGCATCAAGGACGCATTTGCAGCTTGGGAGGAGTAGTAACACTTCTTCCCGGAATGGGCGGGACGTCGGGGCTGCTGTCGCTCCTCCGTCACTTCTTGAGCCTGCCCACCACTTGCCTCGCCAAATCGACGATTAATTGTCGTTCCTCCCGCGTTGCGGTGTTCCAGATCGTCCACATGTCGTCGAGGTTCGTCCCACCGACGGATTGTGTCGTCCTGACTGGCTGTGCATTTGATCGTGTCGTCTCGATTGGTGGTGAATGCAGATCGCGACCGCGCAAAAGCATCGCGTTCGGGTGGTAGAATAAGTCTACCGGCTCGACGTCCTCTCCCAACGCTTCTGCAAGGGCCGCCAGCGTATCTGTTGAGACGGCAATCTTATGCAATTCCCATCTGGAAACGGTCATCACATCGCATCCCAGCCGTTCTGCTAGTTGCTTTTGCGTCAGTTTTCGATGCTCGCGCCATTCCGCGAGATAAAGCTGTACTTGTCGTTTGGGGACAACGCGAGTGGACATCAATCGCCTTTGCGCGTTTTCAGGATCGCGTTTGCAACGTTGACTATCAACTCGCGCTCGGACGGTTGGGCTTTGTTCCAAATCGCCCATATGGCCGCCTCGTCACCTGAAGGGTCGCGTGACAAGAGCGACGCCGCATCAGTATCCAAGGCATCCGCAATACCTTCCAAGATTGGCTGTGAGTAAGGTTGGCTGCTGGTTTCGATCCTGCTGATGCTGGCATAACTGACGCCTACGACATCGGCCACCTGACTGAGCGTTTTGCCACGATGTTTTCGCCAATGACGAATGAAGGTCGGCTGCAACTTTCGGTCAGGAAAAAAGTCAACTTTTAGATCACTGTTGGTAACAGGGTCCACGGTCAGGAGTTGACCCACATCGACTTGGAGCGCTACCGCAATCGCTTGCAGCGTGTTCTGCGTGTATCCACGCAGCCCCCGTTCTAACATCGACAGATGGCTCTGGGTCAGGCCGGTGACGTCTGCGAGTTGATCTAAAGTCAGGTTTCGGTATTCCCGCCATTGACGAACAAATGTCGGAAGGAACGGCCGCTTTTTCGTTTCGTCATCCAGACGTTCGGCTTGACCTGAAGGATCTAGAGCCAATTGCTGACCGGGCTCGCACCCATATGCCTGTGCCAGGGCTTCCAAACCCGCCTGCGTGTATCCCTGCGCTCCGCGTTCCATTGCCGAAAGATTGCCAGCTGTCATGTCAGCTCGCTGTGACGCGACCTCCAATGTCAACTTCCGGTGCTTCCGCCACTCCTTTAGAAAAGTAGGACGCCTTCGCACTCGTACCGTAGTGACTGGGGCTGACTTGCTCATGAATCTTCAGCGGAGTCGAGTTGCTCGATTTGACTAACGATAACCTTCATCCAATCGATAGCTTCATGACCGTCGCCCGGCGGGCGGGTAATGATTTCCTCAGCTATCTCCTCAGCGTCGTGAAGAATTTGAGCTAAATTGAAAAGCTCATCCTCCGTTGGTTTCTTTTTTCTCAGCGACCATCTCGCGAGGGTGCGGCGCGCTAAGATATTGGCTTGCCAAAACATCAACCCAATCGCCTTCATCTCGTCATCGGTGATGACCCGCTGATTGGTCTTCCGCTTCGGAAATTCGATAAGCATGATCTCCTCCTCATGGCGAGAGTTTCGCAGCTGCTCTCAAGCGGCGACGAAGGTCGAAATCCGCCAACCGCCTGCGCACACGCTCCGGCAGTCCAACTGGAATGCTTCGGTTCTGCAAAAAAGAGTGGGATTTCCGCAGCGCGAGGGACATCTCCTTGAGATTTGGCACCCGCTCAAGCAGTCTCACTCCATCTAGTCCGCTCATGAAGTCCCCCGCGCTGAGCCAGCTTGCACGTTTTTCGCGGGTTCGCGAACGCATATTTCGCTGTATTCCACCGTTCCGGCTAGGCCCAACGCTTTGGCTGGCTTGTTTTTGGCCTACGGCTCGGGGAAAATGTGTCTTTCTGGTGGGATCGCTGTGGCAGATATTAAGACTTTGAGGTCGCCATGACGAAAGAAGAAGAGATTCGAAAGGCTCAGGGCCGCCTAATATCAGCCGCCAAATGCGATGTGAGGGGTATCGCGGGCTTGCTCGCGGTTGGTCGTGCGGACTAACCGAACCTGTCCGCAGCTCGACTCGCCAATCGAAGCGGCAATTTTCTTCAGTGTAATGGTCGTGGTAGCGGGCGCCCGGCGCTTGGGCCGCTGTCATCTGACGGGCGTCCCCTCGCAGTTAGAAATTTTAGGGCAATTTTGCGCGCCGCCGCGCTTCTTTTGCCTCTCGCATCGTTCGCTTAATGTTGTGGCGCTCTCTGACAACATAGCTAGTGTAGCGAACGCACCAGTAGCCGAGCGCACCCAGAGCCAGCGCGGCTAACCAGTCAAATCCTCCCCACCGTTCCAACGAGAACACGATGGCCAGTCCGACAAGGAGTGCTGCGATCTGATCTCCCGTCACAGTGTGCCCTCCCTTGGCCGCGAAGTGCTTCAATCGTTCGAGCCTTCACGATGGCACAATGCAGGGTAGCGAAACGGGAATTGGAAGGTTTGCCCCGGTTATTCACAGGGGTGCTGCCTTGATCACCGGATGAGCTGGTAGGCCTTGACCCGTTTCGGCGCCACGGCTCTGGTTTCGCGCGGCGCCGGTTCAGCGCCCGCATCACGATCCGCGCCATCATGGCAGGGGCCGTCGTGGCCTCAATGCAGACCAACGGTTGAACCGGGCCAAAGGCAACATTTGAGCTAAATCAAAGGAACCAATCTTCCGCGCGGGCTTACCGCCGATCCTCTTCGCTCTCCCGACACCGTTTTCGGAAACTGGCGAGCAGGTCGTCCTCGCTGTCGCAACGTTCGCCATCGGGGAAGCGGAAGCTCCCGTCAGGACGCTGGATTGCATAAACCGCGTCAGGTTCGATCCTATCGTCTTCGTATTCGGTGACCGGTACAAGCTGGCCAGTGTCGGTGTGTGCGCCCTCGATCTGCCATGCGACGATTGGTTTCAGGTCGAGCCCGCAAGTGCCGTCCGGATTGAAGATAGGCACGGCCATTGCGAAGCCGTCATAAGCAGAAACGGTGGTTGCGGTCTTGCCCAAGGTGGTCCTCAATGTTGATTGGTCGGCACCGGAAAGGGCTATCGAGTGAAGGCCCACCAGAGTGCAAAGGCGGCGGTGGCGAAGACGGTTGTGAGGACGATTGAAATAAATAGCGAAAGCACAGCTTCCTTAATCAAATAAGTCACGGTTCACAATTTCCCGTCGGCTCCATTGCCGGATGTCCCACTTGTGTAGAGATTTTGACCGTCATGCTATGGCCGTTTGCGTGGGACACTGTCGCAAATTTTCATAGCTGACTGATCGTTGAACAGCTCAGCGCCATTCCTCTTCTCTTTCCCGCCGCACCGCTTCGCTGGCCGGGTTCTTCGACTTCAGCCACACCTTGAACGGTCCGGAGCAGTACGGCGCATCCACGCCCTCAAGTCCCATGCGGCAGACGTGATCGAACACGGTCGGGCGATCAGGAACGATTACGGTTTGGCAAGATCAAAGAGGTTCGCTCGCCGTGGCATCTGGAATAGCGCATGCCATTCACCCAAGACGGACGACACTTTATGACAGTTTTGTGACGCTGCCCGCGCGCCCTCCAAGCCATCATTTATCTTGAATAGTGTGGATGCGACGGTCACGATAACTTGCGATCGCGCATCAGATTGTCTGCCACGTTTTTGGGGAAGCGTTTGTCGGGGATTGTGCATGTAGTTGACGACGATGCGACGTTTCGAACGGCGATCGAACGTCGTTTGAAGATGGCCGGTTACGAGGTCGCGACCTATCCGTCGGCGCAGCATTTGCTGGATAGCTTGGCGAGCGAAAATGAACTCGGCTGTATCCTCCTCGATGTGCGGATACCCGGATTGAGCGGTCCGGAGTTGCAGGATCGTTTGAGCGAACTCGGTTGGACCTTGCCGATTGTGTTTCTCACAGGTTATGCGGATGTCCAGACAACGGTGCGCGCCATCAAGGCGGGTGCGGAGGATTTCCTCATCAAGCCCGTATCATCGGACGAGCTGCTTCGCGCGGTCGAACGGGCTGTAGCCCGTCATGAAGTAGCGCGTAGCCGGAAAGCCAGGCTGGATATGGTTCGTGCTTGTATCGCGAGATTGACGCCGCGCGAGCGGGAGGTCTTCGAGCTTATTGTTCGCGGCAAGACCAACAAGCAGGCCGCGAATGCCTTGGGCTGCACGGAGCGCACTATCAAGGCGCACCGCCACAGGGTGATGGAGAAAATGCAAGCCCGATCCACGGCGGAACTGGTGTCTCTGGCCGAGCGGGTCGCCGTTCTTGTGTCGGGTTCCCCACTGACGCCCTTGGCCATTAGCCCGACATAAGTATTGGCCCGTAGCCGTCGTGCTTGATTTCATGAACCTACAGCGGGCCGGTCGGCGGTCGGGCCACCTTCGACGGCAGGCTGGGTTCGATGAAGCCGGAAAGCCGCCGCCGCTTCATTCGAACCCCTCAAGGAAAGGGTTGTTGAGTTGCGCTCGCGCCGAGCGATTCTCTTTGTCGGCCCACGCATGACGATCCTGAGTGCGTCATCCGCCAACGGTCGTTGCAACGCCTTCGCCTCATCCCACGGCGCGCGCATCCAGACCTCGCGCTCCTCGTCGGTCGTTAGGATCACCGGCATGGCCTTGGGATGGATCGGCTCGACCACCGCGTTCGGCGATGTCGTGAGAAAACCATAGACTTGATGCGACCCCTGCACCGGCTTGGACTTTGTGCCCCGATCACCGTCGAACGTCGTCCACATGCCCGCGAAAGCGAACAGCGGGCGGTCATCGCTGAGCGCGAACCACACCACATCTTTTTTCTTGGTCTCCGGGTTCGGCTCCGGCGCATATTCGGCGAAGCTGTTGGCCGGGACCAAGCACCGGTTCTCGGGCTTAAGCCAGACCCGCCAGTGAGGTGAAGTCGTGTTGCGGATGTTGGTGACTGGGTATCCACCGGCTCGTGGTGGTGGCGGCATGCACCAGCGCATCATCGTCATTTCAAGTTCGCCGCCAGAGTTGCGCACCACCGGAGCCGGATAGTCTGGGAACACGCCCGGCATCGGTGCGAGGTTGCCGACATAGCGGTTGATGACGCGGAAGAGCGCGATGATCGCGGCTTGGTTCGTCGTAATGCTGTAGAGGTTGCACATCAAGATAAGGCTTAGAGGTTGACGCTATGGCTTGTTGTATTCGACCCAGAACGGCTGCTTCGGGTCCTCCGGTGTCGTTCCGCTTGGCCCGTAGCCCATCACCTGAATGACAACTTCTTCATCACCTGCCGAACCGTCCCAGTGAACTGCCTTTGCCGGATGCATCATGTAACTTCCCGGCTTTAGAGGCACTGCGTGTTCAGGATCGAAATTGTCGCCTGTTCCGGTGTACCATGTACCTTTGAGCACCGTGATATGGCGTTCCAGAGGATGCCAATGGGGGCGATCCATTACGTGCGGCGGAAATCTGACGCGCTGTACGTAAAGACCGGACTTGGTGGGGTCACCCGCCAGCGTGGCGATCTGAGCACCATAGGCATTCGGCACATCCTTCCACTGCACCTCATCGGGTGCGATACGGACGAAGCCTCTATCGTCTGTCGCGGCCAGTGCTGACAAACCAACAAAAACGCACGCAACCACACAGCTAAACGTCAAAGTCATTCTCATTTTTCCCTCCCAGTTCGGCTTTCTTATCGTTCTCCCGGCCACCAAATTGGCGGCGGATCGCTGGCTGAAATCTTCGTCGCCCGCAGTGCGACCAGATGGCTTCGCTTGTAAGCGTAGCCCCGGACTTCGGAACACTGTCGGCAGCGCATGTAGCGCTCCAGCTCATGAACGGGCGTCGCCTTCGGTCGCCGCACGATGTCGAGCGCGACGGTCTGATGCGTGTTGCAGCCAAGGCATTTCACTTCGAGATAGCCGAACCCGGCATTGAGCGCATCGCCGAGCGCGGGCGATGGCTGCGCCGGTCCCTGAAAGCCGAGCATGCGCTTGTTCCACGCCTCGACGGCGAGCCGGTCGGCTTGCTGGCGTGCTTCCGTCGCCCGCTCTGCCGCTGCCCGGACAGACGCGCCGTAGATGGTCTCGCGTGATTTGCTCCCCATGCCGAGAGGATCGCCGGGCCGCGCGGGACAGGCAAGCCGCTACGGATAGCGGCTCATAGCGCGCCGGGCACAACGGAGACGGCTCTGCGACTTGACTGGCTCCAACTTCAAGCCGCGCGGCGCGCGCGTCGAACCTTATGGCCCACGAGTTGTACGACATTGGGCGGATAGTCAGCCGGTTCGGCAACGACAGGCGCGGGAAGCGCGACCGGCGTGAGCGCCGGTTCTGCCAACGGCGCTTCAATCTCCATTAGAAAATAACGGCCCTTCAGCGTGATCTGCCACCCGCTAGGGTCTCGCAGCACGTAGCCGCTGGAGAAAATGTTCAACTCGGGCGCGCGTGCAGCCAGCCGTCTCATCCTTTGACACCAATCCTCGCCACTGCAAGTCAGGATCGCAACGTAGCGGTTCAGGTCCGCAATCGACGCTCGCCCTTCCGGGTGGCTCGCCAATACCTTTAAAACTGTGATCTGTAAACTCATGCCACGCCCCGCCAACACAACAGGAACCGCAACCCAATATGGCTGTCAGGCTATTACCGGAGGTGACGTGGGTCCATCTGCTGCAAGGCAACTTCGCCAAGTTCTGGCCATCAGCGCTATATTGGCAACAGGATGGAACTTCTGTCATTGCACCATCCGCCTGCGCGCTGTCTCGATCATCGCCTCGAATTCCGCGAGGAATGCCGTCGCGTCTGCATAGTCCAGCGTCGGGCCGCAGCCAGCACCCATCAGATAGACTTCGATCACCGACATGATCGTCATGCCCATCCTGTTGCGCCACGCCGCGTCGAGGTTCGACAGATTGCACATCGTCACGAACGGCACCTGATCGACCGTCGCAGCGATCCGCTGCAAGCACTGGTCATGCTGATCGGTGGTGTTGACCTGATTTGCGATAACTTCGGCAATCGCATCACGCAGGTTCTCGATGAAGCGGTCCGCGCGCTCGATCTGTTCGCGGACTTCGGCATCTGTCATCTCGACATCGGTCATCATGTGGCGGCATCCGGTGGTTCGCCCGCTTGATCCGCCAGCTTGTTCGCGGCGTCAGCGATGGCAATCCGCGTCTTGAACACCCATTGCTCAAGGCGGCGTCTGGTCTGCAAATCGCCAAGCGGCGCACACTGCGAAGGCATGGAGGACAGGAACGTCAGAAACAGACCGACCACGGTTTCGACAAGGGCTTCATGGTCAGTCACCAGCATCAGCACCTTTCTCTTTTCCATGATCCTGACCTGTAGCAGTTCGGTCTTTGCCTTGGCGTGCGCTGCGTCGGCCTCCGCGCGCGGTGACTGCTGCCGCTCGCGCCGCAAGTGTCGCAGGTAGGCAACGCGGCTCTGGTCGAGTGGGAAGCCGTCATCTTGCCGCTGGATCACGCCTTCGGCTTCGAGTTTGCCGATGTAGGTCCGGGTGCAATCGAGGTGCTGCGCGAGCGCCGACGCGCTGACGGTCGCTGGCCTTCTGGATCGTGGTCGAGGGACGGACTTGGCGACGGAAGGGTGATCGGTGTCGACGGTCTCGGTCATCACGTTCGTTCCTGTTGCGTCACCGGTAGGATAGCTCACTTCCGCTTTTCGGGGGGGCTACAGGCAAGCAATGCTGGCCTGACTAAGTGACGAGCATCACACAGTCTGGATCGGCGGAGTGGTATGCTCTGCCTGTTGAATTTAAGAAATCATGGTGGATACTGCACACCAACGCCGTCCACACACAAAGGAGCGACCATTATGACCAAGCGGCCCGAAAATAATGACAAGGCCGAGCAGAAAGTTTCCAAGGACGAAGTGTGCGATAAAGACCTGCAGAAAGTCACTGGAGGAATTGTTGTCACCAAGGTCATGGATCATTCATCACCTAAGCTCTTCAACTATCAAGAAGTTAAGCCTATTATAGAGTGACGCCGAACTTACCGCAAAAGAACTTAAGAGTGTCCCTAGCCCGATGGTGTCTGCGGACGGCTAATATACCCGGCACGTCGCGCCATGCGGTGCGCAGCCGAGCTTGTTCGCCCGTAACTGCAACCACGGATTTTCTAGCAGCCTCAGCAAGTGCAGTCGCGCGGTCCCCCGACCGGCTGACATCTCTCAAAGGACCCCAGCCCCAACGCGGGGCATTGCGAGAGATTGCGCGAAAGATTGCGCCGGGGATTGCGCAAGAGATTGCGGCGGGGATTGCCGCCATCGTTGGACGGTCACCGCCAGCGCGTTACCTCTTTCGGGTGCTGGCCTGTTTTAGAGCGTGAGGTGGGTCACGGAAGTTCGCTCAGCCTGCGCCTAGTCTCCCGCACATGGGACGAGCGAATGGTCGCTTCGTCGAACCAACAGGAGACGGTCATGGATACCCAGAAATTTGAATTAGACGCTCTCTCGGACGACCAGCTGGTGTCTGGCGGCGACATGGCCGACTTGTTCGCGCAAGCCAAGCAAAACGCAATGGCAAACGCACTGGAAAACGCACAAAAGCAAGAGGAAAATAAGTAGCAGGCCAGGCGCGCTCACAGCATTTCAACAGATCCTCAACGCTGCATAGTATTGTCTAAGCCAAAGGAGAAGCCCCTCCACAAGGACGGGTGTCTCAAATCCAAAAAGTAAAGGCCGCCTCAGTTGGCGGCCTCTTTCATTCGTCGAGCGCAATGCAGATATTCGCAAACCCTTCGCGCTCATCGCGTGATCACGACCGACGAGACAACAGATCACGACGCGAACAGACGTTGCCCCTGGTGCGTGTCTGTCCCGTCGCACATCACGTCATCACCGCGACATTCGCGATGCCCTTGCCGGTCGATGCGCGATTGACTGACATGGGGACTATTAAGGCGTGGCTTTACGTTAGGATAGATGCTCAAAGAACAAAGGCGGGACTTGCTCGCATCAAAGAAGGATACGAAATCGATGACACAAGTACCGCAGAAACCTCTTGTCCCAGATAATACGCTAATTACGAAGACACCTGAGGAAGGCAGAGCTTTGGCTGTCATGCTTGCCCGCAACTCTATCCATGCGATGCAGGGCGAATTGGAGACACTGAAAGCCGGTCGCGCCCAGTACGCCCATGATCCCTATGGGCTGATTGCAGCGAGCCATGTTGTAGCGGTTGAGTTTGCGACCGTCGCAGCGGCCAACGATTATTGGCGCTAACTCTTTTTTTCGGCACGCGATAGTCGCCTACTGTGGGATGGCGACAACACGAAAAAGCCGCCCGAAGGCGGCTCTCTGTCACGCGCGGTAAACTGGCTTGATCAGGCCGCAGCGAGCGCGAGGCTCTGATCCTTGCGGGACCGGCGATAGGCCATCAAGCCAACGCCAGCGAAGCCGAGCAACATCATCGCCCACGTGGAGGGTTCGGGGACGGCGGAAGCTAGTGACTCTGCAGTCGTAAAGTCCGAAACAACCCATGACGCGTCGGTCGGCACAGTCAGCGTTATTGAGTTGAAGGGGTCAGTGGAGATGAAGCCCAGAAATTGCGTCTGAAAATTTGGCAGCGTGTTGTCGACCGTGAAGGTATCGACGTTCCGAAGGAGCGACAAGATTGGCGAGGGACCAATCTGTCCACCCAGCATCCAATCCACGACCGCCTGTACTTGCGCATCGGTTAGATGCACCATGGTATTGTCTCCGGGAGCCGCGGCCCTAACGCTTGTTTGGGGGCTTGTAATCGTATAAAGTGAGTTCACAATATTTGCAGCTGCAAATTGCGACATAGCTGCCGTCCTGAACGAATTATTTAACACATTGGTTAGCGCGCCGTTGGCATCAATGCCAAGCGACACGGGAAAATTGTGTGTGGAATCCACCACTCCGGCTTCATAGGAACTGTTCGTGCTGAAATAGCTGTTAGATACGGCAAACGTTGCGGTTGAAGAGTTGAACAGCGTTCCGTAATTTAAGCCAAAAGCTGTCACGGGATTTGCCAACTGAATTGTCAAGCTCTGGCTATTACCCCCCGAGGCATTCACGATGTACTGGTTAGCCAAATCGCTGGGGCCATAGTAGCTGGCTGAATTCACGTTCACGTTGCCAAACGGCCCACTATAAAATGCTGCGCCATTTACGACGAGCGGAGCGTTGTTGGAGAAGCCGGAATAACATGCTCCCGATCCCGGGCATGTTGGAGCACCAAAAGGAAGTGGCGTAACGCCATTAAAGTTGGTCGTGGTCGTGGTTAGACCCGTCGTAGCCGCGAGGAAATCCGAATAGGAGGATACTGTTACGGTGCCCGCGATTGTCGGAGTTACCTGCACGACAATCAAAAGCAAAGCGGGCAAAATAGACAAACCAAACTTTTTCATTAAACGCCCCCAATCAACGCATTAAATAATGCCCGAGCCTATGGTTCCTCTTACATGAGGGTTCTGCTGTCAACGGGTCTGTGGCATTCGCTTCTCCGATCTTGATTGATGGTACTTCGGCACGTCGTTGGGTCCGGGGCCATCGAGTCTCGCAGCTACGGCTGCGTCACCTTACATGCGGTCGGGCCCGGAGCACGGTCCCGCACCATAATGCCTCATGCACGAGGCGTAGCCCCGGCGAGACGCGACCCACCTGAAACGCGGCGGCGTTGTGCCACCAAAGAAGAAGACGGTCGCGTTCCCCGTATCGCCGCCGGCGAATGCTGCCGGTGGCAATTCCTGTCTGTCATGCGGCGACGGTTATCTCCGCCCGGATCTCGGCGCCAGCCGGTATTACCCCGGTCTCTGCGTAGCGCCAGAGCGCGATCAACAGCTTGCGCGCCATAGCCACAATGGCGATCCGTCGTGTGCGCCCGGCCAGCGTGCCGACGCGCTCGCGGAACCACTCCGCCAGCTCGCTGCCAGGCTGGTAGCGAAGCCAGAGCCATGCGAGCTGGATCATAGTTGTCCTTGCCCGCGGGTTTCCCGCCCGGCTGATGCGCCGATCGCGATCCATACCGCCGCTCTGGTAGGGCATTGGTGTGATGCCGACGTAGCTCGCGATCTGCCGGCGGTTGTCGAATGAACGATAGAATACCTCACGCGTGAGCACGGCGGCGAAGTTCTCGCCAATACCCCGGATGCGAGAGAGAGCGGCTATCTTGTGGTAGGCCTGATCCTGCGGCTTGGTTTTTGCGGCCTGATCGCGCTCGGCCTCGACCTCCCGGATCAACTCCAAGGTCATGACGAGCCGTCGACGCAAGCGATCCAATTCGGCCCGAAGATGGCGCGGTATCTCGCGTCCATCACCGGTGCGTAGAACAGCAAGATCTCGCTCCCATGAACGAAGAGAGGGTCGTTTCCGAATGCCCTGGGTGAACAGCAGAGCTTCAATACGGTTTTGGATGCGCAGCCTCTCCTGCACCAGCTTCTCGCGCTCGCGGTGCGTGCGCTTGGCATCCTCCTCTTCCGGTGTTGGCACACGTACCATGCTGCAGGCTTGATGATCACCCCGGAGATAGGCCGCAAGCACGCGCAGCATGCCCTCCGCATCGAGCCGGTCCGTCTTGGCCCGTCGGGCTCGGCGGTTGACGAGAATGCTGGTGGGTTCAAGAACATGGCAAACGACACCATGTGCCGTCAGCAAACGGTGCAGCCAGAAGCCGTCACGTCCCGCCTCAAAGCAGCAGACAACGCCTATCGTCGCGTCGAGCCCGCGAGCAGCACGGGCCTGCAGAGACGAAATCCGAGCTAACAAGGCGGCCGTGTCGCCACCATCGATCCGATGCAGATGTGGCTTCTTCCAACCCTGGCACGCGGGCGGCGACGAGCCATGTTGATGCACTGAGTTCGATAGCAAGGAGGATAGTAGGATTAATGGTGTCAATTGTTTGCATAGTGGTAGCTCCTTTGCTTTGATTCGGGGCCGCCAAAGTATCGGCTCAGCCCGTCCTCATAGCATCTGGAACCCGGCAAGCGGTATTTGTCAGCATTTCTGACATTTCTCTTCGCGTCACGACGACAGCGTCACGATGATGACCAGGCGCAAACGCTCGAAGCAGAGGCTTCCCGCGCGTCACACGACCCGCAGGGACGCCCCGCGGTGCGCGTCTGCCCCGTCGCGCATCGAATGACACGCGCAGCCCGCAGACGCATCAGCGCGCGTCCCTGCAAGGGAATTGCCCCGAAATTGCAACCCAAGATGAGGGGCTGAAACAGGTTGCAAGCAACCAATGTAGGGGCGCGCATCGCTGATTATGCACAGCTATTTGGGACGGCAGCGGATCGCGACACAAATGACGACACTAAAGACGCATCGCATTGATTTATAACGGTTTTTTGCGACCGAACTTTTCATGCGCAATGGCTTTACGGCTTATAACGTGATCTCCTCGGCGACGGATTTTTTGCCACCGTCGCTGCGCGGATTGAAGGTCCTGCCATCCGGTTGGGCGCCAAAACCTCCGCAAACTTGACACCAGCAACGGATGCCGGAACCACACGGTTTTGCCGTACGCAACAACGCCGCTCGTCCGGCGCGGATCGGTCGCTCACAGCTTTCGCCGCCCTGCGATCTCCTCGCGCGCAACACTGCCGCGTCCACCGCAACCCGTCCCACGTTCGTGACGATGGCCAACGCCCCTCTTCTCGGGACGGGATAGCGATAGATGTGCCGTTGATTTGGCCTGCGTGAAAAGCGAAATATTTTCGATTCCCGGGCTTGACGCCATTTCGGAAAATCAGAAGTGATTTGCCCGTCGGGTTGCTTGGTCGCACCCGTGGCATGCAGATTATAGTAGCGCGCGAGACGACGCGGGTGTGTAGGGCGGGTTCTCTTTAACCCGCCGCACGCCATGCGAGATGGCGGGTTAAAGAGAACCCGCCCTACGCGAACTCCATCCAAGGGCGGCTCTGGAAACTCTCGCGTGTCGAAGCACGCCGTTTACATTCTATCTACGAAAAATCCTAACGAGCGCCGTCAGAATCAATCCAAGAATGGCCAGCCCTCCAAATGGAGCGGTGAGAAATGGAAGCATCCAAACATCCAGGGTTGGATCGTGACAGTGCCTCCCAACCGACGGAATGAACGAGCAAGTCAATTGCGCATAAACTACGAAAACTATCCAAAGCGCCGCCACTACGGCGTAGATTGCTGGCATGGGACAGGCCTTACCGATCCGGACGCGAATCACCCTTAGGTGGTGGCCTCTTTCTTAGCACGTCGGCCATCAACAGCACGTCGCCCTGTTGGCACTTTACGACGTCGCGGAAGCGTTCCCATCATCGACATAACGCCGTCGAGACATGGTGGGCACGGCGCAAACGCGCCTTTGCCTACCCTACCGCGCTATCCATCGTCGTCCCGGCCTTGAGCCGGGACCCATACCGCGCGATCCAGTGATTCAAGAACGCCGTCCGACGATTTTTCTCAACCACTGGAACCTGTGATTATGGGTCGAGAGTTATGAGTGCCCCTACTCCGCTGCGATCTGGCGCGGCGCCGGCGGCGGGTTGACGAGGTCGGCGGCGAGTTGCGCGTAGCGCACCTTGGCGTCCTGCACCGCCTTTTCCTTCACCGGGCCGTAGCCGCGGATGCGATCCGGCAGCGACAGCAGTTCGATCGCGGTGTCGAGATTGACCGGCGACAGCAGGCCCAGCACGGTCGCGACGTCCTTCTCGTAACCCGCGATCAGGTCGCGCTCCAGCCTGCGGTCGGGGGCTATAGGCGAAGACGTCGAACGGCGTGCCGCGCAGCACCTTCAGCTTCGCCAGTATCCTGAACACCGGCATCATCCACGCGCCGAAGGCGCGCTTGCCCGGCCGTCCCTGCGCGTCGGCTTACCGGCGTCAGCATCGGCGGCTGCGAGGTTGAACGAGAACTTGAAGTCGCCTTCGAACTGGTCGCGGAGCTGCTTTTCGAACCGGCCGTCGGTGAAACAGCCGCGCCACTTCGTACTCGTCCTTGTAGGCGAGCAGCTTGGCGTAGTTGATCGCGACCGCGCGCGGCAGTTCGTCGCCGAAACCGCCATTCGCGGCGGCGTTGCGAACCTGCGTCACCGCGTTGCGGTAGCGGTCGGCGAGTTTCGCGTCCTGATACTCGGTCAGCAGCGCGCCGCGATGGGCGATGATCTCGTCGAGCGACATCGCGTCCAGCGTCTTGGGCGCAACCGTCTCGTCCTGGTCCTTCATCATGGCGGCGAGCCGGGCCGGATCGTGCGCGGCGAGACGGCCGAGCTGGAACGCCTGGGTGTTCATCTTGACGGCGACGCCGTTGACTTCGATCGCCTGCTCGATCGCCTTTGCCGACAGCGGCAGCAGACCCTTCTGATAGGCAAAGCCCATCATCATCATGTTGGTGGCGATGGAGTTGCCGAGCAGCATTTCGGCCGGCTTGGTGAAATCGAAGAACGAGGAATCCTTGCGCAGCGCGGTTTCCAGCACGTTGTCGACCTTGCGGCCTGGAAATTGAAATCGCGGTTGAGGATGAAGTCTGCGATCGGAATCAGATGGGTGTTGATGATCCCGGTGGTGCGGCTGGATTCGCACAGCGTGATGGTGTCCTTGGCGACGGCCACCACTTCGTCGGCGGCGAGCACGAGATCGGCGGTGCCGGTGACGATGCGCGAACAGGTGACGTCGGCGGTATGTTCGGACAGACGAACGTGGCTCAGCACCGCGCCGCCCTTTTGCGCCAGGCCGGACATGTCGAGGATCATGCTGGCCTTGCCTTCGATATGGGCGGCCATGCCGAGCAGCGCGCCGATCGTCAGCACGCCGGTGCCGCCGACGCCGCCGACGGCGACATTATAGGGCCGCTCCAGCGAAGGCCGCGAGGCCGGCTCCGGCAGTTCGCCGATATCGCCGACTCCTGCGGGCACGCGGCGGCGCATCTTGCCGCCGTCGATGGTGACGAAGGACGGGCAAAAGCCCTTTACGCAGGAATAGTCCTTGTTGCAGGTCGACTGGTTGATGGTGCGCTTGCGGCCCATCTCGGTTTCCAGCGGCTCGACCGAGATGCAGTTCGACTGCACCGAGCAATCGCCGCAGCCTTCGCAGACCGCCGGATTGATCATCACGCGCCTGCCGGATCTTCCAGCAGGCCGCGCTTGCGGCGGCGGCGCTTTTCGGCGGCACAGGTCTGCACGAACACGATGGCGGAGGCGCCCTTGACCTTGCGCAACGTTTTCTGGACGGCGTCGAGTTCGTCGCGATGCGCGACCTTGACGCCCGGCGCGATGTCGGAGGCCGGATAGGCCTCGGGCGTTTCCGAGACCAGATAGATGTCGCGGATGCCTTCGGAGTGAAGCTGGAAGGTGATCTGCTGCGGCGACAATTCGCCGTCGACATGCTGGCCGCCGGTCATCGCGGTCGCGTCATTATAGAGGATCTTGTAGGTGATGTTGGCGCCGGATGAGACCGCCTGACGGATCGCGAGGCTGCCGGAATGGAAGTAGGTGCCGTCGCCGAGATTGGCGAACACGTGCTCTTCCTTGGTGAACGGCGCCACGCCGACCCACGGCACGCCCTCGCCGCCCATATGGGTGAAGGTCTCGGTCGAGCGGTCCATCCACAGCGCCATGAAGTGACAGCCGATGCCGGCAAAGGCGCGGCTGCCTTCCGGCACCTTGGTCGAGGTGTTGTGCGGGCAGCCGGAGCAGAAATACGGCGTGCGGGTGATCGGGGCGACCGCCTGCATCTGGGTCGCCTGACGGCCGTTGAACCAGTCGGCCTTGGCGCGCAGCATCGCTGCGATTTCGGGATTGAGATTAAGTCGAAGCAGGCGCTCGGTCAGCGAACTCGCCAGCGACGCCACGCTGAGCTCTTCCGCAAGGGAGGAAGCGCTTGTCGTGATCGTCCATCTTGCCGATGATGCGGGGACGGACATCGTCGCGCCAGTTGAACAGCTCCTGCTTGACTTGATTCTCGACGATCTCGCGGCGCTCTTCGATGATGAAGATCTCTTCCAGCTCAACGGCGAATTGCCTGACCCCTTCCGGCTCCAGCGGCCAGGGCATGCCGATCTTGCACAGCCGCAAGCCGATCTTGGCGGCGACTTCCGGCGTCACGCCGAGCTCGGCGCAGCGCCTGACGGATATCCTCATAGCTCTTGCCTGACGCCATGATGCCGTAGCGGGCATTCGGCGAATCGATGGTGATGCGGTTGACTTTGTTGGCGCGGGCAAAAGCGATCGCGGCAAAACCCTTGTAGTCCTGCAAGCGGCGATCCTGGGCGTAGCGGTCGTCGGGCCAGCGCAGATTGAGCCCGTCCGGCGGCATCTCGAAATCGGTCGGGATCACGAACGGCGTCATCTCGTCGGTGAGGTCGATCTCGGCGGTGGTCTCCACCGTCTCGGTAATCACCTTCATGCCGACCCAGCAGCCCGAGTAACGCGACATCGCGATACCCAGCAAACCCATCTCG
>CAWILG010000023.1:0-369135 GCA_963836765.1 uncultured Alphaproteobacteria bacterium
TGTTTCGCCGGCTGTTCCTGGAGAAGCTGATCGCGGTCCACAAAGCCGGCCACCTGAAGTTCTTCGGCGGTCATGTCGCTCTCGCCGACACGAAGGCGTTCGCGGCATATCTGGCACCGCTACGCCGAGTCGAATGGAGGCCAACGAGCCCAAACCGCTCTCGCACCCGTGTCCGTGCTGCGGCGGTCGTATGATGATCATCGAGAGGTTCCGGCGTGGCTCCTCACCGCGCTACCGTCCCGCGACTTCCATCGCCGTGATCAGGATCGACACATCATGATCAAGATCGGTGCGCGGCAAAATTATAAGACTACCCGTCTGCTTCGCCGGCTCTCGACCAGCAATGATCATGCTCGCCCTCGCGCTACCATCGATAGCCGTCGTGTCGTTCGACCACCGCTGCGCAACTCGATTCCGCATGTCGTGACCGGCCGACCGGGCTCGTCGCCTCATCGGTCGGATTCCAAACAGGCATCCAACGCACGTCGGCAACTGACCGCCAGCATCGAAATCCCCATAGCGCACGCCGCACCACCCACCTATCCCTTCCCGCGGTTCTCCTTGGAGGTTTGCGTACGCCGGCCCAGGTGTGCGCCGCGCCACCGTCATGGGGCCGGCATCCGCAAACCTTCACATGAGCGGCCATTCCATAACCGCTCATTCCGCGAGCAGGTTCTTGGCTCGGAAGGCCCTCAGCAAACTCTCGCCTTCTCAATCGAGAGCACAGAGTTTTCCACGAAAAGCGATCGGTTACCAATACGCGGTGCGGGTCGTCGTTGTGTGCTGCTTGCGTACGAATGGCCGCTTCGCCAATAGCAGTCGTTCTTATCGACGCAACAACGCAGATAGTGATGTGTGGTCTAACGATCGGCCACCCCCATCACTTGACGCTTCCCGGAGCAACTGGTGGAAACTCGTCGCGAGACGGATACTCCGCACCAGCGCACTAATGCTTTCGCAAAGCCGAACTGCGCCGGCGCCGGGCCACGAAGCTTATGCGCCTTGGTGGCCCCCCTTAATGTTGCCATCCGGATCGAGCACGACGGCATAGTAGTTAGGTGAGTATTGCTTGCGCAGTCTCGGCCCTCCGTTGTCGGTCTCGCCGAAAGCCAGCCAACATTTCGACTGCCCCCCACTGCGCCGTCTACTTTGCAATGCCCGACCCTTTTGAATTGTTGCCATGCTGGTGCAACGGTTTGGCCGGGACCTTGCCCTGTGAAGCCCGAGCGTGCTCGCTGAGCCTATCTGCCAGGGTCTTCAGATCCTTCTTCCGCCCGCTGAGCAACAGATCCGAAAACTCGCGCGGATCGATCGAGGAAAGCATGCTGGTCTCAGGCGAAGGCTTCGACCACTGCCTCCAGGCGCGCCGCATCAAACGAAAGATTACACGCAGATTTCTCATTTCGCGTCCGTCGCAGAAGCCTCCTTCTGCGCGATGGGAGAGACAGGTGAACCAGGGCCGATCTTTTGCAGATTGCCGGTAATCACCCGGTCGTTTTCGGCGAGACCGGTCACACTGACGGAATCGCCTTCCGTCGGACCGAGCGTCACGATCTTCTGTTCGGCCTTGCTGTCCGGACCGACGACGTAGACATACTTCCCGAGCTGGCTAGACCCCAAGGCGATCTGAGGCACCAGAAGCGCGTCGGGCTCGTCGCGGACGTGCAGGCGTACGCGGACGTATTGGCCCGGAAGAAGCGTGAACTTCGGATTGGGTACGGTCGCCCGTGCGGTGATCGTTCCCGTCGCCCGGTCGACCCCGTTGTCGATGAAGGTGAGCTCACCCGAGTAGTCCGCCGAAACGTCGTCGGGAAGCGAAACCTTGGCCACCACCTTGCGGGCGCTGCGGGCTGTCTGGATGACGCCGAGGTCCCGTTCGCTGGGATTGAAGGTCACGTAGAGGGGGTCGAGCTGCACCAGCGTGTTGAGGGTGAAGCCCGATCCGCCGACGAGCGTACCCACGGGAGCCCGGTTGCGGCCGAGGCGTCCGGAAAACGGTGCGCGGATTTCCGTATAGGCGAGATTGATCTCGGCGGAGCGGACCGCCGCACTGTCCATCGCAACCGACGCCTCGCTTTGACCCAGCGTGCTGGCGCGCTGATCGTAGTTGTCCTTGGCAAGGAAGCCGGTCTTGACCAGCTCGTCGCCACGGTTGAAGTTCGAACGCGCATACCCGAGCGCCGCGACGTTGCGCTGCGCCTGCGCCTTGGCTTGGTCGAGGGCAGCCCGGTAGTCGCGCCCATCGAGCTTGTAGAGGAGTTCGTCGCCCTTCACGTCGGCGCCGTCGGCCGCCGGCTGCGACTGGATGTATCCGGCGACTTTGGCCTGCAGCGAGACCTCGCGGATCAATTCCGTGCGAGCGGAATACTCAAGGTAGACCGGAATCGTTCGCTTGACGACGGCCGCGACGGGAACCGGCATGGCCGGCGGGCCGGCCGGTGCCGCTGCGGCAACTGGCCCGGTATGGACCGAGTAGGCGGCGATGGCAGCGCCGATGCAAATGATGGCGGCGCCACCGAGCAAGACTTTCCAGGCTTTCATGGGATATTCCTGATTTTCACTCGGCCGCGATCTGATGCGGCCCGGATACATTCGAATTCTCGTGTGGTTGGCCACGCTCCCGCAGGCCTTCGATGACGGCATAGAACACCGGTACGAACAGCAGGGTCAGGATCGTCGCCGCCAGCATGCCGCCGAACACGGTGGTTCCGATGGATTGACGGCTGGCGGCGCCCGCCCCGCTGGCGACCATCAGCGGAACGACGCCGAGGATGAAGGCGAAGGCCGTCATCAGGATCGGCCGAAGTCGGAGACGGGCAGCTTCCATCGCGGCGTCCACGATGGTCAACCCCTCCTGGCGCCGACGCTTGGCGAACTCAACGATCAGAATCGCGTTCTTGGCGGAAAGGCCAATCAGCATGACGAAACCGATCTGAGAATAGACGTCGGTCTGCAAACCGCGCACGAACAGCGCCAGGAAGGCACCGAACAGCGCCAGCGGCACCGCAAACAGCACCATGAACGGCATCGACCAGCTCTCATACTGAGCCGCCAGAATCAGGAACACGAAGACGATGGCCAGCATGAACACGACCGTGGCGATCGATCCTGCCTTCAGTTCCTGATAGGTGATGCCGGTCCACTCGAACGCGAAGTCTCGCGGCAGTGCTGTGGCCGCCGCCCGCTCCATCGCCGTAACCGCTTGCCCCGAGCTGTAGCCCGGCGCAGCGCCACCGTTGACCAGCGCGGAGGCGTAGTTGTTGTAGTGCGGAACGGTCTCCGGGCCGACGATCGGCTTGAGCAGACCCAGTGTGCTCAACGGGACCATGCTGCCGCTGGAGTTACGGACGTAGAGCCGGTTGAGGTCCGTCGCCGCCGCTCGCAAATCCTTGTCGGCCTGCAATGTGACGCGGAAGGTGCGCCCGAACAGGTTGAAGTCGTTCACGTACAGCGAGCCCAAAAATATCTGCAGGGTATTGAAGACGTCGGGCACATTAAGTCCGAGCAGTTTCGCCTTGGTACGATCGAGGTCATATTTGAACTGTGGCGTCGAGGTCGAGAACGAACTGAACAACTGCATCGGATTGAGTTCGGGCTGCTTGCGCGCTTCCGCGATAAGCGCCTGCGTCGCGTCGTTCAGCGCAAAGCTGCCCCTGCCCGTCAGGTCCTCGACCTGAAATTCAAAGCCGCCCGTCGCGCCGAGGCCCGGAATCGACGGCGGGTCGAAGCTGAGCACGAAGGCTTCGGGGACCATTAGCAGCTTCATCCGGACGTCGGCCACGATGTGTGAGGCCGTCTGTGAAGGCGGCCGCTCGTCCCACGGCTTGAGGATTCCGAACTCCACCGCCGAATTCGATTGCGCGGCATTGGTGAGGAAGTTGAGGCCGCTGATCGATCCGACGATGTCGACCCCCGGCGTGCCTTCCAGTATTCCCCTCACCTTTTCGGCAGCCGCGTCGGTGCGTTGCAGCGAGGCGCCGTCCGGGAGCTGGATCACGACAAAGAAATAGCCCTGATCCTCGACCGGCAGGAAGCTCGACGGAATGCGCTGCGAGAGAAAATAGGTGGCTCCCAGAACGCCAACGAATACTGCCAAGACGGCCCATCGCCATCCGATCAGAACCCGCACCAGCTTTGCGTAACCGTGAGAAAGACGATCGAACCCGGCATTGAACCAGCGGAACGGCGCGAAATTGCCAGGCGGACGGTGGCGCAGGAACGCAGCACTCAACGCCGGACTGAGCGTCAGCGAATTGAATGCCGAGATGCCGACCGAGATCGCAACCGTCAGAGCGAATTGATTATAAAGACGTCCGGTTACGCCGGGAATGAACGCCACCGGCACGAAAACCGCCATTAGGACGGCGGTCGTGGCGATGATCGGTCCCGTCACTTCGGACATTGCCGCCTGTGCGGCTTTCAGGGGTGGAAGACCGTTTTCGAGTTGCCGTTCGACGTTCTCCACCACCACGATGGCGTCGTCCACGACCAGCCCGATCGCCAGCACCATGCCGAGCAGGCTCAGCATGTTCAGAGAGAATCCCATCACCTGCATGACGGCCAGCGTCGCAATCAAGGAGACCGGGATGGCAATGGTTGGAATGAGCGTGGTGCGCCAGTTCTGCAAAAAGATGAAGACGACGAGGATGACAAGGGCCAATGCTTCGCTGAGCGTGATGATCACGTCGCGCTTGGCTGCCTTGACGAACCGTGTGGTGTCGTAGTGCAGGCCATATTCGATTCCCTTGGGGAAGCGCTTCGCGAGTTCCTCCATCTTGTCCTTGACGTGCTGCTGCAGATCCAGCGCGTTCGAACCCGGCATCTGGTACACGGCCAGCACGACGGTCGGATCCTTGCCGAACACAGCGGTCGAGGAATATTGCAGCGCGCCGAGTTCGATCCGGGCAATGTCCTTCATCCTGACGATCGCCCCGCTCGCTGGATCCGAGCGCACCACGATGTCGCCGAACTGCTCGGGGTCGCTGAGCCGGCCGGTCGCGTTCACCTGCATTTCGAAAGGCGTGCCGTCGGGCGCCGGGGACTGCCCGATCTTGCCGGCGGCAACCTGGACGTTCTGTTCGGCCACCGCCTGCTGCACGTCGACCGCGGTGATACCGAGCTTGGCGAGCTTGTCGGGATCGAGCCAGATGCGCATCGAGTAGCGCCGCTCACCGAAGATCTGGACGTCGCCGACCCCCGGAACCCGTTTCAGCGGGTCCACCACCTGAAGATAGGCATAGTTGCTGAGCGCGACCGGATCGACCGAGCTGTCCGGCGACACCAGGTTCACGATCAGGACGAAATTCGGGTTCTGCTTCTTGATGATGACGCCGTCCTGATTGACGATGGGAGGCAGCGAGGCAGCGGCTTGCGCCACGCGGTTCTGGACGTCGACCGCGGCGATGCTGAGGGGATATCCGACATCGAATGTCACCGTGATGGTCGAGGAGCCGTCGTTGGAACTCGAGGACGACATGTAGGTCATCCCCTGCACGCCGTTGATCTGCTGTTCGAGAGGCGTCGTCACGGTATCGGCGACGACCTGGGCGCTGGCGCCCGGATATGTCGCGCTGACCACGACCTGGGGTGGCGTGATGTCGGGAAATTGCGAGACCGGCAGCAGGAAATAGCAGATGGCCCCGGCCAGGACCATGATGACGGCGATCGACGACGCGAAGACCGGACGATGTATAAAGAAGCTAACCATTAAACGGTCCGATCTTGACCCGAAGGGTGGAGAAATGTTACTAGTCGGTAACGGAGACATTACCGACCGGTAACACCGTGGTCAAGCGGGGCGACACGATCAATATTTCTTGAGGAAACGAGATGTCTGTAGCCCATTCCGACGTTCTTCGGCCCCGCGAGCGGATTCTCTTGGCGGCCAGGGATCTGTTTCATCGGTACGGCATCCGCGGCGTGGGGGTCGAAACAATCGCGGAGGCTGCCGGCACCAATAAGATGACGCTCTACCGCCACTTCGATTCGAAGGACGATCTCATCGTCGCCTACCTGCGCGGCGTCGCCCTCGAGGTCGACGAGATGTGGCGGGATTTCGAGCGCGACCATCCCGGAGACATGCAGGCGCAGTTGAAGGCCTGGCTGATTTGTGCGGAAGAGTGCGTGACATCCGACGAGCGTGGCTGCGACCTCGCCAATGCCGCCGTCGAACTGACCGCGGACGATCATCCGGGCCGCCGGATCATCGAAGAATTGAAGACCGAGCATCGCAACCGCCTCGCTTCTCTGTGCCGCCGCGCAGGTATCTCGCAGCCCGAAGTGCTGGCCGACACGCTGACGCTCCTGCTCGAGGGCGCCCGCGTCAGCCGTCAGGCGGCCGGCAGCAAAGGTCCGAGCGCTAAATTCACCGCCACGGCAGAGGCCGTCATCGCAACCTTTCAATCCAGAACAAAGGTCAGTCCCAAATCGGGCGTTCGCAAGCGAACGAAGTGAGCCGAGGTTCGCTCCCGCAGGCTATAACGCAGCTGTACTCCGGAGCGGTCGTTCCATAAACGCCATTAACGACCGCTTTGCGCGGCCATTCCATAACCGCTGAAATCGGAATCACGCATCCCTGAGTCAAACGCGCGGCAAAATCGCAGCTTGCCCCGTTGAGCAAAAGGACACGCCTTCAGCGCGTCCTTGCCGTCGCGCGATCGGTTGTCGGCTCCTGTCCGAAGACCGTCTCGTCAACAAGGCGCCAATACGCTTCAACAACCTTCGTGTCCTCGGATGACAGTCCGCTCGTAACGTGCATTTCTGGACCGAATTCCGAAAGCGTGGCGGTGAGGCTGACCATCATATAGTGGAAGAGAACGGGATCGGCCGCGGGAAGGAGACCTCGTTTCTGAGCCTCAATGATCTGAGGCAGCAATCGCGCCAGAAGCGGAGCCAGGACCGTTTCCGCCACCCATTTCAGCCGCGGATTGTTCGTCAAGGCTTCCTGGCGCATGAACCGATGAAATTCGGGAAACGCGACGGTATACCGAAAAAAGTCGTATACTCCTGGCGCAGCCGCGCCAGCGGTGACAATTCAGATCCTTCGGGTGCCAAAACATCCCACTCGGTCCGTATTTGCGCGAAAGCATGCTCCGCCGCGGCCCGCCAAAGAATGTCTTTGCTGCGATAATGATAGGTGATCAGGGGGTGTTGCAGGCCGAGCCGATCGGCGATAGCGCGAATGCTCGCTCCTTCAAATCCTCGCTCGGCAAATTCCGCGATGGCGGCATTGAGGATCGCTGCTCGCGTCTCGATCGAACGCTGTTGTTCGGCTCTCTGGCGCGGGCGCTCCCGGCGCCGGGCAGCCGGACTCGTTTTCTTCGGCATTTGGCCTTGGTAGCTCCCAACCGAACGCCACGGGGTGTGTTGAGTGGCTCTTCATGAGTGTATCACACGCCGCCGCGTAATCGATCGCCGATAGCTTGGCGTGGTTCTGGCGACCGGTTCATTTTCCCTCAAAGACGAGAATTGGCGGCTCGATGTCCTTATCGAAGGCGTCCGCGGTATTCACAAAGCCGCGCTGAGCGTCGGCACCGTTGTAGAGCTCCATCGCCACGTCGAGCATCACAAGGTCTGCGGCTGCGATCCCTCCACTCGACCAGGCCTTGAGCAGGGTGCGCGTAGCGGCGTACGATCTGGTCGGCCCTGTCGCTAGTTGCCGGGCCAATGCAGCCGCCGTTGCTTCAAGCTCGTTCTCGGGCACCACATGCGTCGCAATTCCGAACGCACCAGCTTCCCGTCCGGAAATTGGTTCACCCAGCATGGCCATACGCGAGGCGCGGGCCCGACCGGCCCGTTCGGCGATCCGCTGCAAGGCTCCGGCGATCGGCAGCATCGCTGTGGTGACCTCGACGCAGCGAAGCGTCGCAGTTTCGGCCGTAACGAGAAAATCGCAAGCCAACGCCAGCTCGAACCCGCCGCCGAAGGCAATGCCCTGCACCACAGCAACCGTCGGTATCTTCAGCATTTCGATGGCGCGATAGGAGGCGTTCACATCCGCGACAAATGTTCGAAACCAGTTGACGTCCTTTCCAGGCCATTCACGCACCTCGCCGCCGAAGCTGAAGTGCGGCCCCTCGGCGCGAACCACAAGCACACGAATGTCGCTCACGCTGGCCTGATGCACCGCGATTCGCAAAGCTTCCGTGAACCGCTGGTCGAGCCGGTTGAAGGGCGGATTGGCCAACACAATATTTCCGATGGCGCCATCTCGTTCAAATCGGATCGTTGTCATTGTAGCTCTTCCTCCCTTGTGCCGATGTCAAGCCGGACGCTGATTGGTGGATTTTGGCATGATCGGCAGCAGCAGATGCGATGGCCGCCCTGCATCCCGATAGATCTTGTGGGTCACGGTCTTGCTGCTGCAGACGTGGTAGGGAATGTATTCGACGTTGGTCATCGCTCCGGTGCCAGTCGGAACATCCATGGATGTGATATCGAGGCAGATCCGGTGACCCGCCTTGAATTGGTTCGCCGTGGCGAGGATCTGTATCTGGTACTCGACGACTTCTCCCGGCTTCACGGGAGCGATTAAATCCCGCGTCAGCTTGTGGAACGGCTCCGACGGCTTTGAACGCTTCTCGTCAAGCGCCCGATACGACGCCTTGAGCCAACCTCGCGTCAGTTCACGCTCGGGCAACGAAGACGGGACATCCCGCTCACCCTCGCGCGCGGTGCGAACCGAAACATCGGGCCCGACGTCCTTGAGCACCACGATCCAGTTGGTGTCATCCTGATCGATCGCCGCATGGAGCGTCAGTGTGATCGGGCCGGCGACCGTGACGTCGTGCGGCAAGGGCTCGGTCATGTACCGGAGTCGCTCGACCTTCGTCGTCCGCGTCAGCGGCATCTGCGTGAAGACGTCAGGCTCGCGCGCCGAAGCGCCTACCTCCGAGGCCGGCCGCGGCGGCTCGGTCGACAGCGTCTCCCAGTGGGAGAGATAATATTTTGTCCACTGCGTTTCCGGCAGCGGCCAATCCGTTCCGGTTCGCCACTCGTTGGCGCCCATGAGCCAGTAGCGCACCGGCGGCTCATCCATGATGCCGGTGTCCTGCCCCTTCAGCCAATAATCATACCAGCGGATGATCTCGTCATGGTGCTGATGGAATGGCCGCTCCAGGTGAGCCGGTCCGGTAAACAGCAGCTTCTTTGGCGCATCGACATTCTGAAAATAGTGCTGCGCGCCCAGCCAATGCAGCTTGTAGGTGTAAGCATAGGCTCCTGAACCCGTGTAGAACGGAATCTTGATTTTCTTGAAGGTCTCTTCCGCGCGCTCGACCGTGCCGTCAAGCTCCCAGGGACGGGTCATCATGAGATACATGATGAACGTCCGCTGCCCCTTTTGCGTGAGAATGTTGTAGAGGTTGATGTACTGTTTGAAGTCCGGATTCCGCATGGCTCGGCGCCACAGCTCTTCCTCCGCGGCGGCAAGTTGCGCCGGCCGGTCTCGCAACTCATGGACCGTGCTGAAGACGTCCAGCAAATAGGGAAAAGAGTGCAGGACGCCGCCGGGATTGAAGTCCCGGAATCCGAACATGCCGCCATACGCACTGCATGCGTCGTACGGAAAGATCGCTTTCAGCGCCGGATGTCCCTGCGCGGCCGCGCGCCATTGTTCTCCGGCAAATCCGGAGATGCCGACCATTCCGACCTTGCCGTCTGACCAGGGTTGCTGCGTGATCCATTCGATCAGATCGTAGTGATCCGTATCCTCGTGGCCGTAGTGTCCTTCCGATTTGGCAGAGCCCCTGGGCTGCGCGATGACATGGACATAGCCATTGGCGATGAAGCGTCGTGTGTCGCCGGCCTCGATGGGGCCGAACCAGAGCGGCGCATGCGCCGGTTGCGGCGGCAGGATATCCGCGATGTCAGGACCCTGGATGTCCTTGTTGTGCAGCGCTGACGCGTACAGCACAGGGTATTTGCCTGGCGCATCCGGACGGTAAACGTCGACGGCAAGCCGCGTGCCGTCCCTCATCGCGACGCTGATGTCCCTTTCCTCGATCATCGTTCCACTCCCGCTTTTCGCGACGTATCGGTCGGCGTTTGACGACGTCGCGAAGGTGACGAACCAGGCACCTTCCGCCCGACCTTCGGGACTATGCCACTTTACTTTTGAGCTCGCAGGGCGATAAACGCGCCGCGCCCGAAAACGAATTTGTCGAAGCGGTTCAACGTGATTTGGCCTGTCCAGTCCCTTGTGAGAAAATTCCTGTTTTCAAATACCCCAAATCACCGCTAGAAACGCCGCCATCCCGTCCCGTTCAGGGGGGCGTTGGCCATCGTCACGAACGTTGGGATGGGATGCGGTGGACGCGGGCTGCGTCGGGCGCGCGACTGTGATCGCAGGGCGGGTTTTCCCGTGAGCGAGCAACGGCGCGCAGGACGAACGGCGCAGACGCGTACGGCAAAACCGTGTGGTTCCGGCACCCGTTGCTGGTGTCAAGTCGGCGGAGGTTTTTCGAGCCCAACCGGGCGCGGCAAAACCTTCAATCCGCCGATGACGGTGACAAGACGAATTCGTCGCCGAGGAGAGCGCGGCATAAGCCGTAAAGCCATTGCGCAGGGACGCCGGAGTGCCTCCGCTGAACCTGTATGCTCGTGTGCGCTTCTTTGCACAATTTTGCACACGAGACCGCGGGTGCAGCGTGCGCCCGGCGTTCCCTGCGCCCTCTTCTTTTGGGCGAAACGATTTGCAAAGCCCGGGCGAAACCCGCCGCGGGATCGCGAAGCCGCATCTCGCAGCCACTCAACGCAAGACAGTATCCCAATACGGCCGCTCCACTCGATAGATGGCATAAGATGAAGCTGGGATCAGGCGGCGCCAGACCGCTAAGACCTTCGGAGGAGAGTTTGCCGGTTCGCCATTACGACTGGATCGCCCATTTCGGCCGCCGGACGCCGCACAAGATCGCGGCCGTCGATCTCGCGAGCCAACGCCGCCTTAGTTACGCGCAATTCGATGCGCGGATTTCGCGGCTTGCCACTCATTTGCGCGACAGGCTGAAAGTCGTGCGCGGCGACCGGGTCGCGGTGCTGGCGCTGAACACGACAGATACGCTGGAAGTGCAGTTCGCCTGCGGCCGGATCGGCGCCGTGTTCCTGCCGCTCAACACCCGCCTCACCGTGCCGGAGCTGCAGTTCATCGTCGGCGATGCGTCGCCGAAGGTGATGATCCACGACGCCGATCTGGCCGAGGTGGCGCTGACGGTCGCAAAACTCTGCCAGGTGGTCTCGGCGCTGCTGCTCGGACCCGGCGGCTCCTATGAAACAGCGATCGCATCGGCACATCCGCTGGATCGATGCGAAGACGTTACCCTCGATGACATCTCGACCATCATGTACACCTCGGGCACGACAGGCCAGCCCAAGGGCGCGATCATCACCCACGGCATGACGTTCTGGAATTGCGTCAATCTCGGCGGCCCCGCTTACATCTCGCCGTCGTCGGTGCTGCTGACCGTGCTGCCGCTGTTTCACACCGGCGGGCTGAATTGCTACACCAACCCGGTGCTGCATGCCGGCGGCACCGTGCTGATCATGCGCGCGTTCGATCCGGGCGCAGGCGCTGCAACTGATCACCGATCCCGCGCAGGGCATCAACGAGTTCTTCGGCGTGCCCGCGATCTACCAGTTCATGGCGCAGCATCCGGCTTTTGCGACCTCCGACTTCAGCCGGCTCGTGATCGGCGGCGTCGGCGGCGCGCCGATGCCGGTGCCGCTGTTGAAAATGTGGGAACAACGCGGCGTCGCGCTGCAGCAGGGCTACGGCATGACGGAGACGTCGCCGGCGGTGCTGACGCTCGACAAGCGAGGATGCCGTGCGCAAGGCCGGCTCCTCCGGCAAGCCGGTGCTGCATACGGAGGTGCGGATCGTGCGTCCCGACGGGACCGACGCCGCGGTCGGCGAGCTCGGCGAACTCTGGGTCAAGGGACCGAACGTCACGCCCGGCTACTGGAACCGGCCGGACGCCAACGCGTCCTCCTTCACCGACGGCTGGCTGCACACCGGCGATGCCACGCGGATCGACGACGAAGGCTTTTACTACATCGTCGACCGCTGGAAGGACATGTACATTTCGGGCGGCGAGAACGTCTATCCGGCCGAGGTCGAGAGCGTGCTGCATCAGCTTCCCGCCATTGCCGAAGCCGCTGTCATCGGTATCCCGAACGAGCAATGGGGCGAAGTCGGCATGGCGATCGTCGCGGTCAAGCCCGGCCATACGCTTGCCGCTGCGGAAATCCATGCGCATTGTGCCGCCAATCTGGCGCGGTTCAAATGCCCGCGCCTGATCGAGTTCGTCGACGCCCTGCCGCGCAACGCGACCGGGAAGATCCACAAGCCGACATTGCGAAAGAATTTCAGCAAACCGAAAGCCACCGATAGCAACGCCGCTGCCTCGTAACCGTCTGCCGGGACCGGTTACGATTTTTCAAAAACTGTCCCCAACCACAAAGAAACCGAGGAAGACGCTTTCATGAACAACAAGAAATTGTCTTTGCTTGCCGCCGCCGCAGCGCTCTCGCTGCTCTCCACACAGGCGCTGGCCCAGAAGAAATACGACACCGGCGCCTCCGACACCGAAATCAAGATCGGCAATGTCGAGGCCTATAGCGGGACCGGCTTCCGCCTACGGCGTCATCGGCAAGACCGAGGAAGCCTATTTCAAGATGGTCAACGATCCGGGCGGCATCAACGGCCGCAAGATCAACTGGATCTCCTATGACGACGGCTACAGCCCGCCGAAGACGGTGGAGCAGATCCGCAAGCTGATCGAGAGCGACGAGGTGTTTCTGGTGTTCAATGCGCTGGGCACGCCGACCCAGACCGCGGTTCAGAAATATCACAACGCCAAGAAGGTGCCGCAGCTGTTCCTCGCCACCGGCGCCAGCAAGTGGAACGATCCGAAGGATTTTCCCTGGACCATGGGCTTTCAGCCGAGCTACCGCGTCGAAGCCCGGATCTTTGCGAAATACATCCTGAAGAACAAGCCCGGCGCCAAGGTCGCGGTGTTCTATGCCAACGACGATTTCGGCAAGGATTACGTCGCCGGCCTGAAGGAAGTGTTCGGCGACAAGTCCTCCAGCATCATCGTTGCCGAGGAGAGCTACGAGACCACCGAGCCCTCGATCGATTCCCACATCGTCAAGCTGAAGGGCACCGGCGCCGATGTGTTCGTCAACATCTCGACGCCGAAATTCGCAGCGCAGGCGATCAAGAAGATCGCGGAGCTGGATTGGAAGCCGATGCACGTCATGACCGACGTCTCGATTTCGATCGGCGCGGTGATGAAGCCGGCCGGGCTCGATGCATCCGAAGGCGTGCTGTCGGCCGGCTACCTCAAGGACGCCTCCGATCCGCAGTGGAAGGACGATGAAGGCATGAAGAAGTTCATGGTGTTCGTCGACAAGTACATGCCGGGCGCCAACATCTCCGACGCCAACCTGGTCTACGGCTACGCCGCGGCGCAGACCATGGTGCAGGTACTGAAGCAGTCCGGCGACAATCTGACCCGGGAAAACGTCATGAAGCAGGCGGCCAGCCTGAAGGATTTTGCGCCGGATGCGTTGATCCCCGGCATCAAGATCAACACCTCGGCCACCGACTTTGCGCCGATCGAACAGCTCAAGATGATGCGGTTCAAGAACGGTCAGTGGGAACTGTTCGGCGACATCATCAGCGCCGAAGCGGGAGGCTAAAAAGAATGGCGCCGATGTCGAACCTCAGGCATCGGCGCCTGTTCTACGCAGGCAGCGCTCAGCCCGCCGCCTGGTCGCCCTTGATCGCCCGGTCGATCGCGTCGATCAACGTTTGCGTCTCGACGAATTTGTTGCGCGCGCGCTCCGACTTGTCGCGATCGAACGGTGCGGCAAGCACCTTGGCATGCGCATCGCGCTCTTCCACCATTCGATCCCGCGCCTTTTTCAGGGTGTCCAGCCGTTCGCTCATTGGCGGCCTCCTTTGGGCTAGTGGTGCATCACAAAACAAAAAGCCCGCTGGTTCATCACCAGCGGGCCTTGATATTCAGAAGCCGATCAGAGGATTCCAGTACATCCGTGGAAATCCCAAATCGACGATTTTAGCTGACGCGAAGGTTTTCCGCGCTGGTCTTGCCGCGCATGCAGTCGATCTTCGCTTCGAACGAGAGCTTCTGGCCTTCGTTGAGCGAGCTCAGACCAGCGCGTTCGACGGCGCTGATGTGAACGAAAACGTCGGTTCCGCCATCGTCGGGCTGAATGAAGCCGAAGCCCTTGGTCGCGTTGAACCACTTAACTGTTCCGGTAGCCATGTAACTATCTCCAAGATGCGCAAATGCGCTTTGCCCACACGACCTCCGTGCGGGCTTGATCCGATTTCAACGATGTCTTGGGGAATGGAGCCGGTTTCGGCGCGGTCAACAAGGCAGAGCGGTAATTCGAATGGCGGCTCATATAGACCTTTTCACCGGAAATGCAAGCCAAGCGCCGAGAGCGCTAGCCCGGCAAAAACATCGCAAACGGCTCGTCGATCGGTCCGGCGCAGATGCTGGCGATAAACCGCGTAATTGGCGTCGTCGGACGAAATCCGCCCAAACGTCGGGCTTGCGACCATCTTGATCGGCAGAATAGGCGATCGGCGCCGCGATCGGCGTCAGCAGCGAGCCGCGGCCCGCCAGCAGCGTGGTGATGATGCCGTACATCTCGCCCAGAGATGGTCGGGCGCGCCACCGTGATCAGGCGATGCTGGCCGTGCCGGTTGGTGACGAGATAGATGTGGCCGGACTGGTTCGGCACCGCCACTTCGCCGAATTGGGTGTAGGCGGCATCCAGCCGCTCGCTTTCGCGAAACACCAGCGATGACGCGGCGTCGTCCCAGGCGATCTCGGTGCGGTAGGCGTAGATCGCCTCCTTGTCGCCGAACGACGGCCGCACCGTGACATACGTCCCTTCGATCCACGCCACCGCGCGGCGCGAATAGGCGCCCAGACCATCCGGCGCGACGTCGCCATTGGCGGGAGCGCAGGCGCCGGCGCCATCCGGCGTCTTGCGCAAGGAGACGCCGAGCGCCTGCTCGAGCCGCACGGTGGTGGCGAGCGTGAACGGGCGGCGTCCGCCGAGCACCTTCTCCAGCGTCGACAGGCTGAGCTTGGCCTGTTCGGCCAGCGATTGCCGGGAGATGCGGCGGCGCGCGATTTCCTCGCGAATGGTCTCGGCCACCTGCCGGCTCTGCTCGGCGGAAAGCTGCTTGTCCGGCGTCGGCATCGTCACCCCTGTTCCGTCAGGGCCAGTCTAGCAGACGCACAATCCATCACAAACCCGCACAAATCCGTCCCGGCCGCGGCGCGCCGCGCTGGCCGGCGGCTGAACAAGGCCGATCATTCTGCTCGCGCCAAATCACGCGCGTTCCGCAACACTTGCACGCGGCGAAAACGCCGTTCGGGAGTGAGCGAAATGACGACATGCGATGAAATCGAGACCGACAGGCGCGCGGGCCTGTCGCGCCTGATGCAGGCTGGTGCTGTTCTTCGTGATGCGAGGGCGTTGCCGTGATCCTGGTCGGGTTTGCGGCATTATTTTTGAGTTTCGAGCCGGTGTGGTCGGCGGAAAGTCCCGCCGGCGGCCTTGCTCAAGCCCGGCGACGCGCGCTCCGGCTCGCTGCTGCTGAAGACCGAAGACGGCTATGCCGATGCCTCGCGGCTCGGCATCGATGTCGATCTCACCGTATCGGGCCCGACCATCCGCGCCCGCGTCACGCAGATTTTCCGCAACCCGACCAAGAACTGGGTCGAGGCGGTCTACGTCTATCCGCTGCCGTCGGGCGGCGCGGTCGATACGCTGAAGATGGTGATCGGCGATCGCGTCGTGGTCGGCGACATCAAGGAGCGGCAGCAGGCCCGCAGTCATCTACGAGCAGGCGAAGCAGAACGGCCAGAAGGCGGCGCTGACCGAACAGGAGCGGCCGAACATCTTCACCAATTCGGTCGCCAATATCGGCCCCGGCGAAACCGTGCTGGTGCAGATCGAATATCAGGAGCCGGTGCAGCAATCCGGCAACGAATTCTCGCTGCGGGTGCCGATGGTGGTCGGCCCGCGCTACAATCCGGCGCCCGTGGTGCAGAGCGTCGACTTCCGGCCCGATGGCGGCGGCTGGGGCGCGGCCAAATCCGATCCCGTGCCGGATCGCGACCGCATCTCGCCCGAGGTGCTCGACCCCGCGACAGAACGCGCCGGTCAATCCGACCAGCATCACCGTGCGCCTGCAGGCCGGCTTTCCGCTCGGCGAGGTCAAAAGCCATCACCACGCCATCAAGACCGAAAAGCCCCGACGCCAGCACGCAGCATCATCCGGCTCGCCGAAGGCCCGGTGCCGGCGGATCGCGATTTCGAACTGACCTGGAAGCCGGCGGCCGAAAAGGCGCCGTCGGTCGGATTGTTCCGCGAGCATGTCGGCAACGCCGATTACCTGCTCGCCTTCGTCACGCCGCCTTCGGTCGAGCAGGCCCAGCAGAAGCCGCTGCCGCGCGAGGTGGTCTTCGTGATCGACAATTCCGGCTCGATGGGCGGCACCTCGATCGTCGCAGGCCAAGGCCAGCCTGATCTACGCGCTCGGCCGCCTGCAGCCCGGCGACCGCTTCAACGTGATCCGCTTCGATCACACCATGGACGTGCTGTTCCCGGCACCGGTGCCGGCCGACCGCGAGCATCTCGGCCAGGCCACCGCCTTCGTCAGCGCGCTGCAGGCCAATGGCGGCACCGAAATGGTGCCGGCGATGCGCGCGGCGCTGACCGACGACGGCGGCGACGATGCCAACTACGTCCGCCAGGTCGTGTTCCTGACCGACGGCGCGATCGGCAACGAGCAGCAATTGTTCGAAACCATCACGCGCGCTGCGCGGCCGCTCGCGCATCTTCATGGTCGGCATCGGTTCGGCGCCGAACACCTATCTGATGACGCGCGCCGCCGAACTCGGCCGCGGCACCTTCACCCATATCGGCTCGGTCGAGCAGGTCGAGGAGCGGATGCGCGGGCTGTTCGCCAAACTGGAAAATCCCGCCGTGACCGGCCTCACCGCAAAATTCTCCGACGGCCGCGGCCGACATCACGCCGGCTGCGATCCCCGACGTCTATCGCGACGAGCCGCTGATTCTCGCCGCCAAACTCGACAAGCTCGCCGGCTCGGTCGAGATCAAGGGCCGCATCGGCGACCGTCCCTGGGTCGTGACCCTGCCGCTGGCGAATGCCGCCGAAGGCAAGGGCCTGTCCAAACTGTGGGCGCGCCGCAAGATCGCGGATGCCGAGGTGGCGCGCACCACGCGGCAGGCCACGCCCGAAGACGCCGACAAGACCATCCTCGCGCTGGCGCTGGAGCATCAACTCGTCACGCGGCTGACCAGCCTGGTCGCGGTCGACAAGACGCCGAGCCGTCCCGAAGGCGAACCGCTCAAGGTCAGGGAACTGCCGATCAACCTGCCCGCGGGTTGGGATTTTGCAAAAGTGTTCGGCGAGCGCCCGCAACTGCCAGTCGCGCCCGAAGGAGCGGCGCGCCGATGCCGGCGACGGCAAAGTTCAGGTCGCGGCCTGAAACGCCCGCTCCCCGCGGCCGTGGCGATGCCTGATACCGTCAAGCTGCCGAAGACGGCGACCGATGCGGAACTGAAGATGATCGCAGGTTCGATCCTGCTCACGCTCAGCCTGATCCTGTTCGTGTTCAACCGGCGTCGGATAGCTCGTGTGCTGACGCCCCCGGATGGAGGAGGCGCCCCAACCTCCTCCAGAAAAGCGCGCGCGGCCTACCCGTCCCCCAAGGCCGCGCGCGCGAATTTCTCAACCGTCATTGCGAGCCAATAAATGCCCCGCTTCGTCGCCCCTCTCCTGCTCGCATTCGCCGGCCTCATCCTGTTCGGCCAGGGCGCCTACATCCACGCCAAGGCGCTGCTGGCGCAGGTGCTGCTGGAGCGGGCGTTCACAACGACCATCGCTACCGGCCATCCGACAAAGCCGTGGTCATGGGCCGACACCTGGCCGGTCGCACGCATCGAGGTGAAGCGGATCCACGCCAGCGCCATCGTGCTGGCGGGAAGCAGCGGCCAGGCGCTGGCGTTCGGTCCCGGTCATGTCGAACGGACACCCGATGCCGGCGAGCGCGGCGTCGCCGTCTACTCCGCGCACCGCGATACGCATTTCGCGTTCCTGAAGGAGGTCGCGATCGGCGACGAGATCGATATCACGCGAAGCGACGGCCGCAAGTTCCGTTATCGGGCCGACGCCACCTCCGTCGTGCGCTTCGACGCCTCCGGGATCGATCCCCTGACAGGAGGGCATGAACTGGTGCTGTCGACTTGCTGGCCGTTCGATGCGCTGACGCCGGGGCCGGATCGCTATCTGCTGCATGCCACCATGATCGGTCCGGATTCCTGATTTTTCTCATTCTCGACAGACGAATCATCGTCCCGCGCCACATCACGGACGATGCGCGGAACCAACTCGACGTCCACAACAGGCAAGCCAAGCTGGCGCGGATCCGCTTTCGCCTCGAAGCGCCGGCAAATCCAGCCCAGCGTACAGGTCCCCGATTGCGGCAGATCGATCCGGATCTCGCAACCGTCGACGTCCACCGCGATAGCGCCGTCCGGAATACGCCTGCCGTCGAGGTAGAAGCGCAAATCGATTCCATCGGCGAGATCGCGGACCGGCGCACATCTGATACGAATGGACCTATCGCCATCGTTGACGCGAAGGCGAACCGCAGCCGCAATTTCGCTCCAGCGAAACGAACGACCATCGAATTTCTCCAGCGGATAGAAACCCGTTTGATCCAGAACGGCGGCGTCGGCGCCCGATCCGATCACGGCGTCCCGCGTCCCGTCACTCCTCCTCAGGCGCTCGGCCCGGATGCACCTCAACCTCTCAGACCGGATCAACGCCGCGATGAAGCGCTTGAACACGACACCGAGCCGTTGTTGCGAACCGATCACCCCAGCAAGCGCCGCATCAAGATATGCGTAGACCGCGACCGCGGCGGCTTCGGCCCGTACGAGGCCGTCGCCGAAGATCGCGGGAGAAGTCCAGCGCCCCAGCGTCCACATCGCCTGCTTCGATCTGCTGCCTGCTGCAGGTGTGGTGAGCATGTCTCGTCCCACCATGCGCAGGATTGCTCGCGCCATGTCGCGGTTGAAATTGTCCTGGCAGATCAGTTCGGGCGGAATCTCGAGCAGGGAACTGCCTCGCTCGCGCCGGTGCTCGCTGAAATGCCGGATTTCACCCTGCACGAAATCCAGCGTGAATGCCTTCAGAACTGCGAGCGAGCCGATATAGTAATGGTGTACGCGCGCGTCCGGCAGATAGCCGATGGCGTAGCCCACTTCAAAATAGCTCGCGGCCAAAGCCCATTCGGCGAAATGCCCGAGTTCGGGTCTGAAACCGCCGCATGCTTCGTAGGCCTCACGGCGTGTCGCGAAGCAGACGTCGAGAATCTTCCGCCACGGATGCACCGTCATGCCGTATTCGGTATCGGCCTCATACATGTCTGCTTCGACTTCAGACAATCCGTTGTGACTGACGCGTTCCGACTTGCAGGAAAATCCAGCCCAGTCGGGATGGTCGTGGAACGCCTGCAAGCAGAGCTCCAGAACGTCAGCCTCCGGCCAGCAATGCAACTCGGTGAAAAACAGAAACTTGCCACGCGCCTTTGCCGCGCCGGCCGCGCAAAGGCCAATGTCATGCGAATGATGCGAATACTCGAGGCGGGCAAGCTCTCCGAGCTCCGTCAGTTTATCCTTATCCGGGAAATCCGGCGGCACCACCAGGATGGTCTCGAAACTGGCCCGGTCGAGGGTCTGGGATTGCCAGGCCTGCCATGCGCGATCCCACTGGCCGCGGTGATATTCCAGGGGAATGATGACCGAAAACAGCGGCGCGATCATCGGAGGCAGTGTTTCATCGTCCGGCATCCGGCCACTATAGACCGCAAAAACGGAAATGCCCCGCCCAAGTTTATTCCACGTCGCGGCAGGTTCCTGGAGCGCAAAACCGGCGCACCAAGCCCGCGGCGGGCACCCCTGCGGAAGCAGGTACTGGAGCCCCGCGGCCATTGCGCAGCTTCGCGAGTTGCCACCCCGCTAAACTCTCAATAAAAAGAATGAAAAATCATGGCGGGTGGCGATGGCGCTCGATCGTCGCGGCCAAAGGAAACAACGGGTAAGGGTCAACTCAATGGAAGCTCCGGCACGCACCGCGTCTCATTCGGGCGAAAAATGGTCGCCTCCGTCCGACGCCAGCGACATCGTCAAACGCATCCATGCGATGCTGCACCCGCGCAACATCGTTCTGGTCGGTGCAACCGACAAGCCCGGCAACTATGCCGAGCGAATCTGGAACAATCTCATCAAGTACCAATACGAAGGTGGCCTCTATCCCGTTAACGCCAAGCGCGAAACGATCTGGGGCGTGCCCTGTTACAAGGATTTCGCCAGCCTGCCGGACAAGCCGGATCACGTACTGGTGCTGGTGCCGGCGCGTTTCGCGGTGCAAGTGATCCGCGACGCCGCAGCCGCGGGCGCCCGCTCCGCCACCATCGTCACCTCGGGTTTCAGCGAATTGCAGGATGACGAGAGCCAGCGGCTTGCGGTCGAACTGCAGCGGGCGGTGCGCGAGACCGGCCTTGCCGTGACCGGCCCGAACTGCCTCGGCAATTTGAGCGCCGGCGAAAAGCTGTTCACCAATATCGACGACCGCATCGTCACCATGGAAGCCGGACCGGTGGCGATTGCCGGACAATCGGGCGCCATCGTGATGGCGATCCGCCAGGCGCTGGAAGATCGCGGCGTCGGCGTCGGCTACATGGTGACGACCGGCAACGAGACCGGGCTCGAGACGCCCGACCTGATGGCCTATTTCGCCGCCGATCCGTCTATACGCGTCATCGTGGTCTATCTCGAGGGCGTGCGGAACACGAAAGTGTTTCGCGAGGCCTGCAAGGCCGCACGCGCGGCCGGCAAGCCCGTCATCGCGCTGAAACTCGGCGCCTCCGAGGGCGGCCGCGCTGCGGCGATGGCGCATACCGGCGCGCTCGCGGGCTCGATCGAGACTTTTGACGCGATCTCGACCCGCGAAGGCGTGGTCCGCGTTCGCGGCCTCGATGAGCTGATCGAGACCACCGAATGTTTCGTTCACGCCGAGCCGCCGAAGAGCAACCGTCTCGCCGCGGTATCGCTGTCCGGTGGCAAGCGCGGGCTTTTGATCGACGCGTTCTATTCGGCCGGCCTGAATTTCGCGCCGCTGAGCGCCAGCGCCACCGAAAAATTGGCGAAGATGCTCGGCCCCGGCAGCATCGTCGGCAATCCGCTCGACGCCGGCTTCGCCGCGGTTGTCGATCCCTCCGTCTACATGTCATCGATCAAGACCATGATCGACGATCCCGACACCGACATCGTCATCATCGATGCGGAGCTGCCGAAGGCGCCGCACGAACTGCGCGAACGCAATCTGCGCATCGTCAACGACATGGCCGGCGCGGCCTCCAAGCCCGTGGTCTACATCAGCACCATGTCGATCGGCTTCACCGAATTCACCAAGGGCCTGCGCAAGTCGTTGCCGAATATCGCGGTAATGCAGGGGCTCGATCGCGCGGTGGGCGCGATCAAGTCGCTGATCGACTATGCTTCGCTGCGCAAGGAGGTGCCTGACATTGCTTCGAGTTCGAAAGCTTCCGCGCGCGCGATGCTGGAGAAGATGCTCAAAGGCGCCAATGGCGCGGCCGCGCTCGACGAAGTCGCGTCGAAAAAGCTGCTGAGGGCATACGGCATTCCGGTCTCAAAGGAAGAGATCGCCCAGACTGCCGCTGACGCCGTGAAGATCGCCAGGAAGATCGGTTATCCGGTGGTGGCAAAAGTGGTCAGCGCCGAAATCCTGCACAAGTCGGACATCGGCGGCGTGGTGCTGAACATCAACAGCGCAGCCGAAGTGAAGAAAGCGTTCAACGACATCACCGCACGGGTGAAGAAACTCAAGAACAAACCAAAGCTCGAAGGCATCTTGATCGCGCAGCAGGTCAAGGCCGATCTCGAACTGGTGGTCGGCGCCTCACTCGATGCCGAAATGGGCCCGGTGGTGCTGTTCGGCACCGGCGGCGTCGATATTGAGTTGATGAAGGATGTTGCGCTCGCCGGTGCGCCGCTCGACGCCGACGAGGCCAAACAACTGATCCACAAGACCAAGGCCGGCGTGAAGATCAAGGGATATCGCGGCAAGCCGGCGCTACACGAGGCGTCCGCCGTCAAGGCGCTGGTAGGCCTCTCCAATTTGATGGCCGATGCGGGAAACCGCATTGCGTCGATCGACGTCAATCCGTTCCTGATCAACAGCAAGCTCGGCGTCGCCGTCGATGGATTGATCGTGTTGAACAATGCCGCGGCGAACAAGGCCGCGGGGTATTGAGACTTGCTCCCTCGCCCCGCTCTTGCGGGGAGAGGGTTGGGGTGAGGGGCCTCTCCGCGCGCTGGTGCCAGCTGATCCACCTGTACCCCCTCACCCGGATTGCTTCGCAATCCGACCTCTCCCCGCAAGCGGGGCGAGGTGAGAAGAGTTCGCGTCGAGCTAGTCCTACAACCCCGCACCCCACTGCCGCGCGGTCTGCAAGATCCAGTCGCGGTACAGCGTCAGCGGCGTGACCCCCGTCATGCCGCCGCAGCCGGCTGAGCCGTTCGGCCCTGTCGACCAGCTGATGACGCCGATGATGGCGGGGCCGGCCTGCTTGTCCTCGAACACCGGTCCGCCGGAATCGCCGGTGCAGGCGCCCATCCCGTCGCGCAGACCCTGCCCGACCGGATCGACCAGGCGAATCTGCAGTGTTCCCGGCTTGCCGGTCGCGACAAGCCCCGCCACGCGGATGATACCACCGCTCTTGCCGTCGCCACGAACCGTCACGCCGATGCCGGCGATGGTAAAGCGGCCACCGACCACGATGGGAATGTTGGGCGTGCCAAGCGCCGATGCGGTCTTTCCCTTGGCGGGTTCAGCCAGTTGCAGCAGCGCGACATCGGCCGTGGCGCGATGCGCCAGCATCGCCTGCATGTTGAAAGCCGGGGTGGACCGCGACCGTCCTGACGTCCTGCAATTGCGGGGGCTTGCCTGCGCCATATTCGACGATCTTGTAATCGGCGCCGGGCTGCACGCAATGCGCCGCCGTCAGCACCAGTTTCGGTGCGATGAGCGCGCCGGTGCAGAAATTACCGCGTGAGCCGACGATGGTGACGACGGAGCGGCCGACGCCCTCGGCCGACGGCACGCCGCCGCCGACGATGGCATGGGCGGGTGCTGCAACCAGCAGCAGGCCCGCGATCATTGGAGATCGAGAACTTCATCGCGCAGAAATAGCCGTTGCGACAGGCCTCGCCAAGCCGCGGTTCGGACTGGTCCCGATCAGCATTCCGTGTTAGCCGCTGCCGGGCGCGTACAGGCCATGGGTGGGTAATGCATGATCGAAGCGGTGATCTGGGATTTCGGCGGCGTGTTGACGACCTCGCCATTCGAGGCGTTTGCGCGGTTCGAGACCGAGCGCGGGCTGCCTGCCGACATCATCCGGCGCACCAACGCCGCCAATCATCTGGAAAATGCCTGGGCCAAGTTCGAACGCGCCGAGGTAGACATCGAGGCATTCGACAAATTGTTCGCAACCGAATCGCGGGCGCTGGGCGCGGAAGTCCGCGGCAAGGACGTACTGCCGTTGCTGTCGGGCGACCTGCGGCCCGAAATGGTCGAGGCACTCAAGCGTGTGAAAGCCAAATTCAAGACCGGCTGCATCACCAACAATCTTCCCGCCAATGCCATCGGCAGCCGCAGCGGACGCTCGCTCTACGTCGCCGAAGTCATGGTGCTGTTCGATCATGTGATCGAGTCCGCAAAAATCGGCCTGCGCAAGCCTGACCCGCGCATCTACCGGATGATGGTCGAAACGCTGAAGGTCGATCCGAAGAATTGCGTCTATCTCGACGATCTCGGCGTCAATTTGAAGCCGGCGCGCGATATGGGCATGACCACGATCAAGGTGCTCAACGCCGCGCAGGCCATCGGCGAGCTCGAAGCCGCGACCGGCCTGCATGCGCTGACGTAATAATGCCGGAATTACGGGCCCATTCAGACCAAGATAGCCCCGCCAACAGGAGACCACCTGAAACTTCCCTCATCCCATCGTTCCCCTCATCATATTTTCGGTCGCCGCATTTGCGCAGTCTGCGCCCGCGCCTGCACCAACTGCTGCATCTCTCTCCTAAACCAGCACGAACTAACGCGCCGGTTTTCCAGGCCACGCCCCGAGCCCGGCAAGCGTACCGGGCCGGTATTGCGCGGGGCGGAAATTGCCGGAACCTGTCGCTTCGAGGGGCTGAAACTTGGCTTGTTCTTTGCCGGGAACGCAGGCAGAACGTGACTGAATTCTGCAACACCCGGAGTTGAAACCCGTGGCTGAACATCGGCCTTCGGCCTCGATCGAGGCAGTGGAAAGCGGTCTCGCGGCGCAAGGCTATATTGCGAGCCGGCAGATCGCGACCGCGGTATATCTCGCGCAGCAGATCGAAAAGCCGATCCTGGTCGAAGGCCCCGCGGGCGTCGGCAAGACCGAGCTTGCGAAAGCGATCGCGGCCTGGCGCGGCCTGAAGATGATCCGCCTGCAATGCTATGAGGGACTGGACGAGGCCAAGGCGCTCTATGAGTGGAAATACGCCAAGCAGCTTTTGTACACGCAGATCCTGAAAGACAAGCTCGGCGAAGTGCTCGGCGGCGCCGCCACGCTGCACGCCGCGCTGGATCAGCTGCACGATTTCGGCGACGTGTTCTTCTCCAAGGAATTCGTCGAACCGCGGCCGCTGCTGCAGGCGCTGGAACAGCCCGCCGGTTGCGTGCTGTTGATCGACGAAATCGACAAGTCGGATGCCGAGTTCGAATCGCTGCTGCTGGAGATCCTCAGCGATTTCCAGGTCACGATTCCCGAACTCGGCACCATTTCGGCGGTCGCCGCGCCGACGGTGATCCTGACCTCGAACAGCGAGCGTGATCTTGGCGACGCGCTGAAGCGCCGCTGCCTTCACCTTCACATCGGCTTCCCCGAACAGAAGCTCGAGGAGCGTATCGTCGAAAGCCGCGTGCCCGGCATTTCGCAGACGCTGCGCAAACAGATGGTCGGATTCATCCACGAGATCCGCACGCTGGACCTGAAGAAGCTGCCGTCGGTGAGCGAGACCATCGACTGGGCACGCGTGCTGGTGCTGCTGCAGGCGACCGAACTCGGCCATGAGATGGTCAGGGACACGCTCAATGTACTGTTGAAATACGAGGCGGACATCGAGGCCGCGCAGCCTCAGATCAGCACGTTCATCGCCAAAGCCTCGCGCCAGGGCGTCTTCGGGTAGGTTCGATGAGGGAAAACCTGCATCGCTTCTTTCGTGCGGCGCGGGGGGCAGGCGTACGGCTCTCGCCGGCCGAAAGCATCGACGCGATGCGCGCGGTGGCGAAGGTCGGCTTTTCCGATCGAACGATCCTGCGCGATACCTTTCTGCTGACGCTCGCCAAGAGCCAGGACGAGAAGAAGGCGCTGGGCGATTGCTTCGACCTGTTCTTCGATCAGCCGGAACCGTCGCAGGCCGCGCCTGAAGACAAAGAGGCAGACGATTCGGAATCAGGTTCTGAATCGGCTGCATCCGAGCCCTGACAATGACGCCAGCGGCGGCGATGCGGCGCAGGATCTCGGCGCGCTGGCGCAGATGCTGCTGTCGCAGGACCGCAACGAGATTGCGGCCGCGATCGCCAACGCTTCGAGCGCGGCGTCGCTGTCCGACATCCGCTACTTCACCCAGCGCGGGATATTTTCGGGCCGTATCCTCGAAGCCATGGGCATCCAGCGGCTTCGCGACGACCTCGATCATCTGACCGCGACGAATCCGGCGCTGGCGGAACGGCTGGCCGCGGCCCTCGACGGGTTGCGCGACACCGTTCGCGAAACCGTCTCGCAGGCGCTGATGCTGTACGGACGCGAGGAAGCCGAGAATTTGCGCAACGAGATCCTGCGGAACGCACCGCTGTCACGGATCGAGCCACGGCAAATCGAGCAGATGCGGCATCTGATTCGCCAGATCGCACGCCGGCTGCGCGAGCGCTACAGCAAGCCACGCAAGCGCCAGCGCCGCGGCCATCTCGACGTGCGCCGGACCTTGCGCCGCAATGCTGCCTGGGGCAGCGTTCCCTTCCTCACCGCCTGGAAGCGCAAGCATCGCGACAAGCCGAAGATCGTCGCCATCTGCGACGTCTCGGGTTCGGTAGCGCGGGTTTCGGATTTCTTCCTGCTGTTGATCCACAGCCTGCATGAGGTCGTGTCCGACGTTCGCTCGTTCGCATTTTCGGGACACCTGATCGAGGTCAGCGACATCCTGGAGGCCAAATCGCCGGAAGAGGCGATGGCCGAGATCATGTCGAAGGCGGGATTCGGCTCATCCGATTACGGCAACTCGTTCGCCGATTTCGAAAAGCAATGGATGAGCGCCGTGACGCCGCAAACCACCGTGATCGTGCTCGGCGACGCCCGCAGCAACAATCTCGATCCGCGCGTGGATATTCTGCGCCGCATCGGCGAACGGTCGAAGCGGCTGGTATGGCTCAATCCGGAAGGCCGCATGGCCTGGGGCTGGGGCGATTCCGAAATGCCGCGCTATTCGACCTTCTGCACCGTCGTGCGCCAATGCGCCACCGCGCAGCAGCTCGAGCGCGCGGTGTCGGACATCGTCGCGACCTATCAGTAGGCGGCCACCGAAATTGCGGACCTTTAGAGCGCGTCTAACCGGGACGTATTGACGACGATCCCGCGCTCGGCCATGCGTGGTGGATGCCCTCGCAATCCCCAGCCGCATCGGCCAGCCTGCTCCGCCATCCGCCTTTCCTGCTTTTCAATTTCTCGCGTGGCTTTTCCGAATTTTCATATCAGATCGCCACCGTCGCGGTCGGCTGGCAAATTTATGAGCTGACCGGCAGCGCGTTCTATCTGGGAATGGTGGGACTGGTTCAATTCGTTCCCAGCGCGCTGCTGGTCTTTGCGGCAGGCCATGCCGCGGACCGCTTTGACCGCAGACGCGTCGTACAGCTCTGTCAATTGCTGGAAGGACTGGTTGCGGCCTATCTGGCGTGGGGCAGTTTTGGGGGATCGCTGACCCCGACCGAAATCTTCGCGGCACTGGCCGTGTTCGGCGTGGCGGGCGCATTCGAAAGTCCCGCATTGTCGGCGTTGCTGCCCAGCGTCGCGCCCGAGGGAATGATGCAGCGGGCGACCGCGCTGTCGACAGGCACCTGGCAGGTCGCGGCCATCAGCGGTCCGGCGCTTGGCGGCCTCGCCTACGCGATCTCACCCGCCGCGCCCTACGCCGTGATGGCGTTGTTCTGGTTGTTGGCCGGCCTGTCGAGCGGCGCGATCCGGATAGAACGGCCGGTCGTCGCCGCCGAGCCACCGACGTTCGATAAATTATTCGCCGGATTCAAATTCGTCCGCAACAATCCCGCGATTCTCGGCACCATTTCCCTCGACCTGTTCGCGGTATTGCTCGGCGGCGCCACCGCGCTGTTGCCGATCTACGCCCGCGATATCCTGCATGCCGGTCCGTGGGCGCTTGGCGTGATGCGCGCCGCGCCGGCGGTGGGCGCGCTATTGATGACGGCCGTGCTGGCGCGGCACACCATCTCCCGCAAGGTCGGATTGCGGATGTTTCAGGCAGTCATCGCCTTCGGTCTGGCGACGGTAGTGTTCGCCCTTTCGCAGACGATCTGGCTTTCGATCGCAGCATTGGCTGCGATGGGTGCCGCCGACACGATCAGCGTCGTGATCCGCATTTCGCTCGTGCAACTCGCCACGCCTGCCGAGATGCGCGGGCGCGTCGGCGCCGTGAATTACCTGTTCGTAAACGCCTCCAACCAGCTCGGCGAATTCGAAAGCGGGATGGCCGCGGCCCTTCTTGGCGCGATGCCGGCTGCTCTTTTGGGTGGTATCGGCACCATCGCCGTGGCGCTGTTGTGGATGAGGCTGTTTCCATCGCTGCGCAAAATCGAGCGGCTGGAGTGATCCACACAGCCACACGGTCACGCGACCTCACGCGTCGATCGCATCCTTGACGCGTTTTCGCGTCAGCGGCAGGTCGCGCAGCCGCTTTCCGGTGGCATTGGCGATGGCGTTGGCGATCGAGGCCGCGGCCGGGCCCTGCCCGGTTTCGCCGCTGCCGAGGAACGGCTGGCCGGGCCGGTTGATGATGTGAACGTCGATGCGCTCGGGCACGGCATTGAAACGCAGGATCGGATAGGTCTGCCAGTCGATGCTGGTGATCCTGACAGCGCCGAACGTCACGCTTTCATACAGCGTCCAGCTCATCGACTGCACGATCGCGCCTTCGATCTGGTTGATCAGCCCGTCCGGATTGATCACCTGGCCGCTGTCGACGGCGGCCACCGCGCGCACCAGCCGCGGACGGCCGGTTTCGCGGTTCACCTCCACCTCCGAGGCGATGGCGCAATAGGCCGCATGATTCTTGTAGCGCGCAAAGGCAAAGCCGTAGCCGCGATCCGGCGGCGGCTTTTGGCCGGCCTTCCATCCAAATCCCTGCGCGGCCTTCTCGATCACGTCGCGGCCGCGCTGGTCGTCGAGATGTTTTAGCCTGAACTCGACCGGGTCGGTACCGGCGAGGCCAGCGAGTTCGTCCATAAAGCTCTCGATCGAGAATACATTGTGATAGGCGCCGAGCGCGCGCATTGCCGAAATCCGCAACGGCATCGCCGGGATGAAGTGATGCATGACATGCGCATTCGGAAAATTGTAAAGCGGGATCGCGTTGCGGTCGCCGCCGCCGTCTGGCAACGGGAGCGGTTTCGGTTCCGGCACCGCAAAGGGCTGCGCCATATGCTGCGCGGCCAGCATCGATCCGGCGCCGCCGGGCCGCATCGAATGGGTGTTGCTGAACACCTCGAAATTCCAGTCGGCGATCTTGCCGTCGCCATCGAGCGAGGCCTTCAATTTCGTCACCATCGCCGGGCCGTAGGGCTCCCAGCCATGCTCCTGCTCGCGCATCCACTGCACACGGACGGGACGGCCGGGCAGCGCACGCGCGATCAGCGCGGCGTCGGCTGCGGCATCGTCGGCGCCATTATGGCCGTAGCAGCCGGAGCCCTCGACATGGATCAGGCGAACGCTCGCCGGCGGCATGTGCAGCATTTCCGCAATGCCCTGGCGATCGGGATAAACGCCCTGGGTATGGGTCCATACCGTCATCGTACCATCGGTGAAATGCGCGACCGCGCAGGACGGCCCAATCGATCCATGCGACTGATAAGGCCGCGTATAGGTGGCCTCGATCGTCTTCTGGCCGGTGACGGCGGGATTGCTGCGCTCGAAGATGGCAAAATCCTGCGACGGCAGGCTGGTCAGAACCTTGAGCAGGTCGTCCTGCTTCGGCAGGCTCGCCGTCTCCCTCCATTTCGCAGCGGCTGAGAGCGCCTTCATCGCCTTGATCGCCTGGAATTCCTTTTCCGCGACGACGCCAAGAAAATTGCCGTCGCGCACGATCTTGACGACGCCCGGCAGTTTTTCGACCGCGGTCGTATCGCACTCCGTCAGTTGCGCGCCATAGCTCGGCGGCCGCACGATGCGCGCATGGACCATGCCCGGCAGCCGCATGTCCTGCACGTAGGCCGCACCGCCGGTGACTTTTGCGGGGATATCGACGCGCGGGATGGATTGGCCCATTACCCTCAACGCCGCGGGATCCTTCAGCTTCGACTTCGGCTGCGCCTGCACGTGCAGCATGTCGACCGCAACCAGTTCGCCATAGCCGAAGCGCTTGCCATTGGCCGAGAGCACCGCGCCGTTCTCGGTCCGCAACCCCTCAGCCGGCTGCTCCAGCCGCCTGGCGGCTTCCGCGACCAGGAGCTCGCGCACCTGGGCTGCGGCATTCTGGATCGCGGTGCCGCTGTCCTTCATGGAATTGCTGCCGGCGGTGTAGCCTTCATTGGCGGTGAGACGCGTATCGGCAGTCACGATCTTCAGCGCCTCGAACGGGACGTCGAGCTCTTCGGCAGCGATCTGCTGAATCGCCGTCCTGACGCCCTGACCGAGTTCGGCCTTGCCGGTGAATACCGTGATGCTGCCGTCGGCGTCGATCCGGATCCAGGAATCCAGATAGGGCGTCGTCGCAAGGCTGCCAGGCGGCTTTGGCGCCGGCGCCGCGCCCGGCGCCTGATCCTGCGCGAAGGCGTCCGACAGCGAGAAACTGACGATCAGCGCGCCGCCGCCCGCGAGCACGCGGCGGCGATCGAGAATCACGGGGGCGTTCATGGCGCGCTCCTCCCGGTTGAAGAAGCGTCTGCCGTGTCCATCAGCCTGGCGGCGCGATGCACCGCGCGCAGGATGCGCATATGGGTGCCGCAGCGGCACAGATGCGGTTCCAGTTCGGCGCGGATCTGCTCGTCGGTCGGCTTTGAATTCTTTTGCAGCAGCGCCTGCGCCCGCATCATCATGCCGGCGATGCAGTAGCCGCATTGCGCTGCCTGCTCTTCCATGAAGGCGCGCTGGATCGGCGCCGGCGCCGCGATGGTCCCGAGCCCCTCCAGCGTCGTCACCTGCTTGCCATCAAGCAAAACCAGCGGCGTCACGCAGGACAGCACGGCCTTGCCGTCCACGATCACCGTGCACGCGCCGCACTGGCCGAGTCCGCAGCCGAATTTGGCGGCGTTGAGCTTGATGTCGTCGCGCAGTACGTAAAGCAGCGGCGTATCCGGATCCGCATCGACCTGATGATCGTGGCCGTTGACCTTCAATGTCATCATGGCTTGTCTCGCTGCGTGGGATCGGCGGGCGCGCTGTGCGGTGCTGCCGAGGTCTGGAGGAACACGGTCTTCGGTGCGGCGCGCGTCGGCAATGGTGTTTTCAACGCCGGTCCATGCCGGTTGGTTGCCAAATCGCGCCCGCAGATAGTTCAGCAAGGCCGCGATCTGCGCATCGTTCATGCTGGCGGCAAAGCCCGGCATGATCGGACTGCGTTCGCCCTCCACGGCGTGAACGCCCGACAGCACGATATTGGCGAGATTGCGCGGATCGGGACCGGAGATCGCGGTCGAGAGCCCGAGATTGACCCCGCCATAGGGCAGCGGCCTGTCGGTCTCATGGCATGACGCGCAAGCCGCGGCATAGATCGCCGCGCCGGCGGCGTTGGCCTGCGAAGGTTGCATAGCAGGCGATTTGGCTTGCGCGAGCGCGGCCTCGCCCTGGCGTTTGCGATCCGGCGTCGCCGCACCGTAAATGTCGGCCATGTAGACCGCGATGGCGCGGACATCGCTGTCCGGAACGCAAGACAAATTACTGACCACCTCCGCCATCGGGCCGCGCGCAGTGCCGTGATCGGGATGCCAGCCGTTGCGCAAATAGGCGTAGAGAGCGTCGGCGTCCCATGGCACCGGCGAACGGGATTGTGTCGTTGATCGCGTAGGCGTGCCAATTGTCGACGTCACCGCCGGCAAACTGCGCGTTCACCCGTTCCGCGCCGAGCGCATTGCGCGGCGTGTGGCAGGCGCCGCAATGCGCCAGTCCCTCGACGAGATAGGCGCCGCGATTCCATTCCGCACTCTTGCTGCTGTCCGGCTGATAGGTGTCGCGGCGAAGAAACAGCAACTTCCACCCGGCTATCACGGGGCGCCGGTCGAGCGGGAAGGAAAGCTGGTTCGAGCGCGCCGGCGCGTGAACCGGTTGCCGCGTCATCAGGAAGGCATAGATCGCCCGGTCGTCCTCGTCGGAAACATTGGTGAAGTGGTCATAGGGGAATGTCGGGTAAAGATGCTGCCCTTCGCGATTGACGCCGGAGCGCATGGCGCGGCGGAAGGCCGTCTCCGACCATCGTCCGATCCCGGTCTCGGGATCTGGCGTAATGTTGGAGGAGAAGATGGTTCCAAACGGCGTCGGTACCGGCAGTCCGCCGGCGAAATTCTTGCCGCCGCGGACCGTGTGGCAATCGTTGCAATTGCCGATCGCGGCCAGGTCGCGCCCCCGCTTCACCAGGGCTGCGTCGAACGCCTGCGGCGCCGGGGGATCGATCGCCGCAATCGCCGGCCGCCACGCGATCGCAAAGGCGGCCGCCGCGCCGGCGGCCAGCACGATCACGCCGACGCTTGCAATGATCCGCGACGACCCCGTCATGCGCTCCCGCTTGTCCCTGTTGTCATTGGCCGATGCTTTAACACAAATCTCCCATCGTCGTTCGCCCGCTCGACAGAGATCACCCGCTGTTGACGTTCGGCGCCGTTGCGGCGCACAAAATATCGCCGGCGCATTCCAGTGGTCTCGCAACCCAGTCATCCACCAACCGCCTTGCCGGGATGATCCAAAAGCAGCATGCTCGCCTCCAAAATAACGACCCCCGAAGTTTGCACGGCTGGGAGGCGATCATGGCAGGGCAGGAATTCGACCGGCGCGGCTTTTTGAAGGGCGCCGTCGCCGGCGGCGCTGCTGCGGCAAGTGCAGCCGCGATTGCCACCCCTGAAATTGCGCAAGCCGAAGCACCGGCGTCAGCCCCCTCCGGAAGCCGCCGGATACGCCTTCTTCAATCTCGATGAGGCCGCCTTCATCGAGACGCTGGTCGATCACATGATCCCGGCGGACGAGGTCAGCCCAAAGGGCACCGATCTCGGCGTCAATGTCTACATCGATCGCGCGCTCGCGGGCAGCTGGGGCAAGGGCGATCGCCTCTATATGCAGGGGCCCTGGAAACAGGGCGCGCCGAGCCAGGGCTACCAGCTGCCGCTGACGCCGGCGCAGCTCTATCGCGCCGGGATCGCCGCGACCAACACGCATTGCCTCAAGGCTTACGGCAAGCCGTTCGATCGGATCGACGCCGCGCAGCGCGAAGAGGTGTTGGTCGGCCTGTCCACCGGCAAGATCAACTTCGACAGCGGCCTGCCAGTGCGCGTGTTCTGGACCACGCTGTATCAGACCGTGATCGAGGGCATGTATTCCGATCCGATCTACGGCGGCAACCGTAACAAGGCGGGATGGGCGATCATCGGCTTTCCCGGAATCATTGCCGTCCACCACGATCATGTCGAGCAATATCGCGGAAAGCCGTTCCCGACCAAGCCGCTCGGCATCTCGGACATGAGTTGAGGGGCGCGCGTCATGACCACCAAACTCAAAGAAGTCGATGTCGTCATCGTTGGGCTCGGCTGGACCGGCGGGATTCTCTCCAAGGAACTCGCGGAAGCCGGCCTCAAAGTGGTCGCGCTGGAGCGCGGTGCGCCGCGTTCGAGCGAGAGCGACTATTCGCTGCCCAATATCCGCGACGAGCTGCGCTATGTCGTGCGTCACGATCTGATGCAAAACACCGCACGCGACACCATCACCGTGCGCAACAATCCGCAACAGGAGGCGCTGCCGATGCGCCGCCTCGGCTCGTTCCTGCCCGGCGAAGTCGTCGGCGGCTCCGGCGTGCACTGGAGCGGCCACACTTGGCGCTGGACCGATATGGAATTCAAGATCCGCTCCAATTACGAGGAGCGCTACGGCAAGAAATTCATCCCCGACGACATGACGATCCAGGACTGGGGCATCAGCTACGCCGAACTCGAGCCCTATTACGACAAGTTCGAATATACTGCGGCGGTCTCCGGCAAGGCCGGCAATATCGGCGGCCAGATCCAGGCCGGCGGCAATCCGTTCGAAGCGCCGCGCGTCCGCGACTATCCATTGCCGCCGCTAACCTCGATTCTCGCGAGCGAAATGTTCACCGATGCGGCGCGCAACGCCGGTTATCATCCGTTCCCGCGGCCGTCGGCGAACGCCTCGCAGCCTTACACCAACCCGGACGGCGCGAAATTCGGCGGCTGCCAGTATTGCGGCTATTGCCAGCGTTTTGGCTGCGAGGCCAACGCCAAGGGCAGCCCGCATATGACGGTGATTCCGATCGCGATGCGCAATCCGAATTTCGATATGCGCACGCATTCCTGGGTCACGAAAGTGCTGAAGGATTCCGACGGCAAGCGCGTCACCGGCGTCACCTACACCAACGTCCTCAACGGCGAGGAATTCGAACAGCCGGCCAATATCGTGCTGCTGTGCGCCTATGCCATCAACAATGTGCATCTGATGCTGCTGTCGGGCCTGGGCCAGCCCTACGATCCCGTCGCGCAGACCGGCGTGATCGGCAAGAACTACTGCTATCAGACCGGCGCCGGTGCGACGCTGTTTTTCGAGGGCAAATATTTCAACCCATTCATGAATGCCGGCGGCTCCAACGCCACCATCGATGACTTCAACACCAACTGGGCGTTCGACCGCGCGCCGCTGAATTTTGTCGGCGGCTATAATGTGTCGGGCGGTTTCAACACCCCGCTGCCGATCGGCTATCGCCCAGTGCCATCGGGCACGCCGCAATGGGGCAGCGACTGGAAGCGGGCGACCGCGAAATGGTACCAGACCGCGATGGTGATCAATGCCAGCGGCAGCGTGATGGCCAACCGCTACAATTGCTATGATCTCGACCCGACCTATCGCAACGCATTCGGCCAGCCGCTGATGCGGATGACGTTCGACTACCGCGATAACGAGCACAAGATGGGCCGCCACGCCGCGCAGATCGTCAACAACATCGCCAAGTCGATGAATCCCAGCAAACTCAATGCCGCATCGGCACGCACCGACCCCTGGACCGTGGTGCCCTACCAGAGCACGCACAATACCGGCGGCACCATCATGGGCACCAGTCCGCACGACAGCGCGGTCAATAAATATCTGCAGGGCTGGGATTGCCACAATCTGTTCGTGGTCGGCGCTAACGTGTTCCCGCACAACTCGTCCTACAATCCGACCGGCCCGGTGGGCGCGCTGGCCTATTGGACCGCGGATGCGATCAAGAACCGCTATGTGAAAAATCCGGGTCCGCTGGTGCAGGCATGATCGTCACTTCCCCGGTAACGGCGGCGTTTTTGATCACCCTGCTCACGGCCGTCGTCGCCCGCGCCGACGGTGACGTCGCGCGCGGCCAGACGAAATTTGGGGATTGCGCCGCCTGCCACAAACTGGAGGCCGGCGCAAACAATGTGGGACCAAGCCTGCACAACATTTTCACCCGCAAGGCCGGCGAGATCGCGGATTTCCGTTACTCGCCGGCGATGAAGCGCAGCGGAATCAGCTGGACGCCGGCGACGCTCGACAAGTTCGTCAGCGATCCCCAGGCCATGGTGCCTGCCAATCGCATGCCCTACGCCGGCATGGCCAGTGCTGCCGACCGCGCCGACCTGATCGCTTATTTGGAGAACGCGACCAAGTAACGCTATTCCAGCGGCTCGACCTTGACGATCGATGCGCCATGGTTGCTGCCGGCCCAGAACGTGACCGGCGTGGTGGAATTATCGACGTATACCCGCCTGATATTGGTGGTGCGCGGCAACAAATAATTGATCAATTCGCCGGTCCTAGTGTTGAGCCGCGTGACCTGGTCGCTCAGCATCGAGCCGGTCCAGGCCTCTTCATTCCTGTCAGTGATGACGTCATAGGGCGACGACCAGCGCGGCGCGACCGGCCACTCCTTGAATTGCCCGGTTTTGGTATCGAGCATGCCGATACGATCGCCGCGATATTCGCCGAACCACAGCCGGTCCTGCGCATCCATGGTGCCGCGGCGCGGCGCCGAGGCTGGCGTCGGGATCTCGTACAGCATGACCTCACCGGTCCTGGCGTCGATCCGTCCGATATGGCGCTGGCGGAAGTCGGTGAAGAACACGTTGTTTTTGGAATCCGGAATCACGTCGTAGATATTGTGCGGGCCCGGCACGCCCTTGAACGGCTCCCACGTCTCGATCTTGCCGGTCGCGATGTCGAGCCGGTGCACGCCGGCAAAGCCGTTGTTCTGGGTCCAGACCTTGCCGTCGACATTGGAGCTTTGCGGGCTGACCATGTTGATCTGGGCGGCGTCGATATTTTCACCGCCCTGCAGCGGCCAGAATTTGAACGTCTCGGCTTTGCGGTCGAATTTCGCGATCGTGGCCTGATACATGTTGCCAAGCCACAGATTGCCTTGGGGATCGCTGCGCAAGCCGAGCGAACCGGTCGGGAAACCCGGCTTGTGTTCCTCCATCGGGAACTCGGTGACCCCGCCGGTTTTGGGATCGAGCCTGCCGAGGTTCTGCTCGCCAAAACTGGAATACCAGACCATGCCACTGCCATCGATGATCACGTCATGCGGCGAGATGGTTTCGCGCGGCAGATCGTATTCGGTGTAGATGACGCGGGTGGCGGCGCCGGTTGGGCGCGGCAGCGTCTTCAGTTCGAAATTCCATTGCGGATGCGAACTGAGATTGATGCTGGCGAGAAATTCGGCCGCGGCGCGGTAGACCTGCACGCGCTGATCGCCGCGCTCCTCCATCAAGCGTTCGGCGTGCCGCAATTGCGGGTGCTGCGGAATGCTCTGGTTCACATAGCCCTGCATCCGCGGCAGGATGATCGTCATGAAATCGGCGGCGCTGTAGGACGAACGCAGCGGACGCTCCAGCGTGTGGCAGCCGACGCAATTGAGCAACTGCCCCTTTTGGGCATCGGTGCCCGGCATGCTCGCGAGCCATTCGGCGTTGGTCAGCTGCGATGCGAGATTTGCGGTCTTGTGCAAGGTGAGATCGGAAGTCGCGGACTTGTCGGCGGCGATCTCGACCGGACCGACCTTGTCGAGTTCGTAACCGGCCGCGCGAATGCGCAGCGAATATTGCCCCGGCTCGAGTCTCATCGCGGGAAAACTGTAGCGGCCATCCTTGTCGCTGACGACCGTGACGGTGATGGTCGATCCGTCTCTTTTGGCACTGACCAGAACGCCTTCGAGCGCGTCCGGCCCGGCCGTCACTTTACCGGCCAGTGCGGGAGACCCGGTCTGCGCAGGCAATTTGCCCGTTCCCGCCAGCCACGAGAAAATCACCAGAAAACCAACGCCCGTCATCAGCGAACGATTTGGCATGGCCGCCTCCCCAAGGATTATTCTTGTTTTTCGAACGGTGGGGTGATTGTAGGAGCCTCAATCTCCACAGGCTAGGGGCCGGAGGCAGCGGCCGGAGCACTTTTGCGGGAGCTGATATGGCGGTACGGGGAAGGCCCCGAATCGAAAGCAGACCTGCTATCGTCCTTTGCCGGCCCGCTGTGATATCCCTTCGATCCGGGCACCGGCCGCGAGGACTGCCCTTCCAAACACCTAATCGGACGACCCAATTCGCATGTCTGTTCCCGCCAATGCCCCCGCCTCCAGACGTCCGTCCGAAGGTGCCCCCGACGCGCTGTCCGTGCTGAATTCCGTGTTCGGGCTGCCGGCCTTTCGCGGCGCGCAGGAACAGATCGTCCGGCATGTCACCGACGGCGGCAATTGCCTGGTGCTGATGCCGACCGGCGGCGGCAAGTCGCTGTGCTATCAACTGCCGGCGCTGTTGCGCGAGGGCTGTGGCATCGTGGTTTCGCCGCTGATCGCCTTGATGCGCGACCAGGTCGCGGGCCTGCTCGAGGCCGGCGTCAACGCGGCGGTGCTCAATTCCACCTTGTCGTTCGCAGAGGCTTCCGAGGTCGAACGGCGGCTGCTCGCGGGCGACCTCGACCTGCTCTATGTCGCGCCGGAGCGTTTGCTGACGCCGCGCTGCCTTACCCTGCTCGGCCAGGCCAAAATTTCGCTGTTTGCGATCGACGAGGCGCATTGCGTGTCGCAATGGGGGCACGACTTCCGCCCGGAATATATCGGCCTGTCGGTCATCGCCGAACGCTTCCCCGACGTGCCGCGCATCGCGTTGACGGCTACCGCCGACAATCTGACGCGCCAGGAGATCGCCGACCGGCTCGGGCTCGCGGGCGCGCCGCGCTTTGTTGCGAGTTTTGACCGCCCGAACATCCGCTATGAAATCGTCGACAAGCAGAACGCGCAAACGCAGCTCAAGAGCTTCATCAGCGAGCGGCACGCCGGCGATGCCGGCATCGTCTATTGCCTGTCCCGCGCGAAGGTCGAGGATACCGCAGCCGCGCTGACCAAATCAGGCGTGCCGGCGCTGCCCTATCACGCCGGCCTCGATGCCGGGCAGCGCGCCCGCAACCAGGATCGCTTCATCAACGAGGACGGCATCGTGATCGTCGCCACCATCGCGTTCGGCATGGGCATCGACAAGCCCGACGTACGCTTTGTCGCGCATCTCGATTTGCCGAAGAGCATTGAAGCCTATTACCAGGAGACCGGACGCGCCGGGCGCGACGGCAAACCGTCCAGCGCATGGATGGCGTATGGCCTGTCCGACATCGTGCAGCAGCGGCGCATGATCGACAAATCCACCGGATCGGACGCGTTCAAGCGGGTGTCGATCGGCAAGCTCGACGCGCTGGTCGGCCTTGCGGAAACCGCGGGCTGCCGGCGCAGCCGCCTGCTCGGCTATTTCGGTGAAGCGGTCAACAGCGGCAATTGCGGCAATTGCGACAATTGCCTGTCGCCGCCGGTGGTGCGCGACGGCAAGGTAGTGGCGCAAAAGCTGTTGTCCTGCGCCTACCGCACCGGGCAGCGTTTCGGCGCCATGCATCTGATCGACGTTTTGATCGGCCGCATGACCGAGCGTGTCACGCAGTTCGGGCATGACAAATTGTCCGTGTTCGGCATCGGCCGCGAGCTCAACGAAAAACAATGGCGCGGCGTGATGCGCCAGTTGGTGGCCATGGGCCATCTGCGCGCCGACAGCGAAGCGTTTGGTGCGCTCAAACTGACGGAAACCGCGCGCGGCGTGTTGAAAGGCGAAACCGAGGTGATGCTGCGCGAGCAGCCCGCAGGTTCACGCAACCGCGCCATCCGGGACAAATCAAGACGCGGCGATCTGGTGCCCTCCTCCGGCCGGGGCCACGCCACCGATCCGGGCCTGCACGCTGCTCTCAAGGCATGGCGTTCCGAGATCGCGCGTACGCGCGGCGTGCCGGCCTATGTGGTGCTGCACAACTCCACGATCGACGGCATCGCGGCTTCTCACCCGACCACACTGACCGAACTTCGCGGTATCGCCGGCATCGGAGACAAGAAGCTGGAGCATTACGGGGACGAGTTGATTGCGCTGGTGAAAGCCAGTCGCGGCGGAGCGTGAGCGAAGGCGGGCGACGTCTCAGCGGACACGAATGAGATATTTCAGAATTTCGCTCCCACCGGGCGCGATATGCATCAGCCCGGGCTTGTCGGTGAATTCGCCATCGAAATCCGCCGGGCTTGCCATCCCGTGCCAGGGTTCGATGCAGATGAACGGCGCGCCATCGGGCTTTGACCAGACCCCGAGTTCACGGAGGCCTTCCCAGGACATCTCGATCGATGGCCCGCGATCGGCGGCGTAGCGCACCGATTTGCTGGCAAGGCGATCGAGAATGACCGCATCGTCGTCGAACAGCCGCTCGGACAGAACGAGCGTCTTGCCGCGTACCGGCGTCGGTTCCGGCGCTGACCGCAGCAGGCCGTCTCTCAGCCGCCGCACCGGCGCCGGTTCCTCATTGGAGAAAGTGAGGGCGTAGGCCTGCTTATCCAATCCTGATAGCAACGGCCAGTTGAACGCGGGATGCGCGCCGATCGACGCCGGCAATATCTCCTCGCCGGTATTGGCGATTTCGACCGTCACCTCCAGATCGGATTGTTGCAACGCATAGGTGACCATAAGCCGGAATGCGAAAGGATAGCGCTCGCGGGTCGCGACGCTATCCGTCAGCACCAGCGCGCAGCGATCGGGCTCTCGTTCGATCCATTCAAACCGCTGATCGCGCGCAAAGCCGTGTTGCGTCATCGGATAGGCCTTGCCCCGATGGCGCAATTGGTCGTTCTTCAGTTTACCGACAATCGGAAACAGCAACGGCGCGTGACGCCGCCATTGCCGCCCGGCCTGCCAGAGCAGTTCAAACCCCTGTCCATTCTTCAGCGAACATAGTTCGGCGCCATGCGCCAGAACGGCTGCGGTGGCCCCGTCGCTGCGCAGCGTGTGGCTGTCGTTACCCATGTCTTTACCCTTGGCTCGCCCCGCCGGAAGGGGGCGATGCGGCGGGTGTATTGATGTCACCCGCCGCGCCGTACCCGTTACTTGAACGGAATCGCGTACATCAGGCCGCCTTTGGTCCAGGTCGCGTTGAGGCCGCGCTCGAGCTTGAGCGGGCTTGCCTTGCCGACATTGCGCTCGAAGATTTCGCCGTAGTTGCCGACCACCTTGATGGCCTGCAGCATCCATTTGTTGTCGAGGCCGAGGCGCGAGCCGAGATCGCCGGCAGTGCCGAGCAGGCGCTGGACCGCGGGCGTCGTGGATTTTGCCATGTCGTCGGCGTTGGCTGCGGTGACGCCGAGCTCCTCGGCCTCGATCAAGCCGTAATGCAGCCATGTGATGATGTCGCTCCACACCTCGTCGCCGTTGCGCGTGAACGGCCCGAGCGGCTCCTTGCTAATGGTCTGCGGCAGAATTGTGTAGTCGGCCGGATTCGGCGCTGCCGTCGTGACCGAGCCGGCCAGCGCAGAAGCGTCCTGGGTCATGGCATCGCAGCGCCCGCCGAAGAAGGTCTGCAGCATCGTGTCGGTGCGGTCGAACACCAGCGGCTTCCAATCGATCCCGTTGGCGCGTCCGTAGTCGCCGAGCGTCACTTCGTGCGTGGTGCCCTGCGCGACGCAAACGGTGGCGCCATTAAGGCCCTTCAAATCCTTCACGCCGGAGTCGCTTTTAACGACAAAGCCCTGCCCGTCGTAAAAATTGACCGGTCCCTGCCGCAGGCCGAGCGTCACGCCGCGCAGATAAGTCTCGGTCGAATTGCGATAGAGCACGTCGATCTCGCCCGATTGCAAAGCCGTAAAGCGGTTTTGCGCCGTGAGCGCGACGTATCGCACCTTGTTGGCATCGCCGAGCACGCCGGCCGCGAGCGCGCGGCAATAGTCGACGTCGAGTCCCTTGTAATTGCCCTGGGAGTCCGGTGCGGAGAAGCCAGCAAAGCCGGCGCTGACGCCGCACACCAGCGTGCCGCGCTGCTTGACGGTATCGAGCGTTCCGGCGGTTGCCGCCGAAAGCGAAGCGGCGAGCAAACCTGTAGCAACGAGTACTCTCTTCATCCTGCTCCTCCTCTAGTGACCAATACTTTTCAACGCACTGTCTACGGCAGAGCCGAGCCGGTCGACGATCATATCAATATCGTCCGATGTCGCGATATAGGGCGGCGCCAGCATCACGTGGTCGCCGCGGCGGCCATCGGCGGTACCGCCGCTCGGGTAGCAGCCAAGTCCGCCTGCGAACGCCGCCGCCTTGATCTTCTGGTTGAGCTTCAGGCCGGGATCGAACGGTTCGCGGCTGCCGCGATCGGCAACCAGCTCGATCGCCCAAAACAGGCCGCGCCCGCGGATATCGCCGACATGCCGGTGATTGCCGAAACGTTCGGTCAGGCGTCGTTCGAGATGACCGCCGAGTTGCTTCACCCGGTCGAGCAAATGCTCTTCCACAATGATCCGCTGCACTTCAAGCGCCGCCGCGCAGGCGAGCGGGTGCGCGAGATAGGTATGTCCGTGCTGGAAGGCGCCCGAGCCGTCCCGGATCGTATCGATAATGCGCGTGCTCGCAAGCATCGCGCCGATCGGCTGGTAGCCGCCACCAAGTCCCTTGGCGATGGCCTGGATATCCGGGCGCGATGCCCTCCTGCTCCCACGCGTGCAGCGTCCCGGTGCGGCCCATGCCGCACATCACCTCGTCGAGGATCAGCAGCGCGCCATGGCGATTGCAGATGTCGCGCACGCTGCGGAAATAGCCTTCCGGCGCCGGCACGCATCCGGCGGTGGCGCCCACCACCGGTTCGGCAATGAACGCCGCCACAGTGCCGGGACCGAGGCGCTGGAATTCAGCCTCCAATTCCGCCGCTAGCCGTGCGACAAAATCCGTCTCGGATTCATCGTCGCGCTGTTCATGATAGGCGAATGCCGGCGTCACATGGCTGAACGCCTGCGATAACAATGGCGCATAGGGCTCGCGGCGCCAGGCGTTGCCGCCTGCGGACAACGCGCCCAGCGTATTGCCGTGATAGCTCTGGCGGCGCGCGATGAAATGCTGGCGCTGCGGCTGACCGATCTCGATGAAATATTGCCGCGCCAGCTTGATGCTGGCCTCGACCGCTTCCGATCCGCCGCTGACGAAATAGGCGTAGCCGAGCCCGCCGGGCTCTTGGCCGACGAGTTGTTCGGCCAGCGCTTCGGCCGGTTCCGAAGAGAAGAAGCCGGTATGGGCGTAAGCGAGTTTCGACGCTTGCCGCGATATCGCCTCGAGCACGCGCGGATGCTGATGTCCGAGGCAGGAAACCGCAGCGCCGCCGGAAGCGTCGAGAACGCGGCGGCCATCCTCAGCGATCAGCCACACGCCCTCGCCGCCGACCGCTTTGGGGGGTGTTTCACGCAGACTTCGGTGCAGCACGCGGCTGTGTTCGAATGACCATGATGTCAATCTTTCTCGGCAACATATTGTGACATCGCGGCCAGGCGCGCTTCGGTCTCTTCCAGCCGCCGTTTGGCAGCCGCGACCGCCCAGCATGAAGGTCGACCGCCGCCAGCGACTGCGCGATCGCAATCGCGCCGGTCAGGCTCGGGAAGAATCCAGGCGACGAGGCGGCCTCGAACAGCAGCAGGTGCTCGGCGCCCTCCGCCATCGGCGCGGTAACCGCGTCCGCAATCGCGATCAGCGTGGCGCGCGAATGATGCGCCGCGCGCGCCGACAGCACACTCGCCGTGGAATAGGGCGCAAAGCCGATGACCACGACCGCGTCGCCGCGCCGGAACGCGCCGAGATCGAGATCCTCCGGGCCGGAGCCGCCAACCAGTTGCACCGCCTCGGGCCGGAACAGCCGAAGCTGGTAGTTCAGCAGTTCGGCCACGCTGCGGCAGCTTCGAAAGCCGGCGATCCAGATTCGCCGCGCGGCGTGCAGCGCCTTTGCCGCTCCGGCCACCGCGCCGGGCGAAATACGCGCAAGACCCGCCGCTTCAGCCTCGAGCTTGTCGGCGACCAGCGAAATTTCCGGATTGGGCCCCTGGCGCCGGCCCCTGGCCCGGCCCGAGAACGGCGACGGCTTGCGCGGGCCGGCGCGCCTCGGTCAGGGCCGCGCGCAGCTCGTCCCAGCCGGAATAGCCCAGAGCCTTCGCCAGCCGCGTGAACGCGGCAGGATCGGCGCCCGGCAACGGTGGCGAGGTCGCGCATCGAGCGCGTGGTGGCGTCATAGTCGTTGGCGGCCACGAAGCGGCCGACTTCCTGCAGCCGCAGCGGCAAGCGACGGCAGCGCGCTGCAGAGTTCGGTCAGGGGCGAGGGTTTCGGCTGCGGATGCCGCCATGAAACATATGTTGCATATATTGCGATTGAATTGCAACATATGGAATACTTGCGTCGACCAGCGCGTAGGCCGAACATCGCCGCCATGAAGGAATCCTTGTGCCGTGACGACATCGAACGCCCGCTCCCCCGCCGCCGCCGGCGGATTGCGGATCTCGCTGAAGGACCGGCAGTTCGCCGGACTGTTCTGGCAGATCGTGGTGGTGGGGATCGCCGTCGCGATCGTCGCCTGGCTCTGGTCGAACGCCGTCCATAACCTGTCGGTGCGCCGCATCTCGACCGGCTTTGCCTTTCTCGGCCGCGAGGCCGGGATGCCGATTGCCGACACCTGGATCGCCTACAGTCCGAAGGACACCTATCTGCGCGCCTTCATCGTCGGGCTCGTCAACACGCTTCGCGTCGCCGTGATCGGCATCGTGCTGGCGACCGTGCTCGGCACGCATGATCGGCATCGCGCGCCTGTCCTCGAACTGGCTGTTGTCCCGGCTCGCCGCAGTCTATGTGGAGGTGCTGCGCGACGTTCCGCTGCTGCTGCAGCTATTGTTCTGGTACGTGCTGATGCAGGGGCTTCCGGCGGCGCAGCGCCGCATGGAAGCCGATCGAGGGCGTCTTCCTTTCCAATCGGGGCCTGATCCTGCCATCTGTCCCGATCGAGGCGGGCCAACCTTTGGGTGATCGGTGCGGCCGCGATCGGGCTGATCGCATTCTATCTGCTGCGCAGGCGGCTGGTGGCGCAGCAGATTGCTGGACGGCCAGCCGCGGCTGACTCTGGCCCTACGCGCTGGCGCTGCTGATCGGGCTGCCGACGCTGACGTCGCTGGCGCTGGGCGTGTCCTGGAGCATCACAATGCCCGAGCTGCGCGGTTTCAATTTCGTCGGCGGGCTGACGCTGGCGCCGGAATATTTTGCGCTGCTGATCGCGCTCGTCACCTACACATCGGCATTCATCGCCGAGATCGTCCGCAGCGGCATTCAGGCCGTCCATAGGGGCCAGTGGGATGCCGCGATGGCGCTCGGACTGCGCCGAAGTTTTGTGCTGCAGCACATCGTCATGCCGCAGGCGCTCCGCGTCATCATTCCGCCGATGACCAGCCAGTACCTGAACCTGACCAAGAACTCCTCGCTGGCGGTTGCGGTCGGCTACCAGGACATCGTGTCGATTGCGAACACCACGCTGAACCAGACCGGCCAGGCCATCGAGGCCATCGCGCTCATCATGCTGGTGTTCCTGACCATCAGCCTCGGCATCAGCCTGTTCATGAACTGGTATAATGCGCGCATCGCGCTGGTGGAGCGCTGAGTCCATGACCTCGGTGACGGACGCTCCGGAAAATCCGCTGCCCTTCAGCCGGCCACGATCGGGCCGGAGCATCGCCGGCCGCGCCATCGGATGGCTGCGCGCCAATCTGTTTGCGTCGATTTCCTCAGGCGATCCTGACGCTGCTGTTGATCGTTCGTGCTGGCGAAGGCGGCTGTCGAGTTTCCTGCAGTGGGGATTTTGGAACGCGGTGTGGACCGTTCCCGGCGAGCGACACCAGCGCCTGCCGGGCGCTCCGCGGACTTGGCGCCTGCTGGGCCGTGATCCCCGAAAAATTTCGCTTCATCCTGTTCGGCACCTACCCGTTCGACCAGCAATGGCGGCCGGCGCTGGCGATGCTCGTCTTCATCGCCCTGTTCTATGTGTCGAGCCGGCGCAAATGGTGGCGCAAGGAACTGGTGCTGGTGTGGGCCGCGGCGCTCACCCTGATCGGCCTGTTGATGTGGGGCGGCATCCCCGGACTGCCGTTTGTTTCCCAGGACCGCTGGGGCGGGCTGCCGGTGACACTGATCCTCGCGACCTTCGGGCTCGCCTTCGGTTTTCCGCTCGGGATTGTCGTAGCCCTTGGCCGCCGTTCAAAACTGCCGGCGATCCGCTCGTTGTCGGTGCTCTATGTCGAGCTCATCCGCGGCGTGCCGCTGATCAGCCTGCTGTTCATGGCGAGCGTGATGTTTCCGCTGTTCATGCCTGACGGCGTCAACGTCGATAAACTGCTGCGGGCGCAGATCGCATTCGTGCTCTACGCCGGCGCCTATCTCGCAGAAGTCATTCGCGGCGGCCTGCAGGCCGTTCCGATGGGACAGCATGACGCCGCCGATGCGCTCGGCCTGTCCTACTGGAAGAAGAACGGCCTGATCATTCTGCCGCAGGCGATCCGCCACGTGATCCCGCCGCTGGTGAACACGTTCATCGCGTTCTTCAAGGATACCAGTCTGGTCCTGATCATCGGCATCTTCGACCTGCTGACGACCGCCAAGACCGCGATCATCGATCCGGCCTGGCAATCGTTCAGCGTCGAAGTCTACCTCTTCGTCGCCCTGATCTATTTTGCGTTTTGCTTCGCGATGTCCCGCTACAGCGCCGGCCTTGAGGCGCGGGACGGACCGAAGGCGCGGTGAGCTTCTGATGCTAGCAGCGTCGAAACGCCGACACCGTCCTAGCCATTGCGGAACGCGTAGGCGTAACCGTTGAGCGCCGGCGCGCCACCGAGATGGGCGTAGAGCACCTTCGATCCCTTGGGGAAACAGCCCTTCTTCACGAGATCGATCATGCCCTGCATCGATTTGCCCTCGTAGACGGGATCGGTGATCATGCCTTCCAGCCGCGCGCAGAGCCGGATCGCCTCCTTGGTCTCCTCGGACGGAACGCCATAGGCCGGATATGCATAATCCTCGACCAGCACGACGTCGTCCGCGACGATTTCCTTGCCCAACTCGACGAGCCTGGCGGTGTTTTGTGCGATCCCGAGTACCTGCGCCTTGGTCTGCGCCGGCGTGAACGAACCGTCGATGCCGATCACTTTTCGAGCGCGGCCATCCGCGGCGAAGCCGACCAGCATGCCGGCATGCGTGGAGCCGGTGACGGTGCAGACCACGATGTAATCGAAGGCGAAGCCCAACTCCTTCTCCTGCGCCCTCACTTCTTCGGCGAAGCCGACATAGCCGAGCCCGCCATACTTGTGCACGGAAGCACCGGCCGGGATCGCATAGGGCTTGCCGCCCTTGGCCTTGACGTCCGCGATCGCCTCTTCCCAGCTCTGGCGAATACCGATGTCAAAACCTTCATCCACCATCTGGACGTCGGCGCCCATGACGCGGCTGAGCAGGATATTGCCGACGCGGTCATAGGCCGCGTCTTCATGCGGCACCCAGCTTTCCTGCACCAGGCGACACTTCATGCCGATCTTGGCCGCGACCGCGGCAACCATGCGGGTGTGATTGGACTGCACGCCGCCGATCGAGACCAGCGTATCGGCGTTAGAAGCGATGGCGTCGGGAATGATGTATTCGAGCTTGCGCAGCTTGTTGCCGCCGAAGGCGAGGCCCGAATTGCAGTCTTCGCGCTTGGCGTAGAGTTCGACCTGGCCGCCGAGATGCTGCGTCAGCCGCTCTAGCTTCTCGATATGGGTCGGTCCGAATGTGAGCGGATAGCGCTCGAACTTTTCCAACATGCCGTCATCCCCGTTGATGTCTGATCTCGGGGACCACGCCTATCATCAGACGCCGGAAAGGTGCTCTCTAATTTGATCCGAAATTTTGGCCATTTCATTGCAAAATGGCCAGTGAATGTTAGCTTTCATCCGACTTCTCGTTAGATAGTGAAAGAATCTTCCATGGCCGCTCGCCTCGATCGCGTCGACCTTAAGATGTTGCGTTTGCTGCAAAATAGCGGCCGGCTCAGCAACGCCGAGCTGGCCGAAATGGTCGGGGTCAGCCCGGCGACATGCCATCGCCGCACCCAGCGCCTGTTCGACGAAGGCTTTGTCGGCCCGGTCCGCGCCATGGTGGCGCCGCGCAAGGTCGGCAAGGGCACGCTGGTGATGGTCGGCGTCGTGCTCGACCGCTCCACGCCGGAGAGCTTTGCCTCCTTCGAGCAGGCGGTCGCGAAACTGAAATGCGTGCTCGACTGCCATCTGGTGGCCGGCGATTTCGATTATTTCCTGAAGATCCGCGCCGGCGACGTCGACGATTTCAAGCGCATCCATGGCGAGCAGCTGATCGCGCTACCGGGCGTGCGCCAGACCCGGACCTTCTTCGTGATGAAGGAAGTGGTCGACAACGCGCCGCTGGAGTTTTGAGCCGCGGCTCCAGATTCCTTATACGTACTTCCGAATTCCTTATGCGCACATCGCGTCCAGCTTGAAGCCGCGCCGAAAAGGCTCCAATATTCACTTCAGCTGGGAGCTGTTTGAAAAATCTGACTCACCTGTTAGTTGCGTCAGCTTCAAGGAGGGAATGCCATGCTCTATTCTGCCTTTCGAATGACTGTCCACCTCGCCGTCTCGGCCTTTGCTGCAATGCTGATCGTGACCGCCGCTACGCCGGCATTCGCGATCGACGGACGAACCGCCGTCGGCGTCTGCATCGATAGCACCGCGAGCGGCGCGCGCTGCGCGTGGTCCGTGAACGACAAGGGTGAAATCGACATTTGCAACAAGAGCGGCTGCGTGTACTGCCCGTCCGCGACTGGCGAATGCACCGCGGCGGCCAAGGCTCGACCTCGTCCGACCAGGGCTTTGCCTGTTGGCGCGACGGTAAAAACGTCGGTCCTCGATGTCGAAATAACCGGAAAACCTTTCCTGGGCCCGATCCTGGGGTTTCGTTGTCCCGAGGGGCTTTTGCCGTGTCCCGGCCATGGTTGCCAACCTAAAGACAACAAGTGCACGCCTGTGCAATAGCTGACTGAATTTCGAAAAGCGCACGGCTCATCTGGAAGCCGCGCAACCCTCCCGGCCCCGTTGCCGGGAGGTTGCGACAGCATTTCTGTGTCCCTAATTCCTGGCACTCTCGGCCGGCATTTTCGCCTTGCAGGAAATCAGGAAGGTAAATGCCCTAGCATTGTGGGCGATGTCTGTCGTCTTCAGCTCCGTTTTGGAATCGGAGGTCTGGTACGACACCACGCTGTTGTCCAGAAAATCCCTGAGAGCGCCGGTCTTGATCGCGAAATTGATGTTCTCCGGGATGTTGCCGGTCGCCTTGACGAACTTCAACGCGTTCAGTTTCGCCGCGACCACACCGACGACTTCGCCGCTGGAGGAAAGCAGCGGGCCGCCGCTGTTGCCGGGTTGAACGGCCGCGCTGATCTGCAAAAAGCGCGTGTCGTTCAAGACACCGCTGAGCGAGCTGACGATTCCAGTCGTTACCGTGAAGTCGGATGTCAGCAGTCCGTGAAATGGATAACCGATCGCCACAACGCTGGCTCCCGATTGGATGGCTTTGTCCTTGATAACGGCCACATCCTTGAACGAACCGGGAGCCTGAAGCAGCGCAAGGTCGTTGGTCTCATCGCTTGACACCAGACGCAGCGTGACGGGCGCTTCACCGGTCAGATTGCCCGAGATGTCCCCAACGCATCCTTCGACGACGTGCTGATTGGTAACGACATGTCCGTTGGCGCTGACCACAAAGCCGGTCCCGGATTGACTGCCCGTCCTTTCGGGCTTGGCGGCACCGGGCGGCGCTGTCGCGGCTGCGGCCACCGGCTTTGGAAGCGCAACGGAAAAATCGCCGGCAGCAGCGACGCCAAATTGCCTGGTCTTGGCGACGCAATTCGCCAACGTCGGCAACAACTGCGCCGTCTGGTCGAGCTTGAACTCGAACAGCTGCCCTTGTGTATAGGCCGTCATGCCCCTCGCTTTCCGGAATTGGGCGATCAGCGAGGAATTATCCGGCATCGGCACGCGGACCAATTTATCGGCGACCGGGACACCGTGAACATTGAAGGGCGCCTGACCATCGAAGGTCAGGGCCATCGGGAAGGCCTGCCCGACCGTAAGCGTCCATTTCTCGTGGGCAAATCCCAGGCTCCACCCGCCCTTGTCGTCGATCATGACCACAAAATAGATGCCGCTGAGATATTGCGTGCCCGCCGAGCAATGCGAGAACGCGCCGGTCTGATCGTTGGTGTACGCCCCGCCCTTCCAGTTCCCGACATTGACGGATCCGTACGGACCGCGCGCTTCGGCGTTGGAATCGGCTAAAATCACACCCAGCAAAATTACGATTGCAGTAACGCAGTATTTCATGACCACCCCCTACACCGGAGCGAACATATTGAGCCTTGCAACCGAAGTCTAAGGGTTCGTTGAATTTATAAAGTGCCGCCAGCGCGATATCGCCGATCGCGGTCGAGAACCGGTTTCGAGCGCGTGCTCAATCAGTGCGAATCAGGACCACAAAACACCACGTTCGATGTCGATAGCTAATTAAGTTGGCCGGTTTTGGTAGCACATCAAATGTCCGCTTCGTCTGCTTTTGTTCTCCTGTGGGCGGGGTGGGCAAGTCGTAGACTTGTCCATGCCGTCCACAGGCTCGCCGCCGAGCGGATTTAAGCGGCAATCGGTATGTCCACGGTCGCGCCTCTACGATCGTAGCGACCGAGACAACGCGGGCCGTGGAAGATGGCGTGGCTGCCGTCGTGGTATTGACGGACCTTGACCCGCGCCTTGACAAAGTGCGCGCGCAAAGGACTTGCCGGGATCTGCAGTTTCAAACGGTTGAACGACACACAATTGTCGTTGCCGACCTGGCGCTCCTCCTGCACGCAAAGAATCTCGCCGAGATCGATACCCGCAACCGCGACGAAAGCGCTGCCGTCCTGCTCAGGCTTGATGGCAAAGCGGGCGTTGTGGGCCGGGAGATAGACATCACGAAGAAACAAATTGGCCGCATCCGCCGTGGTGATCCCGGCCAATGCCAGCTCCTTGGTCAACCGGTCTTGCAGCGTATGAAAGACACGCTCGGAACGGCCCCGCGCTTGCGGAGAATAGGCTGCGATATGTTCGACACCCAGATGCGCCAGCGCCCGGCCGACCTGGGTCAGTGCCGCGCGATCGACCGCACCGCCAGCCGTCGCCGTATGAAAGTAATGCGAGCCCCGATCGGTGTAGAGGCTCAACGGTAGGCCGTGCCGGCCAAACACTTCTTCAAGCGCGCGGAAGGTCGAGGCGGTACTTTCTTCCTCCACCAGGAACGCCGAATAGATCGCGCTCGTCGCGTCATCCAGGGTCACGATCAGATCGAGCATCGGCTGCCCCGCAAGCCATTGATGCCGCGACCCGTCCTGATGCAGCAGCATGCCGGGCAACGGCCGACGCGGACGCTTGCGCCGATGCGCTCCGCGGCGCCGGGCCTTCTCCAAAAGCCCCTTCGACTGCAGGAAGGTCTTGGTCCAGGTGTAGCTCCAGTTGAAACGATGATCCTTCACCAAGTGCTCGTGAAAATGCTTCGCCGTGAAGCCGGCGTAGCGCGTGCGGTAAAGCGCTTCCACCTCGTCCGCACGGTCAACCGGAACCCGCCTGCCGGAAGCCTTGCCCAGCCGCCGGTCCAGTAACCCCGCCTCGCCATCCTCTTCGTAGCGCTGACACCAGCGCCGGAACGTTCGTTCCCCGACACCCAAAAGCTCCGCAGCCTCCAACTGGTTGAACTCCAAAGCCTCGTACCGACCTAAAATGTCCAGAAATTTGATCATTCGCACACCCTGAAGCGCTTCCGTCCGGCGCATCACATGCCCCTCCAAAGGGCACCAAAATTACCGGACAGATCGTGTGCTACATAAACCGGACATATCGTGTGCTACCGACACAAAACACCACGTTCGATTGCGGGTGGTGTTTTTCCATGGTATGCTACTTTAAGCTTAGAGCATCGCTCCCGCGTGGACCTTCATCCTTGGGAGGCGCGTAGCTTATGCGGACCGTTGACGCTACCTCGCTCGTCGATCTGTCAGCACAGGTGACCCGACTGCGCGCCGCGCTTCCGGCGCCGCTGCCAGAACCCACGCTCCCGATCCCGCCGATTCCCATTCATCTCTCCATCATCACCACGGTGATGCGAGGGACGACGACGATCGGCTACGTGATCACGTCCTTCGGCGCTCCGGCGCCGACCGCAGCGAACGTAACACTGGCAAGCGGAACGCTGTGGATCGAGGCGGCCCTGCTTGGTGCTGCGTTTGCGTCGACCGCCGGCTTCGCCGGTATACCGTTCGCCAGCGCGACGATGACCGTCTCCGGTTCGGTGACATTCGGCGGCGGCAACATCGTGCTCGATGCCGCCGCGACACTGACCTTCTCCGTTGCCTCGGCGGTCACACCGGTAACCGGCCCGGCCGGCGATCCCATCGGTCCGGATTTCCTTGCCGCCAAGCTGACGCCGTTCACCCACGCCAGCGTCGCGCTTGCGCCGGCCGGCGCCGCCATCGTGCTGTCCGGAACCGGCTCCGCGACGCTTTACGGCCAACCCCTCTCGCTAACGCCGGCCGCGAGCCCAACGCTGGCCGAGCTCAACTTCCCCACGCCGCACGTCGCGATCTCCTGCAACTGCGCGCAAACGACGTTCGCGGTCGCGCAGTCGACCTCGCCCGAAGTGGTGATGGCGGGCAAGGCGCCGATTATCGGCAGCGGCGTTGTTTTTCCTATTTTTGCGGCCGCGACGCCGAACGCGCTTCCGGCGCCTGCCGACGCCTGGGGCATTGTCGTCGTTACCGGCGCCGGGCTGTCGGCGGTCATCGCTCCGCTGGCTGCGCCGCTTGCGCTCGCCGGCGCTTCGTTCGCGCTCACCCCGGCTCGGCTGGTCGGATTGGTCGCGAACGGCGCGCGCCGCGCGCAGGAATCGTATCTGTTGTGGGCCCCGCCTCCGCCGCCGTCGCCGGTGCCGCCGACACAACCCCCGCTGGCCCGGCCGCCGTCGCAGATCACGCTCGATCTCGGGCCGGGCGCACTGATCTCCTTCAGCGCAGCGCCCGATCAGGAGATATCGATCGCTGCCGGAACCCTCAACGCGCTGCTCGATCGCCCCGTGGACTCCGGCGGTCAAAGGATCGCGCTGCAGGGACCGGCGACGTTCATCCGGCTGCATACCGCGACCTCGATCACGGTCGACGTCGGATCGGTGCTCACGCCGGCCGCGAAGACGTCGCTTGCGCTGATTGCCGAGAACGCACTCATCCCCGTCGGTACGCCCAACGGATTCCTGCTCAGCGGCACCCTCTCCCAGGGACGTATCTCCGGCGGTCTCTCGATCGGCTTTCCCGCCGCCGTGATCGTTCCGACCTTCCCCGATCCCTACGCCGCGGCCTATTCCGCCAGCGCAGGCCGCGAGTTGCTCACCGGCGTCGCCGCGCTGGTGACATGGACAGCCACGGCTCCGCCGGTGCTCACCATCAATCCGATCAAAGCTTCGTTCGCGCCGGCTCCTCAATCCACCAGCAATGCAGCAGCCCCGCTCTCGCCCGACGGCAGCACCGCAGCCGTGATCGCCGGCGCCGGTTTCCAGTTGCTCGATGTTTCGAGCAACGCGGACCAATGGGGCATCACCATCGGTACACTCGGCGGCACCCAATTCAGCTTTGCGGGCTTGCAATTGCAAGCGCCCGCGGCCGCCACCACGGTGTACACGGTACCCGGAATCTCCTGGGAGCCGGTGGTTGACACGACCGGCGTACCGGCATGGCTCTCCGCGTTCTCGCCCGACGACGGGACCCCGACCACGTTCCTCGTCGCCGTGACCACGCCCACGCCGATCGATCCTGTGCTCGCCCTTGAGCAATACCAGGCCGCCGCCGGAACGCTGGCGACGCGAGCGGCCTTCACGCTTCCGTTCGGCATCACGGCTAATCTGTCCGAACCGACGCCCGCGTCCCCCGGACCGAGCTACGCCATCCCGGCGGTGCAATTCCCTGACGCGGATCTGACCGGCGCGCGCGTGCTGTCGATCACCGGGCCGCAGGATACTCTCCCGGGCACCGCCATCACGGGCTTCTACGCCACCCCACCCGCTTACGGCGCGCAGGTGCTCGGCACCGCGCTGCCGAGCGTCGCAAAATTCTGGGACGATGATTTCGGCCCCAGCGGCCGGGGGTTCATGCCGATCGGGCGTGTCGATCTCTCAGGCTACGGGACGACGCTGTTCTCCGACTGGCTCGATCCGGTGCCGACCGATCCCGGCATCATCCGGGCCCTGTTCAACGTGCTTCTGGGCAGAACCGCGCATGAGATCATCACGGCGCAGATCTGGATCCTGCCGTGGTGCATTCGCCTCCAGCGCACGATCACGTTTGACCGCTCCGATGCCGGCGAGGTGGTCAAGCACGACACTGGATGGCAGGCGGTCGGCCCCGGATTCTTCGAGTTGCTGGCCCCCAACGGTCTGCTCTTGGGCGCGGTCGAGTCTGTAAAGAACGTGCGCAACATCCAGTTCTCGACCGCGATCGTCAACGTCGGATCGATTCAATACACGCCCTGCACGTTCGACGCCGATGTCGGGATCTACCCGGCGATCAGTATCGCCGCGGACGGGCAGACCGGTATTCACAGCTCGGTCGGAACCGCGATCCAGGGCTACGCTCAGGACACGATCACCAGCAGCGATCCGACGAAGCTCAGCCCTGCGCCTCCCTCGGCGGCCGACATTATTGCGCTGATGCAGCAACAGGGCCGCGTCAGCGGCAAGACCCATTGCATCGCCAGCCTCGGCGGCAGCGGCCCGCAACAATTCACCATGAACGTTTCTTCGTTCGGCGTGGCGCTTGCCGCGGGCGCAACGGCCAAGCTGCAAACCGCGCTGTTCGGGACGCCTCGTCTGCCGAAGGACGGCCAGTGGAGCGTCGCCAAGCGTGCCAGCAGCGCCAACACGCCGCAGCCGGTCGATTCGCAGACGCCGGTGCCACTGACGCGCGGCACCTCGGCAGGCGCCAGCGTGCCGACCGGCGTCGGGACGTTCGCCGCCGATTGCTTCCGGCTTCTTGATCCGGAGGACGCGCAGCAAGTCGACACGCCGAACACTTTTTACTCGATCATGCAGGGGACCGGGACCTCGAAGACGCTCTACGAACACCCGCTGATCAACAACACTGGAGACGGCATCGGCTTCAACAAGCTGCCCGGGCTCGCCGATGTCGGAGCGCTGCTCGGGGTTGCGAGCATCTTTCCCGATATCGGCAGCGCGCTGCAAATTCCCTCAACCGACGGTCTGCCGATCAAGAGCGACGGCTTCACCCGAACCTACATTTGGGGGCCGGGCGCTAGCCCGCCCACGACGGCGCCGCCCGATCGCGCGGTTCTCGACCTCGCCATCGTGCACCTGGTGCTCTCCTACAGCAAATTCAAAGGCACGCTGACGCTCGACGCGAGCTCCACGCCAACGAACTGGTCGCTCAAGCTGGAGAACCTCGCCTTCATCGGCAATGTCGACGGGTTTGGCACGCTTCTGACGATCACCGGCGGCTTCCAGGCCGGCTCCACGATATCGCCCGGCTTTACCAATTTGAATGTCGTCTACGGCCCCTCCCTGGATCCCGTGCAGGCGATCCTCACCGGACTCAGCAGCATCGCCAAGAGTCTCGGGGGAGATGCCGAGCTCGATGTCGGCTTCTCCGGCAACACGCTCACGGTGCAGCAGGGATTCACGCTGCCGACGATCCCGCTCGGCTTCGGCGAGATCACCGATCTCGGTCTCGATGTCGGATTCAGCGCGACCATCCCGAGCGACCTCTCTTTCAGCGTCGGAATCGGCAGCAAACAGGACCCGTTCCAATGGGTGGTCTCGCCGCTGGCCGGAACCGGTGCGATCGTCCTCGGCGTGCAGGGTGGCGGTCTTGATCTCTATCTTGAGGCCGGCCTCGGGCTCGGACTCTCGATCAGCGTCGCGGTCGCATCGGGAAGCGCATCGATCGTCGTCAGCCTGAGCCTCGACATCGGAACCACGCAGATTCAGATCGCGGCGGCGTTGACCGGCAACGCGCAAGTGGATGTGCTTGGCGGCGTCGCCAGCGCGTCGCTTACGCTCACCGCGGCGATCATGATCACCCTGCCAACTCCGCTTCCGCCCAGCGAGGCCGACTTGTCGGCGCAGGTCTCGGTCGGAATCCACATCAGCATCTGCTGGGTCATCAACGTCTCGTTCGACGGGTCGTGGGGATTCAGCGAAACCATTTCGCTTTAGGGGACGCGCCGATGGCCGACCCAATTCGCCTCGCGCTGACCACCTTCCCGCAGCATTGGGACGGCAACGGCACGCTCACGCTCAACGTCGTAGTGATTCCGGCCGTCGACCCGCTGCCCGGCCCGCTGGTCGGGCCGTCATCGCCGTCGTTCGCGAACGGCGCGCCGGTCTTCACCGTGATCGTCAACAAGGGGCTCGCCGGCTTGCCGGTCTCAACCGGCGCGAACGCGATCGCAATCACCCCGACGATCCTGTCAGCGCCGGCCTCCCCGGCAGCAACCTTTGCGCTGCTGCAGAGTTCGGTGACGGCCAGCGGCGCCACCATTGGCACACCGCCCGCCCTCATTATTCCGCGCATTCGCAAGCCGCTCCCGCCTTCCTATCTGGCGGTCGGAGGCGGACCGCCCGACGGCAATTACACCACCACCGAGGACGAGTTTGGTTGCGCGGTGCGCGGAAGCCCGGCGGTGCCGATTCCGGCGACGCCGTTGAAAACGCTGAGCTGGGGCCAGGTCATCTCCTACGCGCTGCGCCAGCCGATCCTGGCGCTCAAGCTCGGCCTGATCTACCAGCTTTCGATCAAGCTGCCGGCGAGCGACGCCGACGCATTCGCGGCCGGCGGATACGTCTTCGTCGCGCTCGCTGCTGCTGACCCCTGGGCGGTCGCCGGCAAGACGATTACGGGCTCGATCCGCACCCATGCCGCCCGCATACCGCCGCTCACCGCCGCCGCCCGCGCGCTGTTTGCGCCGGTCGAATTCCCTGTCGATGGCGGGGGCGGCGCGCCGTCCGATTCTGCGTTCCATGTCGCCGACGTATATGCCGACGGTTTTGCCAAGCTTGTCCACTGCACGCAGCCGGCGAACTCCGCGGCGGCCGTGGGTGACGGCCAGCTTGCGCCCGGCAGCGATCTCGGCATCGAACTCGGCTGGGACGACGAGCAGGTCGTGCAATGGCACAATGATCAGATCGCGCTGCTCAACGCACGCGGCAGCGGGACACTCGGCAGCGCCACCCAGACGCCGCTCGGCGTTCAGGGCTATCGCGTCGACACCGCTGATGTGACGCCCGCCTCGCCAGGCGGGCCGTTCAAAACGCCGGTGTGGCAATCGCTCTGCAAGGTCACGACGAAGCTTCCCTCCGCGCTCGGCACCTTCACGGGCGAGTTGTGCGTCGAGCCGGTTCCGACCCAACCCTATTCTACCACGGCGGCCGCCGATGCGTGGCTGCCGCGCTATTTTGCGACCTGGCGCGGCGGTTCGCTGTGCGAGCCGGACCCGATTCCGAAAGCGCTCACCGCCCGCACGGCGCCCGAGATACCGACGCGGACGGCCGTCGACCTGACGACCCTGTTGTCCTACGGACACGTCTACGCGTTCCGCGTCCGGCTCGGCGATCTGAGCAGCGGCGGGCCGGGCGTCGGCGATGCCGCGATTGATCCCGGTCCGGCGTCGATCGCAACGCAGATCTTCCAGCGTCTCGTCCCTCCCAAGGCGCCGGTCGTTCAACAGCTGGACCGGAACGGCAAGCCGATCGTCGCGCAACCGGGCACAGCAAGCGCGCCGGCGGCGCTGTTCGTCAAGCGGCCGAACATCGTCTATCCGGAGGTGCTCTTTACCCACCTTGGCGATCAGCCGGCGTGGCGCGATACCATCCGCGCGACCCTCGTGACCAACGCGAAAACCACGAAGGGCATCGCGGGGCTGCCGGATCCTGACGTTACGGCGGCGTCCATCGAGGTCGCGGTGCGCCATCCGCTGCACGACACCGGCACCCAGGACGGCACCTATGTCACGCTGTATACGACGTCGCGGACGCTCACTCCCACCACCGGCGCGCGGCCGCTGGTCACCGACCCCGGAACAAAGATTTCCGTTGTTTTCATCGACGAGCCGTCGATCGAGAACTGGTCGTCGACCGGCCAGCCGGTCACCGGACCGCTGCTGATTCCGCGCGGGCGCGACGTGCAGATCACGTTGCGCGCGGTGCTGCGCACCGACGAGCCCGGCTATTTCGGCCCGCAGGCCTCGCAGGCGATGGCGACGACGATCCAGGTGCGCGTCGAGCCGACCGGCGAGTCCGTCTTGTTGGGCCAGGCGGACGCGGCCGAACCAGTCACCGGCTACCTGTTTCGCCGGCCCGCCGGCGTGTCCGCGCCGTCTCTGGTTTCACAGCTGGCCGAACAGCTCGGCGTGGTCGCCAACGGTAACTCGCTCTCCACGCCGCCCGGAACGCGCGTCGTGTTTGGCGCTTCGCGCGCCCTGCGCGCGCTCATCTCCGCCGACGCCGAGACACTGACATTCGGCTCGACCAGCGAGCTGTTGCGCTTCTGGATCGTCGCCATCGTCCTCGACCTGGAGCGCGACTGGACCTGGGACGGCCTCACCGGTGCGGGCCTGACGATCCTGCGCGGCGGCCCGACCGATGGCGAAGCCGCCGCGGTCGCAGTCGGTGCCATAGCGGTGCCACGCGTGGTTGGACCCGCGGCGACGATGCAGCCGAGCCACCTGGCGCGCTCGCGAACCCGGCTGATCTTCTTCGATGCGATCGATCCGCATGAGCCGGTCGCGGGAGGGTTCCCGCAATCGCTGCAGCATCGCTGGTTCGTGAAGCCGAACCGGACGCCTGCCGGACCGCCGCTCGGGGCGTCGCCGCCCACGCCGGTCTATACGACACCGCCTCAGCCGCCCCCGACGACCGAATACGCCGATGCGCCGCTCGATCTGCGTCTGCCGATCGCAATTCCGCCCAAGCAGGTTCCGGCGATCGCGTCGGTGGGGCTCGCGCTCTCACCCTACGTGGCCGGGCCACTCTATGCGTCGACCGCGGCGCGGCGCCGGTCTCTGTGGATCGAGCTGACCGCGCCGATCGCCAACACCGACGGCGATGCGCTGTTTGCGCGCGTGCTCAATCACGGCGCCGATCCGCTGCTCTATAATGCCGTGCCGCAGGTTGTGCCGGACAGCAACCCGCCGCTGCCGCTCGATCCCGAGCTGGTCCGCGCCATCATCCCCGACGATACCGACGACCGCGCCGGGCTCACCGCCATGACAGAGCTCGAGGCGGCGCCAGGCTCGAACGTTCACTTCCTGCTTCCGCTTCCGCCCGGCATCGACCCGGACGATCCCGAACTGTTCGGCTTCTGGACCTACGAGCTGCGGATCGGCCACGCCGGAGCGCCCGGCGATCTGCACTGGTGGTCGACCGCGAATGCGCGCTTCGGCTCGGCGCTGCGCGTGGTCGGCGTGCAGCATCCGCCGCCGACCCTCGTCTGTCACACCGGGCGCATCAACGTCCCGGCCGGCACTGCCGCTGCCGTGCTCGCCGCCATGACGACTGCCGCCAGTCCGTTCCATCTCGACCAGACCATGCCGCCGCTGGTCCCGCCGGCCACGGCGAGCAGCGGAACGCCGAGCCTGATCGTCGCGACCGCGCCCTACGCGACGCCGGTGCTCAACGGCAATGTTCTCGTCAGGCCCGCGCAGCAACCGCGCACCTCGATCTGGTTCCTGCTCTACGCACAGGCGGTACAGGCGGACGGCGGCTCCATGCGCAATGTGCTGATCGCGTCGGAACCGGGCGTGTTCGTCAACAAGGCGCTCGACGCCATCAACTCCGCGCTCAAGCCATACTTCACGACGCTGGTGGCAAGCGCGCAGAAAGCGCCCAATCGGACCGCCGTGGCCGCGTTCCACCAGGCCCAGGTCGAAGCCATTCTGGCGTCGATCCATCTGCCGGCCAATTCGTCGCTGAGTGTCATCGCTGTGGAGATGCTCCCGGGAGGCACCGGCAGGGTGTTCCGGGACAACGCCGAAATAGCAGCGGCAGCCGCGGCGCCCGTGCCGCCCCAGGGCGACGCGAGCTTCCCATTCGGTCGCATTCTGCGCGCCTCGCCGCTCGCGCCAATCGCGCCGTTCTGCTGAAGTCTCCGGCGTTTCAGGGGCTGGCGGAGAGAGTGGGATTCGAACCCACGGTACGGTTTCCCGCACACACGCTTTCCAAGCGTGCGCCTTAAGCCACTCGGCCATCTCTCCAGAGGCCCTCTCTTGAAGGGGCAGGCTGCATTTTGCAAGGGAGCGCGGGGGCGGGAACTGAAATTTACCTAATTAATTGAATATGCTGGGTAATTAGAAACGCTTACCAGCCGGGATTCAGCCACCCCGCACATCCATGAACCCGAATCCCGAAACCATCGACGACATATCGACAAATCAATCGGCGGAGGGCGGCGTGATCTTGACCCGGACGATCATTTTCTCGGTTTGCCTGTCTGCGGCGGCCGCCTGTGCGGCCGGCCCGGCGATGGCGCAGGCCTGCAGCAGACAGGGCAATGATGTGAGCTGCGACGACGGCCGGCGCGGCGTCTTCACGGGAGATGCGATCGTCTGGGCAGACGGGACCCGCTCGAACCTGGCCTCGCCGCATCCGAGTGTCATCATCGGCAACAAGCAGTCCGTGGTGGTCGGACAGGGCGGGCGTGTTCGTCGGCCAGGGCAAGAGCGTCGTGCCGATGGAAAATCCAAGCGACCCCCGCCGGGCACGCTGCCCGGTACTGGATGGCGTTTCGTATTGCTACTGACGACTTGGAGATCAGTGATATCGCGTATTGCTGTTGGCAGAACGAACCGACCATAGCGCCGGCTGCTCCGTCATGATCGGCTCGATCACGCCCTTGTCGGATTGCGTTTCCTGCAGCGTTTCGACGAAATCGGCAAACCATTGCTGGATGGTATGATCGCGGAGTTTTGCCATCATCGCTTCCCAGCGCATCCGCCGCTCGGTCAGCGGCATCGAGAGCGCGATCGCGATGGTGCGCGCCATGCCGTCGATGTCGTGGGGATTTACCAACAGCGCGGTGTCGAGTTCGTTCGCGGCGCCGGCGAATTTCGACAGCACCAGCACGCCGGGATCCGCGCCGTTTTGGGCCGCGACGTATTCCTTGGCGACCAGGTTCATGCCGTCCTGCAACGGCGTTACCACGCCGACCTGCGCGGTGCGATAGAGACCCGCGAGCACCGCCTGGCCGTAACCCTTGTTGAGGTAGCGGATCGGCGTCCAGTCGACCTCGCCATGACGTCCGTTGACGTCACTGACGAGTTTTGCAACTTCGCTCTGCAGATTGCCGTAGGCCTCGATCGCGCCCCGCGACGGCGTCGCGATCTGCAACAATGAAGCCGTACGCTTGAGCTGTGGTTGCAAGGTCCACATACGGTCGAATGCCCTGATGCGATTGACCAGGCCCTTGGAGTAGTCCAGCCGGTCGACACCGATCGCGAGCTTCTCGCCATTCAGGCTGCGCCGCAGCCGCGAGACGTCCGGATGGCTGACCGCCTTGGCCGCAAGCTGGGCGAATTTCTGGGGATCGATGCCGATCGGGAATACCGCGGCGCGCGTCTTGCCATGGCGCGACGAGACGATGTCATCGTGCACGGCGTGATCCAGATCGCACTGAACGTAGGCCAGGAAGTTGTCGCGGTCTTCTTCGGTCTGGAAGCCGATCAGATCATAGGCCAGCATCGCTTCGATCAGGTCGCGATGATGCGGCACGCCGCCGATCACGGCGCGCGCGGGCCACGGCGTATGAAGGAAAAAGCCGATCGGCTGGGTGACGCCGAGATCGCGCAGTTCCGCACCAAGCGCGAGAAAATGATAATCCTGAACCCAGAACGCGGTGTCAGGTTTCTGGAATCGCAGCAGCGCGCGCGCCATGAAGGCATTCACTTCGCGATACGATAGGTAATCGTCCTGGCAGGCGTGGATCAGGTCGGCGCGCGAATGCAGCGCCGGCCACAGCGCCGAATTCGCAAAGCCTTCGTAATAGCCGCCGTAGTGCGCGGCCGGCAAATCCAGCATCGCCAGCGCGCCGGCGCCCAAGGCTTCGATTTCGGCAAACGGTTCTTTCTGGTTCCCGTCACGGACGCGTCCGCTTGAGCCAACCCAGATCGCTCCGGATTTCTCGACGACCGGCAGCAAAGCGGCCGCAAGCCCCCCCGTCATGGGCTCATTGGCTTTGCCGCGCGAAACGCGGTTCGAAACGACGACGAGGTTCACAGCAGGTCCCCTCCTGTTGGTGCGCTCGCGTGTTAACAACCATTCATCAATATGGTTCCTCGTCACCCTTTCAACGAATTGAAACCAAAATCGGGCCGGGCGGAGCGGAACTCACCGGAGAACTCCACGAAAAAGAGAATTTTGCGCGAGATATCGTGCGAAACGCAAAGAAACCGCATTCAATTCGGCCTACGGAAAACTCCGTCGTCGATTATGGCAGCGGTGCGTCCCTTTCATCATCGAGCAAATGCGCGAGAAATTCGCGCACATCGCTCGGCGCATCGAAATGTCCGGCAACGCCCCGGGCGCGCCGGCCGACGGAAAATGCAAGGCCGTCAAAATCCGGCATGATCGCAAACACCAATTCGTCGGTGACATCGTCGCCGATAAAGAACGGACGGCGGCCCTTGAACGGTTCATGCGTCATCAGCTCCCGCACACCGCTCGCCTTGGTGAAGCCGGAATGCTTGATTTCGCAGACGCATTTTCCGGGCAGCACCTCGATCGGCGCGTTCGGCAGATCGGCCCTGATCAGCGACACCGCTTCATAGATCGCCTTTTCCGCATGCGGCGCGAGACGATAATGCAGCGCGAGCGAATAGCCCTTGTCTTCTAGCAGAATCCCGGGACTAAGTTTTGCGATCGCGGCCAGCCGCCGCTTCAATTCCTTGTCCATCGGCGGTGCGTGCGCAGCCACCGCTTCGCTGTTGGGATCAAGGCGCATCTCCGCGCCATGGCCGCCGACAGCCGGATACTGATCCGGTGCAAAGATCAGGTCGATATCATTCAGCGAACGGCCGCTGACCAGCGCGAGCGCACCGCCCGTTCGCTGCAGCAACCGGTTGAGGGTCTTCGACAGGCCCGGCGGCACCCATACTTCACGCGGGGTCGGGGCCAGATCGAGCAACGTGCCGTCGATGTCGAGCAGCACGGCGGTCTCGCTCAAATGCGGCACCAGCGAGCGCGGCACCGGAACGGTTTCCGGCGAGGCTTCGTCTTCGGGCGACAGTTCATCTTCCATCGGCATTTCGGCCAGATCCTGATTCATCTCATCCTACTCCATGAATGCGAGCGGCGGTGCGACCAATTCAAGCGACTTCCGCTCGGCCGCGACGGCGTATCGCCACGCGATGGCGGCGGCTGCCACCATCAAGGCCGATCCAAACAGGTAGCCGGCGAACACGGAATTGCGCGACCCGGTATCGATCAGCACGCCGAACAGCGCCGGACCGGCGACGCCGCCAATTCCCGTCCCGATCGCGTAGAACAGCGCAATCGCCAGTGCGCGCACCTCCAGCGGAAAGGTCTCGCTGACGGTGAGATAGGCAGCACTCGCCGCCGGCGAGGCAAAGAAGAAAATCACCATCCAGGCGATGGTCTGGGTCTGCGCGCTCAAGGCGCCGATCGAGAACAGATAGCCCGACAACGCAAGCAGCAGGCCGGAGACTCCGTAGGTGAAGGCGATCATCGTACGGCGGCCCAGCGTATCGAACAGACGGCCAAGCAGCAGCGGGCCCAGAAAATTTCCGGCCGCGAAGGGGAGAATGTACCAGCCGACATGGTTTGCCTGAATGCCAAAGAAATCGGTCAGCACCAGCGCAAAGGTGAAGAAGATCGCGTTGTAGAAAAATGCCTGCGCGACCATCAGTGCCAGTCCAACCAGCGAGCGCTGGCGGTAGACAGAGAACAGCGTGTGCGCGACTTCGCGCAGCGGCGTATGATCGCGCATCCGCAATTTGATCTTCGGCAGCGCCTGATCCTGCACGTGTCCCGTCACCGATTGCTCGATATCGGCAACGATCCTGTGCGCCTGATCCGGGTAGCCGTGGATCATCAGCCAGCGCGGGCTTTCCGGAATCCACATCCGCATCACGAACACGATCAGGCCAAGAGCCGCACCGGTGAAATAGGCCAGCCGCCAGCCGAGATCGGGACCGATCAGCGCGGGATCGAGCAGGACGATGGCGCTGGTCGCGCCGATCGCGGCGCCGATCCAGAAACTGCCGTTGATCACGAGATCGGTCCAGCCGCGATAGCGCGCCGGCACCAGTTCCTGGATCGTCGAATTGATCGCGGTATATTCGCCGCCGATGCCGGCACCGGTCAGAAAGCGAAACAGCGCGTAGCTTGCGACATTCCACGATAGCGCCGTTGCGGCGGTTGCCGTCAGATAGAGCGCGAGCGTGATGAAGAACAACTTCTTGCGGCCGATCCGGTCGGTGAGCCAGCCGAAGCCGAGCGCGCCGAGCACGGCCCCGGCCAGATAGGCGCTGTTGGCAAGTCCGACATCGAAGTTCGAAAAGTGCAGCGTGGGACTTTCTTTCAGCGCTCCGGACAGCGCACCCGCCAGCGTCACTTCCAGCCCGTCCAAAATCCAGGTGATCCCGAGCGCCAGCACCACGCGGGTATGGAAGCCGCTCCAATGCAAATTATCGAGCCGCGCCGGAATGCTGGTTTCGATGACGCGGTCGTTGTCCTGCCGCACCGGGGCGAGAGCGCCCTGCTGTGGTGCGGAACCGCGCCGTATCAGCTGCAAATCCATCGGACCAAATCAATGAGAAACGCCCCGGGACATGCGGCGCCCCAAGGTTCTCATTCCCAACTTTGCGGCAAACGGAATGCCCGCCACACCAGACAACGCACGGGCGAGGTCAGGGTTCCCGCATTGCGGGATGGGAACCTCCTCCGTCATTCCGGGGCGCGACGAAGTCGCGAGCTTTGATGTGTAGTTGCACATCAGAAAATCCATAACCACGATCGCGAGTATGGACTCCGAGCCTGCGCCCAAGCGGGCGCATCCACGATGTGCAATTGCACATCGGGGAATGACGGAGAGAATTACGCCGCCCTGATATTCGCCATGAAGCGGTCGAGCTCTTCGCGCAGGCGCGTGCTTTCGCTCGACAGCGTGCGCGCCGAGTTCAGCACTTCTTCCGACGCCGAGCCGGTTTCGGTCGCGCCGCGATTGACCTGCATGACGCTGGCGGCGGCCTCCTGGGTCCCCTGGGCCACGTTCTGCACGCTGCGCGCGATTTCCTGCGTCGCCGAGCTTTGCTGCTCGACCGCGCTGGCGATGGAAGAGGCGATATCCGAGATCTTGCCGATGGTGCCGCCGATCTCCTTGATCGCCGCAACCGATTCCTGCGTCGCTCCCTGCATGCCCGAAATATGGTTGGAGATCTCGTCGGTCGCTTTCGCGGTCTGGCTGGCCAGCGACTTCACCTCGGACGCGACCACGGCAAATCCGCGGCCGGCATCGCCGGCGCGGGCGGCTTCGATGGTCGCGTTCAGCGCCAGCAAATTGGTCTGCTCGGCGATCGCCGTGATCAGCTTGACCACGTCGCCGATCTGTTGCGCCGCGCGCGACAATTTGCCGATGCGGCTGTCAGTCTGCTCGGCCTGACGCACGGCGGCCTCGGCGATCTGGCTGGATTCCTTGACGCGCCGTCCGATCTCGTCGACGGAGGCGGAGAGCTCCTCGGTCGCCGTCGCCACCGACTGCATGTTGCTGGAGGCTTCTTCGGAAGAGCCGGCAACCTGGCTGGACAGGCTTTGCGTGGTTTCCGCGGTCCGCGTCAGCGTCCCCGCCGCCGCCTCGAGCTGCACGGCGGAGGCCGAGACATTGGAGACGATGGCGCCGACCGCCAATTCGAATTCGTCGGCGAAACGAATGAGCTCGGTGCGGCGTGCGGCGCTCGCCGCCTTGTTCTGCGCTTCCTGCGTGGCGGCATCGCGCTCGGCCCTCGCGATCGCCTGCAGCTTGAATTCTTCCACTGCGCCGGCCATTTCGCCGAGTTCGTCGTTGCGCCCGAGCCCGGGCAGAACGACGTCGAAGTTACCGCCGGCGAGTTCACGCATCGCCTTGCACATCGCGGCGATCGGCCGCGAGATTCCGGTGCCCAGCAGGAACGCCCAGACGACGCCGAGCAGGAAGCCGCCGGCGGCCAGCGTCAGGATCAGCTGCTCGGTCTCGCCGATGGCTGCATGCGACTCGGCCTCGAGCCGTTTCTGATCGGTCACGAGGTCCGACTTCATCGCGCCCGCGCCTTTGTCGATGGCCGCAGCCGAATCCGTCATCTCGGCGGTCAGTTCGTCGATCTCCTTCGAATTCTCGATCAGCTTGGTGAGCGCTTGCCGGTATTCCTCCAGCAGGGCGGAGGCTTCCTTCAGCCCCTGCACGATCTTTTCTTCCTTGGAGGAGATCGCCTGCATCGAGTTCTCGACGAACTTGAGACGCGCCATCGCGCTGGCGGCGACCGCCTTGTCGGAATTGATGACGAAGGTATTGGCAAGCGCCGTCGCCGCCTGAAACTGGTCGATCACTTTCTTGGCGCCGAACTGGATCGTCTGAAGTTCCAAATCGTCGGCGTTGCTGGGGAGATCGTCGAGCTTGTAACGCAGCGAGGTGGCGCTGCGGGTAAGGCGGTTTTGCGCGATCGTCGTGCTCTCTTCCTTCACCTTGAGGACATCGGCAAATATCTTGGTGAAGGCGCGGAATTCCCGCTCCAGCTTGGTGACCTGGTCGAGCCGCGCCGGGTTGGTGGTGCCTTTCATCGACTGGATGATGGCGTCCCTGAGGCTGGTTTCGGCCGCCAGCGCCGCCTTGCCGTCCTCTTCCTTGGCAGTGACGACAAAATAACGCGCCAGCGAGCGGTACGAGATCAGCTCGCGGTCGATGTTGCGGGCCAGGTCGGCCTCCGCGACGCTCTGGCGGTAGGATCCGACGCCCGCGGATACCCGCTCGAAGCCCATATAGGCAAAGCCCATGCTGGCGGCCGAAATCGCCAGCGTGACGGCAAAGCCGAGCATGATCTTGGTACGGAAACGAAGGGTTGGGAATTTGATCGATCGCGACCCGCTACGTCCTGACAATCCCACCCCAACCCCCGTCTTCATTCTGAAAACCCAACGGTTTCCGGAAGCTTCGCCCCCAGACCCGACGCGCAAAACTAAGGCAGAATGAATAAGGGTGAGTAAATATACAGGGGCTTTCGCAAAGCGGGGGGCGAAGACGCGCCAGGGCCGGCTCTTGGGGTTACCGGACGTCGTACCCCCAAGGAGGGCGCAAGGCAAAATATGAGACGCAACCCCGCAACCGCGTCATCACAACCCGCTCTCGCGACCAAAATCCTAGTTGCCAACCGCCTCCCCTCTGTTTCTAATTGGAAAAACATCAGGAGGTATCACGCGTGTCTACAGTCAAACTGACGGTGAACGGCAAGGCCGTTTCGGCCGATGTTGAGGACCGGACTCTCCTGGTCCATCTCTTGCGCGAAAATCTGAACCTGACCGGCACCCATGTCGGCTGCGACACCAGCCAGTGCGGCGCCTGCGTGGTCCATATCGACGGTAAGGCGGTCAAATCCTGCACCGTGCTGGCGGGGCAGGCAGCCGGCTCCAATGTCACCACCATCGAGGGTATCGCCAAGGGCGACGAACTGCACCCGATGCAGGCCGCTTTCCGCGACAATCACGGCCTGCAATGCGGCTATTGCACCCCCGGCATGATCATGTCGGCGATCGACATCGTGCACCGCTACGGCGGCAAGCTCGACGAGGAAACGGTCCGGCATGAGCTGGAAGGCAATATCTGCCGCTGCACCGGCTATCACAACATCGTCAAATCGGTGCTCGATGCGGCCGGCCGCATGAAGGTCTCGCAGGCGGCGGAATAGCCGCCGCAGGCCACCAATACCGAATTCAAGACCGCCGCGTTTCGATGGAAACGGCGGAAACAATAACTCCGGTTGGGAGAACAGAACATGGGCGTTGAAGGCATTGGCGCAAGCGTTGTGCGCAAGGAAGACCGACGATTCACCACCGGCAAGGGCCGTTACGTCGACGACATCAAATTGCTGGGCATGACCTACGCCCATTTCGTCCGCAGCCCGCACGCCCATGCCAAGGTCAAGAGCCTCGATACGTCGGCGGCGATGAAGATGCCCGGCGTGGTCGCCGTGCTCACCGGCCAGGAGATCGTCGACGATAAGGTCGGCAATCTGATTTGCGGCTGGGCCATTACCTCCAAGGACGGCACCCCGATGAAGATGGGCGCGTGGCCGGCGATGGCGCCGGAAATCGTGCGCTTCGTCGGTCAGGCGGTTGCGGTCGTGATCGCCGAGACCAAGAACCAGGCCAAGGACGCGGCGGAAGCCGTCGTCGTCGATTACGAGGAACTCCCGGCCGCGGCCAACATTAGCGCAGCCATCAAGCCCGGCGCGCCGCAGCTTCACCCCGAAGCCCCCGGCAACGTGATCTACGACTGGACCATCGGCGACGAGGCCGCAACCGATGCGGCGTTCAAATCGGCCGCCAATTTGGTCTCGCTCGACATCACCAATAACCGGCTGGTGCCGAATGCGATGGAGCCGCGCGCAGCGATCGGCGATTATAACGAGGCCGAGGAGCACTTCACGCTGTACACGACGTCGCAGAATCCGCATGTCGCGCGGCTGGTGCTGTCGGCCTTCTACAACATCGCACCCGAGCACAAGCTGCGGGTGGTGGCGCCCGACGTCGGCGGCGGCTTCGGCTCAAAAATCTTCATCTATCCCGAGGAAATGGTAGCGCTGTGGGCCTCCAAGAAGGTCAGACGACCGGTGAAATGGACCGGCGACCGGACCGAGGCCTTCCTGACCGACGCCCATGGCCGCGATCACCTCACCAAGGCTGAGCTCGCGCTCGACGCCGGCAACAAGATCACGGGGTTGCGGGTCAAAACCTACGCCAATCTCGGCGCCTACATGTCGCTGTTTTCGTCGTCGGTGCCGACTTATCTCTATGCGACGCTGCTGTCGGGCCAGTACAACATCCCCAACATCTTCGCCGAGGTGATCAGCGTCTACACCAACACCACCCCGGTCGACGCCTACCGCGGCGCGGGCCGGCCCGAGGCCAGTTTCGTGGTGGAGCGGCTCCTGGAAACCGCGGCGCGGCAATTGAAGGTCGATCCGGCCGAATTGCGCCGCAAGAACTTCATCACCACCTTCCCGCACCAGACGCCGGTTATCATGGCCTATGATGTCGGCGATTTTGGCGCCTCGCTCGACGCCGCGATGAAGGCGATCGACTATGCCGGCTTCCCGGCCCGCAAGGCGAAAGCCAAGTCCGAAGGCAAGCTGCGTGGCCTCGGCCTGTCCTGTTACATCGAGGCCTGCGGCATCGCGCCCTCGAAAGCGGTCGGTAGTCTCGGCGCCGGCGTTGGCCTTTGGGAATCCGCGGAAGTCCGCGTCAATCCGGTCGGCACCATCGAGATCCTGACCGGATCGCACAGCCACGGCCAGGGTCACGAAACCACGTTCTGCCAGCTGGTCGCAGAAAGGCTCGGTGTTCCCATCAGCCAGGTCCAGATCGTCCATGGCGACACCGACAAGGTGCAGTTCGGCATGGGCACCTATGGATCGCGTTCGGCCGCCGTCGGTTTGACGGCGATCCTGAAAGCGATGGAGAAGGTCGAAGCCAAGGCCAAGAAAATCGCCGCGCATCAGCTCGAGGCATCCGAGAACGACATCGTCATCGAGGGCGGCATGTTCAAGGTCGCCGGCACCGACAAGTCGATCGCGCTGCCGATGGTGGCATTGGCCGCCTATACCGCGCACAATCTGCCCGACGGCATGGAGCCGGGCCTGAAGGAAGGCGCGTTCTACGACCCGACCAACTTCACCTTCCCGGCCGGCGCCTATATCTGCGAACTCGAAGTCAATTCGGCGACCGGAAAGACCTCCTTCGTCAACTTCGTCGCGGCGGACGATTTCGGGCGGCTGATCAACCCGATGATCGTCGAAGGCCAGGTCCATGGCGGTCTCGCCCAGGGCATCGGCCAGGCCCTGCTCGAAGGCGCGGTGTACGACGATAGCGGCCAGCTCGTGACCGCGTCGTTCATGGATTACACCATGCCGCGCGCCGACGATCTGCCGTCGTTCAAGCTGAACCACACCACGACGCTGTGCCCGGGCAATCCGCTCGGCGTCAAAGGCTGCGGCGAGGCCGGCGCGATCGGCGCGTCGGCTGCCGTGATCAACGCGATCACGGATGCGATCGGCAACAACAAACTGGAAATGCCGGCGACGCCCGATCGCGTCTGGCACGCCATTCACGGTTGAGGGAGCAAAACCATGTACGAGACCACTTACCATCGCCCCTCCTCGGTCGACGAAGCCGTGGCGCTTTTCGGCAAAGGCTCGGAATCGAAATACCTCGCCGGCGGCCACACGCTGATCCCCGTCATGAAGCAGCGGCTGGCGGCGCCGTCCGACGTGATCGATCTCGGAAAGATCAAGGAACTGATCGGGATCGACGTCTCATCCGACGCCGTGACGATCAAGGCCGCGACCACCCATTACGACGTGGCCCAGAGTGGCCCCGCGCAAAAGGCGATCCCCGCGCTTGCCTATCTCGCGTCGTTGATCGGCGATCCCGCCGTGCGCCATCGCGGCACCATCGGCGGCTCGATCGCCAACAACGATCCGGCCGCGGATTATCCTTCGGCAGTGCTGGCACTCGGCGCCACCGTCAAGACCAACAAGCGGACGATCTCGGCGGATGATTTCTTCAAGGGCCTGTTCACGACTGCACTGGCCGACGGCGAAATCATCACACAAGTATCGTTCCCGGTGCCGGCCAAGGCGGGATATTCAAAATTCCCGCATCCGGCGTCGCGCTTTGCGCTGACCGGGGTGTTCGTGGCCAAGACCAAGGCGGGCGATGTCCGTGTCGCCGCCACCGGCGCCTCCCAGGATGGGGTGATGCGGGTGCCGGCGATCGAGGCGGCGCTGAAGGCCAATTGGTCGGCGGCGGCGCTCGACGGCGTCAAGATTTCCGCCGCCGGGCTGATGAGCGACATCCATGGCTCGTCGGACTATCGCGCCAATCTGATCAAGGTGATGGCGCAGCGCGCGGTGACCGCCGCCGGCTGATAGCGTCTAAACGCAAGTCTCCGGAACCGGCGCGCAGCGATGTGCGCCGGTTCTGCTTTTGGCGCCGCTTCCGGAAAAAAGCCGCTTGCCACGTCAGCCATAAGGCGAGACAATTTAGCTAATCAGCTAATTAAAACCGTCTCGAGGGCGGTCCGGGAGCGCCCATGAAGTTCGGCATTTTCTACGAACACCAGTTGCCGCGGCCGTGGAGCGACGGCGCGGAGCACCGGCTGTTCCAGGAGGCGCTCGATCAGGTCGAACTCGCCGACAAACTCGGCATCGACTACGCTTGGGAAGTCGAGCACCACTTCCTCGAGGAATATTCACACTCTTCCGCGCCCGAGATTTTCCTCGCCGCCTGCTCGCAACGCACCAAGCGGATTCGGTTGGGCCACGGCATCTGCCTGATGCCGCCGAGGTACAATCACCCCGCGCGCGTCGCCGAGCGCATCGCCACGCTCGATCTCGTTTCCAACGGCCGCGTCGAATTCGGCACCGGCGAGAGCGCGTCGCTGATGGAGCTAGGCGGCTTTAATGTGGGCTTCGATCCGGTCGAGAAGCGGCGGATGTGGACCGAGGCGGTCGAGCAATGCACCAACATGATGGTGATGGACCCCTATCCCGGCTTCAAGGGCGAATTCTTCGAAATGCCCTGCCGCAATGTGGTGCCCAAACCGGTGCAGAAGCCGCATCCGCCGCTGTGGGTCGCCTGCTCCAACCGCGAAACCATTAAGATGGCGGCGCGGCACGGCATCGGCGCGCTGACGTTTGCCTTCGTCGATCCGCGCGAGGCGCGGCAATGGGTCGATGACTACTACCGCATCTTCAAAGAGGAGTGCGTGCCGATCGGGCATGCGGTCAATCCCAATGTCGCGATGGTGACCGGCTTCTCGCTGCATGCCGACGCGGTGGAATCGCGCCGCCGTGGCGAGGACGGGCTGCGCTTCTTCAAATACGGCCTCGCCCATCATTATGTTTTCGGCGAGCACAAGCCGGGCCGGACCGACATCTGGGCCAATTTCGAAAAAGCGCGGCACGCATTGCCGCCGGCCGGCGCCGGTCACGGCATCGGCACGCCGGACCAGTTGCGGACGCATCTGCGGCATTTCGAAGAGTCGGGCGTCGACCAGACCGTGTTTATCCAGCAAGGCGGCCGTAACGAGCACGAACATATCTGCGAAGCGCTCGAACTGTTTGCCAAGGACGTGATGCCGGAATTCCGGGCGCGCGAGATCGAGCGCGAACAGCAGAAGCAGGAAGAACTCGCGCCCTTTATCGAGAAAGCGATGGCGCGCAAAACGGCCGTGCCGGCGATGCGCGACGACGAAATTCCGGTTTATGTCGCACTTGGCCGCAAGATCGCCGAGGAAGGCACCGGCACCGAACGCCAGAAGCAGAACGCCAAATTATGGGCGGACGCCGCCAAGGTGGCGCTCAGCGATCCTGCCCGCCATGGCAGCAAGACGCCGGCCAACTCCTAGATCTCACCACACATGGAAAAACAACGTGCTCGATAAACCAGCCCCCCAGTCCGCAGTTCGCACCTCCGGCCCGCTCGCCGGCTTCCGCATCGTCGAATTCGCCGGCATCGGTCCCGGCCCGTTTGCTTGCATGATGCTGGCCGACATGGGCGCGGAGGTGGTGACGCTCGATCGCGTCGGCGCCAGGAAGAACCTGAAATCGGTGGCGGGACGCGGCCGCAAGGTCGTCGAGCTCGATCTGAAGGACAACGCCGCGATCGCAGAGGTGCTCGATCTGCTCGCCAATGCCGATGCGCTGATCGAAGGCTTTCGTCCTGGCGTCATGGAACGTCTCGGTCTCGGCCCCGACGTGGTGATGGCGCGCAATCCTCGCCTCGTGTTCGGCCGCATGACCGGCTGGGGCCAGGAAGGTCCGCTGGCGCAGGCCGCCGGCCACGACATCAATTACATCTCGGTCACCGGCGCACTGGCAGCAATCGGCACCAAGGAAAAGCCGGTGCCGCCGCTCAACCTGGTCGGCGATTTCGGCGGCGGCGCGCTGTATCTCGTGGTCGGTGTGCTCGCAGCCCTGTTGGAAGCATCGAAATCCGGCAAGGGCCAGGTGGTCGATGCCGCAATGTGCGACGGCGCGGCATCGCTGATGTCCATGTTCTTCGACATGACGGCGATCGGCCGCTGGGTCGAGGGCCGCGAGCAGAATTTCCTCGACGGCGGCGCGCATTTCTACGGCATCTATGAATGCTCCTGCGGCAATTTCGTCTCGATCGGTTCGATTGAGCCGCAGTTCTACGCATTGCTGCGCCAGCACGCGGAGCTTACCGACGCCGATTTCGACGCGCAGATGGACCGCAAGGCCTGGCCTGCGCTGAAGGACAAGCTGACAAAGGTGTTCAAGAGCAAGACCCGCGAGGACTGGTGCAAGATCATGGAGGGCACCGACATCTGCTTCGCGCCGATCCTGACCATGGCGGAAGCGCCGAAACATCCGCACAACGCCGCGCGAAAGATTTTCGTCGAGCGCCACGGTGTGACGCAGCCCGCACCCGCACCGCGCTTTTCGCGAACACCGTCGGCGATCCGGGATGCGGAGACGGCGGAGATTGGGGAACTGACGAAAGAGTGGAAGGGCGGGAGGTAACCGCACGCTCCGTCGTCATCCTGAGGTGCTCGCCGTCTTCGGCGAGCCTCGAAGGATGGTTGCGTCCGCGCCTGCGGCACATCCTTCGAGGCGCGCAAGAGCGCGCACCTCAGGATGACGTCCTACGCCGCGTCCACCTTCAGCACGCCGCGCCGAATCTGGTCTTCCTCGATCGATTCGAACAGCGCCTTGAAATTGCCCTCGCCAAAGCCATCGTCGCCCTTGCGCTGGATGAATTCAAAGAAGATCGGCCCGATCGCGTTCGCCGAGAAGATCTGCAGCAGCACTTTGGTGTGGCCGCCGTCGACCACGCCTTCGCCGTCGATCAGGATGCCGTCGCGCTGCAGGCGCGGAACGTCCTCGCCGTGTTTGGGCAAGCGCGCGTCGATCTTCTCGAAATAGGTCTTGGGCGGCGACGGCATGAACGGCAGGCCGGCATCGCGCAAGTTTTCCACCGTCGCATAAATATCCTGCGCACCGCAGGCGATGTGCTGGATGCCCTCGCCGCGATAGATGTGGAGATATTCCTCAATCTGGCCGGATTGGCCTGCGTCCTCGTTGATCGGAATCCGGATCTTGCCGTCCGGGCTGGTCAGGGCCCGCGAGAACAGGCCGGAAGCGCGACCCTCGATATCGAAGAAACGGATCTGGCGGAAATTGAACAGTTTTTCGTAGAAGCCGGTCCAGACATCCATGCGGCCGCGATGGACGTTGTGGGTGAGATGGTCGAGATAGAACAGGCCTGCGCCTGCGGGCCGCGGATTGTTCGCGCCCAGCCATTCGAACTCGGTGTCATAGGCCGAACCCCTGGCGCCGTAACGATCGACGAAATACAAAAGGCTGCCGCCGATGCCCTTGATGGCGGGAACGTCGAGCGTCTTCTGCGCCGATGAAATGTCCGCAGGCTCCGCGCCGAGCGACAGCGCGCGCGCATAGGCCTGTTTGGCATCGACCACGCGAAACGCCATCGACGGCGCGCACGGCCCATGCGCGGCGACGAAGGAAAAGCCGTGGGTACCGCCTTCCTCGTTGACGAGATAATTGATGTCGCCCTGGCGATAGACCGTGATCTTCTTGGTTTTGTGGCGCGCGACCGGCGAATAGCCCATCAGCTTGAACAGCGCGTGCAGCTGTTCCGGCTTCGGATGCGCGTATTCGACGAACTCGAATCCATCGGTGCCCGTCGGATTGTCGGCGCTGATCGTGGCGGCCGGCGCGTCGTGCGGAAATGGACCCATGGTGGAATCTCCCTGACTTGGTGTACGGAGTTTCCGCCACATCGGGCGCAAAGTGCATGCAAATGCCCTCCGAATTGGCTACAATCATGCATACTTCGTGCATCAAATGGATAATCGGCGCATGATCCCGGTAGACACCTTCGACCTCAAAATGCTGGCCGCGCTCCAGGACGACGGCCGGCTGACCAACCAGCAACTGGCCGACCTGGTCGGGCTGTCTGCGTCGCAATGCTCGCGGCGGCGGATGCGGCTCGAGGAAGCCAAGGTGATTTCCGGCTATCACGCCGACCTCGCCAGCGAGGCGCTCGGCTTCAACCTGATCGCCTTCATTCACATCACGCTGGCGACCCATTCGCCCGACAATGCCAAGAAATTCCGCGCGCTGGTCAATCGCGTCGACGACATCCAGGAAGCGTATTCGTTGACCGGTGACGCCGATTATTTGCTGAAAGTGATCCTGCGCGACCTCAAGAGCCTGTCTGATATCGTCAACAACGTGCTGATGCCACACCAGAGCGTCGCGCATGTGCGCTCGTCGATCGTGCTCGACCGGCTGAAGGAAAGCGCAAAGCTGCCGCTGAAGGCTTGACGCTGGTGATTCCGCGGGAGATGGCCGAAATCGAGGGGTATTCGCCATTCATATCCCGTGTTCGATTTGCGATGCTCGATATCTCAGCGACGACAGTGCGCTCCCTCTCCCATGGGGAGAGGGCTGGGGTGAGGGGGTACGGTCTATCGTTAGTTCGTAACTCCTCACCCGCTCGCAAGATGCTCGCGACCTCTCCCGATGGGAGAGGTGGCACCGAGTACGTGAATTCCAGAGTCGCGAAACTGAACTTTAAGAGACCAAGATGGCGCTGCAACTTCGACCCAACTGCGAATATTGCGACAAGGACCTGCCGCCGAATTCGACGGAGGCGCGGATTTGCAGTTACGAGTGCACGTTCTGCGCGGACTGCGTCGAGACCAAGCTGCATAATGTGTGCCCGAACTGCGGCGGCGGTTTCGTGCGGCGGCCGATCAGGCCGGCGAAGCAATGGCGACCCGGGGTTTGCGTCACCGAGCAGCCCCCCTCGGACAAGCGCGTGAATCTCAAATACAGCCTCGAGGACATTGCGGCGCATTCGGCAAAGCTGCGGGATATTCCGCCGGAAGAGCGTTGAGCTCCCTCTGCATCGTCATCGCGAGCGAAGCGAAGCAATCCATACTTTCTTTGCCGCACGATGGATTGCTTCGTCGCTATCGCTCCTCGCAGTGACGGCGTTATTCAGCGGGGACAATCGTCCCTTCGACCTCGCCAAAGCCGACGCGATAGCCGTCGGCCTGGCACCAGCCGCGCATCACAAGCGAGTCGCCGTCCTCGAGGAAGGTGCGTTTGGCGCCGCCGGGCAGTTCGAGCGGCTCGGTGCCGTTCCAGCTGATCTCCAAAAGGCTGCCGCGCTGGTTCTTTTCCGGGCCGGAGATGGTGCCGGACCCCAAGAGGTCGCCGACATTCATGGCGCAGCCGGATGAGGCGTGGTGCACGAGCTGCTGCACCGACGACCAGTACATGTATTTGAAATTGGTGCTCGAGATATTGGCGGCCTCGTTCATTTGCGACGCGCGCAAGGCGACCTCGAGCTGCATGTCGTAATTGTTCGGCATCGCCTGACGCAGGTAGGGCAGCGGCACCGGATCCTGCGCCGGACCCTGCAGGCGGAACGGCTCCAGCGCCTCGCGGGTCACGATCCACGGGCTGATCGAGGTCGCAAACGCTTTGGCCTGGAACGGGCCGAGCGGCACATATTCCCACTGCTGGATGTCGCGCGCGCTCCAGTCGTTCAGGATCACGAAGCCGAAGATCATTTCTTCGGCCCGCTTCTCGGTGAGCATTTCGCCCATCAGCGACGGTTGGCCCACGACCACGCCCATCTCGAGTTCGAAGTCCAGCCGCTTGCATGGCCCAAAACTCGGCACATCCGCGGTCGGCGGTTTTAATTGCCCGCGTGGCCGGCGAACCTTGCTGCCGGAGACCACGACCGTGGAGGCACGGCCGTTATAGCCGATCGGCATATGCAGCCAGTTCGGCTGTAGCGCGTTGTCCTTGCCGCGGAACATGACGCCGACATTGGTGGCGTGCTCCTTCGACGAATAGAAATCGGTGTAGCCGGAAACCGCGATCGGCAGATGGAGCTTCACATCCGCCATCGGCACCAGCGCGCGCTGGCGGAGTTCGTCATTGTCGCGCAGCTCCGGATTGTCGTGGCGCAACAATTCGCTTATCCGGGCGCGGGTACGCGACCAGACTCTTGGGCCTTGCGCCATGAAGGGATTGAGCGAGGGCGCCGAAAACACGCCAAGCGGGCCGACATCGAACCTTGAGTCCTGCTCCAGCTCCCAGAGATCGAGCACATAGTCGCCGATCGCAACCCCGACGCGCGGAGCGAGACCGTCCCTGGCCGAGAACACGCCGTAAGGGAGATTCTGGATCGGAAAGTCGGAAGTGGGATCGACCGAGATGAAGGAGCGGAGGGTGGGATCGTTGGGGTGGGGCAAAGCATTCTCCAATTCAACCATCGTCATGGCCGGGCCTGACGGAACGATAGACAACGCCAAGGTCACGGCTTGTTCGGGTCGAACCTCTTCTCAAGGCCCGTCCAGCAATCCGCATAATCATCCTGCAAGGTCGACGACCTCGCCGCGTGCGCCGTCACGCGCTGCGGGTAGCGGGTCTCGAACATGAAGGCCATGGTGCCGGTCAGCTTGACCGGCTTCAATTCGCTGTTGCTGGCGTGATTGAAGGCGTCGCGGTCCGGGCCGTGCGGCAGCATCATGTTGTGCAGTGAGATGCCGCCCGGAGTAAAGCCCTGCGGCTTGGCGTCGTAGACGCCGTAGATCAGGCCCATGAACTCCGACATGATGTTCATGTGGTACCAGGGCGGACGAAAGGTGTTTTCCGCCACCAACCAGCGTTCCGGAAAAATCACGAAATCGATATTCGCGGTGCCGGGCGTCTCCGAAGGCGCCGTCAGCACCGTGAAGATCGAGGGATCTGGATGATCGAAGCCGACAGCGCCGACCGGCGAGAAGGTGCGCAGATCGTATTTATAGGGCGCGTAATTGCCGTGCCAGGCCACCACATCGATCGGCGAATGCGGCAGCGTGGTCTTGAACAGCGCGCCGCCCCATTTCACGAACAGTTCGGTCGGCGTGTCCTTGTCCTCATAGGCCGCGACGGGCGCGAGGAAGTCACGCGAATTGGCCAGGCAATTGGCGCCGATCGGGCCGCGCTCCGGCAGCGTGAAGGCGCCGCCGTAATTTTCGCAAGCGTAGCCGCGCGCGGGGCCCGCCGTGATCTCGACGCGAAATTTGACGCCGCGCGGGATCACCGCGATCTCGCCGGCTTCGATATCGATCCGGCCGAACTCGGTGACGAAGCGCAAATTGCCCTGCTGCGCCACGAACATCATCTCGCCATCGGCATTGTAGAAATGCTGATCGACCATCGATTTCGTGATCAGATAGACATGCGCCGCCATGCCGGCCTGGGTGTTGGCGTCGCCTGCCGTGGTCATGGTCTGCACGCCCTGCAGGAACGTCTGATCCTCCCTGGGGATCGGCGCCGGATCCCAGCGCAACTGCGCGATCGGCAGGTCGTATTCTAGGCACGGCGCCGTGCGCCACAGCCCGGCATCTACCTTCGCAAAGCGCCCGGAATGTTTCACCGACGGCCGGATGCGATAGAGCCACGAGCGCTCATTGGCGCCGCGCGGCGCGGTGAAGGGCGAGCCCGAGAGCTGCTCGGCATAGAGCCCGTAGGCGCAGCGCTGCGGTGAATTGCGCCCCCTCGGCAGTGCGCCCGGCAGCGCCTCGGTCTCAAAGCTGTTGCCGAAGCCGGACATGTAGCCCGGCGTCACGCTGACGGCGTTGCGATTGATCGCATTAGGCGAGGTGTTGATATTCATGGTCATCCTCCTCCTTGCAGGGCGGCCCACATTTCCTGGTCGCGCTGGTCGGTCCAGATCACGGGATCGTCGATCCCCGAGGCCTCGTCGAACGCGCGCGAGACGTTGAACGGCAGACAATGTTCGTAGATCGCAAAGCCGGAAAATTTCGGGTCCATCACCTCGCGCGTCGCCGCCATCGATTCCTTGAGATTGCGGCCCCGGGCGACCGAGGTTTCGGCGGCACCATACAACGACGTGACGAAATCGCGCGTCATCGCAATCGCGTCGCGCCCGGTGGAAAGGCCTTTCAGCGCATCGCCACGGCCCGGCGCGATCGCCTTGGGATTGAAGGCGCGAATTTCGTTCAGCGTCGCCGGCCATTCGCGCAAATGCGCGTCGCCGCAATAGCAGGCCGAATGATATTCGATAAGGTCACCCGAGAACATCACCTCGGCATCCGGCACCCAGGCGACGATATCACCCGAGGTGTGACCCGCGCCAAGCTGCATCAGCCGCACCTCGCGTTTGCCGAGATAGATCGACATCTCGCCCTCGAAGGTCAGCGTCGGCCAGGTCAGGCCGGGAATGCTCTGCGCATCCTGGAACAGCCGCGGAAAGCGGCCATATTCGGAATCCCAGTCCTGCTGACCGCGCTCTGCGACCAGCCGATGGGTTTCCTGTGAGGCGATCACTGCCTGCGCCTTGTAGGCAGAGGCGCCGAGCACGCGCACCGCATGATAATGCGACAGCACCACATATTTGATCGGCTTGTCGGTGACGGTGCGTACCCGCTCGATCACCTTGTGGGCCATCGCCGGCGTCGACTGCGCGTCGAACACCAGGCAGCCGTCATCGCCGACGATGATTGCGGAATTGGGGTCGCCTTCGGCGGTGAATGCATAGAGATCGGTGCCGATCTCGGAGAAGGTGATTTTCTTCTCCGCCATGTCGGTCGTCGACGCGAAACCTTTAGCCATCAATTCAATCCCTGTTCGTTCAAGCCCGTGATCATTGTTGCTGCTGTTGTTGCTGTTGACTGGCATCCAGCATCCGCCGCTTGGCGAGCACAATCGCTTCATTCAGCACGTCGAGATCGCCGATGTGATTGGCGAGCACCAGCACCAGCGCCGCGTCGAGATCGGCGCTCTGCGCGTCGCTCAATCCGCGATGCGCCTCGACGATGGCGCGAAACGCGTCGTCCGGCTTGGCGAAATTCGAACTGGTGGACAGCGCCATCTCAAAGACCTCAATTCATACCGGAAGCACGGGCCAGTGCCGCATCCAGCGCCGGCCGTGTCGGCTGACGGAAGCGTGCGGCGACATAGCCGTCGGGCCGCAGCAGATAGGCCGTGCCCGGCTCGGCGTCGTAGCGCGCACCCGCCAGTCCCGCCGCATCAACCAAGCCATCATCACGGCCGATACGGATCGAGCCCATGCCCTCCCGCGCGTCAATGGTCGCGCCATTGCCAAATTCCAGCAGTGTGAATCGCGTTCCCTGCTTGATGAAGGCCTCGGTCAGAAACATCGAACCGCCGGATCGCTCCGCAACCGGTGCGTCGGGCATCGACGTGCCAGGCCGCGGGCCGCCGCGCCATGCATCGCGGTCGGCGGTCGAGAGCGGCGAATCATAGACCGACGGCACCGACAGCCGCCCGCCATTGACCATGCGCTTGCCGAATTCGGTTTCCTTTGCCAGCGACAGCACCGCCTTGCGCAGCCGCGCCTCCTGATGAGAGACGGGCGCCATGAAATCGGTCGAACGGGTCGATTCGCGGATGTTTTCGTCCGCCGCGGCACTGCGCTCGGTGTGATAGCTTTCCAGCAGCCTCTCCGGCGACGTGCCCCGCAACACGCGATCGAGTTTCCAGGCGATGTTCTCGGCGTCTTCGAGACCCGAATTGGCGCCGCGGGCGCCGAACGGGGACACCTGATGCGCAGCATCGCCGGCAAAAATCACCCGGCCATGGATGAACTTGTCCATTCGCCGACACTGGAACTTGTACAGCGAGATCCACTCGAAATCGAACTTGTCATGGCCGAGCATGCGCGCGATCCGCGGCCGCACATTCTCCGGCAACTTCTCGACGGCGGGATCGGCATCCGGATGAAGCTGCAGGTCGATGCGCCAGATGTCGTCGGGCTGCTTGTGCAACAGCGCCGAGCGCCCGGCATGAAACGGCGGATCGAACCAGAACCAGCGTTCGGTCGGAAAAGCCGCCGTCATCTTGACGTCGGCGATCAAAAACTGGTCCTCGAACATTTGGCCGGCGAATTCCGCACCCACCATCTGCCGCAGCGACGAGCGGGCGCCGTCGCAGGCGACGACAAAATTGGCGTGCAGCTTGTAAGGTCCATCCGGCGTCTCGATCGTCAGCGCGACATGGTCGTTGCGCTGTTGGAGCCCGACCACCTTGTTGCGCCAGCGCAGGTCGACTGCCGGCAATTGCCCCACCCGATCGACCAGATAGGCCTCGGCATAGAATTGCTGCAGGTTGATGAACGCCGGCCGCTTGTGGCCCTGCTCCGGCAACAGATTGAACTGGTAAAGCTGCGAGTCGCCGTGAAAGATCTTGCCGACGCTCCACACCACGCCCTTGTCAACCATGCGCTGGCCGATGCCGAGCCGGTCCCAGAACTCCAGCGAGCGTTTGGAAAAGCAGATCGCGCGGGAGCCCTCGCCGATCCGATCGGCGTCGTCGAGCAGCACCACGGATTGGCCACGCTGCGCCAGGTCGATCGCCAGCGACAGCCCGACCGGTCCGGCGCCGACCACGACGACGGGATATTCCGCGGCATTGCCGCCCGCCCGATCCTGATCGGGGTGGCGGCGATAGCCGAACTGGGTCTTGGTCTCTGCCATGATCACCTTGCGACTAGCCAAAGGCGTTCGAGCTTGCTAAATTAGTCGCATCTGCAACTATCTTAAACCCGCTGCGGGCCCCGGCGTCAACTCAAATTGGAGCGATTTTGGCAAAGACGTCTTCAGACGAACGCATACCCCGGACTCGATCCGGGGCGGGCGCCGGTCCGCACCAGGAGAGCGCGACCGCGAGAGGCACAAGACTCGACCTTTTCCATTTCGTGCCGTTTCGCCTGAACCGGCTGGCGGCCGAAGTCAGTTCCGCGCTGTCCGGCGAGTATCAGACGCGCTACGGGCTCGACATCCCGGAATGGCGGGTGCTGGCGACGCTGGGTTTCCGCAACGACGCCTGCAGCGCACAATACATCGCCCAGTGCACCCGGACCCACAAATCGACCATCAGCCGCGCGGTTACGGCGCTGATGGAACGGCAACTGGTCGAGCGCGTCGAGAATGCGGACGACCGCCGCGAATTCCGCCTGCGCATGACCCGCAAGGGCAAGGCGCTATACGAGGAGCTGATCCCGCGCCTGCTGCGCAAGGAGCAGGAGATTTTGTCATGCCTGTCCGCGCAGGAACGCAAGGATTTTGCAACGCTGCTGGGCAAGATCGAACAGAGCTTTGATCTCATCCAGAACAGTGAGGCGGCGGACGCGAAAGAGGCGTATTGAGAATTACGCTCGCCCTCCACGTCATTGCGAGGAGTGTAGCGACGAAGCAATCCATTCTTTCTTTGCGCGATGGGATGGATTGCTTCGCTCCGCTCGCAATGACGGATGACGCGCCTACGTCCGATCGAGATGCTTCGCGATCACCGGAAAATAATTATCCTTCGATCCCGCGTCGATTGCTTCCTGCAACACCTGGCCCATCAGCTCCGCACCGCGGATCTTCAATCCGGCGTCGGAGGCGAGTTCCAGCGCGTAGGACAGATCCTTCAGCGCATATTCCGTCGAGAACGCGCGCTCCGGGAAATTACCCGGTACGATCGCCTTCAGGCCATGATTGCGCAGCGCAAAGCTGTCGGCCGAACCCTTCGATAACGTATCGAGCAACAATTTCGGATCGACGCCATTGTGTTTGGCCACCGCAACCGCCTCGGACAGCGCGTTGACGGTCTCGAACAGTACCATGTTGTTGAGGATCTTTGTCACCTGACCCGCACCGACCTCGCCGCAATGGGTGACATCGGTGGCGAAACATCGGATCAGCGGTTCGATCGCGGCATAGAGCGCGGGCGCCGCGCCGACCATGACGCTGAGCGTGCCGTCCTGCGCCGCCTGCCGTGTGCGCGCGATCGGCGCATCCGCCCATGCCGCACCCTTGGCCTGCAATTGACCGGCAAAATCGCGGGTCTGGCTGACCGACGACGTGCCGAGATCGACCACGATTTGGCCGCGCTTGATGTTCTTCAAAATGCCGTCGCCATCGAACACCGCACGCACATGCTTGGCACTCGGCAGACAGAGAAACAGCAGATCGCCTTGTTTGATCACATCCGCAACCGAGCCCGCGATTTCGGCGCCTTCTGCGCGCATGCGCGCCAAGGGCTCCGGCGCGAGATCGAACACAACCACGCGCCTGCCGCTCTTCTTCACGAGATTACGGCAGATCGGCTCACCCATCACGCCGAGGCCGATGAAGCCGACGGTCTTATATTCTGACATCTTTTTCTTGAGCCTATTTCTTCACGAAAGAGCGCGACGGCGCGAGATGCAGGGCGAACGCATCGACCTTGTCGCTGGCGCGCGGATAGATCTCGCTCACGATCGGATCGTGGCCGGGAATGAACCGGTCGGGGTGACCGGCGAGACGCTCGACGATTTCCCAGCCCTGCGCCATGTCGCCGACGTTATAGACGATCGGAAACGGGCTGCGGCGCTGCAGATTGGCATAGTAGTGCGCGGCGTCGGAGGCCAGCACCACCGGCCCGCGCGCGGTCTCGACCCGCACCACCTGCAGGCCGTCGGAATGGCCGCCGACCCGATGCACGGTCACGCCGGGCGCGATCTCGCCGTCGCCAGAGTGGAAGATGACGCGCTCGCCATAGACATGGCGGACCATGGTCGTGACATGCTCGACCGAAAACGGATGCCGCAGCATGCCATTGCACATGCAGCGCCCGGTCGCGTAGCTCATCTCGCGATCCTGCAGATGGAATTTTGCGACGGGAAAGCGGTCGAGATTGCCGGCGTGGTCGTAATGCAGATGCGTCACGATCACGTCCTTGATGCTGTCGGCCTTGACGCCAAAATTGGCCAGCGCATCGACCGGATTGAGCGTGAGCTTGCGCGAGCGCGTCTTCGCCTCTTCGGCATTGAAGCCGGTATCGACCAGGATCTCGCGGCCGTGCCCGCGGATCAGCCAGACGAAATAGTCGAGGTCCTGCGCGGTGGTCTCGTGCGGATCCGGCACCAGGAAATTCAAATGCGGGGTGCGCGGCGACATCGTCGCATAGCGCAAGGCGTAGATTTCGTAAGCGTTTCCCATCGGTGTCACTTTTCTTGTGGTCGCGGTTGGCCGACGCCAGCACCAAGCCATTGTCATCTCGAAAGGTCAAACCCCGGGGAACGCGCGTGACGGCTGCATGACAGCATGGCGCGTTCTATGTGAGACTGGTCACATTGCGGGGCCGCCGTCATCCGCGCGCGAGGTATGACGGTCACGGCAAACGCGGTTTATTCCGCCCCCACCGCCCAGCCTCGTCGCGGTTAATTGTCGCAATTAACGACGGCCTCGCAAGCGGTTGACGGCCTGCGGCCGCGGTTTGATAATGCGGTTTGCGTAGCGTAAAGTCGCCGAGGCGCAAGCTGGGATCGGCGCCATTTTGGCTGGACTGACGTGATCTGGATTGCCGCGATTATGAAAATTCGCCTTGCATTATTTGTTACGTTGATTTTTTCGGTCGCATCGATTGTCCCGTCGCTTGCAGCCGGCGACCGCTTTGCGCTGGTCATCGGCAATGCGAAATATCCGGATGCCGAGGCGCCGCTGAAGGAGCCGATCAACGACGCGCGCGACGTCGCCGACGAACTCAAGCGCGACGGCTTCAACGTCGATGTCGGAGAAAACCTCACTGGCGACGGCATGCGCCGCGCCTTCGACAAGCTCTACGGCAAGATCAAGCCAGGATCGGTCGTGCTGATCTTCTTCTCGGGCTTCGGCGTCCAGTCGAACCGCCAGAGCTACATGATCCCGGTCGATGCGCAGATCTGGACCGAACCGGATGTCCGCCGCGACGGATTTAGCCTCGAAACCGTGCTGGGCGAGATCAACAGCCGCGGCGCCGGCGTCAAGATCGCCCTGATCGACGCCTCCAGGCGCAATCCTTTCGAGCGCCGGTTCCGCAGCTTTTCGGCCGGCCTGGCGCCGGTGATCGCGCCGAACGGCACGCTGGTGATGTATTCCGCCGCGCTCTCATCGGTGATCTCCGACAATGGCACCGACCACAGCCTGTTCGTGCGCGAACTGCTCAAGGAGATCCGCACCCCGGATCTGATGGCCGAGGAAACCCTCAACCGCACCCGCGTCGGCGTCACCCGTGCCTCGCGCAGCGAGCAGGTGCCGTGGATTTCATCGTCCCTGGCCGAGGATTTCTCGTTCATCCCGGGCGGCTCGGGCCCGCGGCCTGCTGCTCCTCCGGCCCCCGCCCCGGCTCCGCAAGTGTCCGCTCCGGCGCCCGCACCGGAACCGCCGCCGTTGCCGCCGCCACCAAAGCAGGTTGAGGTCGTGATTCCGCCGCCGGCCCCACCGGCGGTCCCCGCCAAGCCTGCGGAGACCCCGACGGTGGTGGCGCTGGCCGACGATCCGACCATCAAGAGCCTGACCGCCAAGCTCAATGACAATCCCGACGATGCGGCGGCGCTGTACCGGCGCGGACAGGTCTATGCCAGCAAGGGTGCCTATGACCTCGCCATCAAGGACTTCAATAATTCGCTGCGGGTGAACCCCAAGGACGTCGAAGCCTTCAACAACCGGTGCTGGGCCCGCACCGTGATCGGCGACCTGCAGGCCGCGCTGAAGGATTGCAACGAGGCCCTGCGGCTGCGCCCGAATTTCGTCGATGCCCTCGACAGCCGGGGTCTGGTCAATTTGAAGAGCGGGCAGACCAAGAACGCGATTGCCGATTTCGACGCCGCCCTCAGGATCAACCCGCGTTTGACCTCTTCGCTGTACGGGCGGGGGCTGGCCAAGAGACGCAACGGCTCGATTTCGGAAGGCGATCTGGATATCAACAACGCCAAGGCGATGGACCCGAATATTGCGAAGGAATTCGCCGATTACGGGGTGCAGTGACGATAATTTTGAGGTGAAGGCCGGCGTCCCGTCGAACCCCCGCCGGGGCGTCCCAGACTAAAAGTAAAGTAGTTAGCCCGGCCGGTGATCCGGCAGCTTATTTGCATCACGTTTGGAACCGCGCGGGATGCGCGCAGGAGGGACTGGCAATGTCAAAGATCTCTGCAGCCAAAGGTCTGACCGCAATCCTTTCGATCATGACCCTCGGCGCCGCGCTTTCCGTCGGCACGGGAACCGCCTGCGCCGGCGACAACAACGTCACCGAGGATCAGATCGTCCGTGCGCTGGCGCCGGCTGAAAAGAAGCCGCTGACCCGCGGCCTGTCGGTCGGCCCGCAGACCCAGACCGATCCAGCCGCGACCGCCGCCGAAACCAAGTTCGTGCAGACCATTCGCGGCCGCAACACGCGTTCGCTGTCGCTTACCGAGCGCGAAGAGATCGCTACCATCGTCAAGGACAAACCCAAGATCGATCTGGAAATCAACTTCGACTACAATTCGGCCGATATCAGCGCCAAGTCGCTGCCCTCGGTGCAGGCGCTGGGGCGCGCATTGACCAACGCCGATTTGAAGGGCTCGACCTTCGTGGTCGCGGGTCACACCGACGCGGCCGGCGGCGAAGCCTATAATCAGGACCTGTCCGAGCGCCGCGCCAATTCGATCAAGCGCTACCTCGTCGACAAATACGGCATCAACGGCAGCGATCTGGTCACCGTCGGATACGGCAAGAGCAAGCTGAAGGACCCGAGCCAGCCGATGGCGGAAGTGAACCGCCGGGTCCAGGTCGTGAACATGGAGAACAAGGCGACCGCGTCCAAGTAAAGCGCAATCACGTAAACGGCGTGGCGCTGACCAAGATTTTCCGGCTACAATGCGTCCCGCATCACCCTTGCGGGACGTATTCGTTTTGGGGTTCATTCCGAACTTCCCGGCCGACCCCAATGCGCTCCGCTTCATTTGACTTCAAGTCTGGATTGATCCGGCGATGAACCTCTCCGAATACCTCAAACCTGCGCTCGGAGTAGCGTTCTTTGCCGTCCTCGGCGGCGGATGGTACTGGTTCGAGCACCGCTCCCATGCGGAAGAAAAGGAAACCCCGGGCCAGGCGCTGGTCATCGTGACCAAATCCACCAATGCCTGCTTCTCCGACATGGTGCGGGTCACCGGATTTATCGTGCCGCGCCGCGAGGCCCAGGTCGGCGTCGACCAGGAGGGTTCCAAGGTCACCGATCTCTTCGTCCACGAAGGCGACATGGTCACCGACAATCAGGAACTGGCACGGCTAACCCCACCGCCGCAGCAACAGCAGCAGGGGGGCCAGAGCGGCGGCTCAAGACCGACGTCGATCTCGCTGCGCGCGCCCGGCCCTGGCCTCGTCACGGAAGTGCGAACCGCGGTGGGGGCACCGGCCTCGCCGCAGGCCGGTCCGATGTTCCGGATTTCGATCAACAACGAAATCGAGCTGGATGCCGAGGTGCCGAGCGTCCATCTGTTGAAACTCAATCCGGGAGCGACGGTGCGGATCAGCCGCGACGACGCGCCCGATCTGGTCGGCAAGGTCCGGCAGATCTCGCCGCAGATCGACCGCACCACCCAGCTCGGCCATGTCCGGATATCCTTGACCAACAATCCCTCGCTCAAGGTCGGGATGTTCGCCCGCGCCAATATCGACGCCAAGCGCAGTTGCGGCGTCGCCGTGCCGCGCACCGCGATCGACCGCCTGACCCTGCAGGTGGTCAAGGGCAATGTTGTCGAGACCCGAAAGGTCCGGGTCGGGCTGACGTCGGACACCTCGACGGAAATTCTTGAAGGCCTCGACGTCGGCGAAACCGTCGTGGCCGACGCTGGCTCCTCGTTGCATGACGGCGACCAGATCAAGACCATGTTCGCCGACGAACTCGATCGCACGCGGACGCGCTAATGGCTTTGAACATCTCGGCATGGTCGATCCGGAACCCGCTGCCCTCGATCGTGTTTTCGATCATCCTTCTGGTGCTGGGCTGGGTCTCCTTCACCAAGCTCGCGGTGACGCGGCTGCCCTCGGCCGACATTCCCGTGATTTCGGTCGCGGTCTCGCAATTCGGCGCCGCGCCATCGGAACTGGAATCGCAGGTTACCAAGACCATCGAAGACGGCATCTCCGGCGTCGAGGGTGTGCGGCATATTTCCTCGTCCATCACCGACGGCCTGTCGGTGACGACGATCCAGTTTGCGCTCGAGACCAACACCGACCGCGCCCTGAACGACGTCAAGGACGCCGTCACGCGTGTTCGCGCCAACCTGCCGCAGAACGTCACCGAGCCGCTGATCCAGCGCGTCGACGTGATCGGCCTGCCGATCGTGACCTACGCCGCGATCTCGCCTGGCAAGACGCCGGAGCAATTGTCCTATTTCGTCGACGACGTCGTCAAACGCGCGCTGCAGGGCGTCCGCGGCGTCGCCCAGGTCGAGCGCATCGGCGGTGTCGAGCGCGAGATTCTGGTGTCGCTCGACCCCGATCGTTTGCAGGCCGCGGGGCTCACAGCAGTCAATGTCAGCCAGATCCTGCGTGGCACCAATGTCGACCTCGCCGGCGGCCGCGCCGAAATCGGCAAGAACGATCAGGCCATCCGCACGCTGGCCGGCGCCAAGACGCTCAACGAACTCGCGGGCACCATGATCCCGCTGTTCGGCGGCGGCGAGGTCCGGCTCGACGATCTCGGCACCGTCACCGACACCATCGCCGATCGTCGCACCTTTGCCCGTTTCAATGGCGAGCCCGTGGTGGCGCTCGGCATCAAGCGCTCCAAAGGCGCCAGCGACGTGGTGGTTGCCGCCGCCGTGCAGAAGCGCATCGACGCGCTGAAGGTTGCCTACCCCGATGTCGACCTGAAACTGATCGATACCTCGGTCGAATTCACCAAGGGCAATTACGAGGCGGCGATCTCGACCCTGTTCGAGGGCGCCATCCTCGCCGTTGTCGTCGTGCTGCTGTTCCTGCGCGACATCCGCGCCACCATCATCGCCGCGATCTCGCTGCCGCTGTCGATCTTCCCGGCGTTTTGGGCGATGGACATTTTGGGATTCTCGCTGAACCTGGTCAGCTTCCTCGCCATTACCCTCTCGACAGGTATTCTGGTCGACGACGCCATCGTCGAGATCGAAAATATCGTCCGCCACATGCGGATGGGCAAATCGCCCTATCGCGCAGCGCTGGAAGCCGCTGACGAAATCGGCCTCGCCGTGATCGCGATCTCGCTGACCATCATCGCGATCTTCGCGCCCGCGAGCTTCATGTCGGGGATCGCGGGGCAGTTCTTCAAACAATTCGGCATCACCGTGTCGGTGCAAGTGTTCTTCTCGCTGCTCGCCGCCCGCTTTGTCACGCCGGTGCTGGCCGCCTACTTCCTGAAGGATCATCCCCACGACGACCCACCGCCCGGGCGCGTGCTGCAGGCTTACACCAAACTCGTGACGTGGTCGGTCAAGCACCATTACATCACGGTGCTGATCGGCTTCGGCATCTTCGCCGCCTCGATCTGGAGCATTACGCTGCTGCCGCAGGGCTTCCTGCCGGCACAGGACACCGCGCGCTCACTCTTGGCAATGGAGTTGCCGCCGGGTTCGCAACTCGCCTACACCGAGAAGGTGACCGAGGAAATCGTCGCGCGCCTGCGCAAGCACCCGGAGATCCGAAGCATATTTGTCGATGGCGGCCGTGTGCCACCGGGAACGTTGGAGGTGCGGCGCGCCGCATTGATCATCAACTACACGCCGAAGAAAGAGCGCGACAGCGCACATACCCAACGGCTGCTCGAACTCGAGATCGGCAAAGAACTCGAAAACGTTCCCGATATCCGCTTCTGGTTCCTTGACGAAAATGGCCTGCGCGCGATCTCGCTGGTGGTGACCGGTGTCGACAGCAACATCGTCGGCAACGTCGCCAGCGAACTGGCCACCCAGATGAAGCGGATTCCGATCATCGCCAACGTGATTTCGGAAACTTCCCTCGACCGGCCGGAATTGCGGATCCGGCCACGGGCGGAACTGGCGGCACGGCTCGGAGTCTCCACCGAAAGCCTGTCGCAGACCATCCGCGTTGCCACGATCGGCGACGTTGGTCCGGCGCTCGCAAAATTCGACGCCGGCGACCGCCAGGTGCCGATCCGCGTCCAGCTCGAGGACAATGCCCGCGGCGACCTGCAGATGCTCGAACAACTACGCGTACCGCTCGGCCAGCGCGGCGAACGCGGCGGCGTGCCGCTGTCGGTTGTTGCCGACATCCAGCTCGACCAGGGCCCGACCAGCATCAATCGCTACGACCGGGAACGGCAGGCCACCGTCGCGGCCGATCTCGTCGGCAGCGCGGCGCTCGGTGACGCCACCAAGAAGATCAACGAACTGCCTGTGATGAAGAGCCTGCCGAAGGGCGTCAAGGTCAGTCCATCGGGCGACGCCGAAAGCCTGAACGAATTGTCGGAAGGCTTTGCCACCGCGATCACCGCCGGCCTGATGATGGTCTACGCTGTGCTGGTGCTGCTGTTCGGCACCTTCCTGCAGCCGATCACCATCCTGTTCTCGCTGCCGCTCTCGATCGGCGGCGCGATCGCGGCATTGCTGTTGACCGGCAAGCAGCTCACCACGCCGGTATGGATCGGCATCCTGATGCTGATGGGCATCGTCACCAAGAACGCCATCATGCTGGTGGAATTCGCGGTCGAGGCGATCCGCGACGGCAAGCCGCGCGATGAGGCGATCATCGACGCCGGCATGAAACGCGCCCGCCCGATCGTGATGACGACCATTGCGATGGCGGCCGGCATGATGCCGTCAGCACTGGCGTTCGGCGCCGGCGGCGAGTTCCGTTCGCCGATGGCGCTCGCCGTGATCGGCGGCCTGGTGTTCTCGACGGTGCTGTCGCTGGTGTTCGTGCCGGCGATGTTCATGATGATGGACGATATCGGTGCATTCATCTGGCGCTTCGGCAAGATGCTGCTGGTGTCGCACGGCGACAGCGAGCACCCGCCGTCCGGTCATCACGCCGAGCCGCCCGCCAAGGATCCGCCCGCACCGCCCCCGGTACCGCCGGCGATCGTGTCGCCAGCCGCGGAGTGAGCGTGGCGTGTGCGATGCGGCGTGCGCTGAACTGACCCAGCGCTACGTTCGGGCTTGAACGCACGGACACTCTGGCAAGATTGGTCGCGGCAGGCTATTTTAGCCGCATGGTCTTTACGCGCATCACCATCGACCCTGCGGTCTGCACCGGCAAGCCCTGTATCCGCGGGCTGCGGTTTCCGGTGGCGCGGTTGCTTGGGCTGATGGCTGCCGGTGAAACGCGCGAGGCGATCCTGAAGGCTTATCCCTACATTGAATCAGACGATATCGACGAGGCCTTGCGCTATGCGGCTTTCCTCGCCGAGGACGAAACCGTCGAACTGCTACCTTCCATCCCCGCCAAGTGAAATTCCTGATTGACATGCCGCTGTCGCCGGCTGTGGCGGCGTGGCTCGTCGATCAAGGGCACGATGCCGTTCATGCGGCCGATTTAGGACTTCACCGAGCCAGCGACAGCGAGATCATAGATCGGGCGAAGCAGGAGGGACGAACAATCATCACCGCCGACCTCGACTATCCGCGCCTCCTGGCAGTTGCGCGTGTCAGCGAGCCGAGCTTGATCCTGTTCCGCAATGGTGATTGGACTGAAGCCGATGTGCGCAGGCGGTTGAACGAGATTCTCGGCGGGTTGACCGAAACGGACATCGCTCGCAGCATCATTACCGTGGACCGGGATCGCGTGAGGCGAAAGGCTACCGATCGGATAAATCGCGACGATGTACGCTACTCGTTCCTTGCCACCGCCGTCAGCTTGGTCAAATTCTGCAGCAAAATCCTCCCACGCTGCAGGTCGAGGATGCCGTCCTTGCGCCAAAGTTGCAGCTGACGGTTGACGCTTTCGCGCGCGGCGCCGACGAAGACGCCGAGTTGTTCCTGCGAGATGTGGACCTCGGAGCCGAAATCGGCGGCCAGCGCGCAGAGCCGCCGCGCCAACCGCACCGGTAGCGGCTGCAGCATGGATTCCTCCATCCGCTCGCTCTGCCAGCGGATGCGCTGGCACAGCAGCATGATGATCTTGATCGCCACCTTCGGCTCTCGTTCGAGATGCGACAGAAAATCCTCCCGCCGCAGCACGAACAATTCGGTCGGCTCGCCCGCGGCGGCGTCCGCGGTGCGGCTCTGGCCGTCCAGCACCGCGACCTCGCCGAACAGGTCGCCGGGCCCCATGAAGTTCAGCGTCAGCCGGCTGCCGTCGGAGGCGCCGGTCTCGATCCGGATCTGGCCGCGGCGGACCCCATAGAGGGCATCGCCGGGGTCTCCTTTCTGGAACAGCATTTCGCCGACCCCGAGCTGCTGGGTGTGACAGAGGCTGGAAATCCGCTGCAGTTCGTCGGTCCCCAGGTCCGCGAACATCGGGTTCATTTTCAGGATGACCGCAAATTCGGCCTGTTTACTCATTGTACTGCCTTCCTGATCGACCCCACCCGCTCAAGCACGGCGGTAGCAAGATTCAGCGCTTTGGAAGTGTGTCATAAGTCACATAACTTTGCAGTACCCCCGGATTATTTTTAGCCGCTTTGAACGATATCCCGTTTCCGGGATACGCTTGTTTGACCGGCCGCGCCCGCGTGTGACGCCGCCGAGTTCGATGCCGCTTGCCCGGTCTGGAATGTCGAAATGAGAGCATTGAAAATCGCCGGGGCCGCCATCGGCGCCGTGATCGTCGTCCTGGCGCTGCTGCTGGTGATCGGCGTCCCCTCGAGCTTCCTGACCTCGCAGATTCAGGAGCGGGTCGAGCGCGCGACCGGATACAGGCTCGCCATCAACGGCGGGACCAAGATCGGTCTCTGGCCGTCGCTCAACATCACCTTAAGCGACATCGCGCTGCAGGATCCGAACGACCACGACACCAACAACCGTCTCACCGCCAGCAGCATCCAGGCGGATGTGACGCTGGCCAGCGTGTGGTCGGGCCGCCCCGAGATCACCGAACTCGTGATCGTTCGCCCGGTCCTGAATGTGCCGCTGCAGCGCGAGCGCCTGCGGGACGTCAAGCCGTCTTCCAGGCCCGCCGCGTCCGGCACCGCGGATGCCGTCTCGATCGAGCATGTCAGCGTCACCGGCGGCACCGTCGTGTTTTCCAATCTGCGCGACCGCGTCGAGGATCGCGTCGAGACCATCAACGCCGACATCACCGTTGCCGCCGACCGCAAGGTCCGGATTACCGGCAATGCGCGCGCCGCCGAGCACGCGCTCAAATTCGACATTAAGGCCGCGCCGCCGGCGCCGCCGATCGAGCGGCAAAACATCCCGACCGAACTCACGGTTGAGGCACCGGGCCTGTTGCAGGCGCCGTTGTCGGCGAAGGCTGAGGTGCGGCTCAACGGCGCGATCGTCATGATCAACGGCCTGACCGGGGCGCTTGGCGACGGCGCGTTCAACGGCTGGGCCTCGGTGGACCTGGCGAGTAAGCCGCTGGTGAAGCTCGATCTCGACTTCCAGCGGCTGGATGTCGCGATGTCGCATGGCGGCGCAAGCGCAACGGCGCAGGCCTGGAGCAATGCATCGATCGACCTCAACGGCCTGAACTATGTCGATGCGCAGGCGCGGATTTCCGCAGCCGAGTTCAATATCGGCGACGGTCACTTCGCGCCGGCCGCGATCGACGCGACGCTCGCAAGCGGCGTGCTGAAATCCCGGATTTCCAATCTCGGCGCCTATGACGGCAACGCCAATGGCGACGTGACCATCGACGCCTCGACCGGCAATCCTTCGTTCGCGCTGCGGGCCGATCTCACCGGCATGCGCGCCTTGCCGCTGCTGCGCAGCCTCGCCGATTTCGACAAGCTCGATGGCAGGATGCAGGCCAAGATCAGCGTGCGTTCCACCGGCACAAGTCAGCGCGCCATCATGTCCAATCTTTCGGGAACGGCATTCGCGGTGTTCCAGGACGGCGCCATTCGCGGGCTCAACGTCGCCCAGATGATCCGCTCGCTGACAACGAGCACGCTGTCGGGATGGCAGGAGAACAAGGAGCAGGCGACCGATCTGACGCAGCTTTCCGCCTCGTTCAAGATCGACAAGGGCCAGGCCCAAACCACCGACCTCAATCTGGTCGGCCCGCTGGTCAAGATGACCGGCGTCGGCACCATCGACCTCGGCACCAAGCAGATCGGATTTCGGGTCGAGCCGAAGCTCGTGATGACGACCGAAGGCCAGGGCCGCGCCGGCGACCCGGTCGGTCTCGGCATTCCCGTCATGATCGATGGTCCATGGGCCGAACCGCGCATTTATCCGGACATGCAGGGCATCCTGGACAATCCCGATGCCGCCTATGCCAAGCTCAAGGAGATGGGCAAGGGCCTGTTCGGCGCCAATGGCGCCGGGCTGGGTGGGCTCGGCGCGTTGATCCCCGGCGGACAAGGCCAAGGACAAGGACAAGGAACAGCCGGCGGGCAGAGCAGCGGCGGCAATCCGTCCGATCCGCTTGGCGGCCAGCTCGGCGAGACCATCGGCAATCTGCTGCAGCAGGGATTGAGCGGCGGGACCGGTCAGGGCGGATCGCGTCCCGGTGCCGTGAGCCAGGGCCGCAACATCGCCCCGGCCGCTCCCGCCCAGGCCGCCCCACCTGCCCCGTCGACGCCAGCGCCCGCGGCGGCGCCGAGTGACGCCGCGCCGCAGCCGGACAACCAGCCCATGAACGAGGTGCTGCGGCAGCTGTTCAACAGGTAATCTGCTCAAAATCGGGGCTAACCATGCTGACCGAGGCCCCGGCCAACCCCCTCAATTCGTGCTAAACAGGCCCAAACGCGGCGCTCCCGGACGGGATGCCGCCGCGGCGATGACAGCGGATGCGCGCACCCGGAGGGTGGCGCACGAGGGTCTGGATGAACGGGGTCAAGGACAAAATCTGGTTCCTGCGCGAAGGCCTGTTCGCCAAATACGTCATCGCGTTGGTCGGCCTCGTCGTGTTCGTGCTCGCCGTCAACGGCGCGCTGGAAACCTGGATCAGTTATCGCGGCATCAAGAGCTCGCTGACCGACGCGATGTCGGAAAAGGCCGAGGCGACGGAACGGCGGATCGAGCAGTCGATGGCCGATCTCGAGCGGCAGATCAGCTGGGTGACGCGCGCCTCCTCCACCAAGATCGAAGACCGTCGCGCCGACTATCAGCAGCTGCTGAACCAGGTGCCGTGGGTCAGCCAGCTCTCCCAGATCAGCGGCCAGGGCCGTGAAACGCTGCGGCTGTCACGCCAGGGGGTCTCCTATGGCAGCACGCTGGACTTTTCCCGCGATGCCACCTTCATCGAAACCCGCTCCCGCGGCACCAGTTTTGGGCCGGCCTATTTCCGTGACGATCGGCCGCTCATGTCGATCGCCGTGGCGCATTCCGACGCCAATGTCGGCATCACCATCGCCGAAATCGACCTGCGCTTCCTCTCGGACTTCCTCGGCGATGCGCAGGTCGGCAAGACGACCTTCGCCTATGTCGTCGATTCCAGGGGCCAGGTGCTTGCTAGTTCGACCAAGGGCCCTGAGATCGGCAAGGATCTCTCGGGCCTGCCGCAGGTCGCCGCACTACTGACACCTTATGGCGCGCCGCTGGCCACCGGCAGCGATGCCGACGGCAATTCGGTGCTGACCACCTCGAGTGCGGTGTCGAAACTCGGCTGGAACGTGTTCTTCGAGCAGCCGACGGCGCAAGCGCTGTCGCCGATCCGCGATCAACTGGTGCGGATCGCGCTTCTGATCACGCTCGGCCTCGTGGTCGCGATCCTTGCGGGTTCCGTCTTGGCGCGGCGGATGCTGGTGCCGATCACGGCGCTGCGGGCCGGCGCGCGGCGGCTCGGCGCCGGTGAATTCGGCCACCGCATCGACGTGCATACCGCCGACGAACTGGAAGAGCTCGCCACCCAGTTCAACAGCATGGCCGGGCAACTCGCCGAAACCTATTCCGACCTCGAATGGAAGGTGAAGGAGCGAACCCGGGATCTGGCCCAGTCGATCAACGAGCTCAAGGTGCTCGAGGAGGTCGGCCGCGCGGTTTCCTCCTCGCTCGATCTCAACGCGGTGCTGCCGACGGTGGCCGCCCGCGCGCTCGAAATCACCCACGCCGACGCCGTGCTGATCTACGGCTATGACGCCGCCAACCATCAGTTCAACCTGAGCGAAGCGATCGGCATCGACAGATCGGCCGAGGGCGGCCACCTCGCCATCGACGAGGCCGGCAGTCCGCTCGGCGAGGCTGCCGAGCGTGCCGAGCCGATCGCGATCCCCAATCTCGACGCGACGGCGGATCACCCGCTGCGCGATGCTGCGGTCGCGGCCGGGTTCCATTCGGTGCTGGTGGTGCCGCTGGTGGACCAGAAGGGCGTGCTGGGATCGCTGGTGGTGCTGCGCAAGAACGCCGGCGAATTTTCCGCCAACCTGATCGGGCTGATGAAGACCTTCGCGCATCAATCGGTGCTGGCGATGCGCAATGCGCGGCTGTTCACGGAAGTCGACCACAAGAGCCGCGAACTGGAGAGCGCGCACTCGACCGTGCGCCAGCAGGCGGACAAGCTGCAGGAGCAGACCGACCAGCTCAAGGACTGGAACAAATCGCTGGAGGAGCGGGTCGAGACGCAATTGGGCGAAATCGAGCGCATCCGCCGCCTCGAACGTTTCCTGGCGCCGCAGGTGGCGCAACTGATCGCCTCCTCCGACGGCCACGAAGGGCTGCTCGACAGCCACCGCCGCGAGGTGACGGTGGTGTTTTGCGACCTGCGCGGCTTTACCGCGTTCACCGAATCGACTGAGCCGGAAGAGGCGATGAACGTGCTGCGCGAATATCACGCCGCCCTCGGCGAATTGATCTTCCGCTACGAGGGCACGCTCGACCGCTATGCCGGCGACGGCGTGATGATCCTGTTCAACGCGCCGATCCAGTTCGAGGACCACACCAAGCGCGCCGTGAAGATGGCGGTCGAAATGCGCGACACCATCGGCCTGTTGACCGAGAAGTGGCGCAACCGCGGCCACAATCTCGGCTTCGGCATCGGCATCGCGCTCGGCTACGCCACGCTCGGCCAGATCGGCTTCGAGCAGCGGCTCGAATATGCCGCGATCGGCAGCGTCACCAACCTGGCGTCACGGCTGTGCGACGAGGCCAAAGCCAACCAGATCGTCGTCTCCAGGCGGGTTTACGGCATGGTCGAGCAATGGGTCGAGGGCCATCCGATCGACGATCTGAACCTGAAGGGCTTCAATCATCCAGTGCTGGCGGCGGAGATTTTGCGCTGGCGCGAGGCCGCGGAAAATGTCGTCGCGGTCCCCGACCGCGAACGCCGCCGCAAACAGTAAGCGCCGCTCTATCATCACTCCAGGCCCGCGCGGCGGAATCCGCTCAGGTAATGTTCTCGGTCCACCTCGGATTGAAACGGCATTTCGCTGGCGATCCAGGCCAGCGAAATTGTCGGCTGGGCGCGGCGCAGCTCTCGCAACGCCGCTCTTGCGACATCATCCTGGCCCGCCAACGCTGCCGCCGCGGTCAACACCCGGTGCGCGCCGACAAAATCGCTGCGCTGGCGCAGCGCCTCGCGCGACAGCCGGATGGCTTCCTCGTAATGACCGCCCACGAACTGCGAATAGGCGGCGACGCCGCAATAGATCGCGGCAAAGGGATCGCGCGGCGAGAATCGCAGCGCCTGCCGCGCGGCGCGGTCGCCCTCCTCCCAGCGCCCGCAATAGGCCAGCGCCACGCCATAGAGCCCCCGCGCCGGCGAGAAGTTGGGATTGAGCCGCAGCGCCAGCTCGAACTCTGCCAGCGAATCCTCGAACCGGCGGCTGAACAGATAGGTGCTGGCCAGCGCGTAATGCGCCCAGGCGTCCTCGCTGTCGGCGCGGATCGCCGCCAGTGCCGCGCGCTCCGCCACCGGCACCGCCTTGTGCATCTCCTCCCAGCCCATATGCGCGCTGAAGATGTGGCTGGCCGCGAGCAGCCCGAGCGCCTGGCCGTAGCCGGGATCGACCGCAATGGCTTTTTCCAGCAGCGCCTGTGCCACCAGATTATCCTGCCGCGTCACCCGCCAGTAATGCGACAGCGCGCGCATCACCAGATCCCAGGCGTCCATGTTGTCCGGCGTCTTGCGCCGGGCGCGGAAATTCTCCGCGGCGTATAATTGCGGCTCGACCGCGGCGACCACGGCGCGGGTGATCTCGTCCTGCACGGCGAATACGTCGGCGAGATTACGGTCGTAGCGCTCCGCCCAGATCTGGCTGCCGGTGACGACGTCGTTGAGCTGAGCCGTGATCCGCACCTGGTCGCCGTCCTTGCGGACGCTGCCCTCGACGACGTAGCCGACCCCGAGCTCCTCGCCGATCTGCTTCAGATGAACTGACTTGCCCTTGTAGATGAAGGATGAATTCCGCGCGATCACATAGAACCAGCGCAGTTTTGACAGCGCCGTGATCAGGTCCTCGCTGATGCCTTCGGAAAAATACGCCTGCTCGGGATCGTCGCTCAGATTGGCGAACGGCAGCACCGCGATCGCCCGCCGGTCCAGCGGCGACGCCGTTTCGGCCGGCGCCGCCGCCGGCTGAGACGAATTGTCGCGCGTCTCGGCCAGGCCTTGCTGGGCGCGCACCTCGCCGACGAAGCGAAAGCCTTTTCGCGCGATGGTGCGGATCACGCCCTGGTCCTTGCCGGTATCGCCGACCGCCTTGCGCGCGGCGTTGATCCGGGACGTCAGCGTCGATTCGGACACGATCCGGCCGTTCCAGATCGTCGCGATCAGATCGTCCTTGCTGACGACGCGGTCGCGATGCTCGACCAGGTAGATCAGCAGATCGAACACCTGCGGCTCGACGGCCACGGGCTCGCCAGCCCGGCGCAGCTCGCGGAGATCGACATCAAGCACATGGTTGGCAAACAGAAATGGCACTTCATTATCCTAGCGCGTGATGATCTCCCTCGCCCCGCCTGCGGGGAGAGGGTCGGGGTGAGGGGGACTCTCAGCGATTCGCGCTCGTTGAGAGTCCCCCTCACCCGAAGCCTTCGGCTTCGACCTCTCCCCGCAAGCGGGGGCGAGGTAAGGGGTAGAGCCTTGATCCGACTTCAGGGCTATCAAGCGGTTCACATCTCATTGAAAAATCAGGCTGCCCTCAAGGTAATATCGGCCCGCGGTCAGAGTCTTTAGGTCCGCGCAGGGCCATGTTTGGTTCACCCGCAGCCACCCCCGTGGCGGCGTGGCGACATCCCGAAAGGACACCATCATGGCCAGCACGGCAGCCGCAGTCCAGCCAACCCCCGCTCCCGCACCCGACCTCGCCGCGCTCAAGACCAAACAGCAGGCGGCCTGGACCTCCGGCAATTACGCCATCATAGGCTCCACGCTGCAGATCGTCGGCGAGGAACTCTGCGAGGCGCTCGACCTCACATCCGGCTCGAAGGTGCTCGACGTCGCCGCCGGCAACGGCATGGCGAGCCTCGCCGCGGCACGGCGCTGGTGCGAGGTCACCTCGACCGACTACGTGCCCGCGCTGCTCGCGCGCGGCCGCGCCCGCGCCGAAGCCGAAGGCATGGAGATCGAATTCCGGGAGGCGGACGCCGAGAACCTGCCGTTCGCCGATGCCAGTTTCGACAGCGTGATTTCCACCTTCGGCGTGATGTTCACGCCGAACCAGGACAAGGCCGCCGCCGAGCTGTTGCGCGTCTGCAAGCCCAAGGGCAGCATCGGCCTCGCCAACTGGACCCCCGACGGCTTCATCGGCCAGGTGTTCAAGACGCTCGGCAAATATCTGCCGCCGCCCGCGGGCGCCAGATCGCCGGCGCTGTGGGGCACGCGCGCCAGGCTCGGCGAAATGTTCGACGCCGGCGCGAGCTCGGTCAAGGCGCAACCGCGCCTGTTCAATTTCCGCTACCGCTCGCCGGATCATTTCCTCGACGTGTTCAAGACCTATTACGGCCCGGTGCTGAAGGCGTTCGCAGCCCTCGAGCCGGCCAAGCAGGAAGAACTGCGGGACGATCTGCATGCCCTGCTGGTGCGGATGAACCGCGCCACCAACGGCAGCCTGGTCGTGCCCAGCGAATATCTCGAGGTCGTCATCACCAAACGCTGACGCACGCCTCATCCGCTTCGCCTTCCAATCCGGGTCCGCCGCACGCGCGGGCCCGGATCGTCCCCACAACAAGAAGAGCCTCGTGATGTCTATCAACTCGACGCGCCGCTTTGGCGCGCTCCACCCGGCGCGGTGGGAAGCCTTGATGCAGAACGCCATGGATCTGTGGTTTCGCAGCAGCCGCCGCCGGCTGCAGCGGGCGCTGCACGGCGGACGCCGCAACCGCCTGCGCTGCGGCAACAGCGCGCGGCAATTGCACGACCTCGGACTTTCGCAAGCCGCAACACCGTCGCGCGGCAACGGCTTTGCCGACGCCGAAGCCCAATTGGGAATGATCCGATGACGACAGTGATTCAGATGCCGTCGGCCGGGCGCACCACCAGCTCGGTTGTCGCGCTGCATTGCTCGCTCGGCTCGGGGCGGCAGTGGAGCAAGCTCGCGATCGAACTCGGCAGCCGCCATCAGATCATCACGCCCGATCTGTCCGGCTATGGTGACAATCGAGGGCCGGCCACGCTGCCGACCACGCTGGCGCAGGAAGTCGAACTGCTGGCGCCGCGACTCGACGAGGCGAAGGGCCCGATCCACCTGATCGGCCATTCCTATGGCGGCGCGGTGGCGTTCAGGATCGCGACCTGTTCGCCCTACGCGCACCGCGTGCGCAGCCTCACGCTGTTCGAGCCGGTGCTGCCGACGCTGCTGCGCGACGAGCCTGCGGACCGGCGGCTGCACGACCGTTTCGCGCGCCTCGCCGACGACGTCTGCGAGGATCTGTTCAATGGGCTCACGATGGAGGCGATCGACAAGTTCACTGCATTCTGGAACGGCTCCGGTCCGCCGGCGCCGCTGTCCGGCGACGCCCGCCTGCGCATGATCGCGCAGGCCGACAAGATGCCGTTCGATTTCAGGGCCATTCTCACTGAGGCGAATGTCGCGGCCGCGGCCGCCACGCTGCGGGTGCCGACGCTGCTGGTGTCGGGCGGCCTGTCGCCCTACCTCACCCAACGCATCGTCGGCAGACTGATGCCCCTCATCGCCGGCGCCGAGATCCGCCATCTGCCCTCCGCCGGCCACATGCTGCCCCTGACGCACGCGGCGACCATCAATCCGGAGATCGTCGAGCATATCGCACGGGCCGATCAGGGCGCGGGAATGTCGCTGGCGGCGGGGTAGATTGAGAAGCGGCACCGGGTGTGGTCACCTCGCCCCGCCTGCGGGGAGAGGTCGGCGCGTAGCGCCGGGTGAGGGGGACTTCAGCAAGTCCGATTCGTTGAGGCAGCCCCTCACCCCGCCCTCTCCCCGCAAGCGCGGGGCGAGGGAGAAGACACACCTTCGCCTTCCCGCGGCGCAATCCGCCCGAGTGTTGCTCTTAATTTCGCGCCCGAGATGATCAGAGGGCGCGGGGAAATGCCGGGTGCGCGCTGCACCCGCGGTCTCGTGTGCAAGATTGTGCGAAAAAACGCACACGAGCATACAGGTTCAGCGGAAACACTCCGGCATTCCCCGCGCAATGGTTTTACGGCTTATGGCGCGCTCTCCTCGGCGACGAATTCGTCTTGCCACCGTCATCGGCGGATTGAAGGCTTTGCGAAACCCGGTCGGGCCCACAAAACCTCCGCCGACTTGACACCAGCAACGGGTGCCAGAACCACACGCTTTTGCCGTACGCCGCTGCGCCGTTCGTCTGCGCGCCCTGATCGCTCACGGGAGAACCCGCCCTGCAACCGACATGCGCGCCCAACGCTGCCGCGTCCACCGCATCCCATGCCCAACGTTCGTGACGATCATGATACGCCCCTCTGGGGCCGGGATGGGGCGAACTGGTAGCGCTGATTTGCCCGACACGACAAGCGGAATATTTTCTCGGGAAGGACTGACCTCGCAGCAACGATTGACTTCGATGAATTATATTTTCGAATTTTGGGACCATACAATGCCGGGACTAAGCTTGTAAGGGCAGCTGCCGTCGTCTGCGTCCTCGTCCAATATCTCGACGCTAATTGCGCAGTGCTCGATTTCCTAAAGTCGCTTGGCTCCGCAGCGTCCTTTCTGGTATCGATGACGCTGAAACGGGCTGGAACGCTGATGAATCATTTCGCTGGACACAGGTCTTCCCCCACCCTCCCCACCCTCCTCCTCGCGGCCCTCCTCACCCTCGGCGCCACGCCCTCCCTTGCCGCCGACGACGACACCGACGCCGCCCCCAAGGGCGCCGCGGTCACTGTCCTCAAGGCCGCAAAATTCTGTTTTTCCAATCTGGTCGAGGTGTCCGGCACCGTCATTCCGCGCGAGGAGACGCAGGTGCGGCCGGAGCGGATGGGGCTGAAGGTCGCCGAGGTGCTGGCGGATGCCGGCGACACCGTCACCGCCGGGCAGACGCTGGCGCGGCTGACGCTGCCGGAGGGCGGCTCGGTCGCGGTGCAGGCGCCGGTCGCCGGCACCATCTCGGCCACCACGGCCGCGATCGGCGCCACGGCGTCGGGCAAGGGCGAGGCGCTGTTCTCGATCATCGCGCGCAGCGAATACGATCTGGTCGGGCTGGTGCCGACGCGCGATATCGCGAAACTCCAGGTCAACCAGTCGGCGCGGATCAAGATCATCGGCGCCGGCGATGTCGAGGGCAAGGTGCGGCGGATGTCGACCACGGTGCAGCCCGACAGCCAGCTCGGCCAGGTGTTTCTCGGCATCACCACCAACCGGCGGCTATTGGTGAATTCGTCCGGGCGGGCGCAGATCACGACCGGGCAGAGCTGCGGCGTCGCGGTGCCGCTCACCGCCATCCTCTATGGCTCCGCCGGCACCGTGGTCCAGGTGGTGCGGCGCGCGCGCGTCGAAACGCGGCGGGTCGAGACCGGGCTGATGTCGGCGGGACAGGTCGAGATCAAGGAAGGCCTGGTCGAGGGCGACATCGTGGTGGCGCGCGCCGGCGCGCTGCTGCGCGAGGGCGATCCGGTGCGGCCGGTGACGGCGAGTGCGGATGGGAAGTAGGGGGAATTCGATGGGCGCAGCGGGTTACACCTCTCCCGGAGGGAGAGGTGAAGAGAGAGTGTGCGGATGCGTGGTGAGTGGACGCGATTTATCCGCGTCGTCCCGGCCTTGAGCCGGGACTTATAGCCACCGATATCGATTGTTGAGAGGGGCTGGAGCAACAGCGCTGCATAACCACAAAGGCCTGTGGTTATGGGTCCGACGGCTGATGGAGCGCGGGACGACGGCTGAGAGACAGCGGCTTGCGCCCGCTCGCCCTCACCCGCCGATGCGGACTTCTTCCAGTAGCGAGGAGGATACCGAAGGGACCTGCTCGCCTTCGCTGGCGCGGGAGATGGCGACGCGGGTTTTGTTGAAGGCGCTTTCGGCGCCGGCCTGGGCGGTCAAATTATTCAGGAGTTCGGCGACCAGCACGCTGTTGGCGGTGTTGGAATCGTCGGCCACCTTGCCCGGCGTCGCCGAGCTCAGAACGATGGTGTTTTCCGGCGGGCTGATCGGGGCCAATCCATGGGAGAACGAACGGAAGCGGCGCTCATAGGGATTGCGGCGCGAGGCGTCGAGCACGACCAGTTTTGCTTTCGCGCCCTGCTCCTTCATCGCGTCGAGCACGGACTCGACGCTGACGCCGTCGCGGCGAACATCGACTTCCTTCCAGATCGCGGCATCGACCGGGATCATGAAGCTTTCGCGGCCGACCTGGACGCCGTAGCCGCCGAAGAACAGCATCACCACGGTATCCGGCTTGATCTTGGCCTTGAGGCGGTCGATGGCGCGGGCCATGTCGTCCCTGGTCGCATCCTCGACCACGTCGACGTCAAAACCGTTGCCTCGCAAGGCCGCGCTCAGGCCATGGGCGTCGTTGATCGGCTGCGCCAGCGGTGCTGCCGCGTCGGGATAATGGCCGTTGCCGATCACCAGCGCGAGGCGGGAGGTCTTCTTGCCGGAATCGCTGTTCTGTTCGGTCGCGATCGCCTTGGCGGCGTCGAGCGAGCGCTTGTTCAGCGCGGCATGGGCGCCGATCGCCAGCGACACCATGCCGAGCAGCGCGGTCGCAACGGCGACCGAGCGGCGGGAAATGCGGAGCTGCCTGACATTCATCGCGTTTCAAATCCCGGTCGTTGTCCAAAGGCACTTGTCGAGACGCGCGCCAAATTAGTCGCGCCAGTACCGTTTAGGTTTTAGGGGTTGCAAAGTGTGTGCCGTCGAATTGTGCGCAATTTGCGGCACCGCAACAAACATCCCTTAACCGCATCAGCCCCGGAGGGCAACACCGATCTGCATTTAAGCCGCAAGCTACTGATATCACTTGGTAAATATCGTCGTCCCGAAGCCCCCCCGACAGGGTCACTACACGCCCATTGCCGGGCGTTTTCCGTGACCACATTTGTGTTTCCTGACTATTCGTATAGTTTTTCAAGCACTTGCAGGTTTCGAAAAGCCGTCATCGCTCCCGGGTGCGGCTTGGCGGGGGCGTGCGGAACGGCGAGTGCGGATCAGACTTCATGGGCTTTCACACCATCGCCGGCGCCTATCGCGCGCTGACCGCCCGCAAGGACGGTCCCTCGCTGTACGACGTCTGCGATCCCCTGCTTTTGGACTACCGCGGCGGCGACGCCCATCTCGGCAAATTCTACAAGACCGCGCTGGGCAATCCGGCGTTGCGGTCGCTGCTGCGCCGCACCGGCCTGCCGCAACTGCGCGATGAGCCGCGCCTGCAGCGGCTGCGCGAGGCGCTTACGCGCGCCCGCGACGACGACGCGCCGGACTGGGCCGCGATCGGTCAGCCCGTGGCCGAGCTGATGGACACGATCGAGGTCCGGCATCCGCAGCCCAAGGCGGCGGCGAACGGTCACGCCCCTGATGTCGGCGAGATCGAGCGCGTGATCCGGACCTGCGGCGCGCATCTGTTGCGGTCGTTTTCCAACAACGGTTTCATCCCGACCTATGCCGCTTTCAACCTGATCGGCGATGCCGACATGGGCGGGCGCGAGATGGTGATGGCGCTGACGGGCTTGAATTCGCGCGGCTACAAGAACTCGACGCTGCTGTTCAACCTGGCACGCATCTTCATCGCGCATTCGCCGGCGCGCGCGCTGATCAATCCGCCGTGGCGGGGGATTGCCGAGCCGATGTGGCAGCCGATGCAGATCCGCCACCGCTCGGCCTATTACGACGCGTTCTTCACCGAGGCGCTGCTGAGCTTTGTCGAGACCGGGCTCGCGTCCGCCGGCGAGACCGGAGCCGCACAGCGTGCGATCAAGGACATGGTGGATTTCTGCCTCAAGATCAGCGCCGAGCAGGTGCCCTCGCATGACGGATCGACCGTCAACGTCATCACCGCGCTGGCGCCGCTGCCGCATCCGCGGTTCTCGAAGTTCTTCGCCCAGATCAAGCAGGATCTGGGCTTTGGCATCTACGTGCCGGATTGCGACACCACGGCGTGCTCGTTCTCGGCCGCCACCCAAGCCGGCTCCGACGATCCGATCCTCGAGCAGCCGCTATTGGACTTCTACAGCGGACTTCAAGTGCGCGAGGGCGCCAATGAGCCCCGCGTCACCGTGCCGCTGAACGACAATGTCGATTACGAGGGCGGCGTCGTCACCTGGATCGACAATCTCAGGGGCGAGCGGCCCTATGGCAACGATCTCGATCCGACGCTCAATCTCGATATCCTCGAAGTCAGTTTCCGCAATTTTGTGCGCTGGAAAGTTCTGGAGACGCCGCAGCGATTGGCGACCGTTCACCGCATCATCGGCTTCCAGAAACGGCTGGTCGACAGCGGCGCGTTCAAGAATCCGCGCTCGCATATCTATTATCTGCCGGAATTGTACTCGGCCTATTTCGGCCGCTGCTATGCCGCGTTCATCGCGCTGCCTTTGGCCGCGCGGCAGGCGATCGATCCCGAAAACACCTTCGAGTTCATCCGCGTCCGGGTGCTGGCCTATGTGCAGGCCGATCTCATCACCCACGAGATGAACGCGTTCGACGCAGCCCTTGCGCTGATGGCGCTGGCGCATCTCGGCGCCGATGTCGCGAGCTTCGCAGCTCCGCTCGCCTGCATCGTCGCGCAGTCAGGCGAAGGCGGCCGGCATGGCCCCTACAAGGCCTATGAATGGAACAAGATGAAGACGCCGACGCGGATTCTCGTGGGCGGTCCCGAGGTGACCTCGGCCTTCGTGCTGATGGGGCTGGCGCTGGCGCGGGGTGTGATGATGCGGAAGCAGCCGTAGCCCGGATGGAGCGAAGCGAAATCCGGGAAAGCTCGATCCGCTTGCTAGACCGTCCCGGATTGCGCTCCGCTCCATCCGGGCTACGGACTACAATGGCGGGAAGTTGACGGCACTGCTGCGGTCTGGCTCTGGCAAGACCGCCTCATTGTCCGCACAATTCGACCAACACTTGTGCATTATCCTTTGCCGGGATTGCCGATGAAACTGAAGACGCTGCTCACAGCCATTCTGCTCATGCTGCCGCCTGCCTTCGCCGGCGCGGCCGACATCACCGGCGTGCCGAAAATCCGCGACGGCGACCAGATCCAGATCGGCAGCAGCCGCATCCGGCTCGGCGGCGTCGACGCGCCGTCGACCGACCAGCTCTGCCTCAACACCCATGGCGAACGCTGGACCTGCGGCGTGGCGGCGCGCGACGAACTGATCAAGCATGTCGAAGGCAAGCCCTGGACCTGCCATGTGCGCCAGACCGACCGCCGTGGCCGCGTCGTCGCGCGCTGCGAGGTCGACGGCGAGGACATCCAGAAATGGCTGGTGGCGAGCGGCTGGGCGCTGGCCTATGCGCGGTTTTCGCACGATTACGACGCCGACGAAAAGGCCGCGCGCGAGGCCAAGGCCGGGATGTGGCAGGGCGCGTTCATCGCGCCGTGGGACTGGCGCGCCCGCAACAAGAAGACGACGATTCTGGGCGCCGCCAAGCCGCCGGAAAATGCCTCGACGATCCTGCTGGCCTCGGCGTCCGGATCGGTCGCACCCTCCCCCGATTGCACCATCAAGGGCAACGTCAACCGCTCCGGCGAATGCATCTACCATCAGCCGACCAGCCGCTGGTACGCCAAGATCGAGATGAAGATCTCGAAGGGCACGCGCTGGTTCTGCTCGGTCGACGAAGCCGAAGCCGCCGGCTGCCGCGAGACCAAACGCTAGCGGCGCTCCTTCACCTCTCCCGCTTGCGGGGGAGGTCGGATCGCGTAGCGATCCGGGTGGGGGAATTTCTCTCCCCACGGGCAGTGTGACTCGCGGAGAGAGCCCCCACCCCAGCCCTCCCCCGCAAGCGGGAGAGGGGGCGCAGCGTCCCTGTTGACACGACTAGAACTTATCTCATCGGATGCTAGCTTCCGCCCATGAGCGACCTCTATGACGACCTGCTGTCCCCGCTCCCGCCGGAACACTCGCGGCTGGAGCGCTTTCTGCTGGTCGCGCTCGGCGTCGTGCTGGCGTACACCGCGCTCGCCTATCTGGTGCTGCCGCTGATCTGGAGCCATTACGAACACCAGAAAGGCCTCGAGAACCTGCCGATGGTGACGCGGACCGGGCAAGGCATTCCCGGCGACCCGATCAATGTCGGCCTGGTCGGCGATCAGAAAGACGTGGTCTGCGCCATGCACGAGGCCGGCTGGTATCCGGCCGATCCGATCACGCTGAAATCGTCGATCGAGATCGTAGGCTCCGTGCTGCTCGATCGCCCCTACAAGGACGCGCCGGTCAGCAATCTCTATTATCTCGGCCGGCGCGAAGACCTCGCGTTCGAAAAGCCGATCGGCACAAACGCCGATCGCCGCAATCACGTCAGGTTCTGGAAGGTGCTGGAGCAGGGCCAGGAGAAGCGCCCGGTATGGCTGGGCGCGGCGACGCAGGATCGCAGCGTCGGCGTCAGCGAATATACCGGGGCGGTGACGCATCATATCAGCCCCAACCTCGACGCCGAACGCGCCGTGCTCACCGCCGATCTCGAAAACGCCGGCATGGTGGACGCGAAATATCAGGTCACCGGCATCGGCCCGACCCTGACCGGGCGCAACGGCGGCGGCGACCTCTATTATACCGATGGCGAGATCTGGGTGTTGCGGCTGGTCGAGGCCTGCCGCAAGCGCGACGGCCCCGCGGTGACGATCCCGAGCCCGCCGGCGACCGAGATCAAGGACCAGATCTGGCATGCGGTGGCGAATGCCATGGGGAATTAGCGGTGCTCTATCCCCGTCATTGCGAGGAGCGCAAGCGACGAAGCAATCCATAGCCCGTCATTTTGGCACAGATGGATTGCTTCGCGGAGCCTGTCATCCGGCGGCGCTTTGCGCCGACCGGGTGGCTGTCGACCGGGTGGCTCGCAATGACGGTCTCGATCCCATATAATGATGCTCTCACTTGAACCCTCGTAATTGCCTCAGACCACCTGCCCTCTACCCAAAAGGAAAATCAAAAAATGACCGTTCGCGCGGGCCGGGAATTTCTGGCCATCCCCGGACCCACCACCATGCCCGACGAAGTGCTGCAGGCGATGCATCGCCCGGCGCTCGACATCTATTCCAGGGAGATGGTGGAGCTGACCGATACCCTGCTCGCCGATCTCAGCAAACTGTTCGCCACCAAGGGACAGTCCTACATCTACATCGCCAACGGCCATGGCGCCTGGGAAGCCACGCTGAGCAACGTGCTGTCGCGCGGCGACAAGGTGCTGGTGCTGGAAAGCGGACGCTTTGCGATCGGCTGGGGCAATGCTGCGGCCGCGATGGGCGCCGATGTCGAGGTTTTGAAGGGCGACTGGCGCCGCGCGATCCGCCCTAGGGAAGTCGAGGCACGCCTCAGGCAGGACAAGGATCACAAGATCAAGGCGATCCTCGCGGTGCAGGTCGACACCGCCTCCGGCGCCTATAACGACATCGAAGCGATCGGCAAGGTGATCAAGGCATGCGGCCATCCCGCGTTGTTCATGGTCGATACCGTGGCGTCGCTGGGCTGCATGCCGTTCGAGATGGACAAATGGGGCATCGATGTCGCGATGTCCGGCTCGCAGAAGGGCCTGATGACGCCGCCTGGCCTCGGCTTCGTGGCCGCCAGCGACCGCGCGCGCGAGGTGCACAAGACCGCGAACATGCGCACGCCCTATTGGGACTGGACCGAGCGCGAGGGCCCCGAGCACTATCGCAAATATGCCGGCACCGCGCCGGTGCATCTGCTGTTCGCGCTGCGCCAGGCCGTCAACATGCTGTTCGCCGAAGGGCTGGACAACGCGTTTCTGCGCCATCGTCTGCTTGCCGAGGCGGTGCGGCGCGCGGTCGCGGTCTGGGCCGAAGGCCAGGTGCTCGGCTTCAATATCGCCGAAGCGCATGAGCGCTCGAACACGGTCACGACTGTCGTGATGAACGGCAACGATCCGGTGTCGCTGCATACCTATTGCAAGGAAAAATGCGGCGTGGTGCTCGGCGTCGGGATCGGCGACCTGCAGGGCCAGGCGTTCCGGATCGCGCATATGGGCCACGTCAACGCCCCGATGATCCTCGGCACGCTCGGCGTCATCGAAGTCGCCCTCAAGGCGCTCGACATCCCCCACGGCAAGGGCGGCGCCGAAGCCGCGATCGATTTTCTCGGCGAAAACGTCAGCGCGTGATCTCGCTTCCACCTCTCCCATTGGGAGAGGTCGAATTGCGAAGCAATTCGGGTGAGGGGTTACGGCAGAACGATAGACCGTAACCCCTCACCTCAACCCTCTCCAACGGGAGAGGGGGCTCACCGTCATTGCCGAAACACCCCGGCGGTGTCCCACAATGTGAGAGGAGCCGACTTCCATTGCTGGAACATCGCGCCGATGCTCAGACTTTAGGAGTGCAAGCCTTTTCGGCGCGTCACTTTTAGTGCTTATATTGATCCAGCAATAATTAAAGCAGCCTGCAACGGCGCGCGCGTACTCCGAACGGTGAGTAGGCGAATTTGGGGAGTGACGGGATTGGCGTCCGTTGATTTACGCGGCCTGACCAAGCGCTTTGGATCGCTTGCGGTGGTCGATAATGTCTCGCTGCGGATCGATCACGGACAGCTGGTCTGCCTGCTCGGGCCCTCCGGCTGCGGCAAGACCACGACGCTGCGGCTGATCGCGGGTTTCCTGGAACCCTCTGATGGCGAGATCAAGGTCGGCGACCGCATCGTGTCCTCGAAAGCGCGCACGTTGCCGCCCGAGCAGCGCAGCATGTCGATGATTTTTCAGAGCTACGCGCTGTGGCCGCACATGACGGTCGCGGAGAACATCGTCTACGGGCTGCGCTTGCGGAAGATGGATCGCGACACGATCGCGAAAAAACTCGCGGCGATCCTGGCAACCACAAAACTCGAAGCGCTGGCACAGCGTTATCCCGGCGAATTGTCCGGCGGGCAGCAGCAGCGCGTGGCGCTGGCACGCGCGCTGATCGTCGAGCCGGAGACGCTGCTGCTCGACGAGCCGCTGTCCAATCTCGACGCCAATTTACGCGAAGAGATGCGCTTTGAAATCCGCCGGCTGCACGACGAATATCGCTACACCACGGTTTACGTCACCCACGACCAATCGGAAGCGATGACCACGGCCGACCTGATCGCGGTGATGAATGCGGGCCGGATCGACCAGCTCGGGAGTCCTGAAGACATCTACGCCCGGCCCGAGTTGGAATTCGTCGCGCGCTTCATCGGCGCCAGCAATGTGCTCAAGGGCACGGCCTTGGACGAGAATCACGTTTCGTTTGCGGGCGCGACCCTGCAGGTGGTCGGCGCGAAACTTAGCCCCGGCCAGAGCGCGCCGGTGGCGATCCGCCAGCACGACGTCCAGCTCTCGACGCAAGCGCCGGCTTCGCCGCAGAACGTGGTCAAGGCCACCGTGACCCGCCAGGTTTATCTCGGCGCTGCGCGCGACTACATGGTCGAAACCGCCGATGGCACCGCGTTGCGCGTCACCACGCCGACCGAGACCGCGGTCGCCAAAGGCAGCGAGGTCTGGCTGACCTTGCCGCCCGACCGCTGCCGCGCACTGAGCCGATAACGGCAAGAAACCGAGGACGCGATGAAAAGAACGAGGCTTTCCAGACGCGATATCCTGAAGGGTTCGGGCGCGGTTGCGTTCGGAACCATTTTTGCTTCTCCAGTGCGCGCCGACGCGCCACCGCCGGTTTCGATCACGCCGCAACTGGTCGAGGCCGCGAAGAAGGAAGCCAAGGTGGTGCTGTATTCCTCGATGGACTTGCCGGTCGGCGAAAAGCTCGGCAAGGCGTTCGAGGCAGCCTATCCCGGCATTTCCGTGCAGATCGAGCGTTCCGGCTCCGAGCGCCTGTTCCAGCGCGTGGCCCAGGAATTCGACAGCAACATCCACGCCGCCGATGTCATCAACTCCTCCGACGCATCGCATTTCATTTCCTGGAAGAAGAACGGCTGGTTGATGCCGTTCGTCCCCGAGGACGTCGCGCAGCATTTCCTGCCTCAGTTTCGCGATCCCGACGGCATGTCGGCGACGTCGCGAATTTATTTGTCGTCGATCGCCTACAACACCAACATGGTGAAGCCCGACGACGCGCCGAAGAGCTTTGCGGATTTGCTCGACCCGAAATGGGCCGGCAAGATGGTCAAGGGTCATCCCGCCTATAGCGGCACGATCATGACCGCGACCTTCCAGATCGTGCGCGAACTGGGATGGGAATATCTGGAGAAGCTGTCGAAGCAGCGCGTGATGCAGGTGCAGTCGTCGACCGATCCACCGAAAAAGCTGGCGCTCGGCGAGCGCGCGGTGATGGCCGACGGCAACGAATATGGCGTGGTGCTGCTCAAGGAAGCCGGCCAGCCGGTCGAGCCGGTGTATCCGGCCGAGGGTGCGCCGACGATATCGGGCCCGACCGGCATCTTTGCCAGCGCGCCGCATCCCAATGCTTCCCGGTTGTTCCAGACATGGCTGCACAGCCGCGAGACCCAGCAATTCTTTTGCGACTACACGGCGCAGTATTCGGCGCATGGCCAGGTGCAGTCAAAACCCGGACGCCGAAAGCTCTCCGACATCAAGCTGATGAAGGAAGACGCGGCCGGGGTGGAAGCGATGACGGAAGAGATCAAGACGCGCTATGCGAAGCTGTTCAGGGTTTAGCGCATGAGGAGCGTCCTTTTTCTTACCTCGCCCCGCTTGCGGGGAGAGGTCGGATTGCGAAGCAATCCGGGTGAGGGGGACTTTCCGCGAGTTCGAATGCGCGGAGAGAGCCCCTCACCCCAACCCTCTCCCCGCAAGGGCGGGGCGAGGGAGCTTGAGAGCGCGCCGTGCAGCGACGACGACCAAGGAATTTACAGGTGACCACCACCACCGCCCCCAAACCGCGCATCGACTGGACGAGGCCGGTGCTGTGGCTGTTTGCCGCCGTGCTGGTCATCCTGATCGTGCTGCCGCTGACGTGGCTGGCGGTCTATGCCTTCACCGACCGCGCGCGGCATCCGACGCTGCAGAACTTCGTCACCCTGTTCACCAATCCGGATTTCCTCGATCCGCTGCTGACCACGGCGATCATCGCCACCACCTCGGCCTTCCTCTGCTGTATCGTCGCTGCCCCGATCGGATGGCTCGTGTCGCGCACCGACATGCCCGGGCGCCAGTTCATCCGCGCGCTGGTCACCGCCTCGTTCGTGACGCCGCCGTTCCTCGGCGCCGTCGCCTGGGAATTGCTGGCCGCGCCCAACAGCGGCTTGCTGAACCAGTTGTATCGTTTCATGACCGGCGCCGAATCGGACGCGCATCTGTTCGACATCTATTCGATGACCGGCATCATCTTCGTGATTTCCTGCTACACCTTTCCGTTCGTGTTCGTGCTGGTCGCCAACGCGCTCGACAACATGCCGGGCGAACTCGAGGACGCTTCCGCCATTCTCGGCGGCAAGGCATGGACCACAGCGCGGCGGGTCACGATTCCCCTGGCACTGCCGGCGCTGGTCGCGGGCGCGCTGATCGCGTTCCTGCAGGCCATGACGCTGTTCGGATCGCCGGCGATCCTGGCGCTGCCGGCCGGTTTCCACACCATGACCACGAAAATCTGGAGCCTGTTCCAGTATCCGCCGAAACTTGAACTCGCCGCCGCCGCTGCGGTGCCGCTGCTGCTGCTGACGATATTGCTGCTGCAGGGCCAAAAATTCCTGCTCGGACGCCGCGGCTATTCCGTGGTCGGCGGCAAATACGGCGCACCGCGCAAGGTCGAATTGAAAGCCTGGCGCTGGGCGGCGCTGGCGCTCTGCCTCTTCGTGCTGCTCAATCCCGTGTTCCTGCCCTATCTCGCCTTGCTCAACGCCGCGTTTTCGCCGAACGCCACCACGCTGGTGACGCCATCGACCTTGACGCTGCATAACATCGTGTTCGTGTTCACCGAATTATCGTCGACCCAGCTCGCGCTCAAGAACACGGTGATCCTGGGCGCCTCGACCGCGACCATCGGCACCATCCTCGCGCTGGTCATCGCCTATGTCACGACCCGCCGCGTCATCGGCGGCTACCGCGTGCTCGGCTTTCTCGCGACCGCACCGGTGGCGGTGCCCGGCATCGTGCTCGGCGTCGGCTTGTTCCTGAGCTACACCAGGCCGCCCTTCGTGCTGTATGGCACGCTGTGGATCCTCTTGATTGCGTTTCTCACCATCAATCTGCCGTCGGCCTATCAGCAGTTACAGGCGGCGTTCGCGACCATCCACCCCGAACTCGAAGACGCCAGCCGCATTCTCGGTGCGACCCGGCTGCAATCGCTGCTGCAGATCACGGCGCCCTTGCTGCGCACCGGCGTGATTGCGACCTGGTGCTTCATCTTCATCGGCGTGATGCGGGAATTGTCGGCCGCGATCGTGCTGTTCACCTCGCAGACCAAGGTGCTCAGCGTTTTGATCTACGATCTCAACGAAAGCGGCGATCTCGCCGCGATCTCGGTGCTGGGCATTGCGATGCTGGTGATCACCTTCGCGGTGGTGCTCGCGGTCAACCAGATCCCGATGTTCGGCGGCAACGCGACGGCAAGGTTGAGGAATGGGTAGGGATATCTCCTCGTCATTGCGGGGAGCGTAGCGACGAAGCAATCCATTCTTTCTTTGCTTGGTGAGATGGATTGCTTCGCTTCGCTCGCAATGACGGCGGAGACGTCAGCGCTCAACCTTGTACGCCTCGACCTGCGCTTTCAGCTGCTGCAGCGACGCCAGCGGCGCACTGCGGTCGACGACATATTTTCCGCTCGCGAGCCAGGAGAGAATCTTCAGATCGATCGCCGGCGAATGGTGGATCACGTCGCCGTAATTGCCGAGATCATGGGTGATCTCCTTTGCCACCCGAAAATCGTGCAGGCGGGCGTTCGGAAATTGCGCCAGCCGCTGGCTGGCATAGGCGCTGAAATCGTAGACGATCTTCGGCGTCGCCGGGGACGCATCCCGCATCGCCACGAATTGCAGGATCGAATAGGGCGGGAAATAGATATCGAACTTCACGTCCGGATTTTTCTCGATCGGGCCGATCGCGTCGCGTTCGAAATTCGCGACCATGGCGTCGTAGTCATAGCCTTCCGCAAGGTAACGGCTGCGCACGGGATCGATGATGCTGCGGAACGCGGCGCGCGAATTGTTTGCGTTGTAGAATCCGGCGACGTCGAAGGTCGGCGCCAGCGCATTGATGTCATCGACATCCGCAATCGGAAACTTGACGATCACGCCCGACGTCAGCCGCGCGACCGTCTTTTGCAAAAGCGGGGTCGAGCGCGCCAGCATCCACAGCGATTCACGCGCCATCGCGCCGCTGAACAGATATTCCGCAATGCCCCGGGCATTTCGCCGATAGAGATCGGCGGGAAAGTAGGACTCGGAATCGACGGCCGGCGCATCGCGAAAAATCCAGTCGTCCATCTGCCAGATCACCCGGCCGGGATGACGCGCCAGCGCCGCGGCAAGCACAAAGCTCTGCTCGTGGGACGTCGAGCCCGACATCGACAGCTTCAGCGACCGGCCGCCGACGGCGCGATCAATGTCGCTCTGCCTGAAATGGATCGCCAGCGACGTCCCCATGAACACCGTGTCGAAGGACTGGCTGCGGATCAGCCCGGCGTCCTGCATCCGGCTGTCGTTCGAATACATCGGCTGATAGAATCGCGCGGGCCGGAACAATTGCAGGGGATCGACGACGAAGTTCAGCGCCACCGTCAGCAGTATGACGGCGACCGTCGCGCACAGGAACTGGATCAGGCTCTTTGATGCAGTGCTCATCAAAATCTGAAATAAATGAATTCGCTGTGCTGCTGGATTCCGAGAATCCCGAACGCAAGTACCGCGGCAGTCGCATAGAGGAACAGCGGCCGCAGCCGCCATGCGGCGAGCTTTTCGCCGACGATCCGGTTCTTGTGATCGTATCCCATGATCGCTTGCGTATTCGGCGCGAACCAGACCAGCGCCGCATAGATCACGATGAACCCGAAATTGGCGATTTCACCGCGGCCAAGCGCGATATGCGTGGGGTCGGCCATCCTCGACAGCACGTACAACGCTGATTCCATGCTGTCGGCGCGAAAGAACACCCAGGCGACGACGACGGCCAGAAAGGTCAGCAGCAACGCGCCGATATTGGCCAGCGGCGCCAGCCGCGGCGGAACCGCGGGCGCAAAATTGTTCCAGGCGTGATTGATGCAGAGATAGGCGCCATGCAGTGCGCCCCAGACGACAAAAGTCCAGGCCGCGCCGTGCCAGAGCCCGCCGAGCAGCATCGTGATCATGAGGTTGACATAGCGCAGGATCCGGCCGTGCCGGTTGCCGCCGAGCGCGATGTAGAGATAGTCGCGCAAAAATTGCGACAGCGTCATGTGCCAGCGCCGCCAGAAATCGATGATGTTTCGGGCTTTGTAGGGCGAGTTGAAATTCACCGGCAGGAAGATGCCGAACATCAGCGAAATCCCGATCGCCATGTCGGAATAGCCGGAGAAGTCGAAATAGAGCTGGAAGGTATAGGCCAACGCGCCGATCCAGGCCTGATCGAAGGTCGGCGTCCCCGGACCGAAGGCCAGCGCGACCAGGGGCTGGATACCGTCGGCAAGGCAGGTCTTCTTGAACAGGCCGATCGCAAAGATGATCAGGCCGCACAGGATCAGATGCGCGTCCGGGCGTTTTGTCTCCGCGCGCTCGAATTGCGGGATCATATCCTTGTGATGGAGGATCGGTCCCGCGATCAAATGCGGGAAATACGTGACGAACAGCGCGTAATGCGGCAGCGCGTAGCGCGGGACGTTGCCTCTGTAAGCGTCGACCAGAAACGCGATCTGGGTGAAGGTGTAGAAGGAAATGCCGACCGGCAGCAGGATGTGCAGGGTGATTCCGGTCGAGAACAGCGCGTTGAGATTGGCGGCCAGGAAGCCGGCATATTTGAAGATGCCGAGCACGACGAGATCGCCGGCGACGCCGGCCGTGAGCACCGCGAAGCGCAGCGGCGGGCGTAGTTTCTTCGCGATCAGCAAATATCCGGCGCCGTAATTGAACGCGATCGAGCCTGCCAGCAACGCCACGAACTGCCAATTGCTGAAGGAGTAGAACGCCAGCGAGGCCAGCGCCAGCCAGATCACGGGGGCAAGATTGCCAAGCCTGCCCAGCGCGAAATAGCCGAGCAGAACGACCGGCAGGAACAGGAAAATAAAGGGGTAGGAATTGAAGAGCATCAGGCCTTTCCCGGCAGCGCCGAAAAGCCTAACCATACAACACGGCGGTCAACAACCCTGCGGTTCCCTGACTGCGCTGCATCTGGCAATCCGCGCATTCGGGCCGATATAAGCGGCAGGCGACCCTTTCCCCTCGCCCCGCTTGCGGGGAGAGGGTTGGGGTGAGGGGGACTCTCCACGAGCACAACTCGCCGTGAGTTCCCCTCACCCGGATTTTTCGCTACGCGTAAAATCCGACCTCTCCCCGCAAGCGGGGCGAGGTATCACGCGCACCTTTCGACCCGCCCGCAGACCGAACGAGGATCGAGTGACCCAAGCAGCAGCCAAAAAACCTTCCAAGCCGGTGCCGGTGGCCCCGCGCCGCCCGCATTCCTTCACCACCCACGGCATCGCGGTGACCGACGATTATGCCTGGTTGAAGGATGCCAATTGGCAGGAGGTGCTGCGCGACCCCTCGATCCTAGATCCGGACATCAGAAAATATCTGGAAGCGGAAAACGACTACACCGAAAGCCTGCTCGGCCACACCGCATCGTTGCAGAAGAAGCTGGTCAAGGAGATGCGCGGCCGGATCAAGGAGGACGATTCCAGCGTCCCCTCACCGGACGGCCCCTACGCCTATTTGCGAAAATTCCGCGAGGGCGGCCAGCACGAACTGTTCGGCCGCATGCCGCGCGACGGCGGCGAAGCGACCATCGTGCTCGATGGTGACCAACTTGCGGCCAGCCACGACTATTTCAAGTTCGGCGGCGCGCGCCATTCGCCGGATCACAGGCTGCAAGCCTGGAGCGCCGACACCAAGGGTTCGGAATATTTTTCGATTCGGGCGCGCGACTGGGCCGATGGCGGCGACCTCGATGACCTCGTCGAGGAAACCGACGGCGGCGTGGTCTGGAGCAAGGACGCAAAAAGCTTCTTCTATGTCAAGCTCGACGACAATCATCGCCCGATGCAGGTCTGGCGGCATCGTCTGGGGACAAAGCAGGCCGACGATGTGCTGGTTTACGAGGAACACAATTCCGGCTGGTTCACCCATCTGCATGAAAGCTCCAGCGGTCGGTTCTGCGTGATCGCCGGTGGCGACCACGAAACTTCGGAGCAGCGGCTGATCGACCTCGCATATCCCGAGGCGCCGCCACGCGTGGTCGCGGCGCGCGAGGAAGGCGTGCAGTATTCGGTCAACGACCGCGGCGACCAATTGTACATCCTCACCAATGCCGATGGCGCGATCGATTTCAAGGTGATGACGACCCCGCTCTCTGCGACGGAGCGCGCCAACTGGCTCGATCTGATCCCGTATCGCGAAGGCATCTATGTGCTCGATATCGAGCTCTACGCGGACCATATGGTGCGGCTGGAGCGCGCCAATGCGCTGCCCGGCATCATCATCCGTGATCTCAATTCAGGCGAAGAGCACGCCATCGCCTTTGATGAGGCGGCCTATTCGCTCGACACCATGGGCTCTTACGAATTCGAGACCACCAATTTGCGGTTTTCGTATTCGTCGATGACGACGCCGTCGGAAGTCTATGACTACGACATGGCGAAGCGGACGCGGGTATTGCGCAAGCGCCAGGAGATTCCCTCCGGCCACGAGCCTGGCGATTACGTCACCACGCGGATCATGGCGACATCGCATGACGGCGCGCTGGTGCCGGTCTCGATCCTGCACCGCAAGGATCTCGAGCGCGACGGCCACGCGCCGCTGCTGCTCTATGGTTACGGATCCTACGGCATGGCGATGCCGGCGTCGTTTGCCGCCAACCGGCTGTCGCTTGTCGACCGCGGCTTTGTCTACGCCATCGCGCATATCCGCGGCGGCGCGGACAAGGGCTGGGGCTGGTATCTCCAAGGCAAGCGCGAGAAGAAGACGAACAGTTTTGATGATTTCGCCGCCGCCGGGCGCGCGCTGATCGAGGCCAATTACACCGGCGCAAAACGCATCGTCGGCCATGGCGGCAGTGCCGGCGGCATGCTGATGGGTGCGGTCGCCAACCGCGCCGGCGAGTTGTTCGCCGGCATTGTCGCCGAAGTGCCGTTCGTCGACGTGCTCAACACCATGCTCGACGACACCCTGCCGCTGACGCCGCCGGAATGGCCGGAATGGGGCAATCCGATCGAGAGCGAAAAGGATTTTCGCACCATTTTGTCCTACTCGCCCTACGACAATGTTGCGGCGAAGGACTATCCGGCGATTCTGGCGATGGGCGGGCTCACCGATCCGCGCGTTACCTATTGGGAACCCGCCAAATGGATCGCACGGTTGCGCGCGACCATGACCGGCGGCGGCCCGGTATTGTTGCGAACCAACATGGGCGCCGGCCATGGCGGCGCATCGGGCCGCTTCAACCGCCTCGACGAAGTCGCGATCGCGTATGCGTTCGCGCTGTGGGCGGTGGGGATGACGGATAGCGGAGAGGTGTGAAATCTCCCTCGCCCCGCTCTTGCGGGGAGAGGGTTGGGGTGAGGGGCTCTATCCGCAACACAGATGCCAATTGATAGACCGGTACCCCCTCACCCGGATTGCATCTGCAATGCAATCCGACCTCTCCCCGCAAGCGGGGCGAGGTAAGCGAGAAACTACCGTCCGTTCTTCTTCCGCCACTCGGCAAAATCAACCAGCGTCTGCGGATCGGTCGCGGGATAGAGGCCGAGGATCGAGCGGCCGCCCTGCACTTGCTCGGTGACGAAATCCTCGAAAGCGGTCATCTCGACGGTCTCGTCGGCGATCTCATCAGCGAGATGGGCGGGGATCACGATCACACCGTCGCTGTCGCCCAAAATCACGTCGCCGGGAAATACCGGTGCGTCGCCGCAGCCGATCGGGACATTGATCTCGATCGCCTGATGCAGCGTCAGATTGGTCGGCGCACTCGGGCGGTGGTGATAGGCGGGAAAACCAAGGTTGGCGATTTCGGCGAAATCGCGAAAGCCGCCATCGGTGATGACACCGGCGCAGCCGCGCTTCATCAGCCGCGTCACCAGGATGGCGCCGGCTGACGCGGCGCGGGCGTCCTTGCGGCTATCCATGACAAGCACCGCACCGGGCGGGCAGTCTTCAATGGCCTTGCGCTGCGGATGGGCGCGGTCACGAAAGACGTCGATCTTGTTGAGGTCCTCGCGCGCGGGCATGTAACGCAGCGTAAAGGCCTCGCCGACCAGGGTCGGCTGGTTCGGGCCGAGCGGATGCACATCCTGGATCATCTGGATGCGAAGGCCACGCTTGAACAAAGCGGTGGCCACGGTTGCGGTGGAAACGGTTTTCAGTTTGTTGCGGGTCGCGTCGCTGAGTTTTGACATGTGCATCATCCTGTCTAATCGTCATTCCGGGATGCGCCCGAGGCGCAGGCCCGGAATCCATACGCACGATCGTGGTTATGGATTCCGGGCCCGCGCCAAGAGGCGCGTCCCGGAATGACGGGTTGAGTTAATAAATCGAGGGCTCCCCGACCGGCGCACCAAAACCGGTCTCGAGGAAATCGAAGTCGCAGCCTTCATTGGCCTGTTTGATGTGCCGGGTGAACATCCAGCCATAGCCGCGCTCGAAGCGGCGTTCCGGCTGCTTCCATTCGGCGCGGCGTTTTGCCAGTTCCGCCTCCGACACATCGAGGTTGATGGTACGGGCGGCGACATCGAGCGTGATGCGGTCGCCGTTGCGCACCAGCGCCAGCGGGCCGCCGATATAGGATTCCGGCGAGACATGCAGGATGCAGGCGCCATAGCTGGTGCCGCTCATCCGCGCGTCCGACAGCCGCACCATGTCGCGCACGCCCTGCTTCACGAGTTTTGTGGGGATCGGCAACATGCCCCATTCCGGCATGCCCGGGCCGCCCTGCGGACCGGCATTGCGCAGGATCAGCACGTGGTCGGCGGTGACGTTGAGATCGGGATCGTCGATCGCCTTCTTCATCGCGGGATAATCGTCGAACACCAGGGCCTGCCCGGTGTGCTTTAGGAAACGCGGCTCGCAGGCTGAGGGTTTGATCACGCAGCCATCCGGCGCGAGATTGCCCCTGAGCACGGCAAGCGCGCCCTCCTTGTAGATCGGATTGTCGACAGTGCGGATCACGTCGTCATTATAGACTTCGGCGCGCGCGATGTTTTCGCCGAGAGTCTTGCCGGTCACGGTCATCACGTCGAGATGCAGATGCGGCTTGATCCGGCTCATCAACGCCGGCAATCCGCCGGCATAGAAAAAATCCTCCATCAGATAGGTATCGCCGCTCGGCCGCACATTGGCGATGACAGGCACCTTGCGGCTCGCGATCTCGAAATCATCGAGCCCAATGTCCTGCCCGGCGCGGCGCGCCTGCGCGATCAGATGGATGATCGCGTTGGTCGAGCAGCCCATCGCCATCGCCACGATGATCGCGTTCTCGAACGCCTGGCGGCTCTGGATTTTTTGCGGGGTCAGATCCTCCCACACCATCTCGACAATGCGCCGGCCGCATTCCGAACTCATGCGGATATGGCCGGCATCCGCCGCCGGAATCGACGACGCGCCCGGCAGTGTCATGCCGATCAATTCGGCGATCGCGGTCATGGTCGATGCGGTGCCCATGGTCATGCAGGTACCGTAGCTGCGGGCGATACCGGCCTCGACGTCGACCCAGTCCTTGTCGGAGATCTTTCCGGCGCGGCGCTCGTCCCAGTATTTCCAGGCATCCGAGCCCGAGCCCAGCGTCTTGCCCTTCCAGTTGCCGCGCAGCATCGGCCCTGCCGGCAGATAGATCGTCGGCAGGTTCATGCTGGTGGCGCCAAGCAAGAGGCCCGGCGTGGTCTTGTCGCAGCCGCCCATCAGCACCACGCCATCGACGGGATGGCCGCGCAACAATTCCTCGGCGTCCATTGCCAGCAGATTGCGATAGAGCATGGTGGTCGGCTTCTGCAGCAATTCCGACAGCGACAGCGCCGGCAATTCCACCGGAAAGCCGCCGGCCATCAGGATGCCGCGCTTGACGTCGTCTACCCTGGACTTGAAGTGCATGTGGCAGGGCTGCACGTCCGACCAGGTATTGAGGATCGCGATCACGGGACGGCCCTTCCACTCCTCCGGCGCGTAGCCCATCTGCATGGTACGCGAGCGGTGGCCGAAGGCGCGGAGATCGTCGGGCGCGAACCAGCGCGCGCTGCGGAGTTGCTCCGGGGTCTTGTTTTTGTCGCTCATGACTGGGTGCCCCATTTCTGGACGGTGTTGCGCTCGATGGTGCGGAAGATCAGGTTTTCCACGATCAGGCCGATCACGATCACGGTCAACAAGCCCGCGAACACGGCAGGAATGTCCAGCAGGTTGCGGTTCTCGAAGATGAACCAGCCGAGCCCGCCCTGCCCCGACGAGACGCCGAACACCAGCTCGGCGGCGATCAGCGTGCGCCATGCAAACGCCCAGCCGATCTTGAGACCCGTGAGGATCGAACCGAACGCGGCCGGGATCAGGATGCGCGCGACATAGGGCAACCCGCGCAGGCCGTAATTGCGGCCGACCATGCGCAGCGTATTCGATACGCTCTTGAAGCCGGAATGGGTGTTGAGCGCGACCGGCCACAGCACCGAATGGATCAGCACGAACACCAGACTGCCATTGCCGAGACCGAACCAGATCAAGGCCAGCGGCAGCAGCGCGATCGCCGGCAGCGGGTTGAACATCGCGGTGACGGTTTCGAGGAAGTCCGTGCCGATCCGGGTCGAGATCGCCAGAATGGTGAAGATGGCGGCAAGCACGATGCCGGCGCCGTAGCCCATGAACAGCACTTTCAGCGACGCCCATGCCCTGAGCGGAATGGTGCCGTCACGCACCTTGTCGAACATGGTGATGATGGTGTCGTGGAAGGTCGGAAACAGCAGCGGATTATCGAAGAAGGTGCCATAGGCTTCCCACACCGCGGCGAGAAAGATGATGATCACGGCCTTGCGGACAAAGCCGTCGTTCCACACCAGTTCCAGCACGGTCAGCTTGCGCTCGACCTCCGCCGGGACGGCGGCAGCGACAGCGTCGTCGCGCAGCAGAATTCTCGCTTCGCCCATCGCGTGCTCCCTAATGTGCGGTCGCCGTATCTGCAAACAGTAGATCGTGGATCTGCTTTTCGAGCCGGGCGGCGCTGCCGTCCTCGCCCGAGACCTGATCGACGTCGACGACCTCGGCCTTGACCCGGCCGGGATGCGGCGACAGCAGCAGAATCCGGTTGCCGATCTTGATCGCTTCGGCGATCGAATGGGTGACGAACAAGACCGTGAATTTGGTTTCGGCCCAGAGCTGCAGCAATTCGTCCTGGCAGGTCCGTCGCGTCAGCGCATCAAGTGCTGCGAACGGCTCGTCCATCAGCAAAATATCCGGCTCCATCGCCATGCCGCGCGCGATCGCGACGCGCTGCTTCATGCCGCCCGACAGCGTGTGCGGATACGCATCGACGACGCGGGTGAGGCTGACTTTCTCGATATAGGCGCGGGCGCGGGCTTCGGCTTCCTTGCGCGGCAGCCGCCGCGTCATCAGCAGCGGAAACATCACGTTTTCCAGCACCGACTTCCACGGCAGCAGCTGGTCGAACTCCTGAAAGATCATCATCCGGTCGGCGCCGGGCTCCGTGATCTCGCGGCCCGAGATCCGCATCTTGCCCTCGCTCGGCGTCATATAGCCGCCGACCGTCTTCAACAAGGTCGACTTGCCGCAGCCGGAGGGACCGAGCAGCACGAAACGGTCGGATCGATCGACCGAGAACGAGACCCGCTCGGTCGCGGTCACGACGGCGCTGGACGTCTTGTAGCGCAGGGTTACGTCACGGACATCGAGAAGCGGCGCCATCTGCTTTAGCTGCCTTTCAGATCATGCGCGATCGGCAGATAGTAATCCGTCCATGCCTTGGGCTGGGTTTTCAGCGTCCCGGTCTTGAACAGATGGGTGGCGAACTTCATCGTGCCCTGCGGCTCGAGATTCCATTCCATCATGCCGGGCTCCTTGAGCCAGGCCAGCAAATCCTCGACGCTGGTCTTGTCGCCGGTGATTTCCTTGTAGATATCGACCGCGGTTTTGGTGTCGCTGCGGATCAGGTCCTGCGCCTCCTTGGTGGCGTCGCGCACCGCCTGGATGATCTTCGGATTGGCGTCGGCGAATTTGGTCGTGGTGAAGAACTGCGCCTGGCTCAGCGGCCCGCCCATCACGTCGGGCGAGTTGAGCACCACATGCGCGCCGGGCACGTTCTTCATCTCGAGGAACGTGAACGGCGGAATCGAGAAGTGATTATGGACCTCGTGCTTCGGGTTGGACAGCGCCGCATAGGCGTCGGGATGGCCGAGCTGCACGGTGTTGGCATCGAGCTTCGACCATTGGTCGGCGCCGAACGCCTCGGAAGCCGCGATCTGCAGCACGATCGCCTGCGTCGAGATTTTCACCGTCGGCACCGCGATCTTGTCGCCGGGCCCAAAATCCTTGATCGACTTGATGTTGGCGTCGCGGCTGATCAGCGTCATCGGTTGCGCGGATGTCGCGACGATGCCCTTGACGCCGCCGCGGGTGCGGTCCCACAGCAGCAGCAAATTGCCGGTGCCGGTGTTGAGGATGTCGACGCCGCCGGCCAACAGGGCATCGGTCTGCGCGCCGCCGCCGGAGAAGGTGACCCATTTGGTGGTGATGCCGGGCAAACCGAGTGCAGCGGCATGCTTCTCGATCAGCTTCTGCTTCTCCATGATGTGGCTCGGCATGTAGAAGATGCCGGGCTGCCGCGACAGCGAGATCTCGGTCTTCTGCTGCGCCGATGCCGGCAAAGCCTGCAGCACGAGACCGAGGGCTGCGATGGCGCCTGCGCAACTGCGCCACATCATCCTGTTCATTGGGCTTCCTCCGGCGATGGAACCTGTTGACTTGAGGTTTCGGAGATGCACTAATGCATTAGTGTATTTGATGCAAGTCCCTTTCGATCCGACGGCTGTTTGATGGACCTACCGCGCGTCGTTTCCCGCCGCACCGCCCAGCGCTCGCTGGGGCGGCTCGACCGCGACCGCCAGGCCGCGCCGCAGGTCTTCGAGCGCCTGCGCGGGATGATCATTTCGCTCGAATTGCCGCCGGGATCGCCGCTGTCGCGCGCTGCGCTGGCGGAACAGTTCGGAGTCAGCTCGACGCCGATCCGCGATGCCCTGATGCGGCTCGAGGAAGAGGGCCTGGTCGACGTGTTCCCGCAATACGCCACGGTGGTCAGCCGGGTCGATGTGCGGCTGGCGCAGCAGGCGCATTTCCTGCGGCAGGCCGTCGAGCTGGAAATCGTGCGCGGGCTCGCCATTGGCCGGGATGCCGCGGTTGCCGCCGATCTCAACCGGACGATTGCGCTGCAGCAACAATTCGCCAAGGCCGGCGACTTTGAAAAATTCATGGCCGCCGACAACGAGTTTCATGCCCAGCTCTATGCGGCCGCCGACAAGCAGGACATCTGGGCGCTGGTGAAGAGCCGCAGCGGGCACATCGATCGGCTGCGCCGGCTGCATTTGCCGTCGCCCGGCAAGGCTCAGGATATCGTGCGGCATCACAAGCTCATCGCCAAGGCGATCGACGCCGGCGAGCCCGAAGAAGCGCAGAAGCATCTGCGGACCCATCTGTCGGGCACACTCAGCGAACTCGCGCAAATTCGCGCCCGCCATCCGGAATATCTCAGCGATTGAATGCGTGCCCGCGAAGGCTGAGCCCGTGCCGCTGGCGCGGGATACCTCGCCATGTTGCGATTTGCCGCAGCACGATTGCGATCATGTCTGCCCGCCATCATGCATATGACACGGCGTTTTGACCGTCGCGGCGGAACGTCCGCGGCACGAACCGGTTGCACGCGAAGGGAGATTCAGGAAAACCTGCAAACTACCGATGAGTGATTCCAGGCTGGGAGAAGGCTGAGTTGGCGAATATCCTGATTGTGGACGATGACAGCGCCGTGCAACTGACCATCCGCCTGTTGCTCGAGCGCGCGGGGCACAGCGCGATGGCCGCAACGGCCTGGCGCAATTCCGAGCCGGCGATTTCGACCTGCTGTTTCTCGACATTTTCATGCCGGGAATGGACGGGTTCGAGACGATGCGGCTGGTGCATCAGCAAAATCCGCTCACGCCGATCGTCGTGATCTCCGGCCGGCCGATGCCCTCGGATTCCGGCCCGGATTTCCTGACCATGGCGATGAAGCTCGGGGCTGTCTCGCAGTTGCAAAAGCCTTTCAAATCGACGGAGCTGCTGGCGCCCGTGACGGGGTGCCTTGAAGCGGCCAAGCGTCTGTCGGCATCGTCCCGGGCCGCCAGTGGTGTTGCTTCCGGCCCCTAATGCGAAATAGCATTGTTCCGTTGCGTCCGAACTCTTTGCCCGCGACGATACGGGGGGCCGCCACAGCCAAAATGACGCTCACAACCAGGCTTGCCATCGCGATGATTGCGTTGGTCGCGATCGCGGTTTCCGCGGTCGGATGGCTGAGCTATCGCAACCTGGAACAGGCGCTGCTGCCGCGCGTACTGGATCGGATCGAGACGCATTCGCATTTCGTCGCGGAGGAACTGGATTCCCACGTTCGCAGCGGCCCCGGCGACATCGCGACCTTTCAAGGCCTGGCGGCGGTCGCCGGTGTGATGCGCGCGCATCTCAATGACGGGATCGATCCGGTCGATCAAACCAGCGAGGTGGTCTGGCGCGAGCGGCTGGCGGGCCGGCTGGCCGCCCAGATGGCACTCAAGCCGGCCCTTTCGCTCCGCCTCATCGGAGTCGCGGACGGTCACAGGGAAATCGTTCGCGTCGACCGCTCCGGACCTGACGGCGCGGTACGCATCGTTCCGGAAGCGGAACTGAAGCGGGTCGGTGACGCGGCCTATTTCCAGGACACCATCAAGTTGGCCGCGAATGGAATATACTCGCCGGTCAGTTTGAACGAAGAGAACGGCCTCATCGAAACGCCGCAGGTCGCGATCCTGCGGATCGCCAAGCCGGTTCTGACGCCTGACGGCAAGCCGTTCGGGATCGTCATCGTCAATGCCGACATGCGTCCGGCGCTCGACCGCGTCCGGTCGTCGGTACGGCCGGGCGAAAAAGTCTATGTGGTCGACGGCCGGGGCAATTATTTGGTCCATCCCGACCGCGCGCGCGAATTCGGCTCGCAACGGGGCGCGCCGACCGACTGGCGGCGCGACATGCCGTATTTGGCGGAGTCGCTGGGCGCGGCACGGGGTTTTGCCCGCATCATACCCGATGGACCGCCGGGCGCCGTGGCGTTCGAGGCCGCCGTCCTGTCCGGTCACGAATGGGTCGCGGTCATCGAGGCGGTGCCGAACGCCGCCTTCATGGCCCCGGCGGCTACGATCCGGAACAGTTCGATACTGGTCGGGCTGATCGCGGTGCTCTGCGCCGCGGCGCTGGCGCTATTGATCGCGCGGTCGCTGACCCGCCCGATCGTCGAACTGACCCGGGCCGTCGAAAGCGCTCCCCGGGATGGCATCGCCGCCATTCCCGTCACCGCGAGCGGCGAGACCGGCGTGCTCGCACGTGCCTTCGCCCACGTGATGGAGGAAGCGAACGCCAAAACCGTCGCACTCGAACGCGAAGTTCAGGAGCATCGCCGCACGGTCGCGGCACGCGACCACCATGCGGAGCGCGAGCGCCTTTTCAGCGCCGCGGTCGAATCATCCAACGACGCCATCATTACGATGTCGCTCGACTGCACCATCACCGGCTGGAACTCGGCCGCGGAACGTCTGTTCGGCTACACCGCGGCGGAAGCGACGGGCAAAAATATCAGCCTCATCATCCCTGCCGACCGGTTATCGGAGGTGGAAGATACCGTGCGCCGGATCGGCTGGGGCGAAAGCATCGAGCACAACGAGACGGTACGTTTGCGAAAGGACGGCAGTCTGGTCGAGGTCTCGCTCAGCATATCCCCGATCAAGGCCCCTTCGGGGGCGACCATCGGCATATCGAAGGTCGCCCGCGACATTACCGACAGCAACCAAACCAGACTGGCGTGCGGCAACAGGCCGAAGAACGCCGCCGGATCTTCGAGACCTCCCAGGATCTGATCCTGGTGACGGATTCCAGGGGCGTGCTGGTTCAGGTAAGCCCGAGTTCTCAATCCATCCTGGGGTACTTGCCGCAGGAAATGGTCGGTCGCAGCGCGCTTGAATTCGCCTATGCCGATGACATCCCGAGGTCCAACGAGGAAGTCCGCGCGGAACGGCGCGGGCAACGGACGCGGAACTTCAGCTCGCGTTGCGTCCACAAGGACGGGAAAATCGTTACACTGTCCTGGATGGGAGTGTGGTCCGAGCCGGTCAGGCGATTCTTCTATATCGGCCGCGACATGACCGAAACCCAGCAGGCGCAGGAAACCTTGCGCGAGAGCGAACAACTGGCGCGCGGCATCATCAACAGCGCGATCGACGCCTTTGTCCAGGCCGATCACCACGGCATCATCCGCGACTGGAATCCGCAAGCCGAAGCGATGTTCGCGTTGCCGCGCGAGGCGGTGCTGGGCAAGAACGTATTCGAATTGATGGAAATCCGGGACGGGCCGATGCCGCTCCAGGCCCTGCTGGGAGAATTTCTGCGTTCCGGGCAGGACCAGGTCCAGCGGCCGCGCCGCGAAATCCAGATCAAACGGCGCGACGGGACCGAATTGACCGCGGAGTTGAGCATCACCGCGCTGAGGACACGCGATGCCTTCGTGTTCAACTGCTTCATCCGCGACATCACCGAACAAAACCGGACCCAGCAGACGCTGCGGCAGCAGGCCGAGGAACTGCGGCGTATTTTCGAAACGTCGCAGGACCTGATCATGGTGATGGATTCAAGGGGATCCCTGGTTCAGATCAGCCCGAGCTGCGAAACCATATTGGGCTATCCGCCCGGTGAAATGATCGGCCGCAGCGGCAACGACTTCGTCCATCCCGACCATCTGGAGAACTCGCGCGAGGAGATGCGCGCCCTGCGGCGCGGGGAGCGCCCGAAGCTTGCGGACACACGGGGTGTGCACAAGGACGGGCCGAAGGTGTGGCTGTCCTGGCTCGGCGTCTGGTCCGAGCCGGTGAAGCGATACTTCTTCGTCGGCCGCGACATGACCGAAAGCCGGCTGGCGCAGGAAACGTTGCGAGAAAGCGAGCAGCTGGCGCGCGGCATCGTCAATACCGCGCTCGATGCCTTCGTCCAGAACGACGAGAACAACAGCATCGTGGACTGGAATTCGCAGGCGGAAGCGATGTTCGGGTGGTCCCGCGAGGAAGCCCTCGGCAAGAACCTGATCGACCTGATCATTGCGGGGGAGGACCACGCCTATTTCAAGGCCGCCTTGCCGCGCTATCTGGAATCCGGGCGAGACCAGATACTCGGGCACCGCCGCGAAATTCTGGCCAGGCGGCGCGATGGAAGAGAATTCAAGGCGGCGCTGAGCGTCACTTCGTTGCAGCGCCGCGAAGGCATCCTGTTCAATTCATTCATCCGCGATCTCACCGACAAGATCGCCGCCGAGGACCGGATCAGGCAATCCGAAAAGATGGAAGCCGTCGGCCAGCTCACCGGCGGCATCGCGCATGATTTCAACAATATCCTTACCGTCATCACCGGGACGATCGAGATCCTGGCCGATGCCGTCAAGAGCGAGCCGCAACTCGCCGCCATCACCCGGATGATCGACGAAGCCGCGACGCGCGGCGCGGACCTCACTCAGCACCTGCTGGCGTTCGCCCGCAGGCAGCCGCTCGAGCCGAGGGAAACCGACGTCAACACGCTGATCATCGAGACCGCGAAGCTGCTGCAGCGAACGCTCGGCGAGCATGTCGAGATCGAATCGATATTCGAGGACGAAGCCTGCCTGGCGATCGTCGATCCCAATCAGCTTGCCACCGCGATCCTCAATCTCGCCCTCAACGCCCGCGACGCCATGCCCGGTGGCGGCAAGCTGATCATCGAGACCGGCGGGGTCGTGCTCGACGAGAACTACACGAGGTCGCACGGCGACGTTCGGCCGGGGCCCTATGCCATGATCGCGGTCAGCGACACCGGAAGCGGCATACCGGCAGCGATCCTCGACAAGGTGTTCAATCCGTCCTTCACGTCAAAAGGTCCCGGCAAAGGCACCGGCCTCGGCCTGAGCATGGTCTACGGCTTCATCAAGCAGTCGGCGGGCCACATCAAGATTTACAGCGAGGAGGACCACGGAACCACCGTCAAGATGTATCTGCCGCCGGCCACCAGCACGGCGGTCCCGGTCGAGACGGCGCCGGCACCAGCGGTGGTGGGAGGACACGAAACCATCCTTGTCGTTGAAGACGACAGGCTGGTGCGGGAGTATGTGCTCACGCAACTGCATTCGCTCGGCTATGTCACGCTCGACGCGGCGAATGCGGCGGAGGCCCTGGCCATCGTCAACGGCGGTCATGAATTCGATCTGCTCTTCACCGACGTCATCATGCCCGGCCTCAATGGCCGCCAGCTCGCCGACGAGATGTCGAAGGTCAGGCCCGCGTTGAAGGTATTATTTACCTCCGGCTATACGGAAAACGCGATCATCCATCACGGCCGGCTCGACGAGGGTGTGCTGCTGCTCGCCAAGCCCTATCGCAAATCGGATATGGCCATCATGATCCGGAAGGCGCTCGCCAGCTGAGCGCGTCGACCGGCAAAAGCGCGAAGCGCGTCTCGTTTCGAGCGATGCAGTACTCCGCATCGCGCGTTTGGGCGAACAACCGGCGACACGGATTACTGGATGCCCCGCTTGAAGCGGGGCATGACGGTGGAGCGTCAGGCTTGTGAAATCAGGCTTGTAAAATCTCAGGCCTGTGAAATCAGGCTTGGCGCGAACTGGTCATCACGATCCGGACCAGATCGGCGGCATTGCGCGCCCCCAGCTTTTTCATGATGTTGGCGCGGTGATCCTCGATCGTGCGCGGGCTGATGCCAAGCTGGCGTCCGGCTTCCTTGTTGGAAGCGCCGGCGGTGAACTGTTCCAGCACCTCACGCTCGCGCCGCGTCAGCGGTTCACGTCCGGGAAAATGCAGCGACGCGATCCGGGACGCGGAGTCCTGCGCCTGCCGCCGCGCATAGGCCTCGATCGCCTCGGTGAGCCGGTTGACGATCTCGCTGCCGCGAAACGGCTTTTCAATAAAATCCAGCGCGCCGTTCTTGATGGCGCTGACCGCCATGGTGATGTCGCCCTGACCGGAGATCATGAAGATCGGCGCGGGATAGTCCTCGCCGTGAAGCTCTCTCAGAACGTCGAGGCCGGACTTTCCGGGAATATGGACATCGAGCAGGATGCAAGACGGCGTCCGCGTCCTTGCCACCGCGAGCAATGCGGCACCGTCCGCAAAGCAGATGACATCGTAGCCGCCAGCCGACAGCACCATCGAAAGCGTGTCGCGAACGGCGGGATCGTCGTCGACTACAAAAATCTCCCCGCGGGAGCCGGGCTTTTCAGCCATCTGTCATCGTCCGTGAGTGGTGAAACGTGACGCGCACGCGAATCAAGATACTTAACGCAACAACCGGATCAGAGTGCACCGTATTTGTACGGGACGATGGCTCAACGCACAAGTAGCACCGCACACCTAAAAAGTTAGAGTGAGGAGTGCACCTATGCAGAACGCAGCAGGCGACGGCAACGAAATGCAGCCCGACAATCTAAATGACGCCTACCGCTTGGTCGTGTCGGACCTCGTCTCGCTGCTCGGGCATGTCCAGGCGAGCCTGAGGCTGATCGAATCGGCGGTCGCCGGCGAAGCCTCCCCCTGTAATCACGACGCGGCCGCCAACGTCATCCTCCTGGACGACGTGACGCCTCGCTACGCGAAGGCGAGCGCGGCCTTGAAGGCCTGCGACGCAAGCCTTGGCATGACCCTTCATTTCCTGCTGGATTCCGGGACGCCGGTACACACCGTGGAAGCGTTCGCCGGAAGGCCGTCGGCGCTTTCGGTAGTCCGTGCGTAAGCGGACAACGGCGCCGTCAGGGCGCCGTGCCGCAGGAGCTTACGATGTCGATCCGCCACAAGGTTTCTGTTGCCCTCAAGCCGCTGTTGCGATCGCTGGCCGGTGTCCGGACTTCCCCCGGCCGCACGCGGCCGCCATGATGATGGAGAAACTGGACGCCGCGCTCAATAATATGAGCCACGGGCTGTGCATGTTCGGGCCGGATGACCGCCTGCTGCTCTGGAACGACCGCTACGTCAAAATGTACAGGATCGCGCCGGGCCGGTTGTTCGTCGGATGCACGCTCGAGGAAATGCTCGAGGCGCGCAAGGCGGCGGGAACCGCCTATCGCGACCTCGGACAGTACAATTCGAAGTTGCAGACCGCGATCACGACGCGCCGGCCCGACAGCCTGGTCGCGGAGCTGGCCGACGGCCGGGTCATAAATGTTTCATACCGGCCGACGCAGAACGGCAGCTGGGTCTCCACCCACGAGGACATCACCGAACGCACCCAGAACGAGGCGCGGATCGCGCATTTGGCATACCACGACCAGCTCACCGGTTTGCCCAACCGCGCAGCGTTCAACGAACACATCGCAAAGATCTTCGAGAACGCATCGGCCAGCCATGGGGAATTTGCGGTGCTTTGCGTCGACCTCGATCAATTCAAGGATATCAACGACGTCTACGGCGATCATCCACGCCATTCTGGGGCTCGGCCGTGCGCTTGCATTGCCCGTGATCGCCGAAGGCGTGGAGACCGAGGACCAGTGGGCCTTTGTTGCCAGGGAAGGATCTGAAATTCAGGGCTATCTGATCGGCCGGCCGCAACCAATCGCGCACTATCGCCATCTGGTGACGGGGGCTGCTGCTGCGTGCGAGACGGCGGCGATCGCGAGGTGACCGGGAAAGCCCGTTAGGGTTAGCGGATCGGCGCGATGGCCTCAGGCCGTCAGTTGGTCCTGCTTTGACGAACCGCGCGGCTTTTTCGCCACCGGCAGCGCACCAGATCCGGATGTTCTTGCGAGCCGCCCTTGCCTTCAGGATCTCGGGCATGATCAAATCACGGAAATGATCGAACGGAATCTTGTCGCGAAAAAAGAAGGTCTCGTTGGTGGTCATGGCTTCGACCACCTGGGCGATGATGGAAGCCGAGCCGCCTTTCATTTTCTGCACGAGTTCGCTGATGCCCGGCAGTCCGCATTTGCGCGACAGCGGAAGCAGGCGGCTTTCGATCAGATATTGCTTGTCTGCGGACAGGTCGAGACCGGAATTATCCTTCAGGAGCTTACGCAGGTACTCATAGTCGGGCGGGTTCACGGGGGGCCTCTCAGGGGCAAGCGGACAGGATTCTAGACGGTGGCCGGTTCTGCCAATTCGATCAGGCCGACTTCCTGGAATTTGGCGACGATGATATCCTTGTCGAACGGCTTCATGATGTATTCGTTGGCACCACCGCCGATCGCGCGCTCGATATGGTCGATGCCGTTCTCGGTGGTGCAGAACACGACCCTCGGCACATCGCCGCCGGGCATGCGACGCAGATGCTGAAGGAAGTGGTAGCCGTCCATCACCGGCATGTTCCAGTCGAGCAGCACCGCTTCGGGCATGCCGCGTTTGCAGACGACCAGGGCGTCCACGCCGTCTTCGGCTTCGATGACCTGAAAATTAAGCCCTTCCAGGATACGGCGCGCGATTTTTCGTACTATGCTGGAATCATCGACAACGAGGCACGTCTTCATTTCGAGGCTCCTTGTTTTGTTGTTTTGCGGGCGGCGGATGCCAATCGGATTTATGCTGCGAGCGCGGTCTTGGGCACGATTTCGAGGACGCGATCGACATCGAGGACGACCATCAGCTGGCCGTCGAGCCGGTGGACACCGCCGGCGAGTTTGGCCATGCGGGGATCGAGGTTGACGGGGTTTTCCTCGCGGCTGTCGTCGGAGAGTTTGAGAACCTCGCCGATCTGATCGATCAGCAATCCGTAGGATTCGCCGCGCAGATCGACGCCGACCGCCATCGGCGGCTTGCCGTCGTCGTTCCTGGGCAGCCCCAGCCGCGCGCGCATGTCGACCACGGTGACGATGCGGCCGCGCAGGTTGAGCACGCCGGCAATCTCGGCCGACGACAGCGGCACCCGCGTCAGCCGCTCCGGCATGAACACGTCCTGCACCCGTGAGATCGGCAGGCCGAACAGCTGCCCACCGATCACGGCGGTGACGTATTCGGCCACCGTGCCCTCGATGGTATCGGTCTTGGTTGTCATCACTTGCTTCCTTATGCCCGAGCTTATGCCGCGTGCCGGGTCTCGGCGGTCTGTTCCTTCAGCGCCGCGATCAGGCCGGGACGGTCGAACTTGGCGACGTAATCGTGGAAGCCGGCCTGCCGCCCGCGTTCGATCGCCGCCGGCGACACCATCGAGGACAGCGCGATGATCGGCATCGTGCTCAAGTGCTGGTCGGCGCGGATAACTTCCGCAAACTCGAACCCGTTCATGTCGGGCATCTCGATGTCGGTCAGCACCACGTCGAAGGCCTGTCCCGAACGCAGCGCCGAGAGGCCCTCCTGCGCATTGGGGGCAACCCGCACCCGGTAGCCGGCGGCCTTGAGCACCGGCGCCAGCATGTTGCGGAAGAAGGCTGAAGTCGTCGACCAGCAGCACCGATTGCGCGCTCGCGGCCGGGCGCATCTCCTTGCGCGAGAACCAGTCGGCAAATGCCATCGGGAGGAAGTGGCCGACGTCGATCACTTCGGTGGCCTGGCCCTTGATCACGGCAGAACCCAAAATGCCGGCCTCGGAACCGGCGACCTCGATGTGCAGCCGTTCCTCGACGATGTCGATGATCTCGTCGACCACAAGGCCCATCGAGCGGCCGTCGTCGGCGAACACCAGGATCGGCTGCGAGCCCGAGGTCTGGACGTTGACCCCGTGCATCTGCACCAGCGGCATCAGCTGTTCGCGGTATTGCACCATGTAGCGGCCGTTACTGAGTTCGATCTTGTCGGTCGAGATCTCTTCCAGCCGGGTGACGAGGCCGAGCGGCACCGCCTTGGGCTGGGCATTGCCGGCGCGGAACACCAAAAGCGAGGTCAGCTGTTCGCCGGAATTGGCATGCGAAGCGGCGTGCTCGTCCGCCATCCCCTGGGCGGTCGAACCGGCGGCGCCGAGCGCCTTGGCAATGCCGTTGGGGTCGATGATCATGATCACGGCGCCATCGCCCAAAATGGTGTTGCCGGAGAACATGTCGATGTGCCGCAGTTTGGTCGACATCGGCTTGACCACGATTTCTTCGGTGTGGAACACGCCGTCGACCACGATGCCGAACGTTTGACTGCCGACCTGGGTGACCACGATAAAACCGTTCTCGGGATCGGAGGAGGTGCCGTCGTCGATCTTCAGGAGCTTCTTCAGGTGCATCAGCGGCAACAGCTTGTTGCGCAGCCTTAAAACCGCGGTGTCCTTGATGCGCTCGATGCGGTGTTCGGAATTGGCGCGGGCGCGCACCAGCTCGACCACCGACAATTGCGGGATCGCAAAGCGGTCGCCGGCGGCTTCCACGATCAGGGCGGAGACGATGGCCAAGGTCAGCGGGATCTTGATGGTGACGCTGGAGCCCTCGCCGGCCACCGACTTGACGTCGATGGTGCCGCCGATCTGGTCGATATTGGTCCGCACCACGTCCATGCCGACGCCGCGGCCGGACACGCTGGTGATGGCGGCGGCGGTGGAGAAGCCCGGCGCGAAGATGAACTTGTGGATCTGGGCTTCCGTCATCTTCTCGAGTTCAGCCTCGCTGACGAGACCGTTCTGGACGGCCTTGGCCTTGATCCGCTCGGTGTTGAGCCCGCGGCCATTGTCGGCGATGCAGATGATGATGTGGCCGCCCTCGTGATAGGCGGAGAGGCGAATGGTGCCCTGCTCGGGTTTACCCGCCGCCGAGCGCTCGGCCGGGGTCTCCAGACCGTGGTCGGCGGAGTTGCGCACCATATGGGTGAGCGGATCCTTGATCAGGTCGAGCACCTGGCGGTCGAGTTCGGTGTCGGCGCCGTGCATCTCCAGTTCGATCTGCTTGCCGAGTTCGCCGCTTAGGTCGCGGACGATCCGGGGCAGCTTTTGCCAGGCATTGCCGATCGGCTGCATCCGCGTCTTCATGACGCCTTCCTGCAGCTCGGCGGTGACGTTGGAGAGCCGCTGCAGCGGCACCTTGAACTCGGTGTCCTCGTTGCGGCGGGAGATCTCCAGCAGCTGGTTGCGGGTCAGCACCAGTTCGGAGACCATGGTCATCAGATGTTCGAGCGTGTCGACGTTGACGCGGATCGACTGGTTGGCGATCTTGTCGGCTTCCTGGACGTCGCCGTCGGCGACGGCGGCCTTCCTGGCGGCCGGCTTCTTCTCTTTCGATGCGGCCGCGGGCTCGGCGGCGGCGGGGGCAACCTCCTGCTTCGGCGTCGGAGCGGAAGCGACCGCAACAGGCGCGGCTTGCGGCGCGGGTGCGACTTCGATGGCGGTTTCGCGGAAGGCGCGTTCGAGATCGTCGAGCGAGACTTCGCCCGGGCGCAGCGGACGCTCCAGCACCTGCTCCACCAAATGGCCTTCCGTCATCGCGGGCTGCACCGGCGGCGCGGCGACGACCGGCGCGGGGGCTGCAACGGGTACGGCTTCGACCGCGGCTGACGCGGCATGGGCGCCGCCTTCGGCCATCTCATGCAGTTGCTCGATCAGGTCTTCGTCGGTGCCTGCGGGCTCGTTCTCGGTCGCTTCCAGTCCGGCCAGGATTTCCTTGATGCGGTCGATCGAGGACAGGATCAGCGTCACGGCGCCGGCGGTCACCGGCATGCCGTCGCGGAATTTGCCCATCAATGTCTCGCCGGCATGCGCCAGCGCTTCCAGCCGCGGCAGGCCGAGGAAGCCGCAGGTGCCCTTGATGGTGTGAACCAGCCGAAAGATGTTATCCAAAATCTTGGCGTCGCTCGGATCCTGCTCGAACTTCACCAGCTGATTGTCGACCGTATCCAGGCTTTCGCTGGTCTCGGTGAGAAATTCCCGCAACAAATCATCCATCTGAGCACGCCTTCCAAATTCATGTAACGGTCGCCTTCCAGCCATAACCTTCAGGACTTCACGGCCTCGTTAATTTCGCTGTCCGTGCTAATACGGAGAAGGAGAAAGTCTGCTGCCGAACGCTGCGGCCTCGCGAAGCGACGTTTGTCGATCGCTGGGGTCGAAGCCCAATGGAAGATGATGATCGGCAGCAAGATCGCGTCACGCCGGCGTGTGCCGGCCGTTTGCAAAATGCTTGAAAGCAAGCGCTGATCGGCGTCAGGCGGCCGTTTCGGCGCGGATGGTGTCCTACTCGCGCAAGAACGACCGTCCACGACGTCTTGAGAACATCGTTCGTACGGATGCGCGGCGCGCACGCCGCCATCCGGTGTTCAGGGATTTGGAATCGAGGGGTGCGGCGGGGTTTTCCCCGCCGCCTGGATCGTTGTCTTCGAAGCCGGGCTCAGCGCAGGAGCTGCAGCACGCTCTGCTGCGACTGGTTGGACAGCGCCAGTGCGGACACCGCGATCGACTGCCGGGTGGACAGCGCCTGGCTGTTGGCCGCTTCCTCGTTGGTTTCGGCCAGCGTCAGGTTGGACGAGCCGGTCTGCAGCACGTTGATCAGGTTCTTCGAGAAGTCCTGACGGATCTGCACGATCGACAGGTTGGAACCGAGCGCCGAGGCTTCCGACCGCAACTGGTCCGAAGCAGCGCTTACTTTCGCGATCACGGCGTTGGCCGAGCTGTTGTCCAGGAAGTTGGTACCCGCGGTCAGCGGAGCAAGGCCAAGGCCTGCCGCGTCATAGGTGACCCCGCTGATGCTGAGCGTGGACTTGCCGGTTTCGTTGAAGGTCAGCTTCAGGTCGTCGCCAAACAGCAGGTTGATGCCGTTGAACGAAGCATCCTGCGCCGTCGTCGTGATCTGCGCGATGATGTTGTTGTACTGGGTCACCAGGTTGGCACGCGTAACCTGCGAGTTCGCATCGGCCAGTGGCTGGCCCGCGACGCCGCCGGCCGGAGTGACGAGGGTCGCCGTATCGGTGCCGCTGATCGCAATGTTATTCGCGGCGGCGGTTGATCCGGTTGTCAGTGTCTGGCTTGCATTGTCGTTGGCGGACGTGAACGTGATGGAGCCGTCGCTGGCGAATGTTGCCGCCAATCCAAGGCCGGCGGCGGACAACGCAGTATTGAAAGCAGTGATTGAGTTGACGTTGCCGGCGCCGGTGCCGAGCGTGATCGTGGTGGCGGCGCCAGTGGCCGGCGTAAATATGAAGGTCTTGGCGTTGAGCGAGTTCGTACCGGCAACGGTCAAGTCTGCGGCAGTACCAACAACGCCCAACGGGGCTGCGCCGGTCGGCGCCAGGCTGGTCGCGGAAGCCTTCACCGTATAGCCGGTGGTGGTCTGCAGGACCTGGGCGGCGATCGACTTGGCGGTATCGACCAGCTTCTGCAGCGACGTGAGCCCGGTGTTGGCAGCCTGCAGGACCTGCACGCCGTTGCCTATGGCGTCGAGCAGATTGTTGATGTCACTGGCTCGGTTGTCGAGGCCCTGTGCCGTGAAGTAGTTGGTCGGGTTGTCGAGCGCGGTGTTGACCTTCTTGCCGCTAGCCAGCCGGTTCTGGGTGGTGGACAGGAGCGAGGCGGTGTCTTGCAGCGAGAGCAGGTTCTGGCGAACCGCCGCCGAGAGAACAATACCGGACATATCACAAACCTTCCGTAGTTTTACCTTTCGCAGGTTCTATCGAGTTTCCTTTAAATTAGGGTTAATGCCGGTTTAAGTTGTTTGGTTAACACTTCGTTACCCGAGGCTTGCGCGCGACGTCTGGCCCGAACCTAGCCTGATCCGACCCCGCGCACGAAAAAAAGCGGCGGGGTTTCCCCCGCCGCCTTACTTGATAGTCTCTTTGGAAAGATCAGCGCAGCAGCTGCAGCACGCTCTGCTGCGAGGTGTTGGCAAGCGCCAGCGCGGACGTCGCGATCGACTGACGGGTCGACAGCGCCTGGCTGTTGGCCGCTTCCTCGTTGGACTCGGCCAGCGTCAGGTTGGACGCACCGGACTGCAGCACGTTGATCAGGCTCTTGTTGAAGTCCTGACGCAACTGCACGACAGACAGGTTCGCACCCAACGCCGACGCTTCGGTGCGGAGCACGGTGCTGGCCGCGCTGAGCTTGGTGAGCGCCGCGTTGGCCGAAGAGTTGTCCAGGAAGTCCGTGCCCGTGGTCAGCGAACCAAGGCCGAGGCCGGCCGCGTCGTAGGTGACGCCGGTGATGTTGAGCGTGGACTTGCCGGTTTCGTCGAAGGTCAGCTTGAGATTGTCGCCATTCAGCAGGTTGATGCCGTTGAAGGACGAATCCTGAGAGGTCGTCGTGATCTGCGTGATGATGCCGTTGTACTGGTTCACCAGGCTGGTGCGAATGGCCTGCGAGGCGGCATCGGCAACCGGCGCGACTGCGGCTGCGAACGTCGTAGAACCGGGAGTTGCACCGACGGTAACCGCACCGATGGTTTGCCCGGCATAGTCGTTGGTCGTGGTGAGGACGAGCTTGTTGCTGCTGTCCAGGCTGGCCGTCAGGCCGCCGGCCGACAACGCGGTGTTCAGCTGGTCGAGCGTCTCGGTGGCGCCGAAGGTGACGGTGACTGCCGGGAGCTCGCCGCTCGCGGCGACGGTAAGAGTCTGGCCGCTCTTGATATCGGTGCCGTCGACCAGATTGGCCGCGGTGCCGGCGATGGCTGCTGACGAACTGACCGTCGACTTCGCCGTATAGCCGGCGGGCGCCTGCAGCACCTGGTTGGCGATCGACTTGGCGGTATCGACCAGCTTCTGCAGCGAGGTCAGGCCGGTGTTGGCCGCCTGCAAAACCTGCACGCCGTTACCGATGCTGTCGAGCAGATTGTTGATGTCGCTCGCACGGTTGTTGAGGCCCTGCGCGGTGAAGAAGTTGGTGGGATTGTCGAGAGCCGAATTGACCTTGTTACCGGTGGCCAGACGATTCTGGGTGGTGGACAAGAGCGCTGCGGTGTCTTGCAGCGAGAGGAGGTTCTGACGAACCGACGCGGAGAGAACAATACCTGACATGACTCATACCCTTCTGGATGAACACAACTGACGCAACGTCGCCACATTCGGGCGATGTGCCACCCTCTTCCTTACTCGCTACCCGTTCGTTAATTCGGTGCCTCGTAGAAATACCCGAACGCGATAATCCGGCCGCAAAAGCCCAATCGATGTGGTTATGGTGAACAGAGTCTTACCAGCGCCTGCGGCCGCGCGTCATGCAGGAACTCAGCAACGCGCTTGCCGTATCCGGGATCGTTATCTCGACGGCACGGCGTCGGCGTGCCGCAATCGGCCTTCGGCAAGACATTCGTTGATCATCGTCAGCAATGCGACCGGCGTGAACGGCTTGCGGACGCATCGCATCGCGCCGAGTTCGAGAGCCATTCGCAGGAAGTCCGGAGCCGGCGAGTCGATGTTCGCAAAGGCGTAGCCCGACATCGCGACCAGCGGAATTCTCGGCGCGCGTTCGTGGAATATCCTGATCAATTCGAAGCCGCGCATGTTCGGCATGAAGATGTCGACAATCATCAGGTCGAAGATGCTGTCCTCGAGAGCGCGCAGTCCGGCTTCTCCGCCATTGGCTATCGTCACGCCGAAGCCGTGACGTTCGAGATAGATCTCTATGGCCGCGCAGACCATAGGATCGTCATCGACAACGAGAACCCGTGTCATGTTAGCCCCCAGCGGCTGGATATGCTTTCCATCGTTCGGTCACTGCCAGGTTGTCGTGCGGGCGAATTTCTTTCCATCGTTTTCCACTATGTGGCTTGACGCCAGGGCCGGCAGTTCGTCACATGCGCCATGCCGGCGAAGACAACCGCAGTTCAGCCCGTAAGCGCTCCCTCCCTCAACTCGTTGAACCGTATCGCTCCATCTTGCGATCCGCACAGCGCGCTCGCGATGGCGCCGAGCGCGGCTTCCGATAGGCACTCGTCGATTACGCGAAGCAACGTCGCCGGCCGGAAAGGCTTGTGCAGGCACCGCGTCGCGCCGAGGCTGAGCGCCATTTTGAGGCAGGAAGGATTGTCCGTCTCGTCGCCGGAGAAGGCATAGCCGGAAATCGCGATCAGCGGGACCGTTGGCGCGCGTTGGTGAAATATTCTGATCAATTCAAAGCCGTGCATATTCGGCATGAAGATGTCGACGATCATCAGGTCGAATGCGAAATCGTCGAGCGCGGCGAGACCATTCGGACCACCGTCCGCCATCGCAACCCTGAATACATATCGCTTGAGCCACGCGCGTGGCGCGAGTCGGATATGAGAATCGTCATCGACAACCAGGATGCGGCGCATGACGGCTCCTTGTGCCGTGCCTCGAGAATTCCGGTGCACCACTGCGATTCTGGCGGGCAAATCAGTGCGCTGTTCTTATTTCCGCCGCGAATTCCGCAGTTGTCTGCCCTCCACAGTGTATAGGTGCGAGTGCACAACTCTTGCCCAATCGGCCGGGAACGTGGTGTTCCCTCGGCGTTATCGGCGTCTCCGCGCCGCTCGATGGGGGAGCATCATTGACCCATGCGATTGTCGCTGCGCCGCACCACCTCCGCTCAAAAACGCAGGATCTCCGCCGGCCGGAGCGGCACGCTTCGAAATCCCCCTTCGACCCTTCGAAATCTCCTGGCACGACACGAGCAGGCCTTCTCCGCGCACGCCGGCAATCCGCGGCATGCAATGCCAATGCCTCGCACCCGGTCGAAACGCGCTTGCTGACCGCGAGAGACCGACGCCACGGTTCCTGCAATCACAGGTAATTGGCCGACAGACGCTCAGACTTCGCTAACCGCCGAACAAGAGATGCCGATCGAATGCGCCGAATTGTCAATTTTTCTTGCCAACAACGGGTGTCACCATCATCCTATAATTTGATAATGCATTTCAGGCGCCCAGCGACCGGCTTCGCCCGTAAGGCAGGAGACTGCTTTGGATTCAGCCCCCCGTTCACCGAATGGTTTTCTTGTCCTCGCTGACCGCGGACGATTTTGAACTGGTCCGCCCGTATCTGCGCACCGCCGACCTTCCCCAGGAACTGGTGCTGGTCGAAGTCGACGAAACGCTCAAGCGCGCGTATCTCCCGCACCGCGGCGTAATCTCACTCGTCGTCAAGCTCGCGCGGGGCGAGAACGTCCAGATCGCGATGGTCGGCCGCGACAGCATCTTCGGCGCGTTCTCCGCGCTCGGCGATGCCATCGCGCTGAACAGCGCGGTGGTGCTGGTGCCCGGCATCGCCTCGACGATCGACCTCGATCAGCTTCGGGCGGCTGCCGACCAGAGTCGCGACGTTCCGCGCCACGCTGGCGCGGCACGGACTGGCGGTCTACGCGCAGATCCAGCAAACCGCCGGCTGCAACGCCTCGCATACGGTGGAGTCCCGGCTGGCGCGGTGCCTGTTGCAGACACGCGATCTATCCGGCAGCGACAAGCTCGTACTGACCCAGGAAGCGATGGCGCAGATGATCGGCGCGCGCCGCAACAGCGTATCGCTGGTGGCCAACACGCTGCAGCAGGCGAATTTCATCCACTACAGCCGCGGGCATATCGAAATCACCAATCTGGATGGCCTGATCAAGACCTCCTGCGAATGCTACGCGACGGTCAAGGCCCAGTACAACCGGCTGCTGCACCCGCGCATCCATTGCGCCGCCGCCTGATCGTCCGCCACGACGCGGTCTGCCCAGCATTCGTACGCATCGACCGGCAATGCGCGCGCTGATTGCGGATGCGCCGATCCGCGCCGTCAAACCTCCCCGTATAATTACGGCCAATCGCGACACGGCTGAGGATTTATTCGGCCCGGAGTTAACGCGCTGTTCAATGACCCCTGATAATTGTCACGGTGCTGACGGGTGCAGGTTCGGAAAGGCATCGAGACTTTTACGTCGACGCGCATTCACCCGTGTTCGGCGGTTTGCCTATCTGCGCGGAGTAAAGACATGGCTTTTGATTTGTCGATGCCGATCCTGGTGGTCGATGACTACAGCACCATGATCCGCATCATCCGCAATCTTCTCAAGCAGATCGGATTCGAGAATGTCGACGATGCCAGCGATGGATCGGCGGCGCTCGCCAAGATGCAGGGCAAGCGATACGGCCTCGTCATCTCCGACTGGAACATGGAGCCGATGACCGGCTACGACCTGCTCAAGGAAGTCCGGGCGAGCCCGGAATTCTCGCAAACGCCCTTCATCATGATCACGGCGGAATCGAAGACCGAAAACGTCATCGCCGCGAAGAAGGCCGGCGTCAACAATTACATCGTCAAGCCGTTCAATGCGGCGACGCTGAAGACCAAGATGGAAGCCGTGTTTCCCGGATCGGCCGAGTAATCCTCGCGCCTGCGCCGCCGAAACCGGCGCGCCGAAGCCCGCGCCGAACTTCCTTCCAAGACATCCGAACGAAATCGCCGCTCGCGCCGCCGGCCGGTCGCGTTTCCGGGCGCCTCGCCGGCACTGCGATGGCGCGTGCATGCCGTTCGCGCAACGAAGCCACGCCAGGACAAAAGTACCCGGGCGCAGTCTGTTGAATCAATCCGGGACACTAGCCGTACTACTACGGTTGACGATTTTCACCGACCGATAACGTTGAATGGTGATAGTTGCGTGGACCAAGGAGTAGCCTCATGTTCACGTTTGAAACGAGCGATCAGAAAGAAGTGCGGCGTTTCCGCATCGCCCAGTTCAACGGCAGGACCGCAACCTTCCGTTCGGCCGGATGCGGCCGTCACTGGTCACGTTCGATCGATCGTGGAAAACAAGTCGAGCGTTCCGGCCGCGTGGGTCATCACGATCATCCCGGAAGAGCCCAAGCCCGGCATCGCCATGCGGCCCGCGCCTCGCGTTCGCGCCTTCGCGGAAGATTATTTCTGAGCGCAAGACCGTCCGCTATCGCCGGCGCCTTCCATCCGACAAAGCTGACGGCGCCGCGTTACGCCAGCGAAGCATCGGCGACTCGGGACAAATAGCCGAACAGAGACGTCAGGCCGGCTGCAGCAGCGCCTTGCGGACCAGGTCCGCGGTGTTGCGGGCGCCAAGCTTGCGCATGGCTTCGGCGCGATGGCTTTCGAATGTCCTCGGGCTGATATTCATCCGCAAGCGCGCCTTGCTTGTTGGAGCACCCTTCGCTGATCAGGCTGAGCACCTCGCGCTCGCGCTTGGTCAGCGGCTTCTGGCCGGATTCCGAGGCGAACATCACGCCCGGCGTGCGGCCGCCATCCTTGGCGCGGCCGGCCTGGACCTTCCGATCCCGGCTTGCGATCGGAATCGGAGGCCGACGCCGGATGATTGTCCGACATCTGCTTCACCATGGCGCAGACGCGTTCGGTTTGTTGAAGCGCGTTCTCCACCACCTGCTGCAGGTAGACGCGGTTGCCGGGCGCTTGCGAAAACTGGTGGCTGTGCTGCTTGATCTCATTCATGTAGAGCAGCAGCGCCGTCAGCGGGTCCGTTCAACTCCGCGCGATCGCAGCTCCCGCTTCTTCCGTCGCCCGCGACGCGCGCGAGCGGACAGCTGGACGATCTCAAGGTTGTCTTCGAGAGGTGTGATGCTTTCCATCCACTTCGAAAAGTGCGAATCACCGGCTCGATGTTCTTGCTGTGACATATAAGCTATTTTATCGGCTGCAGGCTCGCCCAGTGGTTAATTTCTTGAACCAGTAAGAATACGGGGAGAACTACGGATACCCGGTCATAAGCGCAGGATTCTGCGAAAATCAGAAGCATATATTGCGAAATGCGACGTCGGCACGCCGAGCCACCGTAATTCTACGGATCGCAGAAATGCGCAGACCGTGGCCCGACACCCTACGATTACCGACGGTAATCGCATTTATTTCTTAATAGACTTCAGCCGGCTCGTTTCCGCTTATCTGAGCGGACTTGATGCGAAGAGCAACGCCTGACGGCCGGCGCAACAGTCCGCGTGCCGGCATCGCCCGAATTGCGATTGGTCGTACCGGCTGAAGGGGCGAGCGATGATCGGACAACGGCGCTGCGACGGTCAGGGGCGCCGCAGCCTCAGAAATTTTTCGAGGAATCGTCCCGAGGCGACAAACCTGAACCACCAATATGCCATCCGCCGCGTGTTCATCAGTCCCATCCTCGATCCCGAGGGCGGCCCCGCACGCCGTGATTAGCGCCGAAGCCGGCGCCGGCGTGTGATATGCTTCACAATCGGCCGTGGAAGCGCAGGGCGCGACGCGGGTTTGATCGGGCGTGAGCGGGCATGGCCGCCGATTTCCGATTTACAGGCTTTGCCGGTCTCGCAATGATCGCATGAGCCTAAATCATCTCACAACGAATGCAGAAAGGGAGACGGCGATGTCGCAAGGGTAACGGGATCATGGATGGCGATGGCGGTGCTGGCAGGCGCGTTGGCCTTCAGCTCGGGCGCGACGGCACAAACGGCGCCGGCGCCCGCGGAGAACGCGGCGCCGACGGCCGACAATGCGGTGCTGCTCACCGTGTTCTTGAAGCACGACCAGTCGCGCCCGCTCGAGCGAACTCAACGCCCAGCTCGAGCGGCAAGGATACTACAAGGCGTTCCCGCCGGCCGGCGTCGAAGTCGTGAGCTGGTATGTGATGATGGGGATCGGCCAGGTGGTGACGCTGCGGCTGCCGGCGTCGCGGCTGCGCGAGGTCAACCGCCTGTTCGAGAACATGGCTTGGGGCAGCCTATCGCACCGAGTTCTATCCGACCTATGATTACAAGGCATCGGCATCGCCGCGCACGACAAGGCGCAGCAGGCAGGCGCCGAGCCGTCGAAACAGCAGTCCGAAATAAGCAATGGCGGAGCGGATCAGCCGAGCCGGCTGATCTGTTCCTCGGTCACGACGCGCTCGACATTCTCGGTCTTGCTCTTGATGCGATAGCGCGGGCGGCCGTCGGCCTCGATCGGCAGGCAGGTGACGATGGTGTAGACGCTGCGTTCCTTGACCGTGGCGCGGCCCTGCGGCCCTTGCAGCTGGTGGTGAACGTCGTCATTGATCGCGTAGTTGTGGGCCATCGTCCGTCTTCCGGTTGAAAAAAGGCTTTTAGTCTCAATGGCCTCGCAAGGCAACAGATCGTTGGCGGATTTGACCGGACGATCCCAGGTTCCACCCGTCAGGCCACAAAAGCGCCTTTCGCTCGCACCCGCGTCGATCGAGCTCTCCGATGGCCGAACCGGCCAAGGTCCCGTCGCGCAGGGCCTGCTTCGACTATTGGCGGCGATCCCGGCCATTTCCTGCTCCTGGTCGAGCAGATTGTTGCCGATGCAGAGCATGTCCATGCCGGCTTTCAGCGATTGCAGGCTGGCCTCCCTGGTGTCCAAGCGCCTTCTGCAATCCCTGCATCTGCATGTCGTCGGTGATCAGCAGCGTATCGGGCAAGCCGCCGGCGCAAACGGGCAAGACCGGCCGGCGACAGCGTCATCGGATGGTCGGGGTCCCATTGCCGGACGATGGCGTGGCTGACCAGCACCGCATCGCCGAACATTTTTGGCGCCAGCGAGTAGAACAGCTCCTCCTGTTCGGGGCGCATCGCATCCGAAATGTCCATGAACTCCTGATGCGAATCCACCACCGCGCCGCCGATGCCGGGAAAATGCTTCAGGCAGAGGCCGATACCGGCCTCGCGGGCGATCTCGCTCACCAGCAGCGCATTGGCTTCGACTTCGCCGATGTCGGCGGAGAAGGAACGCTTGATCCTGCCGATATTGGGATTGTCCGGATTGTAATCGACATCGATCACGGGCGCGAAATCATAGTGGATGCCGAGCTGCCGCATCTCGGCAAAGCTGGCCGCCAGTATTTTGCGCTTTTCGGTCCGGCGGCGAGATGGTTGAATTCCTTCGCGCTCGGGAAGCGGCTGAAATCCGAGGCTCTCCTTCAGCCGCCGCACCAATCCGCCCTCCTGGTCGATGAACACCATCGGGCCGGACGGCAGGCGCGGCAATCTCCGCGCACAGTTCGCGCAGCTGTTCGGGCGATTCGATGTTGTTGTCGTATTGCCGGGTCTGGCAGGAATAGTCGAACAGGATCGACGCCGCCGAGGCCGTAGCGGGCGGCAAATTGCTGCAGCCATTCCGGGACGGCCTTGCCGAAGAAACCGAGGATGAAGAGTTCGCCGATGGGCATCTGCTGTTCAGCAATCGAATGCCCTGACGTCGCCGGGCGGGGACATGCTCTTTTGTTTTGACTCGGCCTAGTTGGTCAGCGTGCCCCATTGCGACGCCATGCGCTCGGCGCCGCGCTGCGATAGGGCAAATATCGTAAATGTCGGATTCGAGGCGCCCGCGGTCGGGAAAATGCTCGGTCCCGCGATCCAGAGGTTCGGGATCTCATGGCTCTGGCCAAAACTGTTGACCACGGAATTGTCGGCTGCCGTCCCCATGATGGTGCCGCCCATCAGATGACTGGTCGGGATCGCGCCGCGCGCCGACCACGCCTCCCTGGCGCCGGCCGCCCTGGCTACCTTCAAGCCTTCTTCGAGATTGGCGTTCCAAAGCCCGACCGCATCCTCGTCATAGCTGTGGAACAGCTTTCCGAGCGGCATCCCGAACTCATCTTTTTCGCCCGTGAGCTCGACGCGATTTTCGATCCTCGGCTGCTCCTCGCCAAAGGTCTTGATCCCCGCCAGATGGCGCGCCGCCTGCTTCATGTAATCGGCAAGCTCCGGCCCGAACAGGTCGGCGCGCGAAACCGCGAGATCGGTGGTCTTCAGCGCGAAACCGGCGGTGATGAAGGAGCTTCCGAACGTGCCGGGATGGCTGGTCTTGGGATAATGCTCATAGGACATGTACTGCACGGCAATCGTGCCCATGTGGTTCTGGGTGTCTTCGTCGAACATCCCCCAGGTCGAGGCGACGTGATGCGACATCATGAATTTGCCGACCAGACCGCTTGAATTGCCGAGGCCTTTGGCGTGCTTGTCGGTCGCGGAATTGAGCAGCAGCCGCGGATTTTGCGCCGACCATGCCGCCAGCACGACAACATTGGCGTCCTGAATCTGCTTGTTGTGCTTGTCGTCATAATATTCGACGCCGGTAACGCGGGTGCCGGCCTGATTGGTCAATATTCGCGTCACCGTGGAGAGCGCGCGAACTTCGGCGCCGGCGCTGCGCGCATTGCCGAGATAGGTGATTTGCGGATTGGCCAGTGCGCCGATCGGACAGCCGACGTGACACCAGCCGTCATACAGGCAGGCGGGCCGCCCGTTATATTCGACCGAATTCATTCCGACCGGCGCCGGGACCATGCGAATGCCGGCGGCTTCAAAACCCTTCAGCCAGATGTCGCCGTTCCTGAACGTCTTCATCGGCGGCATCGGATAGGCTTCGCCGGCCGGCCGCCATTTCTCTTCCGCCCTGGCGTCGCCGGAGACGCCGGTGTCGCGCGCGACCTTGTCGTAGAACAGTGCCACGTCTTCATAGGCGATCGGCCAGTCGTGCGCGCGGTTGTGCTCGCTCTTCATCTTGAAATCGGTCGGCAGCAGGCGCGGAAAATTCGCAAAGTAGTGCAAAGCCGCGCCGCCGACGCCCCAGCCGCCCTGGGCGGCGTAGGCCATCGGGTTCTTGCCTTCGAGCAGGATAGGCGCGCCGGCGGGCTTGATGCGCCGTCCCCAGATCTCGGAACTGATGAGATCCGAAAGCTCCCAGTCCGGGCCGGATTCCAGCAGCACCACTTTCTTGCCCGCCTTGGCCAGCACCGATGCATAGACCGAGCCGGATGCCCCTGCGCCCACGATGACGACGTCGACTTTCTCGTTGCTCATCTCACCACCTCTTCTCGGGTGGAATATGCGGCATATAGGGAATCCCGAGCGCTTCGTAGCCCTCCATCGTGCCGTAGACGACGTCGACGGCGTCGGCGCGCAGCACGGCATAGACCAGCGCGCCCGGCTTTCCGGTCCAGCCTTCGACCTTGTTCTGCCGCATCAGATCGACGAAGGCGCGCTGATCGGCTGCGGACAGCAGCACGAAGTCGCGCCCGTACAGCTTGTTGCAGCCGGCATCGACGGCCACGATCGCGGAACGATAGAAATCCGCAAACGGCGGACGGAAATTGAAGATGCGCGCCTGCAGCAGCGATTCGGTCGGCGGCACCGAGAGTTGCTGATCGATGAAATGGGCAATGCCGGCTTCGCGGGCGGAGGGTACCAGCGTTTCGCCGAGCGCCTCCAGCGCTTCGCCTTGATGGCCGTCGAGCAGCCGGAACGGAACGCCACGGGCCCTGGCCTCGTGGGCCGTCATGATGATTTCGACGCCGCCAACCGCAAATGCGAGAGCGCCCGCGGTCGCGCCTTTCACGAAGCCGCGCCGGCCAATGCCTGCCATCGCCATCTCCTCCCGGAGTGATCTTTTTGTTTTTCGTGAAGGTTGCAAACCTTCGCGTCGATACTGGACGGCTTCGGCCGGGAGTTCAAGCGATCGATCGCGAAACCGTCACGCCCGGCAGCCGCGCAAGAACAGTTTTGCGCAACGGCGCAGCCTTGCTTCGGTCTCTGAACGCTGCGGCAGCGGCTCGCCGCCGAAGATCGCGGCGCGTTGCGGTGCGGAAGTCGCCATGCCGAGCAGCATCCCGGCAGCCTCGTCGACATCATCGAGCGCAATCAGCCCGCGCTTCTGCCGCACCCGCAGCCACTCCGCCAACGCGGTGACCGTGCGCTGCGGGCCATTGCGGTAAAACGTTGGCGCGAGGTCGGAAAACTTGCCGGTCTCCTGCAGCACCATGCGCTGAAGTGCGACCACTTCCGGATCGAACGCGAGGTCGGCGCAAGCCATCAATGCGATGTAGAGCGCCTGCTCGATATCGGCATCATCGACGGCGCGCAGATTGACGTCGGCCAGAAAGCGATCGAGCCGATCCGCGCACATGGCTTCGAACAGCGCCGCCTTGTTCGGGAGCAGCCGATACAGCGTCTTGGTCGACACCCCGGCGCGGCGCGCCACCGTCTCGATGCTGGTGGCGGCATAGCCGTTGCCGGCGAATTCGTGCCGCGCCGCCTCGAAGATGATCTGGCACGTCTCGTCGTCGGAGCGGACCTGCGGACGGCCCCGGCAGCGGCGTTCTCTGTTGGTGTCGGTCTCAGCCATGCTTTTATATGACGCCTGTCATTCCATTGACAGTTTGAAGATAGGCTCTATTTTGGAAAATATCAAGTTTCCTAAATCAGGCCTCAGGAGCAGGTGCCATGAATCAGCACTCCCCCACTTTCGAGATCGAGCGGACCGTTCCTGCCGGGAAAGTTGCCCCGGACCTGTTAGAGACGTTGCAGAAAGACGGCGTCAAGGCGGCAGCCCCCGCCCCAGCGGCCGCGAAAAAGTTCAGCTTTCGCAGGCTGTTAATGGCTGGAGCGGCGGTCGCGGTGTTGGCCGGCGCCGGCTGGTATGGCTGGGATTATTGGACGGTCGGGCAGTACCTGGTTTCGACCGACGACGCCTATGTCAAAGCGGATAACACCACCATCGCGCCGAAGGTTTCGGGTTACCTCCATGAGGTGCTGGTCGGCGACAACGAGCACGTCACCGCGGGCCAGACATTGGCGCGGATCGACGATCGCGATTTCACGGTCGCGCTCGATCAGGCCAAGGCCGACGTCGCGTCGGCCGATGCCACGATCGCCAGCAAACAGGCCCAACTCGGCGTTCAACAAGCCGTCATCGACGCCGCCAGGGCCACCATTGAGGTCGACAAGGCGACGTCGACTTTCACAGCCCAGGAGAACAAGCGCTACACGGATCTTGCCGCCACCGGTTACGGCAGCGTGCAAAACGCGCAGCAGGCGCAATCGCGCAACGCCGGTGCCGAGGCCGCGATCGCACGCGACACCGCCAGCCTTGCCTCGGCGTTGAAACAGGTCGATCTGATCAAGGCCGAACTCGTTCAAGCAAAGGCCGCGCTTGCGCACGCACAAGCCGTGCAGAGCCAGGCCGAACTCAATCTCGGCTACACCACCATCGTCGCGCCGATCGACGGCGTGGTCGGCAACCGCTCGCTGCGCACCGGACAATTCGTGCAGGCCGGCACCCAGCTGATGTCGCTGGTCCCCGCCACCGGCGCCTATATCGTCGCCAACTTCAAGGAAACCCAGCTCACCGATGTCCATCAGGGCCAGGCGGTCGATATCGCCGTCGACATGTTTCCCGGCCAGATCGTGCACGGCCATGTCGACAGCCTCGCTCCCGCCAGCGGCCAGGAATTCGCGCTGCTGCCGCCCGACAACGCCACCGGCAACTTTACGAAGGTGGTGCAGCGCATCCCGGTGAAGATCGCGCTCGACGGCTCTAATTCGCTGGTCGAGCTGCGGCCCGGCATGTCGGTGATCCCGACCATCGAAACCCAATCGCAAACCCAGAGCCGCCGCGCCGCGGTAGCCGCATCGAAAATATCAGCCTCGGTTTCCGGAGTGTCATGCCATGTCAAATCCAGTCCCGTCAGCCTCGATATCCGCGCTTCCGACCTCGCCCGCCGGATCTAGTTCGGCGGCCGTCGTCGACCGCGCCAGCCTCGCCACCTGGATTGCCGTGATCGCGGCGATGATCGGCTCGTTCATGGCGATCCTGAACATCCAGATCACCAACGCCTCGCTGCTCAATATCGAAGGCGGCATCGGCACCGGCGTCGACAATGGTTCGTGGATATCGACGTCGTATTTGATCGGCGAGATCGTAGTGATCCCGCTGACCGATTTTCTCAGCCGCGTGTTCTCGTTCCGCCGCTACATGCTGGCCAGCGCCGCGCTGTTCGCCGCGTTCTCGGTCGCCTGCGCCTTTACCCACGATCTGCCTTCGATGATTGCGATGCGCGGCCTGCAGGGCTTTGCCGGCGGCGTGCTGATCCCGATGGCGTTCACGCTGGTGCTGACCAAGCTGCCGAAGCCGCAGCAACCGGTCGGGCTTGCGATCTTCGCGTTGTCCGTCACTTTCGCACCGGCGATCGGACCGACCATCGGCGGCTATCTGACCGAAAATTACGGCTGGCGAACCATTTTCTTCGTCAACGTGATCCCGACCGCGGTCATGGTGAGCGCGCTCTATCTGACGCTGGAGCGGCAACCGATGCAGCTCAAACTTCTGCGGGAGGGCGACTGGGCCGGCATTTTCACCATGGCGATCGGGCTGTCCGCGTTGCAGACCGTGCTCGAGGAAGGCAACAAGGACGACTGGTTCGCTTCGCCCTTCATCCAGCGCCTGGCGGTGATTGCGCTGGTCAGTTTGGCGTTGTTCGTCTGGATCGAGCTTACAATAGAAAAACCACTAATCCGGCTCCGGCTGCTGAAGCGGCGCAATTTCGGCTTCGGCACCATCGCCGTGACGCTTCTGGGCTTTGCGCTGTTCGGATCGGTCTACATCCTGCCGGCCTATCTCGGCCAGGCGCAGGGCTACAATGCCGAGCAAATCGGCCAGGTGCTGGCCTGGACCGGCCTGCCGCAACTCATTCTGATTCCGCTGGTGCCAAAGCTGATGCAGCGCTTCGATGCGCGCTACATCGCCTTCACCGGGCTGACGATCTTCGCCTATAGCTGTTTCATGAACACGGCCATGTCGCCCGACTATGCCGGCGACCAGCTCTGGATTCCCAACATCGTGCGCGCCATTGGACAAGCCATGGTGCTCACCCCGCTGACCTCGGTGACGACAGGCGAGACCGCGCCCCAGGACGCGGCGGCGGCATCCGGCATCAGCAACATGCTGCGCAACCTCGGCGGCGCGATCGGCACCGCGGTGCTGGCGACCGTCATCACCCGGCGCGAGCAGTTTCATTCCAACATCATCGGCCAGTCGGTCTCGCTCGGCCGCGAAGAGGTCCGCGACCGGATCGCGCAGACGACCGACTTCTTCATGGCGCACGGCGTCCCGGACCCGGCGGCGGCACGTCAACAGGCGATCATCGCGCTCGGCAAGGCGGTAAAGCATCAGGCCCTGGTGATGGGTTTCAGCGATACGTTCGCCGTGATCGGCGTGGTTCTGATGTTGTCCGCGATCGCGGTCACGCTGACGCGCAAGGTACGTGGAAGCGCGGCCGGAGCGCATTGAGAGGCTCCGGACGTCCGTCAGGCCCCGCTCATTCCACCTTGCGCGACATCAGGCGGATATGCGCCGGCTCGTCGAGTTCCTGCCGCAGCACCGGCGCGATCTCCTCGACCTTCAATTGGCTCAGCGTGCTTAGCGATGTCTGACTGCCGATCGAGCCGCCCTTGAAATTCAGCCTGCCCCACTCATTGGGGATCGCGCTCAGGACATTACGGATGCCGTCGTTGTTGATATCGGCAGAAACCGCAGCGGTGTCGATGGCGTTGCTCCGGTTCCAATCGATGCTGCCGCCGGCCGGCACTTCCACGAACGAACCAGCCTTGGTGTCGAAGAAGATCGTCGTCGCCTGCGCCAGCTCGGTTTCGTGACCAAGACCGTTTTGTTCGCTCAACCGGTTTTCGTCCAGCGAGGGCAGCGCGAACGGCTGGTAGCTGAATATCCGGCGCCCACCCAGCATGATGCCGATGGTCTGAAACGAATAGTTCATGACGCTGAGGTGATTGGGTTTGTAGTTCACGTCATCGACGCTGCCATGGTGGAGGCCGAGATCGTGCCCGAGCTCGTGGATGAAGGTTCCAATCTTCTGATCGTTGGTGCCTCCGGCGCCATTATTCCACCTGCCGAGGGTGACGACGAAATCCGAATTGGGAATGTTGAGCGCATTGCCGCTCGACGTTCCCTGGTCGTAGCCGTTGGCCCAGATCATGTAGTGGAACACCGGCGCCTGCTTGACGTCGAAGCTCTTGGCTTTCACCGCGGCAAAGGCCTGTGCCAGCGGAATCAGATCGTCCTGATAGTCGACCTTGTTGCCCGTCATCAGATGGATGGCGATCCCCGGCCGGCCGTCGGGGTTTTGAACGGGAGCGGCCGCAAACGCGGCGGTGATTCCGGTGGTGACCACGCTGTTGGGACCAAGCCCGTTGGTCGCGGTGGTCCGCTCCATATAATCCATGACGACGAACAGATCCTTGTGCAGGGGACTGGCGCCCAATGCCCTGAGGTCGATGCCGTTCACGCCATGGACCTCCCAGCCGTCGGGCAGACCATCGCCATCGGTGTCGGGATTGTGAGGGTCGGTGCCGAGCGCAAGCTCTTCCGCATCGGTCAACCCGTCGCCGTCCGAATCCACATTCGGATCGGCTTTGGCCGCGTCCGATTGCATCGTCCTGGGCTGGAATCCCTCAGGCAGCGCGAAAGGACGAAGGCCCGATCCGCCGCCGGGCAGCATCATGGTTCTGTTCTCCAGCTGACGCGCCGCCGGCTCCGAGATTCCCTGGGCCATCGCCGGGCTGGCCAGAGCCATCAGCGCGAGGCCGGTTGCGAGACAGCGCGGGTGGAGATTTCGGAGACGGCGAATGTATCGGCGATTCTCGTTCGCATGGAAAACAAGAGATGCAAGCATGCTCTTCCTCCCTCGATGGCGTCGCGATAGGGTGGCGGCGCTCCTTTTAGAATATCAACTTATGCGGGTATTCGGTAGCGCCATCATGCTCCAGACCGCCCGAATTTCGTTTATGCTCGTCCGATCTTCTGATGAGAATTGCTATGACACCAACAGCCTATCTCGCGGGGCCCGATGTATTTCTTCCCGACGCGGCCGCGCACGCCGCAAGGAAGGTGGAGATATGCCGGCGCTTTGGCTTGCGCGGACTGCCGCCCCTCAATGAGGACGTAGCGACGATCGCCAGACATCTGGAGGTCTGGCAAACGATTTACGAAAAGGACATCGCGATGATGGAGCGATGCGACATCATCATCGCCAACCTGACGCCGTTCGCGGGCGCCTCCGCCGATGCCGGCACCTTGATCGAGGTCGGCTGGTTTCTCGGCCGGCGCAAGCCGATCTTCGGTTATTCGAACTCACCTGAGAGTTTCGAATCCCGGATGAAGCGGCAACTTGGCGCCGCGCATGCGGAGCTGGGTATCGAAGGCTTCCATCTGCCGGACAATCTCATGATCGTCGGCGCGGTTCTGAGCGGCGGCTACCCGATCTTCGTTCCCACGGACGGCAAGACGCGCGGTCTCGATGCGCTCGACGTTTTCGAGGCCTGCGTTGCGGCGGCAACGCTCACCACGCCGAAGCGCTAGCGTAGGCGGGTGGCGGAGAGGGAGTCAGTCAATCCCCATTGAAAGACAAAGCATTTTCGACCTTCCTGGGCCAAAACCCACCATTTGAGCTACGGACGAAAATGGTGTTTCGCTTCTCATTTTGAGCAAGCAAGCAATCCAAAGAAGAAGCGTCGCTGATGTAGAATCGTTTGAGGCACGCCTCTAGATATAGGCGGCGGATTGTTGGTATCAATGCTCCGGTGAGCATGCTCCGAGAATCTCAAGGGGATCAAAGCTCACCGGATCGACAGCGACGTTCAATGACCACGACGCCGGGCTTGTAAGCCGACCGGTTCACCGCCGGGGCGGGTAGATTCGAATAGATCAGACTAACAGATGTCGAGACGTCCTCTTGATGACGATCACCGAACGGCAGCGCTGCGTGTTGGCCGTCCGACCTCGTGCAGGCCAAGGACCGCCTGATCCGGATCAATTGGCTGGTCGAGCGGGTCGTGGCCTCGCGATCTGGATACAGAGGGGTTGCCGCTCAGATATTCTGTGACCGCCTTGAAGTGATCCGCATGTGATGAGTATCGCGAATTCATTCAACCGAGAGGTTTCGCTCTCGCACGCGAAGGCAAGCAGGGCGTCAGCCGAAGGCGCGGCCGTCGGTACAGATTTTTCGTCATAGTCGAGCACCGGATCAACAGGCGCGCAGCGTCCGGTGCTCGGATCGAAGACTACATATTGCACGCTGCAACTGCGTGCGCCGAAAAAAGCCATCGACCTGGGGTTCGCGGATAGAATGGTCGCGGACCGGTGGCGACTGGACGCCGCTGCTCATGCGTCTCCTTCGGCACCCGTGCCTTTCAGGTCATGTCTTGTCGACCGCGCCGGTCCAGTCCTTGAAGCCACCGAGATTGTAGACCTTGTCGTAACCCATATCTTTGAGCAGCTTGCCGGCGTGGGCTGCTCGCCCGCCGGAGACGCAATAGAGGATTACGGATTTTCCTTTTTCGAAATTCTTATCGTGATGCTGACATTCCGGGTCGGCGCGGAATTCGAGCATGCCGCGCGGCACATTGACGGCTCCAGCGATCCTGCCGCCTGCGGTGACCTCAGCTGGGTCGCGGACATCAAGGACAAGGGTATTGCCCTTCGCTATCATGTCGGCGGCTTGATCTTGCGTGATTATTGGAACAGCGGCGTTCGCAGCTTCCAACATTTGTTTGACGTTTGTCGCCATCTTGCTCTCCTCTAGCATTTGCCTTGTTCGTTACGTCATTTTGGCGAGGACTGCGGCCAGTTCGTTCGGCAAGTCCACCATAACATCGTGCCCGCCGGGCAGCTTGATGACGTCCCACCCCGGTGCCCCGTCATACTTCTTCGCGAAATATCGAAATGGACTGGGGTCCCACCCGTCGGCCAAGATGTAGAGACGGCGCTTCACGTTCTCGATCTCACCCGATAGCAAGATCGGCATCTCGAAGGTGGCAAGCGCTTGCGGGACGCAGCGCCGGTCCACCCATTCGCGATTTGCCGGCGAGACGTGGAGCATTTCCGCCGTGAGCGGATACGTCATCCCGCTGTTCTTTTCCAAGGCTGCGCCGCGAAAGCCACCGATGAGTTGTGCAGCCACCAGCGGTTCGACCGCCTTATGCAGCAGCGCCATCAAGGACTCGCCGTCTTCAGGTACGAACGCATCGAGATAGACGAGCGCTTTGATGCGGTCGGCCATCCGGTCGGCCACTCCCGTGATCACCATGCCGCCGTAGGAATGGCCGACGAGAATGATGTCGCTGATTTCCTCGGCCTCGATGCACCCGGCGACGTCGCGAATGTGGGTTTCGAGGGTGATGTTCTCACTCGCGTGATGAGCGCGTTCGCCGAGGCCGGTATGGGTCGGGGTGAAGACCTCATGCCCCATCTTGCGCAGCGCAGCCGCCGTGAGACGGTAGCACCAGCCGCCATGCCAGGCGCCGTGAACCAGAACGGTGTTTGCCATTGATGATTATCCTTTCGTCTCTCCAGGCGAGCGCTGCCCGGTCGACAATTAGAAATCACCGCAGGGGTAAGGATATCAAGTTTGTATTCCGTACTTGGCCTCTCGAGGGGCCTCCGCAGATCGACTGGAACGTGCGCCTCCCCCTTGAAAGAGCGAGGTTTCGTGTCCACATCGAAAACCGGGTTTTGGTTTCCGTTACGGAAAACAGACCTATTGCCTGAGGCCCATCCGAGATGTCATCGAGATCATGATCAGATACGGTCAGTTTTGCCCCGTCGCAAAGACCGCCGAGATATTCGGCGATCGATGGTCGCCGCTGATCATCCGCGAGCTTTATTATGGTCCCCGGTCCTTTGGTGATTTCCTCACGACCATTCCGCTGATCTCCAGAACCGTGCTGTCGCAACGCCTGAAAGAGTTGGCAATCGCCGGCGTCGTTCATCCCGATGCGAAGGAAAAGGGCCGGGGCCATATCTATACGTTGACGGAAGCCGGAGAGGCGTTTCGGCCAATGATCGAGATGATGGCCGAATGGGGACTCAAATGGGGCCAGGGGTTGATCGGTCCCGACGATCTCGATTCGAAACTGCTGATGTCGGGAATTCGCCAACACATTGATCGCGAGGATATTACGGCACAGGAATTTGTTCTGCGCTTCGATTTCAGGGGCATCCCCAAGGGCCGCAGCAATCCGCGGCATTGGTGGCTGCTGATCCGGCAAGACGAGATCGAGGTGTGCCTGAAGGATCCCGGACAGACTCTCGATGTTACGATCGAGGCCGACCTAGGCGCCTTTACAAAGGTCTGGACCGGATATTGCCGTCTCGATGATGCTCTCGCGCGAGGGCTCGTTACGTTCCGCGGCACCCGCTCCGCAATTGCTCGAATGCATCGGATGCTGAAATTGACCGATGAGACCGCAGTGCGGAACCTCGGTACCTTGCTGCCCACGACACCTTCGGTCTAAAGGCTGCAGGCTGATAATTTTCGAGAGGCACCTTTTGAAAGATCTGACAACCTATTGAAATAGCGCCAAAGGATCACGTCCACACCTACAACCGGCTGGTAAAACTCTGCAGCGTGAACAGGCCTTGGGCGGTGGCGAGCGCGGCCGCGGAGATCGGCGATCGATGGCCATGGCATCGCCTTGGCGCGTACGGCGCTCGCGGCGTGGGACTTGATCAACGGCCGCCTTGTGCGGCCAGTCGACGTTTCCTTGAGGGTGGCCAATACCTACTGGATTGTCTGCCCTAAGGCCGTATCGAATGTGCCGAAGATAGCTACATTCCGGAATTGGGTCCTCGCTGAAGCGGCCGACGATACTCGCCGTCTTAAAGCGCTTGCGCCATAATCGATGTCGGCTTGTGACACGAACCGGACCTCCAGCGATGTCCGCTGTCGGTTGCTAACGAGGGAAAGCGGACGTCGCCGGAAAGCCAATTTCGGTAGCGATTGACCCGGGCATTTCTTAGACGCAGGTTTTTCACCAAGCCGGGCGACGTCAGCCACTCATCCGCGTGACAGCCTTGGCCCTCAGAGCGGCGTGCGTTGGCGGAGAGGGAGGGATTCGAACCCCCGATAGGCTTGCACCTATGCCGCATTTCGAGTGCGGTGCATTCGACCACTCTGCCACCTCTCCAGGCGCCATGGCGGCTGATTCCTCAGCCGCGGTCGGGCGAGTTCTAGGCGAGGATGGCGGGCCAGACAAGGCACGGAAGCAAGATTTCCGGGGGCCCGGGGCAAGCAAAGAGGAGCCATAAATGGAGCATTTACGGGTTTCCGCCAACGGCGCGGCGTTTCATGTCGCGCGGGTCGGCACCGGCAGGCCGCTATTGTTGCTGCATGGCTGGCCCGAGTTCTGGCTGACCTGGGAGCCGGTGATGACGCGGCTCGCCTATCGCTTCACCCTGTACGCGCCCGACCTGCGCGGTTTCGGCGACAGCGACAAGCCCGACGGGCCGTTCGGGCCCGATCAGCACGCCGCCGACATGCTGGCGCTGATGGACGCGCTCGGCCTGAGGCAGGCCGGTATTGTCGGTCACGACGTCGGCGGCGCGCTGATGCAGCCGCTGGCCCGTCAGGCGCGCGACCGCGTGGCCGGACTGTTCTTCTTCGATTTCGTCTATCCCGGCATCGGGCCGCGCATGGCCGAGCCGGATCGGCTGAACAACATCTGGTATCAGTCGTTCCATCAGATGGAGATGGCGCCCGCCTTGATCGGCGCGACGCGCGAGAGTTGCCGCACCTACATCGGCCATTTCCTGCGGCAATGGTCATACCGCAAGCACGCATTCGACGACGTGCTCGAAGACTTCACCGACAACTTCATGAAGTCAGGAAACCTCGCCGGCGGCTTTGCGCATCACCGTGCGGCCCATGCCGGCCGGATCAGGATGATGAAGGGCGAGGCGCCGGCGTTACCGGCGATCACGGTGCCGACCTGCATCCGTTGGGCCGAGCATGATCCGCTGTTTCCCTACGCCTGGACCGATCGCTTGAGCCAGACGTTTACAAATCTCGATCTGAAAATATTTCCCGGCGTCGGGCACTTTCCACATCGCGAAGATCCCGATCGCGCGAGCGACGAGATCGCGGCGTATTTCGAGCGCATCGATTGGGGTTAACGGGGAAATAGGTGGGACCGCCAGACGCGACAAAACACTGGCGGCCCCGTGCCGCTTCTTTGAAATCCTGGCCGGGAAGTGCGGCTTCACCGGTCAGCCGGAGCGACAAAACGTCGTTAGCAACACGCGCGGAATCGGCAACGCGATCTCGGTTTTAACCTAACCAGTCAAGGTTACCCGGCGCGATGGAACCTTAATCCTTGGCCTTCTTCGCTTTCTTTTCGCCGTTATCCTTATCGCCGTTGCCTTTGGCCTTCTTGTCGCCCTTGTCCTTGCCATTTTCCTTTTTGCGGTTGGTGTAGCGCGCGTTGCCGAGGCCGGTGCCGATGGTCAGCACGCCCCAGCGCTCGACGTCCTGCATGAATGGAACTTCGGAGAGCCCCTGCGCCACGCCGTCATTGTGCATCAGCACGGCGGTGTCGTGATCGCCGATCCGCGGAATCGCTTCGACGAGACTCGCCGGCAAATTGAACTTGCTGCTCTCCCAATTACCCGGCAGGTTCTGCGCGCCTTTTTCAATGGACCCATCCTCGTTGATGACGCCAGGACAGGCGATGCCGATGAACGGCGCGAGTTTCAAACCTTCGGCTTCGGCCGCCGCGATCAGATCCTTCAGCATCTTGACCAGCCGTTTCACCGCGCCCTCGCGCGTCGGCTCATCGTCCGCGTGGCGCCAGAGTTCGGATTTCCACACCGCGGCTTTGGAAAGATCCGGCGCCTTCTTCCAGCGCGTCTCCACCACGCCGCAGCGGATATTGGTGCCGCCGATATCGACCGCCAGAATGCTGTCATGGGCTTCGAAGATCCAGGACGGCGCCAGATGCAGCGTGCCGATCAGGCCGGCTTCGTCGGGATGAAGGCGGATCGGCACCAGATCGACCTTGAAGTCTTCATCCTTGAGAATGATCTCGGTGCGCGCGATCGCGAGTTCGCCCAGCCGGCTGTCGCGGAATCCGCCACCGACCACGATGCGCTCGGTCTTGTCCCACGCCTTGGTCTTGAGGAATTTTCGCGTCACATAGGCCAGTTCCTGCGCAAACTCCTCGATCGCGCTGTGCAGGACGGCGGACGCTTCCAGATTGTCTCCGACCAGGATGGCGTCGAGCGTTTTCTTGCTGATCTCGTCGGAGGGCTCGTCGCCGAAGGGGTCCTCGCCCGACTTGCGCAGCGGCTTGCGCCATTTGTCGAAAATCGCGCGAAACGCGCCCTTGCTGGCGCGGTCGCCGAGAAAGCCGTCTTCGTCCTTCAGTTCGACGTTGAAACTGTCGATCTCGACCGAAGGCAGCCGGGTTGCGCCATGGCGGGCGATACCCGTCGTCGTCACGATGTCGTCAGCCATGGGTACCCTTGCCCGCGTGGAACCGGGGGCATAACGAACGGGAACCGGTTTGGTTGCGCCCCGGCCGTTGGCGGCTGGACGAAATGCCCGGCCGGCCGGCTCAGGCGGCCAGCTTGAGGATCTGGACAACGTCGCCGGGCTCGCGGATCGGCTGCGGATTCGACCGGGTGAAGATCGACAGCATGGCATTTTCGCCGATCAGCTTGAAACGATCCTCGCCGACGCCGACGTCCGACAGCCGGCGCGGCAGCCCGAGTTCGCCGATGAAGCCGGCAAAGGCGTCGCTGGCATCGCGCTCCGGCGCGCCGAGCGCTGCGGCGATCGATTTTTGCGCCTGTTCGGTGGCCGGGCGGTTGTAGCGCAGCACGCTCGGCATCATCACCGCCGTGCAGAAATAATGCGGCACGTCGCAGGTGCCGCCGAGCACGTGACCGATCGCGTGGCTCGCGCCCATCGGCACGCGCGCTTGCAGGCCGAACGCCGACAGCCAGGACCCGAACTGGCACGCGAGCCGCGCCTCCGAATCATCCGGGTTCGCCTTGGTGCGCAGCAATCCGTCATGGAGATAGCGCAGTCCGCGAAGGCAGGCGCTGTCGACCAGCGGGTTGCTGCGGATCGAGCAGACCGCCTCGATACCGTGATCCATGGCGCGGGTGCCCGACCCCAGCCACAGCTTTTCCGGCGTGTGGCGGGTGATATCAGGATCGAGGATGATGGTCCGCGGCATCATCATCGGATGGTTGAAGATCTGCTTCAGCTTGCGCCGCGTATCGGTGACGAGCGCGCCGGAATTGTATTCGCCGCCCGACAGCGTGCTGGGAATGGCGATCATGCGGACTTTTGGATTGCGGAACTGGCCGAAGCGCCGTTCCGGCGTGGTCTCGTAGCCGTCGAGACCGTCCTGCTCGAAGATTTCGTGCTCCAGGCACATCAGGACGATCTTGGCGGCGTCGACCACCGAGCCACCGCCGATCGCGACGATCAAATCGGCCTTGGCATCCCTGGCGCGGGCCGCGGTATGCACCACGACTTCGCGTGTGGTGTGCGGCGGAATGCCGTCGAAGGTGCCGGCATGCCGTTCGCCCAGCGCGCTGCGGATTTTTTCGATCTCGTCGGTCGCGGTGTTCAGCGTCCGGCTCGCAATCAGGAAGACGCGCTGCGCGCCGAGGCGTTCGGCCTCCTCGCGCAGCGCCTCGGCGGCGGGTTTGCCATAGATCACGAAATCCATCGCTGGATATTGATAGCTTCCCGTCCGCATGCTCGCTCTCCCTTGATGTCAGCGCCTTGTTGCGCGCCAAACCAGCTTGCCGTCATGTCATGAAGCGGCGGCGCGGATCGCCTGCTTTGGCTTGACGCCGTCGAGGAAGCCCAGCAGCCGGCCGCGAATGATGCGGTCGGCCTCGGCCATGATCCGGTCGATCAGCTCCTTCACCGTGGGAATGTCGTGGATCAGCCCTGCGACCATGCCGCAGCTCCAGGCACCCGCCTCCATGTCGCCGTCGATCATGACCTTCGGGTAGACGCCGGCGACCTGGTCGTGGATGTCCTCGATCTTGAGGCTCCGGCCCTTTTCGCGCTCGATCTCGAGCAGCCGTTCGACGCCGGGGTTGTTCAGAACCCGTTCGGTGTTGCGCAAGGCGCGCATGATCAGCCGCGTGTCGAGTTCGGATGCCGCCACCAGCGCCTTCTTGACGTTGTCGTGGACCGGGGCTTCCTTGGTCGCGATGAAGCGCGTGCCCATGTTGATGCCGGAAGCGCCCATTGCGAGCGCCGCCACCAGGCTGCGCGCGTCGGCCATGCCGCCGGACGCCACGAACGGAATTTTCAATTCCTCGGCAGCGCGCGGCAGCAGGATCATGTTGGGCATGTCGTCTTCGCCGGGATGGCCGCCGCATTCAAAGCCGTCGACGCTGACGGCGTCGCAGCCGATCGATTCGGCTTTCAGCGAATGCCGCACCGAGGTGCATTTATGGATCACCTTGATACCGGCCGCCTGCAGTGCCGGCATGTATTGCTCGGGGCTGCGACCGGCGGTCTCGACGATCTTGATGCCGCCTTCGACGATGGCGCGGATGTATTCGGGATAGGGCGGCGCCGCGAAAGTCGGCAGGAAGGTGAGGTTCACCCCGAACGGCTTGTCGGTCATGTCGTGGCAGCGGGCGATTTCCTTGGCGAGCAACTCCGGCGTCCGTTGCGTGAGACCGGTGATGATGCCTAACCCGCCGGCGTTGGAGACCGCGGAGGCGAGTTCGGCAAAGCCGACAAAATGCATGCCGCCTTGGATGATCGGATGCTCGATGCCGAACATTTCGGTAATAGCTGTCTTCACGTGTCTCTCCCGGGGTTGATCGGCGGCACTTCTAGCGCCGGCCGGCTACCATTTCTCACCGAACGGCCTGATTTCAAGCTCAAACGTCCAGGCGCTCCTGGGCTGCTGGTAAAGTTGCCAATAGGAGGCCGCGACCGACGCCGGCGGCATCAGGAGATCGGGATCGTCGAGCGCGCCGGGTCCCTGCGCCTCGAGGCGACGCTGCCGCACCCATTCGGTGTCGACGCCGGCGTCGATGATCAGATGCGCGACATGGATGTTCTTTGGTCCGAGTTCGCGCGCCATCGCCTGCGCCACCGCCCGCAGCCCGAATTTGGCGCTGGCAAAGGCCGCGTAGCCGCTGCCGCCGCGCAACGACGCGGTCGCGCCGGTGAAGAAAATAGCGCCCTTGCCGCGCGGCACCATCAGCCGGGCCGCCTCGCGGCCGGCGAGAAAACCTGAATAGCAGGCCATCTCCCACACCTTGCGGAACACGCGTTCGCTGGTGTCGAGGATCGGGAAGTTGACGTTGGCGCCGATGTTGAAGATGCACGCCTCCAGCGGCGCGTGCTTGTCGGCATCGGCGAGGAAGGCGGTGATCTCCTCCTCCTTGCGCGCATCGAGCGAGCGGGCGTGGATTTCGCCGCCGGCAGCCTCGATCTCCTTCACCAGCGGATCGAGCTTGGCACCGTTGCGGCGGCCGGCGAAGATCGTAAAACCTTCCGCAGCAAATTTCTTGGCGATTTCGCCGCCGATGAAGTCGCCGGCGCCAATGACCGCCACGGTCGCGTTTTTCTTTTGCAAAATCGTTTCTCCGGCTTCGAATGAGTGGTTGGTAGGATGGCGCAATTATCCGGCGCCGCGCAGCAACTCCGCCAGCTTGTGCTTGAGGATCTTTCCGGTCGAGGTCGCCGGCAGCGCATCGAGGACGATGATTTCCGACGGCCGCTTGTAGGAGGTCAGTTGCGGGGCGACATGGGCCATCAGGTCCGCCACGCTGGTGTTCGCGCCCTGCAACAGCTGGACGAACGCCACGACTTCCTCATTGCCGGCGACCGGCCGCCCCACCACCGCGCACTGCACCACGGCGTCATGGCTGCTCAGCACCGCCTCGATCTCGGCGGGATAGACGTTGAAGCCGGAGCGGATGATCATTTCCTTGGTGCGGCCGACGATGAACAGGCAGCCGCCGTCGAAACGCGCGAGATCGCCGGTGTTGAACCAGCCGTCGGCGTCGATCGCCTTGGCGGTCAGATCCGGCGCCCGGTAATAGCCGCGCATGACATTGGGGCCGCGGACATGAAGCTCGCCGACATCGCCCGCGGCGACGATGGCACCGTCCCGGCCGACGATCCTGGCTTCGAGACCCGGGAGCAGTCCGCCGACCGCCTGATCGTCGCGCGGGTTCTCGGGACGCACGCCGGAAATCCCGGGCGAACATTCCGTGATGCCATAGCCATTGAGCAGCGTCAGGCCGAGTTCCTCCTCGACCCGCGATTTGAGTTCGGCATCGAGCGGCGCGCCGGCCACCGAGATCACGCGCAGCGCGCCGCGGTTCAGTTTCGACAGACCCGCCAGCCGCTTGTATTCGAGCAGGCGCTGATAGGTGGCCGGGACGCCGTTGAGGATGGTGATACCCTCTTCGGCCATCGCCTTGACCAGCGCCGCCGGATCGTATTTTGCGACCAGGCGGACCGCGGCGCCGCTCATCAGGCTCATGATCAGGAGCGAAATGCCGACGATGTGGGAGATCGGCAGGACGCAATATTGGACATCGGCTGCGGTCATGCTGCGCAGCTGCGCCGTCGTCCGCGCGCTGAACAGCAGGTTGCGATGGGTCAGCATGACGCCTTTTGGCGTTCCCGTCGTTCCCGACGTGTAGATCAGCACCGCAACCTGTTTGGCCCCATCGGCCTCAACCGGCTCGGTTGCGGTATCCTTGTTGAGCGCGGACACGCCGATGCTTTTGAGCGGACCGACGTCCTGCACCGGCGCGCTGCAGCGCTCGGCGTGGGCCAACGCTTCCCGGGAAATGTCCGCGGTGAACAGGACGCGGCGTGCGCCGCTGTGATCCCTGATCTGGTCGAGCTCGCGCGGCGACAGCCGCGGGTTGGCGACGATCGCCCAGGCATCGAGGCGGCTGGTCGCGAACAGCAGGCAGGAGAGTGCGATGCAGTTCTCGCTGACGATCAGGACACGGTCGCCGCCGCGAATCCCGAGGTCGCCAAGCGCACTCGCGGTCGCGCGCACGGCGCGGTCGAGTTCGCGGTAGGTGAGCGCCGCGCCGTCCTCGATCAGCGCCACGCGGTCGGGCGTGGCGGCAACGTGGCGATCGAATACCTCGTGGATTCGGTTCGGCAAGCCCTCGAGGATGGCGGCCGCCGAGATCTCCTGTTGCGACTTCACCTGCGATCCCTCCCTTGAGCCGCCCTTTGGGGCGCTGTTGTTGTGTTGCCGTCAGGCGCGGGGCTGGATCACGCGCTTCGGCGCTGCGCCGCAGGACTGCCCTGCTCAACGATCGATTCCTCGACCTCACGCAGGCGATCTTTGCCGAAGAACATCTCGTCGCCGACGAAGAAGGTCGGCGAGCCAAACGCGCCGCGCGCCACTGCTTTGGCAGTGTTGTCGATCAGCCGCTGCTTGACGTCGTCCTGCCCGGCGCGGGCGATCAGACGATCGACGTCGATGCCGGAGGAGAGGAAAGCCTCCCGGAAGATGGCGGCGTCATCCATCTTCTTCGGCGCCTCCCACATGTGATGGTAGGCGGCGCGAAAATACAGATCGAACATCCCTTCGAACTCGGCCGCGACGGCGCCGCGCATCAGCATCAGCGTGTTGACCGGGAAGAATGGATTGGCGTTGAAATCCGTGATGCCGTGACGCCGGATGAAGCGGCGCGTTTCCAGCGCCTGGTATTCCGGCTTGTTCTTGATCCCGCGCAACGAGTTCGAACGGCGACATGTTGCCGGTCGCCTTGTAGACGCCGCCGAGCAGCACCGGGACATAATCGAATTTGACGCCGGTGCGCTGCTCGATCTGCGGCAGCACGAGTTCGGCCAAATAGGCGTTCGGGCTGCCGAAATCGAAGTGAAACTCGACCTTGAGCGGAGGTGCCATCGGCTGACGCTTTCCAACATGGGGCGGCGGCGGTCGCCGCCGTCGGGGCCATTCTTCGTCCGGGTTTAAAGTTCTATTTTAGAACTGTCAATCCTCTGTGAAGCTTTGTATGGTTGAAAAGCGTTTGCACCGGTTGTACCGCCATAAGTACCTATTTAGAATGCACGCTGGTCGCCCCGGTCGGCGCCGCACCTAACTGGAGACGCTCATGAAATGGGATGCCCTGGAAGAAGAGCCGTGCTCCCTGGCGCGCACGGTCGCCGTGATCGGCGATCGCTGGAGCCTGCTGATCCTGCGCGAATGCTTCCTGCGCAAGCGCCGGTTCGAGGCGTTCCAGGCGTCGCTCGGCATCACCCGCCATCTGCTCGCGGAGCGGTTGAAGAAGCTGGTGCGTTTCGGCGTGCTGCGCCGGATTCCGTATCAGGAATCGCCAAAACGCTACGAATACATCCTGACGCAAAAGGGCCTCGACCTCTACCCGATCATCATGTCGATCGTCCACTGGGGCAACATCCACATGGTCGACGCGCGCGGACGTCCGATGCTTCACGAGCACAAGAGCTGCGGAAAATTATTCGATCCGGTGATGACCTGCTCGGAATGCGGCGAACCGATCGCCGCAAAGGGCGTTCACGTGCATCCCGGCCCCGGCGCGCAGCAGCCGAAGCCGGCGGCGCTCGAAACGAGCGATAAGGCGAAGACGCGCGCCGGCTAGCTTCGATTTCGGCATCGCCCGTTCGGAGCGCCAAAGCAGAGTTCACTCCGACGTTGCGTCGAGAATCTCGCCGAACTGGTCCCAGCTCGTGCCGTTCCAGCGTTGCAGCTGCATCTGGGTCCAGACCATGTTATTGCCAGCGCTGGTGTTGATCTTCACTCCCGGCAGCGTGGTCGGCAGCACCAGATCCCGCAGCGATTTGGCCTGCTTGATGATGTTGGCGCGTGACAGATCGTCGCCGCACTGCTTGAGGATTTGCTCCAGCACCATTCCCTGCTGGTAGCCGGTCAGATAGCTGGTGTTGGTGATATCCGCACCCGACAGATATTTCTCGAAGAAGGCGCGATAGGCTTTGATCGCCGCGTCCTCGTTCCACCGCGAATCGTTCGGATCCTTGTTGGGCGTGCCGACGATGACGCCGATGGAATTTTCCAGTCCCGCGGGTTTCAGCGTTCCCGCGATCGAACTCGAGGGGAAGTTGATCATCAGCGTCGGCTTCCAGCTGATCTCGGCGGCCTTGCGGATGGCCTGCGCTGCGAACTTCGGTGTGCCGGCGACGAACAGCGCCGCGGCGCCCGAACTCTTCAGCGACACCACCTGGGAATCGACGGTCGGCTCGGTCACCTCATAGGCCGCGGTCACGACCCGCCGCTCGAAATCCGGTCCGAGAATGCTCTTGAAGGCGTTGACATAGTCGCGGCCGAGATCGTCGTTCTGATAGAGAATCGCGTATTTCGCCGCGGGCAGCGTCCGCGTCAGGTATCTTGCGTAGAGCTTGCCCTCGGTGTCGTAACTGACGAGGCCGGTGGTCGTCAGCGGAAAGTCCCTTACGCTGGTGAACTTGTACGAGCCGGTGACGATCGAAATCGAGGGGACACCCTTCGCCGTCAGATATTTTGCAACGGCGGTGTTGCCGGCGGTACCGAGCTGGCTGAACAGGAATGCGACCTCGTCGCTCTCGACCAGCCGGCGCGCATGCTCGAACGCCTTGGGCGGGCTATAGGCATCGTCGAGCGCAATGTAGTTGATCTTGCGGCCGCCGATCCCGCCGCGATCGTTGATCGACTGCACGTAGGCGAGCACGCCGCGGCCGACCAATCCGATCGATGACGCCGGACCGCTGAACGGAAAGATGCCGCCGATCTTGATTTCGGTTGGAGTCACGCCGGGCGCGTCGCCCGCCCATGCCGCGGTCGTCATGGCCAGAACCAACGTGCAAGCAAGCCTGATGCTTCGAAACATGGCGGTCGCTCCCATCCCGTGCGCGACCCGGCCTGCGCCGGGGCGCTTGTTGGCCCCGTCTGTCCGGACGAAACCGGCGGCAAGGCGTCTTTGGACGTTTAAAGTTCTTTTTTAGAACTCGTCAAGCTACAATCTCGAAATCGCGATCGGCAGGCCGCTCAAAACTTGAATATTTTCTTATATTTTTGTGTAGAAGTGCCCAGCCCGGATCGAAATCGGCCCCGTTTGAGCAGAAGTTCTGTTTTGGAATTGCCAGGATATTTCAGGGATTCGGCCGTTCGGTGCGGTTCCCGGAACTTGCCGCACACCGCGCCTGGTGCCTCGCCGCCTCATCATCTCGCGGCACACCCGGCTGGGATCAGCGACTTTCCAGCCTTCCAGGGCCCAAAACGGGCCAAATCCTGCATTTTCGGCCGGCTTTTGCCGCCGTTTTCCTTGAACTCAAGGAGCGTAGCGGCTATAAGTCCCCGCAATCCGGCGCGGGATTTTTCTCGCGCTGTTTGTTTTTGCGCAATTTCATGGGATCGCTCCCTGATCGCGCGGAAATTGAACCCATAACGACTGACCAAAAAGCCGGCCCGGACCTGTCCGAGGCCGGGATCGAACACGAAGGAATAAAACGATGTTCGCAGTCATCAAAACCGGCGGCCGGCAATACCGCGTCGTTCCGGATGATGTGCTCGAGATAGGCAAGATCGCCGGCGATGTCGGTACGATCGTGCAGCTTGGTGAAGTTCTCCTGCTCGGCGCCGATACGCCGGTGCTTGGCGCTCCCACCGTGGCGGGCGCCTCCGTTGCAGCCGAGGTGCTGCAGCACAAGCGCGGCCCCAAGGTGATCGCGTTCAAGAAGCGTCGCCGCAAGAATTCGCGCCGCAAGCGTGGCTATCGCGACGAGATCACGGTGCTTCGCATCACCGAGATCCTGGCCGAGAACGCCAAGCCTTCGATCGGACCGCGTCCGAAGAAGGAAAAGATTGTGGCGGCTCCTGCCGAGGGCGACGACGAGGCCCCGGCTGCGAAGAAAAAGGCTCCGGCAAAGAAGGCTGTGGCAAAAAAGGCTCCGGCAAAGAAGGCCGCCGCCAAGAAGTGATCGTCACGCCTCAACAATTGAAGCGTGACAAAAAGTGAAATGATTCCGTCAAGGAATTGATCTAGAGATCAGAGCGAAGTTGGAGACGGGCTATGGCTCATAAAAAAGCAGGCGGTTCATCGCGAAACGGTCGCGATTCAGCGGGCAAGCGCCTGGGCATCAAGGCCTATGGCGGCGAGCGCGTGATTCCCGGCAACATTATCGCGCGTCAGCGCGGCACCACCTGGCATCCCGGCCTTAATGTCGGCATGGGCACCGACCATACTCTGTTCGCCAAGGTCGAAGGTCATGTCGAGTTCCGCGCTAAAGCCAATGGTCGCACTTTCGTATCGGTGGTTCCGATGACGGAGGCGGCCGAATAGACGGTGGACAAAATTTAAGTCCGCCGGGTCCTGTTGAACCGGCGGAGCTCGAGAAGGCTCCAAGGGGAGGCGGGAAACCGGCCTCCCCTTTTCGTTGCGCGGATTCCTGAGGGGAATCGCGCGCAACAAGTCCCAAGCGTTGCGTATCGTTTTCGCATCTCAGGAGCCCGACATGCTGCAGGACATCCCGACACCTATTTTGCGCGAGGCGAGAGCCTGCGTCCTCGAGACCGAACGGCTGACGTTACGCCAGCCGACGCTCGCGGACGTAAAAGCGATAGCGCGTCTCGCGAATGATCGCCGCATTGCGGAAAACACCCGCCGCCTGCCGCACCCCTATTCCCAGGACCACGCCGTTGAATTCGTGCGCGCGACCGCCGCGGACCGGTGCGAGACGGTATTCCTGATCGAAAACAATCATTCGCCGATCGGCATGGTCGGCATCGACCAACGCGACCCGGATGCGCCGGAACTCGGCTATTGGCTCGGCGTCGACTATTGGGGCCAGGGTTTTGGCACCGAGGCCGCACGCGCCCTGATCGATTTCTTTTTCGAGGACTTCGAATCCGATCACCTGACATCCGGCGCCCGCGTCGCCAATCCGGCCTCGCGCAACATTCTGGAGAAATGCGGCTTCCAGTGGAGCGGCGTCGAGCTGCACCGCTTCGAGGCACTGGGATCGTCGACCCCGGTCGATTGCTTCCGCCTGTCGCGCAGCGTCTGGTCGTCGCTGAAGAACTGGAGCAGTTCGACGCGGAGAGCGCGGTAAATTCGTCATTGCGAGGAGCGGAGCGACGGGGCTGTAAGTATTTCGCCTGTGGCGGCGAACTGCAATGGGATTGGACGGGATGTGCGGCTCGTGCGGCATGTGATGGGAGGTGGATCAGGCCGTCTTCAGCGCGCGGCGGCAGCTAATGGCCCACATAAGGTTGTGGGTCACGGCATGAAGCCAACATGCGATGCGGACTTTGGCCAAGCCACGCAGGGCCATGCGCTCAAAGCCGCGGTTCTTCAGGCGGGCATGGGCGTGTTCGGTGTTGCTGCGCCGTTTGTAGACCGCTTGGCCTTCTTCACTGTCCATGCGGGCGCGCCACTCCCTCAGGCATTGCGGTTCGGCTGCGCGGTTGCGTTCGTATCGCGCCTTGCTTGCTGGTTTGGAGGACGTCTTGCAGGCCGGTGGCGGACTGAACACCTGCATGGAGGGGTGAGTTTGCGCAAGCGTCGCGATGTCGGCGGCGGTCATCGCGCCGGTGTCGGCCAGCAGGCGGGTCGGCAGCTTGCACAACGCTGTTGGACCTGCGCCACCACTGCCGGCGCAAGACCTCGATCATTACGCCGCTGGACCGGCTCGATCGCGACCACGAAGCCGCAGGCGCTCGCCACTTGCACGTTATAGGCGACCCGCACGGCACCGTCCGCCATCCGCATCAATGGCGCGTCCGGATCAGTCGTCGAGACACGCTCTTCCTTGGGTTTCTTGCCGCTCTTGCCGCCGCCGGCCAGCGGGGGATCGCCCCCCTCGTTCTGGTCTTTCTCGTCCTTCGGCGTTGCTGCAGGATGTTTCGCCAACGCTGCCGCAACACGACGGGCGCGGTCTTCGGCTGCAGAGAGGCGACGCTTCGACAGCCGCCGCTCGCCCGCCGCAGCATCGGCCTCCAATTCCTGCTTCAACTCGGCAACCCTGATCCGGGCCTTTTCTTCCAATTCCACCAGGGTTTGCCTTCGCCGCATCGACGAGCGGCTTGCCGCGGCCCTGACCTTGGTACCGTCGGTGATGACCTCGTCCAGTGTGATCAGGCCTTCCTTCATCAAAGCCGCCAGACTGCTCGTCAGAAGGCGATCGAGGAACTCGCCGCTCTCCAGACGGAACTCCGACAGCATCGTGTGGTTCACCCCGACCCCGCCGCAGATCCAGCGATAGATCGTATGATGCTCGCACAGCCGCGCCAGCGCGCGGGCCGACCCAATCCCGTCGGCTGTCGCATACAGCCAAAGCGCAAGCAGAATGCGCGGGTCGGTCGCAGGCCGACCAGGTATCTCGCCACGCGCCTTGATGCGATCGTAGAACGACTGAAGGTCCAAGCCTTCCACGAAGGACCACACCGCTCGTACCGAGTGGTCGTCAACCACCAGGCTCTCAAGATCGACCAGCTCAAAACCAGCCTGCCGACGTTCCGCTTGCCGAATACGAATGTCCATCACGTGCTCCGAATCGATCCACGCAATGAATCGCGCCGCAGCACCAAAAAAATGACGGGCCCGACGAAGCAATCCATACTTCCTTTGCTGCCCGATGGATTGCTTCGCTTCGCTCGCAATGACGGAATTGACTATCACACCGGTGGGCTGGCCATCGCGTCTTCGCGTCCCAGCTTTTGCTCGCGCAGAAAGATATAAAGTCCGGCGCCGATGATGATGGCGGCGCCGACGATGGTCGCGACCGACGGCACATCGCCGAACACGGCGAAGCCGAAGATCACCGCCCACACGATCATCGAATATTGATACGGCACCACCACGCTGGCCGGCGCCAGTTTCAGCGAGCGATTGACGCATAATAACGCGGCGACCGAGATAATGCCGGCAGCGGCGAACAGCACGAGACTGCCTGCAGTCGGCGTGACCCAGCCGAATGGCGACATGATCGCGCCGAGCAGGAACGTGCCTGCGAATTGCGACGACGCCAGCACGATATCCGGTGTCGCCCGCAGCGAGCGCGTGACCAGCATAAGCACCGCAAACGAGGTGCTGCCGCCGAGCGCGATCATCGCCGGCCAGCTCACGGTTTGCGCAGACGGACGCAGCGCGATCAGCACGCCGCAGAACCCGATCAGGATCGCCGTCCAGCGCCGCCAGCCGATGCGCTCCCCCAGCACCAAGCCGGAAAGCGCGGTGACGAAAATCGGGCAGGCCAGATAATAGGTGATGACGTCGGCCAGCGGCAGGTAGACGGTAGCGAGAAAGAACGCCGCGACCTCGACCGTGGAAAGCGTCACCCGCAGCAATTGCAGCCACGGCCGTTCGAGCCGCGTGAACTCGGCCCGCTGCTTCCACATCATCGGCAGCAGCACCAGCAATGCCGCACAGGCGCGCAGCAGCAGCAACTGCCCGACCGAATAGGTCGCGACCATGAATTTTCCCATCGCATCGCCGAACGAGAACATGAAGATCGACAGCAGCATCAGTCCGATGCCGGCCAGCCGCGCAGAACGCTCGTCGTAGGTGGAAAGCTTTGCGAACAGGCTCATGGTGCGATGCTTTAAAGACGGTGACGCCCGGGATGTCCATAGCGACGCGCCAGCGGACCCAGATACAAAACCTCGAAAACAACCCCATGCAAAGTAGCATGGAGCGCGCGAGAACGAATCGAATTGAACCAATTGTCGCAACCCCGGCGCTGAGATACCGATAGGACGGCAACGATCCAAAGAAACGGCAGGAAACCCGCTATGACCGACTTCGACCCCGCCCAGCATCGCATGGTGCCGGAACAACGCTGGTTCGAAGATTTCGTGCTCGGCGAGCGGTTCGTGATCCCGAGCCGGACCCAGACCTCGGCGGTATTCGCCGCGTTCCAGACCGCGAGCGGCGATACCCATCCGATCCATTACGACGTGGAATATTGCCGCAGCCGCGGCATGCCCGACTTGTTGGCGCATGGTTTCCAGACCCTGGTCCACACCGCGCCCGGCGCCGGCCTGTTTCCCTATATCGTCGAGGAATCGCTGGTCGGCTTTCTCGAACAGTCGAGCCGGTTCTTAAAGCCGGTCTATGCCGGCAACACCATCTATCCCGCGCTCGAAGTGACCGAGCTCGTGCCTGGCCGCACCACCGGCGTGGTGACATTGCGCTCGACCGTCCACAACCAGCGTCGCGAGCTGGTGCTGGAAGGGATGCAGAAGTTTTTGATCCGGCGGCGGCTGGCCTAGGCCCCGTTATTGGCGGGCAAAAGCGCGAAGCGCGTCTTCGCGCATGACGAGTGAACGCCTCATTCGATCACCTTGTCGGCGCTGGCGAGCAATGCTGCCGGTACATTCAGTCCCAGCACTTTCGCGGTCTTGAGGTTGATGGACAATTCGAATTTGGTGGCCTGGTAGAACGGTATCTCGCCGGGATTGGCGCCAGCCAGCTATATCACAGCAATCCACGTCGAATATCGGCGGGAAGCCGCAAAAAGGCCCGAAAATTAAGGCTTTTCTCCAATGTTGGGCCGCTTGAGGGTTGCCGCACCGGCCCCCCTGCCTTACCTAGTGGAAATCATGAAATTCCTTGACGAAGCAAAGGTCTATATCCGCTCCGGCGATGGCGGTAGCGGCTGCGTGGCGTTCCGCCGCGAGAAGTTCATCGAGTTCGGCGGCCCGTCCGGCGGCAATGGCGGCCGCGGCGGCGATGTCATCATCGAAGTGGTCGACGGGCTGAACACGCTGATCGACTATCGCTACCAGCAGCACTTCAAGGCGCAGAAGGGCACCAACGGCATGGGCAGCGACCGCCATGGCGCCAATGGCAAGCCGATCCTGCTCAAGGTTCCCGTCGGCACGCAGATCTTCGACGAGGATCGCGAGACCCTGATCCATGACTTCACCACGCTCGGCGAAAAATTCACCCTCGCCGAAGGCGGCAATGGCGGCTTCGGCAACGCGCATTTCAAATCCTCCACCAACCGCGCCCCGCGCAACGCCAATCCCGGCCAGGAGGGCGAAGAGCGCTGGATCTGGCTGCGACTGAAGCTGATTGCGGATGCCGGCCTCGTCGGCCTGCCCAACGCCGGAAAATCGACCTTCCTCTCGGTCGTCAGCGCCGCCAAGCCGAAGATCGCCGACTATCCCTTCACCACGCTGCATCCGCAGCTGGGTGTGGTGAATTCCGATGGCCGCGAATTCGTGCTGGCGGATATTCCGGGCCTGATCGAGGGCGCGCATGAAGGCGTCGGCCTCGGCGACCGATTTTTGGGCCATGTCGAGCGCTGCCGCGTGCTGCTGCATCTGATCGATGCGACCTGCGAACATGCGGGCAAGGCCTACAAGACGGTTCGGACCGAACTCGATGCCTATGAGGGGCATCTTGCCGACAAGATCGAGATCGTGGCGTTGAACAAGATCGACGCGGTGACGCCGGACGAACTGAAGACGCAAAAAGATCGCCTGAAGCGCGCCGCGAAGAAAACGCCGCTGCTGATGTCGGGCGTCACCGGCAAGGGCGTGCCTGAAGCGTTGCGGGCGCTGGTCGAGGTGATCGGCGAAGCCCCGGTCTCGGCCAAGGCCAAGGGCAGCCCGGCGGCCCCGTGGTCGCCGGCGACGCCGCAAGGCTGACGCCACAGCCTGCTTCGAGGCTGACTTGCGCCTGTTACGTTCGGCTGCAAGACTTCATCACATCCAAAAAATGCCAGGAGGAAACGATGATCGGTTACGTCACATTGGGCACCAACGATTTGAAGAAGGCCGCCGCCTTCTATGACAAGATCGCGGCCGAGATGGGCATCGGGCGTTTCATGGAATCCGACACGTTTATTGCGTGGGGCTCGGCCGACGGCAGCGCTGGCCTGGGGCTGACCCAACCCTTCGACGGCAAGCCGATGTCGGTCGGAAACGGCGTTATGATCGCCCTCGCCGCCAAGGACAAGGCGGAGGTCGACCGCATCTACAAGCTCGCATTGTCGCTTGGCGGCACCTGCGAAGGCGCTCCGGGACCGCGCGGCGACGGCGGATTCTATGCGGGGTATTTCAGGGATCCCGAAGGCAACAAGCTCAACGCCTTCGTGATGGGCTGATCTTTGGAGACGCTCTACTCTTCACCTCTCGCTATGGGTGAGGGGTTAAGGACTAACGATAGACCGTACCCCCTCACCCCAACCCTCTCCCCATGAGAGAGGGGGCCTTACCTGTACTGCCGCGATATCTGACGATATCACTCGACATCTTCTCGAAGCTTCGCTGTAAAGTCTCTTCCATGGCCCGCCCGAGCTTAAAAAACTTCCGCCGCATTGTCGTCAAGGTCGGCTCGTCGCTCTTGATCGACTCCGCTGCGGGCGAGGTCCGGGCGTCGTGGCTGTCGGCGCTAGCCGCCGATATCGCCAAGCTGCATGGCGAGGGACGCGATGTTCTAGTGGTCTCGTCGGGCTCGATTGCCCTCGGGCGCAGCCGCCTGAAATTGCCGCGCGGCCCGCTGAAGCTCGAAGAGAGCCAGGGCGCTGCTGCGGTGGGTCAGATCGCGCTGGCGCGGATCTGGTCCGAAGTGCTCGGCAATCACGGCATCGGCGCCGGACAGATCCTGGTGACGCTGCAGGACACCGAGGAGCGCCGCCGCTATCTCAACGCGCGCTCGACGATAGCAAAGCTGCTGGAATGGCGCGCGGTACCGGTCATCAACGAGAACGACACCGTCGCCACCAATGAGATCCGCTACGGCGACAATGATCGCCTCGCCGCGCGCGTCGCTACCATGGCGAGCGCCGATCTGCTGGTCCTGCTCTCCGATATCGACGGTCTCTATGACGCGCCGCCCGGCGCCAACCCGAATGCAAAACTGATCCCGATCGTGGAAACCGTCACCTCTGAAATCGAGGCGATGGCGGGCGCGGCTGAGTCCGAGCTGTCCCGCGGCGGCATGTACACCAAGATCGAGGCGGCCAAGATCGCGACCACCTCGGGCACGCATATGCTGATCGCCTCTGGCAAGATCGAGCACCCGCTGCAGGCGATCGCCGACGGCGGGCGCTGCACCTGGTTCCTGACACCGGCAAACCCGGTGACTGCGCGAAAACGCTGGATCGCGGGCTCACTGGAACCGAAGGGCACGCTGACGATTGATGCCGGCGCGGTCAACGCCCTGCGCGCCGGCAAAAGCCTGCTGCCGGCCGGCGTGATCCGGATCGACGGCCAGTTCGCCCGCGGCGACGCCGTGGTGGTGCGCGGCCCCGATACCCATGAGATCGGCCGCGGCCTCGTCGCTTATGACGCCGAGGACGCCGAAAAGGTCAAAGGCCGCTCCTCGCCTGATGTGATGGCCATTCTGGGGATCAGCGGGCGGGCCGAGATGATCCACCGCGACGACCTGGTGGTGGGCCCGGCCGGCGCCATTTCCGCAAAATAGGCCATTGGCCGAGCCGCTGTGGCCCTTCGCGCCCGCCAGCCATGCTGGTTCCGTACCTCGCAAAAGGTGGATTTCCGTGCTAGGACATGGCCTTAACCGGGACTAAACGACATGAGCGCGCCGCTGAAGGCGATCGACGGTAACGCCGATTTGCCCATTCTGATGACCGAACTCGCAAGCCGCGCCCGCGCCGCCGCGCGGGTGCTGGCGCTCGCTTCGCCGGAACAGAAGAATCGCGCACTGGATGCGATCGAGCGGGCCATCCGCGCCAACGCTCCGGCGATTCTCGCAGCCAATGCCGAGGATGTCGCGGAAGTGCGCAGCGGCGGCGCGACGTCGGCTTTCATCGATCGCCTGACGCTGACGCCGGCGCGGATCGCGTCGATGGCCGATGGCGTCGCTACCGTACGCGGGATCGCCGATCCGATCGGCGCCGTCACCGAGAGCTGGCAGCGGCCGAACGGCATGATCATCGAGCGTGTGCGGGTGCCGCTCGGCGTTATTGCTGTCATTTTCGAAAGCCGCCCCAACGTCGCGGCCGATGCCGGCGTGCTGTGCCTGAAATCCGGCAATGCCGTGATCCTGCGCGGCGGCTCCGACAGTTTCCGCTCCTGTCGCGCGATCCATGATTGCCTGGTGCAGGGTCTTCGCGAGGCCGGCCTGCCCGAGGCGGCGATCACGCTGGTGCCGACCCGCGACCGCGCGGCGGTCGGCCTGCTCCTGACCGGATTGAACGGCGGCGTCGATGTGATCGTGCCGCGCGGTGGCAAGAGTCTGGTCGCGCGCGTCGAGGCCGAGGCGCGCGTGCCGGTGTTCGCGCATCTCGAAGGCGTCAACCACGTCTATGTCGATCATTCCGCCAATCTCGAAATGGCGAAGTCGATCGTGCTGAACGCCAAGATGCGCCGCCCCGGCGTCTGCGGCGCAGCCGAAACCCTGCTGATCGATCGCGCCGGCGCGGCCTTGAGCCTCAAGCCGCTGATCGAAATGCTGATCGATGCCGGCTGCGAAGTACGTGGCGACGATTCGGTGCAGCGCGCGGACAACAGGGTAAAACCCGCGTCCGACGAAGACTGGGACACCGAATATGAAGACGCCATCATTGCGGCAAGGGTGGTCGACGGCGTCGACGAGGCGATTGCGCATATCCAGAATCACGGCTCGCGTCACACCGACGCGATCGTGACCGAAGACGCTGGAGCCGCGCAAAAATTTCTCAACGAGGTCGATTCGGCGATCGTGCTGCATAACGCCTCGACGCAATTCGCCGATGGCGGCGAATTCGGTTTCGGCGCCGAGATCGGCATCGCCACCGGTAAATTTCATGCGCGCGGCCCGGTTGGCGCCGAGCAACTGACCAGTTTCAAATACCGTATTCACGGAACCGGGCAGACACGGCCGTGAACCTCCATAGCGTTTTCAAGCGAAGTGGGAACCGGTTCGCGTGAAGAAAACGCGTCAAAAAAACCAAGTCCGGCGCTTGCGGTGAGCCGTTTGAAGCCAACTCCAGTGGCGTCGCAATCCGTCGCTCAAGCCATCCCGTTCTATGCCAACGGCATGCGCATTGGTCTGCTCGGCGGCTCGTTCAATCCGCCGCACGCCGCCCACCGCGCCATCAGCCTGTTTGCGATCAAGCGATTGAAACTGGATCGCGTCTGGTGGCTGGTGACGCCGGGCAATCCGCTCAAGGAAAACGGCAGCTTACGCGATCTCGACGAGCGCGCCGAGGTCGCCCGCAAGATGGCCAACGACCCGCGGATCGATGTCAGCTGTCTCGAATCCGTCATTGGGACGCGATACACTGTGGACACCATCACCTATCTGCGCCGGCGCGCTTCCGGCCTGCGCTTTGTTTGGATCATGGGCGCCGACAATCTCGCGCAATTTCATCGCTGGCAGAATTGGCGGCGCATCGCGGCCGAGATGCCGATCGCTGTGATCGACCGCCCGCCGCAAAGTTTTCGCGCGCTCGCCGCACCCGCAGCCCAGGCCCTGGCGCGCTACCGCCTGCCCGAGAATCAGGCTGCCCGGCTAGCAGATCAGCACGCGCCTGCCTGGGTTTTTCTCACCGGCATGAAACTGAAGCTGTCGTCGACCACCCTACGGAACCCGGACGGGAGCTGGAGGACGAAGTGAAGATGGGGCGAACTGGAATATTGAAACCATTAACCCCACATGCGTAATATAGCCTGCGGACGTCAAGATTCGGCGTTCGCGATACAGTGAAAGGAATGGTCCCTGGCCACATCTGTATTGTCCAAGTCTGTTTTGCCGAAGGTTTCCAAAACGGCTACCAAGACGTCTGCCAAAACCGCGCGTAAAACATCGACTGAAGCTGCGGCCTTGAAGGCGCAACCCGACGCCGACAAGACGCTGAATATGATCCTCTCCCGCCTCGACGACATGAAGGCGGAAGAAACGGTCACCATCGACCTTCGCGGCAAATCCGCCTTTTCCGACTACATGATCGTCACCACGGGCCGGGCCAACCGGCACGTCGGCGCGATCGCGGAAAACGTCACGAAAGCCCTGAAGGAAACCGGCATCAAAGGCATCCACGTCGAGGGCTTGCCCAATTGCGACTGGGTGCTGATCGATTCCGGCGATGTGATCGTGCACGTATTCAGACCCGAGGTGCGCGAGTTCTACAATCTCGAGCGATTGTGGACGCAAAGCCCGGCGGTCGCGGCGATCTGAGTCTGAGCCGATGCGAATCGGCTGATGCGCATGATAACGTGCGCGCGCGCCAATGCGCGCGAGCCGTTGATTTGACGCATTTTCTGCGGCAAACCGGCTTCCACTTTGCCGGAAAATGCTTTGAATGCGCGTTGTCGTCATTGCCATCGGCCGATTGAAGCAGGGCCCGGAGCGGGACCTCGCGGAGCGCTACCGCGAGCGGTTCGACGACATCGGCCGCAAACTCGGTTTTCGCAGCCTCGAAATTCATGAAATTGCGGAAAGCCGCGCGCGCGACAGCGCGACGCGGATCGCCGAGGAAGCGGCGGCGATTTCAGCGCTGATACCGGAGAAATACGTGCTGGTGGCGCTCGACGAGCGCGGCCAGAACCTCGATAGCGCCAATTTTGCCCGCCATCTCGGCCGCTGGCGCGACGAGGGAAGCGCCAACACTATTTTCACAATCGGTGGCGCGGACGGACTTTCGCCCGATTTGCAGCGCAAGGCTAAACTGCGCATTGCGTTCGGCTCGGCGACCTGGCCGCATCAAATGGTCCGCGTCATGCTTCTGGAACAGATTTACCGGGCCGCGACCATTCTGGCCGGCCATCCATACCACCGCGCCTGAGCCCGGTGACGTGAACACAGAGAGCGTTGATTGAGCCGGATGCAGCCACCGCGGGACATTCAGTCATACCCCGGCACCGCCAGCCGCGATCGGCATCTGATGTCCGCGCTCCCGCTGTCCGTGGTTTTGCTGTCCGCGAGCTTTGCCGGCCTGTTGCCAGCGCTCGCGGCGGCGCAAGCACCGGCGCCCGCGCAACAAACGGCCGCACAGCAAGCCGCGGCCGCTTCGCCCGACGCCATCAAGCAGCGCGAGCAGGAACTCGAGGCCGCCCGCCTGCAGCAGAAAAACGCTGCCGAACAGCAACAGAAATTGAAGGCCGATATCGCAGCGATCGGTCAGGACCGCAGCAAGCTCAATCAGCAACTGATCGACATCGCAGCCCAGGTGCGCGGCGTCGAGACCAGGATCGGCGACGCCGAAGCGCGGCTGCTCCCGCTCGACAGCCGCGAACAGCAAATACGTTCCTCGCTCAATTCGCGCCGCGCCGAGATCGTCGAGGTGCTGGCAGCGCTGCAACGCGCCGGACGCCGCACACCGCCGGCGCTGCTGGTGCGGCCGGAAGACGCGCTGCAATCGCTGCGCACCGCGATGCTGCTCGGATCGGTCGTTCCCGAGTTGCGCGGGCGCGCGGAAAAACTCGCCGGCGACCTCGGCGAACTGGTCGCCCTTCGCAAGACCATCGCGACCGAGCGCGACGCGCTGGCGCAGGACCGCGACAGGCTGAAGGACGATCAGGTCAGGCTGGCTGCGCTGGTCGACGAACGGCAGCGCAAGCAGAGCGCGATCGAGAAGGACATGGAGGCGGAAGGTGCCCGCGCCATCACCCTGTCCAGGCAGGTGGACAGCCTGCAAGGCCTGATCGCCAAGATGGAACAGGACCTCAAGAGCGCCGCAAAGGCCGCCGCCACCGCGAGCCTGCAGGGGGCGCCGGCCACCCTCAATGGCAAGCCGAATCTGGGGGCGCTGAAAGATCCCGCCCGGCTGAGCCCGGCCATTGCCTTCGCCTCGGCCAAGGGACTATTCGCATTCCCGGTTAATGGCACCAAGATTCGCGATTTTGGCGGTTCCGACGGTGCCGGGGGCGTGGAAAAAGGCATTTCTTTGGCAAGCCGGGCCGGGGCCCAGGTCACAACCCCGTGTGACGGGTGGGTTGTTTACGCCGGACCCTTCCGCAGCTACGGACAACTCTTGATCCTCAATGCCGGGGGCGGGTATCATGTCCTGATCGCCGGAATGGAGCGCATTTCGGTAAACATCGGCCAGTTTGTACTTACGGGGGAGCCGGTCGCGACCATGGGGTCGACATCCCAGGTCGCATCCATTCTCGCAACCAATGCGAGCCAGCCCGTGCTCTATGTCGAGTTCCGTAAGGACGGCACTCCAATCGATCCAGGTCCATGGTGGGCCGCAAATGAAGGCGAAAAGGTTCGCGGATGATGCGCAAGACTTCTCTTATTCTCCTCAGCGCCGCCACCGGCGCAGCACTGACGCTGTTCGTGACCCAGCCGCGCGCGGTGTTCATGGGATCGAGCGCGCGTGCCGCGACGTCCGACACCTATCGCCAGCTCAATCTGTTCGGCGACGTGTTCGAACGGGTGCGCAGCGACTATGTCGAGAAGCCCGACGACTCCAAGCTGGTGGAGTCCGCGATTTCAGGGATGCTGGCCGGCCTCGATCCGCATTCCAGCTACATGGACGCCAAGAGTTTCCGCGACATGCAGGTGCAGACCCGCGGTGAATTCGGCGGGCTCGGCATCGAGGTCACGATGGAAGACGGCCTGATCAAGGTGGTCTCGCCGATCGACGATACACCGGCTTCCAAGGCCGGCATCATGGCCAACGACATCATCACCAATCTCGACGACGAAGCCGTACAGGGCCTCACCCTCAACCAAGCCGTCGAGAAGATGCGCGGTCCGGTGAATACGAAAATCCGGCTCAAGATCATCCGCAAGGGCCAGGACAATCCGATCGACGTCACGCTGGTGCGCGACAATATCCGCGTCCGTTCGGTGCGCGCCCGCGTCGAAGGCGACGATATCGCCTATATCCGCATCACCACCTTCAACGAGCAGACCACCGAAGGCCTGAAGCGCGAAATCGGCAATTTGTCGAACCAGCTCGGCGACAAGCTGAAGGGCTACATCATCGATCTGCGCAACAATCCCGGCGGGCTGCTGGAGGAAGCGGTGACGGTTTCCGACACCTTCCTCGAGCGCGGCGAGATCGTCTCGACCCGCGGCCGCAACGCCGAGGAAACCCAGCGCCGCGCCGCCCATCCGGGCGACCTGACCAAGGGCAAGCCGGTGATCCTGCTGATCAACGGTGGTTCGGCATCGGCGTCGGAAATCGTCGCCGGCGCATTGCAGGACCACAAGCGCGCCACGCTGGTCGGCACCCGCTCGTTCGGCAAGGGCTCGGTGCAGACCATCATTCCGCTCGGCAGTGGCAACGGCGCGCTGCGTCTCACCACCGCGCGCTATTACACGCCGTCGGGCAAGTCGATCCAGGCCAAGGGCATCGTGCCCGATATCGAGGTATTGCAGGACGTGCCGGATGAGCTGAAGTCGCGCACCGACACCAAGGGCGAAGCCTCGCTGCGCGGCCATCTGAAGAACGACGGCGACGAAAAGACCGGTTCGCAATCCTACGTGCCGCCGGACGCCAAGGACGACAAGGCCCTGAAGACGGCCGATGACCTGCTGCATGGCATCAAGTCCACTGCCGCGACGACGACACCGCCGGCACCGGCGACCGCCGACAAGGCCGCGATCGATAAGCCCGCCAACAAGGCGGCGAACTGATCCACCCGACGTTCGGGTTTTCGCGAAACGGGCGGCCTTCGGGCCGCCCTTTTTGTTGCCGGTTCCAAAAACCCGCGGGAGGCCTCAATCCGCAGGCTTTTGCGTGGCGCAAAGGGGCTCGAATCCGGCCCATCGTGGTATCGTCGCCACTATTGATTCGGGGAGGTTCATGGCAGAGACGGCCGACGAACTGAGCGCGCCACTCGGACAGAAAGCGGCGCGCAAGAAGCGCCGGTTCCGGCTGCCATTCACGGCCATGCAAGCGCTGGCCGTGCTGCTCGGCCTGTTTTTGGTCGCCTTTGCCGGTATCGCGCTGTTCACCGACAATCCGCTCGGCGGCGAGCCGGTCGCCCGCATCGCCTTGCAAAAGGCGCCGGCCGACGAAAAGCCGGCCATGGCGGCGGCCGGTCATGTCGAGCCGGCCGCGAAAGCCGCCCCTAAACAGGCGCCGGCGGACGAGAACAAGACCGTCACCATCATTGACGGCTCCAGCGGCAAGCGCCAGGACGTCGTGATCGGCGGCGAGACCGCCGACAAGGCCGAGGCGGATACAGCCCCGGGGATGATGGCGGGCGTCGACGCACGCCTGCTGGAGAAATCGCGCTACGGCATGATTCCGGTGGTCGCCGACGGGCTGAAGCCGTTCACGGTCTATGCGGCCGACGCCGACCGCGCCAAGGCGGCCAGGATGCCCGTGGTTGCCATTGTCATCGGCGGCCTAGGCGTGGGCGCCGCCAAGACCACCGACGCCATCATGAAGCTGCCGCCGGCCGTGACGCTGGCGTTCACGCCGTATGGGGCGGATCCGACCAAGCTCGCCGAACGGGCGCGGGCGCAGCGCCACGAAATCCTGCTGCAGATCCCGATGGAGCCGTTCGATTATCCCGATAACGATCCAGGTCCCCAGACCCTGCTGACGACGCTTGCCGCCGAGCAAAATCTCGACCGGCTGTATTGGCACCTGAGCCGGTTCCAGGGCTATGCCGGGATTGCCAATTTCATGGGTGCGCGGTTCGTCGCCACCGAAGCGGTGATGCAACCGATCATCCGCGAGGCGGCCAAGCGCGGCCTCGGCTATCTCGATGACGGCGCCACGCCACGCAGCGTGGCCCCCTCCTTGGCGGCCGGCCAGGCGATGCCCTTCGCTAAGGCCGATCTCGCCATCGATGCGGTGCCGACATCGGCGGAAATCGACCGGACGCTGATCAAACTTGAAACCATAGCCAAGGAACGCGGGGTAGCGGTCGGCGTGGCTTCGGCGTTGCCGGTTTCGATCGAGCGGATCGGCGCCTGGATCAAGACCCTCGATAGCCGCGGCATCATGCTTGTGCCATTGACAACGGCGATGTTGAAATCAAAATCAGGCTAGAGATTCAATCTGATGCCGCGACTTCGGACCCGCCGGGTCTTGAGGGGCCGCCCGGTCAGCATACGAGGTTTTGACGGCATGGCGCGCTACGAAGACCTGCCCTACCGAACATGCGTCGGCATGATGCTGATCAATGCAGCGGGGCTGGTCTTCATCGGTCGCCGCGCCGGCGGTATCGAACATGTCGACGACAGCCACGTCTGGCAGATGCCGCAGGGCGGCGTCGACCCCGGCGAGGACACCTGGGCGGCAGCCAAACGCGAGCTCTACGAGGAAACCAGCGTCCGGTCGGTGGAAAAGCTCGGCGAGGTCCCCGACTGGCTGATCTACGATATCCCGCGCACCGTCGCCGGCCGCACCTGGAAAGGCCGCTATCGCGGCCAACGGCAAAAATGGTTCGCGGTTCGCTTCACCGGCAACGATAGCGAGATCAACGTCGCCAGCCCCGGCGGCGGCCACAGGGCCGAATTCATCAGCTGGCGCTGGGAGCCGATGAAGAACCTCCCGAACCTGATCGTGCCGTTCAAGCGGCCGGTCTATGAGCGCGTGGTGAAAGAATTTTCCAGCCTCGCGGGCAGCTGATGCTTGCTGCTTTTGACGCGTTCTCCAACGCTGACAAGTCTGCGCAATCCGCGTAGCTTGATTGTTGCGCGAACCGGCGTCCCCTTCGCACGAAAACGCCATGCCCGAAGCAAAACCCTATCGCCCCAATGTGGGGATCGCCCTGTTCAATGCGTCGGGCCAGGTACTGATCGGCCGGCGCTTTCGCGACGACGGACCGGAAATCATTCTCCCCGGCCTCGAATGGCAGATGCCGCAGGGCGGCATCGACGCCGGTGAAGACCCGCGCGAGGCGGTCATGCGTGAACTCTGGGAAGAGACTGGTGCCGTCAGCGCCGACCATCTCGGCGCGACCGACTGGATGACCTACGAGTTTCCGCCCTACGACGGGCCATCGTCGCATCGGCTGGCGAAATTCCGCGGCCAGCGCCAAAAGTGGTTCGCGTTACGCTTCACCGGCCGCGACGACGAGATCGATCCGCTGACACCGCGCAACGGACAGCCCGCGGAATTCGATTCATGGCGCTGGGAGCGTCTCGATCGCGTCGCCGACCTCGTGGTCCCGTTCCGGCGCGAAGTGTACCGGACGGTGGCGCAAAGCTTTGCAAAATTCGCGCGCTAATTCGGCCCGACCGCGAACGGGCCGATCGCGATGACATGGCAATCGCTGTCGTGCTTGACGCAGTTGCCGAGCGCTTCGTTGACCGCGGCTTGTTCGTTCGCCGCCTTGAGCGCCAGTCCGGGACGCCCCGCGGTGCCAACGGCGACCGCGTTCCAGCCGGATAACGCATCGGCCAGTTTACGGACCACGTCATCTTTCGCATCCACGGCGAGGGAAGGATTTCGTTCCGGCCGAAAGAAACCGATGGCCTTCAAGGTGGTCGGCACCGGAACGACGAAGACGTCGTCGGCAGCCACGACCATGCAGGCGATGCCGACAACGGCGCCGCAGGTTTCCAGGATTCGGCGCGCCAATTCCTCGACGCTTTCCGCGTTATAATTGAAGAAGTAAGCCCCACCGGGTCCAATCGCGATCGTCTTGCTCTTTCGGGCCGGCGGATAAACGCTCTCGATCCTGGCCTTTCCGGGCTCACGCACGATCGGCACATCCCTCGTCACGAACGGCTTCTCGGTGGATGGGTCGTGTTTGATCCAGGGGATTGGCGGCAGCGGCGGGCGGGGATGCGGGTAGACCATCGCGTTGCCGACCGCATAGAGTTCGCATTTTCGCACCGGCTGACTGTTGTCCGCGCGCTTCTGACATTGCTCGAGCACGGCATTGTTCGCCGCTTCCTCGCTCGGCTGGCCCGCGACGAACGCGTTGACGCCGTTGACGTTCAGAGCGAACGCCTTGTGATCCGCAGCCGGCACATATTCGTTCGCCAAAATGACCCGGGTGCGATCAGAAACGAACGGCACGGTCTCGGCGGCAAACTTCTCGCCGGATGAAATCGGTGGTGGCGAAGGGGGTGGAGGCGGCGGCGCGGGTGCGGCCGTGGTTGGTGCCGGCGCCGGCGCGACCGGCGGCAAAGGTGCGGGCGCAGGTGCTGGACTCGCATCCCTGCTGCTCGACGACGCAATTTTTGTCGCGCCGGTTTCCAGCTTGGTGAAATACAGAAAGCCGCCGACGCCGATCGCGGCGAGGCAGACCAGCGTGACCGCGACCGGCCACATCCAGTTCGGCGCCGCCGCGGGCTTGACGGGCTTCTTGACCTGCGGCGTCGCGTAGGTGCCGTCCTCGCGCCGCATCGCCACCATGTAGGCATGCACCGGCGTCGGAATGTTCTTCACTTCCTGCGCGCCGATATCGGCGAACTGCACCGACAATTTGTTGGCGACCTGCTCGTGCACCGCGCGAGAGATGCAGATGCCGCCGACCTCGGCGAGCCCTTCGAGGCGCGCGGCGATGTTGACGCCATCGCCGAGCAAATCGCCGTCGCGCTCGACCACGTCACCGATCGTGATGCCGATGCGGAAGCTCATCTGGCGGCTCGGCGGATAGGCCATGTTCCGGGTGCGCAGGCTTTCCTGGATGTCGATCGCGCAACGCACCGCCTCGACCGCGCTCGGAAATTCGGCGAGCACGGCATCGCCCGCGGTGTTGAAAATCCGGCCCCCGCCTTTGGCGATAAAATCATCGGTCACCAGCCGGTAGGAAGCGAGCCGCCGCAGCGTTTCCTCTTCATCCTCGGCAACCAGTCTGGAGTATCCGGCAATGTCGGCCGCGAAAATCGCCGCGATCTTGCGTTTCATGAAAACGAGCCCCGGACCACAATCTGCGGGCGCAGAATGCCGCCAGAAGTTCCCGAGCGCAACATGGCGTTTTCAAGCGAAACAGGAAGCGGATCGCACAAAAAGGCGTCCCAAATAAATTCAACGCCCGTCACCATGTGACGAGCGCTGAATTTATTCAGGTTTTTGTCGAGCCCCGGCGCGGTGCACCGGGGCTTAGTGCATGGCCGTCGTGTTGAGTTCGTGCTGGACGCTCTTGAAGTGATCGAGCCGCTCAATCGCGCGGTCGAGTTCGGAGCCTTCCTTCTCGGCGAGCTTGGCTTCCATGTCCGAGATCAACTCGGCGAATTGCGCCCGGTCGAGATCCTGGATCGAGGTGGCGACGTCGGCGAGCACGGTCAGGCCCTTGTCCGACACTTCGGCGAGGCCCCCGAGCACGATGATCTTCTGATGCGTGCCGCCTGACGTAATGGTCAGTATTCCCGGTCGGATCGCGGCAACGACCGGTGCGTGTCCGGCCAGCACGCCGAAATCGCCTTCCAGGCCGGGGACATCAACCTGATCGACCTCACCGGAGAAGGCGAGTTTTTCGGGGGAGACGAGATCGAAGTGGAAGGTGGCCATGGGGTGGTCCTGCGAATGGCGAGTGGCGAATGACGAGTAATGAAGGAACGGGAAGGGCGTTTAACTATTCGCCACTCCCTATTCGCTATTCGCCCCTCAGGCTGCTTCCGCAGCCAGCTTCTTGCCCTTCTCGACGGCTTCTTCGATGGTGCCGACCATGTAGAACGCCGCTTCCGGCAGATGATCGTACTTGCCTTCGCAGATGGCGCGGAAGCCCTTGATGGTGTCGGCAAGGTCGACGAACTTGCCGGGCGATCCCGTGAAGACTTCAGCCACATGGAACGGCTGCGACAGGAAGCGCTCGATCTTGCGCGCACGCGCCACCGCGATCTTGTCCTCTTCCGACAACTCGTCCATGCCGAGAATGGCGATGATGTCCTGCAGCGACTTGTACTTCTGCAGCACCTGCTGGACCATGCGCGCGGTGTTGTAGTGATCTTCGCCGACGACGAGCGGCGACAGCATGCGCGACGTCGAGTCGAGCGGATCCACCGCCGGGTAGATGCCCTTTTCCGAGATCGCGCGGTTCAACACCGTGGTGGCGTCCAAATGCGCGAACGACGTCGCGGGCGCCGGATCGGTCAAGTCGTCGGCCGGCACGTAGATCGCCTGCACCGAAGTGATCGAGCCCTTGTGCGTCGTGGTAATGCGCTCCTGCAGCGCGCCCATGTCGGTGGCCAGCGTCGGCTGATAGCCTACGGCCGAAGGAATACGGCCGAGCAGCGCCGACACTTCGGAGCCTGCCTGCGTGAAGCGGAAGATATTGTCGACGAAGAACAGCACGTCCTGGCCCTGGTCGCGGAAGTGTTCGGCGACCGTCAGACCGGTGAGGCCGACGCGGGCGCGGGCGCCGGGCGGTTCGTTCATCTGGCCGAACACCAGAGCGCATTTCGACTTAACGCTCGGATCGGGATTTTTCGGATCGGCGTTGACCTTGGATTCGATGAACTCGTGATAGAGGTCGTTGCCTTCGCGGGTACGCTCGCCGACGCCGGCGAACACCGAATAACCACCATGGGCCTTGGCGACGTTGTTGATCAGTTCCTGGATCAGCACGGTCTTGCCGACGCCGGCGCCGCCGAACAGGCCGATCTTGCCGCCCTTGGCGTAAGGCGCCAGCAGGTCGACGACCTTGATGCCGGTGACGAGAATTTCAGCTTCGGTGGACTGGTCGGTATAGGTCGGCGCTTCCTGATGGATCGCGCGCAGGCCTTCCGAAACCACCGGGCCGGCTTCATCGATCGGCTCGCCGATGACGTTGATGATGCGGCCAAGCGTGCCGGCGCCGACCGGCACCATGATCGGGTTGCCGGTGTCGGTGACTTCCTGACCGCGGACCAGACCCTCGGTGGTGTCCATCGCGATGGTGCGCACCGTGGATTCGCCGAGATGTTGCGCCACTTCGAGCACCAGACGGTTGCCGCCGTTTTTGGTCTCGATCGCGTTCAGAATGGCGGGCAGATGCCCCTCGAACTGCACGTCGACGACGGCGCCGATGACCTGGGTGATGCGTCCGGTCTGGTTGGCGGGTGTGGCCATAAACTCTCTCCTTCGAATTCTAAATCTCTAGACAACCGTCAGTTTGATCGTGCCTGTCGCCGTTACATAGCCTCGGCGCCGGAGATGATTTCAATCAGCTCCTTGGTGATCATGGCCTGACGGGTTCGGTTGTAAATCAGGGTCTGCTTGCGGATCATGTCGCCGGCGTTGCGGGTGGCGTTGTCCATCGCGCTCATCTGCGCGCCGTAGAACGAGGCGTTGTTTTCCAGCAGCGCACGGAACACCTGCACCGCGAGATTGCGCGGCAACAGGCGCGTCAGAATCTCGTCTTCCTCGGGCTCGTATTCGTACGAGGTCGCGGGACCGGCGTTGGCGGCGGGCGCTTCCACGACCAGCGGAATGATCTGCTGCGCGGTCGGCACCTGCGAAATGACGGACTTGAAGCGCGAATAGAACAGCGTGCAGACGTCGAATTCACCGGCCTCGAAACGGGCGATGACCTTCTTGGCGACATCTTCGGCATTGACGAAGCCGAGCTGGCGGACCGAGCGCAATTCGAGGTGCTCGACGATCTGCTTGTCGAAGTTACGACGCAGCTGCTCGTAACCCTTGCGGCCGACGCAGAAGAACTTGACCTCTTTGCCCTGGTTGATCAGCGACAGCGCGCGCTCGCGGGCGAGGCGCACGATCGACGAGTTGAAAGCACCCGACAGGCCGCGCTCGCCGGTGCAGACCAGCAGCAGGTGCACCTGGTCCCTGCCGGTGCCGGCCAGCAGCGCCGGTGCGCCGGGCGAGCCTGCGGCAGCGGTCGCGATGTTGGAAATCACCGAGTCCATTTTTTCGGCATAGGGCCGTGCGGCTTCGGCGGCGGTCTGCGCACGGCGCAGCTTCGACGCCGCAACCATCTGCATGGCCTTGGTGATCTTTTGCGTCGCCTTGGTGGAGGCGATGCGGACCCGCATGTCTTTCAGTGAAGCCATTCTTAGTTCACCCTGGCGACCTGTTTTTCAACCCGGCCGCGAACCCCTCGTTCGTCATGCCCGGCCTTGTGCCGGGCATCCACGTCTTAAATTCTTGGCGCGCGCAAACGTGGATGGCCGGGTCGAGCCCGGCCATGACAAGTGTTACGCAAACGTCTTGGCGTGACTTTCGACCACGGCCTTCAGCTTTCCGGCGAGATCGTCGGAGAGATCGCGACTGTCGCGAATGCCGTTGAGGATCTCGACGTTCTTGCCGCGCAACAGCGACAGCAGACCGTCTTCGAAGGCGCGCACCTTGTTGAGCGGGAGCGCATCGAGGTAGCCGTTGGTGCCGGCCCAGATCACGCAGACCTGCTCTTCCATCTTCAGCGGCGAGAACTGCGGCTGCTTCAGGAGTTCGGTCAAACGCGAACCCCGATTCAGCAGGCGCTGCGTCGAGGCGTCGAGGTCGCTTCCGAACTGCGCGAACGCCGCCATTTCGCGGTACTGCGCGAGCTCGCCCTTGATCTTGCCGGCGACCTTCTTCATCGCCTTGGTCTGCGCCGAGGAACCCACGCGCGACACCGACAGACCGACGTTCACGGCCGGGCGGATGCCCTGGAAGAACAGGTCGGTTTCCAGGAAGATCTGGCCATCGGTGATCGAAATCACGTTGGTCGGGATGTAGGCCGACACGTCGTTGGCCTGGGTTTCGATGACCGGGAGCGCGGTCAGCGAGCCCGAACCCTGGTCCTTGTTGAGCTTTGCCGCGCGCTCGAGCAGGCGGGAATGCAGATAGAACACGTCGCCCGGATAGGCCTCGCGGCCCGGCGGACGGCGCAGCAGCAGCGACATCTGGCGATAGGCGACGGCCTGCTTGGACAAATCGTCATAGATGATGACGGCGTGCATGCCGTTGTCGCGGAAATATTCGCCCATGGTGCAGCCGGTGAACGGCGCGATGTACTGCATCGGGGCCGGATCGGAAGCGGTCGCGGCGACGATGATCGAATATTCCAGTGCGCCCTGCTCTTCCAGCACCTTGACGAACTGGGCAACGGTGGAGCGCTTCTGGCCGATCGCGACATAGACGCAATACAGCTTGAAGTTCTCGTCGGGCTGCGCGTTGAGCGGCTTCTGGTTCAAGATGGTGTCGAGCGCGATCGCGGTTTTGCCGGTCTGGCGGTCGCCGATGATCAACTCGCGCTGACCGCGGCCGATCGGGATCAGCGCGTCGATGGCCTTGAGGCCGGTCGCCATCGGCTCGTTGACCGATTTGCGCGGAATGATGCCGGGCGCCTTGACGTCGACGCGCATGCGCTTGTCGGCCTGGATCGGGCCCTTGCCGTCGATCGGGTTGCCGAGCGCGTCGACGACGCGGCCGAGCAGGCCCTTGCCGACCGGCGTATCGACGATGGCGCGGGTGCGCTTGACGGTCTGGCCTTCCTTGATCTCGCGGTCTGCGCCGAAAATCACGATACCGACGTTGTCGGTTTCGAGGTTCAGCGCCATGCCGCGGGTACCGTTCTCGAACTCGACCATTTCACCGGCCTGGACGTTGTCGAGGCCGTAGACGCGGGCAATGCCGTCGCCGACGGACAACACCTGTCCGACTTCGGTAACTTCAGCCTCCTGGCCGAAATTCTTGATCTGGTCCTTGAGGATCGCGGAAATTTCCGCGGCGCGGATGTCCATCAGCCTGCCTCTTTCATCGCGTGCTTGATCGAATTGAGTTTGGTGCGAAGCGAACTATCCACCATGCGGCTGCCGAGCTTGACCACAAGGCCGCCGATGATGGAAGGATCGATTTTCACGTTGAGCGCGACGTCCTTGCCCGTCACCGTTTTCAGTGCGGTCTTGAGGGCGTCGAGATTCTTTTCGTTGAGCGCTTCGGCAACCGTCACGTCGGCGGTCGCCTCGCCCTTGAACTTCGCCACCAGCGCGCGGAAGGCGCGGATCACGTCAGCGACGGCGAACAGGCGGCGATTGGCGGTGAGAACTTTCAGGAATTTCGCAGCAGTGCCGGATATTTCGGCCTTTTCGAGCACGGCGGTAATCGCCTTCGACTGCGAATCCGCCGAAAATACCGGGCTGCGCACCAGGCGCTTCAGATCAGCACTCCCGGCCAGCATGGCCTCGAATTGATCGAGATCGGCCCTTACTGCGTCGACGGATTTCTCGTCACGCGCCAACTCGAACAAGGCCGTTGCATAACGACCTGACACTCCCGAAACCGACGGATCTTCAGCAGCCACTGACGCGCTCTTTTTTTGCTGTCAAACTCGCAAGGGAAAAACCGTCGCCACGAAGCGGCGCCTAGCGATCCAAGCCCTTGGAATTCAAGCGGGACTTCGATTTTCGACCGGCACCGGAAGTGCCGGGGTCGTTAAAATCGCGGCTTTGCTAACATAGCAAGCGCGCAGGTGCAACATGACGGCGCGTGCGAGCGATGCCTTGTCGCACGTCGTATTTTCGGCCCGGTGACGCGCTGTCCAGCGACTCTTCTGCGTCACGAAAATTGCGGCTGGGGCACAGCGATGCCTCTCCACGCCCGCATCAAAAAAAATCGTTCCATTGGCGATTGCATGGCCGCCATGAGTCCGCTCCGGAACCGAAGACCCCGATCCATTCCACTTACGCATTACTTGCGCAAATCCCGTCGATTGTGGCGATGACTTTATTCATCAGTAATAACAAGTACAGTATTAGTTAATAATTTGTTAAAGAGACAGATTACGGAATATCTCCCGACTACTTGTGCTTGGTAACAAGATATTGCAGCCGGAGAGATACGGGCTTTACTGCCCAATTCATGCCTCATTGCGCAACCAAACGGCAACCACGCAAAACGGGACGGGGGTTCCACTTGCCACATATGCGGCAATACTGCCTGAGGGACAATTTAATGCTGAATACCAACAAGCTCGCGCTGGGAACTGTAACCCGGTCGCGCACGGCGCTCGCTTTCGTCGCCGCAACTCTCCTGGTCGGTGGCAGCGTCACCGAAGCTTCCGCCAAATCCAGGCACCATTACCGCCACCATCACCAGACCGCATCCGAGGGCTCTTCCTGGCGCGACGCCAACGCCTCGATCGCCTCGTCTTCCGGCGGGCACAGTTTTTCGGGCATGGCCTCCTATTACGGCAATGAATCCGGCAGCCGCACCGCCTCCGGTCAGCGCTTCAACCAGAGCGCCATGACCTGCGCCCATCGCTCGCTGCCGTTCGGCACCAAATTGCGCGTGACCCATGGCGGCCAGAGCGTCGTCGTCACCGTCAATGACCGTGGTCCGTTCGTTCGTGGCCGCGTCCTCGATCTGTCCACGGGTGCTGCCCGTGCCATCGGCCTGACCAGTGCCGGCGTCGGCCGCGTCACCGCCGAGGTCGTCTCCTGAGGCGCTTTGCGCGCCGTTTTCCGTTTCCATCATTTCGGTAAGCGTTGCGTAGCGTAACGATCGCGGAATAGTTTTCGCGCATCGAAAAAATGGCCTGCCGTCGCGAATGACGGCAGGCTTTTTTGTTAGGCACACCAAACCAACGCCGTCATTGCGAGGCGCGAAGCGACGAAGCAATCCACACTTTCTTTGCCGAACGATGGATTGCTTCGCTTCGCTCGCAATGACGCGGAGGGACGGTCGAACTACAAAAAGCTCTGCGGATCGACGTCGACCTCGAGCTTGAGATTGCCCTTGGTCTTGGGACCCGCCGCGAGCCATTCGCGCAGATATTCCGACAAATCCACGTTGCGTAGCGACTTCACCAAGAGCCGAAAACGGTAACGGCCCTTGATGACCGCGAGCGGCGCTTCGGCGGGGCCCAGCACCTGGATCCGTTCATCGATTGGCGCGACCGCGGCGAGCCGGCGCGCAAAGCCTTCCGCCGTCGGCCGATCGCCGCCGGAGATGATCAGGCTGGCGAGCCGGCCGAACGGCGGATAGCCGGTCCGCTCGCGCGACCCGATCTCGCTGGCGTAAAACGCCTCGCGATCGCCGGCGATCAGCGCCTTCATCACGGGATGTTCGGGTTGATGGGTCTGCATGTAGCCGATGCCGCGGCCCTGATCGCGCCCGGCGCGCCCGATCACCTGGTTCAGCAGTTGAAACGACCGCTCCGCGGCGCGCGGATCGCCATTGCCGAGGCCGAGATCGGCATCGACCACGCCGACCAGGTTGAGCCGCGGGAAATTATGCCCCTTGGCCACCAGTTGGGTGCCGATGATGATGTCGACGCGGCCTTCCGCGATCTCGTTCAGCTCGCTGCGCATGGTCTCGATCGAGGTGATCAGGTCGCTCGACAACACCATGGTGCGCGCTTCCGGAAACAACGCTGCGGCTTCCTCCTGCAGGCGTTCGACACCGGGACCGACCGCGACCAGCGATTGCTCCGCTGCGCAATGCGGGCAGACATGCGGGCGCGGCATCGAGAACCCGCAATGGTGACAGACCAGCCGCTGGCGAAAGCGATGATCCACCAGCCAGGCGTCGCAGATCGTGCAGGCGAAGCGGTGCCCGCAGGTCCGGCACAGCGTCAACGGCGCGTAACCGCGGCGGTTGAGGAACAGCAGCGCCTGCTCGCGCCGCTCGATCGCGGTTCCGATATATTCGGCGAGCCGCGGCGAGATGAAGCGCCCGCGCGGCGGCGGCTCGCGGCGCAAATCGATAGCTTCGATATGCGGCATATGCTGGCCGCCGAAGCGCGATGGCAACGCGACGCGCTGGTAGCGCCCCTTGCGCGCATTGACCTCGGACTCGATCGACGGCGTCGCGGACGCCAGGATGATCGGGATTTTGGCGATATGGGCGCGCACCACCGCCATGTCACGGGCATGATAATGCGCGCCGTCGTCCTGCTTGTAGGCCTGGTCGTGCTCCTCATCGACGATGATCAGGCCCAGATCGGCATAGGGCAAGAACAAGGCGGAGCGCGCGCCGACCACGACCGGCGCCTCGCCGGCCGATATCGCGGCCCAGTTGCGCGCGCGGGTGCGCGGGGTCAGTTCGGAATGCCATTCCAAAGGACGCACGCCGAAGCGCTGCGCGAAGCGATCGAGGAATTGTCCAGTCAGCGCGATCTCCGGCATCAGGATCAGCGTCTGCTTGCCGCGGCGGATGATTTCGGCGATCGCCTCGAAATAGACTTCGGTCTTGCCCGAGCCAGTGACGCCGTCGAGCAGGGCTACGTGAAAGCTGCCGTTCGCCGCCAGCGCCCGCAAAGCATCGACGGCCGTGCGCTGCTGGCGTGAAAACTCGGGCTGCGCAAATTGCGGATCGGGCGTTGGCGGCGCCAGCGGCGGCGGCATCGTCTCGATCGCAAGCGTGCCCTCGTCGACCAGCCCATCGATCACCCCGGCGCTGACGCCGGCTTCTCGCGCGGCCTCCGATTTGCCGTGCAGCAACCCGTCCGACAGAATGTCGATCAGCCGGCGGCGCGCGGGGGTCATCCGCCGCGGCGGCTCGCCGACCAGCCGCACGCCGATGCGCATCCGCTCGGGTCCCAGATTCTCGCCCATCCGCAGGCACATTCGCAGCACCATTCCGCGTGCCGAGAGCGTGTAATTGGCGACCCAGTCGACGAGGTGGCGCAGTTCCTCTTTCAGCGGCGGCACGTCGAGCTTTTCGCCGACATCCTTGAGGCGGTTGTGCAGGCGCGGATCGGGTTTTGCGTTCTCCGCCCACACCACCGCGACCACTTCGCGGGGGCCCAGCGGCACGCAGACTACGTCTCCCGGCTTCAGCTCCATGCCGCGCGGCACGCGATAGGAATAGGCATGGTTGAGCGCAACCGGCACCAGCACATCGACGACGCGGGTCGCGGATGCGGAGGAAGTGTCGGGGCGCGTGGCGTGGTCCATGGGAAAGCTGATTCGATGCCGGAGGAACGGGCTAACTTAAGGGCGCGCCGGGGCCGGGGCCAGCCTTTGGCGGCAGCGGTTTGCGCAAGTTAGCGAACGGTAAACGAAACCGGTGCGATATAATCGCCAGAATCAGGACGCCTAGAGCTCCATGACCAAACCGGCAGCGTCACTTCAACCGATCGAGCTCGATTGCGCCGACGAAACCGTCACGCTGGAGATGACGCGCTGGCTGTCGCATCTGCGCGCCGAGCGGCGGCTGTCGCCCAAGACGTCCGAGGCCTATGCCCGCGACGTCCGCCAATGTCTCGGCTTTCTGGCCGAACATTGGGGCAGGCGGGTGACGCTCAAGGCTTTCGCCGCCTTGGAAGCCAGCGACATCAGGGCGTTCATGGCGATGCGCCGCGCCGATGAGATTGGCGGGCGCTCGCTGATGCGGGCGCTGGCTGGCTTGCGTTCATTCGGCCGCTTTCTCGAGCGGGAAGGCAAAGGCAAGGTCGGCGCGCTCTCCGCCATCCGTGCGCCCAAGGTTGGAAAAAGCCTGCCGAAGCCGATCCAGATGGCCGCAGCGAAACGTTTGACGGATGCCGGCGAGCGCGCCGGCGAGGACCGCGATCCCTGGATCTGGGCGCGCGACGCCGCCGTGATGGCGCTGCTGTACGGCTCGGGCTTGCGTATCTCCGAGGCGCTGGGCCTGAAGCGCCGCGACGTGCCGTTGCCCGGCGAAGGCGACGTCCTGATCGTCACCGGCAAGGGCAACAAGACCCGCATGGTGCCGGTGCTGCAAAATGTACTGCAGCTGATTCAGGATTACGCCGCGATCTGCCCGCATCATCTCGCCCCGGCCGGGCCGGTCTTCGTCGGCGCCCGCGGCGGCCCGCTCAGCCCGCAAATCATTCAGCTGACCATGGAGCGGCTGCGCGGCGCGCTCGGCCTGCCCGACAGTGCGACGCCGCATGCGCTGCGGCATTCGTTCGCCACCCATCTGTTGAGCCGCGGCGGCGATCTGCGCGCAATCCAGGAGCTGCTCGGCCACGCCTCGCTCTCAACCACGCAGATTTATACCGGCATCGACAGCGAGCGACTGCTCGAAGTCTACAGGACGGCGCACCCGCGCGGCTGATCTCCGGCGTTTTCATCCCGACACGCTCCCGTCACATCCGCTTGCCACTTGCGTAAGCGATGCCGTTCGGCAATCGTGGACAGGGTCTCATCCGGGGAGAGAATCATGAGCGCGCATGAAAGCATGGAGCAAGCGGACCACGCCAAGGAAGCGGCCGGCGAGAACAGGAAGATCGCGCTGCTGATCGCCGTGATCGCATTGTGTCTGGCGCTGTCGGAAACCTTGGGCAAGGGCGCGCAGACCGAATCGATCAGCAAGAACGTCGAGGCCTCGAACCTGTGGGCGTTCTTCCAGGCCAAGAGCATTCGCCGCACCACGGTCCAGACCGCTGCAGAACAGGCCAAACTAGAGACTCGGCGCCGGCGACGACGCCACCAGGGCAGCGGTGCAAAAGCAGATCGACGACTGGCAGAAGACCGCGGCGCGCTACCGCTCGGAGCCGGAGACCGGTGAAGGCTCGGAGCAGCTATCCGAGCGCGCCAAGCATGCCGAGGAGGAACGCAACCTCGCGGAAGCCAAGTATCATCATTTCGAGCTCGCCTCGGCGGCGTTCCAGATCGGCATCGTGCTGGCTTCGGCGACCATCATCACCGGGATCGGCACGCTGGCCTGGATATCCGGCCTGCTGACGCTGGCGGGCATCGCCATCACTGCGCTCGGCCTGTTCGTGCCGCTGTTGCTGCATCTGCCTTGATGCGATTGTCGTTTCAGCGCGGCGTGCTCCGCTTCACCTCTCCCCTCGGGAGAGGTGAGAACATAGCCCGTGGCGACAACGAGGAGGAAACGAGATTAGCGCGCTTCGTGCACGCTCTTGCGAAAGCGCTGGATCAACCGCAGCATCCGCGACGACCAACCGCCGCCGTCGCCGCGTAACATTTCCAGGATTCGCCGCTTGGTCGGCTCGACCAGTATGGCCGCCTTGGCGCGCAGGCCCATGATGAATTCATAGAGCCTTTCGAACCACGGCATTTCCAAAAGCTTCGAACGCGTCACGTCGAAGATGAACGCGGTGACGCCGACGCCGAGGAATTTCGCGAAGATGATGGTGGTTATGGCGCTCAGCCAATATTCATGCGTCAGCAGCCACAGACCGACCAGCTTGAGCGGGAACAGCGGAATCACCGGCACGATGAATACGATCAGCGTCATCGCCGGCGACAGCGTATCGACGCGATCGGACAGCCATTGCTTGAACGCACGCAGCGGAATCAGCGCCACCGCGCGCGCCACGATCGGTTCGAGATGATCCCACAGCCAGGCCTCGATCAGGAAGATGACCGCGAGCAGGACCCAGATCGGTTGAAGAAGGCGGCGCATCATGGACGTGGTCTCTACCTGGCGCGTGCCGGGTGTCGATCACATATGGATCGCCCGCTTGCCGACCGCAAGCGCGGCTTCCTTGATGGCTTCCGACCGGGTCGGATGGGCGTGGCACGTTCGCGCCAGATCCTCCGCAGAACCGCCAAACTCCATCAGAACGGCGGCTTCATGGATCATTTCACCGGCTTCGCGGCCGATAATATGCACACCAAGCACCCGATCGGTCTTCGCATCTGCGAGAACCTTCACGAAACCGTCAGTGGTCTGGTTGACCTTGGAGCGGCCGTTGGCGGTGAAGGGGAATTTACCTGACGTGTAGGTCACGCCAGCCTCTTTCAATTCTTCCTCAGTCTTGCCGACCGACGACACTTCCGGCGTGGTATACACGACGCCTGGGATAACGTCGTAGTTCACATGCCCGGCCTGGCCGGCGATGATTTCGGCGCAGGCAACGCCTTCGTCTTCCGCCTTGTGCGCCAGCATCGGACCCGCAACCACGTCGCCGATCGCATAGACGCCCTTCACGCTGGTCGAAAAATGCGCATCGATCTGCACGCGGCCGCGATTGTCGAGGGCGACGCCGGCCTCCTTCAGGCCGAGGCCGTCGGTGTAGGGCACGCGGCCGATACAGACCAGCACGACATCGGCTTCCAGCGTTTCCGCAGCACCCCCGGCGGCCGGTTCAACTTTCGCAACAAGCGCCTTGCCCGAGGTGTCGACGCCGGTGACCTTGGCGCCGAGCTTGAACGCAAAGCCCTGCTTCTCGAGGATCCGCTGAAATTGTTTTGCGATCTCGCCGTCCATCCCCGGTAAAATACGGTCCAGGAATTCCACCACCGTGACTTTTGCGCCGAGTCGGTGCCACACCGAGCCGAGCTCGAGCCCGATCACGCCGGCGCCGACGATCAACAGGCTCGACGGCACCTGGTCGAGCGACAGCGCGCCGGTCGACGACACGATGCGCTTCTCGTCGATCTCGATGCCCTTCAGCCGCGCGATGTCCGAGCCGGTCGCGATGACGATATTTTTGGTCTCGACCGTCTCGGTCTTGCCGTCGCCGGAGACCTCGACCTTGCCGGCGCCGAGAATCTTGCCGGTGCCCTTCAGGACGTCGATCTTGTTCTTCTTCATCAGGAAGTCGACGCCCTTGACGTTGCCGTCAATGCCCTGCTGCTTGAAATTCATCATCGCCGGCAAATCGAGCTTTGGCGCGGAGACGCTGACACCCATCTTGGCGAAGGAGTGCTCGGCTTCCTCGAACATCTCGGAGGCATGCAGCAATGCTTTCGACGGCATGCATCCGACGTTGAGGCAGGTGCCGCCGAGCGTGGCATTCTTCTCGACCACGGCGACCTTCATGCCGAGTTGCGCCGCGCGCACCGCGCAAACATATCCGCCGGGACCGGTGCCGATGATGACGAGATCGTAGGAGGCCATGATTGAAGTCCTGTAGCTGTATAGTGTGACAGGTATTTACCGGCCACCCGACACATCGAGGATGGTGCTGGTGACATAGGACGCATCATCCGACATCAGCCATACGATGGCGTTGGCGATTTCCTCGGCGCTGCCGACACGTTTCATCGGCACCATGTGGGCAAGCCGGTGCGCGCGGTCGGGCTCGCCGCCGCTAGCGTGAATTTCGGTGTCGATCAATCCCGGGCGGATCGCCGCGACGCGAATGCCTTCGCCGGCGACTTCATAGCCCAGTCCGATGGTGAAAGAATCCACCGCGCCCTTGGACGCGGCGTAGTCGACATAGGTGTTGGGCGCGCCGAGTTTGGCCGCGACCGAGGACAGGTTGACGATCACGCCGCCCTTGCCGCCGTTGCGCGTCGACATCCGCTTCACCGCCTCGCGGGCGCAAAGAATGCTGCCGGTGACGTTGACCGCCATCATGCGCTGGATGCGCTCGGCCGACATGTCCTCGACCCGCGCCGACGGCCCGACGATACCGGCGTTGTTGACCAGCGCGCCCAGCGTCCCGAACTCGTCGGCGGCCTTGAATAGCGCGAAAATGTCATGCTCGCTGCCGACGTCGCACTTCACCGCAATGGCCTTGCCGTTCTTGCGTTCGATGGTGGTGACGACTTCCAGCGCCGCGGCGTGATTGCTGGCGTAACCGACGACGATGCGAAAGCCCCGCGCGGCGGCGCCGATGGCGGTCGCGCGGCCGATGCCGCGGCTTCCGCCGGTGATGACAGCAACTCGATCGGTCAAAATCGCCCCCAAAGCTCAACGCAAATGATCAACGCCCGCCGACCGGCCGAGGCCCATGCGAACGGATCCCGGCAGGCGGATTGCATCAGAGATCCAGCACCAGCCGCGCCGGGTCTTCCAGGCTTTCCTTGACGCGGACCAAGAAGGTGACCGCTTCCTTGCCGTCGATGACGCGGTGATCGTAGGACAGCGCCAGATACATCATCGGACGAATCTCGACCTTGCCGGCGACCACGACCGGGCGGTCCTGGATCTTGTGCATGCCCAGAATGCCGGATTGCGGCGCGTTCAGGATCGGCGTCGACATCAGCGAACCATAGATGCCGCCATTGGTGATGGTGAATGTGCCGCCCTGCATCTCGTCGATCTTGAGCTGGCCGTCGCGCGCGCGGCGGCCGAAATCAGCGATGCTCTTTTCGATGTCTGAGATCGATTTGTGGTCGCAGTCGCGCACGACCGGCACGACCAGGCCCTTGTCGGTGCCGACAGCGACGCCGATGTGGTAATAATTCTTGTAGATCAGATCGGTGCCGTCGATCTCGGCATTGGCCGCCGGGATATCCTTCAGCGCCTGCACGCAGGCCTTGGTGAAGAAGCCCATGAAGCCGAGCTTGCTGCCGTGCTTCTTCTCGAACACGTCCTTGTACTGCGCCCGCATCGCCATGATGTGGCTCATGTCGACCTCGTTGAAGGTCGTCAGCATCGCGGCGGTGTTCTGCACGTCCTTGAGCCGCCGCGCGATGGTCTGGCGCAACCGCGTCATCTTCACGCGCTCTTCGCGTGCGGCATCGTCGGCCGGCGATGGCGCCCGCACCTGCACAGCGGCGGCGGGCTGATTGACCGGCGTCGGCGCCGAGGCCGCCTTCTCGATCGCCGCCAGCATGTCGCCCTTGGTGACGCGGCCATCCTTGCCGGAGCCGGGAACGGTGGCGGCATCGATGCCGCTTTCGGCGGACAATTTGCGTACCGACGGCGCCAGCGGCGCGTCGGCCGGCGTAGCCTTCGGAGCTGCGGCAACAGCGGGCGCGGCGGCAGCGGGAGGCGGTGCAGCCGGGGCGGCGGCCTTGGCAGGCGCGGCCGCCGGTTTGGCTGCGGCGCCAGCAGCACCCTCATTGATCTGTCCGAGCAGCGCGCCGACGGCAACGGTTTCACCGTCCTTGGCGGCGATCTCGCCGAGCACGCCGGCCGACGGCGCCGGCACTTCGATGGTGACCTTGTCGGTCTCGAGCTCGACCAGGGGCTCGTCGACCGCCACGGCATCGCCAGCCTTCTTGAACCAGCGGCCGATGGTGGCCTCGGTCACGGACTCGCCGAGCGTCGGAACGCGAATTTCAGTCATGGTATGTTTTCCTCAATAACCTGTGCGGTCATGATTCCTGGGTGTCATCGTCTGCCTTGTGCGCAATTGCGCACTGGGGCGGGCAATCCAGTACACCGTTACGGTTGCGATCAAAACAGCCGGAGCGGCGCACTGGATACCCCGCTTTCGCGGGGTATGACCGATCGTTTCTAGTTCAGTGCGTCATCCAGCAGAGCCTTGAGCTGTGCCAGATGCCTCGACATCAAACCGGTGGCGGTTGCCGCCGCCGCCGCGCGGCCGGCGTAACGCGGACGCTTGTTCGGCGCGTGGATCTGGTTCAGCACCCATTCGAGATAGGGCTCAATGAAGTGCCACGATCCCATGTTGCGCGGCTCTTCCTGGCACCAGACCAGTTCGGCGTTCTTGAAGCGGCCGAGTTCGTGCACCAGCGCCTTCAGCGGCACCGGATAAAGCTGCTCGACACGCATGATGTAGATATCGTCGATGCCGCGCTTCTCGCGCTCGTCGTAGAGATCGTAATAGACCTTGCCGGTGCACAGCACGACGCGACGAATCTTGTCGTCCGGCACCAGCTTGATCTTCTCGTCCGGCAGCATCTGCGCGTCGTCGTAGAGAATGCGGTGGAACGTGGTGCCGTCACCCAGTTCGTCCAGCCGTGATACCGCCCGCTTGTTGCGCAGCAGCGACTTCGGCGTCATCAGGATCAGCGGCTTGCGGATCTCGCGGTGCAATTGGCGCCGCAGCACGTGGAAGAAGTTCGCCGGCGTGGTGGCGTAGACCACCTGCATGTTGTCTTCGGCGCACATCTGCAGGAAGCGCTCGAGCCTGGCGGAAGAATGCTCCGGACCCTGGCCTTCATAACCATGCGGCAGCATACAGACGAGGCCGGACATGCGCAGCCATTTGCGTTCGCCCGATGAGATGAACTGGTCGAACAACACCTGCGCGCCGTTGGCAAAATCGCCGAACTGGGCTTCCCAGATCGTCAGCGCCTTCGGCTCGGCCAGCGAATAGCCGTACTCGAAGCCGAGCACGGCTTCTTCCGAGAGCAGCGAGTTGATGACTTCGTAGTGGCCCTGGTCGCCGCCGAGATGGTTGAACGGCGTGTAGCGGCTCTCGTCTTCCTGGTCGATCAGCACCGAATGGCGCTGCGAGAAGGTGCCGCGCTCGGAGTCCTGTCCCGACAGCCGGACGTGATGGCCTTCCTGCAGCAGCGTGCAGAACGCCAGCGCCTCGCCAGTTGCCCAGTCGAGCCCGACGCCGCTGTCGATCGCTTTCGCCCGGCTGTCCAGGAACCGCTGCACCGTGCGGTGAACCCGAAAACCATCGGCCACCTTGGTGATCTTGCGGCCGATATCCTTCAGCACCGCGATATCGACGCCGGTGACGCCGCGGCGCGGATCTTCCTCGGCATCGGCCGACTTGAACCCGGCCCATTTGCCATCGAGCCAGTCGGCCTTGTTCGGCTTGTAGCCGGAACCCGCTTCGAGCTCGGCATCGAGCCGCGCGCGCCAGTCGGCCTTGGCCTTGTCGACCTCGCCCTCGGTCATCACGCCCTCGGCGACCAGCCGCTTGGCATAAATCTCCAGCGTGGTCGGATGCGAGGCGATCTTCTTGTACATCACCGGTTGGGTGAATGCCGGCTCGTCGCCCTCGTTGTGGCCGTGGCGGCGGTAGCAGAACATGTCGATGACGACCGGCTTGTGGAATTTCTGCCGGAACTCGATCGCGACCTTGGCCGCGAACACCACGGCCTCGGGATCGTCGCCGTTCACATGGAAGATCGGCGCGTCGATCATCTTCGCCACGTCGGACGGATAGGGCGAGGAGCGCGAATAGCGCGGATAGGTGGTGAAGCCGATCTGGTTGTTGACGATGAAGTGCAGCGAACCGCCGGTGCGATAACCCTTCAGGTCGGACAGCCCGAAACATTCCGCCACCACGCCCTGGCCGGCGAACGCGGCGTCGCCATGCATCAATAGCGGCAGCACGGAAATGCGCATGTCCGGGGGATCGCCATGCTGGTCCTGCTTGGCGCGCACCTTGCCGAGCACGACGGGATCGACGATTTCCAGATGCGACGGGTTGGCGGTCAGCGACAGATGGATCTTGTTGTTGTCGAACTCGCGGTCCGATGAGGCGCCGAGGTGGTATTTGACGTCGCCGGAGCCTTCGACCGCGTCCGGATTGGCCGACCCGCCCTTGAATTCGTGAAACAGCGCGCGGTGCGGCTTGCCCATCACCTGCGTCAGCACGTTGAGGCGGCCGCGATGCGGCATGCCGAAGACGATTTCCTTCACGCCGAGATTGCCGCCACGCTTGATGATCTGCTCCAGCGCCGGGATCAGCGACTCCGCGCCGTCGAGGCCGAAGCGCTTGGTTCCGGTGAACTTCAGGTCGCAGAACTTCTCAAAGCCCTCGGCTTCGACCAGCTTGTTGAGGATCGCGCGGCGTCCCTCGCGGGTAAAACTGATTTCCTTGTCGGGACCTTCGATGCGTTCCTGGATCCAGGCCTTCTGCGCGGCATTGGTGATGTGCATGAACTCGACGCCGAGCGTCTGGCAATAGGTGCGCTCGCAGATCGCGACGATTTCGCGAAGCGTGCCGTATTCCAGCCCAAGCACGTGGTCGAGGAAGATTTTTCGGTCGAAATCGCCTTCGGCAAATCCATAGGAGCGCGGATCGAGCTCTTCGCGATCGCGCGGCGCCTCGATGCCGAGCGGATCGAGCTTGGCGTGGAAATGGCCGCGCATGCGGTAGGCGCGGATCAGCATCAAGGCGCGGACGGAATCGCGGGTGGCTTGATTGACGTCAGCGGCGGAAATCTCGGCGCCCTTGGCCTGCGCCTTGGCGGCGATCTTCGTGCCGACCGCCTTTTCGACCGTCGCCCAGTTGCCGTCCAGCGCCGAGGTCAGGTCATCGCGCGGCGTCAGCGGCCAGTTGTCGCGGCCCCAGGAGGCGCCCTCGGCGTTCTTCTGGACGTCCGCGGGGGTGTCCTTCAGGCTTTTGAAGAATTCCTGCCATTCGGGATCGACCGAAGCCGGATCCTGCTCGTAGCGGGCGTAGAGGTCGTCGATGTAGGTGGCGTTGGTGCCCTGCAAAAACGAGGAGAGGGCAAAAGCGGCATTCGCGTCCTGGCGAGACATGATGGCGTCCTGGTGATTTTCGGTTCGCGCATAGAAAACGGCGCAGCGCCGATCCGGATTAGGGATCAGCGGGGTAAAGGACCTTTACCCTATTTGAGCCGAATATTCCCGCCGAAAAGAACCAAGGATTGAATTAAGCCTTCAACTTTTCGACAAGGGTGTGCCCGAGTCGGGCGGGGGACGGAGAGACCGTGATTCCCGCCGATTCCATCGCCGCGGTCTTGGAACCGGCATCGCCCTTGCCGCCGGAGATGATGGCGCCGGCGTGACCCATGCGGCGGCCGGGAGGGGCGGTGACGCCGGCGATGAAGCCGACCATCGGCTTTTTGCGGCCGCGCTTGGACTCGTCCTTGATGAACTGGGCGGCGTCTTCCTCGGCCGAACCGCCGATTTCGCCGATCATGACGATCGAAGTGGTCTTCGGGTCAGCCAAGAACATCTCCAGCACGTCGATGAATTCGGTGCCCTTGACCGGATCGCCGCCGATGCCGACCGCGGTGGTCTGGCCGAGGCCTTCCTGGGTGGTCTGGAACACCGCCTCATAGGTCAGGGTACCCGACCGCGAGACGATGCCGACATTGCCTGGCTTGAAGATATTGGCCGGCATGATGCCGATCTTGCATTCACCGGCCGTCATCACGCCCGGGCAGTTCGGCCCGATCAGCCGTGATTTCGATCCCAACAGCGAGCGCTTCACCCTGACCATGTCGAGTACCGGAATGCCCTCGGTGATGCAGACGATCAGCGGGATTTCCGCATCGATCGCCTCGCAGATCGCATCCGCAGCACCCGGCGGCGGCACGTAGATGACGCTCGCATCCGCGCCCGTTTTCTCGCGCGCTTCGGCGACCGTGTCGAACACCGGCAGATTGAGATGCGTGGCGCCGCCTTTGCCGGGCGACGTGCCGCCGACCATCCTGGTGCCGTAGGCGATCGCGGCTTCGGAATGGAACGTGCCGTTCTTGCCGGTAAAACCCTGGCAGATGACTTTGGTGTTTTTATCGATCAGAACGGACATGGTTGATGTTGCTTTCGTAGATGATCGGGAAATGGTGTCAGTGCACGCGCCGATACACGCCGGTGAGCACGTCGGCCCATCCTTCCGCGTCGGGCGAGAACTGGATTTTCATGGTATAGTTGTTGTCGTCGACGACTTCATAGACATGGCGCGCATTGCCGCGCAGCGAGCCGCGCACGAGGATTAGTGTCTTGCCGGTCCAGCCGCCGGAAGCCGGTGCCGGCGAGTAGTAGCCGAGCGAATCGTGCCAGAACAGTTTGTAGTGCCGGTCCTCGCGATCGTAGGTAAACACGCCGTGGGTGGCGAAGCTCTCCTTGCCGTCGCGCAGCTGGACGCTGTCCTGAATCAGATAGAAACCGTTGAGGTCCATGCGCGCTTTGACTTGCGACGTGGCCGGGCCGCCCGCGATCCAGCGCGACGGAAAAACCACCTCTTCGCCGGCCCACTCGCCGGCGAATACCGCAAGCTTGCGGTGCTCTTCCAACGCAGTCGGTGCAGCGAGATGGTCCGGGCTCATGGGACTAGCTCCCTTTGACGGCTTTCACGATTTTCTGCGCGGCATCGTCGAGATTGTCGGCGGGCACCACGTTGAGGCCGGAGTCGCGGATGATCTTCTTGCCGGCGTCGACATTGGTGCCTTCGAGACGCACCACCAGCGGCACTTTCAGGCCGGCTTCCTTGACGGCCGCGACCACGCCTTCGGCGATGATATCGCATTTCATGATGCCGCCGAAGATGTTGACCAGGATGCCCTTCACATTGGGATCGGCCGTGATGATCTTGAACGCCGCGGTGACCTTGGCCTTGTCGGCGCCGCCGCCGACATCAAGGAAGTTCGCCGGCGCCATGCCGTAGAGCTTGATGATGTCCATGGTCGCCATCGCAAGCCCGGCGCCGTTGACCATGCAGCCGATGGTGCCGTCGAGCGTAATGTAGTTGAGGTCGTATTTCGACGCCTCGATTTCCTTGGCGTCTTCCTCGGTCTCGTCGCGCAGCGCCATCACGTCGGGATGGCGGTAGAGCGCGTTGCCGTCGAACGTCACCTTGGCGTCGAGCACGCGCAGGTCGCCCTGCTTGGTGACGACCAGCGGATTGATTTCCAGCATCGCCATGTCCTTGGCGGTGAAGGCATTGTAGAGCTGCGCGACCAGCTTTTCCGCCTGCTTGGCGAGATCGCCGCTCAGCTTCAACGCCTTTGCGACGGTGCGGCCGTGATGGCCCATGATGCCGGTGGCCGGATCGACCGAGAAGGTGACGATCTTTTCCGGACTGTTATGGGCAACGTCCTCGATGTTGACGCCGCCTTCCGTCGAGACCACGAACGACACTTCAGAAGTTTCACGGTTGACCAGGATCGAAAGGTAAAACTCCTTGTCGATGTCGGAGCCTTCCTCGATGTAGAGGCGGTTGACCTGCTTGCCATGCGCCCCGGTCTGCACCGTGACCAGGGTTGCGCCCAGCATCTGCTTGGCGAATTCGTTGACCTCGGCGACCGACTTGGCGATGCGCACCCCGCCCTTGTCGCCGGCGGAGGCTTCCTTGAACTTGCCCTTGCCGCGGCCGCCGGCATGGATCTGGCTCTTCACCACCCAGATCGGGCCCGGAAGCGTTTTCGCGGCAGCGTCGGAATCGGCGGCCCGCAACACCGGCACGCCGCGCGAGATCGGCACCCCGAAATCATGCAACAGCGCTTTGGCCTGGTATTCATGGATATTCATGTGGACGCTCCCCGAACCTTGGTGCGGTGAATTGCGAATTCACAGCGATTTCGCGACTGGTATACCATATACCACAAAAATGCAAATCCGAAATCCCCGAGGAATTTCATCGCATTAGTGTTGTCTCGGTGCCAGGCCCGCTCCGGATTGGGTGCGGGCTTGGCAAAAATTGGCGTGCCGGGGATCAACTGGCGCGATCCGCCGGCGGATCGTTCGGGCGCGATTACTTGCCGAGCAGATCCGGCGCGATCTTCCTGCAGGCATCGACCAGGCCCTGCACCGCGCCGACCGACTTATCGAACGCTTCGCGGTCCTTGCCGGCCAGCTCGATCTCGACAATGCGCTCGACACCCTTCGAGCCGATCACAACGGGCACGCCGACATACATGTCCTTCACGCCGTATTCGCCGTTGAGATAGGCCGCGCAGGGCATCACGCGCTTCTTGTCGCGCAGATAGCTCTCGGCCATCGCGATCGCAGACGCCGCCGGCGCGTAGAAGGCCGATCCGGTCTTCAGCAGGTTGACGATCTCGGCGCCGCCATTGCGGGTGCGGTCGACGATCTGGTCGATGCGCGCCTGCGAGGTCCAGCCCATCTTGACAAGGTCGGGCAGCGGAATGCCGGCGACGGTGGAATATTTCACCAGCGGCACCATGGTGTCGCCATGGCCGCCGAGCACGAAGGCGGTGACGTCTTCGACCGACACGTTGAATTCGTCGGCAAGGAAATAGCGGAAGCGCGAAGAATCCAGCACGCCCGCCATGCCCACCACCTTCTTGTGCGGCATGCCCGAGGCCTTCTGCAGCGCCCACACCATCGCATCGAGCGGGTTGGTGATGCAGATGACAAAGGCGTCGGGGGCGTATTTCTTGATGCCGGCGCCGACCTGCTCCATGACTTTGAGATTGATCGAAAGGAGATCGTCGCGGCTCATGCCCGGCTTGCGCGGCACGCCGGCGGTGACGACGCAGACCTTGGCGTTGTCGAGCGCTTCATAGGAATTCGCGCCGGTCATATGGGTATCAAAACCATCGACCGGGGAGGACTGCGCGATGTCGAGCGCCTTGCCCTGCGGCACGCCCTCGGCAATGTCGAACATCACGACGTCACCGAGCTCCTTCAGGCCAACGAGGTGAGCCAGCGTTCCGCCGATCTGACCGGAGCCAATCAAAGCAATCTTGTCACGCGCCATGGGAAATCTGTCCTTATGAGACGAAGAGGAAGGGTGGAAAGTCGCTTGAAGGGCTGGTTATCCCTTTCGAATGATACGTTCAAGTCGCGGCTTGCCCAATTGTCGGCCTGTCGCGGATCTTGCCTCGATTTCGATCAGGGACCCCGTCATTCCTGGGCGCGAGCCAAGCGAGCGAGCCCGGAATCCATAACCACGATCGGGAGTATGGATTCCGGGCTCGCGACTTCGTCGTACGCCGGAAGGACAGGGAATAATTATGTTTCGACCAATCCCGTGCTCGACCCGCTCGCAGCGGAATCCTTGCGCCCGTGCGGCAGCGCCAGATAGGATTCCGAACTCATTTCGATCAGCCGCGACGAGGTGCGCTTGAATTCATTGGCCTCATTGCCCTCGGTCGCCAGATACAGCGACACCGGATTGGCGGCGGCTGACGCCATCAATTTCACGGCATTGTCATAGAGCGTGTCGATCAGCGAGATGAAATCGCTTGGCGGCGTTGCGCTCGGCATAGTCCATGACGGGAATGCGATCGATCAGGATCGTATGGTAGTCGCGCGCCAGCCGCAGGTAATCCGACGCGGCCAGCGGCTGTTCGCAAATGTCCGCAAAACCAAACCGCGCGACGCCGTGCGAGGAACAGGGCACGTGCAGTATCCGGCCCTTGATTGCGATATCGCGCGGCTTGCAGGGCGCGTTGCCGGTCATCCGGCTCCAGGCCTTGTCGAGCGCGGCATGGGCGTCATGATCCGCCGGCACCAGCCACATCTTGACGCCGACGAGCTTTTCCAGCCGAAAATCCGTCCGCGCGTCGAGCCGCAGCACGTCCATGTGGGCCGAGATCTGCCCGATGAAGGGGAGGAACAGCGCACGGTTCAGTCCGTCCTTGTAGAGGTCCTCGGGCGCGACGTTGGAGGTCGCCACCACGACGGTGCCGAGTTCGAACAGCTTTGTGAACAGCCGGCCCAGGATCATGGCGTCGGCAATGTCGGTGACGTGGAATTCGTCGAAGCATAGCAGCCACGCCTGTTCGAAGATCGCATGCGCCGTCAGCGCGATCACGTCGCCATCGGCGATCGCGCCGCGCGCGATCTCCTGGCGGTAGCCGTAGATCCGCTCATGCACCTCGGCCATGAATTCATGGAAATGCGCGCGGCGCTTGTGCTCGACCGGGCTCTGCTGGAAAAACATATCCATCAGCATGGTCTTGCCGCGGCCGACTTCGCCGTGAATGTAGAGACCGCGCGGCGGCGGCTCGTCCTTGTCGGAGAACAGCCGGCCGAGCAGGCTTTGCTTGCGGAACGGCTTGTAGCTCGACAGCCGTTCTTCAAGGGCGGCAAAGGCCTCGACGGCGCTGGCCTGCGCGGGATCGGCCTCGATCGAGCCGAAGTCGACCAGGGCCTGATAATGCGCGCGGAACGAGCTGGGCGAGGTGGTCAGCATGCCCCTCTTACGGCCCCAGCGGGAGGGAAATTGCAAGCTGCTAATTGGTGGTGGGGGTATGCAAGAGCGGCCGCGCGCGACCGTCATCCCCCGCGAAAGCGGGGATCCAGCACGCCGCGGCTTCTCGCTCCTGCCCTCACGCGCTCAACGCGTAGGAATCCTCGACCACATAGGGCCCCCCGCCAGTAGAGGCGCGGGACGAAAACAACACGAAGCGCGAGACGGTGAAGGCCCGGCTTGGGAAATAGCCGCGCACCGAGAGATAATCGGCGACGTCCTGGCTCGAGGCGTCGTGCAGCCGCGCCAGCGTCACATGGGGGGTGAATTTGCGGCCCTCGGGATCGAGCCCGATGCGTTGCATCAGCCGTTCGAGTTCGGCCTGCAGCTCGATCAGCGGCCGACACGGCTCGACGGCGGCGACCACGGCGCGCGGCTTTTTGCCGCCAAAACTGGACAGGCCCTGCAGCTTGACCTCGAACGGCTTGCGGTTGACCCGAAACAGCATCGAGGCGATTTCATTCGCCGACATGCCGTCGATATCGCCGATGAAGCGCAAGGTGACGTGATAATTTTCGGGATCGATCCAGCGAGCGCCGGGAAGGCCGCCGCGCAAATTGGAAAGCGTTTGGCCGATCTCGGCCGGAATTTCCAGACCAGTGAACAGACGCGGCATCGCTCGACTCCCGATGCTGAAACCCAGTGACGAATCACCGATCGCTATTTTCTACCTGACTTATGTGACTCTGCGAAGCAGGCGGGGCGAAAGTCCGGGAAAACGCGGTGCTTAAGGTTACCACTGCTGATTTTTCAACTCCGTTGCCCGGATAATTTGCCGAGAAATGCCTCCACCATGGGCAAGATATTTTTCACGACGATGTCCACACCGTCCACGGTCGGATGCATGCCGTCGGCCTGATTGAGGCTGGTGTCAGCGGCAACCCCCTCCAGGAAGAACGGGTACAACGGCACGCCGAACGATTTCGCCAGCTCCGGATAGATCGCGTTGAAACGGGCCGCATAATCGCTGCCGTAATTCGGCGGCGCGACCATTCCGCAGACCAGAACCGGCACTCCCCGCGCCTTCAGCCGCGTCAGGATGTCGGACAGCGCCGCACGCGTGACCGCGGGGTCGATGCCGCGCAGGGCGTCGTTGGCGCCAAGTTCGACGATCACGGCATCGGTTCCCTCGGGCACCGACCAGTCGAGCCGGTCGCGGCCGCCGGAGGCGGTATCGCCGGACACCCCGGCGTTGATCATATCGACCTTTATCCCTTTGGCATCCAAGGCTTTTTGCAGGCGAACCGGGAACGCGGCCGCGGCCGGCAGGCCGTAGCCGGCACTTAGGGAATCGCCCAAAACCACCAACTTGATCGGCTTTGCCGTCACCACCACAGGTCCTTGTACAGATCCTTGCGCCAAAGCCGTTCCCGCCGTCATCAAGGCCATAATCAACACAAGTATGTGCACTGATATCGCGAACCGGCCCTCGACCCGAGCGGCGGAAGTGCCATATGACCGAGCCATGGACAGTCTCATCGAACCCTCTTCACTGGCCGGCCTCGAGCCGGACACTATTTCAATCGCCAGCGTCAATCTCTCCCTCGGCACTGGCGCTGCGCGCGTTCATATCCTGAAAGATATCAGCCTTCGTGTGGCGCCGGGCGAGGCGATCGGCCTGATTGGACCGTCAGGCTCGGGCAAGTCGACCTTGCTGATGGTGATGGCGGGGTTGGAACGTCCTGACAGCGGAGAGGTGGTGGTCAACGGCACGCCGTTCAATGCCCTCGACGAGGACGCGCTCGCCCGCTTCCGCGGCCGGCATGTCGGCATCGTGTTCCAGTCGTTCCATCTGATTCCGACCATGACCGCGCTGGAAAACGTCGCGGTGCCGCTGGAACTCGCGGGCAATCCCGATGCTTCCGCGCGCGCCGCGCAGGAGCTGCAGTCGGTCGGCCTCGGCGACCGCCTGCATCATTATCCCACGCAATTGTCCGGCGGCGAGCAGCAGCGCGTCGCGCTCGCCCGTGCGCTGGCGCCCGACCCCGCGATCCTGGTCGCGGACGAGCCGACCGGAAACCTCGATGAAGCCACCGGCAAGCAGATCGTCGATTTGCTGTTCACCAAGCACGCCGAGCGCGGCATGACGCTGGTGCTGGTGACGCACGACACCTCGCTGGCGCAGCGCTGCGACCGCGTAGTGCGGCTGCGTTCCGGCCGCATCGACGGACATTCCGGTTCATGAGCGTCGCATCCGAGGCCGCCGGGAGCGGCAGCCGCGCGTCGTCGCTGGCACTGCGCTATGCGCTTCGCGAATTGCGCGGCGGCTTGCGCGGCTTTTACGTTTTCATCGCCTGTATTGCGCTCGGCGTGATGGCAATCGCCGGCGTCGGCTCGGTTGCGGCCAGCCTCAGCGAGGGCCTGGCACGCGAGGGCCGCACACTGCTCGGCGGCGACGTCGCATTCTCTCTGATCCAGCGCGAAGCCAAGCCCGACGAGATCGCGTTCCTGCGTTCGCGCGGCGACGTGTCGGTCGCGGCGGCGTTGCGCGTCATGGCCCGCAGCGCCGACGGGACGCTGGCGCTGGTCGAGCTCAAGGCGGTGGACGGCAGCTATCCCATGCTGGGCGAGCTGACGCTCGAGCCAAAATTGCCGATAGCGGATGTGTTGGCCGAGCGCGACGGCGCCTTCGGCGCGGCGGTGGATTCCACCCTTTTGGCGCGGCTGGACCTCAAGCTCGGCGACCGCGTCACCGTCGGCAGCGCCAGCTTTCAAATCCGCAGCGTCGATAGCGCCGAGCCCGACAAGCTCGCCGGCAATGTCGGCCTAGGCCCGCGTTTCCTGGTCAGCGAGGCGGGTTTGCGCGCCACCGGGTTGTTGCAGCCCGGCAGCTTGGTGCGCTGGATTTACCGGGTGAAGCTGCCCGATGCCACGGCCGATGATCGCGCCGCGACCCAACTGATCGACAGCGCCCGAAGCGCGTTGCCGGCGGCCGGCTGGGAGATTCGCAGCCGCAGCAACGCCTCGCCGCAGCTCGAGCGCACCATCAGCCGTTTCACCCAATTTCTGACCCTGGTCGGCCTGGCCGCGCTGTTGGTCGGCGGCGTCGGTGTCGCCAACGCGGTCAAGAGCCACATCGATCGCCGCCGCGACGTCGTCGCAACGTTCAAGGCGCTGGGCGCCACCGGTCGCGAAGTCTTCACGATCTATTTGACGCAGGTGGTCGTGCTCGCCGGGATCGGCTCGGTGATCGGCCTTGCCGCCGGTGCGGCGCTGCCGTTCGTCATCGTCGGCGTATTCGGAAAACTGCTGCCGTTGCCGGTGATCCCCGCGCTCCACGCGGACGAACTCGCGCTGTCGTTCATCTATGGCCTGCTCACGGCACTGGCCTTCGGATTGTGGCCGCTCGGCCGGGTCCATGACGTACCGGTCGCGGCGTTGTTCCGCGAAGAGGTGGCGCGCGAATGGCACCGCCCGCGCTGGAGCTATCTGGCGCTGATGGCAGTGGTGATTGCGCTCTTGATCGCGGTCGCGATCGGGCTTGCCTACGACAAACGCGTCGCTGCCGTGTTCGTGGTCTCCTCGGTCGCGGTGTTCGTGCTGCTGCGCGGCGTGGCGGCTGCACTGATGGCGCTGGCACGCCGCCTGCCCCGCAGCCGTATCACCATGCTGCGGCTGGCGATCGCCAACATCTACCGCCCCGGCGCGCTGACGCCGTCGGTCGTGATGTCGCTCGGCCTCGGGCTGGCGGTGCTGGTCACCATCACCCAGATCGACGGCAATCTGCGGCGGCAGTTTCTGGCGGCGCTGCCGGACCGCGCGCCGTCGTTCTACTTCATCGATATTCCCACCACCGAAGCCGATCGTTTCGGAGCCTTCCTGAAGCAGACCGCACCCGGATCGACCGTCGAGGACGTGCCGATGCTGCGCGGGCGCATCGTCGCTGCCCGTGGCGTCAAGGCCGAAGACCTCAACGCTTCAAAGGATTCGGAATGGGTGCTGCAGAGCGACCGCGGCTTGACCTATACCGGCGAAATCCCGAAGGGCTCGAAAATCGTGGAGGGCGAGTGGTGGGGTCCGGATTACAGCGGTCCGCCGCTGGTCTCGATGGAGAAGAAGATCGCCGACGGGCTCGGGCTCAAAATCGGCGACAAAATCGTCGTCAACGTGCTCGGCCGCGACATCCCGGCCAAAATCGCCAATCTGCGCAACATCGACTGGCAGGGCCTCGGCATCAATTTCGTACTGGTGTTCTCGCCGAACGCCTTCAAGGGCGCGCCGCACAGCCATGTCGCGACCCTGACCGAGACAAATCCGGACGCCGCCGGCGACGCCCGCATCATCAAGCAGGTGGCCGACGCCTTCCCGACGGTTACCAGCGTGCGGGTGCGCGAGGCCCTGGAAACCATCGGCAGCGTGGTCACCAACCTCGTGCTGGCGATCCGCGGTGCCAGCGCGGTGACGCTGATCTCGGCCATCCTCGTGCTGGGCGGCGCGCTCGCCGCCGGCCATCGCCACCGGGTCTATGACGCCGTGATCCTGAAGACGCTCGGGGCAACGCGCGCGCGACTGCTCGGCGCCTATGCGCTGGAATATCTGATGATCGGCTTTGCCACCGCGGTGTTCGGCGTGATCGCGGGCTCGATCGCGGCCTGGCTGATCGTGACCCGGCTGATGACGCTGAGCTTCATCTGGCAGGCCGGCAGCGCCGCGGGCGTGGTCGCGGCAGCGCTGATCGTCACGGTCGGGCTGGGGCTGGCCGGCACGCTTTTGGCGCTGAACCAGAAACCGGCCACGGTGTTGCGGAATTTGTGACAATTTGTAGCGGCACGGATAAGCAGGGTTAATACTGCTTTTGCCGGTAAATCGCGATTTAGAGCGACATTCAGCCGCGCGTGGAAGCTTGCAGCAAATGTGCTAGTTTCCCACATATCGGATGGGAACAGCGCCGGCTTGATGACGCAAAATTAATGTCAGCAAATCGCGCTATCTGAGATAGATTTCTAACCGGCGTCGCAAACCCCTTGCGCTCCGCCGGGCAACCAACGGGAATTCGACCATGTCGGACCTAGACCGTAACTACGCTTCTCCTTTCGGCCGGGCCGCCGGGCGCGTTGACGCCGCGACCGTCGACGCCGGTCTGCGCGCCTACATGCTGCGCATCTACAACTACATGAGCATCGGGCTGGCCATCACTGGCCTGGCGGCGCTCGGCGTCTATATGGCGGCGGTGACCGGCGATCCGGCGGCCGGCGCGGCCAAATTCGGCAACGCCTTCCTGACCCCGTTCGGCTACGCGATGTATGTCAGCCCCCTGAAGTGGCTGTTCATCTTCGCGCCCCTGGTGATGGTGTTCGTGATCTCGGCCGGCATCAACCGGCTGCAGCCGGCGGCCGCCCAGATGCTGTTCTGGGTGTTCTCGGCGTTGATGGGCGTTTCGCTGTCGTCGATCTTCCTAGTCTACACCCACACCTCGATCGTGCGGGTGTTCTTCATCACCGCAGCCACCTTCGGCGCGCTGAGCCTGTACGGCTACACCACCAAACGTGACATGAGCGCCATGGGCTCGTTCCTGTTCATGGGCCTGATCGGCATCATCATCGCGAGCGTGGTCAATCTGTTCCTGGCGAGCACGATGCTGCAGTTCATCGTCTCGGTGGTCGGCGTGCTGGTGTTCGCGGGCCTCACCGCCTGGGATACCCAGCGGCTGAAGAACGACTACATCTACGGCTACGCCTCGCAGGGCGGTGTGGTGGCGGAGCGTGCGGCCATCCTCGGCGCACTCTCGCTCTATTTGAACTTCATCAACCTGTTCACGTTGCTGCTGCAGTTGCTCGGGCAGCGCGACTAGCCACAAACGGCTCAGGCGGACGAATTGAAGCCCCGGCCTCTCGGCCGGGGCTTTTCTTTTGGCTGAAGCAAAAATAATGTTCGCCCATGTCATCAGCCGAAATCAGGCCCGCCACCGAGGCAGATCTCCCATCCGTCACCGAAATCTACGAACACGCGGTGCTCTACGGCACCGCGACATTCGAGCTGATACCGCCAGACCTCGCCGAGATGACCCGGCGGTTCAAGGCGCTGATGGACGGCGGTTTTCCGTATTTCGTCGCCGTCCTGGAAAGTGAGGTGGTCGGATATGCCTATGCCGGCCCGTACCGGCCGCGACCGGCCTACCGTTTCACGGTGGAGAACTCGGTCTATCTGAGGCCTGCGATCCACCGCCGCGGCATCGGCCTGCAATTGATGCAGCGGCTGATCGCCGAGTGCGGGGCGCGCGGCTACCGGCAGATGATCGCGGTGATCGGCGATTCCGCCAACGCCGGATCGGTCGGCGTCCACACCAAGACCGGCTTCCAGATGATCGGGACCCATCCCCATGTCGGCCTCAAATTCGGCCGCTGGCTCGACACCGTGATGATGCAGCGCGCGCTCGGCGAAGGCGCAAGTACGGTGCCTGGGGATTAAGTTTGTAGGATCGGTAGAGCGCAGCGAAACCCATCACCTTCGCCGCCGTGGCTGATGGGTTTCGCAAGAGCTCTACCCATCCTACGGCGCATTCCGGAACAACGGAGCCCTACACCACCGCCAGCTTGCGATCGATCACCAGCAGCACGCGTTCGAGTTCCTGGCCGCGGCGCAGGATCAGGCCGGTCGCGGAGATCACGCTGTACATGCCCTGCTTGCGCGCGAGCCGCGGATCTTTTTCGATGCGGTAGATCGGGACTTCGGAAGCGCGGCGAAACACGGAGAACACCGCGCGGTCCCTGAGGAAGTCGATGGCATAGTCGCGCCATTCGCCGTCGGCGACCATGCGGCCATAGAGATTGAGGATACGATTGAGTTCCAGACGATTGAAAGTGACCCGGCTTTGTTGGGGGCCTGCGGCGGCGGTACGCGCCACCGCACGGTTCTCGCTTGGATCAGTGTCCTCCGATAGCGAACTCATGGAGCGCCTCCTGTCATCCAAGGCACATGATTGCGCCAACCGCCGGACGCTGCAAGAGGCCGATGAGCAATTCCGCTGCGGGCGCGACGCTTTGTCCGACCTCCGGAAGTCCGGAAACATGGGGTCACGGGATCGTTAGCGGAATCATATTGCTGCCCCACTTCCGCCCATCGACCGCCCCGCTGCCCTGCGAAAAGATAATCCTGCGTTGGCCCGGTCCTTTCGGTTCCGGATTCCTCAGCCCCCAGCCCCCCGGGGCCGTCGGGATCGGGCCTGTTCGCAGGGGAGCTAATCCCCATACTGGGCCAACGAAAGTTGGTCCTTTTTCTTTTTGGGGCGGCGTCATCACTGCCGTCATTCCGGGATGCGCCCCCTGGCGCAGGCCCGGAATCCATACTCATTATCGCGGTTATGGATTCCGGGCTCGCGCTTCGCGCGCCCCGGAATGACGAACGGGGAAAATCAGTGCAGCGTGGTGAACGCCGCGCCCAGCATCGGGCCGGGCTTGTCGCGATTGCCGTCCTGGACATAGACCACCGCGGCATCGACACCGTCGCGCGAAATGTTTTCCAGGGGCACGGTCCAGCTTCCGGAACTGCCGTTCCAGTCACCCACCTTGAGCAGATTGCGCACCACATTGTGGTAGGTGATTTCGCGGCCGCGATTTTCGCCGCGCCCGATCGAGATCGGAATCTCCCGCGTGACCGAGCAGATCCAGACTTCGCCATGCGCGGCGGTCGGTGCCTTGCTGGCCGCGACCGAGACATTGATCTGCTTGCCGGACAGCGTCATCGTGACCGGCACCGACATCACGCCGTCGGCCTTGCCGGTATCCTTGATCGCACCTTCGATGCCGGCGCGATCGCTGCCGATCAGATGCGCCGATCCGTTGACGACGACTTGCGGCGTGTAGACGTCGCGATCGCCTCGCATGTGCGAATAGGCCTTTTGCCGCGCGCTGAAGCGAGAGTCGGCGAGCGTGTCTTTCCAGCCGAGATAATCCCAGTAGTCGATCGGCATGCTCAACGCGATGATATTGGGATCCTTGGCGAGTTCACCGATGATCTTGTCGGCCGGCGGACAGGACGAGCAGCCCTGCGAGGTGAACAATTCTACGACCGCACGCGGATCGGCATGGGCCGGTCGGATGATTGCGATAATCGCGCATACACTGAGCGCTCCGGACCATCGCGAGAAACAATTATAAGCCATCATCGCTGTCATACTGCGAACCGGTCGTGATGATTTCCATCCGTATTTGTACGGGGCATGATCTGATCCCAAAAAGCCTGCCCCAAACGCGCGAAAGCGGCCCTTGTCATAGGCCGCCTTCTTTTTACCTGCCACTCACTAAGCGGTGAGCCACCGATCACAAATCCGCGTTAGGCCGCCAGTTTGCGCAGCACATACTGCAGAATGCCGCCGTTCCGGTAGTATTCGAGCTCATCCAGCGTGTCGATGCGGCACAGCAGCGGCACGCGCCGCAGCGAACCGTCTCCGGACACGATCTCGGCCGTCAGCGTTTGACGCGGCTTCAGGTCGCCCTGCAAGCCCCGGATGGTTACCTTCTCGTCGCCCTTGAGGCCCAGCGAGGTCCATGACGTGCCGTCCTCGAAGGTGAGCGGCAGCACGCCCATGCCGACCAGGTTGGAGCGGTGGATGCGCTCGTAGCTCTGGCAGATCACGGCGCGGACGCCGAGCAGCCGGGTTCCCTTCGCGGCCCAGTCGCGCGACGAGCCGTTGCCGTATTCGGCGCCGGCGAAAACCACCAGCGGCACTTGCTCGGCCTGGTACTTCATCGCGGCATCGTAGATCGACATCTGCTCGCCGTCGGGCCAGTGCTTGGTCAGGCCGCCTTCCGGAATGTTGCCGTCGGCGCCCTTCAGCATGAAGTTCTTGATGCGGATGTTGGCGAACGTGCCGCGCATCATGATCTCATGATTGCCGCGCCTTGTGCCGTACTGGTTGAAGTCGGCCGGACGCACCTGATGCTCGCTGAGGAATTTTCCTGCCGGAGATGTGAGTTTGATCGCACCGGCCGGCGAGATGTGGTCGGTGGTGATCTTGTCGCCGAACATTGCCAGGATCCGCGCATCGACGACGTCGACGATCGGGTCCGGCTCCTTCTTCATGCCTTCGAAGTAGGGCGGGTTCTGCACATAGGTCGAACTCATGTTCCAGCGATAGGTTTCGCTCTCGACGGTCTTGATCTTGCGCCAGTTGGTGTCGCCCTTGAACACGTCGGCGTAGCGCTTCTTGAAGATCGTGGCGGTGACGAATTTCTTCATCACGGCGTTGATCTCCTTGGTCGTCGGCCAGATATCCCTGAGGTACACCGGCTTGCCGTCCTTGCCCTCGCCGATCGGCTCGACCGAGAGATCCTTGGTCACCGTTCCCGCCAGCGCGTAGGCGACGACCAGCGGCGGCGAGGCCAGATAATTGGCCTGCACGTCCGGGCTGACGCGGCCTTCGAAATTGCGGTTGCCCGACAGTACGGCGGCGGCAATGACGCCGTTGTCGTTGATCGACTTCGAAATGTCTTCCGGCAGCGGGCCCGAATTGCCGATGCAGGTGGTGCAGCCGAAGCCGACCAGATTGAAGCCGACCTTGTCGAGATCAGTCTGCAGGCCGGAATTGGCGAGATATTCCGCCACCACCTGGCTGCCCGGCGCCAGCGACGTCTTCACCCACGGCTTGGCCTTCAGGCCCTTGGCGGCGGCGTTGCGCGCCAAAAGGCCCGCGCCGATCAGCACGCTCGGGTTTGACGTGTTGGTGCAGGAGGTGATCGCCGCGATCACGACATCGCCATGGCCGAGATCGAAATTGTGGTTCTCGACCGCGTAGCGCTTGGCGGCATCGTCCGCCTTCTTGTATTCGCTGGTCATCGCGGTGGCGAAGCCCGCGGCGACGGCCGGCAGCGCGACGCGGCCCTCGGGACGCTTCGGTCCGGCCATCGACGGCACGACATCGGCGAGATCGAGCGTCAGCGTCGCGGTGAACACCGGATCGGCCGACTTGGCGGTGCGGAACAGGCCCTGCGCCTTGGCGTAGGCGGTGACTAGCTTGACGCGATCCGCCTTGCGGCCGGAGGTTTTCAGATAATCGATGGTCGCGGCATCGACCGGGAAGAAGCCGCAGGTCGCGCCATATTCCGGCGCCATGTTGCCGATCGTCGCCTTGTCCGCGACCGAGAGGAAATCGAGGCCGGGGCCGAAGAATTCGACGAATTTCCCGACCACGCCCTGCTTGCGCAGCATCTGCGTCACGGTCAGCACGAGGTCGGTGGCGGTGACGCCTTCCTTGAGCTGGCCCTTGAGCTTGAAGCCGATCACTTCCGGCAGCAGCATCGACAGCGGCTGGCCGAGCATGCAGGCTTCCGCCTCGATGCCGCCGACGCCCCAGCCGAGCACGGCGAGGCCGTTGACCATGGTCGTGTGCGAGTCGGTACCGACCAGCGAATCCGGATAGGCGACTTCGAAGGTGCCGGTCTTCTTGCCGACCGTCATCTTCTCCTTCTTGGTCCACACCGTCTGCGCGAGATATTCGAGATTGACCTGATGGCAGATGCCGGTGCCGGGCGGCACCACGGAGAAATTCGAAAACGCCTTCTGGCCCCATTTCAGGAATTCGTAGCGTTCCTGGTTCTGCTTGTATTCCTCGACCACGTTCTTGCCGAACGCCTTGTTGTCGCCGAAGAAGTTCACGATCACCGAGTGATCGATGACGAGATCGACCGGCACCAGCGGATTGATCTTTTCCGCATCGCCGCCGAGCTTCTGCATCGCGTTGCGCATCGCGGCGAGATCGACCACCGCCGGCACGCCGGTGAAATCCTGCATCAGCACGCGCGCCGGGCGGAACGCAACCTCATGCTCGAGCGCACGCTTCTTCAGCCATTTCGACACCGCGACGATGTCGGCCTTCTTGACGGTGCGGTCGTCCTCGTTGCGCAGCAGATTTTCCAACAGCACCTTCATCGAATAGGGCAGCTTGGAAATTCCCTTCAGACCGTTCTTCTCGGCGGCGGGCAGGCTGTAATAGACATAGGACTTGCCACCGACCTTGAGGGTCTTGCGGCATTTGAAGCTGTCGAGCGAGGTCATGTGAGGAAATCCCAATTGTCAGTTATACCCGGCAAGGGTATTTAAACACCGTCCGCGAGGCCGGCCTTTGGCTTGCAGGCGCCGATTGTGTGCTGCATCAAGTCTCGGGCTTATAGAATCTTTCTAGAAGCGCCGCCACACTGACAATCGTGCTGCAGCAATGCGGCACCCACAAATTCTGATGCGGTACCCTTAGTTTCCAAGGGGCTGTGAAGGGGCAGAATGCAGCTCTTGGGACGCAGTGTCGGGTGTGTGCGGGGCGGCCGCGAGGTGTTTTCCGGCCTCGATTTCGAGACCGCCTCAGGCCAGGCGCTGGCCGTCACCGGCCCCAATGGATCCGGCAAAACCTCGTTGTTGCGGCTGATCGCGGGCTTGCTCGTGCCATCGGCCGGATCGATCAATCTGGAAGGCGGCGAGACCGAGCTGACGCTGCCCGAGCAATCGCATTATCTCGGCCACCGCGACGCCCTGAAGCCGGCGCTGAGCGTGCTGGAGAACCTGTCGTTCTGGCGGGATTTTCTCGGCGGCGACACCGAAAATGGGGAACAAACCCTCGCTCAAATCGGCCTCGGCCACGCCGCGCATTTGCCGGCGGCCTATCTGTCCGCCGGCCAGCGGCGGCGGCTCTCGATCGGCCGGCTGCTCGCGGTGCGGCGCCGGGTCTGGCTGCTTGACGAGCCGACCTCGGCGCTCGATGCGGCCGGGCAGGATTTGTTCGCGGGCCTGATGCGCGACCATCTTGCCAGCGGCGGCATCATCGTCGCCGCAACCCATACCCCGCTCGGAATCGAGACCAGGGAACTTCGGATGGGAGGCGCGGCATGACCGCCCTCGCCGCGCTGATTCGTCGGGACATCCAAATCGCGCTGCGCGTCGGCGGCGGAGCGCTGATCGGCGTATTGTTCTTTCTCACCGTTACCGTGCTGATGCCGTTCGCGGTCGGCCCCGATCTGGCGCTGCTGACGCGGCTGGGACCGGCCATCCTCTGGCTCGGCGCACTGCTGGCCAGCCAGCTGACGCTCGACCGGCTGTTCACGGCCGACCATGAGGACGGTTCGCTCGACCTGATCGTGATGAGCCGGACGCCGCTGGAACTGGCCTGTGCGGCCAAGGCGCTGGCGCACTGGCTCGCTGCGGGCCTGCCATTGATCATCGCGACGCCGGCGCTGGGGCTGCTGCTCAATCTCGATACCGCATCGACTGCGGCGGTAGCGCTGACGCTGCTGGCGGGCACGCCGGCGCTGACCTTTACCGGCATGATCGGTGCGGCGCTTGCCGTGACCTTGCATCGCGGCGGCTTGCTGCTCGCGGTGCTGGTGCTGCCGCTGTCGATCCCGGTGCTGATCTTCGGCGTCGCGGCCTCGCAGGCCGCGATATCAGGCCCGCTGTCGTTCGGAACGCCGTTTTCGATCCTGTGCGCGCTGTCCCTGGTCAGTTTCGTGATCGGACCGTTCGCGGCCGCCGCCAGCCTGCGGCACGGCCTCGACTAACACCAATTTAACGCCGATCAACTCTCGCGGAGGCCAGATGAAACAAACCATGCCACATTGCCTGCCCCGCCGCTGACGACTATCAGGGTGCCATGACGCTGACCGATCTCGCCAACCCCACAAAATTCCTGTCGCTGACGGCGCGCCTGTTGCCGTGGCTTGCAGGTGCGACCGCGATCCTGCTGCTGATCGGCCTCTATCAATCGGCTATGGCGCCCGACGACTACCAGCAGGGCGCCACCGTCAAGATCATGTTCATCCATGTGCCGAATGCCTGGTTGTCGATGTTCGTGTGGGGGGTGATGAGCCTGGCCGCGCTGGGCACGCTGGTATGGCGGCATCCGCTGGCGGATGTCGCGGCCAAGGCAGCAGCCCCGTTCGGCGCCGCGTTTACGTTCCTGGCGCTGGTCACGGGTTCGCTGTGGGGCCGGCCGATGTGGGGCACCTATTGGGAGTGGGACGCGCGGCTGACGTCGGTGCTGATCCTGTTTTTGATGTATCTCGGCCTGATCGCGCTGTGGCGCGCGGTGGACGATCCGTCGCGCGCGGCGCGGGCCGCGGCGATCCTGACCCTGGTCGGCGCGATCAATTTGCCGATCATCAAATTCTCGGTGGACTGGTGGAACACGCTGCATCAGCCGGCCTCGGTGATGCGGCTCGGCGGGCCGACGCTCGACCGCGCCTTCCTGATTCCGCTGCTGGTCATGGCCGTCGCGTTTTCGCTGCTGTTCGTCACGCTGCATCTGGCGGCGATGCGCAACGAGATCCTGCGCCGCCGCGTGCGCGCCTTGCAGATGATGCAAGCCAGCCAGCAGGCGGCGTGATCCGATGTCGCTCGGTCCCTACGCCGCCTTCATCGTGACCTCCTACGCACTGGTAACGCTGGTGGTGTTGATGCTGATTTTCTGGATCGCGGTCGACTATCGCCGCCAGAAGGAGCGCCTGCGCGATCTCGAGGCCAGCGGCGTCACCAGGCGCTCCGGCCGCAGCGCGGCGGATATCCGATGAGCGAGCCCGCAACCAGCAACGACGCATCGCCGCGGGGCCGGCGCTGGCTGGCGAGCCTGCCGCTCATCGGCTTCATCGCCTTAGCCGGACTATTCCTGCTGAGGCTGCATGGCGGCGACCCCTCCAAAATTCCCTCCGCCCTGATCGGCCACCCGGCGCCGCAAACCGCGCTGCCGGCGCTCGACGGCCTCGTCGCCAACGGCGCGCAGGTGCCGGGCCTCGATCCGGCCGCCTTCAAGGGCAAGGTCAGCGTCGTCAATGTCTGGGCATCCTGGTGCGTGCCCTGCCACGACGAGGCGCCGCTGTTTTCCCAACTGGCCAAGGACAAGCGGCTGCAGATGGTCGGCATCAACTACAAGGACGGATCCGACAATGCCCGCCGCTTCCTCGGCCGCTATGGCAATCCGTTCGGCATCGTCGGCGTCGACGGCAACGGCCGCGCCTCGATCGAATGGGGCGTCTACGGCGTGCCCGAGACCTTTGTGGTCGGCCGCGAGGGCACCATTCTCTACAAGATGGTCGGGCCAGTCACGGCCGACAACATCGACAGCGTGCTCAAGGTCGAGATCGAGAAGGCGCTGAAGTGACGACGGAGCGCTGAGCCCAAATAATTCCGAGCTTTTATCTGCCGTTCATTTCACGGCCACGGCGCCGCCACGAATTCAAAGCTACCTCCATGACGTTACTTAAACCGTCCTTGGAGGGACACACCCAATGCGTCATTTCACGCTCGCTTCACTTCTCGCAACTGTGCTCACCCTCGGCCTGATGACCGCAACGCCGTCGATGGCCCAGACCGCGCAGCCCGCCGCCAAATCCGACAGCAAGATGATGGCGCCCGCGCCGAAGGCGGCCACCGAGTCGAAGATGGCGCCGGCCCCGAAAGCGGACCTGCTCGACATCAACTCGGCCAGCGCCGACGAACTCGACGCGCTGCCGGGAATTGGCAAGGCCTATTCGGCGGCGATCATCAAGGGCCGTCCCTACAAGGGCAAGGATGAACTGGTGCAGAAGAACATCGTCCCGCAGGCGACCTACGACAAGATCAAGGACAAGGTCATCGCCAAGCAGAGGAGCTGATCCCTCAGCGTCATTGCGAGCGAAGCGAAGCAATCCATAGCGCAACATGCTGTGAAATGGATTGCTTCGTCGCTTGCGCTCCTCGCAATGACGGACGAGACACCGAACTCACCCCTTCGACACGTCGCCGGCCTCCGCCTCGCTCGCCTCAAGCGTGGCCGGCTCCAGATGGTAGCGCTTGGTCAGCGGCATCTGGGCGATCGCAAAGATCATGGTCAGCGGAATCACGCCGAACGCCTTGAAGCCGACCCAGAAATCGGTGGTCTGGGTACGCCAGACGATCTCGTTCAGGACCGCCATCGCAAGGAAGAACAGCGCCCAGCGCATCGTCAGGATGCGCCAGCCATGCGGCGTCAGGTTGAACATCTGGTTGAACATGATGGCGATGAAGGAGCGGCCGAACAAAAGCCCGCCGCCCAGCACGCCGGCGAACAGACCATAGATGATGGTCGGCTTGACCTTGATAAAAGTCTCGTCGTGCAGCACCAGCGTCAGCGTGCCGAACACGATGACGATGATGCCGGTGACGATTGTCATGACAGGCACGTGCCGCGTCACCACATAGGACGCGATCATCGCCGCCACGATCGCCACCATGAACGCGCCGGTGGCGACGAACAAATGGAACTTGGCGTTGGCGACAAAGAACACGAGCAGCGGACCGAGTTCGGTCGCGAGCTTGAACAGCGGATGCGGCTGGGTCTTGTCCATATTAATTTTCAATCCCTGCAATCGCCTGCGCGAAATCGCGTGCGGTGAACGGCGCAAGATCGTCGACGCCTTCACCGACGCCGATGAAGTGCACCGGCAATTTGAACTTCTCCGACAGCGCCACCAGAATGCCGCCGCGCGCAGTGCCGTCGAGCTTTGTCATGACGAGGCCCGTGACCCCGGCGGTACGCTGAAACGCCTCGACCTGCGACAGCGCATTCTGTCCCACCGTGGCATCGAGCACCAGCAGCACCGCATGCGGCGCCGAGGCATCGACCTTCTTGATGACGCGAACGACCTTTTCCAGCTCGTTCATCAGCTCGGCCTTGTTCTGCAGCCGGCCGGCGGTGTCGATCAGGAGCACGTCGAGCTGTTGCTCTTTCGCCGCCGTGAGCGCGTTGAAGGCAAGGCTCGCCGAATCCGAGCCCTGCGCGCCCGCGATGACCGGGGATTTGGTGCGCTCACCCCAGATTTTCAGCTGCTCGATCGCGGCCGCGCGAAACGTATCGCCGGCGGCCAGCATGACCTTGCGGCCTTCGGCAGCGAGTTTCGCGGCGAGCTTGCCGATGGTGGTGGTCTTGCCGGAACCGTTGACGCCGACCACCAGGATCACGAACGGCTTTTGTGACGCATCGATCTCCAGCGGCTTTGCCACCGGCGCCAGCACCTTTTCAACCTCGGTCGCGACCACCGTCTTGACGTCGTCCGCGGAGATCGCCTTGTCGTAGCGCCCCTTGCCGACCGCATCCGCGATCCGCACCGCGACCTCGGTGCCCAGATCGGCGCGCAGCAGCACGTCCTCGATGTCGTCGAGCATGGCACGGTCGAGCTTGCGCTTGGTGACGAGATCGGCGACCGCGGTCCCGAGCGAATTCGAGGTTCGCTTCAGGCCGCTGGACAGCCGCCGCCACCAGCTCAATTTGGGGGTTCCCGCAGTGGTATCGTTCATGGCGGGGGTGTGTTAGCGGTTTCGCGCCATGAGCGAAAGTCTCGAACGATTGATCGATGTTCCCGAATTGACCGCGGAGGAAATCCAGGCGCGGGTGCTCCACCGCGACGGATTGATGCTGGTGATCGACAAGCCCGCTGGCCTACCGGTGCATCGCGGCCCCAAGGGCGGCGCCAATCTGGAGGCGTCGTTCGACGGTCTGCGATTCGGCCTGCCGCGGCCGCCGGTGCTGGCCCACCGGCTCGACAAGGACACATCCGGCTGCCTCGTTTTGGGGCGCCATCGCAAGGCGACCGCATCGCTTGGCCTGTTGTTCAAGCACGGCAAGATTTCAAAAACCTATTGGGCGGTGGTTGAAGGTGGTCCTGCCGAAGATCAAGGCACCATCGACATGCCGCTCGGCCGGCTGAATGTCGAACGCGGCTGGTGGCAGAAGCCGGATCCGGACGGTCAAAAGGCCGTCACAAACTGGACGGTGCTGGGACGCGGCGACGGAGTTGCCTGGCTCGCGCTCGAACCGGTCACCGGCCGCACCCATCAGCTGCGCGTCCATTCCGCGGCCACCGGCTGGCCGATCTTCGGCGACAATATTTACGGCAACGGTCCGCGCTTCGGCGAGCCGCGGCTGCATCTGCATTCCCGCGAAATCGGGATCCCGATTTCCAAGAACAAGGAACCGGTGCACGTGGTCGCACCGGCTCCGCCGCATATGCATGAGCGGCTCAGGGCCTGCGGGTGGAATGGGGAGTAACGCAGCACTTACTTCCCTTCTCCCCTTGTGGGAGAAGCCGTTTTCGGAAATCCCGCTAAACCCCTTGAATTAACGAAGGAATTTTTAGGAGCAGGTTTTCCATGTATCCCTGCGTGTATCCTATTTCGGCGTGAGGCGATAACCGCTCAGAAGCCTTTAGAAGCCCGCTGAGTGGCCTTCCGGCGCGCCGCTCGATGTGCTCCTACCACGCGAGGCGAACCGCCCCTAGCCCCGGATTTGCGGGCTTGCTGATGACCTCGACGCTGGCGCGATGGTGGCGCGCGCTCGACGCTGGCGTGGCCGCGTCTGCGCGCGCCGTCTGCGTCGTGACGCTGTCGCCGGTCGGGGCGAAGGGGAAATGACAGAAATGCTGACGAATACCGCTTGGCAGGGGGTTCCGAACCTGAAACGGTGAGTTCCATCGGAACAGGGGGAGGACGGGATATGAAATTTCGATTTTTTGGAGCGGTCGGTGCGCTGCGGTTTCCCGCAAACGGCTTGCGCAATTCCATCTTTTCGGCCGTTACGATTGCTTACGCTTCGCTGATAGGCATCAATCATTCAGACGCGGCGACGATCTTCGATTTGGGCCAGTCGAACAATGCGATACCTACAACCATAGGCTTGGGACAAGGCGTCTCCGTCTCGCAGAATACCACCATTACGGATTTTTCGTTCTTTGCCGACATGTCAACCGGTGGCAATGCCAAATTTATGATTTGGGACAGCACCAACCTCAATCTGCTGTTTAGCCAAGTTGTAAGCGTCGAAGCTTCCAGTTCGCTGAGCTGGATCAGTTCCGGGGCGCTTCCTTCGTTCAACCTGACGGCCGGTGATACCTATTGGTTCGGCATCATCGGAGATAACGATCTCGCCGTCGGTTTTTTCGTTCCTACGTTCCCATATTCCTCGAATGGGTTGACTGCGCTCACCAATAACTCGAAGTATCTTGACTTTGCAGACCCCACATTTGATGGCACAGCGGCTGCCCAGCTGTCACTCCGCATCGACGGCGTTACCAGCGCCGTCCCCGAACCCTCCACATGGGCGATGATGCTGCTCGGCTTCGCTGGCGTCGGCTTCATGGGTTATCGTCGGTCGCGCAAGGATCACAGCCTCGCGCTCGCTGCCTGATCGTGAACCACTCCACGACGCATCGACAGAGAGCCGCCTACGGGCGGCTTTTTCGTGTGCCGCCATGCCGCGCTCGACCGTGCTGATGACGTGATGCCGTCCGCTATCGGTCGTGGTGATGCGATGCGTCGAGAAGACTACTTCACTACTGTCATCACGGGCTTGTCTTTGGCCTTGATGCGGATCACCAGCGTCTTTGAAATCTTGTCCGTAGCGTTCTGGCCGAAGTGCTTCGTGTTCGGTGGCGTGTACACAACCTCGCCAGCCTTGACTATCTTGGTGCCGACGCCGTCGATTTCAAAGGTCTGCTCACCCTCGATCACGTAGACGAACTCGTGACCTTCCTCATGCAGGTGCAGCGGGAGCCGGAAGCCGGAAGGCCACTCCGATGCGTAGATGATTACCTCTTGGCCCGGGAGATTGACCAAGTCCGTCTTGAACACTTGTTTGGTCACAAACCCCGGCACCTGAGCGCGGATGGTCTCGGGCAAGCCCAAACCAATGACAATTCCACCTGCCAAAAGACCAACCGAAAAAAAATGGCGCTTCATTATGCACTCCCGAGCCACATTGTTGACGTGCTGCCGTCAATCCCAGAAGCCTACCGCGTCGTGCCGCGCCTTGTCGATGCGCGTGACGCTGGCGATGGTGGCGCGGTGGCGCTGCCTGCCCATGCTGCCGGGGTTCTCCTGCCTGCCGCTGTCGTCGTGTTGCTGTCGCGCTGTCGTCGTCGGTCGTGGTCGACGTGATGCGCGTGGCGCTGGCGGTGGTGACGCTGGTGTGACTAACGGGACCGATGTTAGAGCCGCGCTGCTGATGACGCGATGCCGTAATGCTGTCCGGTTATTGGACGATGAGGTGACGAATGAAAGAGGCCGCCAACTGAGGCGGCCTCTGTTCTGTCTGCGCTATTGAATTGGGGTCACGAGGTCACCGACGAGGGTGCAGGTCAAATTGATGGAGCTCGCATTAGGTGTTGCTTCTACATCGACATAAGGAAACCTGCCTTGACCGATGAGGTAATGGATATTTTGTTGCACGTTCGTATAATAAACGGTGCCGGAAAGCGTCGGGGCCGGAAATGATAGCGCATAGCTTCGCGGCGACACAGCTCCCCCGCCAATGCTTGCGGATATTTCTAAAAGGACTTGCCGAACTTGTGCTCCCGTAGAAGCTATCGTGCAACTTACCTGACTGACCATTGTGAGTTTGTCAGGCGGAAGCTGGGAGAAGTTAATCCGGCAAAAGATGGCGTTGCACCCGCTTGTAATTGTCTCATCATAGTACGTCCCGTAGATGGTCGCTGCGTGTGCCTGACCTCCATAGACCATGGCGAGCGCGACGACGGCGAATTGAGCTAAACGAGCAAACATTTCAGCCTCCAAAATCAAGATGTAAAAGAGGCTGTATTCCAGCGGCGCTTTCGCGCTCTGTCAACACGCGCGGGAGGTCCGCAGGCTAGCTCGACATGTCCGAAAAGTGCCAACAGTGACATTCAAATGAAAGAGGCCGCCAACTGAGGCGGCCTTGTACCACCCGTCCTTGTGGAGGGGCTTCTCCTTTGACTTAGACACTACTATGCAGCGTTGAGCATCTGTTGAAATGCTGTGAGCGCGGCGGCCTGCTACTTATTTTCCTCTTGCTTTTGTGCGTTTTCCAGTGCGTTTGCCATTGCGTTTTGCTTGGCTTGCGCGAACAAGTCGGCCATGTCGCCGCCAGACACCACATCGAGCTGGTCGTCCGAGAGAGCGTCTAATTCAAATTTCTGGGTATCCTTGACCGTCTCCTGTTGGTTCGACGAAGCGACCATTCGCTCGTCCCATGTGCGGGAGACTAGGCGCAGGCTGAGCGAACTTCCGTGACCCACCTCACGCTCCCCAAACAGGCCAGAACCCGAAAGAGCTACCGTGCTGACGGTGACCGTCGAAACGATGGCGGCCCTCCGCAAGAATGGTCCCGCCCTCCGCGTTGGCCCCTTCAAGGTACTACCGAGAGCGCCCCAACGTGCGGGGACCGCGATACCCCCCAATTCGAGCGTATTCAGGTTTTTTGTTTTTCGAGTAGCCTTGGCCGGATGTCATTTTTCAAAGGCAGACGAAAATGAGGCGCGTTGATCTGGTTGAGGTCACGATGCAGGCTTGGGCACGGCTCGATCCGCAGCAACGTGAGACGTTTCTCAGGGCGGGATTGAAAGCTGCGACGCGGCTCCAGCCGCTTCAGTTTCGCGAATGGCTCCTGCGGCGGCTCCGGTATCGGCCACTGGTCGCTCCGCTCGATCCGGCCTGCTTCACAATTTCGGCGGCTGACGTGGCCTTGCTGCTGGACGCGACGCCCAAGGCGAACAAGGCGCGGCGGTCGGGGGCGAAAGCGCGCGCGTCACTTTCGCAAGTGTCTCTCTGACCTGCGTCTGCGGCTGGGGCGTTGACGGCTGGCGGCGCTGGTGGAACAAATTCCGGCGGCGGGTACTGGCCTGTTTTCACCCTTAGTGGCCTATTTTGAGTTATGTACACTAGTGGACTGAACTCGATGCCTAGGGTGTGCGTTAGTCAATCACCACCGCCCGGACCTTGGCTTTATCGGTGATGTGAACGCCGGTTGCGCTCCCGCCTTCCTCTGGAATGGAAAGGAGCGCGCCATGATCGAACGGCGTCGTTTCAACCAACAATTATCGCTGCAAGATCGTCTTGCGTCATTCGCCAAGACGGCGCGCGAACTTGCGGCACTTCTTCCACCCGGCGCAGAAAAAGATGAACTGCTTCGCAAGGCGCAGCAGGCCGACTGGCTCAACAAAAGCAGCTTCGAACCTGAGCCGCCCGCCCAGCAGCCGCTCAAAGCAAGTCGATGAGGGATTATCAAGCGTCTGTCGAAAAGCTTCGCGGCCAAGCCGCTGAGGCCGCGTTGATCCGAGACTTGGCTACGGACCCAGCAAAGCGTGAGACTTTCGGGCGTATACACGAACACCTCAATCGGCTTGCCGACGAAGTCGAGCGTGCGATGAACGAGCCGAAGACGGCTTGAGGTCGCCTCCGTTGTACCCGGCACGTCATCCACCGCAATCCGTAGCGGCTTGCCTCTCCAGCGCCGCCGGAAGTTTAGTTAATTTGTTCCAATCGTTGATTTCAACGCGCGCTTTTAGAGCGCGGACAACCAACGCCGTGGCGAGCACAAAAGGGCCGATGTATTCTGGCAACGATAGCTTCTGATCAATCATTTCCAGACGGTTTACGGACATAACCAGACCCGCCGCACCGAAACTCAGGTAGATATAATCCAGCTCCTTGGCCCACTTTTCTCCCCGCCGTTTTGTGAGCCACTGACCACCCCCTCGGATCAACACCTCGCTAAGAAGCACGAACAGCACGGAGGCGTAGACAGTGGTTGCTGCGATCAGGTCATAGAAGTTGATTTTTGGTTGCTGGATAAATCCGTAAAAGAAATACCCTACCAGATAGGCGTAGCCCAAACCGAGCAAGCCGAACGCCCACCTTGGCATCATGTAGCGTGGCTCGCGAAAAACCTTGCCGAAATGAAAATGCAGGAACGGAATGAGGTTTGCCACAACGGCCACCAGAATGGTCGTGTCTGAAAACGCTCGCATGTTGCCCCCTGACGCGATGATGGCCGTCAGTTCCTATTACTAACCAAGTCTCGATGTCGGATGTGCCCGTTCGAGCATTCGCGACGCCAACGTGTGGACGTGCATCAGTGCGGCATGCTCAATCCTCATCATTCGTCAGCAGCATCTCTTCCTTTTGGAAGGTGCGGTCTGTGCGGTAATAGCTCTCGATAACATCGTCGTCGTTGCCAGCGAAGACGCCGTAGAGCCCGAACTCTTCGGTGTCTTTGAAATAGAACCCTACGCGGCTTTCTGCGAAGTGGCTGACACCGAAAGCTGACAGGTGGGCGGTCTCAAACAGCAGCTCGCCGTCCTTCGCTTCTGAGAAATCATGTTCGCGCTGTCGAAAGTGGTATTCCCGCATCCCTGCCTTGACGTTCCGATAGAGGCGGGTATCCCGCTCCAACCGCTCTTTGGCGGCTTCCGCCTTCTCCGTGTTCTTTGACTGCCGCCAAAGGAAGAAGCCGCCCGCGAGCACCAGCATGACGATAAGTGTCCAATCCATATACGCCCCCCGGCATCATCCCCGCCCGCAGAGGGTGCCTAAGCGCAGACGGCTGGCAACTGACCAGCACGGCTTATCCCCGCGTTTCTGACCCGGCCCTGCGGATGCCGCGCGGCCAATGGCGCGATTGCAGCCGCTGCCCTATCCTCCGGCCATGGTGCACAGCGGCGGTATCCCTCCGGCTTCATCGAACCGTGCAAGCCGTCGAAGGTGGTGCGGCCACCGACCGGCCCGCTGTGGGTCCACGAAATCAAGCATGACGGCTACCGGCTGATGGTGCGCCGGGATGGCGCGCGGGTCCGCTGCTTCACCCGCAACGGCCATGACTGGGCCGACCGCTTTCCGGCCATCGCCGAAGCCGCCAGCAAAATCCCGGCATCGTCATTCCTGATCGACGGCGAGGCGGTGATCGCCCGCGACGACGGGACATCGGACTTCCGTGCCCTGCGGAGCAAGCGGCGGGGCCATGAGGCGGTGCTGTTCGCGTTCGACCTGATCGAGCATGAAGGCGAAGACCTGCGCGACCTGCCGCTGATCGAGCGCAAACGGCGGCTCAACAAGCTGCTCGGCAGGGCCAAGCGGCGGTCCATCTAGTTCGTTGAGCATCTGACCGGAGACGGCCCGACCGTCTTCGGGCACGTCTGCCAGATGGGGCTGGAGGGCATCGTCTCGAAGCGAACCGATGCGCCGTACCGCAGCGGCCAATCGAAGACGTGGCTCTAGTCGAAGAACCCGGCGAGCGCGGCGGTGCGCCGGGAGCGCGAGGAGCGGTGGCGCTGACCCGGTGATGGCATCACCGGCTTTCCCGGCTCTCGAAACACCGTTTCCGCAGGCACATCAACGATTTCTGCGAGCAGATGACAACGCCCTGTCCAAGGTCATCGGGGACGTGCCCGCATCGCGCGCGGGCTTCGATGCCACTTCGCAACCTGCCATCCGGCGTTGCCCGGCTCGAACGGGCGGCTCGTGTCGCTGCGGACCACAAGATGCGCCCACGATGGTCGCGGGCCGATGTCGGCATAGAAGGCCGGGAAGTTGCGCCAGCGCGCGCAGCACGGGCCTTTCGTGACGGCCAACCACGCGGCGAACACGGGCGAGCGCCGCCTGCGCCGGACTTTGGCGCGCCGGATCACTCCGCCGCCTCCTGCATGTCGGACACTTCGCCTGAACGGCGGCTTGCCGAGTCGGCGAGGCGGCTCACATTCGTTTTTTGTGTCCGGGTGGGTGTTGACACCCGACCCGCGTCAAAACCGCTGTAGCAGGCTCTATCGTCGATCGCGGCAATCTCAATGCGGACGATGTCGGCGGCGTTGGTCATCACGGTCTCACGTCAAGGATCGAAAGAGGCAGGCCGAGATGCCGCGTCAGCAACACCTCGACCCTGACGCGACGGCCTCGCAGCCTTGGCCGTTATGGCCCCGTCGCGTTTTGGTTGGGCGGAGCAGCCCAAGGAGCAATCGCTCCGCCCCAGAGCCAGACATCTGCGCCAGCGGATGTCCCGCTCTGCGCGCTGCCGGGCATGCTGCGTGCCCGATCGCGCGGTTCGTGGTAGTGGTGGCGGCGAGAACGCCCACGGAAAGCATCCCCGCCGCCCGTTCTGCCGGGTGGAGCAGGCACGCAGCCGCCCCCGACAGAACGATCGGTCATCGCCGCCCGCCGCCCGGCTGAATGATGTCGTAGGCATGCCCCGGCGACGTTGTCGGCGAGGCTGCGCGCGGCACAGTGATCAGCCTGACGCCAAGCACAGCTTGTGGCGATGTCGTCGGGCGAAAGTCGATCACCTCGCCCTTGGCTGCGAAAGCCCAGATCAGCGAACACTCCGCTCGCTGTGCCGCCATATCGTCCGCGTCGATGGCCGCAAGCATCTCCGCGCGCTGCCGCTCGTCGAGGGCATCACCATCCGCAATCTCTCGGAAACCGGCGCGGATTTTTTCCAAAACAAACTCTTTGCCGAGTAACCAAAATACAAACCCGATGGCATCCTCAGGCTCGGCAAATGCGACGGCTCCCGGCTGCGCGTTGTAAACCTGCGACTGGAGCCGCATCTTCGCAAAGCTGATCGGCAGATTATGCTCGATGGCGCTTTCGAGGACGGGTCTGCCAGCTTCCAACCGTCTCTCGATCAACTCTAACGCACCAGCCTCCGCCACTGAGACCGGCCACTGCTGCGAGTTGACCCGGTGGCGCTCAGCGACACATTCGCGCTGCCGATGACGAAACCGCTCGATCGCCGTTTCTACGCGACCGCCGTCAGCTTTCGTCATCAACTCCGAAACCGGGGTATCCTCAACCACGTCAAGTGTTACGCCGCCGGGAATTCCGCGCAAAACCCAATCCTTGAGGGATTGACGCAACTGTCCGACAGCAGTCACTCTTATCGTGCGCGTTTCCTTCAACTCCGTCCGCCGCGCGAGTTCCTTTTCAGCGCGCTCTAATTTGCGCGTTTCAGAAATCACCTGTGGCGCTGACGGGTCTTGCTCGAACCCTCCTTCGCTTCGGTGCTTCGTCAATTCAGCAATGCGATTTTTGTAGCCGAATGCTTCGAGCCTAATTTCCCGCACATCTTCGAAACTCGGCACCTGCGCGGAGAGGTCAGCAAATCGCTGTTCTATCGCGATCAGTTTTGTAGCGGCTGCTTCCGGCAGCAGAGCCGCCGCGTCATCCGGTGTTCGGTCGCCGCGATAAACGATCGGCCCAAAGTCCGCTGCCGTTGCCTGTTGAACGCCAGTTAGTGGTTCTGCGGTCGCTTCCATCTTCGGAAGCATGCCCAAGACGTGTTCGCGCCAGCCTTGATCGGGTCCGTGTTTCGCCATGATGGGGCATCCTCCAATCGTCTCGATGATGGTCGAGACACGGTGGCGCGAGCCGCTGGCAACGAATAGGGGGTGGTCAGCGATCAGCGCCTATATCGGTCGCTCGCGCCAGCACAAGCCGGATCAGCCGCTCCGAAGGAATGCTGTCCTTGACCTTCAAGACCTTCCACAGGACCGCGTCGATGCGCCCGGCAAGCCTTGGCGGACACAGGTTCTCGGCATAGTCACGCCGCCAGCCAGCGCTCCGATACCTGCAGAGCCTTTCGCGCAAATAGGCCGCCGCTGCGGCGTCGGTCATGCCAGCGCAGAACGCCGCAGCCTCGCGCAGATACCTGTCGCGCTCATCGATCGCGAGCAACGTCGCTGGCGTGCGATGACCGGGACCAGACACCAGCGGATGACGGATCGGCCTCATGCGTCACCACTTCCTGATCGCGTTGCTGATCAGATCAGCATCGATGCGCGTCAAATCAATGGCGAACCCGGCGACCGCAAATGAACCTGCGGCGGAAGACGTTCAAGCTGCCGTCGATGGTATCGAGAAGCTGCACGGCGACCTGCTGTCAGAGAAGATGGCGTACATGAGCGGTGCAAGATTATCCGCAAAATGGTCGCCGACAAATACGATCACGCCGGAGATCAGGGCATCTCGAAAAAGCTGCTCAAGGCCAAGATCAAGGAGCGCGATCTGGAGCGCAAGATCGACGGCATCATTGAAGATTTCGAGGATGACGAACGCAACGAATACCAGATGCTGACCGAGAAGCTGGGCGAGTTCGCCAACACGCCGCTGGGCGCGGCGGCGCTGGCGAAGGCTGATGGCAAGGGCACTCAAACGCGCATGGGGGTATGACATGGGACAGTTGACCCTCATCCCCACAAGCAACCCGACGCTGTTCGACTACGCCGCGCTCGACCGCCCGACAGAGGTGGCAGCCCGAACAGATGCCGCGCTGATCAAAGGTCTGATGCGGCGCACCGCTGAGGATTTGATCGAGATCGGCAATGCCCTGATCCGGCAGAAGGGCAAACTCCCTCACGGCTCGTTTCATAAATGGATTGAGGCGGAATGTGAACTTTCCGTTCGAACCGCCCAGCGCTGCATGAACGTCGCGGCCGAGTTCGGCTCCAAATACGCCGCAGCGGCGCATTTGGGTGTCATGGCCCTCGACATGCTTGCATCGGCAGAGCCGGATGTCCGTGCGGAGGTTGAGCGTCGGGTCGCCGCTGGCGAACTTGTCAACGCCGACGACGTTCGCGCCCTCAAGGCGCAATTCAACGACATCGAAGCCAAGGCGCTGGACCTTGAGCGGGTTGCCGATCAGGTTCGCGAGGAAAATCGCGATCTGATGGCGAACGCCCATCGCATCGCGAGCGCGGAAGCGGAGCAAAAATATAGCTCGCTGATCGATGATCTACAAAAACGCGCCCAACTCGCTGGGGAGACCGCAGCAGCGTCGATACATGTCGCCAATGCCGATGCTGCGGCAAGCCTTGTCGGCGAAGCCGTCGTTCTGCCGTTCACTCCAAGAGATACCGACGCGCAGATCACTGAGCCTGATCCACTCGGCGACGATGGGGTCGACGAGGTTGACCTCAACGACATGCGCGTCGGCGCACACGTCATCTATGGATCGCTGTCGAGCATCGACCTTGCCAATACCACGCCGGAAATTTTCTGGACGCTGTTCGGAACGAAGAACGGAAAGGCGGGCACCGTCAAATGGCTCACCAGCACGATCAAAAAGCTAAAGGCTATCAAGAAGGGAATGCCTCAATGAGTTTCTTCAGAGAAGTAAATCAGCCGTTCGTCGTGACCGAAAAAGAATTGACTGCGACCTTCAAGGAGCAGGCGCTGATCGTTAGCGACATGCGCAAGACAATCGGTCGCCAGAAACAATCGGTACTCGGTGGTGAACGGAAGCAACTGACAATCGATGTAGGTCAGTGCATTCTTGCAGCGATCCTAAGCGACATCGAGAAGCGCAACGGCAAGCTCGATAAGAAGCTAATGCACCTGTACACGCTGGACGGTCAGCGTAGATGGGCTGGCAGCAAACTCTCGCAGATGGCCGCGGTGCATTGGGGAGCCAAGGGCGGGAACGACATCGAGACGCTATGGAAGTTCGTTGGCGATCTGATCAAGATCGGCATCAACGAAAAGAGCCGCAACATCTATGTTGCCGCCAGTGGTTCGACCCATCTTGAAATGGCGATGTTTCTAAATCTGCTGCGCGGGCGTGCTGCAAAGCAAACAAGTCGTGGCGCGAGCGCGATCATAATTCTTGAGCCGGGCATCGTCGCGATGGGCAGCCGCACGCTTGAAGCGGCCTATGCAGAAGATTGTTCGAACTATCGCTTCCAGACCACTGGAACATGAATGACCGCGTCAGTTCTCGCCCTCGACCTCGCATCTGTATCTGGCTGGGCCGTGGGCGAGCCGGGCGGCGAGCCCGAACACGGTTCGATCCGGTTCGCGTCCAAGGGTGCGAGCCATGAGGCGATCTTCGCCAAGGCGCACACATGGATGAAGATCATGATCGCGGAGCGTCAGCCGGAGATAGTCGTGTGGGAAGCACCGCTCGCTGGCTTCAAGAACGGCAAGACGACGGCTGATGCCAGCACAATCCTGTTCGGCCTGCCCGCCGTGATCGGCACCGTCGCTTTCCTGCGCGGCATCTATGACATCCGAAAAGCAGACACGCGCGACGTGCGCCTGCACTTCATCGGCTGCAATCCGAAGCGCGCCCAAGCGAAGCCGATGGTCGCTGATGCGTTTGTGTCGAGGTGGCTGCCTCGTAGCACCCGATCAGTTTTATCGCATGGGCGGTGCTCGCGCGGCAGTCTCAATGTCATTCTCGACGTACTGGCGGCGGCTCGGACCGCTCTCCTCCTCTTCGGCGGCGGCGAGCGTGTCGAGCGCGCTCACAATGTCGCTCCCGTAGACAGCGAGCAACTTGGCGATTACCGCATCGGCATCAGCGCCAAGGACTTCACGGCCACGCTCGTAGACTTCGGCGACGGCGGGGTCCGCGTCCGCACCGTTCGCCGCAGGACGACCTATTGGAGACGCGGAAGGTGGTTGCTGTATCTCGATCAGCGCCTCATGAGAGGCGCGCTGGGAAGGTGTCAGAGGCTCGGTGGTGTTGTCGCTCTCTTCATCAACACGGGAGGTGCGCGCGGCGGAGCCGCGCTCTAATGGAGTTAAATCACTAGGAGTTCTATCTCTTAGGAGATGTGTCCCACTGGTGGGCCGTTTTCTGGGACATGGATGGGCCGTTTCCGGCACCATGGGATGGGCCGGGGCGTTTTCCGGGTTTTTCGTCTCATGGGTAGGCCGTTTCTTGCGCTGGAAACGCCTTATTGGTGGGCCGTTTCCGGCCTCCGGCATGGCCAGCCGATACATCGTAGACTGCCCGTCTCTCCCGGGTCTGCCCTTCCGAACCACAAACAGCAGCCCGGCGGCGACAGCCTCCTCCAGCAGGCGCTTCACGGTCGATTTGGTGAGGCCGGTCTCGTCGGCGAGCGCCCGCGCACCGCGCCACGTCAGGCCCGTCTCGCTGTTCACCCCTTTCGGATTTGTGGCGATATTGATCGCGATCTGGGCGAATGATCCTCCAACTATGCCAGCGGCAATGGCGGCATCGACCTGCGCGAACCATGTGAGCTTCGCGGTCGCGCTCTTGATTGTGCCCCATGCCCCAACGGGAATTTCAAGGTTGGGGCGAGCGATCTTCTTCTGGGTCATGGCGCATCTCGCAACGCCCGCGCCATCGTGTCGGCTGGATCAATCGGCTTGTTGATGGTGGTGATCGGCATTGAAAGGTGTCCCGGTTTCGGGGTACACCGTCGCTGCCGGTCCAAGGCTAGACGACGTACCCTATCGAATTGCGAACGCCAGCCGAGTTGCTTCGGCTGGCGTGTCGTTTTCAGGGTGGGTGGATGGCAGACGGCTTCGCGTTGTCGGTGTCCGCATGCGCTTGCAGGATCGCCCGCGCGCGCGAGAGCGGATCGCGCGCCTCCCTGTACATCAGCAGCTCGCGCTCAAGCCGCTCCAGGAGTGGCCCGTATTCCGTCCGACCATGCTCGCTGACGACATGGGCGACAGCCAGCAGCGCAGCCTTGAGCCTCGCCTCAGTGATCGGCTGCTGGTCGTGCGTCATGGCTTGTTGCCATTCGCATCAGCCGGAGGTGTCGCGGCCTCCTCCTCCATGCTGGCGCGACAGCAGCGGGAAACTTCGGAGCTGATCGTTGCGCCGAAGTATGCCGCGCGGCTTTCGAGCCACTCTTTGATGTCGGGCGGGATTTTGACGACCAGCTTGACCGTGCCCGCGAACCTCCTCGCGCGGCGCGCTGGCGTGGCGGCGGTCGAACTGGTGACGGATTGGTGGTCTGGCATGCTGAACCTCCGGTGGCTTCCGCGCTATCGGCAGAAACTTCCTTCCGTGCTGCGCACGGTCGGTCGGTATCGGTTCAGTCGGCCTCAACTGGTGTCAGAGGCCCTGCAAGCCGGTCTTTCATCGGGGCCCAATGCCCTGATGCAGTTCCGCGTGGATCGATCTGCTGCACGCCGGAAATGGACCAAGCAACAGACCGTCGCGGTCCATTGCGTGTATCAACTGATAAAGTGGGTCACGAAAATGGTCAAACTTTGTCGCGATCACGCGATGCGAGAGAAGTCGATTTGAGACATCACCTCAAATTTTGCCTCGATTGAAAACCCACGGCCATAGTCCGGCGTCTTGCCGGTCATGCCGACATCGTGGCCCATCAGCGCGACCTTCATCTCGTCCTCGGCGCGGATCGCGCGCAACCTATCCTTGAAGCAGTGCCTGAGTGCATAGAGGCAGGTGCCTTCCTTGTTTTCATCGTCGCTGTCGGTGACCTCGACATCGGCAGGCAACAGCCGCTTGATCCATTTGTTGATTTCCTTCGATGCCGCGCTGGCGTTGTCGCGGTACTGCGGCCAGCCGTCCGGTCGGCGGCGCATCGCTTCCAATGCAGCGCCGATCAAGGGAACATCGCGAAGTGAGTTTTTGGATTTGAGCTGCCGCCCCACGGGCCTGATGCGGATATGCGGAATGTTGTCCTTCGGCCCGACATGGATATACGGCTTGCGCAGGTTGCAGATTTCGGAGAGCCGCGCGCCGGTATCGGCCAGCACGTAGAGCAGGTCACGGTCGGCTGGCTTCATCCCACCGAGTGCGCCGGGCGCGAGGATCGTGTCCTTGACGAACGCGATTGAGAAGGCATTGCGCTGGCCGTCATGGCGCGGAAAAGGGTTCTGTGCCCACGCATCCTGATAGGTCAGCCGGTCGCGCTCGCAGATCGAGCGGATCATCTTGCGGATCACATCGATGTGCTTTCGCGGCCCATCGGTGCCGATTTGGTTGACGCGAACGTGGTTCGTGTACCAGTCCGTGAACTTGTTTGCATCGGCAATGGTGATGGCGAGAATGTCCCGGTCGCCGATTTGGGCGATCAGCAGTTCTATGGCTTTCTCACGATGTTTGCGGAAGACTGCGATCTGCTTTTCGCTTTTGCCGAGCAGGCCGCCGGACTTGTTCGAGAACATGATCTTCGGCAGCGCCATGTATTGATCGACCAACTCGGAGAGCAGCACCGCCGACGCCCGCACGGTGCCGCCGAGCAGCGCGTCCTGATTGATCGGATCATCGATGCCGACCTTGATGAGCTTTTCGACGCGATTGAGCAGCACGTCAATTCGAGTATCGTTCGCAACCTCCTGATGCGAGACGTAGGCAAAGCCGAGTTGCTGCGCGCGCTTCACGCCGAGCCGGTATCGCCTGCGGGCATCGGCATTGCGGCCCGCGACGAGATCGCGCCAATACGCTTCGGTCTCGTTGTTGATGATGACGATGGCCTTGGCGGCGGCGACGCCATTCGGGTCGTTCTCGACCTTGATTTTGGTCGCCGCCTTGACGAAGCGCTTGTGCGCCTTGTCGAGATCGGCCATGTGGAGCGGGACGCGGCGGCGGAAATGCCACCAGCCGTTTTGGGCGATAAGATAGGGTACGTCGGTCACCGGGTTTGATCTCCTTTACCAAGCCCGATGTATACCCTGATGTATCCCGAATTTCCAGTTCTCGGGTCTCGTAAGGCTTTGAGAATACTGTAAGTTTTTGAGTTTGTTGAAGAATTTGGCTAAACCGGCTTTTCCCCTTGTGGGAGAAGGAAGAAAAGGGCCGCACCCTCACACCGTCAGCCGTGCCGCATCATGCCCTGTCATCGTCAGCGCTCGCACAACACCCGGCGTCTCGCCGCTGATAGCTACCGGCAAAAAATGTTCCGTGCGCCCCTGTTTTCCGCTCTCGATCAAAACCTGACGCGTTGCGCCAATTTCTGATGCCAGCCGCCTCTGCAGCGCTGCCTCACCCGTCGCACGCAATCGTTTCGCGCGTTCCTTGATCGCACCACCCGCGACTTGCGGCATTCGCGCCGCGGGCGTGCCGGGCCGCGGCGAGTACGGAAACACATGCAGGAAAGTGAGACCGCATTCCTCCACCAGATCCAGCGATCGCGTGAACATGTCTTCGGTCTCGGTCGGAAAACCCGCGATGATATCGGCGCCGAGTGCGATGTCCGGCCGCAGCCGCCGCACCTGCGCACAGAACTCAATTGCATCGTTACGCGAATGCCGCCGCTTCATCCGCTTCAAAATCAGATCGTCGCCGGACTGCAGCGACAGGTGCAGATGCGGCATCAGCCGTTTGTCGTAGGCGATGACATCGAGCAGGTCGCGATCGGCCTCGATCGAGTCGATTGATGAAATCCGCAGGCGCTTCAACTCGGGCACATGCCGCAAAACCTGCTTTGTCAGTTGACCAAGTTTTGGCGCGCCCGGCAGATCCGCACCGTAGCTGGTGAGATCGACGCCGGTCAGCACGATCTCGGCATGGCCGCGCTCGACCAGTGCGCGGACCTGATCGACCACGGCGCCCATCGGCACCGAGCGCGAATTGCCGCGGCCATAGGGAATGATGCAGAAGGTGCAGCGGTGGTCGCAGCCGTTCTGCACCTGCACGAACACCCGCGGCAGGCCCCTTTGAAAGCCTTCCAGCAGATGCGGCGCCATCTCCGTGACCGCCATGATGTCGGCGACCGCGATCTTCTCGCTGGCGGCGATGCCAAATCCCGTATCGAACGCCGCACGCGCATCGCGCCAGGCCTCGCCCCGCATCTTGTCGTCATTGCCGACGACGCGATCGACCTCCGCCATTCCGGCGAACATTTCGGCCTGCGTCTGCGCCGCGCAGCCGGTGACGACGATGCGCGCGTTCGGCCTTTCGCGCTTCAGCCGCCGGATCGATTGCCGCGCTTGCGCTACGGCCTCGTTGGTCACCGCACAGCTATTGATGACGACCGTGTCGCAAAGCCCTGCGCGCTCCGCTTCGAGCCGGATCACCTCGGACTCGAAAGCGTTGAGGCGGCAGCCGAAGGTGAGGACGTCGACGCTCATGATTCAGGCGACGGACGCAAACAGCGCCGGATCGAATCGTCCCTCATATTCGAAGTCGGCGGTGCCCGTCATCAGCACATGGTCATCGCGCTCGCGCCATTCGATCGAGAGCTTGCCGCCCGGCAGCGCAATCTCGACCAGACGATTGGCGCGCTTCAGCCGCGCCGCGGCCACCGCGGTGGCGCAGGCCGCGGAGCCGCAAGCCCGGGTCAGTCCGACGCCCCGCTCCCAGGTGCGGATCGTGATGTGATCACGATCGACGATATGGGCCAGCGTGATGTTGGCGCGCTCCGGAAAAATCGGATGATTTTCCAGAAGTGGCCCGAATCGTTCGAGATCATAGGCGTTGACGTCATCGACCCAGAAGATCGCATGCGGATTGCCCATGCTGACCACGGACGGCGAATGCAGCAGCGGCGCATCGATCGGCCCGACCTGCAATTCGATGTAGCGGGTGTCGCGAAACTCTTCGGCCAGCGGAATATCCTGCCAGCCGAACTTCGGTGCGCCCATGTCGACGGTGTAGAGGTCGGGCGCCGGGCCCTGCCAGCAGTTCAACAGCCCGGCCCGGGTCTCGAAGGTGACGGCGGTCTGGCCAGTCTGTTCGAACAGGCGCCGCACCACGCAGCGCATGCCGTTGCCGCAGGCCCCGGCCTCCGAACCGTCATTGTTGTAGATGCGGATGAAGGCCTCGGTGCCCTGTAGCCGCGGCGGCTGCAGCACCATCAACTGGTCGTAGGGCACGCCGGCCGGCGAGGCGACCGCGCGCGCTTCCTCCGCCGTCACCGTGGCCGGCTTGTCGCGCAAATCGACCACGACGATTTCGTTGCCGATGCCATTCATCTTGGCAAATGCGTGGTTGGCCAACGCGCTCATGGAATTTCCCAATTTATGCCTGTCTTATATGGCGAATGATGGCGGATTGGCCAGTCCGCCGGGGGCTGCAAGGCCCCATGACGCATCTATCATGGGACGAAAGCGGAACTTGCGTGTTAGAAATGGCGGCGTTTTGCGGGCGCGGGCCGGGACATACCGCCACCGCTTGGAATGGGATGGAGAATATCGAAATGAACCGTATCGACACCTTCCGAGCCGCCCTGGTCGCGCTGATCCCGATGGCGGCAATCGCGCTCGGCAGCGCCGCGCTGGCGCAATCGCCCACGGCCTCGCCGACCACGACACCTGCGCCGGCCCCGTCCGCGACGCCGGTCCCGCCGCCCGCCGAAACCAAATCTCCGGCCGACACCCCCTCGGCCGCCCAGACGCCGGCGCCGCCGCCGGTCGCACCGGTCCAGACCGCCGATCCCTTTGGCGAGCAGTTTACGCTGGAGCCGAAAAAAGTGGTGGTCATGAAGGGCACCGCCAATTGGGACGCGGCCTTCGACACCCTGATCGAGTCGTTCAAGACCCTGACCGCGCTGCTCGACAAGCAGGGCATCAAGGCGTCAGGCAATTCGATGATCGTCTACACCTCGACCGACGATACCGGTTTCACCTTCCTGGCCGAGATTCCGGTCGAGCAGGACCCGAAGAACCTGACCAAGGACATCAGCATGGGCAAATCGCCCGACGGCAAGGCGCTGAAATTCGTCCATCGCGGTTCCTACGACAATATGGACAACACCTATGAGGCGATCACCAATCACCTCGACGACAAGAAGCTGGAAGCCAAGGATACATTCATCGAGGAATACATCACCGATCCCCTGAAGACGGCGGAGGACAAGCTGGTGATCAACGTCTACGTGCCGCTGAAGTGAGGCCCATGAAGCATTCCTTCGCCGCCGTTTTCGCCGCCGCTACGCTGCTCGCCGCGCCTGCGCTGGCGCAGACGGCGCTGCCGGCCGCGATTTCGGTGAGCGGCGAGGCCACCGTGTCGGTGCCGCCGGACCAAGCCCAGATCGACGGCGGCGTGACGTCAGACGCGAAAACCGCGCGCGAGGCGTCCGACGCCAACAATGCGGCGATGGGCAAGGTGCTGCTGGCGCTGAAAGGCGCCGGCATCGACGAGAAGGACTACCAGACCTCGCGGCTGACGTTGCAGCCGCAATATGCGCCAAACCGCAACGGCCCCTCGCCCGTCGTCGGCTACCGCGCCGCCAACCGCGTCACCGTCCGGATCCGCGACGTCACCAAGGTCGCCAGCACCATCGACGTACTGGTCGGCGCCGGCGCCACCGACATCGGCGGCATCAATTTTGTGGTCTCGCAGGCCTCAAAACTGCTCGATGACGCCCGCGTAAACGCGATCGCCGACGCCCGCCGCAAGGCCGAAATCTATGCCAGGGCCGCCGGCGTGACGCTTGGCGAGCCGCTGAGCATTTCCGAAGAGGGCGCAGCCGCGCCGGTATTCCGCAGCAACAAGATGGCCGTCGGCGGCATGGCCGCAGCACCGGTGGCCCAGGGCGAAGAGACGCTTTCGGTTTCGGTGAACGTGTCCTGGGCGATCAAGGTCAAGGAGTAGCACTCACGTCATTGCGAGGAGCGAAGCGACGGGGCTGTAAGTATTTCGCCTGTGGCGGCGAACTGCAATGGGATTGGACGGGATGTGCGGCTCGTGCGGCATGTGATGGGAGGTGGATCAGGCCGTCTTCAGCGCGCGGCGGCAGCTAATGGCCCACATAAGGTTGTGGGTCACGGCATGAAGCCAACATGCGATGCGGACTTTGGCCAAGCCACGCAGGGCCATGCGCTCAAAGCCGCGGTTCTTCAGGCGGGCATGGGCGTGTTCGGTGTTGCTGCGCCGTTTGTAGACCGCTTGGCCTTCTTCACTGTCCATGCGGGCGCGCCACTCCCTCAGGCATTGCGGTTCGGCTGCGCGGTTGCGTTCGTATCGCGCCTTGCTTGCTGGTTTGGAGGACGTCTTGCAGGCCGGTGGCGGACTGAACACCTGCATGGAGGGGTGAGTTTGCGCAAGCGTCGCGATGTCGGCGGCGGTCATCGCGCCGGTGTCGGCCAGCAGGCGGGTCGGCAGCTTGCCACAACGCTGTTGGACCTGCGCCACCACTGCCGGCGCAAGACCTCGATCATTACGCCGCTGGACCGGCTCGATCGCGACCACGAAGCCGCAGGCGCTCGCCACTTGCACGTTATAGGCGACCCGCACGGCACCGTCCGCCATCCGCATCAATGGCGCGTCCGGATCAGTCGTCGAGACACGCTCTTCCTTGGGTTTCTTGCCGCTCTTGCCGCCGCCGGCCAGCGGGGGATCGCCCCCCTCGTTCTGGTCTTTCTCGTCCTTCGGCGTTGCTGCAGGATGTTTCGCCAACGCTGCCGCAACACGACGGGCGCGGTCTTCGGCTGCAGAGAGGCGACGCTTCGACAGCCGCCGCTCGCCCGCCGCAGCATCGGCCTCCAATTCCTGCTTCAACTCGGCAACCCTGATCCGGGCCTTTTCTTCCAATTCCACCAGGGTTTGCCTTCGCCGCATCGACGAGCGGCTTGCCGCGGCCCTGACCTTGGTACCGTCGGTGATGACCTCGTCCAGTGTGATCAGGCCTTCCTTCATCAAAGCCGCCAGACTGCTCGTCAGAAGGCGATCGAGGAACTCGCCGCTCTCCAGACGGAACTCCGACAGCATCGTGTGGTTCACCCCGACCCCGCCGCAGATCCAGCGATAGATCGTATGATGCTCGCACAGCCGCGCCAGCGCGCGGGCCGACCCAATCCCGTCGGCTGTCGCATACAGCCAAAGCGCAAGCAGAATGCGCGGGTCGGTCGCAGGCCGACCAGGTATCTCGCCACGCGCCTTGATGCGATCGTAGAACGACTGAAGGTCCAAGCCTTCCACGAAGGACCACACCGCTCGTACCGAGTGGTCGTCAACCACCAGGCTCTCAAGATCGACCAGCTCAAAACCAGCCTGCCGACGTTCCGCTTGCCGAATACGAATGTCCATCACGTGCTCCGAATCGATCCACGCAATGAATCACGCCGCAGCACCACAAAAATGACGGGCCCGACGAAGCAATCCATGCTTTCTTTTTGTGGTGAGATGGATTGCTTCGCTTCGCTCGCAATGACGTTCAAATCTCCACCACCTGCCCCGGCTTCAGCACCGCAAACTTTTCCCGCGGCACCTTCGCGTCGTCCAGCGCCTCGCCCAGCGCGATCACCGGCGCGTCGATCGCCTCGTCGGTCAACTGAAACGTGCCGTGATGATGGGCCAGCGCCTGCTGCGCGCCGCAATCGGCCAGCGCTTTCACCGCGTCTGACGGATTCATGTGCTGGTCGCGCATGAACCAGCGCGGCTCGTAGGCGCCGATCGGCAAGATCGCCAGCCGCAGCGGGCCATGCGCCTCGGCGACGCGACGGAAATGCTTGCCCTCGCCTTAACCGGAATCGCAGACGATGTAGAGTTTGCCCGCCGGCGTTTCCAGCACAAAGCTCGCCCACAGTGCCTTGTTGCGGTCGAACCGGCCCCGCGCCGACCAGTGCAGCGTCGGCACCAGCGGCGCCGGCGAGCGGTCCGAGAACACGTCGGCGGGTGAGTGGCACGATTGGATCACGAAGCGGCGTGCAGGGCGGAAGGCATAGGCGTTATATCGCGTCGGCAGGGCGAACATGGAACCTGCGGCAAAATTTGCGTGCTTCCGTTGGAGAAACTCAGTATTTCCAATTGCTTGACTAATTAGCAGAAGCCGGGCAACTTTCCTTGACTTTCCGCCGCCACGGGGGTTTAACCCCGGCACTTCTCGGAAAGACGTTCTTTTCGACCCGCCGCCCGGCCCTTGAGACCGGAGGCCAACGCCCGACAGCGCGATGCGCCCTCGGGCGCAAAAGTGTTTGGAACATAGGGCAACGGCATTGTTCGACAATCTGTCGGAAAAGCTTGGTGGGATCCTCGATCGGCTGACGGGGCGCGGTTCGCTGTCGGAAGCCGACGTCGACGCTGCGATGCGCGAGGTGCGCCGCGCGTTGCTCGAGGCTGACGTCTCGCTCGATGTTGTCCGAGGCTTCATCGACCGCGTCCGCGAGCAGGCGGTCGGCGCCACCGTCGTCAAGTCGGTCACGCCCGGCCAGATGGTGGTCAAGATCGTCCATGACGAACTGGTCGCGACCCTTGGCTCCGACGGCCAGACCATCGATCTCAATGCGGTGCCGCCGGTCGCGATCATGATGGTCGGTCTGCAAGGCTCCGGCAAAACCACCACGACCGCCAAGATTGCGCGCCGCATGGTCCAGCGCGATAAGCGCAAGGTGCTGATGGCCTCGCTCGACGTCTATCGCCCGGCGGCGATGGAGCAGCTCGCGGTATTGGGGCGCGATCTCGACATCCCGACGCTGCCGATCGTGGCCGGCCAGAAGCCGGCACAGATCGCGCGCCGCGCGCTGGAAGCCGCCAAACTCGGCGGCTACGACGTGGTGCTGCTCGACACCGCCGGCCGCACCACGCTCGACGAAGAGATGATGGCGGAAGCCGCCGAAATCAAAACCACGGCCAATCCGCATGAAGTGCTGCTGGTCGCGGACTCCCTGACCGGCCAGGACGCGGTCAATCTGGCGCGCGCCTTCGACCAGCGTGTCGGCCTCACCGGCATCGTGTTGACGCGGGTGGACGGCGACGGCCGCGGTGGTGCTGCGCTATCGATGCGCGCGGTGACCGGAAAGCCGATCAAGCTGATCGGCACCGGCGAAAAGACCGACGCGCTGGAAGATTTCCATCCGAGCCGGATCGCCGGCCGCATCCTCGGCATGGGCGACGTGGTGTCGCTGGTCGAAAAGGCCGCCGCCAATATCGACGCCGAAAAGGCCGCGCGCACCGCCGAGCGGATGCGCAAGGGTCAGTTCGATCTCAACGATATGCGCGAACAGCTCCTGCAGATGGCCAATATGGGCGGCATCAGCGGGCTGATGGGCATGATGCCGGGCATCGCCAAGATGAAAAACCAGATCGCCGCCGCGGGCATCGACGACAAGATCATCAAGCGCCAGGTCGCAGTAATCGATTCGATGACGCGGCAGGAACGCAAGAACCCGGACATCCTCAAGGCCAGCCGCAAGAAGCGCATCGCGGCCGGCGCCGGCCTTGAGGTTCAGGAAGTCAACAAGCTGCTGAAGATGCACCGGAACATGGCCGACATGATGAAGGCCATGGGCTCGGGCAAGCGCGGCCCGATGGCCGGCATCGCGCAGGCGATGGGCTTTGGCGGCGGCATGAAGCCGCCTTCGGCCGAAGAGATGAAGGCGATGGCGGAGAAGATGCAGGGCGGCGCTGGCCCGGGCGGCATGCCCAGTCTGCCAAAGGATCTTCCCGCGAGCCTTCGCCAGGGTTTGCCGAATTTGCCGGGACTCACGGGCTTGAGCGGCAAACCAACGCTTCCAGGCCTCGGCGGTTTCCCGGGGAAGAAGAAATGAGGAATTCGTCAGGCGGGATCACATGCATCTCGCGTGACGCGGAATACCAGTCAATCGAACAAACCAGTCTTTGAAGGAGAACCAAATGTCAGTCGTTATCCGCCTCGCTCGCGCAGGCACCAAGAAGCGCCCCGTTTATCACGTCGTCGTCGCCGATTCGCGCTTTCCTCGCGACGGCCGTTTCATCGAACGTCTCGGCCATTTCAATCCGCTGCTGCCGAAGGACAACGAAGCGCGGCTGAAGCTCGACATGGACAAGGTCAAGGCCTGGCTCGCCAAGGGCGCGCAGCCGTCGGACCGCGTCACCCGCTTCCTCGATGCCGCCGGAATCGTCAAGCGCGCTGCGCGCAACAACCCGGAAAAGGCCGTGCCGCGCAAGGAGCGCAAGGCCGCCGCCGAAGCCGCCGCCAAGGCGTAAGCGTTAGCGGCGCGTGACGGTGACAACACCGATTTGCGTCGCCCGAATCGGCGCCGCGCATGGCGTGCGCGGCGCGGTAAAGCTGTGGACGTTTACCGAAGACCCGCTGGCCGTGACGCGTTACGGCCCGCTGACGACAAAGGACGGCGCGCGCCAGTTCGACGTGACGCATGCGCGCGAGGCCAAGGACCATCTGGTGGCGACGCTGAAAGGCATCGCTACCCGCGAGGATGCCGAACGGCTCAATGGCATCGAACTCTACATCGCACGCGAGAAACTTCCGGCCACCGATGACGACGAATATTACCACGCCGACTTGATCGGGCTTGCCGCGGTCAATGCCGCGAACGAGCCGATCGGCCGCGTGATCGCGATCCATAATTTCGGCGCCGGCGACATCATCGAGATCGCGCCGCCGCAGGGCACGACCCTGCTGCTGCCGTTCACCAATGCGGTGGTGCCGACGGTCGACCTGGCGGGCGGACGCGTGGTGATCGAATTGCCCGCGGAAATTGAAGGCGACGACGCCCCAACGCTCACGTGATGGGTTCCGCATGACCTGGCGCGCCACCATCCTCACGCTATTCCCGGACATGTTTCCGGGCCCGCTTGGCGTCAGCCTTGCCGGCAAGGCGCTGGCGACCGGGCTGTGGGCGCTGGAGGCGCGCGATATCAGGGATTTCGGCGACCGACCGGCATCGGAGCGTCGATGACACGCCGGCCGGCGGCGGGCCCGGCATGGTGCTGCGCGCCGACGTGCTGGCGGCAGCAATCGATGCGGCCGAAGCCGCTCCTGACCAACCCAAAGACCGCCCGCGGCTCCTGATGAGCCCGCGGGGTCGGCCACTGACCCAGTCGCAGGTCATGGAACTCGCCGCAGGGCCCGGCGCCCTGATCGTCTGCGGGCGGTTCGAGGGCATCGACGAGCGGGTCATTACCGGCCGTGGCCTCGAGGAGGTCTCGATCGGCGATTATGTGCTTTCAGGCGGCGAAATCGCCGCCATGGCGCTGATCGACGCCTGTGTGCGGCTGCTGCCGGGGGTGATGGGAAAACTGGCCTCCGGGACGGACGAAAGTTTTTCAGAAGGACTACTGGAATACCCCCACTATACCCGCCCGCAGGAGTTCGAGGGCCGCCCGATCCCGGAAATCCTCACTTCCGGCGACCACGCCAAGGTCGCCGCCTGGCGCCTGGCCGAGGCCGAAGCCCTAACCAGGGCGCGAAGGCCGGATTTGTGGGCCATTAAGGCCAAGCAAAAACGCCCAAAAACCACGACAGACGGGTGACAAAGCTCAGCGATTGCCTTATACGAGCGCCAAATCCGCGCAATGGCAGGATAGATGGACGTTCGCGCAGCCCGCGCCGGACAGGCTGGGCGCGCCGCCGATGGAGATTTCAATGAACCTCATTCAACAGCTCGAAAAAGAGCAATTCGACAAACTGGCCGCGACCAAGGTGATCCCGGAGTTCGGCCCCGGCGACACCGTGATCGTCAACGTCAAGGTGGTCGAAGGCGAGCGCACCCGCGTGCAGGCCTATGAAGGCGTTTGCATCGGCCGTTCCGGCGGCGGGCTCAACGAGAGCTTCACCGTTCGCAAGATCTCCTACGGCGAAGGCGTGGAACGCGTATTCCCCGTGATGTCGCCGATGATCGACTCGATCAAGGTGGTGCGCCGCGGCAAGGTGCGTCGCGCCAAGCTTTATTACCTGCGCCAGCTGCGCGGCAAATCGGCCCGCATCGTCGAGAAGCAGGACCGCGCCACCGCCGTCGGCGAGTAATTTCGTCCCTCAGGGGATGTGACGAAAAGCGCGGGGTTTTGCCCCGCGTTTTTTTGTTGCGCCGTGCCTATCTAAGGCAGGCACTCTCTTACCTCGCCCCGCCTGCGGGGAGAGGTCGAAGCCGAAGGCTTCGGGTGAGGGGAATTCTCCGCGCACCGAACTCGTGGAGAGAGCCCCTCACCCCAACCCTCTCCCCGCAAGAGCGGGGCGAGGGAGAAGCGCTCATCGATTGATTGTCGCAGGCATCCGCCCTGTGTTAGAAATTTAAAATGGTTCCAGATCAGACCAGCTCCGCCGGCCGCCGCGTCGCACCCATCGTGATCGACGATCGCTCGCGGCTGCCTGGCCGCTTCTTCGGACGCTTTGCGACTTCGGCGACGTCAGAGCTTACCGGCGCGCTTTGAAGCCGCGCTGAAATCTGCCTTGCTCGCGCCTAGCCGCGCTTAGTCGCTCACACAGAATTCTCATTGGAGCTTACGCTCATGTCCAAACCAACCACGCTGTACGACAAGATCTGGAACGACCATCTAGTGCACGAAGCCGATGACGGCACCTGCCTGCTCTATATCGACCGCCATCTGGTGCACGAGGTGACCTCGCCGCAGGCGTTCGAGGGCCTGCGCACCACGGGCCGCAAGGTTCATGCGCCGGAGAAGACGCTGGCCGTGGTCGATCACAACATCCCGACCACCGATCGTTCCAAGCCGAATCCCGATCCGGAAAGCATCGAACAGATGCGGGTGATGGCGGACAACGCCAAGGAATTCGGCATCGAATATTTCAACGAACACGACAAGCGCCAAGGCATCGTGCACGTGATCGGCCCCGAGCAGGGCTTTACGTTGCCGGGCACCACCATCGTCTGCGGCGACAGCCACACCTCGACGCACGGCGCGTTCGGCGCGCTGGCGCACGGCATCGGCACCTCTGAAGTCGAACACGTGCTGGCGACGCAAACGCTGATCCAGAAAAAGGCAAAAAACATGCGCGCGGTGGTCGACGGCAAATTGCCCGACGGCGTCACCGGCAAGGACATCATCCTGGCCATCATCGGCGAGATCGGCACCGCCGGCGGCACCGGCTATGTGCTGGAATATGCCGGCGACGCGATCTGCGCACTGACGATGGAAGGCCGCATGACGGTCTGCAACATGTCGATCGAAGGCGGCGCCCGCGCCGGCCTGATCGCGCCGGATGAAAAGGCGTTCGAGTATCTGAAGGGCCGGCCGATGTCACCTAAGGGTGACGCCTGGGACGCCGCCATGCGCTACTGGGAAACGCTGCGCTCGGATGAGGGCGCGCATTTCGACCACGAGATTCGGCTGGATGCGGCAAAACTGCCGCCGATCGTGACCTGGGGCACTTCGCCGGAGGATGTCGTTTCGATATCAGGCTTCGTGCCCGATCCCGACAAGATCGCCGACGAAGCCAAGCGGTTGTCGAAGCACCGCGCGCTGAAATACATGGGGCTGACCGCCGGCACCAAAATCACCGACATCAAGCTCGATCGTGTCTTCATCGGCTCCTGCACCAACGGCCGGATCGAGGATCTGCGCGCCGCGGCGAAAGTCGCCGAGGGCAAGACCGTCAGCGGGCACGTCAATGCGATGATCGTGCCGGGCTCCGGCATTGTGAAGGAGCAGGCGGAAGCCGAGGGCCTCGACAAGATCTTCATCAAGGCCGGCTTCGAATGGCGTGAGCCGGGCTGCTCGATGTGCCTCGCCATGAACCCCGACAAGCTGGCGCCGGAAGAGCGCTGCGCCTCGACCTCGAACCGCAACTTCGAAGGCCGCCAGGGTTTTAAGGGCCGCTCGCATCTGGTGTCGCCGGCAATGGCGGCCGCGGCGGCGATCGCCGGCCATTTCGTCGATATCAGGGAATGGAAGTAGCGTTTTTGCGTCCCGCCGTTAATGCGGGACGGGCGCCGGTTCGCGTCAGGAAAACGCGTCAAGCCGGGCGACTTTAACCCCGCTTGCATCAACAGCGAGGCGTTCTGGAAACGCCTCGTTAAGGTGGCGGGGGCAGACTGCCCCTTGCGAAAGAACTCTTTCGCGAGGGAGCGGGCCATGGCCGACAAGCCGGAATTCGTCGATATGATCAGCGAGGCGACGCGCCAGAGCCGGCGTAAGTTGCCGCGCGTCGTCGACCTCGCCCCGGTCAAGGAAACCTCGCGCCTCAGCCACTGGCCCCCGGACCGCTGGGAACAGTGGCGGTTGGAGACGCTGACGCCGTGGAAACTGAAACGCTGGAAATTCAAGAATTGGGATTGAGATCGCATTCCTGCGATCAGCAAAAAGGCGGGCGCCCCTCGGGCGCCCGTTTTGTCTTTCAGGTCTCACCAGTAGCGATAGTGATGCCAGCGGTGATGCCAGTGGTGGTGACGCCACGGGCAGATCCGGTGCGGGCCGTAATAGGTCCAGATCACCCGGCAGTAGCGGTGCGGACAATAGTAATAGGACGGCGCGTAGTAGAAGCGCCGGTGGAAGTGATGCCGGTGGAACGCGTAGCGGTAGCCGCCATAGTGGTAGCCGCGGAAGCCGCCGTAGCGATAGCCGCCGCCGTGAAAGACATGAGCGGCGCGATATCCACCGCCATGAAACGCGAGACCGCCACCATGGAAACCACCACGATGAAAGCCGCCGCCATGGAAACCGCCACCGCCGCCGTGGAAACCGCCACCGCCATGTCCGCCGCGGACTTCGGTTTTCAAACCGTCGGCCGCGGATTTGGCGGCGGGGACCATGCCCGGGTTTGCCAGCGACAGCGCTTCGGCGCGTTGTTGTGATGCGGCCGACAGCACGAATAGTGCCGTAGCCGCAAGAGCCAGACGGCGGACCAGTCCGCGTCCGGAATTTGTCATGCTCATGCTCGAACCTCCCTGAAACCGGCAGCGACACCTTGTGCCGCGCTGCGGCGGGCTGTCGTCGCGTTGATTTGCAGTCGCTCCCGGCATGCAGTTAGAGATAACCGGGTAAACGCGCCATGAATGCGCGCACCGCAGAGAACAACGCGCGCAGGCGTATTCCGGTCGCAAAACCGGCGGCCACTTTTGCGGAATACGCGCTAGCTGACTCGCCGGAATATTTTGGAGATTTCGAAAGACCGCAAAGCCGGCGCGCAAGGCGTCGTGCTGTTGGCGAAGGGATTTACACTCTGATCAATCCCACCAGAACGGCCCAAACCCGAAGCCGAATATGAACGGCGCCGGCGCGTAGTAGGGATACGGCCGATAGTAATGGGGCCGCGCGTAATAGGAAGGATACGGCCGGTAGCGGTCATATAACCGATAGTAACCGTCATGCTGATAGTGCCGGTAATGACGGCGGGCGCTGATATCGGTTGCCGCCGATGGGCCAGCGGTTTGCGCCTTCATTTGCGGCGACGCCGCCGCCGAATTGATCGCTGCCGGGCCGGCAAACGCCAAAACGCCTGCGACAACCGCCGCTCCGATCAAAGTCCTCATGAACAAGCTCCTCGTGCTGATCCAGGTTCCAATTCAAGCCGTCGAATAACGTGCAGCAATCGTGCCGGTTTCATGGCCGCGCTGCGTGAAACGAAAACAGGCCCGCGTTGAACGGGCCTGTCGATCCTGTCCGCGCCGGAAAGCGATCACCAGCGGCGCCAGTGCCGATGATGGTGCCAGCGATGATGATGGTGGTGCCAGCCCCATCGCACTTCGGTGGTGGCCGGTTTGGCATCCTGCTGGACCGCCGCCGCGGCGCCGGGATTGCTGAGCGACAGCGCTTGAGCGCGCTCGGTCGGAGCGGCCAGGACGAGCAATGCGCCGACGGCGGCAAGTCCCAGAACTTTCGTCACCTGCATATGTAATCTCCTTGGGTCCACGGATGTCACGCCGGCGCCGAACCGCTCTCATCGTCTAACCGCATCGTCGCGGCGCCCTCACAAGCTGATGTAAGCGACGTGAATGCGGGGTGAATGACGGCGTCGTGAAGATGAATGCGGAGCGGGCGAACCAGTTCCGTCTCGCCAACAGACATTTCGCTTGAACGCCTAAAACCGGCGTAGACTAACACCGTATCTTCTGCAGCTTCTTCTCACAGGAGATTGTCATGACGTCGTCTCGCATGCGCGATCGGGTATCGCGCGCGGCCTTCACGATGATGCCGGCCATTGCCGTTCTGCTATCGGCCGAGGCGGCGGCGGCGTCACAAGGCCCGGGCGGCGGGATGGGAACGGCCAGCCCCCTGACCCAACTGGCGATGGCCATCATCGTCTATGGCGCGTCGGCGATCGTGGTCGGCGCCGGGCTGATCGGCGCCGCGCGCCGGCAACTCTAGCCGGGCCGCCAGTAGCAGTTCATGCGCGGCGTGATCACGGTGCCGCTCGGGCGGTATTCCTGGACATAGGTTGCGGTGCAATCGCGCACCGCGTTCGGGCCGGGATTGTAGCGCGGATAGACGTCCGGTTCCCATTGGTTCGACCGGTAGATCGGCAGGCGCCGCACCGGACGCCGGCGCTGCGAGGAAGCATCCGAGGCAACAGGAGGCGACGCCTGCGCGGTCCGCACCCCCGTCGACGCCGTCTGGGCCTGCGCGGCCGCCGCCGGCAGCAAGACGCCAGCCAAAGCCGCCGAGAGCACGACCTTCCCAATTCTTTTCATGACGCCCACCATATACCCGTTATCGGGCGGCAACGTCTCCGATTGCCGCGCCAAGGTCAACTGCGCACGTAAATCCTCGCGTAACTCAGGCCTTTATTTGACGCGTTTTCTTCACGCGAACCGGTAACATCCCGCATCAAGTGCGGGACAGGCGGCGCTCGAAAACGCTATAGACAGACCCCATGTGGACCACAGCAAAAGCCCCGTCGCTGGCTGAAATGGAAGCGATGGCGCATGAGGTATTCGAGCGCCTGCCGAAGGGTTTTCGCGATCTCTGCGAAGGCGTGATCGTCCGCGTCGATGATTTTCCGACCGATGAAGTGCTCGACGAGATGGAGGCCGAGAGCGAATTCGACCTGCTCGGCCTGTTCCAGGGCATCGGCCTGCCATTCCGCAGCAATGACGACATCGCGCGGCTGCCCAACATGGTCTGGCTGTACCGCCGGCCGATCCTGGATTACTGGGCCGAACATGACGAGAAGCTGGGCCATATCGTCCGCCACGTGCTGGTCCATGAAATCGGCCACCATTTTGGGCTGTCGGACGCCGACATGGAGGCGATCGAGGCCGAGGCGGGGTGACATAGCGTTTTCAAGCAAAGTAGATACCGGTTCGCGTCAAGAAAACGCGTCAAAACAAAGGCGCTATGCGCAAATTGGCCTTTTGCCAGGGAACCATTCGCGATAAATAGCGACCCCTATCCCCTCATTTGGCCGGGAAGTGCATCGATGGAAAAGTTCACCACACTGGAAGGCGTCGCGGCGCCGCTGAAGATCATCAATGTCGACACCGACATGATCATCCCGAAGCAGTACCTGAAAACCATCAAGCGCACCGGTCTCGGCAAGGGCCTGTTCTCGGAGCAGCGCTACAAGGATGACGGCAGCGAGAATCCGGACTTCATCCTCAACAAACCGGCCTACCGCAATTCCAAGGTGCTGGTCGCCGGCGACAATTTCGGCTGCGGCTCGAGCCGCGAACACGCGCCGTGGGCGCTGCTGGATTTCGGCATCCGCTGCGTGATCTCGACCTCGTTCGGCGACATCTTCTACAACAACTGCTTCAAGAACGGCATCTTGCCGATCCGCGTCACCCAGGACGACCTCGACAAATTGTTCGACGACGCCGAGCGCGGCGCCAACGCGACGCTGAGCATCGATCTCGCAAAACAGGAAATCCGCGGCCCCGACGGCGGCACGGTGAAATTCGAGATCGATCCGTTCCGCAAGCATTGCCTGCTCAACGGCCTCGACGACATCGGGCTGACCATGGAAAAGAAATCCTCGATCGACGCCTACGAGGAAAAGGCCAGGACCGCCCGCGCCTGGGCCTGATTCCAAACCGCTAGTTGGAAGGTGACGGATGCGTCCTGACGTCGTCACCTTCTGGCATGGGCCGCTCGACGGGCTCCGGCAGACCTGCCTGCGATCGCAGGTCGCCGCCGGCCACAAGGTCACCGTCTACAGCTTCGACGCCATCCCCGGCTTGCCCGACGGCGTCGGCAATGCCGAGGCCGAAGCGATCCTGCCGCACGCTTTCTCCGATCGGCTGCGCCCGCCGCAGCCGGACGGCTCCTGGCGCGACTGGACCACATTGCAATTCAGCGATTTTTTCCGGATGCGGCTGATGGCCGAGAACGCCGGCCTGTGGCTCGATGCCGACGTGCTGCTGCTCAAGCCGGTCGAGCTTGATGTGGCAAAGCCCTATTTCGCCTGGGAGCGCCCGCGCCAGCTCGGCAATTCGGTTCTGTACCTGCCGCCGGACGATCCGATCGTGACGGCGTTCGAAGACCTGATGGAACAGGACGAACTGACGCCGGACTGGCTGGCGCTGCGCCACCGCCTCACCTTCGCGCTACGCCGCCTGCGCGGCGGATCAGACCGCCTCTCCGACATTCGCGTCGCGATCTTTGGACCGGCCGCGCTCACCGCGCTCGCCCGCCGCGCCGGCGAATTGCGGCACGCGCTGCCGAAGCAATCGTTTTACGCCGTGCATGCCGAGCCGAAATTGTTTTTCGAGCCAATGGATTTTTCGAAACTACTCGCCGACCCCGCCATCATCGGCCTGCACGTCTCGCCAAAGGGCCGCGGCGGCCAAAAGCCTGTTGCGGGCAGCCTGTACGCATGGGCGGCGGAGAAGTTTGGGATGCGCTGAGGCGCTGTAGGATGGGTAGAGCGAAGCGAAACCCATCAGATGCTGGGCTAGGTTGATGGGTTTCGCTTCGCTCTACCCATCCTACGAAAGCCATTTGTTCATTATCCCATCGCCGTGATCGCATCCGCGATCGCGATGGTGCGCTTGGCCATCTTGGCGTGCAGCCGCTCCACCATCCGTCCGTCGAGCTGGATCGCGCCGCGTGTGGCGTTCTCGGGCTGCTCGAAGGTTGCGATGATCTTGCGCGCCTCGGCGACTTCCTCGGCGGGCGGCGTGAAGATCGCGTTGCAGGCCTCGATATGGCTCGGGTGAATCAGCGTCTTGCCATCGAAGCCGAGGTCGCGGCCCTGTGCGCATTCGGTGGCAAAGCCGTCGACATTGCTGATATCGCTGTAGGGCCCGTCGAGAATTTCCAGGCCATGCGCGCGCGTCGCCAGAATGCAGTGGGTGATCATCGGGATCATCGCAGCGCGGCCCGGCTGCATGCGGATCCGGGTCTCCCGCGAAATGTCGTTCGGCCCGAACACGAAGCCCGCCAGTCTCGTCTTCGAGTCTTTGGCCGCACCGGCCAATTGATCCGCGTCCAGCACCGCGCGTGCGGTCTCGATCATCGCCCAGACCTTGATCGAGGCGTCCGCATTGATGCCGCTGAGCCGGTCGGCGATGGTGTTGAGGTCCGTGACGCTGGAAATCTTGGGAACCAGGATGCCGTCGGGCCGGGCCTTGCCGGCCATGGTGACGTCCTCGACCCACCACGGCGTGTCCAGGCTGTTGACCCGGATCAGCACCTCGCGCTTGCCAAAGCCTCTTGCGGCGACCGCCTTGGCGATCTGGTCGCGGGCGAGCGCCTTGCCGTCCGGCGCCACCGAATCCTCGAGGTCGAGGATGATGCCGTCGGCCGGCAAATTGCGCGCTTTTTCCAGCGCCCGCGCGTTGGATCCGGGCATGAACAACAGGCTGCGGCGCGGACGGATCATGGGCTGGTTCCTCTTGGGTATTTTTGAACCCCATGCCCCTATCATTTCGGCCCCAGGTTCGAAAGTCTTGTCCCCGTCACCGGCTTATGGTTAGGCATGGCCATGGCATCATTCCCGCAACACCTTATCGACGGTTACCGGGCCTTCACGGCGCAGCGACTGCCTACCGAACAGTCACGCTACCGCGAACTGTCCGAGCGCGGCCAATCGCCCGCGGTGATGGTGATCGGCTGCTGCGATTCCCGGGTGTCGCCGGAAGTGATCTTCGACGCCGGCCCCGGCGAGCTGTTCGTGGTGCGCAATGTCGCCAATCTGGTTCCGGTCTATCAGCCCGATGGCGGCGCGCACGGCGTTTCAGCGGCGCTGGAATATGCGGTCTCGGTGCTTCGCATCAAACATATCGTGGTGCTCGGCCACGCCCAGTGCGGCGGCATCCGCGCCTTCATAGACAATATCGAGCCGTTGTCGCCGGGCGACTTCATCGGCCGCTGGATGTCGATGTTCATCAAGCCCGGCGAAGTCGTCGAGCAGCGCGAGCGCGAAACGATGCAGGAGTTCACGGTCCGGATCGAGAAGGCCGCGATCTTCCGCAGCCTGGAGAACTTGATGACGTTTCCGTTCGTCCGCACCCTGGTCGAGCGCGGCGAGATGAATTTGCACGGCGCCTATTTCGGTGTCGCCGAAGGCTCGCTGTTCGTGCTCGATCCGGCGGCGAAGGAATTCCGCAGCGCGCGGGAGCAGGTCGCGAATAGCGAATAGCTACTCGCCGCCGCTCCAGCGGTCGGACATCGCCGATAGGGAGCCGGCTGCTCCGTCATTCCAATTCCGGCTCCGTGCCGCCCGTTCTCAGGCGGCCTTTTTCTTGGCGCTGATCAGCTTGCGGTTAATCAGGCATTCGGCGATCTGTACCGCGTTCAGCGCCGCACCCTTGCGCAGATTGTCCGAGACGCACCACAGCGACAGGCCGTTCTCGACGGTATTATCCTCGCGGATGCGGCTGATATAGGTCGCGTCTTCGCCGGCCGCCTCATAGGGCGTGACGTAGCCACCGGGCTCGTGCTTGTCGATCACGAGGCAGCCCGGCGCGTTGCGCAGGATGTTGCGCGCTTCGTCGGCGGTGATCGGATGTTCGAATTCGATGTTGACGGCCTCGGAGTGGCCGACGAACACCGGCACCCGCACGCAGGTCGCGGTCAGCCTGATTTTGGGATCAAGAATCTTCTTGGTCTCCATCATCATCTTCCACTCTTCCTTGGTGTAGCCGTCCTCCATGAACACGTCGATCTCGGGGATGACGTTGAAGGCGATACGCTTGGGGAATTTCTTGTTGATCAGTTCGCTGTTGGTGTAGACCGCCTTGGTCTGCGAAAACAGTTCATCCATCGCGTCCTTGCCGGCGCCCGAAACCGACTGATAGGTCGCGACCACGACGCGCTTGATGTTGGCCTTGTCGTGCAGCGGCTTCAGCGCGACCACGAGCTGCGCGGTCGAGCAATTCGGATTGGCGATGATGTTCTTCCTGGTGAAGCCACCGACCGCATCCGCGTTCACTTCGGGCACGATCAGCGGCACGTCCGGATCCATCCGCCAGGCCGACGAATTGTCGATCACGACCGCGCCGGCGGCGCCAATTTTGGGCGACCATTCCTTCGACACCGCGCCGCCCGCCGACATCAGGCAGATATCGACGTCGGAGAAATCGTAATGTTCGAGCGCTTTGACCTTCAGGGTGCGGTCGCCAAACGAAACTTCGACGCCCACGCTGCGGCGTGACGCGAGCGCCACCACCTCGTCAGCGGGGAATTTGCGTTCGTCGAGAATGTTGAGCATCTCCCGCCCGACATTGCCGGTCGCTCCGACCAGCGCGACTTTGTAACCCATCGTTCACTCTCCGAGGAAAAATGCCCCCCCGCCCGCCAGCCGCGGAAAGGGAGAAGGCAGCGCTTCTATGCGAGAACCGCCCTCAAGACAACGTTTGACCGTGCGTTTGGGCGTTTGATGTATTCGTTTGAGGCCGATCCGGCCAATTTCCATTATACGACCAGAATCCATCCGGCGTTGACCCGCTTTGCCGACGAAGTCTGCGGCACGCTGGCGCGCCTTGTTGCCTATGTGGTGATGCTGGCGCTGCTTGCCATCGGCGGGGTCTACTGCTGGGAGCAGTTGCCGGATGCGGTGGCGATGGAGCCCCCTGCCAAGGAAAGCTGGAGCGTGGCCAGCCGCGCGGCGCCGGCGTTCGCCATCAGCCGGTTCGATTCACAAGATAAAACAGAAGCTTATGCGATCTTCCGGCACCCCGAGGGCGGCCGCAAGGACCTGTTTCGCTGGACCGCGCAGGGCCAAAAGCCGATGGCCGAATGGAAATCTACCGTCCGGGCGGCGAACTGAACGAGGCGGGACCCGCGATCGCGGAAATCGCCTTGCGAATGAGCCCGAGGGTATGCGCGCGCTCGAGGCCGCCGGCATCATCGACAGCAAGTTCGGCGCCGTGACCCTGCTTCGCCTCGTCGGCGGCGCGGATACCGCACGCTCCTGCCTCGGGTTCATCAAGCGCGTCGACGACCCCAACTTCCGGATCTCCGGCTGGTCGTGCCAGGGCGACAATCTGGCGGCCCGCCGCGCCGCGATCTCCTGCATGCTGAACCGGCTGGTGTTGCTGACCGCGGGAAATGACCCGAAACTGGCCGAATTATTTGCCCATGCCGAACTCAGGCGCAGCGACTGCTCGCTCGGAGCCCCGCCGGCCCTGTCGGCGGATTGGGTGACCGGCGCCGAAAGCCCGCGGCTGCGCGGTGCCTTCTAGCCTTTATTTTGACGCGTTTCGTTGGCCAAGGCACTGGTTTTCATGAAACTTTTTCGCTTCGCCCGTCATTATTGTGATCCGGTGTGGCGCAATTGACCTAGTGCCGACAGGGCCGCCGCAGCTACAATGGCGCCAATCAGCCTTGGCGATCGGCCAGCCCGCACCGGGCGAAATGACGAGGATGCGATGACCTGGAAATTCACTGCTGCGAGCAAGCTCGCGGTGTTCGCTGCAGCAGCGCTCGTTGTAGCCGGATTTAGCGTCACCCCGGCCAGCGCGCAGACCAAGCCTCGGTACGACAAGGACGGCCGCATCACTTACGGACCAGGCGGTCCGAACCGCTCCTATCAGCAAGGCCCGCATACCCGCATCTACATCACCACGCGCTCGTGGCTCGATGCCGGCACCGAAGTTTTGCCGGGCGACCGCAAGTTTCAGGATTACGCATTTCCGTCGCCGTATGGATATCCATCGTTCGCGCGCGAAAACAACAACCGCCCGATCGACCGCCAGCCGCTCAACCCGCCGTCGGACATGGGCGGATACCCGCGAGGCATCCCGCTGTATTGAGCGCGGTACACTGACCGCGTCGTCCCGGCCTTGAGCCGGGACGAGACCGCGTGTGTTGCTGCTACGCGTGCAGCTTCTGCAATTCCTTCAGGATCGCATCGCCCATCTGCGTCGTGCTGGCGGCCGTGGTGCCCTCGGACTTGATGTCCGCGGTGCGAAGGCCGCTGGCGAGCACGGCGGCGATTGCGGCATCGACCTTGTCGGCCAGCGCGCCCATGTCGAAGGAATAGCGCAGCGCCATGCCGAACGACGAGATCATCGCGATCGGATTGGCGAGGCCTTTGCCTGCGATATCCGGGGCCGAGCCGTGCACCGGCTCGAACAGCGAACGGCGCTTCTTGGTCTTGGCATCGATCTCGCCGAGCGAGGCCGACGGCAGCATGCCGAGCGAACCGGTCAGCATCGCCGCGATATCGGACAGCATGTCGCCGAACAGATTGTCGGTGACGATGACGTCGAACTGCTTTGGCGCCTTCACCAGGTTCATGCCGCCGGAATCGGCGAGCTGATGCTCGAGCGTAACGTCCTTGTATTCCCGCGCATGCACCTGGGTCACCACCTCGTTCCAGAGCACGCCTGACTTCATGACGTTGCGCTTTTCCATCGAGGTCAGCTTGTTGCGGCGCTTGCGTGCCAGGTCGAAGGCGACGCGGGCGATGCGCTCGATCTCGTAGGTGTCGTAGACCTGGGTATCGATGGCGCGCTTCTGGCCGTTGCCGAGGTCGGTGATGGTTTTCGGCTCGCCGAAATACACGCCGCCGGTCAACTCGCGCACGATCATGATGTCGAGGCCTTCGACCGCCTCGCGCTTCAGGCTGGAGGCATCCGCCAGCGCCGGATAGCACACTGCCGGGCGCAGATTGGCGAACAGGCCGAGATCCTTGCGCAGCCGCAACAGGCCGGCTTCGGGCCTGACATCGTAGGGCACGCTGTCCCATTTCGGTCCGCCGACCGCACCGAAGATGATGGCGTCGGCGGCTGTCGCCTTGGCCATGTCGCCTTCGCTGATCGAGACCTTGTGCGCGTCATAGGCGGAACCGCCGACCAGCCCCCGCTCGGTCTCGAAATGCGCGATGCCCTGCGCGTTGAGCCAGTCGATCAGGCGCTGCACCTCCCCCATCACTTCGGGGCCGATGCCGTCGCCGGGGAGAAGCAGCAGTTTTTGGGTCGCCATGGTTCGTTTGCCCTATCCAGATCGTCATGGCCGGGCTTGTCCCGGCCATCCACGTCTTGTTTGCAACGAGCGAGAAAGACGTGGATGCCCGGCACAAGGCCGCGCATGACGAATAATGTGAATTCCGCGCGGAGTGCTAGAGCGGCGTTGCGCAATTGGCAAGACACCATTGCTGCATGCACGCCTGTGCAAGCCCGCTCTTGCCTGCCACAATAGCGCCCTGCCGGAGTACCCCGTGAGAGCCCCCGATCGCCCCCCGACTTACGCGCATCCCGCGCGGCTGATCCTCGTTCTGTCGCTGGCGCCGATCATCGGTCTTGGCATCGGCCGCTTCGCCTATGCGCTGGTGCTGCCCGACATGCGCGATTCGCTGCAATGGTCGTATTCGGCGGCCGGCTTCATGAACACGATCAACGCCGTCGGTTATCTCACCGGCGCGCTGCTCGCGTCGCGGATGATCCGGCGCTTTGGACTGGCCGGGACCGTCCGCTGGGGAACCCTGGCCGCCATCGCCTCGCTGGTGCTGTGCGCCAGCTCGGGCAATTTCGTTCTGCTGAGTTTTGCGCGATTGCTGGCGGGGGTCGGCGCCGCGGCCGGATTTGTCGGCGGTGCAGCACTAGCGGCAACGATCGCGCAGTCGCGTCCCGAACGGGCGAATTTCCTGCTCAGCCTGTTCTACGCCGGGCCCGGGCTCGGCATCCTGTCGTCGGGACTGGTCGCGCCGTTTGTGCTGCAGCATTTTGGGCACGGATCGTGGTGGATCGTGTGGTGGGCGATGACGCTGCTGTCCGTGATCATGATCATCCCGCTGCTGCTGGCGCCGCTCGATAACAAGGCCATGATCGATCATGCGGCGCCGACCCCGTTTTCGATTTGGCCGGCGCTGATCTATCTCATCGGTTACTTCCTGTTCGGTGCCGGCTACATCGCCTACATGACGTTCATGATCGCCTATGTCCGCGACGCCGGCGGCGGTGCGGCGGCGCAGAGCGCATTCTGGTGCCTGATCGGCCTCAGCGCCTTCGTGACGCCCTGGGTATGGCGCCGCGTGCTCGCGCTCGACCGCGGCGGCCTGGCCACCACGATCATTCTCGGCGTCAATGCCATCGGCGCGGCGCTGCCGATCTTCGGCCACTCGCCGTCATTGCTCGCGATCTCGGCGCTGGTGTTCGGCGTCGCGTTCTTCGCGGTGGTCGGATCGACCACCGCCTTCGTGCGCTTCAACTACCCGCCATCGTCCTGGCCGACCGCGATCGCGGCCATGACGATTTCCTTCGGCATCGGCCAGACGCTGGGCCCGATCGTGGTCGGCGCAATCACGGACGCGGTCGGCAGCCTGTCGTTCGCGCTGAACATTTCTGCCGCGATGCTGGCGGTCGGGGCGATCCTGTCCGCGCTTCAGGGCAAGCTGCCTGCGCGGACGTGAGTTCAAGCGTCGACAATCAGACCTCGTCCATGCAGGGAGGGCTTCCGCACCCGGTATCCTGTCGCCAATAGCAGCAACTTGCCTTATTCGGCCGGCGGGCTGACATTATGCCGCGCGGGGGTTTCGACGAGCGGTTCTTCTCCGCGATTGTCGAGCGCCGCAACTGCGGGGGATTCGGCGCCGCCAACGCCGCGATCCACCTCGCCGCGCGACGCGCGTCCGGCGGCCATACCGCGGGCTTGAGTGGACATGATGCAAGGAGGGCCAATCTTGAAAGTCTTCAGGGAAATTGCAGCCAGCCGCTTGCTTGCGGTGCTCCTGCTCGCCGTGTGCGATCAACTGGCGCCCGCATCTGCGCAATCGCTGGCATGTGACGATGGCATCAAGACCGATTTCCATCCCGACGCCGACACGACTGTTGTGGCGGTTCGGCTGGTGAAAAAGGGCGAGGAGCTCAGCGCGTCCGACGTGCCCAAACCCCCGGTCATTGCCGCTGCCGAACTCTGCCTGGTGAAGCTGCTGGTTGGACCGGGCGTCACCGCGGAAAAGGATTCTACTGCGCGCTCTTATTCGCAAGGCATCGGCATCGAGGTCTGGTTGCCGACGCCGGCCAACTGGAACGAACGCATCCGCAATTATGGCGGCGGTGGATGGGTCGGCGGCGGACACCGCTATGCCGACCAGATCGGCAGCAAGGTGCCGGCGATCGTCAACGCCAATATGGGCTATGCTTCGGGCACCACGGATGCTGGGCAGCCCTGGTACCAGGATGGCTCGTTCACCTTCCTGTCCGACGGCAAGGTCAACGCCGAGGCGTTTCGCGATTTCTCCGTTCGCGCGATGGTGGAGCAGGCCGTCAAAACCAGGCAATTGGTCGAGCTCTACTACGGCAAGCCGCCGAAATACGCTTATTACGACGGCCATTCACAGGGCGGGCGGCAGGGATACAAGATCGTTCAGGACTACCCCGAACTCTATGACGGCTACATGATCGCGGCGCCGGCCTTGAGCATCCCGATGTTCGGAACGACGGCGCTGTATCCCCAGATCGTCATGAAGACCGATCTTGGATTCACCGCCGCCAACAAGGCCGAAGCCGCGGCATATGCCGTGAAGGTGGACGCCGCCAACAAACGCGCGGTTGCCGCCTGCGACAAGGCCGGCCTCGGCTTCCTACTCAATCCGTTCCAGTGCGACTACGACCCCGCGCGCGACGCCGCCGCACTTTGCACCGGCGTCGCCGGTACCGGCGTGAGCGGCAGCAATGCCGATGCGGCGACTTGCATGAGTCTGAAGGAAGCGATCGCGCTCGACAAGATCTGGTTCGGCGCCACCGCCGACGGCAGCTTCGATGCCGCGCAAACGTCCGACAGCCGTGACGGCAAGTCGCTTGGCGCCGGGCAGCTGTGGTGGACGTTCACCCGGGGCACCGCCATCGGCAATCTGATCACCAGCGCCTCCACGGACGCCACCGCGTTGGCGATGGGCGATGTGAGCTACGCCGCCGACGCCAGCGCGACGTCGTCGATCCCGATCACCAATAAATCGACCGCCGTGCGCAACAGATGGCTGGAGCTCGACTACCGCGGGTTGGCCGATGCCGTGCACAAATACGTCACGCTGCAGCCCACTCTGTTCAGCGATCTGGCGACCGACAGAACGGACCTTGCCAAGCTGCGCGACCTCGGCCGCAAGGTGATCGTGTATAATGGGCTGGCTGACGACGCGATCCCGCCTGCCGGCAGCATCAATTATCACGAGCGGGTGGCGGCGGCGATGGGCGGGCATGCCGAGGTGCAGAATTTCATGCGGATGTACCTCCTCCCCGGCACCGCCCATAGCTCGCAGGGCCGGGCTTATACGGTGGGCGAAAAAAACAACGCGGTGCCGCTGCCAAAACTGCCCGGCAACGCCAACCAGACGCCGACGCGCGAGCAGGACCAGTTCTTCACCACGCTGGTCGATTGGGTGGAGAAGGGAAGGGCACCCGAGGAGATCATACTGACGTCGCGCGACAACAGCGTCAGTTATCCCGTGTGCGTCTATCCCAAAATGACGACGTGGAACGGGACCGGGCCCGCGACGCAGGCCGCCAGTTACGTCTGCCGCCAATGAAGGGAACGTCGTCCTTGCGTTCCGACCTGTCACTTGCGCACTTGACCGTGTTGTCTCTGCCGCCGCCGGAGATGATCCGCGTGGCGGCGCGAACCGGCTATCGGGCCGTCGGTCTGCGGCTGATCAAGGCGACCGACGACAGCCCCGGCTACCCGCTGATGAACGACGCCACCATGATGCGCGAGACCAAGGCCACGCTGGCGGACACGGGCCTGCGGCTCTCCGACATCGAGCTCGTCCGAATCACGCCGGAGCTCGACGTTGCCGCGCTGGAGCCCTTTATCGCCGCGGGCGCAGCACTTGGCGCCCGCCACATCATCAATGCGCCTTACGATAGCGACCACGCGCGCCTGTCCGACAGGCTCGGCGCGATCGCGGCCCTCGCCAAACCCTATGGATTGTCCGCGCTGCTGGAATTCTTTCCATGGACCACGGTGACGGACCTCGCGACCGCGGCCCAGATCGTCGCCGCGGCGGCTTGCCCGAACGTCGGCATTCTCGTGGATACCCTGCATTTCGACCGCTCGGGCAGTTCGCTCAGCCAGCTCGAGTCGATTCCGACCGAGTGGCTTCCCATGGTTCATGTTTGCGATGCGCCTGCGGAGAAGCCGACCACCGTTGAAGGTTTACTGCATGCGGCGCGGGAGGAGCGGTTGCCGCCCGGCGAGGGTGGCATCGATATCGCTTCCGTTCTGACGCGAATGCCACAGCACACCCAGATCACGCTCGAAGTGCCGATGCAGCGCCTGACCGGTCTGGAAGGCCCGGAAGCGGTGGCCCGTCGCGTCCATGACGCGACAATACGGCTGCTCGAAGCGGAGCGATTGATCAGCTCCCGCTGAACGAATTGTAGCCCTGGTCCTCCCAGTAGCCGCCCTTGTAGTCGTTGGTGACTTCCATCGAGATCACGTATTTCGGATTCTTGAAGCCGAGTTTGGTGGGCACCCGGATCTTCATCGGAAAACCGTAGACGCGCGGCAGAATCTCGTCACCGAATTTGAACGTCATCTGGGTCTGCGGATGCAGCGCGGTGCGCATATCCAGCGGCGAGTTATAGCCGTCCTTGTCGGCGCACTGGAACCAGACATATTTGGCACGGGTGTCGGCGCCGATAATCTTAAGGAAATCGCGCAACGGCGTGCCGGTCCAGCTTCCGATCGCGCTCCAACCCTCAACGCAGATGTGGCGGGTGACCTGCTTGACCTGCGGCAGCTTGTACAATTCCTCCAGCGGCCACGGCTTCTTGTTGTCGACCAGGCCGCGCACTTCCAGTTTCCACTGCTTGCCGTCGACGTCAGGCGCCTCGTCGACGTCGTAATAGCCGTTGAACGGAAACGGCTTTGTGATCGCGCTTTCCGGGAATGTCGGCGCCAACGCATCCGGATTGAACATCCAGGCCTGCACCCCGTCATTGAACTTCGAGACTTTCTTCAGCATCTCCTCGGCCGAAAAACTGTCGGAGACGTCGCAGCCGGTGAGCAGCGTCAGCGCGCCCAGGCTGGCGCCACTGGTAATGAAGCGCCGGCGCGTCAGGTCCGGCATCGCCTTGGCGGCGTCCCTGATCAGCAATTTCTTGTCCACGCCGGGAATCAGCAGCGATCGCATGCGGCCCATGACAATTCTCCTTTCAGCGTCCGATGATCATGGCGCGCAGGCTCTTCGGCACCAAAACCGCGAGCGCGACATGAATCACCAGGAACGCGACGATCAGGGACATGCAGACGAAGTGGACGTAACGCGCGATGTCGTAGCCGCCGAACAGCGCCGTCAGCCATTGCAACTGCACCGGCTTCCAGATCGACAGGCCCGACAACACGATGACGACGCCGATGATGATGATGCCGGCATAGAGCAGCTTCTGCACATGGTTGTATTTGCTGAGGTCGTCATGCGCGAGTTTGAAGGTCAGCGCGGCCTTGGTATCCGAGATCACGCCGCCTGGCGTGATCGGCAGCAGCTTCTTGCGGAACCGGCCGGTGGCAAAACCAAGAGCCAGATAGAGCAGGCCATTGACCATCAACAGCCACATCGCGGCAAAGTGCCACAGCAGCGCGCCGCCGAGCCAGCCGCCCAGCGTGATGCTGCTGGAGAAGCGGAAATCGAACAGCGGCGAGGCGTTGTAGATCTGCCAGCCCGACATGATCATCAAAACCATCGCCACCGCGTTGGTCCAGTGCATAGCACGCACCCAGGCCGGCTGAATGATCTTGGCCTTGGTGGCGGGGGTGACTTGCTCGTCGCTGACTGTGAGACTGGACATGGCTTTTCCGTCGCTATCGTCGATATGGGTGTATACGCCTGGAACCGGGTTTCCGTTACTGCCTTGCGGGCCATCAGTTTGATGCATAGGGCCTATCGTGGTCACAAAAAAGCGAGCCGGGCTGCCCCGGCTCGCTCGCGCGTCCCGTCGGGGACTATTCCTTCGTTTTGACGCCCGCGGGGTTACGACGCCGGCATCAGCACGGTGTCGACCACGTGGATCACGCCGTTCGACTGGTTGACGTTCGAGATCGTGACAGTCGAGGAACCGCCCTTGGCGTCAACGATCATGACCTTGCCGTCGGCCTTCTTCACCGTCAGTTCCTCACCTTCGACGGTCTTGAGCTTCTTGCCGTCGGTGAGGTCGGAGGCCTCGAGCTTGCCGGGCACGACATGGTAGGTCAGGATCTTGGTCAGGGTCGCCTTGTTCTCCGGCTTGACCAGGGTGTCGACGGTGCCGGCCGGCAGCTTGCCGAAGGCAGCGTTGGTCGGCGCGAATACCGTGAACGGACCTTTGCTTTCCAGCGTCTCGACCAGGCCGGCGGCCTTCACCGCGGCGACCAGCGTGGTGTGGTCCTTGGAATTGACGGCGTTCTGGACGATGTTTTTCGAGGGGAACATCGCGGCGCCGCCGACCATCACGGTCTTTTCCTGCGCGCTGACCCGCGCAGTGATGGTGGCAGTGATGGCCAATGCGCTAAAGGCAACAGCCGACAGAAGTGCAATACGCTTCGACATGGATCGTCTCCCATGATTGAGGTGACCGGCGGGTCATCCGCCGGTGTCGGAACAACGAGGCCGGTCGATTGACCCTGCGTCGTCGTTGGCCGAGCTACGGGAGGTTTTGGGGGCGGTTTCGGGGAATAAATTATCGTGATCCCTGAAACTATTTTTGGGGCGGGCCGTGGGGTTAATTAGTCGTCCCGGAAGGCAGCCGTCATTGCGAGCCACCGGGTCGCAAAGACGATCGTTGAAAGTCCTTCCGCCCCTTTAACGGTGCACGATTTCTACCGCTCGGCGTTCGCGAGCTGGTAGGCGCCGCGCTCGAACGCGTCATAAGTGGCCAACGCCTTGGCGTCGGCGAACGGCAAATACTGCATCATGATCACGCCGGCGATGCCGCGCGCGGGATCGATCCAGAAGAAGGTGTTGTTGATGCCGCCCCAGCTCAGGCTGCCGGGGGAGCGCTTGCTGGGCGCCTGATCGGTCGTGATCAGGAAGCCGAGCCCCCATTTGTCGCGTCGGTCGGCGATGAAGGTGAAGTCGGCGCTGCGCGGCAGCGCGCTCTTGAGCGCGGGGACGGAAACCGCGCCGATGTGGTTCTGGCCCATCAGCGCCACCGTCTCGGCCTTGAGCACACGCGCTCCATCAAGTGTGCCGCCGTTGAGCAGCATGCGCACGAAGCGTCCATAATCTTCAGCGGTCGAGGCGAGGCCGCCGCCGCCGACCGGCATCGCGATGGTGAGCCCGGGCTGCGGCTTCTGCAGTTCGACGGCGCCATCCATGCGGGCGCCGGCGCGCTGCTGCTGCGCGACGAGGCGCGGCCCCTTGGCATCAGGCACGTTGTAGGACGTGTCATCCATCTTGAGCGGGGCAAAGATATGCTCGTGGAAATAATCCTCGAGTTTTTGGCCGGACACCACCTCGACCAGGCGGCCTGCGACGTCGGTGCTGGTGCTGTAGTGCCAGCGCTCGCCGGGATCAAACAGCAGCGGTCCGCCGAACGGATAGGCTTCGCCGGCGCGCGGCTTGAAATCGCGCCAGATCGCGCTGGTGAACGGATAGGCCAGGCCGGACGTGTGGGTCAGGAAGTGCTTGACCGTCGGCGGCCGCGATGGCGGCCGGAGCGTATAGTCTCCGGTCGCAGCATTGAACGATTCGATGACCTTCAGTCCCGCCAGCTCCGGCAGGTATTTTTCGGCCGCGTCATCGAGACCGAGGCGCCCCTGTTCGACCAGCTGCATCAAGGCCACCGACGTGACCGGCTTGGTCATCGAGGCGATACGAAACAGCGCGTCTGAGGTAAGCGGGCGTCCGGTCGCGACGTCGGCGACGCCGAAGGCGCCCTGATAAAGCACGCGCTCGCGATTGGTGATCAGCGCGACCACGCCCGGGACGTCCTTGCGCTCCACCGCGCCGCGCAGGCTGGTGTCGAGGGCGGCACTCGCTGCCGAATTTTGTGCGCTCGCCGCGTCGGTCAACGCAGCAACCACAACGCCAATGGTGAAGACAATTCCGGCGGCCCTTCTAATCATGGAAGCCTCCCTGTCGCGCATGGCCCGGGTAGCACCCGCGCAGCTCTCCCGAGGCCGATTATTTTTGTTCGACGCCGGCGCGATGACGGAGAAACGGTCTCTGACGCCGCATCGGCCGGTTGCGTTGTGACATGGGCACGCGCCATCCGTCGAGTCTCGAATAATCACGCTCGCGCGATATGGCGACGGCTGACGTCAGATTGCCGGCGTCCGGACCTGCCGCCCCAAAGCGGGACATTTAGGCGCGGCCACGTTGACCTGGATCAATGGAGCCCGCGCGGCATTCATGAGGAAATTGAAAGCTGTCAGGTCAGCGTGAATGGGCTGGGTCGGGTTGACTTATCATGAAAAAATGGCGCGGGCCGTTCATAGCCGTGGTGCTGCTTTCATTGTTTGCGGCATTCAGTCGGTCCGGCGACGGTGGTCCTGACCTGACCGCGGAGCAGCCCTTTAAGTACCGCACCGAGCTTCGCCAGCAAGGCGCAGTGAGCGTTCGCGCTACGGTGTTGACCGACGACGAAAGTGAACGATATTTCGGCGCATCGCTGGCTAACCATGGCATCCAGGTCATTTGGCTGAGCGTGGAAAACGCCGGCGATTTGCGGCTGCGCTTTCTGCCGATTGTCACCGACCCGAATTATTTCTCGGCCCCGGAAGTCGAACGGCTACTTCGCTCCTGGTGGCTGAGCGGCAGTAGTAATGCATCGATTGCATCGGTGGTAACGCAAGCTCCGATGCCCGATGTGATCCCGCCAAACCAGACGGGTGCGGGCTTCGTCTTCACGCACCGTGAAGGCGGTTTGAAGCTGTTCGAGGTCGGGTTCGAGACCGATCGGCAGATGCTTCGGTTCAGGTTCGTGCTGCCGATCGGCCGTCCCTCATACGCGATCGAAAAGGTCGACTTTGGAAGCATTTATCCGCCTGGCACGGTAGAAGCCGTCGATCTCGCGACACTGCGCGAAAAGCTGGCGCAAGTGCGCTGTTGTGTTGTCAACGAGGCTGGCAATGTCGACGGAGATCCGCTCAATCTTGTCATCGTTGGGCGCGGCATTGACGCGCTGTTTTCCTTCATCGAGCGCGGCTGGAGGCTGGACGAGCCGTTCGATCTCCACAGCACTTACCGCACCATACGGGCCTTCCTGTTCGGCACCGAATATCTCAACGCACCGGTCAGTCCGCTATATGTGTTTGGGCGCCGGCAGGATGTCGCGTTGCAGAAAGCGCGCAACACCGTCAGCCAACGGAATCATCTGCGGTTGTGGCTGGCCCCGTTCACGATTGACGGGCTTCAGGTGTGGGTTGGCCAGATCAGTCGCGACATCGGCATCAAGCTGACGACGCAATCCTGGTATCTGACGACCCATGTCATCAGCCCGGAGGTGGATCAGGACCGCTTCTATCTGATGCAGGACCTGATCTTGTCGCGAGCTGTTTCACGCTTTGGGTTTGTGCGTGGCGTGGGCGTATCGTCCATGCCAGACCCACGGGTAAATCTCACCGGCGAACCCTATGTGACCGATGGCCTGCGGCTGGTGTTGTTCCTCAACGAGCCGCCTCTGTCCTTCGGCGAAATCGATTTTCTGGATTGGGAGCGCGTTTCCCCCTAGAACGGCGGCCCGCCGTGAACACCTTCAATACGTCAATTATCTCGCCGTCGCCGGCGGCGGCGAGATCACCAGGACGCATGGCATATCGCCGTATCGCGAGAACAGCGGATTACGCCTACGGCTCCAATCCAGCGACTGGAAACAGCGTCCTGACGTCATTGCGCGGAGCAAAGCGACGAAGCAATCCACACTTCCGCACGGCGCGATGGATTGCTTCGCTCCGCTCGCAATGATGGTAGATTCCGCAACGCCGTCTAATCCCTGCTCCCTGGCGTCTGAATGAACCCGCGATTGTGCGTCGGGCTGATCAAAATCTCGTTCATGCACACCCGCGCGGGCATGCTGGCGACGAAGGCGATGGTGCGGCCGCAATCTTCGGGCTGCAGCATCTTGGCCTGTTCGGCCTCGCTGGGCACCACCGGCCGCAATTTCAGGATCGGGGTCGCGACTTCGCCGGGCGACAGGCAGCAGGCGCGCAGCCCATTGATGCATTCGTCCATGTTGAAGGAATGGGTCAACGCCAGCACCGCATGTTTTGTGGTGGTGTAGGCCGGGCCCGGCATCTTGGATACATGACGGCCGGCCCAGGACGCCACATTGATGATGCAGCCGTCCTTTTGTTTTCGCATCGCCGGCAGCACCGCGCGCATGCAATACAACACGCCGTTGAGATTGATCTCGACCAGCTTGTCCCAGCCTTCCAGTTCCATGTCGGCCCAGCTGCGCTTCGGCACATTGATGCCGGCGCTGTTGACCAGAAGGTCGATCCGGCCGTGCCTGGCAACGATCTGCTCGGCCGCCTTGTTGACGTCGGCCTTGCTGCTGACGTCGAGCGGGATCGCCTCGGCCTTGCCGCCCTTTTGGGTGATGTTGGCCACCACCCGGTCCAACTCCGCCTTGCGGCGACCGGAAACCACCACGGTCCAGCCGTCCGCCGCCAGAAATTCCGCCCCGGATTCACCGATTCCGCTGCCGCCGCCCGTCACCCAGGCCACCCGTTTCCCATTATTTGTCATGCAAACTGTCTCCGTTGCTTTTTGAAGGGCGTTTTTGCTAATGCAGCGCTCAGTCGCCCCTCAGGGAATGATGCATGAACACGACCGCCAACGCCAACCTGTTTTGCCGCCTGTTCGATAGCCTCGATGACCCCACGCGGCTCGCGATCGAAACCCACGACGGCCAACGCATCAGCTATGCCGATCTGATCGCCCGCGCCGGACAGATGGCGAATGTGCTGGTTTCCCGCGGCGTCAAGCCCGGCGACCGGGTTGCGGCGCAAACCGAGAAATCGGTGCCGGCGCTGGTGCTGTATCTCGGCACGGTGCGGGCGGGTGCGGTCTACCTGCCGCTCAACACCGCCTATACGCTCAATGAACTCGACTATTTCATCGGCGACGCCGAACCGTCGCTGGTGGTGTGCGACCCCGCCAAGGCGGAAGGCATCGGCGCGATCGCCGCAAAGGTCGGCGCCAAGGTCGAAACGCTCGGCGCCGACGGCAAGGGATCGCTGACCGACGCAGCCGCCACGGCGAGCACCGAATTCAACACCGTGCCCCGCGCCGACGACGACCTCGCCGCGATCCTCTATACCTCCGGCACGACAGGCCGCTCCAAGGGCGCGATGCTCAGCCACGATAACCTCGCATCGAACTCCTACAGCCTGGTCGACTATTGGCGCTTCACTGAGGATGACGTGCTGATTCACGCGCTGCCGATCTATCATACCCACGGCCTGTTCGTGGCCAGCAACGTGACGCTGTTCGCGCGCGCCTCGATGATCTTCCTGCCGAAATTCGATCCAGAAGCGATCATCAAATTGATGGCGCGCGCCACCGTGCTGATGGGCGTGCCGACATTTTACACGCGGCTGCTGCAGAGCACGGCGTTGAACAAAGAGTCGACAAAGCACATGCGGCTGTTCATTTCAGGCTCGGCGCCGCTGCTCGCCGACACCCACCGCGAATGGGCCGCGCGCACCGGCCACGCCGTGCTCGAGCGCTACGGCATGACCGAAACCAACATGAACACGTCGAATCCCTATGACGGCGACCGGGTGCCCGGCGCGGTCGGCCACGCGCTGCCCGGCGTCACTGTGCGCGTCACCGATCCCGAAACCGGCAAGGAACTGGCGCGTGAGGCCATCGGCATGATCGAGGTCAAGGGCCCCAACGTCTTCAAGGGCTATTGGCGGATGCCGGAAAAGACAAAAGCCGAATTCCGCGACGACGGCTTCTTCATCACCGGCGATCTCGGCAAGATCGACGGCCAAGGCTATGTGCACATCCTCGGCCGCGGCAAGGATCTCGTGATATCCGGCGGCTTCAACGTCTACCCGAAAGAGATCGAGAGCGAGATCGACGCCATGCCGGGCGTGGTCGAATCGGCGGTAATCGGCGTGCCGCATGCCGATTTCGGCGAAGGCGTGACCGCAGTGGTGGTCTGCAACAAGGGTGCTGATGTCGAAGAGAGTTCGGTGCTGAAGGCGCTCGACGGGCGGCTGGCGAAATTCAAGATGCCCAAGCGCGTCTTTATCGTCGACGATCTGCCGCGCAACGCCATGGGCAAGGTGCAGAAAAATATTTTGCGGGATACCTATAAGGAAATTTATACCAGGAAGTAGCAGCGCGAGGCATAGCGAGTTAACTCATGAACCGCCAGCAAGCCGTCCGTATTCAAGAACACATACTTGACGCTCATATTGCACTGGACGATGCGTGTATGGCTATCGCCGGCCTCGGCAAAGAAGAGCGGCTAAGATTCGATGGCTTGCTTCGGGAAGTCGTCGCGGCCTTGCAGCAGAAGCTACTTGCGCCAATTCATGATCAATTTCCGGACATTGAGCCGCCTCTTCTTGACGAGCAAGTCGCAACCATCAGCAGCGAACTCAGATGGGATCAGGTCCACCTCCCCTCCACGATGACCGAGTTCTGATCTCGACGGCATCATTTTCCCGATGTTGCGTCCGATGTGGCAAAAGACCGCCAAGATCGTCATTCAAGCCGTTATGCGCTGCAACGAGCTCGACATGCCAATCCGTGACGAGGTGATCGCTGCACGACTGCAAGTGCTATCCGATTCCGATCGGATCGAGGGTATCGGCGATCTCCGAATGTGGTTCCATAGCGAGGTACGATTGAAGGATTAAGACGGCCGCTGCCGACACGCTTCGTCTCTCAGATCAGGCTGATCACGAACCGGCTGCCGACAATAAACAGGTAGGCGCCGAACGCCATCTCCAGCCTGCGCTTCGACAGCGCGTGCGCGGCGCGCACGCCGAGCGGGGCGGTCAACAGGCTGGTCGGCATGACCAGCACCGCGCCGATCAGCGAGACATAGCCGAGCGCAAACGGCAATTGCAGGGCTGCGACATCAGGGTAGCGCGCGGCCGCGGGCCAGCCGGCATAGACGTAGCCGAGCGCGCCGGGGATCGAGATCAGGACTGCGAGCGCCGACGAGGTCGCGACTGCCTGATGGATCGGCCGGCCGTAAAACGTCATCAGGAGATTCGAGAACAGGCCGCCGCCGACGCCCATCAAGGTCGACAGCAATCCCACGATGAAGCCGTACAGCCGCATCAGCGGCCCCGTCGGGACATCATCGCCGAATTTCCAGTTGTCCCGCGCCAGCAGCAGCCTTGCCGCCGCCGACCAGGCCACCATCACGAACACGATCTTGAACAGCCGCTCCGGCGCGGAGCGCGCGATGACGCTGCCGGCGACGACGCCGATCACGATCGGCGCCCACCACGATTTGAGAATGTCCATATCGACCGCGCCGCGCGCGTAATGGGCGCGAAACGAGCGGATCGAGGTCGGGATGATGATGGCGAGCGAGGTGCCGATGCAGAGCGGCATCCGCACTTCCAGCGGCACGCCGGCGAGCCGAAAGCATTCATAAAACACCGGCACCAGCACCGCGCCGCCGCCGATGCCGAAAATGCCGGCGAAAAACCCTGATAGCGCGCCGACCATCACCAGCATCAGCGCCAGCTCGGCGAGTTCTGCGGGATTGAGTCCGGCCATCATCATTCCCGCATCCGTCTTAAGGGCACCAAGGCCCAACGCTTTACCGATAAATTCGCAAGCTCACCAATGCCGCGATCGGCGCGGCACCCATGATCAAGCAAGCCCTAAGTGCATCCAGCGACGGGTCACCCTGCAGCGCCAGCGCGAGGCAATTGGCGAGTAATCCCGCCGCCGAAAACGCCAATGGGCAGGTCAACCGATCGGCGGCGCCGCGGCCGGAATCCCTGAACATCGAAGCCATGTCAAACTCCCGGAGTTGTGGAGATTCTCGGCAGGCTAGACCCTTGCCGAATATGACGGTAGCTTTTCATATCGGTAAGATTGCTTGCGAAAAACGGAAGGATAGCTATTTTGGACCGGCTCGTGGCCATGGCGACCTTTGTGCGGGTGGTCGATGCCGGCAGCCTGTCGGCGGCGGCCAGGTCGCTGCCGAACTCGCTGACATCGGTCAGCCGCCAGATCTCGGCGCTGGAGCAGCATTTCGGCATGCCCTTGCTGCTGCGGACGACGCGCCATCTGGCGCTGACCGACGATGGACGCATCCTCTATGAGCGCGCCAGGGCGATCCTCGGCGAAGTCGGCGAACTCGAGGCGATGTTGTCGCGCGGCCGCCAGGCGCCGGCCGGGCGGATTCGCATCAGCGCGCCGACCCTGATGGGCCGCTTGCTGATCGCGCCGCTGCTGGCCGACTTCCTGCGCCGCTATCCATCGCTGACGGTGGATCTCTTGCTGACCGACCGCGCCGTCGACATGGTCGAAGAGGACATTCATTTGTCGCTGCGCGTCGGGCACTTGCCGGATTCGCAACTGGTCGCGCGCAAGCTCGCCGACTTGCGGATGGTCCACTGCGCGGCGCCGGCCTATCTGCAGCGCCGCGGCATCCCTAAGCTGCCTTCCGAGCTACAGCACCACGATTGCCTGGTATTTTCGGATACGCCGGGGAGTGCCGAATGGCGCTTCAAGGACGGCGCGAAACCGGCGCGCAAAATCCGCATATCGGGTCGGCTCTGGGTGAATAGCCTCGACGCCCTGGTATCGGCCGCCAAGGAGGGCGCCGGGATCGTAAGGGTGCCATACTGGCAGGTGGAGGCCGACATTGCGGCGGGCAGCCTGCGGCCCGTTCTGGTCCCGTACGAGCCGCCGCCGGCCCCGATCCATCTGCTGTTTCAGCCTGCGCGACTGACATCGCCGAAGGCCCGTGCATTCGTTGATTATCTCGTCGAACGATGGCGTGACGCCGACCCATTTGCCATGCCTGAAGCGGCGCGCCCGAGGCAATAACAGAACTGAGATTTCGGTCTTTCAATCAAGCCCCGCGCGCTTGGTATACCAAGCCGCTGACCGATTTCGCTTCGCCCCCTATCTAGTAATGAATGCGAGTTCGATTTCCTGGCATTTGGTCGTTGCGCTGGCTGTTTCGACTACGTAAATAGGATTCATCAAACGCGATCCCCAAAGGGCCCATCCGCGGCCCCGCGAACCGTCAAAAGCCGCCGATGACCGCCAGGATCGAACGACCGCTTTCTCCACATCTGCAGATCTATCGCTGGACCCTGACGATGGCGCTGTCCATCGTCCACCGTGCTACCGGCCTGGCGCTGTATTTCGGCACCTTGCTGTTGGCCTGGTGGCTGATCGCAACGGCCTCCGGCCCCACCGCTTACGCCCATGTCCAGGCCTTTGCCGGCAGCATCATCGGGCGGCTGGTCCTGTTCGGCTATACGTGGGCGCTGCTGCATCACCTCCTCAGCGGGCTCCGCCATTTCGTCTGGGATCTCGGCTACGGCTTCAAGGCGAGCGAACGTGAGGCGCTGACCTGGGGCGCGCTGATCGGCGGCATTTCGCTGACGGTGCTGGTGTGGATCGTCGCCTACACGATCGGAGGCGGACGATGAGCGCGCCAAATTCTCCCTCGATGCGCACACCGCTGGCGCGCGTCCGCAACCTCGGCGCCTCGCATTCCGGCACTAGCGATTTCTGGCGCCAGCGCCTCACCGCGGTAGCGATGACACTGCTGATCGTGCCGGTCATCGTCGTGGTGCTGATGCTGCTTGGGCGCAATCAGGCCGGCGCCAAGGAAATCCTCGGCTCGCTCCCGATCGCCATCATCATGCTGCTGTTCATCATCGCCAGCTGTTGGCACATGAAGATCGGCATGCAGGTCGTGGTCGAGGACTATGTGCATAGCGAGAAGATGAAGCTCGCCTGCGTGATGGCCAACAATTTCTTCTGCATCGCGGTGGCGCTGGCCTCGATCTACGCGATTCTCAAACTGTCATCGGGAGTTTAGCGCATGGCCGCTGATGGCAATGGCAAGGCAACGAATGGCAGCGGCGGTCCCGCCACCAACGGAAAAGCCTATCCGATCGAAGATCATACCTATGACGTCGTGGTCGTCGGCGCCGGCGGCGCCGGCCTGCGCGCCGTAGTCGGCTGCTCTGAGGCGGGCCTGCGCACCGCCTGCATCACCAAAGTGTTTCCGACCCGTTCGCACACGGTGGCGGCGCAAGGCGGCATTTCGGCCTCGCTCGGCAACATGCATCCGGACGATTGGCGCTGGCATATGTACGACACCGTCAAGGGATCGGACTGGCTCGGCGACCAGGACGCGATCGAATATATGGTGCGCAACGCGCCCGAGGCGGTCTACGAGCTCGAGCATTGGGGCGTGCCGTTCTCGCGCACCGAGGACGGCAAGATCTATCAGCGCCCGTTCGGCGGCATGACCATGGACTACGGCAAGGGCCAGGCGCAGCGCACCTGCGCGGCCGCCGACCGCACCGGCCACGCCATGCTGCACACGATGTACGGCCAGGCGCTGCGCCACGCCGCGGAATTCTACATCGAGTTCTTCGCCATCGACCTGATCATGGACGACCAGGGCGTCTGCCGCGGCGTGGTCGCGCTCAAGCTCGACGACGGCACGCTGCATCGTTTTCGCGCCCAGACCACCATCCTCGCTACCGGCGGCTACGGCCGCGCCTATGCGTCCTGCACCTCGGCGCACACCTGCACCGGTGACGGCGGCGGCATGGTGCTGCGCGCCGGCTTGCCGCTGCAGGACATGGAATTCATCCAGTTTCATCCGACCGGCATTTACGGCTCGGGCTGCCTCGTCACCGAAGGCGCGCGCGGCGAGGGCGGCTATCTCGTCAATTCCGAGGGCGAGCGTTTTATGGAGCGCTATGCGCCGTCGGCAAAAGACCTCGCCTCGCGCGACGTGGTCTCGCGCTCGATGACGATCGAGATCCGCGAAGGCCGCGGCGTCGGCAAGAAGAAAGATCACATCTACCTGCACCTCGATCATCTCGATCCGAAGGTGCTGCAGGAGCGGCTGCCCGGCATTACCGAATCGGCAAAGATCTTCGCCAATGTCGACGTCACCCGCGAGCCGATCCCGATCGTGCCGACCGTGCACTACAACATGGGCGGCATCCCGACCAATTATCACGGCGAGGTGCTGACCAAGCGCAACGGCGACGACAACGCCACCGTGCCGGGCCTGATGGCGCTCGGCGAAGCGGCCTGCGTCTCGGTGCATGGCGCCAACCGGCTCGGCTCCAATTCGCTGATCGATCTCGTCGTGTTCGGCCGCGCCGCGGCGCTGCGCTGCGCGGAAAAGCTGACGCCGAACGGCAAGCAGCCGGAACTGCCGGTGGGCTCCGCCGACAAGGCGCTCGGGCGGCTGGATCACTACCGCTATGCCTCCGGCGGCACGCCGACGGCAAAGCTGCGCGACAGCATGCAGCATGTGATGCAGAGCAATTGCGCGGTGTTCCGCACCGGCGAGATCCTGAACGAAGGCCAGAACCTGATCCACAAGGTGCATGGCGGCATCGGCGACGTTTCCACCGCCGACCGTTCGCTGGTCTGGAATTCCGATCTGATCGAAACCCTCGAGTTCGACAATCTGATCGTGCAGGCGGTGGTGACGATGGACTCAGCGGCCAACCGCACCGAGAGCCGCGGCGCGCATGCCCGCGAGGACTTCTCCACGCGCGACGACAAGAACTGGATGAAGCATACGCTGGCGTGGATGGACGATGGCGGCAAGTCGGCCATCGATTATCGCCCGGTGCACGACTACACGATGACGAACGACGTTCAGTACATCCCGCCGAAGGCGCGGGTGTACTGATAACGACAGCGAAGGCTTGCAAGCATGGTTGAATTCGCGCTTCCGAAAAATTCCAGGATCACCGGCGGCAAGACCTGGCCGAAACCATCAGGCGCGACCGACACGCGCGAGTTCAAGGTCTATCGGTGGAATCCGGACGACGGCAAAAACCCGAGCGTCGACACCTATCACATCGACATCCATGATTGCGGGCCGATGGTGCTGGACGGCCTGATCTGGATCAAGAACCACATCGATCCGACGCTGACCTTCCGCCGCTCCTGCCGAGAGGGTGTCTGCGGCTCCTGCGCCATGAACATCGATGGCCAGAACACGCTGGCCTGCACCAAATCGATGCACGACGTGGCGTCCGGCGGCGCCGTGAAGGTCAATCCGCTGCCGCACCAGCCTGTCGTCAAGGACCTGGTGCCCGACCTGACCAATTTCTACGCGCAATATGCCTCGATCGAGCCATGGCTGAAGACGACGACGCCGACGCCGCAAAAGGAATGGAAGCAGAGCCACGAGGACCGTGAAAAGCTCGACGGGCTCTACGAGTGCATTCTGTGCGCGTGCTGCTCGACCTCGTGCCCGAGCTATTGGTGGAACAGCGAGCGCTTCCTCGGCCCCGCCGCACTGCTGCAGGCGACGCGTTGGGTCAAGGATTCCCGCGACGAGGCCACCGGCGAGCGGCTCGACAATCTCGAAGACCCGTTCCGGCTCTATCGCTGCCACACCATCATGAACTGCGCCAAGGCCTGCCCGAAGGGTCTCAATCCCTCGGAAGCGATCGCCGAACTCAAGCTGAAGATGGTCGAGCGGCAGATCTAAAGCGTTTTCAAGCGAAGTGGCCGCCGGTTCGCGTAAAGAAAACGCGTCAAAACAAAAAATAATCTTTATTCATCGGCCGCGCGCAGACGCACCGTCGCCCTCAGCCCGGTTTGCCCGGCACCGCTGATATTTTCGAGCTGCACCGATCCATCGAGGCGGTCGACGGTTCGTTTCACGATCGACAGGCCGAGGCCCGTCCCCTCCTCGCCCGGCCGGCTGCCGCGGAAGAACGGCTCGAAAATTCGATCGATCTCGTCTGACGGGATGCCCGGCCCGGTATCCTCGATCTGGATGACGGCATCATTGTCCTCGCGAAAGACCCCGATATCGACGCGGCCGCCACTGGGCGTGAAGCGCACCGCATTATCGAGCAGGTTCCGGATCATCGCTGTGATCATCACGGGTTCACCCGTGGTCGCGACCGGCTCGATCATCTCGAAACCGAGATCGATGCCCTTGCGCGCGGCATCCGGCAGCAGATCGGCCACCAGATCCTTGACGGCGCGGTCGAGCGGCACCAGCGCGGCTTCACTGGACGACGCGGCCTCATGCCGCGCCAGTGCCAGCAATTGTTCGAGCAGGTGCTTGGTGCGGCGCATGCCTTCGCTGAGCGCGACGAGACGCTCGCGCGCTTCCGCGGGCAGATCGACCGGAGCAAGATTTTCGGCCTGCAGGCTGAGCGCGGTGATGGGCGTCCGCAGTTCGTGGGCGGCATCGGCGATGAAACGCCTCTGCTGATCCATCACTAGTTTCATGCGCTCCAGCAGCCCGTTGATCGATGCGATGAACGGATGGAGCTCGCTGGGCATCCCCGCCAGCGGCAGCGGCGCCATGTCGTCGGCGGGCCTGGCGTCGAGATCTTCCGCCAGCCGGACCATCGGACGCAGCGACCGCGCGATCACCAAAGCCGTAACCAGCAACAGGCCCGGAATCAGGGCTGCGATCGGCAACAGCGTGCGCAGCGCCATGTCGCGTGCGATCTCGTCTCTGATCGCGGTGCGTTGCGTCACGGCAAACCGGCTTCCATCGGGCCGCGTCCGCAACAGCATCCGCATCGAACCGTCCTGGCGCGCCGCCAGGTGCAAGCCGTCCTGCAAGCGCCAGAGCTGGCGATCCTCGGCCGAGCCGCGCGGCGCGGTCGCGATCCCCAACTCCATGATTTCGACCTCGGCGTCCTTGTCGACGCCGCGCAACGACTGGTCGCTTTTGACGCTGCCGTTCTGCAACAGGCTGCCGAGCTGGATCAGGACGGAATCCTGCATCTCGATCGCTTCGTCGAACGCCCAGACATAGGCAAACACACCACCGACGCAGCCCGCCAGCAGGATGACGGCGGTCAAGCCGATGAACAGGCGCGCGCGCAGCGACCTCGTCATGACGGACGGTCCACCATCCAGCCGACGCCGCGGACGTTGCGGATGGCCGCAGCTCCGAGCTTCTTGCGGATGGTATGGATCAGGAACTCGATTGCGTTGCTCTCGACCTCTTCATTCCAGCCGTAGATTTGCCGTTCAAGCTCGCTGCGCGACAGGATGGTGCCCGGCCGCGTCAATAGCGCAGACAGCAAGGCGAACTCGCGGGCAGTCAGGAGCGACGTCTCGCCGGAGAACTGAGCCTCCCGTGTTGCCGGATCGAGCCGGAGGTTGCCATTACTGAGGACGGCCGGCGAGCCGCTGCCTTCACGGCGAAGCACCGCGCGCATGCGCGCCAGCAATTCGCGAATCGCGAACGGTTTGACCAGATAGTCGTCGGCGCCGAGATCGAGGCCGTCGATGCGGTCTTCGACGCCGTCGCGCGCGGTCACGATGATGACGGGCAGCTTGCGGCCGAGCCCGCGAATCCGGCGCAGCACCTCGCGGCCGCCGGCGACCGGCAGCCCAAGATCCAGCAGCGCCACTTCGTACGCCTCGTTCTCGGCGGCATAGATCGCGGTCTCGCCGTCGGTCACCCAATCGACCGCATAGGCGGCGTCCCGCAGCGCCTGCGCGACCGCCGCCCCGATCATCTTGTCGTCCTCGATCAGCAAAACCCGCATGCCGGCACCGAGATCAACTGTGGCTTCCCCGACTTAGCGCAGACTTAGAACGCGCGAGCCGGCGTTTTCGCATCGCCGGCACGCATTTGCCGCGGCTTTGGAGGGCTCTGCTCCTAAGCCGCACCTAAGTCGAGCTGGCGATGGTCCGGCATCGGCTTCGCGCCATCCGCAATTGCCTTCGAGGAGGCCTCATTTGCCCGCCATCGCATCCCCGCGTTTGCGACAAATGCTCAACAAGGTCCCGGAAGTCACGGCGATCTTCTGGATCATCAAGATTCTCTCGACCACCGTCGGCGAGACCGGCGCCGATTATCTCGCCGTGCATGTCGGCCTCGGGGCAAGCGTGACCGCCGCGAACATGGTCATCCTGCTTGCCGCAGCCCTGGCGCTGCAGCTTCGCGCACAGTGCTACGTTCCCTGGATCTATTGGCTCACAGTCGTGCTGGTCAGCGTCGTCGGCACGCAAATCACCGATTTGCTGACCGACAAGCTCGAGATCAGCCTCTATCTCCGCACCGCCGCGTTCGCGTGTGCGTTGGCCGTCACTTTCGCGGTCTGGTACGGCGTCGAGCGAACGCTCTCAATCCACACCATCGTCACCACGCGGCGCGAGCTGTTCTACTGGCTCGCCATTCTCTTCACCTTTGCGCTCGGAACGGCGGCCGGCGACCTCGCCACGGAGGCCCTAGGCCTCGGCTTCCGGCTCGGCGTCATCGTGTTCGGCGCCCTGATCGCACTAGTTGCCGCCGCCTGGTATCTCGGCGCCAATCCGGTTCTCACCTTCTGGCTGGCCTATATCCTTACCCGCCCTCTCGGTGCATCGCTCGGCGATTTGCTGTCGCAATCGAGAGGCTATGGCGGCGCCGGTCTCGGCACGATCTACACCAGCATCGCATTCCTGACCGTCATCGTCGCGCTCGTGGTCTGGGTGACGTTTGAAGGCGACCGCGCGGCCAAGCCCGATCCGGCGCGATGATTTCCAATCCAGTTTTCACACGAAGCCAATTCCACCCAAAGCCCGGCGACTCCGCGCGGGCAGATCACGAGGAGAACACCCATGAACCGAACAATCCTGGCATTGACCGTCGGTCTTCTGGCGCTTTCGACCGGCGAGCCACGCCTGCAGGCAAGCGGACACATCTCGTTCGTGCCGCTCGCGGAAGCGGCGATGTCGTCAAAACTTGGTGACCTGACGCCGTTCCGCACTATCGTCGTCGACGTCTCCGCGCTCGTCGACAAGGGCGATCTGGCCGGCGCAAAGACCCGCATCAAGGATCTCGAAACGCAGTGGGATGATGCCGAGGCCGCGTTGAAACCACGCGCTGCCGCCGACTGGCACACCGTCGACAAGGCCATCGACCGCGCGCTCGAAGCGCTTCGCGCCAGCACGCCGGACGCCGCCAAATGCAAGCAGGCGGTCGCGGAATTGTTATCGATCATGGACTCAGCGGCAAAATCCTGACGCGCAAAGCGCGCATCCCAACATGTACAAAGCGCGGCTGACGTGCGGCAACAAAACGCCGCCGTCGCCGCCAAGTGAAAGTGGAAGTGAAACGGCATGGATCAATATTACAACCAGCTGATCTCCAGCGAAGAGACCAGCAAGGTTCCTGAGGTCACCCTGGGCTTCTGGATCGTCAAAGTTCTAGCGACGACTCTCGGCGAGACCGGCGGCGACGCCGTGACGATGTCGATGAATCTCGGCTATCTGGTCGGAACGGCGATCTTTGCAGCGATTTTCGCCGCCGCCGTGGCCGCGCAGATGGGTGCGAGGCGTTTCCATCCGTTTCTTTACTGGGCGGTGATTGTCGCCACCACCACGGTTGGAACCACGCTCGCCGATTTTGTCGATCGATCGCTCGGGATCGGCTATCTCGGCGGCTCTTCGCTGCTCGCCGCGCTGCTGATGTTTTCGCTGGCGATCTGGTATCGCACGACGGGAACGGTTTCGATCGCCTCGATCAAGTCGCGGCAAGCGGAGACCTTTTACTGGGTCACGATCATGTTTTCGCAGACTCTCGGAACCGCGCTCGGCGACTGGATGGCCGACTCCACAGGACTTGGCTATGGCGGCGGTGCGTTGGTGTTTGCGGCCGGGCTTGCGATCACCACGGCGGTCTACCTTTGGACCAACGCCTCGCGCACCGTGCTGTTCTGGGTCGCATTCGTGCTGACCCGGCCGCTTGGCGCAACCGTCGGCGATTTCCTCGACAAGCCGCTCGACCATGGCGGGCTGGCGCTCAGCCGGTACACGGCGTCAGCGTCGCTGGCGATGGTCATGGTGTTGTTGATCCTGCTGTTGCCGCAACGCTCCGGGGAGCATCCGGCCTGACGCTGGCCCCGCCCGGATGACGCCGGCTATCAGGCGGCCGCTTTCCTTCCGCCCGCCTCACCGCTCTGCTTGCGGAACGCGCCGGGCGCCATGCCGACGACGCGGTGAAACGCCTTGCTGAGCGCCGCGTCGCTCTCATAGCCGACTTCATTGGCGATTTCGGCCAGCGAGCGCTCGGTGTGCCGCAGCAGCACGCCGGCGCGGAACATGCGCCAGCGCGTCAGATATTCCAGCGGGGCCTCGCCGAGCTTGGCCTTGAAGCGCGCGGCAAATGCCGAGCGCGACATGTTGGCGCGCGCCGCGAGCTTCTCCACGGTCCACGTATCAGCCGGACTGCCGTGCAGCGCGCGCATCGCAGCCCCGATGCGCTTGTCGGAGAGGGCCGCGAGCCAGCCGACATCGTCCTCATCGACATGGTTGAGATGGCTGCGGATCGCCTGCACGAACAGGATATCCGCCAAGCCGGAAATGACGACCCCGGAGCCGATGCCGGGGCGCTCGGTCTCCTTGGCCAGCAGTTCGAGCGTCGCCTTCAGAATCTCGGTGCGGTAGCCATCAACGCGCGTATGCAGCACGCGCGGCAGCAATGCCGTCAACGGCCGCGCGCCGAGTTCGTCATAGACGAACCATCCGGTCACGACGGTGGCAGCCAGCCCGTCGCCACCGATGCCGACCGCGCCATCGACCAGTTTTGGCATCACGTCAAAACAGTTCAACGGCGCCGAACGCGGATCGTCGCCGAGCGTGTAGGTCGAGCCGTCCAGGATCACGTAGCAATCGCCGGCGGCGAGCGGGACCGATTTCGCCGGCTGTTCCGTCGTGAGCCAGCAGGAGCCTGCGATCACCAGACCAAATCGCGCGGCCTTGCCTTCCCTGAACCGGATCGCCCAGGGCGCGCCGGCATCGACCCGCGCATAGAGCGATTCGCGCACCCGCATGGCCGAAAATGCATCGTCGAGAGGATCCATGTGGCCTTCCCTGCCTATCGCTGGTCTGGACGCCTGGACAATAATCTAGGCCAAATAGCCATTCAACGTCCAGATATCCATCCCTATCCTCCCTCCATCGCCGGTCAGCCGGCACGGAAAATTCGAGAAGAGATAGGTCGCATGTCCCACGCAGAAGATCTCGCCAAGCGTTACGTCCAGATCTGGAATGAGCCTGATCCAACCGCCCGCCGCGCCGCGGTCGCGGCACTCTGGATCGAGAATGGCACCCATTATGTCCGGGAGCGCGAGGTGCACGGCCACGCCGGCCTGGAGACCCGCGTCGCCACCTCGCACCAGTCCAATGTCGCCGAGCGCAATTACTGGTTCGAGCCCAATGGCGGCGTCGAGCAGCTGCGGGACCTGGTCAGGTTCAACTGGCGCATGGTGCCGAAAGGCGGCGGCGCGGTCGCCGCAACCGGACTGATCGTCTGCTTGTTGGCCAACGACGGCCGGATCAGAATTGATTACCAGTTTATCGATCCGGATTGATTTCTCGGCGTCGTCCCGGCGAAAGCCCTAGTCTACTTCCCGGCGCAAAATTAGGTGGACGTAGTCAGGGTTCAGAGTCGGCCGATCGGCGGAAAACTGCAAGGTCGAACGGATCGGCGCTTGACTTGTTTGGCCGCCATTGATTCATTCTTATGAATGATTCGTGAGCGAACCCTTAGAGCGCGCGACAAGCTCGTCGGCAAGCTGCCGGCCACCGGCGAGTTGCTGCGCGGTTCGTTGCTGGAGCGCACCGTCCGACATACCAAGGGCTGTCCTAAATGCGCTCGCGGCGAAGGGCACCAGGTGTTCGTGCTGACCGTGACATACGCCGGCGGGCGAACGCAGCAGTTCAGCGTGCGTCGCGAACGGGTCGCCGAGGTTCGCCGCTGGCTCGACAATTATCAGAAGCTGAAGCAGGCGATCGAGGAGATCTGCGAGCTCAATCATGAGCTGCTACGTCCAGAGCCGCATCGAAGGCGCGCGGGGCGGCGAGATGATTGAGATGCGGCGGGCGCAGCTCAGCTTCGGCGACGGGTTTATCACCGAGGAAGTGAGTGATCTGCGCGAAGACTGGATGGAGTATGCCGATCAGGCGCTGGCGGACGAAGAGATTGTGGCGGCGGTCTACGAAGCGCTGGCGAAGCGGCATCCCAAGAGCCGTAGCCGCGGCAGGCTCGGTACGCCGGCCGAGGTGGTGTTACGTCTGCTGGTCCTCAAGCACATCCGGAACCTGAGCTATGCCGCTTTGGAACGCGAGGTGCGCGCCAACCTCGTGTACCGAGACTTTACTCGAGTGGGCAGCGGGAAGATGCCGGACGCCAAGACCATCGGGCGATGGGGCGTGGCGGTCGGGCCACGGGCGCTCAGGCAGATCCACGATCGATTGGTGAAAATAGCGCAGCACAATGGTGTGGTTGCGGGGCGACGAATGCGCGTGGACACGACCGTGGTGGAAACCAACATCCACCATCCGACAGACAGCACGCTGTTGGGGGATGGAGTGCGGGTGCTGACCCGCACCATGAAGAAGATTACGGAGATCGCGGGCGCGGTCGGGACCAAACTGCGCGACCGCAGCCGGAGTGTGAAATTCCGGCTGTTCGAGATCGCGCGAATAGCGCGCGCCAAAGGTCCGCTCAATAGGGACCGGTTGCAGCAACGTTATCGCCGGTTACTCGATACGACGAGCCGGGTGGTGGGTCAGGCGAAGCGCTTCTCGAAGGAAATATCGGAACGAGTGAAGTGGTCCGCAGACGTTGTGCAGCAGATCGCATTGGAGGGTTTGCGCGAGGAGCTCGACAGGATGTTGCCGCTGGTTCGTCGGGTGATGCATCAGACGCGGGCGCGTATCGTCCATGGCGACACACACGTCGAAGGCAAGATTCTCAGCGTGTTCGAGCCCTCGACCGAGGTCATCCGCAAGGGCAAGGCCGGCAAGCCCAACGAGTTCGGCAAGATGATCAAGCTGCAAGAAGCGGAAAACCAGATCATCGTCGACTATGAAGTCTATGCTCGGCGACCCAATGATTCCGATCTCCTGATCCCAGCCATCGCAGCCCACCAGGCCAAGCTGGGGCGCGTGCCGCGACTGGTGGCGACTGATGCCGGGTTCTATTCCGCCAGGAATGAGGCGGCGGCGAAAGCGATGGGTGTCAAGCGTGTGTGCATTCCCAATCGCTCGAGCAAGAGTCCTGAGCGCAAACGCGAGCAGAAGAAGCGCTGGTTCCGCAACGGCCAGAAATGGCGCACCGGATGCGAGGGACGCATCAGTGTGGTCAAGCGGCGAAATGGCCTCGATCGTTGCCGATACAGGTCCGACGACGGAATGCAGCGTTGGGTCGGCCTCGGTGTGATCTCCGACAATCTCCTCAACATCGGTCGCGTCATGAGCGCGCGAGCTGCCCCGTAAGCCTCGCCCCCATTACTGCTCGCTTCAGACCCCCGCCGCCCACCCCGGCGGGTTTTTCTTTGCCGAACGCTGTTGACCAAAGGCTCGAAAGCATCAATTTTGCGCCGGGAAGTAGTCTAGGGCATGCACACATCTGGTGCGGCGGATTGACTCGGGGTCCAGAAATGGGATTCCAGAATCAGGAATTCATGTGATTTCTATTGCGACACTTCGGCTTTTGGCAGGGGTGTCGACATGCTGGCGCAAATTGACTGGTCATTGGGTCGGTTCGGGGATCGTCGTCTCGATAAAGGGGGGCGGCGCTCGTCGAACGCATGGTTGCGAGCAGGGATGTCTGCCTGCGGCGGCTGGCAAGAGGCATCCGCGCCCGGGAAGTGCAGTTCCACCGCTTCCTTGGCAATGCCAAGGTGACGACCGAGCGCGTGATCGAAAGCTGGAGCGAGGGCACGGTAGCCGCAGCTGAAGGCCGCCATGTACTAGCGATCCAGGACACCAGCGAAATCAATTTTGCCACGACTGCAAAACGCCGGCGCGGGCTCGGGGAGATCGGTCATGGCAACGGCCGCGGGGTGCTGCTGCACCCGATGCTGGCGGTGGACGCCGAGAGCGGTAGCTGTCTTGGTTTGTTGAGCGGTCAGGTGTGGACTCGCAAGGGCCGCCGTACCGTCTCGCACGACCTGCGCGATTTGTCGGACAAGGAATCGCAGCGCTGGATCGCCACGGCGCTGGCGACCAAACCGCTGCTGGCCAAGGCCGCCATGGTGACTGCGCTGGGCGACCGCGAGAGCGATATCTTCGCCCTTTATGCCAGCGCGGCCGAGCAGCACTTCCATGTGATCGCCCGCAGCATGCATGAGCGCAAGCTCGCGGACGGGACCGGCCTGTATGCGGCCAGCGAAGCCATGGCGGTCGTGGAGCAGCGCGCCATCGTGCTGCCGGCGCGCGCGCAGCGGCCCGAACGCGTCGTGCCTCTCGAACTTCGCTTCGGCGCGGTCAGCCTGGCCAGGCCGCAAAGCAAGTTCCTGCGCCATCTGCCTGAAAGCTTGCCGCTGACCCTGGTCGACGTGCGTGAGGTCGATCCGCATGTCGGCACCGAGCCGCTACACTGGCGGCTTCTCACCACGCACCCAGTAGCGAATGCAGAACAAGCCTGGCGCATCGTCGAATGGTACAAGCGGCGCTGGCTGATCGAGCAGTTCTTCCGCGTCCTCAAGACCCAAGGCTTCAGGCTCGAAGACAGCCAGATCGCTACCGCCGACCGCCTCCTCAAGCTCGTCGCGATTGCGGCAAAGGCGGCGGTCATCACCATCCAGCTCCTGCAGGCACGTGATGGCCGAAGCCATCTGCCGGTCCGCCTTGCCTTCGATTCCAACGAGGTCGCAACGCTCGCCGCCCTCAACCAAAATCTCGAGGCCCAAACCAAGCGGCTCAAGAACCCGCATCCACCCGACAACCTTGCCTGGGCGGCCTGGATCATCGGCCGTCTAGGCGGATGGGACGGCTATCCGTCATCCAAACCGCCCGGTCCGATCACCATGAAACACGGCCTCGAATACTTCTACGTCTTCGCTGCTGGATGGAGCCTCAGAGATGTGTGCATGCCCTAGGGCCTCCGCCGGGACGACGAGTTGCAGAAGTTCCATCTCACCCACGGCACTTTGTTCCCTTCGGCGCTTTGCAGTAAGCTCAGCTTCCGGAGTCGGAGCGCCCGTGCAGACTGCACAACGCAATTCGCTGAGACTGCTGCAATGGATGATGGCCGCCTCGCTGGCCCTCCCGGTGGCATTATTCGCCTTTGCCTCCGCCGTCTCCTGGGTTTCCATCAACGATACCGCCGACCGGGAAATCGAGCGCGCGCTGGATGTCGCGCACGAACACGCGCTGAAAGTGTTCGAGACCATCGACCGCAGCCTGTCGGAAATCGCCGAGATCATCCGCGGCATTCCCGACGCCGGCATCGCCTCCCGCGAGGAGGCCCTGCACCTGCGGCTGAAACAGCTCGCCGATTCGCTGCCGCAGGTGAAATCGACCTGGATTTTCGACGCCAGGGGCCATGCGCTCGCCAACAGCCTGGTGGTGCCGGCGCCCGATATCGATTTCTCGGACCGGGAATATTTCAAGGCCCATGTCGCCGGCGATATCGGGATCTATATCGGCGAGGCGCTCAAACCGCGACCGCCGTATCAGGGCTCGGCGTTCTTCGGCGTCAGCAGGCGTCGGGAGAATGAGGACGGCAGCTTTGCCGGCGTGATCCAGGCTTCAGTGCTGCCGGAATATTTCGAGAATTTCTACACCCGGATCGGCCGCGAACCCGGCAGCTTCTTTGCTCTCGGCCTGACCAACGGTGCGGTGCTGGCCCGCTTCCCCGCCGTCGACCAGGATTTTCGCCTCGACCGCAACGGGCCGGTCGGACGAAAGCTCGTGGCACAGCCAAATGGCGGCCTTATCACCGTGACGTCGCCGGCTGACGGCATCGAACGCCGGCTTGGATACCAGCGGCTCGCCGAATATCCGATTTACGTCAGCGCCGGCTTCGAGACATCGGCAATACGGGCGCGCTGGCTCTCGACCATGAGCCAGCATCTGATCTTCGGGGCGCCAGCCACCGCGCTGTTGTTCTTCCTGCTCTCGCTGGCGCTGCGGCGAACGCAACACCTTTATGCCGAAGCCGCCAAGCGCGCCGAGGCCGAGGAAGCGCTCAAGCATGGCCAGCGGCTGGAAGCGCTGGGCCAGCTCACCGGCGGCGTCGCGCATGACTTCAACAATCTCCTGACCGTGATCCGCGCCTCCGTCGACATGTTGCGGCAGCCGGATCTGCCGGAGCCGCGGCGGCTGCGCTATATCGAGGCGATCTCCGACACCGTGACCCGCGCCGCAAAACTGACGGCCCAGTTGCTGGCCTTCGCGCGGCGCCAGACCCTGAAGCCGGAGCTGTTCGACGTCGGCCAAAGCGTGCACATGCTCGGCGAAATGATCGCCACGTTGATCGGCTCGCGCATCGAGATCGTTCTCCATGTGCCGGACGAGCCCTGCTTCATCAATGCCGATGCCGGACAGTTCGAGACGGCCATGATCAACATGGCCGTCAATGCGCGCGACGCCATCGAAGGCCCGGGACGGCTCACGATTGCGGTGCGGGTGGTCGCCGATCTACCGGGTGCCGCCGTACCATCCAAAAATCCTCACGGCTATGTCGCGGTGTCCGTCGAGGACACCGGCATCGGAATCCCCGAGGACCGGTTCGGAACCATCTTCGAGCCGTTTTTCACCACCAAGGAAGTCGGCCAGGGCACCGGGCTCGGCCTGTCGCAGGTATTCGGCTTCGCCAAGCAATCCGGCGGCGAAGTGATCGTCGCCAGCGAACTGGGCAAGGGCAGTATATTCACGCTGTACCTGCCCGGCGCCTCGGGCGGCGGCCGGCCGCAGCAGGTCGCGGCCGAGCACGCGCCGCCGGTCGATGGCCAGGGGATATGGGTGCTCGTGGTCGAGGACAATGTCGAGGTCGGAAAGTTCGCGACCGACGCGCTGGCCGGGCTCGGCTACAGCACCACGCTGGTCGGCAACGCCACCCACGCACTCGAAGAGCTGATGAGCGATGCCGACCGTTTCGACGTGGTGTTTTCGGACGTGGTGATGCCGGGCATGAGTGGCATCGAATTGGCGCAGGAAATCCGCCGCCGCCATCATGACCTGCCCGTGGTGTTGACCAGCGGCTACAGCCATGTGCTGTCGCAAAACGGCAGCTACGGCTTTGAGCTGTTGCAAAAGCCCTATTCGATCGAGCAGCTCGCCCGCGTGCTGCAGAAGGTCGGCCGCTGGCGAAAGGTCAAGCGCGACGCCGCGCCGGCGTGAGCCTGCATCGGAACGTCAGGAAACCTTTTGATTTCCCTCACGTTATCCGGCCATGGCCAAACCAGATGTAAAGTCCAAAGCGCTCCCAAACAAATTATCGGCGGCTTCAGGCAACAAAGCCGATATCGTAGAAGTCGTCGCCGAGGACGGCGACAATATTGAACCGCCACCGCCGGAGGTCGTCGAGCCCGACCCGGAATGGTCGCCGGAGGAGGCCGAGCAGGCGCGCAAGGACTATCTGCTGATCCGGTTCTGGATCAGCGCGCGCGGATTTTGGGGCAAGAGCGGCGACAGGCTGGCGTGGCTGTTTTCGATCGGACTGTTGATCCTGATCGTCGCCAATGTCGGATTTCAGTACGGCATCAACGTCTGGAACCGTGCGATGTTCGACGCCATCGAGAAGCGCGATTCGGCGGCGGTATTCTATTTCACCGCCGTGTTCTTTCCGCTTGCGATCGGCAGCGTGTTGCTGGGCGTCGCGCAGGTTTTCGCGCGGATGGGCATCCAGCGCCGATGGCGGGCATGGCTGACCAATTCCGTGGTGTCGCGGTGGCTGACCAACGGCCGCTATTATCAACTCAATCTGGTCAGCGGCGACCACCAGAACCCGGAATACCGCATTGCCGAGGATTTGAGGATCGCAACCGATTCGCCGGTGGATTTCATGGCCGGCGTGACCTCGGCATTGCTGTCGGCCGCGACCTTCATTGCGGTGCTTTGGACCATCGGCGGTGCACTGACAGTGACGGTTACGGGATCGACCATCACCATTCCCGGCTTTCTCGTCATCGCAGCCGTGCTCTACGCCGCCATCGCCTCGGGTTCGATCATGACCATCGGGCGACGGTTTGTGCAGATATCCGAAGACAAGAATCAGGCCGAGGCCGAATACCGCTATGCGCTTACCCGCGTACGCGAGAACGGCGAGAGCATCGCGCTGCTCGGCGGCGAAGAGGAAGAGCGCGACGGCATCGACAAGACCTTTACAAAGGTTCTCCGGCAATGGGCGCGGCTGGCCGGCCAGCACATGCGCACGACGCTGGTTTCGCAAGGATCGAGCGTGATCGCACCTGTCGTGCCCCTGCTGTTGTGCGCGCCTAAATTTCTCGACGGCAGCATGACGCTGGGACAGGTGATGCAGGCCGCATCCGCCTTCACCATCGTGCAGAGCGCATTCGGCTGGCTGGTGGACAATTATCCGCGCCTCGCCGACTGGAACGCCTGCGCGCGCCGCATCGCCTCGCTGATGATGTCGCTCGACGGACTGGAGCGCGCCGAGCGCGGCGACGGCATCGGCCGCATCACGCGCGGCGAAACCGAGGGCGATGCCATGCTCAGCCTGAACGACCTGTCGGTGACGCTCGACGACGGCACCGCCGTGGTCGACGAAACCGAAGTGGTGATCGAGGCCGGCGAGCGGTTGCTTGTGGCCGGCAAATCCGGCACCGGCAAGAGCACGCTGGTGCGCGCCATCGCCGGACTGTGGCCATGGGGCGGCGGCACGTCAACTTCCATCCCGATCGGCGGCTGTTCATGCTGCCGCAGAAGCCCTATGTCCCCTTCGGCACGCTGCGCCGCGCGGTCGCCTATCCCGGCGCCGCCGAGGACTGGAGCATCGAACAGATCGCCGAGGCGCTGCACAAAGTCGGGCTTGATCATCTCAAGGAAAAGATCGAGGAGGAGGCGCCATGGGATCAAACCCTGTCAGGCGGTGAAAAGCAGCGGCTGGCGTTTGCCCGTTTGCTGCTGCACAACCCTGATATCGTCGTACTGGACGAAGCCACCTCCGCGCTCGACGAAAAGAGCCAGGACAAAATGATGGAGATCGTCACCAAAGAGCTGCCCAGGGCGACCATCGTCAGCGTCGCCCATCGCGTCGAGTTGGAGGCGTTCCATAGCCGTAAGATTGTGCTGGAACGGCGCAAGGGGGGCGCCAAACTCGTCAGTGACGTCGATCTGATTCCCCGTAGTGGCAAACGCCGCCTGCTCGGCCGTTTCCTGCGCCAGCGCAAAACACCGCCGAAAAAGCCGACCTAACTCCTCATTGGACCCATCCGCAAAACCGGCTATGCATGCGCCGCTTTCGCCGTCTTTCGAGGACCCCCGCGTGACTCCCGACAACGATCCTGCCCCCGCGCCGTTCGGCGCGTTCGCTCCCAATGCCGCCCAGGCCGCAATCATCGCGCTGGCGCAGCGCTCGCGGCTGAAGCGTGGCGCTTTTCGGCCGATGTTGTCGCGGCTGGTCAATCTGCTGCGCGCGGGACCGCTCGACGCGCAGTATCAGGGCGGGTCGTTCCGATTCTATCATCAGGCCAGCGCCACCGAGCGCGGCGCGCTGTTCAATCCCGAGTACAATCTCGAAGAGCTGGACTTTTTGCGCGCACATACACCGGCGGGCGGCGTGTTCGTCGATGTCGGCGCCAATGTGGGCACCTACACGATGCCGCTCGCGCGTCACGTCGGCGCTGCAGGCAAGGTGATCGCGATCGAGCCGCATCCCGTCACCCACGCACGGCTGGCCTTCAACAACTCGGCATCCGGCGCCACACAGGTGAGGCTGGTGGCCGCCGCGGCCGGCCCCGCCGACGGCGACCTGATGATCGAGACCGACGGCGAAAACCTCGGCGCCAGCCACATCGTGTCGGGAACAGCTTCGGGCAAGGCCATCAAGGTGCCTTCGCTGCGGCTGCAGCGGATTCTCGAGGAGGCCGGCGTATCGCGGGTCGATGCGCTCAAGATCGACGTCGAGGGTTTTGAGGATCGCGTGCTGACCGGCTTCTTCAAGGAGGCGCCGCCATCGCTGTGGCCGCAGGCGGTGGTGATCGAACACCTGTCGAAGAACGAATGGCTGGACGACTGCATCGCCGACATGCGCGCGCGCGGTTATGTCGAGACCGGCAGAACCCGCAGCAACACCCTGCTGGCGCGCGAATAGCGCGTCGCCGCCGGCGCCGTGCCGCGTGACGAATGCGCACGCCCCGATTGGCGCGCCCGGAAAGCCATTGACCCGATTTACCTTGGGTTGCAAGATCACCATCCCGCCACGTCAGTCATTTTGAACGGAGGGAGGCACCCCATGGCCCGCAAACCAAGCCTGCAATTCGCGACCGCGTCCGAAGACAATTCGCAAGGCAAGCTGCGGCGCGTCGCCGGCAGCGAGAGGCTGCCGCTGCCGAATGCCCGTGTGATCGGTCCGGCAGATCCCGAACAGATGATCCGGCTGACCGTCTATGTGCGATCCCGCCCGGCGCACACCCACATCCCCTCGCTCAAGGAAATCGGCCACAGTCCATACGAGTGGATGCATTCGACGCAAAGCGCCCAGTCGTTGAGCGCCTTCGAGGCCGACCCAAAGGACATCACCGCCGTCAAGAAGTTTGCCGCCGCCAACAAATTGAAGGTCCTCGAGGACAGCACGGTCAAACGCAGCGTTCTGATCGAAGGAAAGACCGGCGATGCCGCGCGCGCCTTCGGTGTCGACCTGGAAATCTGGGAGCATCCGGGCGGCCGCTATCGCGGCAGGGTCGGGCCGGTCCACACCCCGGACGCATTGCGCGGTATCGTTGAAGCGGTTTTCGGCTTCGACAACCGGGTGATGGGGAAACCCTATTTTCGACGCAGCCGGCATCGCTTCGTATCCCGGGCGGCACAGCCGTTGAATTATCTGCCGCCGGAGGTCGCGGATTTCTACAGTTTTCCGAATGCGGACGGCAGCGGTCAGACGATCGCCATCTTCGCGTTCAATGGCGCGCTCGGCGATTCCGGACAGACGGCGCTTGGCGGCTATACGCAGAAGCTTCTGAAGAGTTACTTCAAGGATACGCTTCACATCGCACCGCCAAAAATCACCGACGTCGTCGTCCACGGTCCGGGCAACAAGCCCGGCGACGGCAGCGAGCCGACCGACGCAACCGACGAGGTGTTGCTGGACATCTGCATGGCCGGCGCCATCGCGCCGAAAGCCAGGTTCATGATGTACTTCACCGAGTTCACCGAACAGGGCTGGGTTGACGCCCTCACCAGCGCGGTGACCGCGACGCAGAACCGGCCGTCGGTCATCTCGATCAGCTACGGCAATCCCGAGGACGGGCCGACGGGCCAGATCCTCTGGACCCAGCAGGCGATCATGAAAGTGAACGAAGCCTTGCAGCGCGCGGCGCTGGCGGGAATCAATGTCTGCGTTTCCGCCGGAGACCAGGGCTCGACCGAGGAAGTGCAAGACCATCGGCAGCACGTCGATTTTCCGGCCTCGAGCCCCTGGGTATTGGCTTGCGGCGGCACCCGGGTCGTCGCCGCGAATGGCGTGATCAACCGTGAAACGGTGTGGAACGATGGTCCATCCAGTGCGACCGGCGGCGGCATCAGCAATTTGTTTGCGTTGCCGACCTATCAGAATGCCGCGAACGTCCCGGTGTCGGTCAATCCCGGACATCGCATTGGCCGCGGCGTGCCCGACGTTTCGGGAATCGCCGACCCCGATACGGGCGTGCTGGTGATCGGGCCGGATGGTTCGGTCGGCGGCATTGGTGGAACGAGCGCCACGGCGCCGATGTGGGCGGGCCTGATCGCCCGTCTCAACCAGTTGCTGGGAACGCCGCTCGGATTCCTCAATCCGATCCTGTACAAGAATTTGGCCTCCGGCGTGCTCCGTGACGTCAGCGAAGGCGACAACGGCGCGTACCGGGCCGGTGCCGGCTGGGACGCATGCACCGGGCTCGGCAGTCCGAACGGCACGCGCATCCTGGCGGCGCTGAAAGGGCTGGTGAAATAGACCAGCGGATATCTGCGATAGTTTGACCGGCTCGGTCGCGCCTCGACCGCCGCGCTGCGGAACATCGCCGCGTCCGAGCCGTTATCGCTCCAGAATCATTGGAGCGAAATATGACGGCGACCAGCATGCGTTTCGATCCCGGCGACAATCGCAAGGTCGCGATCTAGATGCCAATCGAACCGCCAGAGATCCCGCCGGCAACGCCGGGTACACCGGCTGAACCTCCGCCGGCGATTCCTCCGGGCAACCCGCGCCCGGAAGTGCCCACCCCGATACATGAACCCGGCGAGCCGCCGCGGCCGGAGGAATTGCCCGGCAAGATGCCGGACGACTTGCCGTTGCGCGGACCGAACGGTCCGACCTCACCTCCGCCTGCAACCGATGCCTGCTGACCGGGCCGAACCGCAATCGTCATACCAGCGCCTCAGAGATGCCACAGGGGACAATGTAAAAGTTCGATTTGAAAGGCATCGTCTGAATGCGTAATGAACAATTGCGCATGCAACCCGTTATGCTGTCGAAATAAATAGCGTTCGCGCTTTGTAGCCCGCCACAATCCGGCCTAATGATTAGCCGTTGATCGACCCACCGAAACGTTTCGGTGAAAGCCAACCTTTCCCGCCAACCTGCCGCCAGATTTTTCCCGGGGATCCAGGACATCATGACAAAACTCCGCATCGTGCTGCTTGCCACGTCAGCACTGACCGTGACGCAGCTCGCAACCTTCGCATCGCATGCGCAGAACGCGCCGCTCGTTGTGGCGCAGGGAACCAAGGAAGAATTAGGCCCCGACGGAAAACCCAAGGCGCCGCCGAAGGGCGCGCCGCCGCCCGCGCGTCCAGCCCCGCCTGCGGCTGCTCCTCCGCATCCCGCACCGCCGCCCCCGCCTGCCGCGGCACCGCCGCCGCGTCCGACGCCGCCACCGCCTCCGGCGGCCGCACCCCCTGCGCATCCGGCGCCGCCCGCTGCACCGCCCCCGCATGCACCGCCGCCACCCGCGGCCGCACCGCCCGTGCATACCGCTCCGCCGGCTCCCCCGACCGCGGCGCCACCGGCCCACACGGCGCCGCCCGCAACGCCGGCACCACCGGCCGCAACGACGGCGCCTGCTGCGCCCAAGCAACCGGCTGCGCCGACCCCGCCAGCCCAGTTGCAAAAGGGCACGCCAACTCAAGTGCCGCCGCCCCCACCGCCAGCGGGCACCAAGCAATTGCCGCCGGCCGCAACCCCGGCCCCTGCGCCGCAGACTCAAACTGCGCCGCCGGCTGGCGCAGGCACTCCCGCGACAGCTCCGACCGCGCCGCCGCCGCGTGGCGGGCCACCGTCAGGCGCGCCAAACGCCGCGGCTCCGGCACCGGGTGCTGCTCCAGCTGCGCCGGGCGCCACGCCGCCTCCCGGCCGGGCGCAAAACACGCCACCGGTCGCGGCGCCTGCGTTCCAGCGCGCGCCACAGGTCACCGCGCCATTGCCGCCGCCACCGCCAGCCCTCGGAACCAAGGCGCTTTCAGCGGGCGCACCGGCAGCCGGACCGCGCACCATGGATCAATTCCGCAGCGAACGACACGAAGTCCAGGAAGGCGGCCGCACCGTCATCACCGAGCCCGGACGCGTCATCATTCGCGATCCCGGCGGCCAGGAGTACGTTCGCCACAATGAGGAGGATCGCTTCCGCTTCGGCGCGCGCGACATCCAGACCCAGACCGTGGGCGGCGAAACCCGCACCATCGTGATTCGTCCCGACGGCAGCCAGATCATCACGGTGGTCGGGCGCGACGGCGAGATGCTGCGCCGGATCCGGCGCGATCAGCAGGGCCGCGAGATCGTCATCATCGACAACAGCTACCGCGATCCCCGAGCGATCGGCGGCTTCTATGTCGACCTGCCGGCGCCGGTGGTCCGCATTCCCTATGATCGCTACATCGTCGACTCCGAATACGCCGCACCGGAGGTGATCTACGACACCATGCTGGCGCCGCCGGTGGACCGGATCGAACGGCGTTATTCGCTGGACGAAATCCGCTACAGCCCCAACGTGCGCCAGCTGATGCCGAGCATCGATCTCAACAGCATCAACTTCGAACTGGGATCGTGGGAGATTCCACCGGATCAGGCCAGCAAGCTGCAGGTGATCGCGGATGGACTCAACCGCGCCATCCAGCGCAATCCGCGCGAGGTGTTTTTGATCGAAGGCCACACCGATGCGACCGGAAACGACACCGACAATCTGTCGCTGTCGGACCGGCGCGCCGAATCGGCCGCCGAGCTGTTGACGCAGCAGTTCGCCGTGCCCGCGGAAAACCTGACCTCGCAGGGCTATGGTTCGCAATATCCGAAGGAACAGACGAGCGGACCCAGCCGCATCAACCGCCGCGTCACCATCCGCCGCATCACGCCGCTGCTCAACGGCGGAACGGCCTCGCTGCCGCCACCCCCGCCCGGCACCGCGCCGCCGCGCTAAGGCTGGACGAAACGCGAAATTAAAATGGCCGGCAGAAATCCCGGCCATTTTTGTTTCGTCATTGCGAGCGGAGCGAAGCAATCCATGCAGCGGCAAGCCGATAGATGGATTGCTTCGTCGCTATCGCTCCTCGCAACGACGTTGCGCGAGCTGCCAGCGTCCCCGCGCGTCAGCTCTTGTCGCTGTCGAGTTTGAAGATGTGGGCGCCTTTGCCGCTCGATAGCAAGCCGGTCTCAGTGTACAGATTGAGCTTGGCTCGGGTATCGGCGATATCCAGATTGCGCATGGTCAGTTGACCGATACGGTCCGCCGGCGTGAACGCCGCATCTTCCACCTTCTCCATGCTCAGCCGCTCCGGCTGATACGTCAGATTGGGACTCTCGGTGTTCAGGATCGAGTAATCGTTGCCGCGGCGCAGTTCGAGTGTCACCTCGCCGGTGACCGCACGCGCGACCCAGCGCTGGGCGGTTTCGCGCAGCATCAGGGCTTGCGAATCGAACCAGCGTCCCTGGTAGAGCAACCGGCCGAGACGCATGCCGCTGATCCGGTATTGCTCGATGGTGTCTTCGTTGTGGATGCCAGTGACCAGGCGCTCGTAGGCGATGTGCAGCAGCGCCATTGCGGGAGCTTCGTAGATGCCGCGGCTCTTGGCCTCGATGATGCGGTTCTCGATCTGGTCGCTCATGCCAAGGCCATGCCGCCCGCCGATGGCGTTGGCCTCGAGGAACAGCGCGACCGGATCGGCGAAGCTCTGGCCGTTCAGCGCGACCGGCTGGCCCTCGGCAAAACGCACGGTGACTTTTTCAGCCTTGACGGCGCAGTCGTCGCGCCAGAACGGCACGCCCATGATCGGATTGACGATCTTGATGCCGCTGTTCAGCTGCTCGAGATCCTTGGCCTCATGGGTTGCGCCGAGGATATTGCTGTCGGTCGAATAGGCCTTTTCGGCGCTCATCTTGTAGCCAAAGCCATTGGCGGTCATGAACGCCGACATTTCCGCCCGGCCGCCCAGTTCGTCGATGAACTGCTGGTCGAGCCAGGGCTTGTAGATTCTGAGATTCGGGTTGGTCAGCAGGCCGTAACGGTAGAAGCGCTCGATATCGTTGCCCTTGTAGGTGGAGCCGTCGCCCCAGATGTTGACGCCATCTTCCTTCATGGCCGACACCAGCATCGTACCGGTCACGGCGCGACCGAGCGGCGTGGTGTTGAAGTACGCGATGCCGCCGGTGGAGACGTGGAAGGCGCCGGATTGAACGGCGGCAATACCTTCGTGCACCAGTTGGGTGCGGCAATCCACCAGCCGGGCTTTTTCGGCGCCGTACTCCAGCGCCTTGCGCGGAATCTCGTTGTAGTCGGCCTCGTCAGGCTGGCCGAGATTGGCGGTATAGGCAAAGGTGCGGGCGCCTTTTTGCTTCATCCACAACAGCGCCGCGCTGGTGTCGAGACCGCCCGAGAAGGCGATGCCGACTTTTTCACCTTTGGGCAGGCTTTTCAGGATCGTACTCATAGAGCTTCCAATCGGTCGAAGTAGCGGATGTCGATTGCGGGTCGGCTGCGCGATTACCAAATTTCACGCTGCCGGGCACGCGTTTAATCGCGCGGCGATCAATGGCGCGGCGATTCTTGCAGCTGACGGATTATTCCAGCGGGCGCCGGCGCCGCGTCAGGCGGGACCAGGGCGCGGCCAGCCGCGCCAGGCCGGCCTCGACCTGCGCGTCGTTCATGCGGGTGGCCGGCCAGCGGTAAATGAAGGCATAGGCGAACCAGATCACCAGAAAGCTCACCAGCCCGGCGGCCGCGACGTCGGTGAAGAAATGCCCGCCGAACGCCATCCGCAGCACGGAGGTCGTGATCCCGAACAGGGTCGCCGCGGCATAGGCCAGCGGCCGCCACGCCGGCGGCGTCAGCGCCGCGGGCGCAAAGGTCCAGAAGGCGGTGGCGCCCTCGCCGGAGAAGAACGAGCAGTTCTTGCCACATTCCCCGCGCGGATCCCACCACGGCATGAATTGCCAGGGGCCGTTGAACTCGGTCACCATGACCGGCCGCGGCCGGCCCCAGTAGGATTTGAAGGTGAGGTTGGTCAGAATGCCCGCGGACAGAATGATCGTGACCAGCAGGAACAGGGCCGCGCGGCCCGGGATCAACATCGGCCGGTCCGGCCGCAGCAGTTTCACCACGAACGCCACGATCGCCGGCAACGCAAACGCCCACGCGATCCACATCGCGGCATCGCGCGCGAACCCGGCCACCGCGTCGAGCTTTATCGGAAACGTTTTGGTGGCGGGATCGTAGTACAGCGCCGCCAGTTTCAGATCGAGCTCGGGAAAAATCCCGAACAGCAATCCGACGACGAGCGTCAGTCCCAGCGCGATGAAGAGCCCGGTCCGGTTCATGGCGCGGGGTTTAGCCGAGGGAAGTGGGGATGAAAAGGCTCACAGCGGCCTCGACGGCAGCGGCGGCGGAGGCGGCCTCAATGGGCGCGTGGGCTCGCGCCAGGCGCCGGCACTCCGGCCCGCGATCATCCAGTAGATGAGGCCCGCGACGATCCCCGCGCCGGTCATGATTTCGAGATGACGGCGGACGATGCCTTCAAAGTGCAACGTCTCGGGATCGAACGGGATCAGACCCAGATAGCAGGCGGTGCCGACGATCGCGCCGCCGACCGCGTAGGTCAGCACGCCCCTGATGTAAAAGGCTTCGGTGATCAGCACCACGATCAGCGCCGGCAGCAGCGCAAAGCCGGAGATGAAGATAAAGCCGAAGCCGAGCACGACGTTGATTGCGCTCTGGTCGATCGGGCCGGTCGAAAGATCGGAGAATTCCGGATACAGCACCGCGCCGACCACGATCATGCCCGCCACCAGGCACGCGAACAGGAAGGCGAAGCAGATGACGAACAGGCGGCCGATCAGTGCCATGCAGGTTCCCTGTCATTGCGAGGAGCAAAGCGACGAAGCAATCCATGCCTCAGCACGCTGAGAGATGGATTGCTTCGCTTCGCTCGCAATGACGGACTGCACATAGCGCGTCCCATCAATCCGTCATCGCCATCGCGCGCAGCGCCTGGCGCTCGCGCACCGACAGTTTTTCCGTCTCCGATTTCAACTGGCCGCAGGCGGCGAGGATGTCGCGGCCGCGCGGCGTGCGCACCGGCGAGGAATAGCCGGCGTCGAAAATATATTCGGAGAATTTTTCGATCTGGTCCCAGTCCGAGCATTCGTAAATCGTGCCCGGCCACGGATTGAACGGAATCAGGTTGATCTTTGCCGGGATACCCTTGAGCAGCTTCACCAGCAATTTTGCGTCATCGAGCGAATCGTTGACGCCCTTGAGCATCACATATTCGAAGGTGATGCGCCGCGCGTTGGAGGCGCCGGGATAGTCGCGGCAGGCCTGCAGCAGTTCGGCGATCGGATATTTGCGGTTGAGCGGCACCAGCTCGTTGCGCAGCTCGTCGCGCACCGCATGCAGCGAGATCGCCAGCATGACGCCGATCTCGTCGCCGGTGCGGATGATGTTCGGCACCACGCCCGAGGTCGACAGCGTGATGCGGCGGCGGGAAATGCCGATGCCTTCATTATCGGCGACGATCAGCAGCGCGTCGCGCACCGCGTCGAAATTATACAGCGGCTCGCCCATCCCCATCATCACCACATTGGTGACGAGGCGGCTGCCGGTCGGGGTCTCGCGATCGGCCCAGTCGTTGAGGCGGTCGCGCGCCACCATGATCTGGCCGACGATTTCACCGGCGGTGAGGTTGCGCACCAGCCGCTGCGTGCCGGTGTGGCAGAACGAGCAATTCAGCGTGCAGCCGACCTGCGAGGAAACGCACAGCGTGCCGCGATCGGTCTCGGGAATGTAGACGCACTCGACTTCATGCGGCCGCTCGACCTTGTCGCCGCTCGGCAACCGCAGCAGCCATTTGCGGGTGCCGTCGTTGGAGATTTGTTCGGCAACCACTTCGGGACGATCGACCGTGAAGTGCTGCACGAGCTGGCTGCGCATATCCTTGGAGATGCTGGTCATCTCGTCGAAGTTTTGGGCGCCGCGGACATACATCCAGTGCCAGAGCTGCTGCGTGCGCATCTTGCGTTGGGCGGGCGCGACCCCGATCTCGCCGAGCCGGTCGGCGATCTCGGCGCGCGACAGCCCGACCAGCGACGGCTTGGCCGGCGGCACATAGGTTTCGAGCGCGATCTTTTCCAAAGGCGCGTTCGTCGCGGAACCGGTCTCGGTCATGCTGGTCATGCTGTCTGTCATGGAACATCAAATAGGCCTTCCAGACGCTGCTGGAAAGGCACAAATCGGGGCAACAATGAAGGTGCGCCCCCCTCTCCCATGGGGAGAGGGTCGGGGTGAGGGGGTACGGTCTATCGATTGAGCCTAGCCCCTCACCCGGCGCTACGCGCCGACCTCTCCCAATGGGAGAGGTGACGCAAAACTCGCAGCACGGTGAAATCTGAAAGCCAAGATTGAGTTCAACGCCTGCAGTCCTGCGCCAGCTTGTCGAGCGCCTGCGACAGGCCCTTCAGCGAGAAGGTGTCGGTGGTCTCGGTGCCCTTGGCCGAGACGCCCTTGACGGTGACGTCGGCGGATTTGCGCATGGCCTCGACCATCCGCTCTTCCTCCGCGGCGTTCTTGATCCAGAGGCCGTCGCCCTGGGTGTACATCGCATAAGACGCGCCGCCGACCTCGAGCGAGGATTCGGAACCCGGCTTCAGCGCGTAGCCGATCATGATCGAGACTTCGTTGGTGACTTTTTCCGCCGGGCGGGTCGAGACGAAAGCATAGGCCGGATCGCGCGGACGATTCGGCGGATTGGTTTTCGAGGATGACGGTTTTGCCAGCGCGAAACAGACTTTCTTGCCGTTCGGCATCGCGGTGTAGGCGCCCCAGGTGCCGAACTGGCCGATCAGGCTCGGCTCCACCCCACCTGCCGCTGCCGTGGCTGCAGTATCGGGCTTGGCCGCGGGTTTCGCCGCCGCTGCCGCGGGCTTGGCAGCGTCCTTGGCCGCCTTCGGCGCAGCACTCTGCGCATGCGCCAGGGACACCGTCCCGCACACCATCACACTTGCAACCAGCGATGTCAGTATCTGCCGCACGGACAACTGGTTCCCTCATCATTGTGACTGGAAGATGGCCCGAGCGCGTCGTCCCACCGCCGATGGATAGCCGGAAAATGCCTTTTTGGGAAGGCAGTTACGGGGTGCGCGCGGTTGGCATGCGGTGCGAAATCCGCAAGCCCCGCGCTCAGCCTTTCGCGCGCCCCTCGCGCTGCTTGGCCCACTGCGCGTCGGTCCATTGCAGCAAATCCTCGGCACCGGAACTGCGCAAATGCGAGCCGCCGTCCTGCACCACCATCTCGCCATTGATATAGCCGGCCTGGTCGGAGATCAGGAAACTCGCGAGGTTGGCGAGTTCGCCATGCTCGCCGGCGCGGCCGAGCGGATTGCGGTGCGCCCAGCTCTCGTCGCGGCCTTCGGGGCGGAGTTGACCTGAAGCGCCCGGGGTCGGAAAGGCGCCGGGCGCGATCGCGACCAGGCGCACGCCCTTCGGGCCCCATTCCACCGCGAGACTTTTGGTCATCGCCAGCACCGCGGTCTTCGCCATCGACGACGGCACGGTGAAAGCGCGGCCGGTGATGGTTGAGGTCGAGAGGATGCTCAGTACCACGCCTTTGTGTTGGCCCTCGATCCAGCGCTTGCCGGCGGCAAAAGTGCAATACATCGTGCCGTGCAGCGTCGGCGCCAGGATCGCGTCCGCGGCGCGGAACGACAGATGTTCGCTCTGCGCGATGAAGGTCGCCGCCGCGTTGTTGACGAGGACGTCGATCGGCGCGTCCTGCCAGATCGCATCCATCATGGCGTCGACCGCGGCGCCGTCGCGGATATCGCATCGCGCGGTCGCAACTTTGCCGCCGAACGCGCTGCGCAATTCCGCCGCGGTTTGTTCCAGCAATTCGAGCCGGCGGCCGCAGATAATCAACTCGGCGCCGAGTTCGGCAAAACGGCGTCCCATCGCGGAGCCAAGCCCGGAACCGCCGCCGGTGACCAGGATGCGCTTTCCCTTGAGCAGGCCTTTTTCAAACATTGTTTCACTCCCTGTGCCCCCGTCATTGCGAGGAGCGAATCGGATTGTAGCCCGGCTTCAAATCCGGCAAGAAGCGTCCAGCCGTCCTTGTGCGTCCGAAAATCAGGTGTGTCCATGAAAGCCATTCTCTGCTCGCAATATTGCCAACCCGACGATCTCGTGCTGGCCGACGTGCCCGATCCGGTCGCAGAACCAGGCCAGGCGGTGATCGCGATCAAATCTGCGGCGCTGAATTTCTTCGACATCCTGATGATCCAGGGCAAGTACCAGATCAAGCCGCCGTTCCCGTTTTCGCCGGCCGCCGAAGTTGCCGGCGTGATCGAGAGCGTCGGCCCCGGCGTCACCGACCTGAAAGTCGGCGATCGCGTGGCCGCCTCCTGCGGCCACAACGGCGCGCGCGAAAAGATCGCGCTGCCGGCCAATACGATCGTGAAAATTCCCGACAATCTGGATTTCGATCGCGCCGCGGGGATCTTCATCATCTACGGCACCGCGCTGCATGCGCTGGAAGATCGCGCCAGCTTGAAGCCCGGCGAGACAATGGCGGTGCTCGGTGCGGCCGGCGGCACCGGACTTGCGGCGTGCGAACTCGGCAAGCTGATGGGCCTGAAGGTGATCGCCTGCGCCTCGTCGGAAGAGAAGCTCGAATTCGCCAAGGCGCATGGCGCCGAGCTTGGCCTGAACTACGCTAAGGAAGATCTCAAGGAAGGCCTGCGGCGGCTCACCGGCGGCAAGGGCGCCGACATCATTTTCGATCCGGTCGGCGGCACCTATGCCGAAGCGGCGCTGCGGTCGATCGCGTGGGAGGGCCGCTTCCTCGTGATCGGCTTTGCCGCCGGCGACATTCCCAAAATGCCGCTCAATCTGGCGCTGCTGAAGGGCTGCGATATCCGCGGCGTGTTCTGGGGCGCCTGGGCGCGGCTCAATCCGGAGAAGAACCGCGCCAATCTGGAAAAGCTCGTGAAGTGGACCGCCGAAGGCAAGATCTCCTCGCATGTCGACCGCACCTTCCCGCTGGCGCAAACGGCCGACGCGCTAAAGGTGCTCGCCGGGCGCCAGGCGATGGGCAAGGTGATTCTGCATCCGTGATGTGATGAGCCGTCATTGCGAGCGAAGCGAAGCAATCCATCGAGCCGCAAGGAAGTATGGATTGCTTCGTCGCTACGCTCCTCGCAATGACGAAAGCAAGCGCTAACCCGCCTCTTTCGTCCCGATCCCGCGTTTCAACGCGGCGCGCGCGGCGTCGCGATGTTCCGGCGTGATGTGGCTCGCGACCATGCGGAGCGCGGTGGCCAGTACGGCGGCGTCATCGGTGAAGCCGAGCACCGGCAGCATGTCCGGAATGAAATCGAACGGCAGGATGAAATAGGCGATGGCGCCGAGCAGCGCGGCCTGGACGTGGCGCGGGGTCTCCTTGTCGAAGGCGCAATAATAAGCCGCCAGCAAATCCTCTGCGAACGGAAGCTTTGCAACCACCCGCTTCAGCTTGATCCAGAACCGCCGGCGCACGCTTTCGCGGTCCTGCGCCAGCCGGTCGGCGGGCTCAAAACCCACGGTGTGTTCGGACGAAGCCATCGCGGCGCTCCTTCAAAGCCGGCGCGGCCGTCTCGCCGCGGCGGTCATGGCAAGAATTGGGGGCGCGAGGTCGCTGCTGCAAGATCGGCGGGCTGCCTTTACACCACGCCGAGCTGCCGGGCGATCCCGTTCATGGCTTTTGCAAGCTCGATGTCCAGCCTGGTGACGCCGCCGGCGTCATGGGTCGCCAGCACCACTTCCACCGTCTTGTAGACGTTCTTCCATTCCGGGTGATGGTCGTTCTTCTCGGCCACCAACGCGGCGCGGGACATGAACCCGAAAGCTTCGTTGAAATTCTTGAAGGTAAAAGTCCTGGCGATCGCCTCGCGGCCGGGCGTCTCGGACCAGCCGGATAGTTCCCCCAGCGCCGCCTGACGCGCCTCCACCGATAGCCGTTCCACCATGATCGCCTCCCGTTTTTGGCCACTTTACCCTAACACTTGATGCAGCGGATCGGGTCCATCGCGAAAATATGGGTTTTCGAGCCAACTGGCTGCCGGTTGGCATCAAGAAACCGCGTCAACCCGCGGCTGAAGGCCGCGTCCAATGGCCGCCGGTAACCATGACGGAGATGTAACCCCGGCTGGCAGGGAAATTTGCTAGAATGTCGATGTAAGCGCGTTGGCATATGCAATTGAACCTCGAACGATCGTTTAGGGATCGATGACCGACGGCCAGGATAATGCCGAACCTATCGGCCCGACCTCGCCCCGCCGCGCGCAGCGGCGGGCGGCGTTCGTCGTGCTGGCGGGCGTGCTGGCCATCGTCGGTACGCTGGCGGCCGGCTACTACTTTGCGATGCGGCCGGTAACGTTGCGGATCGCGGTCGGCCCGGCCAACAGCGACGACATCAAGGTGGTTCAGGCGCTGACGCAGGCGCTCAACAATCAGCAGCACGGTCAGATCCGGTTGCGGCCGGTGCAGACCGATGGCGCCGCCGCAAGCGCCACCCTGCTCGGCGAAGGCAAGGCCGATCTCGCCATCATCCGCGGCGATCTCGAGGTGCCGAAAAACGCCCAGGCCGTGGCAACGCTGCGCAAGAACGTCGCGGTGCTGTGGGTGCCTCCGGCCACCAGGGTCAAAGGCAAGAAGGCCGGGCCGAAAATCACCAAGATCGCGCAACTCGCCGGACATCGCATCGGCGTCGTCGGCCGCACCCAGGCCAACGTCAATCTGCTGAAGGTGATCCTGCAGCAATATGGCGTCGATCCGGCCAAGGTCGAAATCACCCAGTTTCCCGCCAATGAGGCGGTCGAGGCGATCCGCAACCAGAAAGCCGACGCCTATCTCGCCGCCGGGCCGGTCAACAGCAAGATCACGACGGACGCGATCGCGGCGTCGACGCGCGACGGCGGCACGCCGACCTTCCTGGCGATCGATACCGCGGAAGCGATCGCGCAGAACCATCCGGCATATGAGGCATCGGAAATTCCCGCCGGCTCGTTCGGCGGCTCGCCGGACCGGCCGGACGACGAGATCAAGACGATCAGTTTTGCGCATCATATCGTGGCGCGAAAAGGCGTCTCGGAATCGACCATCGCCGCCTTCACCCGGCAATTATTCGCGGTCCGGCAATCGCTGAAGAGCGAATTTCCGCTGGCGGCCAAGATCGAGACGCCGGATACCGACAAGGACGCCACCATCCCGGTGCATCCGGGTGCGGCCGCCTTCGTCGATGGCGAGGAAAAGACCTTCCTCGATCGCTACAGCGATTACATCTGGTGGAGCCTGATGGCGCTATCCGCGATGGGCTCGGCCGGCGCGTGGTTCGCGGGCTATCTGAAGAAAGATGACCGCAGCAACAACTCTTCGCAGCGCGAGCGTCTGCTGGATATGCTCTCCACCGCCCGCCACAGCGATTCGACCGAAGAACTCGACCATATGCAGTCGGAAGCCGACGACATCCTGCGCGACACCCTGCGCTGCTTCGAGCATGGCACGATCGAACAGGGCACCCTGACCGCTTTCAATATCGCACTCGAGCAGTTCCACAATGCGGTCGCCGACCGCAAGGTGCTGTTGATGAGCGCGCCCCAGGGCCTGCAACGGGCGGGCGCGCAGTTGCGGGCGACCGGCGCCGCATAAGCGACCGTCCCTGTAATCGAACCGTCATCAAATCTTTCTAGGTCTGTCGGAACTATCGGCGCATCCGGGCGCCGCGACCCAGGAGCCGAGCATGACCATCGGAAAAATTTCCCGCCGACGATTCCTCTCCTCCGCCGCCCTGACCGGCGCCGGAATCATCGCGATGCCCTATCTCAGCCGCGCCGCCGACCGGCCGCAGATTACCCATGGCGTGCAGTCCGGCGACGTCGGCGCCGATGGCGGCGTGGTGTGGGCGCGCGCCGACCGTCCGTCGCAGATGATGGTCGAGGTCGCCACCACCGAATCGTTCGGCAACGCGCGGGCGCTGCCGCCGATCGCGGCACTCCCCGAGAGCGACTTCACCGCAAAAATGCTGCTGGAAAACCTGTCGTCCGGCCAGGACATTTTTTATCGCGTCCGGTTTCGCGACCTCTCGCATACGGACATCCAGAGCGAGCCGGTGGTCGGCCGTTTCCGCACCGCGCCCGGCGACCGCCGCGACGTCAGTTTCGTCTGGGGCGGCGACGTCGCGGGACAAGGCTGGGGCATCAATCCCGATGACGGCGGCATGGTCACCTTCGCCGCCATGCGCAAGCACAAGCCGGATTTTCTGCTGCATTCCGGCGACACCATCTATGCCGACGGCGTGATTCCTGCCGAAGTGAACCTGCCCGACGGCAAAGTCTGGAAGAACGTCACGATCCCGGAAAAGGCAAAAGTCGCCGAGACGCTCGACGAGTTCCGCGCCGCGCACAAGTATAATTTCCTGGATGACAATCTGCGCGCCTTCAACGCCGAGGTGCCGATCTTCGTGCAGTGGGACGACCACGAAGTGATGAACAACTGGTCGCCGTCGAAGGAAATCCCGGCCGCCTACAAGGTGCGCGACATATCGCTGCTCGCCGCCCGCGCCGCGCGCGCGTTCCACGAGATGTATCCGATGCGCGAAAGCATCGTCGAGCCGGGCCGGGTCTATCGCACGCTCAGCTACGGCCCGCATCTCGACGTCTTCATGCTGGACGAGCGCAGCTATCGCGGCCCCAACGGCCCGAATTTGCAGACCGCTTACGGCCCCGACAGTTATTTCATCGGCCCCGACCAGCTCGCCTGGCTGAAGCGCGCGCTGTTGAATTCGCGCGCGACCTGGAAGGTGATCGCGTCCGACATGCCGCTCAGCATCATCGTCTATGACGACGCCCCGAACAAAAAGGGCTCGGAGGCGTTTGCGCAGGGCGACGGCCCGGTACGCGGCCGCGAGTTCGAAATCGCCGAGATCCTGCGCTTCATCAAGACATCCGGCGTCGTCAACACGGTGTGGCTGACGGCGGACGTGCATTACGCCGCCGCGCATTACTACAACCCCGACAAGGCGCAGTTCCAGGAGTTCGATCCGTTCTGGGAATTCGTCTCAGGTCCGCTGCACGCCGGCACGTTCGGCCCGAACGAACTCGACAATACGTTTGGGCCTGAAGTGAAATTCATCAAGGCGCCGGGCGCGGACAAGCAGAATCTGCCGCCGTCGGCCGGCATGCAGTTCTTCGGCCACGTCAAGATCGACGGCGCCAGCGGGCAGATGACGGTGACCTTGCGCGACCGCGCCGATGTCGCGCTGTGGTCGACGACGCTTGATCCGAAGCCGGTGTAAATCTAGCGCGCGGCGGCACCTGGCCGCCGCCGCAACGCTGCTTCCAGCGCCTCGCTGCAGCACGGCTTCGGCAACCGCGGCTTGCCGGCAAGCGCGGCCGGAAGCCTGACATCGGCGCCATAGCCGGTGACGAACACGTACGGAATCCGCAGCGCATCGAGCCGCTCGGCGAGCGTAAAGGTCTTTTCGTGGACCAGCCCGACGTCGAGCAGCGCAAAATCCGGCGCGCGATCGGCAATCAGGTCGAGCGCCTTCGCCACGCTCGCCGCCGTGCGTACCGTCTTCACCCCGAAGCCGAGAATGGTGTCCTCGAAGTCGATCGCGATGATCGGATCGTCCTCGACGATCAAAACGTCGGTGGGCATTCCGTCAAAAAAGGCGGGTTCGATGATCTGCTGGCACATTTGTTCAGGTGTAATTTGCGTTTCCCCGCGTGGGCCCGGAGGCCGGCCCGCTGCCGGCGCCCGGATGAGCGCGCCGACGGTTCCGGAACTGAAACCACCACATCGGGGTTCTACCGTCTGTTCACAAGTGGACATATAAACCGGGCCGGATCGATTATTGTCGCGGCCGGGGAACTCGGAGTTTCAATGCTCACCCGGCGTGAAAATGCGGCCAAGGCCGGCGAGCGGCCGTTCAACAATCTGCTGCGGCGCTTGAACGACGCCGATTTCGCGTTGATTGCTGCGCATCTGGCGCAGGAAGAGGCCGAGGCTGGCGACCTGCTCTACAGCCCCGGCGACGATGTCGAAATCGTGCATTTTCCCTGCGGTCCGACCCTGGTGTCCTTCATGGTCGCCAATGAGGACGGCCGCGACGTCGAAACCATCCTGATCGGGCGCGAGGGCGCCGTCGGCGGCATCGTCAGCCAAGGCTATCTGCCAGCCTACACCCGTATCATGGTCAAATTCGGCGGCCCGTTCGTGCGGCTGAGCGTCGCAAAACTGGACGCGGCAAAAGCAAAATCAACGTCGCTGCGCAACGTCTTCGCGCGCTACGCCGACTGCATGCTGGCCCAGATGTTCCAGTCCACCGCCTGCAACGCGATCCATTCGATCGAGCAGCGCACGGCGAAATGGATCATGGCGGCGATGGAGCGCACCGATGGCGATGAAGTGGTGCCGCTGACCCATGAGCAGCTGGCGACCCTGCTCGGGGTCGGCCGCAGCTATACCAGCCGGGTGATCCAGACCTTCAAGGCGGAAGGCATTTTGGAGACCCGCCGCGGCTCGATCCTGGTCCGCAACCCCGACGCGCTCCGGATTCGGTCCTGCCTGTGCAATGAGGCCGTCAAAAGCCATTTTGAGGAGGTGCTGCGGGGCATCTATCCCGACCCCGAAAAGGGCAATTAGGCCGGCTTCTAACCGAAAAACAGCTAACCAAATGCCAAACAAACCATTGTTTTTTGGCGTTTTCTGGCTATATTGCGCCGCAACGCGTAAGGTTTGCCCGGTCCTTTTGGCCGGGCTTCCTTTTTGGACCCAGAGGTCCTGAGCACGATCCGGAAAAGCGGGAAGCGGTTTCTCGAAGAGATCATGCTTAAACGAGAGAGAATTTCAGGTTTTTGAGCGCGATCCGGAAAGATGGGATCCCGGTTTTCCGGTGAGATCGCGCGTTACACCATGCACGACCAAGAAGAACAGCCATGAACCTTCGTAACGTCGCCATCATCGCCCACGTCGACCACGGCAAAACCACGCTGGTCGATCGCCTGCTGCAGCAATCCGGCACCTACCGGGATAACCAGCGCGTGGTCGAACGCGCGATGGATTCGAACGACCTGGAGCGCGAGCGCGGCATCACCATTCTGGCCAAAGCAGCGTCGGTGCAGTGGAAGGATACCCGCATCAACATCGTAGATACCCCGGGCCACGCCGATTTCGGCGGCGAGGTCGAGCGCATCCTCAACATGGTCGACGGCGCGCTGGTGCTGGTGGACGCCGCCGAGGGCCCGCTGCCGCAGACCAAATTCGTGGTCTCCAAGGCGCTCAAGGTCGGACTGAAGCCAATCGTCGTCATCAACAAGGTCGACCGCCCCGACGCGCGCCCGACCGAAGTCATCAACGAAGTGTTCGACCTGTTCGCAGCACTGGACGCCAGCGAGGAGCAGCTCGACTTTCCGATCCTCTACGGGTCGGCCAAGCAGGGCTGGATGGCGGATAGCCCGGACGGCTCACACGACGCCGGCATGCAGCCGCTGTTCGACCTGATCGTGCGCCATGTCGCGCCGCCGACCGTCGAGGAAGGCCCGTTCCGGATGATCGGCACCATTCTCGAAGCCAACCCCTATCTCGGCCGCATCATCACCGGCCGCATCACCTCCGGCTCGATCAAGCCGAACCAGAGCGTGAAGGTGCTGAGCGGTGACGGCAAGCTGATCGAAACCGGCCGCATCACCAAGATTCTCGCCTTCCGCGGCATCGAGCGCACGACGCTGGAAGAAGCCGAAGCCGGCGACATCGTTGCGATCGCGGGCCTCACCAAGGGCACCGTCGCCGACACCTTCTGCGATCCGACCGTGGAGACGCCGCTGGTGGCGCAGCCGATCGATCCGCCGACGGTGTCGATGTCGTTCATCGTCAACAACTCACCGCTGGCCGGCACCGAAGGCGACAAGGTGACGAGCCGCATGATCCGCGACCGCCTGCTGCGCGAGGCCGAAGGCAACGTGGCGCTGCGCGTGGTCGAAGCCAACGACAAGGATGCGATGGAAGTGTCCGGTCGCGGCGAATTGCAGCTCGCGATCCTGATCGAGACCATGCGCCGCGAAGGTTTTGAGCTCTCGGTGTCGCGCCCGCGCGTGGTGCTTAAAAAGGACGAAGCCACCGGGGCGTGGCAGGAGCCGATCGAAGAGGTCGTGATCGACGTCGACGAAGAGCATTCCGGCGTCGTCGTGCAGAAGATGAGCGAGCGCAAGGCCGAGATGATCGAGATGCGCCCATCCGGCGGCAACCGCCTGCGCCTCGTGTTCTTCGCCCCGACCCGCGGCCTGATCGGCTACCAGGGCGAATTGCTCACCGATACCCGCGGCACAGCGATCATGAACCGGTTGTTCCACAATTACGCCAACTACAAGGGCGACATCCAGGGCCGCCGCAACGGCGTGCTGATCTCCAACGATCAGGGCGAAGCGGTGGCTTACGCGATGTTCAAGCTCGAAGACCGCGGCCCGATGATGATCGAGCCGGGCTGCAAGGTCTACAAGGGCATGATCGTCGGCGAGCACACCCGCGACAATGACCTCGAGATCAACGTCCTGAAGGGCAAGCAGCTCACCAACATCCGCACCACCTCCAAGGACGAAGCGGTGCGCCTGACCCCGCCGATCCGGATGACGCTGGAAAAGGCGCTGGCCTATATCGAGGAAGACGAACTGGTGGAAATCACCCCGAAGTCGATCCGCCTGCGCAAGAAGTTTTTGGACGCCAACGACCGCAAGCGCGCGGAAAAGTCCAAGGAAGCGGTCGCGTAACTTTGCCTCGCCCCGCTTGCGGGGAGAGCATAGGCCGCCTGCGGCGGCCGTTCTTAAAACGCCGAAGCAATGCTTCGGCTACGGACGCCGCGATAGCGACGTCTCCGGGTGAGGGGGTACAGGTGTCGCGTTCGACACACCTTTCCGATATCCTTCCCCGTCGATAGAGCCCCTCACCCCAACCCTCTCCCCGCAAGCGCGGGGCGAGGGAGAAGAAACCAGACGCAGCGCGTCCTCAACAATGTCCCTCCCCTCCTCAGGGAGGGTGCGTGTTCGCAGAAGCGGCGATAGATCAATAACATCGCTTAAATCAAGGCTTTGTCTGCTCAGAAGTGGTAACACTTGGGAGTAGCAATGAGACGTGTGTTGATGGGCGTCATCAAAGACCGGCATGGCACATACCACGCCCAGCAGAAGGTCCCTGAGCGCCTTCAGGCTGCTGTCGCGCGCGTGCGTGGCCTTGAACGGGACAAGCAGGTCTACCTCAAGGCCTCTTTAGGAACCAAGGATGTCAAGACGGCGAACGTCCGCGCCAAGCTTGTGCTCGCGGGGTTTGATAGGATCATCAGGGAGGCCACCGCTTTAGCAGCAAAGCCGCTTGTCCCTCGGCCCCACCGAACCAGCCTGAACTCATCTGAAATAGCCCGCATGTCCGAAGCGCTCTACGGCAAGCTGTTGGCTGATGATGAGGCGTTTCGGTTCGGGGGGAGAGCGTTCGTTGCGGAGGGAGTAGAATGGATACGCCGTAACGAGGACAAGGACTTCGAGCTTCCTTATCCGCTGGAGAGCGTTCAGGAATACGGCTGGAAGCCCGAGCAACTGACGCAGCAAAAAGAGCACCTGGTCCACGAACTGGCGACGATGCAGGAGGCCTTGGCGTTGGGCGACATCACGGCAGTTGTAGACGACGTGTCGCTCCTGCTTGCAACCTTTCAAATCGACCTCGACCCCACGAGCAAATCCTACCGCGAGTTGGGGGCGCAAGCTCTTCAGGCGTACGTCCGCGCGCTGCAGGCCATTGAGAAGCGGAATGCTGGGCAACCAGTTGAGACGCCCAAGTTCACTCGGGATGTAACGAGCGCTCCCGTATTGGGAGGAACGCTTCGCAATGCGGTCGATGGCTGGGAGAAAGAGCGATTTCGACCTGCAGGCACTGTCCACGAGTATAGGCGCGCTGTTGAGATGTTCATCCAACTGCACGGTGATCTGGCGGTAGTAGAAATAAAGCGGTCTCACGCGCGGCAGTACATTGAGGCGCTTCAAGAAGTTCCCCAACGTCGTGGCGCTGATCTGCGCAAGGCTACTTTGCCAGAGCTGAGCGCATGGGGGCGCAAGCATCCTGAGGCACCAAGGGTTTCCGGGGCAACCGTCAATAAGCAGCTAGGCGGCGTGCGGGCTATCGCCTCCTGGGCACATGCTAACGGCATCATACCAGAGGACGCACCGTGGTCTGATCCATTTGCAAAAATGCACGTCCAGGAAGATCAATCTGACCGCACTTCGTTCGAGACTGCTGAACTCCAACTGCTGTTTGCTGCCCCCGCATTCACTAAGCATGAGTATCCAGAGGGTGGGCGCGGACCGGCTGCGTTCTGGTTGCCACTGCTGGCGCTGCTCACAGGCGCACGGCAAGGTGAGTTGGCGGGCCTCACAGCTAATGACGTGCAGGTGGATATGGAGACTTCAACGCCACTTCTTTTCATTACGGAGAAGGCATCCCGTGGCAGGCGGCTCAAAACCAAAACTTCGCAGCGTGTTGTTCCCATCCACGGGGAGCTAGTGAGGCTTGGTTTTCTGCAGTACGTCGAGGAAGTCCGAAGGCGGGATGGCACCGATGCTTGGCTCTTCTCTCCGATTGCGCCTGTTGTTGGCAAACCGCGCTCGTCAACGTGGTCGAAGTGGTTTGGACGTTACCTTCGCGCTCAGGGCGTTACTGATACCAACAAGGTGTTTCACTCGTTTCGGCACCGTTTCAAGGACGAAGCGCGCGCGGGAGGCGTCGAAGTAGAAGTTCACAACGCATTGATGGGGCAGGCTGATGCCACCGTGGGCGGGCGCTACGGTGCGAAGGAGATGCTCGCGCGCTTTGGCGTGAAGGTCTTGAGGGCCGCAGTGGCAAAGGTGGCCTATCCCGGCTTGGACCTGTCAGGCGTCCGACCATTCGTCGTCGTGAGGCCTACGCGTGTACGAAAATGAATCCCGCGCCGCATTGTGCTGCGTGGTCACTGGGGGAGACGTTGGAATGCTGAGGTTGGTTACGCGAGGGATGCTCACGGGTGCCATAGGTTTCGCTTGGGCTACGATCAAGACGGGGGAACGCATCGTTGCGTATGCAGAGAACTGGGAAATCACTGAGGTGAACGCGGAACGCGCAGGCTTCGTTGAGCTGGCAGTGTGGCGTGTGGGGCGTGCTGTCCTGAGAGCTGGCGAACGTCTTGAGCTGGCAGTGGATGAGTTCGTGATGTGGCTGGGCTATGACGATGGCGAGGTAACGGGCGTGGGCGCGTGGACCTAAGGCTCTAAAATACAACGGCGCTCTCCTGCTCGTGGGGTCTCACTGGACCTCAGGGACAAGAGAGCGCCCCTTGAACCTCGCTTCGGATTTCGGCATCACTGAAAGGCTTACCGCCTCGTGACTACAGAAGACACCACTGACACCACTAACACCGCACGCTCACAGGCCTTGCAGGATGCCGGATACGCGTCGTTGCAGGGCAGCGCCAAATCCAAGGCAGCCAAGGCTCTCGTCCGAGCCATCTGCGCGAAGGTGACTGCATATGAGAGCGATCACAGTACGCACCAGCACAAATCGGGCAAAGTACATGATGCGGTCGCCGCGTTCCTGGCAGACTTGCTGGTTGCACAGTCAGACGACAAGCCGAGCGAGTGGGTCCATAGATCACTGCACGCCAAGGGGTTCTCAGGTGGACCTGTGGGCCACCGTGTGTTCATCCGAGTGCTGGATGCGCTCAAGGGCTTGGGTTTGGTTGAACACGCGGCAGGCGTGGCGAAGTACACAAACTTTGGGGCTGGCCCCATCGCCCTTCAACGGTGGGCCGCAAGGTTCAGGGCGACAACCTCTCTCTTGGAACTGACGGCTAAGCATCGAGTGCCCCTGCAGTCTGCGGACAAGCACTTCGTGTTCCAATATGAGCTTCCCAAGAGGCCGCTACAGAAGCGCAAGGCCAAGACGACGAACGCCTACACTCGCAAGCAGGTGCGCGGGGCGGCAATGCCATATGTCCACACTCCGAAGTCGAGCAAGCTGGAAGCCGACGTGCGCGAGCTGAATGAGTTTCTAGCGCGCCAGCATATCGAGGGTGGCGTTCATCACGGGTACATCCGCATCTTCCAGAACGGTGATCAGGCTGGCTTTAACTGGAACTATGGCGGGAGGCTCTACAGCCAGCCACCGGCTTCCAACTACCAGCAGATGAGCAAGCTAAAGCGCCTCAAGATGACTATCAACGGTGAGGCGGTGGCCGAGATAGATATTCGAGCGAGCTACCTCACGCTGTTTTACGGGTGGCACCGTAAGCAACTTGATCTCAGTTCCGATCCTTATCGGCTTCCGGGCCTGGGAGTGGCCGGAAGAGATGTTGCTAAGCTCTGGGTGGTGGCAACGTTCGGCAGTCCCAAGCCGATTACCAAGTGGCCCACCGCGCTACTGAAGGGATACGAAGAGGATCACCACAGGAAGCTGGATAGGACCCGCTACACCGTGAAGCTCGTGCGCGAGAAGGCCATTCTGCAGCATCCCTTGATCGCGCGTTGGGGTGAGCCAATCCGAGGCCGTGTCCGCACTTGGGCAGACCTGATGTACTGGGAAAGCGTGGTGATGGCCTCCACGATGGTGGACCTGATGCGGGATCACGGCATCCCAAGCCTAGCCGTCCACGACAGCCTGATCGTGCCTCGATCCGCAACCAACATCGCAGCAACAGCTCTCAAGGATCGATTCCGATATGTCACTGGAATGGAGGCACAGCTCACGGTCCATCCTGGAGGGCTCACTGTCTCCTAGGTGCACTGAGGCACCAAGGAACGCCTAGGCACCTAAGAAACTCTATGGGGGATATAACTGGTATTACATATAGGTGCTCTAGGAGGCTCTTCAGCGCCTAGGAGGGGGCCGAGGTACACCAGAGTATAACTGGAAACGTTTTGGGAGCCGCCGAGGGGTCATAACGACCGTATTGAACAAGAGAGCTGTGTGATATATATGCCACACTCCAAATGGAGGCACTCGCCTTCCCCAACCCTTGCTCAACACCCCGCCGCTCCTCAGAACGCCTCAGGACTCCGTTGATTCGTTTGCGCTCCTTTCCGCTACCCACCTAGCGGGCCTTCGAGGGGCTCCCCAGCGAGTCCCAGACTCCAGCAAACGGCCATTGGCGAGACGCCGATGAAAACCGCCGACTGGACGGAGTGCCCGCTGGTTCCCGGGGATTTATAAGCCCGCCGTTGACCACTTGCCGTCGCGGTAACCCTCAACTGAGGGCCAGCATATCGCCCCGATATAGCCCCGCCGCTGTGCGGGTAGGACCAAGGGCGCGTTTGATGAGACGACAGGCCTCTAGTAGCGGCTCCCGGGACGAATTGCTCAGGCCTAGTGACGGCACAGAGAACTGCCAGACCCCCGGGGAGGTCATGTCATGGTGCCCAGTTCAACACAGCCCCCCAGAAGCCCCAGCGGACTCCAAGGACTCGTTTGCGCTAAGTCCCGCTGGGGTGGTAGCGGGCGATCCGAAGGGCTCTCAGGGAGTCTCCAGACTCCGGCAAAGGGCATCGGGGTGTGCCGCCTCGGTGTGGGTGGCCTCAGGGTTGGTGTCCTGTAGCTGGCCTTCGGAGCGTCGCTCTTTCCTCGGGGCGCTACATAGCTCCTGATGCGTTCCCACCTGCGGACTTGCGCATCCCGAGCCCAACCGTGGCGAACCCTGTGGCGTGGCCAGTTACTTGCTCGTGTGTTAGAGCGACATCGCCGCCGGTCACCTTGTCGAGGTCCTTGTCGTCCAGCGCCCCGCTGATCTCAGTCATTGCGGGCGATTTCTGCTCAAGCTTTTCGTCGTGCTTGCTCATGATTGTCTCCCTGATGTTGCGACACGGGACGCCGCCGTCCGCCATTGCCACGGTCGGCAGTCTTATGCCAAGGCGGCCCAGCGCAGGCTGTGCCCTGAGTTACACCATCTGGTAACCTAGGGCGCATCGGCAAGCGATTATAGCGGATGGCCGAACCCCAGGCCAGGCCTTGACGATTTACCTCCCAGCTTCACGCGTTCTGCCGCTTGGCTCAACATGAGTTGATTTGCGCAACACCATAGCGTCACACGGATCGACTAGACGGCTGGGACAACTCCAAAGGACCCCCAAGATGCCCCCGATCACCACAGCCTTCGAACCCGACCTCCTCACAACCATGCGTAAGGCTCTGGACGTGGCGTCTGCTCGCGTCCCAGTGACGTCACGTACGCCTGCAACCAAGGCGAAGATGGCTCAGAGGATCGTCAGGCTGGCGCATGAAGGCGTCAGGGACGCTCACCAGTTCGTCGCGGCGGCGGTGGCCGAGGGAATGGAGCTTATGCTGTAGCGTCGTGCCTCTGCGTCCGCGCGTGCGGCCTGGGTCAGCCAATGCTCGCTCCGGGTTCGCAGTGACCGACACAGTGTGTCCGGTGAGGGCTGTCGGGCGGGTTGACGCTCCATGGGGCTGTCGGGTCCGCCGTTGAGCGAGAGCGCTGGGTTGGAAAAGACGTCCCGGCGGGGAAGATGGCGATGGCGAGTTCGTCCGATTTTGTGCGCGCGTCCGAAAGGCCGACCGCGATTGCAACATCGAACCCGCCAGCGTCACCTTACGCCGTCATGCGGAGGGTTCACCGCTACCGCGGAGAGAACAGTGGGCCCCGGCAAGGAGGAGCACGGCATCGGAAATCTGAGTTAAATCATTTGACTCTGCGAAAGGATGGGTTTTAAATCGGTATTATTTTAAATCTGGGCAACCTTAGGGGGATTTGAAATGAAACGAGTACTTTTACTCACAGCTGTTGCTGCGATTGCAATATTTACCGGTGCCACAGGCTCTCGTGCTGAAACCTTTACCGGCGTTGTGAATGGAACCTGGAGTAATCCTGTTCTCACTGGAATAGGATACGACGGAGCAACGGGCGCGCCACAGTCCTACGACAACAGCTCTACTGCGGCCTGCAATATCGGTTGCCCAACCGTCGTTGGGGCCAGTCAAGGGGCGACCACGTTGCAGTGGGGTACCGATACCGAATCAAGCACACTGACCTTCAATGGACATGGTTTTGTTGATGTACCGATCAACACCCCGTTCGATGCGATTTAATTATCCTTTCACAACGGGAGTTCAGATCTATCGACCCTCATTTTTGGTGCAACATTAAATCTGACATTTACGGATTTCACGCACACCACACAAATCGCCGATCCGCTGAACATCCTGGTCCAGATCGTGACAACGGCCAACACCGGAACAGCCGCGCAGAATGCGGATTGGGTCGGTCCATTTGGCACATCCACTCCACAGACGATGAACGTCTTTGAAGAGGGCGACGGCTCTGTCGAGCTCTGGGGAATGTTCGTCAATGACCCACAGTTTGTGCCGACTTTGTTGCTGTCACCCAATGCGGACACCTTTATTGGAGACGGTCTCCCGGTCAGCCCCGTTCCCGAGCCTTCGAGCTGGGCCATGATGCTTCTCGGCTTCGCCGGCGTCGGCTTGATGGCGTATCGTCGAAAGTCAAAGCCAGCATTGATGGCTGTCTGACCCACGATCACCAGGTTTGAACTGAAGAGCCGCCTCCGAGCGGCTTTTCATTTGGCCGCATTCGTCCGCGACCTCTTTCATTTCGAAAGTGAGCGGACATGGCGCGATGTCTTCCTTGGGTACGTTATGCGCTCACAAGCGGACGTCCAACGCTACGGCCGGGACCATATTCAACACGAGAACACCGCAGCACTCAGCCGAGCAGCAGCGGGCGTAAAGCCCCGAAGTTTTGAAGTCGATCCCGGGAAATCTTTGGGAATTGAGGAGGGCGGATGGGACCCTAACGGTCTTTAGTGTAGGCGGAGCTGCTGTTGCACCCAAGATGGCATCGACGAATAAATCTGGGGCCAAAACGTCACCAGAACGACTACCGCAATGCCGATTGACACAACAACCAGCCCAATAAGATCAGAGGACGAAGAAGCTCTCACCGCGGTCCTCGGAGTTGCCGGGGGTGGGCGCGATTGCGCCGGGGGAGCCAAGGGGACACTGGCACCCGGAGCCCGCAGAGGCGGACGGGGGTCGCCCCGAAGCGCCCGTAGGTCGGTTTGGAGATCACGGATTTCATCCCGAGCCCCCTCGAGGTGTGCACGGAGTACTTGCGCCTCCGCCCCCGCGCCCAGAAAGGGAGCTCATGAATTATCGTCGAGTTCGGAGAGCCAGCCACCGCCGCCACAAGCCACAGTGCTCCGAGTAAAAATGCGATCCCAGTGCCCACCGCGCCGCCCCCCATAAAGCCCACCGGCTTCTTGTAACCAGGTACGCGGAGAAGCCCAGAGATCAACACGCACCAACGGTGGATATCAGGTTGGAAATCAGCGTGGACACCCCAGTAGTCACCCGAGCAGCAGCGGGCGTAAAGCCCCGAAGTTTTGAAGTCGGCCTGCGGAAAACATGGGGATTTCAGGCCCCCAAAGGGGACCCGTTCACCCAAACTAGGCGATTCGGATCACGCGCGTTGAATTACGCGAAGGAGTATGCGGCGAGCACGAACAAGAGGACCGCAGCAGGGAAGCTTTCGAGGGATACCGCGAGAACTCCCGCGAGTACCAAACATGAGCCAAGTGACATATGTTCCTCCTAGACAAGCGTTCTTATGCGTCAACAGTAGTCACAGAGGCGACAGGCAGGCCCGCCGCGAGTGTGGTCATGAGCGTTGTCCTCCGCGAGCGTGGGCCGCCTGGCGGTCCAGCAGGTTCTTCACTGACATCGCGGCCCAGGTGCCACCGCGCGCCGTAGCGACACCACGGGCATTCAACGCCGCCGCGATAGCTCGCAAGCTGGTTGCGCCTGCCTTCTGTGCCTCTCGGATGATCGGCAAGACGTTCGCGGCGTGTTGGTCTGCGTTGGCCTTGATTGCGGCCACAGCGCTCTTGCGGGCCTTGGAGAGCTTAGGGCTCCCAAGAGTAACGCCGCGAGCCTTGGCGGCTGCGAGGGCCTGACGAGTTCGCGTGGAGATTAGAGAGCGCTCCTTCTCAGCCAGAGCTGCGAATAGGTGCAATACGAACGGGTCGACATCAGCGCCCAGCTCTGCGACCACGAAGGGAACCCGGTGGGACATGAGGCCGGAAATGAAATGGACATCGCGGCTGAGCCTGTCCAGCTTAGCCACCGCGACGTTGCACCGCAGCTTCTTGGCAGCAGCTAGGGCGGCCTTGAGCTGAGGGCGTCGGTCCAGTGCATCTGAGCCCTTGCCGGTCTCGACTTCAACGAACTCCCGGATCAGCTCCAGGCCCTCAGCTTTCGCAAACTGGCGCAGCACCTGACGCTGGGCTTCGATGCCGAGGCCCGAGCGGCCTTGCTGAGATGTGGATACTCGGATGTAGGCGATCACCTCTCGTTTCGTCATTGCCCGCAGCCCTTCTACAATCGCGTGTAAAAGAATCATACGAGCATATAGATTGTGGACAACCCACGTTTCGGAATCCCAGCGATTCAGATTTGCATAGCTCTAAGGGCGGGCGGCGACGACGCGGTAACGCCTGAAGCCGAGGCCGACAAATCCGATGAGCAGAAGGGCCCATGTTGACGGTTCGGGGATAGCTGCAGTGAACGGCGGCGCTGACAAATCCGTCACTGAAAAATTCGCAAATACATAAGAGCCAGTTTCCGTGAAAACACTGTCGCTTGAACTATCTACTCCGTCAGCATTGCGCCCCCTGGCTATTATAAACTCGAAACCACCCATCTCAGATGCAGGGGCAATAAAATCAGTTGAGAAAACCCCTGGTGTAGTTGGAACCAACGCGAGCGCATTGCTCGAAAAGCTATTAAAATAATCGAGCTGAACATAGGGAGTTTCGACGTGCATATCCGCTGATGAGGTGAAGTCACTCGAAAAAACAGCGAACTGAAGAGTGTAATGATCACCGGCGGTAAGTTGGAAGAGGGGGCTTCCGACGCGAATATCAAGCGGGAGAGTGTAATAGAAAGGGCCCACACACGCGCCGCCGGCGTTGGTCGTACACCCGCTGCTTTGGAAATTGTCAATCGGGCTTCCAGGGGCGAACACCTGGGCAGCGAAGTTTATACCAAGAGCATTAGAGCCGGGTGTAACTGCCAGACTAGGACCATTATCAAAGAAGCCATAGCTACTTCTGACAGACCATGTGTCAAAACTTGCTGCCGCTGCTGGTTGCGAACCCAAACCGCAAAACCCGACGGCCCCCACTGCCGCCGCCACTAATTTCAATCTCATTTTGCCCCCGCTGCCCAGCCTGTGCTTGCACCCACCGGCAGTCCTGCACGCTTCCGAAACAATAGCAACGAGGAGGCCTGGAGACTTTAGAACTAACCCTGCTTGCTTGGTGGTGCCCTTTGGTGGTAGCAGTCGCGTAGCAGCAGGACTGATTTATGCCCGTTCTATCAGCGTTTCTGTGAGCGTCCACTGTTCTCCTCAGTCGACGTCGCCATCATCGGCGCAGGCGCCGCGGGCCTCGGCGCCGCCCATGCGTTGAAACATTCCGGCCTCTCGGCGATCGTGCTGGAGGCGCGCGACCGCGTTGGCGGCCGGGCGCATACCATCCAGGCCGCGCCCGGCATCACCTTCGACCTCGGCTGCGGCTGGCTGCATTCGGCGGACGAAAATTCCTTCGTCAAAATCGCCGAGCAACTGAACTTCGAAATCGACAAGACCCTGCCGCCCTGGCGCGAGCGCGCTTACGGCAAGGCGTTTCCGCAAGAAGAGCGCGACGCCTTCATCCGGGCGCTCGACGAATTTTACCAACGCGCGGATGCGGCCGCGCAGCAGGCCGGAACAACCGGCCGCGACAGCGCCGCCGATTTGTGCCTCGAGCCCGGCAACCGCTGGAATCCGATGATCGATGCGATTTCGACCTACATCAACGGCTGCGAGCTCGACCAGGTCTCCATCCTCGACATGGACGCCTACGAAGACACCAACATCAATTGGCGGGTGCGGCGCGGCTATGGCGCGCTGATCGCAGCCTATGGCGCGGCCTGCCCGCTGGCGCTCAATTGCAACGTCACTCTGATCGATCATTCCGGCACGCGGGTGCGGATCGAGACCTCGCAGGGCACGCTTAACGCCGGCAAAGTGATCGTCACCGTGCCGACCAATCTGATCGCCGACGAGGCGATCCGCTTTCACCCCGCCCTGCCGGAAAAAGTCGACGCCGCGCGCGGCCTGCCGCTCGGCCTCGCCGACAAGGTGATGCTGGCGCTGGACGAACCGGAGCAATTGCCGAAAGACGGCAACCTGCGCGGCGCCACCATGCGCACCGAAATGGGCACGTTTCATCTGCGCCCGTTCGGCCAGCCCTGCATCGAAGGCTTTTTCGGCGGAAAGTTCGCGCAAGCGCTGGAAGATGCCGGCGATGGCGCGATCGCGGCGCACAGCATCGACGAAATCGCAGCCTTCCTGGGCAATGACTATCGCCGCAAGCTAAAACCGCTGTCGGAATCGCGCTGGTCGCACGACCCCTTCGCCCGCGGCTCCTATTCGCACGCGCTCCCCGGCCACGCCGGGAAACGCGCCGTGCTGGCCGCGCCGGTCGACGGGCGGCTGTTCTTTGCGGGTGAAGCGACCTCGCCGGGCTTTTTCTCGACAGCGCATGGGGCAAGGGACAGCGGCGAACGGGCGGCGCGAGAGGTTTTGGCAATACGAGCGGTTCAGCGCTGACCTTTGAAAACTTCGTCCCTATGAAATTTTAAGAAGTGAGCATTTGGATAGAGGGTAGGATCTTTTGGCAGGTTGATGACTCCATTCTGATTAAAGAGCCCGAACAGCGTCTTCTGGGACGTGATTTCTTGCCACAAGAATTTTATAATCATCGTCGATTGAGATCAGCCCGCGATCAAACATCCAATGCACCGTTCCAGAGAGGGCTAACCCATTGCGAACGGAATCTGGTCCCTTTGATGCCACTGGCTGAATGTGCGCTGCCTGAACCTCGGGGCGGCCCCCTCCGTTGATCAAGCGCAATCCAGTAATCGCGCAACGATTTGAGTAGGCCGCGCGGACGTTATGCATAAATGATCGCTCTCGAAATGGTCGAGAAACAGTCATTTCAACGATCGGACGTTCAAATGGGGTCGGCGGCTCCGACCAACCAGGCGGGCCTTCTTTAGATGCGACGTTTTCGCGAAGAATTGGAGCGAAGCCAGACTTCAGTATTCGGTCGAACTCCCGGTCCGGAATGAGACGCACGGCGCGCCCAAAAGCCCCCTTATTTGTGCTGCCATCTTCCTTCTGCAGAGCGCTCTCATAGTATTCGCTGCCTTCTGTAAAGGGCACAGGTTGATCGAAGTCGAGATAGTTATCGACGAGGGCATAATAGTGGTCTGCCCGTGCGTTATCTCCGACGACCGCCGTGACACGCGCGACACCAAAGTACGATTGGCGGCCGCCAAAACTCGATAGCTCTGCGCTAGACCTTCTCGGCTCGTAGTAGACGATATGATCGCCCACGGTTTGCTTGGCCTGATTGAGATAGGTGCGGGGAAAATGATATCGCACCTCGGGTAGGTCATTGTAACTTGGAGTAATCTTCGTGGTGAAAACTGCTTTGGTCATAAATTTAAGCCTGCGCTGCCCCGCTCTTCGGGCCAGCTTCAGCTTAAGGCAGCCTTGCTCGTTTAGATAGTCGGCTTAGCCTCCTACTCCATCAACCCTCGCCCTCATCTCCGCATCCGGCACAAAACACTCGTCATACTTCCCGAAAATCCGGTAGCGATTGCGCGCGACGAGATTGTAGACGCCGTCGCGGATCGGCTTTGGGATCAGCCACAGTGCCCGCACCCATCGCCATCCGGGCAGCAGGCTCAGCGTCGTCAGTGCGCCGTCGGATTTGAACCAGGCGACGCCGCCGTGGATAACGGCGTTGGTGTCGGGATCATCCGGGTTGATGTCGAACGCCTGTGCCAGCCGCGTGCCGTAGTCCGACTGGATCGCGGTGAAGCGGAAGCGGCGGCCCGTGTCATGCGTGGCGACGTAGCGGATCCAGCGCGAGCAGAACACGCAGACGCCGTCGTAGAGAATCACGTCGTCGTCCGGCCAGGTGGTCATCTCGCGATCATACGCCTATCGGTTATCGAGCGTCAGCAACGCCACCCGGACGACGGCGCCGAGCACATGCAGATATTTGACCAAGCAATACAGCGTCATCGGTGTTTGGCCACGGCCGGGGATCGCGGCTTCAAGGTGCGATCGAGTTCAGGGGCGGCCAGTCTGACGCCGTTTTCGGTTTCCGGCAGCCAGTGGCCCTCGCCGCCGTAAGCCGGCAGCACGCGAAAGGAGACCTTGCCGCCAGCCTGGCGAAACGCATCGGCCAATTGCCGCGACAGCGCAGGCGAAAAATAGCTGTCGTTGGCGGCCACCAGCCAGGTCACCGGCACGCGGGCGGCTTTGCCGAATTCGGCCGCCGCGGCAATCAGCGCATGCGGCGCGCAGACCTGATTGGGGAAATCATTGGCGTGGCCGCCGCGGCCCGGCGCAAAGGCGATGATGGCGGCGAGTTCCGCCGGATTTTCGCCGGCCAGCGCCAGCGCGCCCCAGGCGCCCGCGGAGTGGCCGACGATCACGGCGCCGTCCGGCCTGATGAAGGGTTGCTTGCGGGCAAAGCCGAGGGCTGCTGCGATCTCGTCGGCGGTAGCACGTCCGGCATGCGAATAATCGGCTTCGTCGCAGCCGCCCTGGTCCTCGAGATATTTCCCGCCGGTGGCGCCTTGGCCGAGGCGTTCCGGCACCAGCACGGCAAAACCACGCGCCACCAGCCACGCCGCCAGCGCGCGGTACTCCGGCTGCGGCATTTGCGCGCGCCGCAACACGTTCTGCGTCGAGGCATGCGCGATCAGCGCCAGCGGAAACGGACCGTCGCCCGGCGGGCGAAACAGAATGGCATGCGCCGGGGTGCCCGGATCGGGCGACGGCACCAGCCATTGCTGCAGGCGATACGGCTCGCCTTCGGTTCCCTGCGCGCCGAGGCCGGGCTGCGCCGAAGCCGCCGTCAGACCGACCGCGGCAACGACGACCAGCGCGAAAAACACTTTGACCGGGGGCATGAATTGGCCTGACGGAGCCGAAGGAGGGAAACCGGAGTAGCCAACAGAATACCGGCGGCGAATCAAATCCAGCGCATTTTTCCGTGAAGCGCATTTCGCTGCGGCCCGGTCCGGATCGATTTGCCGTCCCTGGCCGCCGCGAAATGCCGGTTAAGGCAGCTGTCTGTCCTCTTTCGGTACAATTACCAGGAAAACTGATGCAGAAAATCCACAGGTTAACTCATAATTAACGATGGACCTTGAAGACCGCGCGCTGACTTGCTTTGATTGGGTTCATGAGCACAACCCTGATCGAGGTTCGACCGGCCAAAGCTGCGGATGCAACCGCGGTGGCGTCTACCCATGACGAAGCCTGGCGCTCTGCCTATCAGGGCATCATTCCCGGCGCCGAACTTGAAAAGCTGATCAACCGCCGTGGCCCGCAATGGTGGGACAGCGCGATCCGCAAGGGCAGCCGCGTCAGCGTGCTGGTGTTCGGCGACAAGGTCGCAGGCTACGCCAATTACGGCCGCAACCGCGCCCGCAGCCTGCACTTCGAAGGCGAGATCTACGAGCTCTATCTGCGGCCGGAGTTCCAGGGCCTCGGCTTTGGCCGCCGCCTCTTCACCGCGGCACGGCGCGATCTGGTCCAGAGCGGCCTGAAGAGCATGGTGATCTGGGCGCTTTCCGACAACGATCCGGCGACCGAATTCTATCGCGCCCTCGGCGGTCGCATGGTCGCGCGCTCTTCGGAGAAGTTCGGGCCGAAATCGCTCGACAAGGTCGCCTTCGCCTGGACCAACTGAGCCGCCTTTTTCTCCCAACGATGTTTGGCGGGCGAAAGCGCCAGGCGCGGCTTCGGTTTTACTTGACCCGGCAATCCATCATTTCCTAAAGCGGCTCCTGAAAGTGCTGTCGATACGAGGGTCAAGCCCGCGTGTGACAGTTGTGCAAATCTCGCAACGGCGGAGTTCTCATGCGCATTGACGCAGTCTCGATCGGAATCAATCCGCCTGATGACGTCAACGTCATCATCGAAGTGCCGGTTGGCGGCGAGCCGATCAAATACGAAATGGACAAGGAGGCCGGCACGCTGGTGGTCGACCGCTTCCTCTATACGGCGATGCGCTATCCCGGCAATTACGGCTTCATCCCGCACACGCTGTCGGGCGACGGCGATCCCTGCGACGTGCTGGTCGCCAATACCCGCGCGATCGTGCCGGGTGCCGTAATGAGCGTGCGGCCGGTGGGCGTGCTCTTGATGGAAGACGAGGCCGGCGGCGACGAGAAGATCATCGCGGTGCCGTCGTCGAAGCTGACCCAGCGCTATGACAAGGTGAAAAACTACAACGACCTGCCAGACATCACGCTGCAGCAGATCCAGCACTTTTTCGAGCACTACAAGGATCTCGAACCCGGCAAATGGGTCAAGGTGCTGCGCTGGGGCGATGCCGCCGACGCGCGCAGACTGATCATGGAAGGCATCGCGCGGGCGAAGGCGAAGTAACGATAGACGCTGCGGAATCGGCTCTTTGTTTTTTCTTACCTCGCCCCGCTTGCGGGGAGAGGTCGGATCGCATCGCAGATGCGATCCGGGTGAGGGGGTACAGGTCCCTCGATAGTGAGCACTCGCGGAGGGAGCCCCTCACCCCAACCCTCTCCCCGCAAGCGCGGGGCGAGGGAGAAGAAAGATCACACTCCAGGCTTCGGCAGCCCGCGAATTGCGCAGGCCGCGCGCAGCGTATTCACCAGCAGGCACGCCACCGTCATTTGCCCGACGCCGCCCGGCACCGGGGTGATCGCGCCGGCGACTTCAAGCGCTTCCTGATAGGCGACGTCGCCGATCAGGCGGGTCTTGCCGCCAGCTACCGGCATCCGGTTGATCCCGACATCGATCACGGTGGCGCCGGGCTTGATCCAGTCGCCACGCACCATTTCGGGCTTGCCGACCGCGGCGTAAACAAGATCGGCGCGGGCGCAGAGTTGCTTGAGATCGCGCGAGCGCGAGTGCGCAATCGTCACCGTCGCATTCTCGTTCAGCAGCAATTGCACCAGCGGCCGCCCGACCAGATTGGAACGGCCGATGACGATCGCGTTCATACCCTCGAGCGAGGCGTGCACGCTCTTGGTCAGGATGATGCAGCCGAGCGGCGTGCACGGCGACAGCGCGTTGAAGCCGCCGGCGAGCCGTCCGGCATTGTTCGGATGCAGCCCGTCGACATCCTTGGCGGGATCGATGGCGTTGATGACGGTTTCGGTGTGGATCGATTTCGGCAGCGGCAGCTGCACGAGAATGCCGTGCACGGCGGGATCGCTGTTGAGCTTTGCGATCAGCGCCAGCAGATCGTCCTGCGCGACGTCGGCGGGCAGCCGATGCTCGAACGACGCCATGCCGGCTTCCTGGGTCTGCTTGTGCTTGCTGCGGACATAGACCTCGCTGGCGGGGTCGTTACCCACAAGCACTACCGCCAGGCCCGGCGTCAGCTGATGCGAGTCGTTGACCTGCGCGACTTCGGCTGCGACGCGGGCACGAAGCTCTGATGCAATGACTTTTCCATCGATGATGCGGGCGGTCATCTCAATCCTTCTTCGTCGCTTGATCAATACGGCCTGGAAGCGGTTGCCTTGCGCAAGGCCTCGCCGAGCATTTTGGGGTCGCCATCGACCGCGACCTGTTTGAGCCGCGAGGTCGTGCCGGACAGAATCTTCACCCTGGCCTTCGGTACGCCGAGCGCTTTTGCCATCAATTCCGTCACCGCGCGGTTGGCCTCGCCGCCATCGGCGATGGCGCGGACGCGCACCTTGACCACCGAGCGGCCGTTGGCGAGCGTCTCGATGCCGTCGATATCGTCACGACCGCCGCGCGGCGTCACGCGCAGCGCGACACTGATTCCCGCGGTGGAATAGCGCCAGGGATCCATCAGTACCCGATGACGAGGGGCATCACGTTGTAGACGATGAGTTTCTCGATGAGGTAGATGAGCAGGATCAGGATGATCGGCGAAATGTCGAGTCCGCCGAAATTAGGCAGGATCCTGCGGATCGGCGCCAGCACCGGTTCCGTGATCCGGTACAGGAACTCGGCTATCGCCGCGACCAGCTGATTGCGCGTGTTCACGACATTGAAGGCGATCAGCCAGGACAGAATGGCCGAGGCGATCAGCAGCCACACATACAAGTCCAGTATCAGCAGAATGATTTCGAGAATGGCGCGCATGTGAGGGGGGCTCGCAGGTGGGATATCCTGCTAGATATCGGTTCATCCCCCTGTAAACAAGGGAAGTTCCCGGCCAAAGACGCCGAAAACGGCACTTTCAGCGTTCTTGACTTGACCTTGGGGCGGACTGTAAATGGCGTCGATTGTCGGCCGGTTTCAGTTTATTCAAGAACCGGCCGCGACGGGGCCATAGCTCAGCTGGGAGAGCGCGTCGTTCGCAATGACGAGGTCGGCGGTTCGATCCCGCCTGGCTCCACCACGCTTCGCCCTTCGGGCTACGCGTGGCGCAGCCGCGTGTAGCCCGAAGAGCGAAGCGTGGTGCCCGGCATAGCCCGAAGGGCGACGACGGGCTGAAAAGAACACCCTCTTTCCCCCCCCCTTACCTCCCCGTAAACTTCGGCGCCCTCTTCTCCATAAAGCTCGCTACGCCCTCCCTGAAATCGCTGCCCTTGAGCGCCACCTGCATTTCCCGGTTGGCGTCGATGGTCGCTTCCGCCAGCGTCTGGAACGGCACGTCGTAGAGTTGGCGCTTGATCACCGAAATCGCGCTCGGCGAGACGAAATCGGCGAGATCGCGCGCATAAGCGTAGGTGTGCTCGCGCAACTGGTCCGGCGGATAGATACGGTTGACCAGACCGATGCGCAGCGCCTCGTCGCTGGTTACCCGCCGCGCCGACATCAACAGATCGAGCGCGTTGGCGTGGCCGATGATGTGCGGCAGCATCCAGCTGATGCCGTGTTCGGCGATCAGGCCTCGGCGCGAGAACGCAGTGGTGAACACGGTGTTGTCGGCGGCAAATCGCAGGTCGCAATAGAGCGCATGAACCAGTCCGATGCCGGCCGTCGCCCCGTTCAGCATGCCGATGACGGGCTTCGGAATCGCCGGATAATAAGCGTAACGCGTCTGCCAGTCCGGCCGACGGTTCATGTCGAACGACGGCGTGCTTTCGCCGCGCCTGATCTCGTTGGGGTCGATCGCCTTCAACCCCTCCATGTCGGCGCCGGCGCAGAACGCACGGCCGGCACCGGTCAGCACGATGACGCGCACATTGTCGTCAGCGGCTGCGGCCTCCATCGCGTGGCGTACATCGCGCTCCATGATCGCGGTCCAGGCGTTCATGCGATCGGGCCGGTTGAGCGTGATGGTCGCGATCCTGTCGCTGACCTCGTAGAGAATATGCTGATAGTCCACCGCGATCTCCCTTTGCGTTTTTTGTTATGACAGCGTGAGCTTGCCGAGCAGCGGCGCAGATCCGGCGCCGTTCATGGCGCCCCCTTCGCCTGTCCGCTTGCATACGCAAGCGTTTCGGCCGACACTATCACATCCCTGAATTTGAAAAGGTGATTGAAGCGGCCGCGATATTCCGTGCGGCGGCTATTCGGCGGCTTCCGACAGGATCAAGCGCGGCATGCGCGTGAGCCAGCCATCGATGAAATTCTTCAGCCATGCGCGTTCGGCGACGTCACGCATCGCGCGTTCGGCAAAGTGAAGATGACGCGCTTGCGCGCCGGGCGAATCCATCCGGACGCAACCGCGCGTGGTCCAGCGATGCATCATCGCGTAGGTGACGTCGGGATGAAACTGGAGGCCGAACGCGTTGCCGGACTGGAACGCCTGCACCGGAAAATCATCGCCCTCGGCGAGCAATTCGCAACCGGCGGGCAGTTCAAAGCCCTCGCCGTGCCAGTGATAGACACGGTCCGGCCAGTTCGGGCAGAGCGCGCGTCCGGCTTCTGTCGGGCGGATCGGGTAATATCCGACTTCGACGCGGCCTTCGCGATGCGGTGCGACCGGCGCGCCCAATTGTTTGGCAAGCATCTGCGCGCCGAGGCAAATGCCGAGAAACGGCCGCTGCTCGCGCAGGGCAACTTCGATCCAGTCGATTTCCCGGCGGACGTAATCGTCGCCGTCATTGGCGCTCATCGGGCCGCCGAAGATGACCGCGCCGGCATGCCCCTGCAGCGTTTCCGGCAGCGGGTCGCCGAACCGCGGGCGCCGGATGTCGAGGCCGTAACCGAGTGCGCGCAAGGCATTGCCGACCCGGCCCGGTGTCGAGGTTTCCTGGTGCAGGACGATCAGAACGGGCAGCAGGGGCAGCGTAGCCGCCGGTGGCCTTCCCAAGGGGAAGGGCAGCACGACATTGGCTTTGTTCGACCGGAACGACATCGGTTTGGCCAGGAACCCCGCGAGGTATGCGGCACGCAAGCGGCCAGCATATCCAAGTGATCCTTAATTTCAGGTGAGTTCACACGAACTCATCTAAAGTTCGGAAAGCAAATCGCGGGCCATATGCGCCCGTGGCGGGATTTGTCAGCGCCGGCCCAGCTGAAGGCGGCCAACCGCCGCCAAAATGAACCAGCGCGGGAACAGGCGGAGCAGGAGCGGCACCATCTTGATGCCAAAGCCGGGCAGCACCGACCGCTTGTTGGCCATCAGCCCGCGATAGGCCTGCTGCGCGACATCCTTCGACGAGATGTTCAAGATCGCCGAGTCGAGTCCGGGCGCGAACCCGGCGCGGGCCTGAAATTCAGACGGCACGGGACCCGGACACAACACGGTCACGCGCACGCCCTGCGGGGCCAGCTCCCGGCGCAGCGCCTCGGTGAAGGACAGCACATAGGCCTTGGAGGCATAATACACCGCCATTCCCGGTCCCGGCAGGAAACCGGCGATCGAGCCGACATTGAGGATGCCGCCGCGATTGCGGATCAGGGAATCGGAAAATCGCAGCGACAGGTCGGTCAGCGCGCGGATGTTGACCGTGATGATATTGAGCTGCTCGGCGCGGTCGCGTTTGATCGCAAGACCGAACACGCCGAAGCCCGCATTATTGACGACATATTCGACGTCCGCGCCGGCAACGCTCAGGGCTTCCGCTATCTTGTCGCAGGCATCGGGCTGCGTGAGGTCGCAGGGAATCACGATCGGCGCGACACCACCGGCGGCGGTGAGTTCATCCGCCAGCATAGCCAGCCGATCGGCGCGCCGCGCCACCAGTGCCAGGCGGTGCCCGTGGGAGGCGAACACGCGTGCCAGCTCGGTGCCTATGCCCGCCGATGCACCGGTAATCAGCGTCACACGCTCGGTCACGATGGAATGCTCTTAAATCAATTGCAGATAGGCCGCGAACGCAGGGACGAGAGCATAGGCTCATGGTGGGACGCAAGCCACCCGCGGGCATGTCGGCATGCAAACGAACGGCATCAGCGAATTGAAATGCAACATTTTCAGGCTAATCGCCTGCGAAGGTGCCGGATTGCGCCGCACATTAAAATTTCGTCATCTGCGACTTAGGTACGCTCGACGACAGACGCTTCGATCCCGGGCGTGTCAGATTGCCGCGTCTGCCACACCCCAGGGACCTCTCGGCAGGGTGGATTGCTTCTCCGCCACCCGATGCTTGAGATCGATGCGGTCGCGCGAGGAAACGGCGAGCAGGTCGGCGGCGCGCCAGACCACATTGTCCTCGAATTCGCTGACCTGGCCGTCGGCATAGACCAACTCCCACATCATCTCGACGATGCGCAGGCGTCCCTCCTCATTCACGCTGCGCATGATGACGCTGGTGAAATGATAGAGGTCGACCGCTTCGCCTTCGATCCGGGTTGCCGACGCGATCAATTTGTCCGCGGCGCCGGGATCGAGCTTGAAGCGGCTCTCGATCAGGCTGTGCAGCTTGCGCTTCTCCACCGCGGTCGGCTCGCCGTCGAGCGAGACGACATGGACCAGCAGCGCGGTTGCGGCCAGACGATAACCGGTGTCGTCGAAGGCACGATCACCGTTCGCATCGGGCGAGACGATATCGGCGATGAATTGGCGAAGTCCGTCGAGCATTGATGTCTCTATCGATCGAGATTTGATCAGGAATATATGGCGTGGAAAATCGACCGGCGCAATCGGCGCGGGTCACGTCGATTGATTACCTTTCGGCAATCTCTCGGACCGACTACCCCGGCAAGCGGGAGTCCCAAAGCCGTCATTGCGAGCGAAGCGACTTGTCCGCCGTAGCTCAACGAGCGAAGGCGGAAGCAATCCATAGAGCCGCAAAGAAAGTATGGATTGCTTCGTCGGGGCTGTAAGTATTTCGCCTGTGGCGGCGAACTGCAATGGGATTGGACGGGATGTGCGGCTCGTGCGGCATGTGATGGGAGGTGGATCAGGCCGTCTTCAGCGCGCGGCGGCAGCTAATGGCCCACATAAGGTTGTGGGTCACGGCATGAAGCCAACATGCGATGCGGACTTTGGCCAAGCCACGCAGGGCCATGCGCTCAAAGCCGCGGTTCTTCAGGCGGGCATGGGCGTGTTCGGTGTTGCTGCGCCGTTTGTAGACCGCTTGGCCTTCTTCACTGTCCATGCGGGCGCGCCACTCCCTCAGGCATTGCGGTTCGGCTGCGCGGTTGCGTTCGTATCGCGCCTTGCTTGCTGGTTTGGAGGACGTCTTGCAGGCCGGTGGCGGACTGAACACCTGCATGGAGGGGTGAGTTTGCGCAAGCGTCGCGATGTCGGCGGCGGTCATCGCGCCGGTGTCGGCCAGCAGGCGGGTCGGCAGCTTGCCACAACGCTGTTGGACCTGCGCCACCACTGCCGGCGCAAGACCTCGATCATTACGCCGCTGGACCGGCTCGATCGCGACCACGAAGCCGCAGGCGCTCGCCACTTGCACGTTATAGGCGACCCGCACGGCACCGTCCGCCATCCGCATCAATGGCGCGTCCGGATCAGTCGTCGAGACACGCTCTTCCTTGGGTTTCTTGCCGCTCTTGCCGCCGCCGGCCAGCGGGGGATCGCCCCCCTCGTTCTGGTCTTTCTCGTCCTTCGGCGTTGCTGCAGGATGTTTCGCCAACGCTGCCGCAACACGACGGGCGCGGTCTTCGGCTGCAGAGAGGCGACGCTTCGACAGCCGCCGCTCGCCCGCCGCAGCATCGGCCTCCAATTCCTGCTTCAACTCGGCAACCCTGATCCGGGCCTTTTCTTCCAATTCCACCAGGGTTTGCCTTCGCCGCATCGACGAGCGGCTTGCCGCGGCCCTGACCTTGGTACCGTCGGTGATGACCTCGTCCAGTGTGATCAGGCCTTCCTTCATCAAAGCCGCCAGACTGCTCGTCAGAAGGCGATCGAGGAACTCGCCGCTCTCCAGACGGAACTCCGACAGCATCGTGTGGTTCACCCCGACCCCGCCGCAGATCCAGCGATAGATCGTATGATGCTCGCACAGCCGCGCCAGCGCGCGGGCCGACCCAATCCCGTCGGCTGTCGCATACAGCCAAAGCGCAAGCAGAATGCGCGGGTCGGTCGCAGGCCGACCAGGTATCTCGCCACGCGCCTTGATGCGATCGTAGAACGACTGAAGGTCCAAGCCTTCCACGAAGGACCACACCGCTCGTACCGAGTGGTCGTCAACCACCAGGCTCTCAAGATCGACCAGCTCAAAACCAGCCTGCCGACGTTCCGCTTGCCGAATACGAATGTCCATCACGTGCTCCGAATCGATCCACGCAATGAATCACGCCGCAGCACCAAAAAAATGACGGGCCCGTCGCTTCGCTCCTCGCAATGACGGATGCGACGACTGTGCCCGGAACTTACGCCTCAAGGTATCTCGTACACCACCATCTTGTCGGCGATGCCGCGCAGCGCCGCCTGCTTCTGGATCGGCTTGATCGCCTCCCGCTCCAGGATCGTGGCCACCGCGGGCGAATCGATGATCGGGCCGGTGATGTGGATCTCCTGCGAGGTCGACAGGCTCTGCACCCGCGCCGCGATATTGACGGTCTGGCCGAAATAATCCTGCCGCTCGTTGAGCATCACCGCGAGACATGGGCCCTCATGGATTCCGATCTTGACGATCAGATCCTCGGTGCCGCGCTCGGCATTGAGCGCGGTCATCGCGGCGCGCATCCGGAGCCCCGCGGCCAGCGCATGTTCGGGCCTGATGAAGGTCGCCATCACGGCATCGCCGATGGTTTTAACCACCGCGCCCTTTTCCGACGAGATGATTTCCAATAGCGCGTGGAAATGCGCGCGCACCAGATCGAAGGCGGCGAGATCGCCGACCCGCTCGTACAGCGCGGTCGATCCCTTCAGGTCGGTGAACAGGAATGTCAGCGAGGTGATCTTCAGCCGCTGGTCGATGTTGAGATTGTCGGCCTTGTAGACGTCGCGGAAAGTCTGGTTGGTCAACATCCGCTTGGCGGTGAGGAACGGCTTGCGCTTGCCTATCAGGTGATGAAGCGCCTGGGCTGCAACAAACACCGACGGCAGTACGCGCACGCCGGCCTGGTTGTCGAGCGACAGCCGCAACGGACCGGGCCGCATCGTCATGGTCCCGGTCGGCGCCTCGATCCTGTTATACATCAGCGACAATTGCTGACGCTCCTTGGTCGGCTCGCCCTGGACATCGATGAACTGGGCCGCGTGGGTCACTGGCTCGAACACGATGATGAATTCCTTCGGCAGCTGCAGCGACAGCACCGCCTTCTCGCCGGCCGGCAGTTCGAGCGCGTCAAGCACCACCTCGTTGGAGAGCGACGCAAACGACTCCTCGTCGAAATCGACGCCGGAGCTCCAGAAGATCTGCTTGAAATAATCCCAGATCGGCAGCGTGTTCGGATCATGCGCGGCGATGCGCCGGATCCGCGGACTGACGGTGAAGGCGACCTCGACCTGTTCGTCGACGGAAGCCTCATAGCCGCAGGCGCACAGCCCGCAATGATAGTCATCGTGGCGCAGCGACTTCAGCGTCGAGTGGGCGTCGAGCACGCCACCGCAGCCCGGACACAGCACGTTCCAGGTCAGATCGAACAGGCCGAGCCGCGAGGCGTGGAGAAACCCGGCAATCACCCGTTCCTCGTCGAGGCCGGTCCGCCGGGCAAAATCCAGCACATTGACCCGGTTGAGTTCGTGGTCCTTGCCCTGCTCGATCAGGCGCAGGATCGCGTCCGCCACCGCAGGATCGGCGGTCTGCCGCAGTACCGAAAATTGTGCCTGGATGTCGCTCATGCCGGAACCTTAGATGAGATTGCCGGGACCGCAAAACAAGGCCTTTTCGCCCGAATGCGCAATAGCTATCGCGGCGCGATCGCAAACATCGGCGAGCGATCGGGCTGCGTCGTCACCACGCCGAGCGGCATCACCGGTTCCTTGTCGATCAGGCTGACGCGGAACGCGCCGATCATCCTGGCCAGCGCCAATGTCGCTTCCACCAGCGCGAAATGCGCGCCGATGCAGACCCGCGCGCCGACGCCGAACGGCAGATAGGCAAAGCGATCGGGCGGCGTGCCCGTCATGAAGCGGGACGGCATGAACGCGCCGGGATCGCGCCACAGCTTTTCGTGCCGGTGCAACAGCCACGGCGCCACCAATACGATGTCGCTTTTCTTGACCGGCATGCCGGCTATGCTGTCGGGCCCCGTGGCCGAGCGCGCGATCAGGAACGCCGGCGGATAGAGCCGCATGGTCTCGTCGACCACCCCGCGGGTGAATTTCAGCCGCTCGATATCGAGCGCACCGTTGACGCTTGTACCCTGCACCTCGGCCGCCAGTTCTTCCTGGGTGGCCGGGTCGAGCGCCAGAAGATACAGCGACCAGAACAGGGCGGTCGCGGTGGTCTCGTGACCGGCGAGGATCATGGTCGCGATCTGGTCGCCAAGCTGTTCGTCGCTAAAGGCGTCGCCGGTTTCGGGATCGCGGGCGGCGCCCATCAGGTCGAACAGATCGCGCGGCGGCGCCCCGTCGTTCTTGCCGGCGGCGCGGCGCTCGGCCATCAGCATGGCGACGAATGCGGTCCAACGCTTGCGAAAGCGGGCGCGGGCAAAATCCTGTGGGCTCGGCCAGTTCAGCGGCAGCAGCAGATCGAGCACATGCGGCTTTGCCAGCCCTGCGCCATATTCCATGACGAAATCGCGTAACGCTGCGCCGTGCCGATCCATTCCGAACGAGAACATCGTGCGTCCGGCGATCTCGAGCGTCATCCGTTGCATGGCTTTCCGCAAATCTACCGGGCCATTGCTGGCGGCCTTGAGCTTTGCGATCGTCGCATCCGTCGCCGCAAGCATGTGCGGCACGAGCGGCATGACCGCGCGGGGCGTGAAGGCCGGCGCCAGCGTTCGGCGCTGGTGCTTCCAAGCCCGTCCCTCGGCGATCAGCAAGCCTTCACCGAGCACCGGACGCAACACGCGGATGCTGGCCGGGGTACGGGCATAATTCTCGTAATTGTCGACCAGCACATGCCGGATCGCATCCGGCGAGTTGAGGATGAAACTGCTGCGCCCGAAAAAGCGGCCGCGGACGATATCCTCCTCATAGGCCCGCTGACCCCAGCTGCGGATCGCGCTCTCGCGGATCGCCAGCATCCGACCGAAGGCGGTCATGTTGTCGGGCGCACGCGGCGGGCTTGGCGGCACCAGCGGGGCGCGCGAGACCGGCATATCGTAGACTTCGGCTATGCTCATACGTCCCTCGCTCGGGCGTTATCAAAGCCATCGATCCGGGCGCCATGAAGGCGCTCCGCTATCACGCAGAGCTAGTAAGTCAGTTCGGCCACCGCAATCCGGTTCTCCGACGCCGGCCAGGCCCGCGCCACGATCCGCTCCTGATTGAACAGCGCCACCACGGGACGGCCGGCATCCGCGGCCGAAAGCCGCAGCGTCGTGAGCGAATCGGTCGGTACGCCCGGCTTCACGTCTGAAGGCTCCTTGCCGTCGATCAGCACCACGTCGCGCGGCAGGCCGAAATACCCGCGCGGCCGGGACATCAGCACCACCGCGCCGGCGTCGGCCGGTCCGAGCGGGCGCGCGGCGCGCAGATGCACGATGTCCGACGAACGCGGAAACGGCGAGCGATAGCAATGCGTGGTCACCGACTCCGGTGATGTCAGCACCATTTCGAGATACCAGGCGGGATCGACCTGCGCCGGACCCCAGCGGCCGTCGGCGCCGGTCTGCGAAGAGTGGATCGGACCGCCGATCCGTTCGCCGGTCGCGGCGGCAACGCGAAACACCTCGACCAACGCACCCGCCACCGGGCGATTGGTCTGGATGCCGCCCGGCGTGCCGGTGACGAGGCCGCTGAGCTTGACCGCCGTTTCCGGCGCGATCTCGATGCGCGACGGCTCGCGGCCGGCAATGAATTTGTAGATCTCGCGGAACGCGCGCGGGGAATAGGCGGTCTCGCGATGATCGACCGCACCGATCACAAGATTGGTCGCGCCCTTCAGCGCCGGGCCTTCCGCGGTGACCCCGGTCGGTGTGCCCGGCTTGCCGACAAAGCGGCCGTCTTCCTGGGCATATTTGTCGAGGCCGTCGCTGCGCAAGGTGAGGAACGCCGTGCCCGGCGTGACTTCACTGTCGCCCTCGTTCAAGCCGCGCATGAACGGACCGCGGCCGTTGAACTCGTCGCCGAGCCCCTCGTCCCAATCATAGACGCCGTGGTTGGGGACGCCGCACAGCACGGCGTGGCTGACATCGGCACCGCCGCCGTTCTTGATGTAACTGCGGATCGGATTGCCGCCGCGCGAATTGCCGACCAGGGCGATGCGCGACGCACCGGTGCGCGACTTCAATTCCTTGATGGCGTCACCGAGTTCGCGGCGCTGGTCTTCGGTCGACGAACGGTATTGCTGCTCGACCTTGTCGTCTGTGCGCGCCAGCGGATCGGTGAAATTGATCGCGAACATCCGCTCCCGCGCCACGCCGTTGGACTCCATCCGCCATAGCGTCGTGATCCACAGCGCCGCCTGTTCGCCATTGCCATGCACGAACAGGATCGGTGGAACTTGCGCGGCGGCAGGAGCGGCCGGCTGGGTCGGTGCCGTCTGCGCCAGCGCCGGGAAGCTCGAGCTCCCAGCCAGCAGAGGCAGCATGCCGGCGCCCCCGAGAATCGTCCGCCGCGATAGTCTCATTTTATAACCTTCCGTTATTTTTCAGTACTTTAGCTGTGCCCTGGCGCACCTGATAGGGACACAATGGCTGGACAGAACAGGACTTTCGCGGGCATCACTGCAGGACCGCGGGAATCACCGGCCAGCCATAGCAGGCCAAACGGAACCGGATATGACTGAACTGCCAAAGCGCCCGTCTTTTGCGCCCGACAGCATCATGGCGCCGCTCAGGCATGCGGTGTTCCGGCGCATCTGGCTGGCCAGCCTGGTCTCAAATCTCGGCATATTGATCCAGGGCGTCGGCGCGGCCTGGGCAATGACGCAAATGGCATCGTCGGCCGACAAGGTCGCGCTGGTGCAGACCGCGCTGATGCTGCCGATCATGCTGATCTCGATGCCGGCGGGCGCCATCGCCGACATGCACGACCGGCGCATCGTGGCGCTGGTCTCGCTGGGAATCGCGTTCAGCGGCGCGACCGTGCTGACCGTGATGGCGTGGCTCGACCTCGTTACCCCGAATATCCTGCTGGCGCTGTGCTTTGTGGTCGGCAGCGGCATGGCGCTGTTCGGACCGGCCTGGCAAGCCTCGGTCAGTGAGCAGGTGCCGACGGAGACGCTGCCGTCCGCGGTCGCCCTCAACGGCATTAGCTACAACATCGCGCGCAGCTTTGGGCCTGCGATCGGCGGCATCGTGGTCGCAACCGCAGGTGCAGTAGCGGCGTTTGCGGTCAACAGCGTCCTCTATCTGCCGCTGATGGTCGTGCTGTTCCTGTGGAACCGGACCAGCGAACCGTCGCGGCTGCCGCGCGAACGGCTCAACCGCGCCATCGTCTCGGGCGTGCGCTATATCGCCAACTCGCCGTCGATCCGCACCGTGCTGGCGCGAACATTGGTCACCGGCCTGCTCGGCGGCTCGGTCTCGGCGCTGATGCCGCTGGTCGCGCGCGACCTGCTGCATGGCGGCGCGCAAACCTATGGCATCATGCTGGGGGCCTTCGGCATGGGCGCGGTGCTCGGCGCGCTGAACATCGCCGAAGTGCGCAAACGCCTCAGCGGCGAGGCCGCGGTGCGCGCCTGCACGTTGTCGATGGCGGGTGCGATTGCGGCGGTGGCGATGAGCCGGCAACCGGTCCTGACCGCGGCAGCCCTGGTGCTGGCCGGCGCGGTGTGGATGCTGGCGGTCGCGTTGTTCAACATCGGCGTGCAGCTCTCGGCGCCGCGCTGGGTCGCAGGCCGCTCGCTGGCGGCATTCCAGGCCTCGATCGCCGGCGGCATCGCGCTCGGCAGCTGGGGCTGGGGACATCTTACCGACCTAGCCGGCGTCGAAACCGCGCTGTTGGTTTCCGCAGGCCTGATGGGTCTGTCGCCGCTGCTCGGGCTGTGGCTGCGGATGCCGCCGGTCGGCGCGCGCAACGAGGCGGCCTCTGAGGTGCTCGCCGATCCCGAGGTGCGGCTGTCGCTGACCGGGCGCAGCGGGCCGCTGGTGGTCGAGATCGAATATCGCGTTGCCCAGGACAACGCCCGTCCGTTCCACAATGTGATGCAGGAAGTGCAGCTCAGCCGCCAGCGCAACGGCGCCTATGGCTGGTCGATCGCGCGCGACATCGCCGATCCCGAATTGTGGACCGAGCGCTATCATTGTCCGACCTGGCTGGATTACCTGCGCCAGCGCAGTCGCGCGACCCAGTCCGAACGCGCGCTGCATCAGCGCGCGATCGATTTTCACCTCGGGCCGGATCCGATCCGCGTGCGCCGCATGCTGGAGCGGCCGTTCGGCTCGGTGCGCTGGAAGGAAGAGACGCCGGATCGCGCCGCGAATGAGGTGCTGCCGGTCGCAACGGCGGCGGGCAGCAGCAGCACGTAGATTTTCTCAGTCGTCATTCCGGGGCGCGCGCAGCGCGAACCCGGAATCCATAACCACGATCGTGAGTATCGATTCCGGGCCTGCGCCAAGTGGCGCATCCCGGAATGACAGTGACCGAGATTACTGCCCGTGATCGATCAGCGTCTGCTGGCAGGCCTTGGAGAGCCGGCCGCAATTCTGCTTCAGGCACGCCAGCACAATTTGATCGCCTTCCTGCATGTGCGCCCGGCAGAACCGCGAGACGTCGCGCGCGCAGGCATCATGGCCCTGCTGGGCCGAGGCCATGGTCGCGATCAGAACCAACGGGACTGCGAAAAGAAATCTGGTCATTTGCTATGCCTCATACCCGGAAATGAACGCGTCAGCGCGTTCTAGAATGCTCAAATCCGAGCGGCAACGGCTTTGTTCCAAAGACAGCCGGGCGGTTTTCCCGAACGCCCTGGCGATCAGCGCCCGCGTCGCATCGTCGCAAGCGCTTACCGGATCGAAATTACTGCGCCGCGACCTTGTTGCGGGCCTGGGCGGCGAGATCGCGATCCAGCACGGTCCGGCAGCCGCTCGAGAGACTGGCGCGCTGCCTGACCATGCAGGCGGTGATCTTCGGGATGTTGGGAATTTCCGAACTGCACAGGCGGAACGCATCGCCCGAGCACATCGCTTGCGCTTCAGCGCTGAAAGCGAAGCTGGAAGTCGACGAAACCGTCGACAGGGAGGCGGCGAAAACCAGGGCTAAGCTGACCTTGCGAGCAGTGCTGCAGAAGTAGGTGGTCATTGTCGGCTCCCATCGGCCCGGAGCGGGCCCGCTGTTCGATGGTCCGACCCTGCGCCTCATTTGCTTTGCCGACTGTGATGGCCATCACTCAAGCGTAAGAGACTAATTTTCTTCGGTTAACCCCGCCGTGTTGGGATCGCGTTAAGACCTCATTGGCATTAATCGCACGTTATGAGTGGTGTGTACCCCCTGAGTACCCGGGAAGTGTAGCGATGCGTAATGCGTTGGGCCTGATGCTGGCCAGTGTTGTTGCGGCGGTTGTGATCGCCGGAGTGTGGTTCTGGACCTCTTCGCCGCGGGCCGATGCGGCCCCACCCCAGACAATTGCCGCCAAACCCGCCGAGCCGGCGCCGGCTGCGGCCAAACTCGCCGCCAAGGATGATGTCGAGGTCACCGCCGCGTTGTCGAAGCCGGCGGCTCCGCCCGCTCCCCCGCCGGTGCCCGCGAAATCGGCGCCCTGTGCCAATCCCGATGCGCTCGGCGTCAGCCGCGCCGTCGTGATCGACACCACGGGCGGACCGGGTTTCGGTTTCCTGCAATACAAGCAGTTCGACTTTTTGGCCGACAAGGAGGTCGTGCTGACCTTCGACGACGGCCCGTGGCCGACGACGCCTTCGGTACTCAAGGCGCTGGCGGACGAATGCACCAAAGCGGTGTTCTTCCCGATCGGCCTGCACACCACCTATCATCCGGAAATCCTGCGCCAGGTGGCGGCCGCCGGCCACACCATCGGCGCACACACGTGGTCGCACGCGCATCTCAACTCCAGGAAGCTGACAGAACAGCAGGCCATCGACGAAATCGAGAAGGGTTTTAGCGCCGTGAAGCTGGCGCTGGGCGCAGCACCCGCACCGTTCTTCCGTTTCCCCGCGCTGGTCCATACCCCGGCGACGACCGAGCATCTCGGGAGCCGCAACATCGCGATGTTTTCCGTCGACGTCGATTCCAACGACTTCAAGTCCAGCAGTTCCGACCAGGTCATCCAGACCGTCATGACCAAGCTGGACAAGCAGGGCAAGGGCATCATCCTCATGCACGATCTGCAGAAGCACACCGCGGCCGCGTTGCCGACGCTGCTGCGCCGCCTCAAGGCCGGCGGCTACAAGGTCGTGCAGATGAAGGCCAAGACCCAGGTCGACACCTTGCCGGAATATGATGCGATGCTGGCCAAGGACATGAAAGTGCCGACCGCCAGCAGCCGCCCGCTCGGCAACGTGGTGCAGACGGTGACGGATTAAATCGTCGGCTAATTAAGTACCGCCTTTGCCAAACCGTCATTGCGAGCGAAGCGAAGCAATCCATGAGCGACATACGCCGCTGTGGATTGCTTCGTCGCTTTGCTCCTCGCAATGACGCGGGCGCCGTTGTGTGGTCGGCCTTACCAATAAATCCCGTGCCGATGCAGCTCGCCGATGATGCGCGATTCGGTCCAGTTGCGCTTGTGGCGGGACTTTTCCGCTCTCGACGCCGTCTTCTCCGCGACGGGTTTTGCCGATTCGACGTTCGGCTGCGCCGCCTTGGTCTGCTCGGTCTTGGTCTGCTCGGTCTTGGTCTGTTCAGTCTTGGGCTGCTCGGTCTTGGCGGGCTCGACCAGTGCGGGCCGCTCGACAAATTTTGGCGCCTCGGTGGCTGGCGTCGCGACTTCCGCCGTCTTCGGCGTTTCCGCCATGGGTGCGGCGGCGACGGGTGCTGCGACCGACGGCGCGTCGCTAGCCAGCGACAGGCTGCGCGGCTCGCCTGCCTGCGCGGCGACGGATGCGAGGGCGAACCCTGCGATCAAAATGAGTTTGCGCATGTTGTGTCTCCCGTTATTCCCTAGGGAAAATTAGGGCATCGGGAAGATCGCTTATGTGAGAAAGATCACAGAAGTGCGGATTCCGGGGACAAAATGACGGATGCGGTTTCGGGAGCGAATGGGCGGGACGCCGAGCTATTCGGCCATCCGCGGCGGCTGACGTCGCTGTTCGCGACCGAGATGTGGGAGCGGTTTTCCTATTACGGCATGCGGGCGCTGCTCATCCTCTACATGGTCGACTATCTCCTGAAACCGGAGCATGCCGACAAGGTGCTGGGCCTTGCCGCACTGAAGCAGGCGCTCACCGCCCTGTCCGGTCCGCTCGATATCCAGCCCCTGGCGTCGCAGATCTACGGCCTCTACACCGGCTTTGTATATCTGACGCCGATTTTCGGCGGCATGCTCGCGGACCGCCTGATCGGCCGGACACCGACGATCGTAATCGGCGCCGCCTTGATGGTCGCGGGCCATTTCATGATGGCGTCGGAGCATCTGTTTCTGTTGGCGCTGTGCCTGCTGGTGCTGGGCAATGGCGCGTTCAAGCCCAATATCTCGACCCAGGTCGGCGAACTCTATGCACCCGAAGATGCGCGCCGGGATCGCGCCTACTCGATCTTTTACGTCGGCATCAATGTCGGCGCCTTCTTCTCGCCGCTGGTCTGCGGCGCGCTCGGCGAAAAGATCGGCTGGCACTACGGATTTGCCAGCGCCGGGATCGGCATGGCGATCGGCCTCGTGACCTATCTCGCGGGTCTTCCGCGCGCACCCGAACGCGTCGCGCAGCCTGAGCCCGCAAAACCCGAACCGTTCGACGCCGCACGGCTGCGGTCAGCCCTGCTCGGCATGACGATCCTGTTCATCCCGACCGCCTTGTTCTGGGCCGCCTACGAACAGCAGGGCAACACCATCGCGCTGTGGGCGGAGAACGCGACCGACCGCTCGGTGAATCTGCTGTTCTGGCGCGGCGAAATTCCCGTCACCTGGTTTCAGGCCTTCAACCCGCTGATGATCTTTCTGTTCACACCGCCCTTGATCGCGTTCTGGTCGCGACCGGGACGCGAACCCTCGACGGTCGGAAAATTGCTGCTGGGATGCCTGCTGTTGTCGGTTGCCTATCTGATCATGGCGGGCGCGGCGGTGTTCAGCGACGCGACCGAAGCAAGCTGGCTGTGGCTGTTATTGTATTTCGTGGTGCTGACGATCGCCGAACTGAATTTCTCGCCGATCGGATTATCGCTGATCTCGAACATCGCACCCGAAAACTCGCGATCCACCGTGATGGGAATCTGGTTCTCGACCAGCTTTGTCGGCAATCTGGCCGCCGGCTGGCTCGGCAGCCTGTGGCCGCGCTTTTCGCACGCGGAATTTTTCTCGATGCTGGCCGCAGTCGCAGCGGTTGCTACCGTCATGATTCAGCTCGCGCGGCCGTATCTCGGAAGCCTGTTGCCGGCAACGAATTCTGCTCGGTAGCAGGCTCAATTTTGCACTGTGAGAAGATTGGTGCCGCAAACAGGACTCGAACCTGTGACCCCGTCATTACGAATTAGGGGGTCCGTAATTTCTTGAGTTTACTCACTATTTCCAAATACCGAAAACCCTTTTCCTATAAGGGTTTCTTGCTTTACAATGATTTCTTGAGATTACCCATGATCCCCGCCGGGTGGTTACTCCGTGGTTACGTGGTTCCTGAAGGACGCTAATGCCCGCATCCCAGATCACCAAACGGCTGATCGACAGCCTAAAGCCGCGCCCGAACGAATATTTCGTTTGGGACGGATCGCTATCGGGCTTTGGCTTGCGCGTTCAATCGACGGGCGCAATGTCCTATGTGGTGAAATATCGCGCCGGCAGTGGCCGCAGCGCCCCTACGAGGCGTCTCACGCTGGCTAAGGCCGGCACCATCACGCCAGACGAGGCCCGCAAGCTTGCCAAGAAAACGCTGGGTGCTGTCGCCCACGGCGCGGATCCCGCCGCCCAGCGGGCCGCCGACAAGCGTGCGTCTACCCTCGCGGAGGTGATCGAGCAATTCCTCACCGAGCACGTTGAGGCGAAACGTTCAGCATCATCCGCGAAATCATACCGCGATTTGCTGGAGCGGCTGGCCATACCGGAACTCGGCAAGCGCAAAGCTGAGAAAATTACCACGGCTGAAATCCAGCGGTTGCACAGCAAACACAGCGGCATTCCCTATCAGGCCAATCGGTTGCTTCGGGTTCTGAGCAGCCTATTCAGTTTCGCCGCCAAGGCGAACGGTGTGCCTGTGGGCTTTAATCCCTGTCGCGGTATCGAACATTTCCCAGAAGAAGGCCGCGAGCGTTATCTCACAACACCAGAACTTGCCCTAGTCGGAGAAGCAATTCGCGAGGCGGAAACGGTCGGGCTGCATTATGAAGTCGATGACACCAAGCTGAAGCGAAGCACGCGCCCAAGGAAGGCAATCGTCGTACCATCATAGGGCCCCACGCGGCCGGCGCACTCCGACTCCTGATCTTCACGGGGGCGCGGCTCCGCGAAATCCTGCACCTCAAATGGGAGCAGATAGATTTTGAGCGCGGGCTACTACTTCTGCCGACCAGCAAGACCGGCAAAAAGATCATTGTGCTTAATGCGCCGGCTCTGGCTATCTTAAATTCTTTGCCCCGTGTGGGCACCTATGTCATCGCCGGAACGTCAGCCGGTAGCGAGGATGAAAGGCCAAGGTCCGACCTTAAAAAGCCCTGGAAGGCCATTTCCAAGCGCGCCGGGCTAAAGGGCGTGAGGATCCACGATCTGCGTCACACTCATGCGTCAGTTGGCGCGGGCGCTGGCCTTGGGCTTCCCATCATCGGCAAGCTTCTCGGTCATACACAACCCGCGACGACGCAGAGGTATGCCCACCTTGATAATGATCCTCTGAAAAAAGCAGCCGAACACATTGGAACACGCCTCGCCGCTGCTATGGGCGAGATGAAGTCGCCGCGCGATAACGTCACTAGCCTTAAGGCAAAACGATCAAAGAATCGGCCCGGCTAGTATCGCAAGGACAATCCAGCGAGAGGCATCATTCGACCAAAGGTCCAAACGCGCTAGTGGCGGCTGGACAATGCCGGCTACGGTGCGCCGGGTAAGCAATTGGTGGCCTCAGATGCAAATGGCAAGAACTGGCAACCGATCCTGATTGCTCGCGTGCGCCTGACCGGGCCCGCCCGGGTGAGATCGAAGCATTGAAGAAAACCGAAATTGATGCCGTTAAAAGCGCCGGGCGTTTAAAGCCCTGATGGGTCATACGGGATCGAGCGTCACAGAAGGCTATATCCACAAGATATATGCGGCTCTGGTTTCGGCCGCTCACCAAATCGCTGAGGATATTGAAACCGCGATGAGCGGCAGTCGTCAGAGCTACTGAGGGAAGCGAAAGCCACAATGACAGTCAATTTTGATGATCAGGCGACCGAATCAGAAGCAGCAACGCGAGAAATCGCGTTTCCAATTTTTGCGTATGCGGATCGCATGAAACTAAGAGCGCAGCCCGGATCGACGAGTTGCGAATTTGCAAAGATCATGTTCGAGATTTTGACCAAAAAAAAGATACCTTCCCGCAAGGCGACTGATGCCGTGTTGAGAGCACTGGACGCCGCGGCAGATCATCGGCTCGCGAAGTATCGATTTGAGCAACAGCAGAAGGTTAAGGAGCCCGAGACCGGCCGCATAGACAAATTGATTGAAATCCTTAGAAATCTAAACGTTGCAATTTTGGAGCTGCCTACAGTTGCCAAATCGGAAATAAATATTCGGTTGGCGGACGTAAGAAAGGAAGGCAAATTCGACACCGAGATATTCGTCGAAATGGTGAATTGTGTTGCGGCCTGCCTTCCTGAGTTATCCCCCCAAAGAAGCGCGGCGGACGCGCTTGACGCGCTGCTTGCTGATGGCTCGTCAGAGCATACGTGGCCAATTATAGCGCTGTGGGAATCGATCCCGCCTCTTGCACGCACTAAGGTTGAACAAAAAGCTGGAAAACGGATGCGGCTACGAGGCATCGAACTCTTGCACCTTTTGCCTGATCTACTCGATGCATTCCGGCCCAAGAAGCGTCGGGGCGCGCCTCCATCGATACATTTTACCTTTGCGTTAAAGATTGAACGGATATGGTTCAAGCTGGGGTTGAAAAGTGGCCGACAGTACGACGACCATAGTGACCGTCACCTAAAAAGCCCATTCGTCCGCTTTTGTGAGGCTGCTCTCGCTGCTGTCGGGACCGAGGGAGCAATCTCAGGTCGTCAAGTCACCAATCTGAAGAAGCGCAAACGGACATCGCCGCGGGCTTTGAAATAGCTCGCCGTCGTCGCTCATGCCGGACCCGGCAACGTATAGGACCGGCGCGAGATAGACCCACGGAGCCAGGAAGCCCGCCCATTCGTCCGACGGAGATCCTCCGCGCGAGTTGGCATCTACGGTCGAGCCACTGTCGCCACCGCCACCGGGGTTACCAGCAGCGCGGTTGTCGCCACTGCCACGCTAACGCTGGCCAAGCCACCGTCGCCGTCGCCCAGCACGGTCGTGGCAGCCGGCACCGATCGCTAAGCCGATCACAAGCCGCCGATTTGGCCGTCTTTCTGTCCAACTCGCGCGACCCAGAAAAATCGAAAATGCCCCAAAAGGTACCGACAAAACCGACAAAAGGGCGGAGGGGGTTTTGTCGGTTTTGTCGGTTCACGGTCCGAGCCTATTTGAAATATTTGGCTCGGCTCGGGCTGATGGCGATCGGCAGATTGATCGCGGCGAACAACAGCGGTAACCGCGCTAAACCCGACGGCAACCAGAGCGGTGAGCGCCGTGTCGGAGAGCGTCGCGGGGCTGCCGCTGGTCATCCGGAACGGTGTTGATGTTGTCAGTGCAGCCGAGCAGCGGTCCACGACCGTGCTGCGCCTGGAATACGTCAGCCACCGGGATCAGATGGGCAATGATTCGCCGCGGCGCCAGTGCGGACGCCACTGCCATTACAGCCGCTTCGAAATTGCGAATATCTGCAAGCCTCGGATAAGGCTCTGATCTAAAGCGATAAATGCGCGCGGAAAAGATGCCATTCCGATGCATTTTCGGGAGCTGAGATTTTCCGGTCTTTGCTGTGAATGGCTTCAACATTCACGGAGTTTGACATGACTTCCCCGAAATATTTTCGCCGACGCCCGGCCGCGGCCTATTTGAACGATCACTGGGGTTTGCCTACTGCCCCCAGCACACTGGCTAAGAAGGCAGTCGTGGGTGGGGGGCCCGCGTTTCATTCGGCAGGACGCATCCCGCTCTATGACCGGGACGAACTTGACCGATACGCCAAAGCCAAACTTGGCAAGCCGCGCAAATCTACGTCCGACATTGCGGACGGCACCGATGTGTAAACACATCGACTTCGCCACCATCGACAAGGCGGCGCTCGCCGCGCTGCCGACCATCCTGCTGCGATGGCTCGCCGGCGGAAAGCGGCGGGGGAAAGAATACATCGTTCGCAATCCGACGCGAGCCGATCGTACCCCCGGCTCGTTCTCCATCAACTTGTCAAACGGGAAATGGGCGGACTTCGCTTCAGGCGACCACGGCGCCGGCGCAATCTCCTTGGCGGCGTACTTGTTTGGCCTTCGCCAATCTGAGGCCGCTCGCAGAGTCGCTGCTATGCTCGGCATTTCGGAGGTTCCGGAATGATCCTCCCCGAAAATCCCTTTGCCCAAATAACGACTGATAATCTCGCAGCCCCACCGATGCCGGACGCTTGGCAACCTATTTTGCCGGTGCCCGCCCACGCCCCGGGCTTACCCATGGATCTCATCAAGCGCCTTACACCAAGCGGTCATGAAGTTTCCCGCAAATGGCGCTATAGCGACCCCGACGGCTTATTGCTGGGCTACGTAGTTCGGTTCGATCAAACCGCTAATGGCTTGCTCGCAGCCAAGCAGTTTAAGCCTTTCACGTTTTGCTCCGGACCCTCCGGCCGCAGCGAATGGCGCTGCCAAGGCTTCCCGGACCCTCGCCCCCTATATGGTCTTGGCCGGCTTGCCGCTAATCCGTTCTCGCCAGTATTGGTCGTGGAAGGTGAGAAAACCGCTGATGCTGCCAGTAAACGATTTCCGAATTACGTGGTCGTCACGTCGTCGGGCGGCGCCCAGGCCGCAAAGAAAACCGATTGGACGCCCCTGGCAGGCTGCCGCGTCGTTATTTGGCACGACGCCGACGATCGTGGCGCGGCCTACGGGAAAGACGTTGCCGATATCTTGCTGGGTGTAGGGGCCGCCTCAATCCATAGTGTAGTTATTCCGGAGACTTTTCCCTCGAAATGGGATCTCGGGGACCCACTTCCGGCGGGTATGTCAGACAGCGATCTCTCCGAGCTGTTGGTACAAGCCAAGCTAGTCCTTGCCGCTGAGGAGGGTCCGCGCTGGCCTCCCGTCATGCCGATCATTTCGACGCTCCCTCCGGTTGAGCGGTTCGTACCTGAATTGCTACCGGCGGTGATCCGCGAATACGTGTTGGATATAGCTGATCGACAACAATCGCCCCCCGACTTCGCCGCCATCGCCGCGCTATGCGGTCTTGCCGCAGTAGTCGGCAACCGAGTTCGCATTCGCCCCAAGCAGAACGATGATTGGGAAGTCGTTCCGAATCTTTGGGGTGCGATCATCGGCCGGCCCAGCGCCATGAAGTCACCAGCCATGCAGGCGGCGCTGGCCCCCGTCTATGCCATCCAGGACGAGCTTCGCAAAGAATACGAGCGGGATGTTAAGGCTGCCAAGATTGATGCTGCACTATCCAGCCTCCATGCCAAGAATGCACACAAGGACGCGGATAAGGCGCTAAAGAACGGCGACCGTGAAGTTGCGCGGTGCCTTCTCGCCGAAATGGCCGAGGACAACGAGGTGCCTACTTGTCCGCGCATCGTCGTGAACGACGTGACCGTCGAGAAACTTGGCGAACTCTTGAATGAAAACCCGCGTGGTCTCCTACTAATCCGAGATGAGCTGCCGGGGTTGCTGGCGCGCCTCGAAAGCCAAGAACATCAAAGCGAACGGGCCTTCTATCTAGAGGCCTTCAACGGAAACGGTAGTTTCACCTATGACCGCATCGGCCGAGGAACCGTGCATATCGAGAACAGCACCGTCAGCATAATCGGCGGGGTCCAGCCCGCTCGCATAGCGCCGATCGTGCGCGGCGCCATAACTGGAGCCAGCAACGACGGCCTGATCCAGCGATTGCAGATGGTCGTCTGGCCTGATGACGTCAGATCATGGAAGTGGGTTGACCGGCAGCCAAACAAGGAGGCGCGACAGACTTATGAGAAGGTATATCGCGACCTATACGATCTTCTGATGGGCGACACCCAAAAGCCAGCAGTGTTGCACTTTTCGCCGGAGGGACAGGCTTTGTTTCAACAATGGATGACCGAGAATCAGAACAAGGCGCGGTCAGGCGCTGTCTCTTCGGCGGTGGAAAGTCACATGCTTAAAATGTCCAAGACGGTGGCAGCGCTGGCGTTGTTATTCGAGCTGATCGAAGGTGGGCGCTTCGAGGTGAACGAATTGGCGGTGCGACGCGCGCTAGCCTTTGCCGACTATCTTCTTAGTCATGCGAACCGTCTTTATTCGGCCGGCGAGACTATGGCCGCAGATGGCGCGCGGCTGATCGTCGAACGCCGGCATCAATTGCCCGAGCCGTTCACCGCGCGCGATATTCGGCGTAAAGGATGGGCTTCTTTGGGCGATCAGGACACGGTGGCGTCAGCCATCGACATGCTTATCAGCACCAACCACTGTCATGAGGTTCCACCCGTGGCTCACATGTTGGGGAGGCCACCAGCGGTCTCTTACATCTGGAATCCGGCCTTGAAGGCGGAGAGCTGATCCGATGGGAAAATGGCTGAACCAGCTTCGAGAACGCGAAAAAGGTCCCCCCGATCGTACCGACAAAACTGACAAAACCGGCCCCTCGATGGTTTTGTCAGTTTCGTCAGGTCAGTCCGATGGCCTTTCAAAGATCGTCTCCGCCCACAAAGGAACGGCGAGTTCTGTCAGTTTTGTCAGCTCACCGCCTGACCCTCTCCAGGTTTTCCGTCCTTTGGACAACTGGTCCGCCTGGGATGACGAAGATTGGCAAGCCGCCTTCGATGAGCGCGCCGCCATCCTAGAGTTTGACCAAGACTTGCCTCGTCAGGAAGCCGAATCTTTAGCTTGCCGCCAGATCGAAGCCGAACGGAAAAGGTGGATCCAATGAAAGCCGCGGCCACCAGAGTGGGATCGAGCGCTTGTATAGGGGGGCGATAGAAAATTGACGAACAACCCCATGAACCAGACCCGGGTCTTGGCGCAGCTGACGAACTTGAGGGAGGCACCGCGCTGTGGCGCGAAGACGAGGGCAGGAGGTGTCTGCCAATGTCCCGCCATTCGCGGTCGCAAGCGGTGCCGGCTTCACGGCGGGCATAGTCCAGGCGCGCCGAAGGGAACCGCGAACGGCAACTACAACGGCGGGGACTTCACCGCGGCGGCGGTCGAGGAGAGGCAGTGGCTGAGATTCCTGGTTCATACATATGGAAAGCTGGAGAAGTGATGAGCCTCATCGAGCGTCAGAACCCCCCATCCGTCGTGGGGAAGAAAGCCAGCGTCCGGGTCAAACTGGAACGGATCAACTGCGACGTTTCCAAGTCCCTGCCACCTGATGGCGAACACCAAGTCTGGTTCGACCGACTGACGGCTGCCTGCGGCAGCTCTTCACCGGATTTCATCCACGCGACCCTGTTTCAGCTCCAAGCCGCCGCGCGATTGCCGAACAGTGGATTGTCCGAGACAGCCCTGAATGCTGCGCTGGCTATGATCGAAAGCGAGCAGCCAAGGGGCGAAACCGAGTGCGCGATAGTCGTCCAGATGGCCGCCGTGCACGCAGCCACCATGGCCGTCCTTGGACGCATCGGTGGCGGACATGGCGGTGATCGCCACGTCTTGGCGACAGCGACCGCGGCAAGTCGATTGTCGCGCACCTTCGCAGTTCTGGTCGAGACGTTGCGCCGGCTCAGGACTGGCGGCGCGCAGGTCATCCGCATCGAGCGAATTGAGGTCAGCGGCGGCGGCCAGGCAGCGATAGGAAATTTCAAAACACATCGATCTGAAGCCGATGAGTAAAGCGGACAATTGGAGGATTTTTCACATGGCACGAAAAGACTGGCCGACAGATCCGGCTGAAATACAGCGTTCGATAGAAGCAGCAATCCAACACCTCGTCAGGGAGGGCTGGCTAGTCGACTCCGGTCAGAGGAGATGGTCAAAGCGGACAGGCCGCTATGAAACCGTGTGGGAATCTACGGTCTTTGGCAGGACGTTCCACTGAGCGAGGTATTCGGAAGACTACGTCGTTGACGAGAACGCCGCCCGACAGAGTCGCGCAAACATCTGGCCCGGCGATTTCGATATGATTGGCGTGCCCAGCGCCGAAGCCGATGATACAACGATCGACATGAAGCCGCAGCAGGAACCAGCAACCCAGGAAGTTCTCGCCGGTCTCGTCGAGCGAGTTACGTTCCATAATGACGACAACGGGTTTTGCGTTCTCCGGATCAAGGCACGAGGGCACCGAGAGCTGATAACGGTCGTTGGGCATGCCGCGGCCATTTCTGCTGGCGAGTGGGTCACCGCATCCGGCGAATGGATCAACGATCATACCCATGGCCAGCAGTTCAAGGCGCGATTCATGCGCACCTCGGCGCCAACGTCTATCGACGGTATCGAGAAATACCTGGGCTCCGGCATGATCAGGGGTATCGGCCCGGTCTACGCAAAAAAGCTTGTTCGGGCTTTCGGCGAGAAGGTATTTGACACGATCGAGGCAGAGCCTGATCGCCTGCGCGAGGTGACGGGTATTGGCCTGGTCCGCGCCAAACGCATCACCGATGCCTGGGCTGAGCAGAAGATTGTGCGCGAGATCATGGTCTTCCTGCACAGCCATGGGGTTGGTACGGCAAGGGCAGTCCGTATTTACAAGACCTACGGTTCGGATGCCGTCCAGGTCATGACGGAAAACCCGTATCGGCTGGCGCGTGATATCCGCGGCATCGGTTTCAAGACCGCCGACGCGATCGCCATGAAGCTCGGCATCGAGAAGACCGCCATGGTGCGGGTGCGCTCTGGAATTTCCTATGCACTAACTGAAGCCATGGATGAGGGACATTGCGGCTTGCCTATCGAAGATCTGATACCGCTTGCCGAGAAGCTGCTCGATGTGCCGCAGGAGCTCATCCGCACTGCGCTTGAACTTGAATTGCAGGAGGGCACGGTAGTCGCCGACCGTGTCGGTGAAACGCCCTGTGTATTCCTGGCCGGGCTGCATCGGGCGGAGCGCGGCATCGCCGAGCGGCTGACACGATTGGCGAGTGGCACGCTGCCTTGGCCTTGGATCGATCCGGACAAGGCGCTGCCGTGGGCCGAGGAGCGTATCGGGCTCACCCTTGCCGAAAGTCAGGTTGCTGCGATCCGGCTCGCCCTGATGTCCAAGGTGCTGGTGATGACCGGCGGTCCCGGCGTCGGCAAGACCACCATCGTCAAAGCCATTCTGCGCATCCTCGCGGCAAAGGGTACCAACCTTCTACTGTGCGCACCGACCGGCCGCGCTGCAAAACGCATGACCGAGGCATCCGGCTTTGAAGCCAAGACCATCCACCGGCTACTGGAGGTCGATCCCAAGGGTGGTGGTTTCAAGCGCGGCGAAGACAACCCACTCGACTGTGACCTTCTGGTTGTCGACGAGACTTCAATGGTCGATGTCATGCTGATGCAGGCGCTCATGAAGGCGGTGCCGGACAATGCCGGACTTTTGATCGTTGGCGACATCGACCAACTTCCTTCGGTCGGTCCCGGCCAAGTGCTGGCAGATGTCATTTCATCCGGTGCGGTGCCTGTGGTGCGTCTCACTGAAGTCTTCCGGCAGGCGGCGCAGAGCCGCATCATCACCAGCGCCCATCGCATTAATCAGGGCTCGATCCCCGATCTCAGCGCGCCAGGAACCGAGAGCGACTTCTACTTCGTGCAAGCGGACGACCCTGAAACCGCCGTGTCGCGCATCATTGAATTGGTGAAGACGCGGATCCCCAAACGGTTCGGCCTCAATGCCATTCGCGACATCCAGGTGCTTTGTCCGATGAACCGCGGTGGCGTCGGCGCTCGCTCGCTGAACGTTGAACTCCAGGCGGCACTGAACCCGGCCGGTGAACGCAAGGTGGAGCGGTTCGGCTGGACCTTTGCGTCTGGCGACAAGGTGATGCAGATCGAGAACGACTACGACAAGGAAGTCTACAACGGCGATATTGGCTACATCGACGATGTCGATCCCGAGGCCGGCGAACTTACCGCGAGCTTCGACGGTCGTTCAGTTACCTATGGCTTCGGCGAACTCGATACCCTGGTGCCCGCCTATGCCGCCACGATTCATAAATCCCAGGGCTCGGAATACCCCGCCGTGATCATCCCCGTCATGACGCAGCACTACACTATGTTGCAGCGGAACCTTCTCTACACCGGCGTCACCCGCGGAAAGCGGCTAGTCGTGTTGGTTGGACAGAAGAAGGCCGTCGCCATCGCGGTACGCAACATCTCGGGCCGGCGGCGATGGTCGAAACTGGCCGAATGGCTGCGTCCCGGGCAGCCCGTCTCACGGCAAATCGGCCCGACGGGCTGAGCCATGGTAGCAGGAAATTGATGTCCGCTTCTCTAATCGGCCCTTTGAGGTCAAGCACTTTCAGACTATCCGCCAATGCGGTGTTGATGTCGCTCGCGGGCTCTTGCTTCTCTTCGGAATCGGCACCTGGGCCCTTCCACCATGGGATCCGAGGACGAGGCGGAACAATCTTTTGGACGACCTTGCCGTCAGTGTGACGGCAGGTCCAAGCGGACATACGAACTCACCTCATCCATCGTCCCGCGAGGGACATCCTTCCACCGGTTGGCGGAGCTCTAGTTTTCTCCTATCGGGTTTGATGCTGAACGGTTTTCATGCTGCTGCCGCGGCTTGCTCCCGGGTCCACCGGAACTCGGTGCCGTCAACCCATATGCGGTGCATGATCGACAGCCAGCCGACGCGCCAGGGCCACGATCGCCTTCTTCATTCCGCGGCGCCTGGCGATCTGCATGGCCCACGCCTTGAGCCATGACCATTTTTTTGAATGCATCATGCTTTGAGCTGCTTCGTAGAGCATCGTGCGCATCATCTCGTCCCCGCAGCGCGATATTTTACCGCTCCAATCGATCTCACCCGATTGATACCTGGCGCACGTCAGTCCAAATACCGCCCCGACTGACTTGGATTTGCGGAACCGGGCTGGCACATCGACGGTGGCGCGATAGGTCAGCGCCACCACGGGGCCGACACCCGGGGTCGTCATCAGGCGCCGGCAGACCTCATCCTCCCGGACGATAGCCAGCAAGCGACGGTGCAGGATGACGATCTGTTCACGGAGCACCCGCCGGACGATGAGCAGCGGCTCCACCAGTACCGCCAAGTCGGGGATATTCTCGACAAGCTCCTGGATGCGGGCCTCGAACCTCACCTTGCCAACCATTCCGACCTTGAGGCCGAAGTTGCGCAACGTACCTCGCAGATCGTTCTCGATGGCGATGGCCTTCGACTGCAGAAGCTTGCGATGGGTCAGCAGCATACGCAGTTTCTGACTGCGGAGCGTCTTCACATGCACCGGACGGTACAGTCCCACCCGGATCATCTGAGCGATGCCGCGCGCGTCGTTGCGGTCGGTCTTGTTGATCTGCGCCTTCAGCACCGCCCGCATGTGCCGCGTCTCGACACAGATCACCGGTAACTCGGCTTCGGCGAGAGCGCTGAACAGCCATTGCGACAGCGGCCCGGCTTCCAGTCCGATCCGCTTGAAGCGGTAGGTCGGGTTCCCCAGAACCTTCAGCAGGGCTGCAGGTTCGCTCGCTACCTTCACTTCCTTCACGATCCTGCCCGTGTCATCCACAATGCAGATGCTGGTTTCCTTGACCGATACGTCCAATCCACCAAAATGGTCCATGCTGCGCTTCTCCTTCTGATGCTTGAGGTCGTCACCAAGGACCTCGTTTTCACCATCAGCCTGAAGCGCAGCACCCAAAATCTTCAGCTATCCACAAGCTGGGCCGGCCGATTACACCATCTTTTGCGCGCTTAACGGACTCAACTCGGACATCGCGCCATGTCGGTTTCGTGCCAAGTGCAGAAGTCGCCGCATGCAGGTTCTGACGGGCAGTTAAGCCCGTTGGGATCCGGCACCGGGCGCATTTCGCAAAGCAACTCTAAGCCGAATCCGGTCAGGTCCTTCCTCACGATGCTAAAAGAACCTCTTTTCGCATATTCGGCTGACATGTATTGTGTGCTACTAAGCCGGCTTTCGACTTTCAGCGGTGCATCGGGGTCGCAGATATGTCGTTTTATCGAGATGATGTAAGTTATGTCGCGAGCATCGATGTAGTGCGCGCGCAACATCCAGCCGCCATGACACGCGCGACCGGCAAGGTCCTCGATCGTCTCGACAAGCATTGCCAGGCTATCCTCGCCAAATCGACTTTCTGCGTTGTCGGCACGCATGGCCCGAATGGAGCCGACGTCTCGCCTCGCGGTGACCCGCCGGGTTTCGTACGTGTGCTTGATGAGCGTCACGTCCTACTGCCGGACAGGATCGGCAACAATCGCTTCAACTCGATGGCCAACCTCTTTGTGAATCCGGCCATTGGCCTCCTGTTCCTGGTGCCCGGAATGAGCGAGACGCTGCGGATCAACGGGCTCGGCCGCGTGACCGACGATGCCAATCTACTGACGCCTTCAGCGGTTCAGGGCCGCCCTCCGAAAATCGGCATTGTAGTCGAGGTGCACGAAGCGTTTTTGCATTGCGCGAAGGCGCTGAACCGCGCCGGCCTTTGGGATCCCAAGCGCCATATCAATCGGCAGGATTTGCCAAGCTATACTCAGATGCTGACCGATCAGGTCGATGGTCTGACGCGCGAGGAGAGTGAGCGGCAAGGTGCCGAGATGGCGCGGCGAGGCATGTACTAGGCGCCGCGCACCACGACAGGCGGAAAATCGACGGAGTTCGCGCGGCGAGCGCGGGTGTATTCGAGAATACGCGCCGCCTCATTGGCCACATCCTCGCCGGCGACCCGCGCAAGGATATGCAGCGTCGTATCGATGCAGAGGCTAACCCCGCCGCCCGTGACCACAGGCCCGGCGTCGATCAGACTGGCCTCCGCCACTCTAATATCAGGGTAGGATTCCCGCAAAACGTCGATCGGCGGTCGCTCGGGCGGCACTACTTCGCGCTTAGTTGTAGCCGGCATCCCTGAGAGCCTGCCACTGGCGGCGAGAATCATCGCGCCTGTGCACACCGAGGCTATGAGCGTGTCGGCTGACAACTGACGCAAATAGTCGCGCGTCGCCTGCGCCGATGCCTGCTGCACCCAGCCAGGTCCACCGGTCACAATGACAACATCGCAAGCCGGAGCATTGTCGATCCCGTATTCGGCGAACACCCGCAAGCCGTTCGACAGCGCCACGAGACCTGATTGGGGACCTATCGTGACGATTTCGATCCGCGGCTCGATGCGCCGCGCCATCGACAGCACGCCGAAGGTCGCCAGATCAATCGGTTCGACACCATCATAAATGAAAATGCCGAAACGCATCTGCCACCTTCAGTCGTCTATCAGGACGTCTGGGGGCGTCCTTGGTTTCTCACCGACCGATAGCGGTCGCGCCGACCAATTCCGGGTCGACGTCGACCAAAGATACGCCCTTCGTTTCCGTCGCGAACAGCGTAGCAATAAACGTGATCGAGGCCAACAGAATCAACATCATCGACACCCCGGCGGTGCCGCCCATGTAGCCGGCCAATGCTGTCGCGATGATGGGCGAAAATCCTCCTCCCAAGGCCGCGGAAAGCTGAAAACCGAACGATGCTCCGCTGTAGCGCACGCGCGTGCCGAACAGTTCGGGAAAATAGGCCGACTGCAGCCCGAACATCGTCCCATGACCGAAACTCAGAGCGACAACCACGGTCAGGATGATGATCTGCGGGTCCTTGGTGCTCAGAAGCCAAAACAACGGGAAGGCGAAGCAGGCCGTGAAAAGCGTGCCGAGAAAATAGAAGATGCGCCGCCCGATAAAGTCCGACAGCCAGCCGAACAGCGGAATTGTAATCACCTCGACCAATGCGGCGATAAAGATCGCCTTCAAGAGCAGCGTTCGCGGCAGATTGAGATGAGTGGTCGCGTACACCACGATGAAAATGGTGAGAATATAGACCCAGGACACCTCCGATATTTTCAGCCCCACGGCCACGAGAAAGCTGCGCGGATTCTTGAAAATCGCCTCGACGAAGGGATTTCTTGAGATCGCACCGCGGCGCTTGATCTCCTCAAATATCGGCGTCTCCGGCACGCGCGCGCGCACAAACCAACCGACACCAAGAAGCAGGACGCTGAGAAGGAAGGGGATGCGCCATCCCCATGACTTGAAATCCGCTTCCAACATCATCGTCACCAGAGCGAACACGCCCGTGGACGTCACCAGCCCGAGCGGGAACCCGATCTGCACCAGGCTGCCAAACAGGCCACGTCGGCCCGGTGGGGCGTGTTCGATCACCATCAGGGAGGCGCCACCCCATTCGCCCCCAAGGCCGATGCCCTGGATGAACCGCAAGACGACCAGAAGAATCGGGGCCCAGACTCCGATCTGCTGGTAAGTCGGCAGGCACCCGACGACGAATGTTCCCAACGCCATGACCACCATTGTGATCATCAGCATAATCTTGCGGCCGATCCGATCGCCGAAATGACCGAAGATAGCACCGCCGATCGGACGCGCGACGAACCCCACCGAATAGGTTGCCAGCGAAGCCAGGGTGCCGGCCAGCGGATCGATGTTAGGAAAAAACAGGGTGTTAAAGACGAGCGCCGCCGCGGTGCCGTAGATCAGGAAATCATACCATTCGATGATGGTGCCGACCGAACCGGCAAAGACAACGGTCGCCATGCCGCCTTTTCGCTCGGTCGTGGCATCGCGAATTGCGAGTTGAACACTCATGTCGTGCCCCCGTCCCGGGATTATCACCGGTCGACACGAACGCTTCGTTTGGAGTGTCGGCGATGCCCTTGGCAACTGGACTATGGTGCGCCGAAGCAAATCACATGTCGAGCGTAACCGCAACTCGCGCCCGGGAGAGGCATAACATCATGTGATCCTGGCGCTCCCGACGCCGAGCACCGAATCGCGGTGAATAACGGCGCCACCGCTGACCCTCCTCACGGGCATTTGCTTCCCAGCGAGCGAGCGCTGCCACGCAATCGAAGCGCCGCGGTTTTCGCGGCCTAGCGGTGGGATGTCTGCTTTGCCTCCGTGAGCGGGCATCGTCAGGCTTGTCTTGGCATGTCCGAAAAGTGCGCCAATTTCGAACTCGGCCCTGATCCGAGCGATCCCGGCTGAATACGCTTACTGCAATACGTGTCTCTCGCAATGCGAGTCTCTTGCAACACGCGTCCCTGGGAAATTGCCCCGTCAGCCGGCGAGCGTGGAATAGGTCGCGCGGCCGATCGCGACAAGGTTTCGCTTGTCGTCGAACACGTCGATATCCACGACGCCGACACTCTTGCCGGCCCTCCTGACATGCGCCGTGGCAGTAAGCGCTGTGTCGACCGCCGGGCGGAGATAGTCGACGCGGAAGTTGATGGTCGGCAGCGGCCGGCGCAGAGTCATTACCAGCGCATAGTCCCCGACGGTGTCAATCATCGCGGCGATCGGGCCGCCATGCCATTGCTTGGTGTCCTTGCCGCGCTCGAACTCCGGCCGCATTGCCATACGCATGGTGACGGCCTGGTTCGCCGGATCAGCCTGCAGCACTTCGAGCCCCATGAAGGCGATGAAGGGTGACCGTGCCAGCCCCTGCTGGAGCTGTTCTTTGGTGAACGGTTCGCTCATGGCGTCACCACGATCTTTCCGAACAGCTCGCGGTCTTCCATCACCCTCATTGCTTCGACCGCCTCCTCGAGCCGATAGCTGCGGTCGATCGGCACCTTGAGCTTGCCGCTCCGCACCAGTTCAAGCAGCTTGTGAATGTCGTCGCGCGCCCAGCCGTTGGAGCCGAGCACCTTGAGTTCGAAGGTCCAGATGAAGCGGATGTCCTCCTTCGGGTCGAAGCCGGCGGTCGCACCGCAGGTCAGAAGACGGCCGCCCACTTTGAGGCAACGCATTGATTTCACCCAGGTGTCGCCGCCGGTGTAGTTGACGACCACGTCGACGCCCTTACGGATGTCGGCGCCGCGCCGCGACGGCTTGCCGTAGCGTTCGAAGATCGCCGCGACGAAGTCCTGCTCGCCGGTATTGATCACATGGTCGGCACCGAGCGTCCTCAGCCGTTCCATCTTGGCTGCGCTGCCCGTGCAGGCGACCACTTCGGCGCCGGCCATTTTGGCCAGCATGATGCAGCACACGCCGACGCCGCCACTGGCGCCGAGCACCAGCACCTTCTCGCCGGCGCTCACATGGCCGTTGGTGTACACCATGCGCAGCGCCGTTCCCCAGGCGACCGGCAGCGCCGCCGCTTCGCTAAAGCTCACCCCCTCGGGAATGCGGATCAGCTGGTGGGCGCGCACCCGGCACAACTCGGCAAGTCCGCCATGGACGGTCTCGCCCATCAGTCCGCCCTCGACCCGGTTGACAGGATCGACCAACACCTGGTCGCCGATGGCCCAGTCGCTCACCCCTGGTCCCACCGTGACGATCTCTCCGGCGACGTCGAGACCCATGATTGCCGGCATCGGCACCTTGATGCCCGGCATGCCACGTCGGGTGAAAATGTCGTGATAATTGAGGGAGGTCGCCTTTACCCGCAACACTACATCGCCGGGGCCGGCCTGCGGATCGGGGAAATCGGTTTCAAGTTTGACATTGGCGAGGCCGCCATGCTCGCGAAGCACCATTGCCTTCATCGGCTTTGTCCTTTCCCTGCGGTCAGCTCGCACCGGTGGCGAGGTTGACTAACGCTTTCCGATCGATCTTGTTGGTGCCGGCGAGCGGTAGCTCGTCGAGGAACCATACCCGCCGGGGATGCTGGAAGGCCGGCGCGTTGGCCAACGCATGGTCCTTTACCTGCTGCTCGTTGAGCGTCGTGCCCGGCGACCGAACCACGAAGGCGACCGGCTTCTGTCCCTTGATTTCGTCCGGCACGGCGACGACCGCCGCTTGCTGTATCGCCGGATGGCGCTCGAGCAGCGCCTCGACCTCCCCGGGGTAGATGTTCTCGCCGCCACTGACGAACATGTCGTCGGCACGGCCGACGAAATAGTAGAAACCCTCGGTATCGCGCCGGAACACGTCGCCGGTGACGTAGTAGCCGTCGGACGTCATAACCTTGCGCGTCGCCTCGGGCAGCTTGTGATATTGGTTCATCAGCGCCGGGCAGCACATCTCAAGCACACCCTCGTCAGCCGCCTTGTCGGCGCCGTCGACAAGCCGCAGCTCCACCACCGGCAGCGGATAGCCGCAGGACATCGGCGGCTGCGGCAGGCCGCCGGGATGCGGGCCGAACACGACCGGTCCGGCCTCGGTGGTGCCATACGCATTGACGATCGCTGCGCGGGGAAAGGCCGCGTGCGCCGCGTCGTAAAGTCCCTGGGTCACCGGTGCCGAACCCATGCGCAGCAGCTTAACCGACGAAGTATCGAGTCGGGTCATCAGTTCGCGCTCGCGCAGCAGCATCGCGATCATCGGAGGCACCGAGGTGAGCCAGGTACATCTGAAGCGCTCGATGGCCTCTCCATAGCTTTGCGCGGTGAAGGTGGGCAGCAACACCACGGTGTCGCGCTGCCAAAACGTGGCGTGGCAGCCGCACAGTCCATTCATGTGATACAGCGGCGCCGCCACCAGCACCCGCTGCATGCCCGGATCCTGCCGACGCAGGCGCGACCGCAACGCCCAAAGGTGACTGGAATGGGACAGCACCACGCCTTTCGGGCGGCCGGTCGAGCCGGAGGTATAGAGAAACATCGCCGGCGCTTCGGGCGGCATTTCGACGGCGGCGAAGGGACCGGGATCAAGCATGTCGTCGAAACCGGCACCGAACGCGACAGTCGGCAGATCGCCCGGACATTGCGCCCGGCGCGGCTCGTCGCATAGCACGAGCCTCGCATCGCTATCGCGCAGTACAAAGTCGACCGTTTCGGCCGGGAATTTGAAATTGACCGGCACTGCGACCAGCCCGGCCCGCATGATGCCAAGGAAACTCAAAAGGAACTCGGCCCGGTTCGCCGACAGAATGGCAATGCGCTCCCCGGTACGCAGACCGCGCTTCAACAGCCCGCGCGCCACTGCGTTGGCGAGAGCGTCGAACTCGCCATAGCTAAAGGTGCGCGGCCCGCCCGGCGCGCCCACATCGATCAACGCTGGCGCCGCCGGATCACCGTCGCGCGAGATGGCGTCGCCGAGATTGTGTAGCGTCGGCCTCAACATCGTCCCGCCTCCTTGCTGACTATTCCACGAATTCGAGCGGCGCACCGAACGCTTCGCTGGCCGGTACCACCAGGCGCGCCCCTCGCGTCGCACGCCGACACCGCTACCTTCGAGCATTCTGCAGATATCGTCCAACCGACGCACGCGCAGGCCGAGCGCCGCCGGATAGGTGGAGCGGCCGACCTCTGGCCGCGTCCGGACTAGGTCCGCTCATCCCTCAACACCGGACATGCGGCCATTACATCGGCTTGTCCGTTTCGTGCCAAAAACAGACTTCGGGATTGAGCCTCCATTCGAAGGAAATTGCCTTAACACGCGGGGTTGCCAAAAACTTGGTTGCGCTTGACCGTCAGTGCCGAGCTTCGAGGATCATGTTAATGGCGGTTTCTGCGGCACGACGAACTTGGCTGAATCCGCCAGCCTTGATCACTTCGGTGAGCTTCCTTTGTCCGGCCTGGGCGCCTAGTGCCATACCAACTTCCTGCGAGAGCGACACCGGCACGCAAGCCATGGTCGAAAAAGCATAGGCGAGACGTCCGACTGGACCGAAATTATCTTCCGTCGCGTCGCCTGCGCGCGGCTCCATCAGCATCCACGTTCCGTCCGGCTTGAGCGAGCGGTAAATGTGGGTTGCGGCTCCCACCGGATCGCCGAGATCGTGCAGCACATCAAAGCATGTCACCAGATCGAGATCCCTGGCGGGAAAATTCTTGGCCTTGGCTACCTCGAATTGGATGTTGTTGCCACCGGTGTGAAGCGCACGTTCGGTCGCATGCGCGATCGAAGGCTCATGGAAATCGTAGCCGATAAAAGTTGAATTTGGAAACGCCTTGGCCATAAGAAAGGTCGAATAGCCAGTGCCGCAGCCGACATCGGCCACCTTGGCGCCGCGATGGAGCTTGCTTGCCACTCCGTCCAGAGCCGGCAGCCAATTTTGTACGATATTCGCGGAATAGCGCGGCCGCAGCATCGCGCCAACCGCGCAGAACAGGCAGCCGGCATGATCGCCCCAGTCGATGCCGCCGCCGGACTTGAATGCCTCCTCGACCAAGGGCTGGGTCTGGTACAGGGTCGCAACAGTGTCGAACGCGCCACCGATGAAGAATGGACCGTCTTGGTCCGCGAACGCCATTGCTTGTTCGGGCGGTAATTCGAATCGTCGGGTAACGGGGTCATAACTAAGATAGCCGGACGCCGCGTTTTGTGCGAGCCATTCCCGGGCATAGCGCTCGGAGATCTTGGTCTTCTCGGCCAACTCTGCGCTGGTCATCGGCCCGGCACCGTCCATTGCCTTGTACAGCCCAAAACGTAGACCGATTCTGACCAGCGGCACACTCATTGCCGCGCCGAGATCGACCACCATCTTTCCCAGGAATTGCCGAAGTTTCTCTTCGTTTATCATGCGGTCCTCCTGTCAATCTCGGTCTCGGTCCGCCGGTCGTCAATGATCGATAACGACTGGACATATCCTCTTTGATCTTCAGGTGCTTATAAAAGTCCCGCCTGCGTCAGAGCACTGGCCAGTTTGTCGCGATCTGTAATATTGCGATACGGATGTCGCCGCAACGCGCGCTTGAGTGAGTACCGCGCGTCAAGGGCAAGCAGGCTGTCGACTACGCATCGAGCCTCGTCGAGGCGATCGAGCCTCGCGAGCGCGGCAGCTTGCATCGTGAAGGCCTCTGGCCAAGTGGGTAACTGACGCATGACGCGCTGCGTCGCATCGACGACTTCGACATACCGATCAAGCACGAACAACGGAACACACTGCGATTGGTAGGTGGCGTAAATGCGCGGGTCACGCGGACTCACGCGAACGGCCGTTTCAATGAACCTGAGGGAATCGTGAGGCTCACCACAGTATCCCAGGACGATGCCGCTACAAAGGGCAGCATAGTAGGATCCCGGAGCCAACGCGAAGGCGCGCCTGGCTTGGACCATCGCCTCGTCATGCCGACCGACAGCGAGCAACAAGATGCCCAGCATGCTGTAAGCCATAGCGTCTTCGGCATCCAAGTTAATTGCGCGGCTTAGTAGCGCGACTGCCTCATTGAACGCCTCGCGACTCAATTCTGCCCAACCGCTCAAGGCAAGCACGTAAAGGCACGAGGCGGTGGCAACATAACTTTCGCTTTCATACGGATCGAGACGCATGGCCTCTCGTCCAAGCTCGAACTCCACGCAGGCAGCCTTGGCGGTCCCAGCGGTGGAATCCGTCCCACGCCTGCATACGCAGCTGCCATGCCTGCAGATTGACCTGCCCACAGCGCGATGCGCGTCTAGCCTCCGTCTTGACCAGCGTATCACCAATGGCATTTTGGATTCTTGCGGTGATTTCATCCTGCGTCTCGAAAATATCTGTGAGGCCACAGTCCCAGCGATCGGCCCAAATGTGACTGCCGGTTGCGGTTTCAATGAGCTGGCTAGTAATCCGCAGCCGGTTGCCGACGCAACGCACACTGCCTTCCAGCACGTAACGTACTCCCAGCTCGCGGCCAACCTGCTTGATATCGACAGCTTTACCCTTGTACGTGAACGACGAGTTGCGCGCGATCACGAACAATGACTTCAAACGCGACAAAGCGGTGATTATGTCTTCTACCATGCCATCGGCGAAATACTCCTGCGCGGGATCGCCGCTCATGTTGGTAAATGGCAGCACCGCGATGGAGGGCTTGTCCGGGATCGGGAGTGTCGCCCCTCCTATCGGTCGGGATGGCACGAGTGCGGCACTCTGATCAATTCGGTTGGCACCGGCAGAGCGGGCAGCGTACAGCCGAACGCGGCGGTCGATGTTCTTCAGTTCTCTCTCCCCAAGGTCCTCGAACAAGAAGTTTGTCTTTCCCCGAACCTGCTCGAATGCACTGCCCGAGAGGAATACCCCACCCGGCTCACACTCATTCTCGACGCGTGCCGCTATGTTGACACCGTCGCCAAAAATGTCATCGCCGTCTATGATGATCTCGCCAATATTGATGCCGATGCGGAGGTCAATCTTTTGGGTAACGTTGCAGTTGCGCTGCGCCATTTTGCTTTGCACCGCCATCGCGCCGGTCACAGCGTCGACAACACTGGCGAACTCGACCAGCATGCCGTCTCCCGTGGTCTTGACTATACGACCATGATACTCAGCTATCGCGGGATCGACCACTTCGCGCCGGTGCGCCTTCAAGGCCTCGAGGGTGCCGACCTCATCGGCAGCCATCAGGCGGCTATAACCGGCGACATCGGCCGCCAGCACCGCTGCCAGTCGCCGCTCGACGCGCTCGCCCGCCACGGAGGACCCTCAGTTGATCTCAGCCAAAAGTAGTCAAGCATAGGGACCGGCTTAGCGCTAGCGGGCTTGGACTGATTGGACCACGTTAATGTCGGCTTGGGGTCAAAA
>CAWILG010000024.1:0-27793 GCA_963836765.1 uncultured Alphaproteobacteria bacterium
CGACGTCTGCAGTGGTTCGCTTTTGGCAGTGGACCCCCCAGTGGACCTCGCCGAGCCGAAGATTTACCGACAAATATGTCGAAGTGATCTCTCATATTGCAGATCCGCACCTGCCATCCCCAAGCTGAACTGCGGTCGCATCTCTCTCCGACAAAACTCTCGGTGTGTCACTTTGGTCGTCCCGGCCGTCGCCTGATGGTTGAGAAGACGGGAATCTGGAGATCGATCGACGGCAAGCAAGCCAACCGAGAGAGCGGTCGGCATTTGGAGCTTTCGGCCGTTACCTCTCTTGAGCGCCTTAAGTAATAATTAACCTTCTTGTTGTGTTCTCGTGCCAGGCATGGTGGGCATTGTGGACCGGGGTCGCGCAATGACGCATGCAGCCTCACGCCTCTATTTCCACTGCGTCGCGTCGCCGTCTTGCTGGATGGCTGGTCGGCTCGTCCCTGCGAGATGTCGAACAGGATTAGAATCTGGAAACCCTCTCTCATACCCGTGGGAACAGAACGGAGGCAGCGCGCCTGCTTGGCGTCTCGGTGCGGACGCTGCGAAACAAGATCACCGAGTATTTCGCAGCGGGTCTCGACATCCACGTCACGAGGGGCGCAACGAGATCTTTGGCGTAATTCCCGAGGTTATTTTATCGGTGGCATAACGGCAACTTGGGTCAGCCGGCGCGGAAAAGTCGGTTGATGAGGACGCGGTGACCATTGTGGTCTTCCATGTCTCGCAACAGCAAGCCGGCCTGGCGCGGGAACGCATCGGTGACGTCCGCGGCCGGGCTCACCATCACAATGTCATGGTGAGTAAGTAGAGCACGTCGCTCGCCTACACGCTCCCTAAAACCAATAGAGACCCAAAGATGGAAGAATATTTTCAAAAGGCGTTGAGCCACTGCATCGATATCGGAATGAAGCAGCCCTGCATCCTTTGTGCCGTCAGCCCAAATGGCAGCGTGCTGGCGATGCGGTTCAACGAGGGACACGACCCGGACCCTCTGACGGAGCCCTTCGAGAATGACACCTTCACGGCGCCCCTCAACCTCATGGTGGTAGACCGTGACGGCAAGGCGATGCGGGTCGTGATCAATAGGGGCGAGATCAGCTATCATTAGCCTTTGAGGCGGGCAGGGGAGCCCGTGGAGAGGCGTTTTGGCCTGCCAAAATAATGCATGGGTGACGCCCGGCGCGGCCAGCGAATCGCCGAAGGCCATCAGCCGCTCGTTCATCTCGGCTAGTTCACGATCTCCAGCGACTTGGGATCGAATGTCGTCAGCGAACTGCTTGGCCTGTTCAGGGCGATGGTCTCTCCGAGCTTGGCGAAGTCGGATCGATCTGGACTGGCCTCGACGCGCGGCGTGACCACTGCGTGATGTTGTCCCCGATTAGATCGAGATGGCCTGCCAGGCGCGCCTGCCAGTTCGTCCACCGTCTTCTGAAGTTCTTGAACAAGGTCCATCGCGCTGGTTGAAACTGTGATGCGACGACCGCCAGCCCGGTCGCGATGGCTGGAATGATCAAGAGCAGCATCCACCACTTCGACGGCTTCGTCGGCTTGGCTGGCAATGGCGGCGGCTCGGGCAAAGACGGCGGGGGCGCGGCCATCTGCGGCGCCTTGCTCGTCGGCGCCGGGATCGACACGGTCGAGACCACCTTCGGTGTTGTGTCGACGGTCTCGGTGGGCTGCTGCGGCGGGACTGGCGGTGCAGGGGGCGGGCTGTCGCCGGGGTCCGGGCGGGTCACGACTGGCGGCGGCGATTGCTTGGCCCACTGCAACAGGTCCTTGGAGCGGCCAGGCCTGCCCTGATACCAGCATCGCTTAGAGTCCACGATTCGATACGACCACCACTTGCCATCGTGGCCGGGCGACGACTGGCATTCGGTGGCGCTTGCGCCCGAGCTGATCAGCAGCAGCGCAACTGCAATGGACGAACTGGCCTTGGTCACGCGCGCATCACTTGCCGCTTGGTCAGCACGCCGCGCGCCATCCAGCCGCATCAGCTTGAGCGCAGCGCGCCCGTTAAGGCTTGTCCTTTTCTTCGGCGTCGTCCCAGCTTGCATGGCTGATATCCTCCATCGTCAGCGACGCTCGCGACCGAGTCTGGTCGCCGTCTCCACGATGTGTTCCGGCTGGAACACGATCAGCATGATGTCTTTTGTCTAATCCGCAATCCCAAAAGTCTCACGCATTCTGCGATGAATCAATTGTCTTCTGGGACCTCAAAGCGTCGCGAGGCGGCAAGGCCACACTGATTTCGGTGCAGTGCCGCCTACACGCGACCCGAGGGCGGGCAAATTCTTCTATTTCGGAAGCGATTGATGCGACGTGATCGCGTTCTGCGGCATCGCCGCCACACTGGAACAAGACTGCGAACTAGTGAAGCAAGCGAAGGGGGCTGAAATGAACCTCGCGGCCGAATTCTCCCTTTCAGCGAAATTATCGCTGACTGCCGCGACGCGCTGGCCGCCCTTGAACGGCGAGAGCCCCCGCACGCACCAGCGAGGCCGCGCCACCAACGCGGCCGCCTGCTCGAAACGCAATCTCAAGTAAGCAGTTGCCAACAAATCAAGGCGACACCGACAATGCCGAAAAGCACGAGCCCAACGAAATTCATCCAGAAGATTATGGGGTGTGCATTGCGTATGATCAGTCGATTGCCGCGAGCACGAAATGAACCGTCGCGAAACATTAGGAATACCTGACGGGAACCGACCAAAACGATCGCGAGCCCACCGAGGAAAGGCAAGACATAACCATTGTTCGCCCCAACCTAAGTCATTGCCGCCATACGACGGGAGCGCGGATCGCTGTCGAGCCTCTTCGACCGAAATCCGCGGCATGGATGGCGAACGCAAAGTGGCGGCGGGCGGCGGCGAGCCCGTCTTTTGTCGACAAGGCCAAGACCTGGCGCCCTTGCAACCTGTCATTGCGCCCGAAGCCTCTCGCGCCCTTTCGCCTCAGCCGGCCTCGCGCAGTTGCTGCTCAATCGCTTTCAGCCGGTCCCTGAGAGCGCGATCTATGGCGCTGGCTTCTCTTGGCGAGATTCTTCCCGTGGTGATGTCGGTCAATATTCTGCACTGAAACACTGCGATCTGGTCTAACGTCATCTGCTCGATTTGAGCTATCCGCGCCTCGACATCGGCATTTACTTCCGCCGCTCTCCTGTTGCGCATGCCTTTCTCCCTTGGTGGCATGACTTTGATCCCGGACCCGGGCGGCAACGAAACAAGGCACTAGCACTACTTTGGCACTTTGGGCTTGGCGATGTCTGCAAGGAACATGTCACAGTGAGGACATTGTCGGGGTGGAGGTCGTGCGAATAGGTCGAGGATCGCTTGTCTGATGGCCGGTTGTGGTGGTGGTCCTGCGAATTCTTTTTTTCCGTCCCGCTGCTTTGAGGCGGCGGGATTGGAGGAAGGCGAGGCGATCATCGTCATCAGCGCGTGTCGATGTAATCCCGTCCAGGATCTACCTTTGAAGTGGTCGAGCCCAAGCTCCTCCTTGAGCTGCTGGTGAGCCTGTTCACAGACCCACCTGGCCTTGATCGTGTCAGCGAGCGTCTTGATGGTGGCATCGGCCGGCAGGTTCGACACATAGTATTTTTTGCTGCCCGGTCGACCGCCGCTCGCCGACGAGCCAGACCTCGTCACCAGGCATGCACTGCATACGGTTATTCAGCATCCGTGTGCTTATGGCCATCCGCAACGCGGACACGGCGGGCCGTGAAGAGACATGTAAGCCGACCTTTGGTGCCCCGCCGCCAACTGACCCTTTGCCATTTGCCTTCGGCCAATAACGCTTCAGCAGAGACCGGTGGCTGATCAGGGATGTGGTATTTGCGGGGCTTTCCGGTGGCCTAACGCGATCCAGGAATGGCTTGAGCCAGCGTCCAAGCTCGTCTTCCCACTTCGACTTCGTGCCCACCATGTTCGGCCCTCCAAAAGCCGACCACCCATAAATCACTGAAAAGCTAATTCGGGAATCCTGTTGCGACGATCAATCCCATAAATCTGCCAAAGTAGTGCTAGTACCGGAAATCAAAGCTGAGTGATACGTCGTCCTTTGAAGCGGCGTTGGCGGACTTTTTTCTTGGTGCCATACGAATGGCTGGGCGTGTTGGTTATAGGCGCTTGATGAAAGCATCGATGTGCTTCCTGGAATTGTTGGACGGCTGTGAAAGAGGTTCCGCTCAAGCGATTGCCCCTGAAGGATGGAGAACCATATTTCGACCTGATTGAGCCATGAGCGCGCTGCGTCGGCGTGAAATGAAATTGCACATTGGGATGTTTCTTAAGCCAGCACTCGTTCTTCTTGTGAGTGTTGAGATTATCGAGGATGACATGGAGCTCGCGGTCGGGAAAAGCGGCAACGACGCTGTTCATGAAGCCAAGAAACTCGACGCGGCGGCGGCGTTTTGAATGCGAGGCGACGACTTTGCCGGTGGCGACCTCGAGCGCGGCAAATAGCGTCGTCGTGCCATGACGGGTGTAGTCGTGGCTCTGGCCGGTCAAAGTGCGCCCGTTTGGCAGTTTCAGATAACCCTGCGCTCGCTCCAAAGCCTGGATCGAAGGCTTTTCATCGACGCATAGAACAATCGCTTTGGCGGGCGGGTTCACATAAAGACCGACGACATCGGCGGCTTTGGCGGCAAAGTCGGGATCGTTGCTCTCGACACCACGACTTGCGCGCCACCAGATCGATCTTGTAGTGCCGTAGAAAGCGCCAGACATATTGAACGTCAACGTCACCCAACGCCTTGGCCAGCAACGGTCCACTCCAGCGCGCAAACGCCTTTCGGCGCCGGCTTGTCCAGAAGTCCCAGAATCCGCTTGTCGGTGGCCTTCGTATAGAGCGGCTGCTTGCCAGGCCGAGGTTTGTCTTGCAGCCCTTCAAGGCCACGATCGGCATAGCGATGCCGCCAAAGACTGACAATCCGAGGTTGGACCCCGACTTCCTTGGCAATCGACCGGGTGCTACGCCGGCCGCCGCCAACAGAACGATCCGAGCCCGCTTCAAATCGCGCTGCAATGTCACCGGTGAGCGGCAACACGCCTCAAGCACCTTGCGGTCTTTCTTCGAAAGGTGGACTTCTCTTGCTTCGGGTATCATCCCAATGTTAAATCACGACTTAAGTTCCAAGGAAAGGGGGTACTAGTACCGCCCAGGTTGTGGATAATCTACCGCCTCAGCTCCGCGCGATCCGTTCGCTCGCGTGTAAAAGTTCCGCTTTTTAGCGATCTACTGTTCCGCATTCTGCACGAGCCTGCGAGCCGAGTTGCGTCCGCTCAGCTGGCCTTGCGGCGCAGGAAGGCCGGAATATCGAGAACGTTTTCATCGATAAAATTTCGCGCAGGAGAGGAGCGGCCGTACGGATCGAGGCCCTGCGGAGCCGCATGGCGCGTATATTCCGAATTCGGGTTTGCCGGCCGCCCTTCGGGGTGGCGGGCCGCTGGGAGGGCCGGCGGACTCTCTAATTGCGGCGGCAGCGGTGCATTACGCTCGATGCGGCCGGCGATGTGACGGCTGACGTTGCGCAGCCTGCCGGCGAGTTCTGTGAGTAAGCTTTCCGCTGGTTGCGTCTGGCACGTCGGATCGGGATTATCGATGCCGGTCGCCACCACCGAGACGCGGACGATACCTTCCAGACTTTCATCGAAAGACGCGCCGACGATGATGTTGGCGTCCGGGTCTGCCTCTTCGCGAATGCGGGTGGCAGCTTCGTCGACCTCGAATAACGACAGGTCCTTGCCGCCGGTGATGGAGATTATGAGGCCACTGGCGCGCTTGATCGAGGGATTCTCGATCAATGGATTGGAGATCGCGGCCACAGCGGCGTTGAGCACACGCTTCTCGCCAGAGGCCTCGCCCCTGCCCATCATGGCCTTGCCCTTCTCGCGCATTACGGCGAGAACGTCGGCAAAATCCAGATTGATCAGACCTTCCTTGACGATAAGGTCGCTGATGCAGGCCACCCCCGAATAAAGCACCTGATCGGCCAGGGCGAAGGCATGGGTGAACGTGGTTTTCTCGTTGGCCACCCGGAACAGGTTCTGGTTTGGGATGATCAGCAGGGTGTCCACCACCTTCAGCAATTCCGCGATGCCGGCTTCGGCAAAACGCATGCGGCGCTGGCCCTCAAAGTGGAATGGCTTGGTGACTACACCGATGGTGAGAATGCCAAGCTCACGTGCGGTCTTGGCGATAATGGGCGCTGCCCCGGTCCCGGTACCGCCGCCCATACCGGCAGTAACGAACACCATGTGTGCGCCGGTCAAATGATCACGGATCTCATCGATTGCTTCTTCCGCTGCGGCGCGCCCCACTTCGGGCTGCGAGCCAGCGCCAAGGCCTCCGGTCACCTGGGTGCCCATCTGGATGACGCGCTTGGCCATCGACATGGTGAGCGCCTGTGCGTCGGTATTGGCGACGATGAAGTCGACGCCTTGCAGCCCGGCCGTGATCATGTTGTTGATGGCGTTGCCGCCGGCGCCGCCGACCCCAAATACGACAATGCGCGCCTTCATCTCGCGAATATCGGTGATGTTGGTCATGTTTGCCTCCGATGCTCCGACAGGAATGAGGGCACGATTTGCTACCTGTATGCCTTGCGGTCTGCTTGCACTATGCTTGCGGCTAGATGTCCCAGTCGGCGTGCAGCTTGTCCATGGGTGTCGGTCTGGCCACCGGACCGCAGAGCCGCCACCTCATCTTCAAGCCGTGCCGTCATCTCCTTGGCTGCCATCATCTCGGCAGTCGACTGGAGTAGCTCAACGGCCAGGCGATCGGCACGCTCGCGCTCGCGCTCGAAATCTGCACTGTGATCGGCGTGTTTCGAGCCGCGCGATCTCCGCCGTCAATGCCTCAAGCCGTGCCGTCGCCTCCTGGGCCGCCGTAGTTTCGGCAGTCGCCTGAAGCAGCTCAACCGCCAGGCGATCGGCGCGCTCGCGCTCGCGCTCGAAATCTGCACTGTGATCGGCTGCCGTTGTTTCGAGCCGCGCGATCTCCGCCTTCAATGCCTCGATCTTTGCCGCTAGTAAGGCGCTGCTGTCGCCCGACCGCGTGGTGGGCGGGGCGTATGCCGTATTTCAGCGAGATCAACGCTGACAAGCGCTTTGCCATCATCCGAAAGAGAGCGCGGCAACCTGAGCCGCCTGGAAAGCGAACGAGCAGCCTTTGGCGAGATGTTCAGGCGGGCACCTAGAGCGGCATATGTCAGCATCTCAACGGACATCGGCTATTCTCCTAAAACGAACCCGGCGGCAATCGACTGTTGATGATCAGGCGACAACTGCAGGCCAGGTTGCGTTGGTTAATTGACGGGGATCGAGCGATTTCAAGCCTTCGCTGCACTACGGTTCTTTCTGAGCTGGATCCTGACTAAGTGATGTCGCTGTCGGTGATCATGAAGCCGCGACCGCAAGTGATCTCTCGACACCGATAGGCACCTCAATATCGACTTCAAGCGTCGAGACATGCTTGCTCCTGTCCATCCTGACGATGACCTTTTCCGGATCGAGCACGATATGCCGCGATACCACAGCAAGGATCTCTGCCCGCAGCACTCCCAGCAAATCAGGCCGACCGCGCAATCCGCGTTCGTGCGCCAAAAGAATCTGCAACCGTTCCCGTGCAACAGGCGCGGAAGCAGTACGGCCACCAATGAGCCGTAGCAGATTCATCATGCGGCCCTCCGTCCGAAAAACCGGTTCATCAAGCCTTTGCGTTCGACCGGCACGGTCATCGTGACGGTCTCACCCATCAGACGACGCACCGCGTCAGTGTAAGCCCGGGCCGGCGCACTGGCGGCGTTGTTCAGAGTAACCGGTGACCCAACGTTCGACGCAAGCAGAACGTCCTGGCTCTCAGGAATAATTCCGAGCAGCGGCGTCGCGAGAATTTCAAGGATATCGTCGATGCTGAGCATTTCGCCACGTAATGCCCGCGCTGAATCATATCGCGTGATCAGCATATGTTTCTCTATTGGCTCCCCTCGCTCGGCCTTGACTGTCTTTGAATCGAGCATTCTAATGATGCGGTCGGAGTCACGCACCGATGAAACTTCGGGATTGGTGACGATGACTGCCTCGTCGGCGTAGCGCATCGCGAGTAACGCCCCCCGCTCGACGCCTGCCGGGCTATCGCAGAGAATCCAGTCATAGTTGTTTCGCAACTCGGCGATAATATTTCCAACCCCCTCGTCGGTCAGGGCATCCTTGTCCCTGGTAGCGGATGCAGGAAGCAACCACAAATTTTCAATTCGTTTATCGCGAATGAGCGCCTGCGAGAGCTTGGCAACGCCCTGCACAACATTGATGAGGTCAAACACGACCCGTCGTTCCGCTCCCATTACAAGATCGAGATTCCGCAGACCGACGTCAAAGTCGATGACGACGACTTTTTCGCCCATTTGCGCGAGCGCCGCGCCGAGCGCAGCTGTTGATGTTGTCTTACCGACGCCGCCCTTGCCAGACGTCACGACCAGAACTTTGGCCATTGTTATCTCCCTAACCGAATTAGCTTAGCGGCGTGATCTTTATGCTAGTGCCTTCCAACCACGCCTGTGCCGGACGATGGCGCAAGGCGCCGTCTATTTCTTCCGCGGTCTGGTAGTAGCCGTTGATCGCCAACAACTCGGCTTCAATCTTTTGACAGAAAATTCGAGCTGTGGCGTTGCCGTTGGAACCCGCCATCGCACGGCCGCGAAGCGCTCCGTAAACATGGATAGACCCGCCGGCGACGATCTCTGCACCTGAGGCGACCGAACCCAGCACAGTCACGTCGCCCTCGCTAAAGATCGACTGACCGGAGCGCACTGGGCTGTCGAGCAACAGCGAAATTGGCTTTGGTTTAGCTTCAGGCTTCTTGGGTTCGTTCTGCGCGAGCAGGCAGTCGCGTCCGCCGGTCAGCAAAGGCGGCATGCTCGTCGTGAGCTGAGCGGCATCCACGCCCTCGATGCCAAGGATGCGGATGTTTCGTTGTTCCAGGCTTTTGATGAGGTGGGCGATAGCCGATTGGCTAAGGTCGACAGCGGACAGATCGAGCACCACCGGCTTGCCGACAAAAAAGCCGGGCGAACGGGCAAGAGTTGCGTCTATTTCTTCAAGCCAGCCCGCGATCGGAACGACCGGGCAAAAGGTGAACGCGACGTAAGAACGGCCTCGCATCCGGAATGACTGACGTGTGGCCTGCGCGATCGCGTCCATCGTGGTCGACTCGTCGTTCTTATTGAATGGTTAAGGATCGGCGGTCTTGGTTAACAGTTGGTTAATGCGTTGGCGGGCGATGCAAAGGTTGGTTCGGGTGTACGCCGTGCAAGGCCGCACTTTCTGTCAGTCCCTTCGATAAACCGAAGAAAGGTCGTATCGCCGTAAAGGTCATCAATCACCTGGGCGATGAGGTGAAGGTGTTTCGCGTATGAATGGCATCCCGTGCCTTAATTTCTCAGCTTTTAGCGGATAGCCGTCGTTGCCTCATGCGGAGACCATGAAGGCACGGCCGGCGATGGTCCGAAGCGTCGTCTCGGTTCTGGCATTGGGCTTAGCCGTTCTCGGCAATCACTCTCCAACCGAGATGCGGTAAGCAGGGCGAAGGCCCTCACAATATGGATTTGTGATCTGGCAGGGGCCAATTCGTTTGTCATGGCTCGGTGGTCATGGCGAATTGGCGCTGCCCCCAAGGGGATGCATCTTCACGATGGCTGATCGTTATCAGGACCGACCTTTTCCTACCGACGCCGACCATGATCGCGGTGCAAATCCATATCTGCGCGCGAGAGCGAACCGCTGGCGGAACTGGCGCAGCTGATCGGGCAGACCGATCCGTTCGGCACCCCGGCCAAGCCTCCCGTTCCGCTGCAGTCGCGGGCCAATGTCCGCCCGCAATACGCCCTCGCTGAGGAAGAAGCGAGCGCGCCCGCTGGGCTGCCGCCATGGAGGCAGCGCGCCAGGCAGGAGGCCCCGCCACTGCAGCCGGAGCAGCCGAGCCCCGTGCATCCTTTGCACCGCTACGCGGCCCGGCCACCCACAGCGTCAGAACAGGACCATCACGAGCTACAACCAGACACGGCCGAGCAACCGGCTGATCCGTCACGCTATGACGACGTGCTTTATGGCCCGATCCAATCCGTCGAGCCGGAAAAAGCTGGCGATCCGGCTTATCCGGACGATCCTTACGCCTATCAACGCGGCTATGAGCAAGAGCCGGTGCCGCGCACTCGCAGCGGTTGGGTCGTGACCGTTGCCGCGGTGCTGACACTGGCCGTGGTGTTGACGGGGACTGCCTTCGCCTATCGAACCTATGTTGGCTCTCCGCGCAGCGGCGAGCCGCCGATCATCAGGGCGGACAACAGCCCGGCCAAGGTGGTGCCGGCCCAGTCTGATGGTGGCGCCTCCAAGATCCCCGACCGCATGCCGCCGGGCGACGGCGGTGAAAAGCTGGTATCGCGCGAGGAAGCGCCGGTTGACGTCAATTCCAGGTCCGGCGCGTCGCTCGTGGAATTTCCGCCGCTGAACCAGAACAGCAGCCCGCCGCCGGCTGCGAGCGTTTCTCCCACCGGCCCGGCGCTGGCGACGGCCGCAAACGGCACGATGCCGAACAACGAGCCGCGCAAGATCAAGGCGCTCACCGTGAAGGGCGATGCAGCCGAGAACGGTGGGATCCCGGCGGGTGCGGTCGCACCTGCAAAACCGGACCCCGCTGTCCGATCAGCGTCCGCGCCAATTGCTCCGGCCCAGCGTAACCCATCGGCCGCCGATGCCGGCGCCAACACACCGCCGACGTTGTCGCCACAGACGCCAGCATCCGATCCGACGCCGCCGACCAGTCTCGCCGCCACCAATGCCGTCCAGACCGTTCCCTCAGCCGGCGGCAATTATCTGGTTCAGGTCTCCTCGGAGAAGAACGAGGCCCACGCGCGGGCCTCCTACCGCGCGCTGCAAAACAAGTTTCCGGCCGCGCTGGGGTCCCGTCCGCCGGTCATCAAGCGCGCCGATCTCGGCGACAAGGGGGTCTATTACCGCACCATGGTCGGCCCGTTCGGATCCACCGAAGAGGCGGCCCAGTTCTGCGCCAATCTGAAAACCGCCGGCGGGCAGTGCCTCATCCAAAAGAATTAATCTGAACAGTTCCCCGCCTCCGATTGCACTGACGTGCGCGTTTCAGGAACCATCGTGAGATCGCGGCATTCTGTAGATGTTCCCGGGGAACGGCCGGGGAAACCGCTCAGAAGCTGGGATTTGACGACCCTAGTTGTGTAAACCAATGCCGTCCAGCCTACATATTCGGCGGGTGCGGTGTTGTGCGTTTTCGTGCGGTGCTATCCTCGCATCATGCCGCTTTCTCTCCAACACCGTCACGCCGTGCTGCTTGCCGACCGCACCCGCGATGTCCGCGCCACCACCACCGTGGTTACAGAGGTGTTGGCGGCAAACCCGGAAACGACCCGCTCGATATCGAGACCGCGCTCCGCGCCGCCGCCGGGCAAGCATACTTGGTGGCCAACAGCACCACAGCCGGTTTCGAGATTGTGCTCGGTATGCCGGCCTGGCACGCCGCGCTCGCTGATGTCGGTGTGACGGTCGAACAAAACTGGGCGGCGCTAGCAATCCGCAAATAATTGATGCCTGGAGAGCGCGGCCGGCCGGTGCGATCACTGGAATTGCGATCGAGGAACGCGGCTTTGCTCATCCGCAGACTGCGGCTGGCGCCCAATACCGCAAGTGGGTTGAAATGCAAAAGCCCGGCTTTTGGCCGGGCGATTTGCAATATGAATGAGTGAATTGGGTGCGATGCCGAGGCGAATGGAGGTTCGCCATGTCAGCTCAACTCCAACCGGCCGCCGGGGAAAAGCCATCATGGCTATTTCTCACGAAGCCAATTTATGGGCTTGGCCTGGTCCACCCTGCGAACATGACGCGTCCTTTGAGCGCCGTTATAGTGATGCTAGGTTCGACATCGGCAGGGAGCACCTGCTTTCTGCTTCATAACCGAACGGGAGGACGACATGGCTGACAGCGTCTATAAGGTCATTGAACTGATCGGTAGCAGCAACGAATTCTGGGAAAAGGCCGCCGCCAACGCGGTCGAGCAAGCCGCAAAATCTCTGCGAGATCTTCGCGTCGCAGAGGTTATCAAACTCGATATTCAGCTAGACGCTAAAGGAAAAGTGGAGGCCTATCGCGCCAAGCTCAACGTGTCGTTCAAGTTCGAGGGCTCCTGAGTATAAAAAATCAGGAGGATGCATCACCCACCTCCCGACGGCTTTGCCAAGCCTCTCGGCGGTGAGAGAACAGTGGGCCCGGCAAGGACGGTCGTTGGAGAGCTTGACACCCAGACCCGGAATTAGAGAACAATATCGGCCAACACCTTTGGTTCAGATGGTTCAGACGGGCGACGAGCGCTGTATCGACAACCCCTGTATTCCTGTCACCTTTTTCCGTACTCCGTGAAAACGTAGTCTTTTGTCTGCACGACCGTGTGGCACGCGAACCCGCACTTGGCATCGTTCGCCTGCGGCGGCCTGTCGGCCTCGGTGCCGGGAGTGAACGTAGCGGACGCGGCGTCATAATCGAACACGGCCCATCCCCATCCGCCGCTATCCGCGAACCTCTTGCTATCCTTCACCATGAAGTCCGCGTCGTGCAGGGTGCCCGGCACCGTCGTATCACGGGAAGTACTGGTTCATTTTCGGGGTCCAATGGATCTTCGCCATCTTGGCACCGTCGGGGAAAGCCTTCATCGACCATATCAATATTCTGACGTTCGACGGCGTGACAACGAATAAGCTGCCGGATGGCAAGCGCGTCCAAGACTATCGAGAGTGGGAGTACGATAACTCAGATCGAAGCAGCGTCTATATAACCTTCAACTCAGCGAGAACGGCAGTCGTCGCAATTCAGTGCTATTCGCGCAGCACGTACGCGTGCCCGTCAGTCTTGGGAGTTTCGGACGGCGATGGCGAACGTGAAGTGTTGGATAGGCTTGGCAAGCCTAGTTCATCACGCTTCATAAGAGCCAGCAAATACATCAGCTATGATGATCTCGGTGTCCATTTCGTGCTCTCGAAAGAAAAGGCCTATTTTATCGCGGTTACGCAGCGGGGTCACGAACTAGACTAGACGTTTGTCTCGAAGCCGCAAGGAAGTCCGCCCACTCTTCTTGGGCACAGCGCGTAGGCTGGCTCGCTCCAGCGCCGACCCTCGGGCCCCACGCCGCAGATTTCACCGCAGATTTCCCCTAGGGAAAATCTGCGGAGCCCCACGCTCGCGCGCGCATGGGACCCCCCAGAGGGCCCCCCCATGCGGCGCACTGCGCTTGCGCTTTTTGTAGTCGAGCCGACCCATCTGCGGTGTGGAAAGTTGGACCTGATCCAGGCCAAGTCAAAGTTCCGTCTGGAGCCAGCGTCGGCGGCTTTACGGTCGGTTTGCCGCCGGATGCGTCGCGCGCAAGCTCGAATACCTCGACGGTTCGCTTCCCCGCGGCGTCCCGAAGCTTCTTGCGGCGCAGGACGCCGCTTGTTTCGAGGTCCCGCTGTATCTTCTTCGCTTCGGTCGGTTTCGCGCGGAGCGTGCACTGGATAAGCGCCCACGGTGTTATCCATGGTCCGCTGGCATCCTTGCCCTGCCGCTTCGAGGACGCTCTTTGGATGTGCGCCGCGCCCAGCCTTCAGCGACTCTCGGGAATTCGCCCAGTGCGTTTTGTGCGTCGCGGTTATCCCCACTAGCCGCCAGCCTCGCAGAGCGCGCCAGCGGCCTCCGATGGCTGTCCTGAGGAGCGGATACTCTGGGCTGCCGGGCTTCTTGGTGAGCGGACCCTCTTGCATTCGGCGATGAGTTGGCGGCCATTCACCGTTGCTTCGACCTCCCCTTGGCCCGAGCGGGAATGAACGCGGAGGGTCGCGTGATCGCGACGATAGAGGGTGGCCCAGGCATTTCTGCCTATCCCCGCTTTGTCTTGCACCCATCCCGCCCATGCGAGGTAGCCGATGATGTCAAAAACCTCAGTCTCACCGACGCGCACCGATGCGCCGTCCACGGCCACTTCGACGTGCCCGCCGAAACCGGGCCGTTCGGAAAGGTACTCGGCAAGCCTCAAAGCCACCTCGGCTTCAGGCATCCGGTCGGCTGGGCCAGTCCAAATGCCATTTGGCGGGCCGGTGGTTGCCGTTTCGTTCATCTGTGGCGGCGCTCCCTGCTGTAGGACGGCCGCAGAACCGCGCACGTCCCGCCTTCGGCTTCACCCCGGGCCTCATGGCCCGCATCGCCGACCTTCCCACTCCCACCTCTCGCCTCGGCTCTCCTCGATTGTCTACTGCGGGGGTTGAATTTGTAACCGTGCTGGCGAAGGGGTTGAAACTGTCGGGTTTGGCGCCGGTGGAAGCTGTGGAAGGTATTCTATTCAAAAGCTAGGAGTGAAAAAAATTTCTGTTTCAGAATTTTTTCTGGTGGAGCCCTGACGAGGATGTTTCCCTTCCACGCTTCCACTCATAGTTGGTGGCAGCCGGCCTCGACAAGCGTCCATAGATCCCACCCAACCACCCATGGGTCCATTTCCGTACGCCTCCACCTCCACGGCACAGGCGCACCATCGCGTCATGGATGGGGTTGCCGCCTTCAAAGAAGGCGGCCGTGCCCTCGCGGGCGCAGACTTCGACGAAGGCCGCAGGGCGTCCTTCGTCTTGGTGACGCCGGCCGGACATTCCAGCCACATAGAGGCCGAGGATGGGGAGCGCGCCGCGTGCCGGCTCATTTGGGCTTCTTCTCCGGTCCATCCCGAGTGCCCGGTACCACCCCCGGGGGCATGAAGGGTGCCCGCAGGGTCATTTTGGACAGGTCGATGAAGCCCCGTGGGGAGGTTGCTATTCATGATGTAGGCCATCCGCAGGGCTTCGATCTTGTCTTCTTCCGACAGGGTGCGGGGCGGGATGTCTCCTGCGGCCGAAGCCGCAGGGACAAGAGCCAGCAGAAAGGGCCAGCCGGATCACGTCAAGGCCCCGTTGTCGATGGCTTCACGAATGGGCACGAACGCCTCGGGCGGCAATTCGCGGAACGACTTCGCACCGTTGAGCGGGAGTAACGCGAGTATTGTAGCTGTGCGCATGATAGGAGTTCGTTTTTCTGTCCCTTGCTTTACGGTCTGTATGCTGCAGAATTTTGCTGAAGCAACCAGAACCCCACAAGTCGCACCCGGCCGTTATGTGAAAGAGAAGTCAAACTAGCCGTGTTGCAACGCGGCGCCCGTGCGCGATTGCTGATGTCACCTCTGACGTGCCGGGCGGATCGAATTTTGTCTTTTCCAGGCTTCTCATCTGTTTGGACAGGACGTTTTGTCAGAGAGGATCACGGGTTTAAATCAACAATCAAACCTAACGTGGACGCGAATACGCGCTGAGGGGAGGGGGCACCGACGCGACGCGGGGAAATGCGGATCACTGTGACTGCAGCTTTGTCTGGGCATTTCGAAGACGGCGTTCGAGCATTTTGAGAATTCTGAAGCCGTCTTGCTTGTTCGATTTTTTGACCACTGTTGTGGTCCGTGTCCGCAACGGTCACGTCAATCGGAAGAAAATATCTACACCACCGGGTCTCCGATTGAAGGCGATGTTCCTACTTTTCCCGCATATAGACCGTCGATGTAATTTGTTTCATAAGTCGGAAGCGGTTGGAAAACTACGAACAAGCCTCCGGGCGTGTCCGACGCCACCGGCTTAATAACGCTGTCTTCTGCTAGTCGTGTTCTTTGACACGAAATAGGTGTTTGATGGAGCTCCTGCGGTGTTGGTGCTGCGGTCTTCAGATCCCAATCGGCCAATACGACCTTCAACGTCGCAGCCACCGATCCTTTAAACTCCATGATACCGAAGGAGCCGGCCACGAGTATGAAGCCGCCTTGGGAGAAGCGAAAGTCCACGCGCAAGCGCTTTAAACTCCACAGCGCAGCCATACAATGTGCCGTCGGAAAAAAGTTGATTGACCTCGGTTCGAGGTCGTTCCGATTCGAGATGAGAGGAATTCTTGCAACGCCTGTTCGGCGTTTGCTTCGGTGGAAATAAATTCACTCGGGATGATTGGGATAAAAGTCTCCAGAAGTCCGCCGTATACAAAGCGATGAAAGAGAAATATCCAAAATCGTACGAAGAAATATTGGACGTATATTCCGATGGCGTAGCGAGGGGAACGCCTCAAGCTGAATTGGTAGGTGGCGCGCGGGCAAAATTACAAGGCCTCATAAAAGCACTATTGCCTCAGGCCGATGACGCGGTGCTGATTGCTTTTGGTAGGCTTGCCGTAGACCAATACCGTGCTCTGCAAGGTCAAGACAAAGCAGCATGCTATAAGTATGCATCGGGCGTGGCTGACGAAGCCACTATCCGCCTGTTTCCCAAGGATCTAGTTGAGCGCGAATTAGAGATCAGCGCGATGATAATATCGTCCGCCAGAAATCAGGGCGCCGCCGTAAACACGGATGCCTCGTGGGAGAAAATTATCGCAACTCTCGACCAAAGTGGTTTCACTGATAGTGATCGTCAGATGCTAGCCGGAACGTCGATTAGTCCCTCGAACTATGCACGCTATTGCGACTTTTCAATCACTGTCTATCAGGCAGTAACAAACCTCCCGACAAAAGAGGCCACTTCCGTTCTTCGCGAAATGTTTAAGGAATAGCGCTGGCTTGGGTGATGGCGCGTCTTCGTTCGGATGCCGCCAAAACGTGCAGCATGACGCTGCGTCCGTGTGATCAGAACCTTTGGGTGCTCACTTGTCTGACAGCTGGTATTACGCCGATCGCAACGGCCAAATTGGACCGATATCCCGTCAAGAATTGAAAGAGACGCTTCCACGTTTTTCTGAACCCGAAAACGTGTTCGTTTGGCGCGTCGGTTTTACGGAATGGATGAAGGCCGGTGATGTACCCGAACTGGCGCGGAGGGGACCACCACCACCGCCGATGGACGAAATCCCCACTTGGCGGGTGAAGTGGTGGTGGTACCCAATTCCATTCATTTCGATTGCCATCGGAAGTCAGGTGGGACGGAAAGTAATGATGTGGAGTTCCGAGCAGCGGCGAAATGCAAGAGAGCAAAAGAAAAAGGTGCGGGGCAACGCCAGACAGAAGGAGATCAAATGAGCAACGATTACAAAAATGGCTTTGCGCGTAAACGCGTAGAGCCAGCTTCCAAAACGAAACGGCGGCGGGCTGGCACTGTTCGTTTCTGATGTCCGTCAGGGGGTTGTGGCACAAACGCTTGTTCGTTCGGACAACGTTGCGGCCATTTCGGTTAGCTCCCACAACTTACCCGCCAATCACCCAGTAATACCAACGGCCTGAAATTGTGACTCATTAGGGATTCCCATATGTGGAACGACCACGCGGTCAAGGGCTCTCTTCAATCTGACCCCATACAGGAGCGGTGCGCCCATATGTCCGGCCTTTAGTTGCAGACCTATGGCCCGCTGGCCTCGATGACGTTCGCGATACGACTGGCCAACCAAATCAGCGCGCTCATTAGGCGCTTTGGGAATCGCGGCCTCTGTCTTACCGGGATGTCGTCCCGTGGGGTCATCGTTGTTTGAGTGCACCTTGCCCATGGCCGGCGGCGGTTATACGCCGGCCAATTCGTCAGACCGTGTTCGCGTTAGGCTGCCGCTTGTACTGCAGCTCCGTTGTTCCGGATGAACGTCCCGCCTTTGGTAAGCAAAGCCCAGACGATCCTGGCCATCTTATTGGCCAACGCTATGGCAGCCACTTTGGCCGGCCGGCGCGCCAACAACGCGGTAAGCCAAGGCGATATCGTGGCGCCGCAGCGGGTGCGGCGGGCATGCTGCAACACTGCCGTAGCGCCGACAACGAGAAGAGAACGCAGCGCCGGGTTCCCCATTTTCGAGATTTTCCCCAAGCGTTCCTTTCCACCGCTCGAATGCATCTTCGGCGTCAACCCGATCCATGCGGCGAAGTGCCGACCAGACTTGAAGGCGCCGGGGTCAGGCACCAATGCCTTAATCGTTGCCGCAGTGATCGGCCCGACACCAGGAATTGTCGCTAGCCGTCGCATGGTGTCGTCCCGCCGGACCTCGGCGACGATCTCGCGCCCAAGGATCTCGATACGTACCGTCAGTCCCTCGATATGATCAGCGAGCAACTTGAGCGCCGTTCGCCCCGAAGCCGGCAAACGTTGGTCATTCTCGTCGCGCACGATTGCGATCAGCGTCTCGACCTTGGCCAACCCTTTGGCCGCGACAATGCCGAGCTCGGCAAGATGGCCGCGAACCGCGTTGATCGCCTGGGTTCGCTGGCGGACCAAGAGATCTCGGGTCTTCAGCACCATCAAAGCAGCTTGGCATTCGGCCGACTTGATTGGGACGAAGCGCATGGTTGGCCGCGCTACCGCTTCGCATATGGCCTCGGCGTCGACTGCGTCCGTCTTGCCACGCTTCAGTAGAGTCGAGGAGAGGCGCGGTGGCGCGTTTATGCGCGCTCCGTTTCCCCTCCCCGCTCATCAAACCGGACGTGCAGTTTTCCCGCATCCGGCTTTCCGACAGGCTTCATCACAAGGCACACGTCGGCGACACTTTGCGCACGCGGTTCAGCACAAGCACGCCAGGGTTTCCATAGATCTCACGGGAAAACCGTCTGACGCCACGGCCGGGCGTATTGTGTCGTCTACGCAGAAAGGCGAGCACGCGGTCGAAGACGTGTCGATCAACAGCCTGATGGGCCGTGGCAAGAGAGCCATAGCTGAAGTAAGCGGACCAGCCACCCAGAAGGCGGTTTAGTCGTGCTTGCACTTCGGGCCAAGCGCCCTTATTGCCCGGCCTCAGCAGCTCGCTGACCTTCCTCTTGATCCGCAGCACACTTTTCTTGGACGGAGCCGCGCCCAGGTACCACCGTCCCCCGTTTGGGAAACGGCGGGGTCCGAGCGTGTAGCCAAGGAAATCGAAGCTTTCCAATCGGGCGTTCTTCACCGAGGTTTTCGTCTCGTTGAAAGTCAACCCAAGCTTGGTCATCACGGCTTTCGTCCACGTCAAGGATTCCTCCGCGTGGCCGCGGCTGAGAATGACGAAGTCGTCAGCATAGGAGATGACGTACGCACGGAATGCTTCACGCCGACCGCTGAGACGCCAATGCTTCAGGAACCAATTCATGTAGATGACGGAGAGCAGCGGACTGACGACACCGCCCTGTGGCGTGCCCCGCTTGTTGCTCTTACCGCCGCTCATGCGCCGTTTCCCGTCGCTATCCCGCTCCTCGACTGGTGCTTGCAGCCACAGCTTGATCAGCCGCAGCACATTCCGGTCAACGATGCGTCGGGCCACCGATTTTAGGAGGTCCGAGTGCGGGATCGTGTCGAAGTATTTCGACAAATCGGCGTCAACAACGTCCGTGTAGCCCCGGCACACAAGCCGGTGCACTTCCTTGACGGCATCGACCGCGCTGCGACGCGGGCGATATCCATAGGCGCCGTCCTCAAAATCCGCCTCGAAGATCGGCTCAACCACGATCTTTGCAGCAGCCTGGACGACCCGGTCCCGGATTGTCGGGATACCGAGTGGACGTTCGCCGCCGCCGGGCTTCGGGATCATCACCCGCCGCACCGGATCGGGCCGGTAGGTCTTCGTGACGAGTTCATCGCGCAGGCCCGCCAACCAGGCTTCCAGTCCAGACGCGTCGATTTGCTCGAAAGTTATTCCGTCCACTCCTGGCGCACCCGCGTTGGTGCGGGCAAGCTTATAGGCATGACTCAGAATGTCTTCACGGCAGATCTTGTCGTACAGCACGTAGAAGCGGAAGGCGGGCTCCGCCTTCGCCTTGCAATAAAGCTTTCTCTGAAGGCTCCTGATCTTATCGGGCGTTTTAAGGCTCATCGCCAATCTACCCTTTCCCTCACCATCTTCAAAAGCGCACCTGAAGTCAGGGTCCTTTCCTCCGCCGGAATTACCCGGCTTCAACGGTACTACGACCCTGTCCAAACTCCCGTCCGGTCCATCGACGTACTCGGTGTTGAAGGCGCGACCTTCGACCAGAACGGGTCTCCCCCGATTACCCGCACTACCTTTACAGCGTGCCGTGCCAATTACCCCGGTGAACCAGCCAGGTGCACATGTCGATTGCTTCCCTGTCTGCGCGGCCTTCCCCGCCATACGATCGGGTCGGCGTTCACATCGTAACTTTCGAGGCGTGCTCAGGCTTCACTCGCATTACGGCCCACTGGATTGCTCGGCCGCCCAAGGCGACCTTTGTCACGAGGCTTCGGTCCGTCCGATTGCTCGTCCAACCCGCTCGTCAGCTACCAGATCAATCGACAACTCTCTGGATGGATTCTTCCTCCACTGGTAATACGCGCCGTCGGGGCGCACCGTAGGGCTTCACATAGGCCGGTGGAATCAATCGGACGTCATGGCCGAAGGCAGCGATCTCACGTGCCCAGAAGTGCGAACCGCCGCATGCTTCAAGGCCAACAATACAACGCGCTAGCCCGCCAAAGAACCCAAGCACCTCGGAGCGGCGTAGCCGCCGCCTTACCGTAATCTCGCCATCCGCCGACACGCCGTAAATCTGGAATATCTGTTTGGCGATATCGAGCCCGATTATCGTAGTTTCGACCATGGAACGACCTCCTCCTCTGTGGCTCAGCCTGCAAACGACTGGACCTCTGGCACATCATGCCGCGGGAGCGGGGTCGTTCCACAACATCAAATCAGTGAAACTCTAACTCGATGCTGGCTTTTGAGAGGAGCGGCATCGATGGGAGCGGCGGTATCGATTACCCGACTTGATTTGACGGCGTCGGAGCTTCGCAAGGCGGCGGGCCGGGAGAAGAATAGTACTGCGTCGCGTCGGATACTTGCGCTTGCACTGGTGCTCGATGGCGTGGACCGTAAAACGGCGGCCGAAACCTGCGGCATGGGCCGTCAGACCTTGCGAGACTGGGTGCACCGTTACAACGCCGCAGGATTGGCCGGGCTTCGCAATCTTAAATCGCCAGGCGTCGGATCAAAACTCACGGCGAGGCAACAGGCCGAATTGGCCGAGCTTGTCGAGGCCGGCCCCGATCCCGCGGTGCACGGGGTGGTGCGATGGCGGCGGGTCGATCTGCGCGACGAATTGCAGCGACGCTTCGGTGTCACGCTTCACAAGCGCTCGGTTGGCAAGGTTCTGGCCAGGCTCGGCTACCGCAAACTGTCGGTAAGGCCCCGCCACCCACAGGCTGACGAAGAAGCCCAGGAGACATTTAAAAAAACTTTGCCGCGACCGTCACGGCGCAAATCCCCGACCGCGCCAAAGGCAAGCCGATCGAAATCTGGTTCCAGGATGAGGCCCGGATCCGGGCATTGATATCGTTGAGCTATTTCGCCGGTTCGCGATCCTGCCCCCGATCCTCACCCCGCGATCGGGCGCGGTGAATGGCGTGCTTTCAGGCCGCATCGCCGCCATCGTGCCGACTTGCTAAAAGCCAGCTGCCCGTCGCCGGTCTGGCGTCCAGCAATGTCGGTCCGGCGGAAAAGCCTCCAGCTTGCCGGGTCGGCGTTGCTAAGGCTGGCGGCGGGTCGTGACGTCCCGCTAGGTTTCGGTTTCTTGATCCACGTCAACGGGCGGTTTCGTTAGCTGCTCTTTCCTTTTTCCAAAAGGAATAAGCCAATGAAGCGTCTAGTCCCCACCGCTGCCATTCTCCTTGCCACGTCAACACCAGCGTTCACTCAGAACACCGAGCAGGAAAACAATGCGGCGGTGGCTGCCGTGATCTACATGATTGCGCAGAAGCGCTGCAACATGACCACAGGGGAAGATGGCAAGCTTCGCGGAATGACCATCTCCGTGATCGAGGGCAACGGCTTGACTTGGGAGCAAGTGGTCTACGGTGAGAAGCAGATGATCGGTAACTTCCTGAAAGACAACCCGGTCTATGAGAAGGCTACCAACAATGATCGTGCTGCCGTCAAGTCCGTCTGCAATGGCGCGCGCGCCATGCTTGCCAAGAAGAAATAGATTTTACGATTCCAGAGGCAAGGTGATCAGCCGCGAGACGATCAGCGGTAACACGACGACCGCCTATGACGTGGGCGACGCGATGTCGGCAGGGTCACGACGAACCGCTAAATCCGTCTGGCGAGACGCTTTTCTTGTCCTTGATCCGAAGCGTCAACACTTTGCCGCCAGCTTCGAGAAGGGCGCGATACTTGCGCTTCGCCTGCCGCCACCCTTCGCGCTTGGCGCGCTTGCGGTCCGGCGGGAGCTGGCGGGCTTCGGTCATGCATGGGTCCGACACGCACGGCGAGCGGCGACGTACGACCAATGATCTCGTTCTGTTGTTTCGGCGGCGCAATAGGCAATCGCCGTGACCTATAGGAGCCTTTCATGCTCGAATTGACAAAGCGATTGAGTAACGTCCCGCTCCCTCCGCAAAATGGCCGCGTGTCCCGGCGGTGTTCGGCCGCGACATATGCCCTTCGGTAAAGCCAGCTAAAGGACCATTAGCGTGCTGGCTCACTAGTCTAGTCAGCAGCGCTGCCATTTGTGTGGCCGGTGAACATCAGCCATCAGAAAACGTAAAGTCGCATTCGCCATCGCCACAATTGCAGCAATCGGGACGACGATCGTGTCTTTTGATTGATACTGCCGAATGAGGGGGCCGTGTATGGGGTGCGAACCACGTAAAGAGTCTTTGATTAAGCCCTCACCACGCCGCAGCGCGATGTCAGGGGCACGCGCGGCTGCAAATTTGTCTCATCCACATTGCTGGCGAGTACCGTGCTCAGTCGCGCCGCGCGCATTGCTATTCCAGTCATCATTTTGAACGGTGTCTCCGGGGTGGCCTTTGCCCAAAACGCCATATGGAATGGGCCTGGGGCTGACTGGAACACTCGCGACCAACTGGATTCCTGCGACTGTCCCGGGCGCGAACGGAACCGCCACATTCGACGGGGCTTCTCCGAACGTGATTTCTATGGCCGGCGGGGTTGCCGTCGGCACCCTTCAATTCAGTGCGTCGAACTATATCTTCGATATCCCCATGGAGGGACAACAATCAACGGCCAGCGGCGTCAACGAGTGTCGCAAATGCGGCGACGTTCAATGTACTGAGTACTGTGGGCGGAACCCCTGCGATCGACTTCAATGGCGGCAGCTCGGCCGGCACTGCCCAAATCATTCTTGGCCAAGTAGTTGATACAGCTGGCGGTTTCAATGCCGGCTTCGCAAATTTCCGCAACGCCAGCACGGCTGGTCAGGCGACGATCACAGTGCGGGATGCTTCGGCAATCAATTTTTTCAATTCGAGCACGGCTGACCACGCGACAATCATTGTCGATAGGGGCGGGTTCCTGGGATTCAATGACCAGAGCAACGGCGCTCAAGCGACTGTCATCAACAACGCCGGTGGCGAAGTCGGGCTATTTGGTCTGAGCACAGCCGGAACGACCCTCGGCTCGATCGCGGGCGACGGGACGTTTACTCTTACCTCCAAAAATCTAACGGTTGGATCAAATAATACCTCAACGGAGGTCGGCGGAACCATCACAGGCGTAGGCGGCTCGCTGGTTAAGGTCGGCACCGGCTCGCTGACGCTCTCCGGCCACAATACCTATACCGGGGCAACGACCGTAAACGCCGGCGCGCTGATCGTGAACGGCTCGATCGCGTCATCGAGCCTGACGACGGTGAACAGCGGTGCCACGCTCAGTGGCAGCGGCACCGTAGGCTCGACCGTCATCAACGCGCGGCGGCTTCCTCGTTCCGGGTCCGGTGGGAACGCCCGGCACGATGACGGTGGCGGGCAATCTCGCGTTCCAGTCGGGCGCGTTTACGTCGTGCAGGTCAATCCCGCGACGGCTTCGAACACCAATGTGAGCGGCACCGCCTCGCTTGCGGGTACCGTGGGGGCGGTCTTTGCGCCGGGCACCTATATGGAGCGCAGCTATCCCATTTTAACGCCGCGGCGGGCTCACCGGCACATTCGACGCCCTCGCCACCTCCGGCTTGCCGGCCGGCTTCCAGACGAGCCTGAGCTATACCGGCAATACGGCATTGCTCAACCTCAGGGCGCGGCTTGTTCCCGAACCAACGCCAACGCCGACGCCTGCCGCCGACGATACCAGCGGCCGTACCGGGTGCCGCCCGGACCGTTCCGCCGGAGCAGCCGTCCGTCGCCGCCGCTGCCGCCTTCACCGTCAACCAGCTTAACGTCGGCCATGCCATCGACAACTTCTTCAACAATGGCGGCGCGCTGCCGCCGGCCTTCGTGTCGCTCTTCAACCTCACCGGCAACAATCTCACTTATTGCGCTGGACCAACTTTCCGGCGAGGCCGCGACCGGTGCACAGACAGCGGCATTCCAACTCGGCAACCAGTTTCTCAACCTGATGCTTGACCCCTTCGTCGATGGCCGTTGCGGTGTTGGCCGCACTGACCATCCGGCGCTCGGCTCCAGGCCCGAGTGCGAAATCGGGCGGTCCAAGCCGGCTCTGGCTTATGCCTCGATGTACAACAAGGCGCCCCCGGCGCCTGCGCCCGTGTATGAGCCGCGCTGGACGGTGTGGGGTGGCGGCTATGGCGGTGGTAATAACACGAGCGGGGACCCGGTGGTGATCGGCAGCCACGATCTGTCGGCACGCACCGCGGGCTTCGCGGGCGGGTTCGACTACCGCCTTGCGCCAAATTCCGTGGTGGGCTTTGCGATTGCCGGTGGCGGCACCAATTGGAGTCTGTCGCAGGGGCTTGGGCGGCGGCAGAAGCGATGCCTTCCAGGCTGGCGTTTACGGCGCGACCCGTTGGGGCGCGGCCTATCTCGCCGCAGACTTCGCCTTCACCAATCACTGGATGTCGACCGACCGCTTCGCTTTTGCCGGCGACCACTGACGGCCGACTTCAACGCGCAGAGCTACGGCGGGCGGCTGGAGAGCGGCTATCACTTCGAGACGCCGTATGTTGGCGTCACGCCCTACGCGGCGATCCAGGCGCAGAGCTTCCACACGCCGAGCTATAGCGAGACCGGCACCATTCCCGATGGCTTTGCTCTCGCGTTCGGTTCGCGCGACGCGACCGATACCAGGAGCGAGCTGGGCGCGCGCTTCGACCGGGCTTTGGTGGTCTATCCGAATGCCGTGCTGACGCTGCGCGGGCGCGTCGCGTGGGCGCACGACTGGGTGAGCGATCCCACTCTCATGCCGGTGTTCCAGTCGCTGCCGGGAGCGAGCTTCATCGTCAACGGCGCGATCCCGGCGGCAAATTCCGCGCTGGCGTCGGCGGGCGCGGAGCTTCGATTTGCCAACGGCATCTCGCTGCTGGCCAAGTTCGACGGCGAGTTCGCCTCGCACTCGTCGACTTACGCCGGCACAGGCACGATCCGCTACAGCTGGTAAGAGCAGGCTTCCACGCGAGTTGTCGGTGTCATATCAGGGTGGACAGTCGCACCAGCGACAACCGCTTTGCAATCACGTGCCCATGCCCCTTCCGCAGGTAAGCGCGACATGGGCCGCTGATACGATCATCGCAAGTTCTTCGGCGCGGCGTCGCGGTTACAGTTCTGGCTTCTGCCGGATGATGACCTTGGTGCCGACCGGAACGCGCTCGTAAAGGTCGGCAACATCGGTGTTGACCAGCCGGAAACAGCCGGAAGACACAGCCGTGCCGATGGTGTCGGGCCGGTTGGTCCCGTGGATACGATAGACGGTTGTGCCGAGATACATCGCCCGCGCGCCAAGCGGGTTGCCGGGGCCGCCGGCCATGAAGCGCGGCAGATAGGGCTGGCGCGCGATCATCTCGGGCGGCGGCGTCCAGTCCGGCCACTCGGCCTTGCGGGTGATGTTCACCAGCCCTTGCCACTGGAAGCCATCGCGGCCGACGCCGATACCATAGCGCAGCGCGCGGCCGTTGCCCTGGATCAGATACAGGTGGCGCTCGGCGGTATGAACAATGATGGTGCCCGGCGCCTCATTGGTGCGGTAGAGCACCGCCGTCTTCCTAAATTCCGGATCCAGCGCAACGGTATCATCGGCGATCAATCCCGGCTGGTCGCCGACGTCAGGCTGTCGTAGTTGCGCTTGGCTCTGCGAGGCCGAAAGGATCAGTCCAACCGCGGCAATTACCATCCAGATCAAGTGCCGAAACTTAGTCATTCGATTTTCTCCTGCACATGGCTCTTATCCAGCGCCCGCTCATGGCTGTGGGGCAATGGCGCGCGAGGTGTTCTCCGGCTTGGCGAAACACGCTCAAATGATTCAAGAACATCTTTGCTTCAACCTTAGGCAGCCCGGTTCTGCAAGGATGAGTTATCCCACACATTTGCGCCCCCGGCGCGCCCCCAAAACCGTTTTTCGCGCGCCCCCGACAATAAAACTGGGCCAAAAACACCTGAAAACGCTGGCGCGCCCGAAGAGATTCGAATTGCGGTTGACCCCTCTTCGATTATTAATTCACATCTCGTTGCTTTTGCCGCCACTGGCCCCGGTGCGGTGGAACTTCCGCCCGAATGGACGACGATCTGAAGACTGAATGTATCGGCGTGGGGTGGAGGGCCTCCTGACCCCCCAAGGAGCAGCCCTCCTGACCCCCAATTCGAATGCTCAAGAAGTCGACTACGGGACGTCACCGAAATCGATAGCAGGAACCGCACATCGCTCTCGCACGGCCCGCGAGACCGCCTGTGTACTGGGTGGGGGCGGTACGAGGATATAGATCCACGCCCTGTGCTCCTGTAGCCTATCTCTCAACCACTCCAGGGATGCCCAAGGGATGCCCCGGGCTCCCTTTTCCCCGCCCTCTCTCGATCTCACCTTCCCAATTTGCCTCAATAAACCAACCCCAAAGCGTCTTTCAGTTATTGGCCTGACGACCACTAAAAACCCCGAAATAGGTCCTTGCTTTTCTTCGCATCCGAACGACGAGTGTTAGCATCTGCGGCGGTGATAAAGCGTATTACATCAGCGAGAGGAGGTATAAGACGCCAGAAAGCCGAAATGATCACGACCTTATTTCGCACTCCCGTGCGGCCGACATCTGGAAGATGGGATGGGAGAGGGTTTCTGCTTGCTGTCCTGCCACGACGGCAAGGCCTCGCGGGAGCCCACAATAAAAATAATTCCTCTCGCCATTCTCCTTTTTCCTCCGCTTCAATTTTCAAGCTCTCATCCCTCCGTCTTTTTTTCCCACTGGGTCACCCCCGAACCGATTGGCGACGATTTGCGCTGCACCGGTGGCCTCACGCCGAAAAACCCCCTCATCGCCAAACAGACCGAATGACACCACGGTTATCTTGCGAGGGTTTTCTGCCGCATGCACCGTGGCAACCGTCGACGCCAACGTCAGAAGGAAAACGATGATGGGCGCGCTGAGCCGCCTTACTAGAGATTCAATCGTCACAACGAACTTCCATTCCAAAAACGTTCGGGCATGTCCGAACGCTCCGAGCGAGCTAGCACTTATCTGCGCCGGTGCAATTGGTCCAGACATGCGCGAGAAGCAAACTATCATATATCGTAGCACGCTGATCCGTCTGGGCGGTGAAGTGAGATCACTTTAACCCCGCGCATTGGGACCGCTGCGCTGATAGAAGTTGTGCATTTCGTCGGCCACGCGCCGCCAGGGACGATCCTAATTGGGAGGAGGTTATGCCGAGATTGTGGGCTTCGGCTGGCCGCCTTGCTTGAGGAGCAGATTAATGAAGAGATTGGGCGCCGCATTCTCCCCTGCGACCAACGGAGGTGGTCCGGTAGAGCATTGGGCCCGGGGTCCATGTCGAACCTCACAGTCACGCGAATGAGCCGATCGTTTGGACGCTCAAGGGCAAGATGGAGTTCCGCCT
>CAWILG010000025.1:0-151987 GCA_963836765.1 uncultured Alphaproteobacteria bacterium
CGTACCCTAATGGACTGGATCCAGCACGACCACCGGTATCTCGCGCTCGGTCTTGAGCTGATAGTCGGCGTAGGGCGGCCAAAATTCGAGCGCCTTTTTCCAAAGTCGGAGGCGTTCCTCGCCCTCCGTTGTCCTGGCCCGCGCGTTCATCTTCTTGGTCGCGACTTGTACTTCAACGTCTGGGTTCGCAAGAATGTTGCGATACCACCCTGGATGTTGGGGCGCGCCTCCCTTTGAGGCGATTACGAAGCAACTGTCGCCGTCCATTCCGTAAAACAGCGGAAATATGAACTTATCGCCAGACTTGCGGCCGGTGGTGGTCAGCAGCAGCGCCGGCACGGTAATCTCACCTCGCTGCGGCACCGTTACCTTGTACATGTGCCCGTCGGTTCCACCGCTCGCAAGATAGCGGTTCGCGTGCTCGACCATCCAGTCCGGCAGGTTCGGAGCGAGTTTCGCTTCAGCCATCGTGTCCTCTCATCAAAGCTGTAGGGAACATACCATCGGGCGCCGGATCGGCCAAATCCGAATTCAAGAGCAAGGCGATTTGGCGCATTAAGGTGACGACGTTGTTGTGTTCCGATGGATAATCTGTTGTTGGCCTTCAGCGACGCGCAAATTCGGCCGAAGGTTGGCTTTGCGCCAGAAGCGCTGTCGCCGTGTCGCCAATCAGATGTTATGGAAGAAGCAGGCCATTGGCCGAGGCACGATCCCTGGCCAGCATGTGTCAGTGCGCTCTCTAGAGTAGAAATCGTAGCTATCACGGCGCGGCCGCCGGTAACATTGGCTCGACGATTCTTAACACTTGCGGTTACTGCGCCCACCCACCATCATTGGTGCCAAATCTCTATCGCAGCCAGGTGGTGATCATGCTGGGCACGAGTAGTTGGGAGCTTCGTGACGGTGAACAAATCGTCGCTTGCAATAGAAGCCTGTTGGGTCATAGGCACTTCTTGATCGGAATCACCCGCGTTCGAAATGAAGCACTCATTCTCCGAGACACATTGGACTACGTCGGCAGGCACGTCGACGCGATAGTCGCCTATGATGACGCGAGTACGGATCGAACGCTCGAGATTCTTGCCGAACACCCAAAAGTCGCTCTAGTTGTGACAAATCGGTCGTGGGAAGCGGACATCGAGGCACGCCGGATTGCCGAGGGTCGACATCGCGGGCTTTTGCTGCAGACGGCGCGCGAACATTTGCAGTTCGACTGGATTTTTTGCTTCGATCCGGATGAGCGCGTTACTGGAGATCTACGCGGATTCATAGAAGGAACGCATTCCAGCGATTACGACGGCGCGCGGATTCAATTGTTCGACGCCTATATGACCCCAGGCGATCATGCCCCCTATCAAGCCGATCGTGAACTATTGGGCTTTCGTCGTTTCTTCGGCCCGGAACGGCGAGACATTCTGATGTTGTGGCGAAACCGGTTAGAGTTCATCTTCGCGAAGCGAGAACCGGGCGGCGTAGCACATGTGCGGACCGGGCTCTATTGCCAACATTATGGTAAGTCGTTGTCGGTCGACCATTGGGAGGAGACCTGCGACTACTACATGCGACACTTTCCGTTCGATACCTACGGACGAAAATGGCGCGATCGCAAAGGTCGAGCAATCCACACCCAATCTGACTTTATGCGACCCTTGTACGAGTGGGGTGACACGCTCTTCGCGAATGCGGTCAAGATGTAACCTGTCCAAAAATCAAGGGTGCTTTCCACCCTGTGCCGGCGCCGCATGCCCAAGCGGTTATTTAGATAGAAGCATCACGGGCAGTCTACGAACGCCTCGATCTGGGATCGGTTGATCTTGAACGGCTCTTTCGAGTCGCACGTGAACAAGCCGCGCGACTTGACGACGCAGGGACGTGTCATGTCGGATGCTCCGCGATTTACGCTGCCTGCTCGGTTGCGGTCAGGACGGTCGATGGTGTGGCGCTCCAATCGATAAGATCGCCGACGCGATTGATGATTTCGTATCGTTCGACGCCTTCGGCGCGCCCGCGCGCTCACCAGTCCAATGCGGATGCCGTGAGTGGCGTGGCGGAGCGCATACAAAACAGGGTGCAAGCTGAACCTGCAAATCACCAGAACGACGGTTGTGTCAGCAATTGCCCTAAATGTGGTGAAAGCGAACGCGGTTCTGTTTTCCCAATTGCTGATGTCCTCGGGCCACACAATAGACAGCAATACAGACCAATCAGTGCGCATAATGACAGTGGCGTGTTCGGGGACTTTCTCCGCGGCTTTCCGGCTCGATCAATTGTCGCTTGGTATCAGTCGCAAGCGGATGTCCGTGCTGGCAATCGTGCCGCGATCCAGCGTCATGACGGCTATGTCAACGACGTGCAGCGATTTGGGACGATCATAAAAAAATTTGAGGTGCGAGACAGAACCAAAGTCCGGTGTGACGATGAAATCGCCGGAACCGAGCGCTCGCGTGATCAGTTTGACCGCGCTGCTATTTTTCAACGGCAAGCGCAACAGGGCGTCGATCAGAGCGGCCAGCGAGAAGCCGTCGTTCAACAGGACCCGCGCGATGTCGTCGCCATGGACCTGCCTTAAGGCGCTGACAATCGCCGCGACAGTGTTTGGGTCGCGCATCCATGCCTCTCCGGTTGCTCCCAAAAAATACTATCATTTAGTTGAGCGGCATTGCTGCCGTTTGCCTGCCGATCGTGACCTCGAATAGGTCGAATAACTCCGCCCCGCTGCCGAACGACCGGCAACTCGAACCCGACGGCGAGCAGCCGCGTCGCGTTCAGCTTTTGCCCAACGCGGAAATCGTTGCAATCCTTTAGACGACCAGGGGTATGGCTAAATCCACCATAGTTCCGTCATGAATTTGCTTGAAGCTTCAAACGTCTAGGAAGCGGGATATGGGCAGGCCGATTGGCAGCATTAACCGGCAAAAGCCGTTTGCCGATGCGCTCCGGATGGAAATCTGCGCTGGCAACGATCCTCGCCAGTTGCGCGCCATCGCTCGAAAACTGATCGAGATGGCGGAAGGCGGCGATTTGCAAGCCATCAAGGAGATCGCGGACAGGCTGGACGGCAAGTGCGCGCAGGTCGTTGAGCGCGGCGATGTCTCAGTGGAAGTGCTGTCTGACCGTGAACTGTTCGCGATCATTCGGGGCGGATCACGCGAGTCGAAAAATGAGCCAGCGTTGATTTGCGGGCCGGTTCCGCCAACCAAATAGCAGCGGGGCCGCGCATCGTCTGGGGACGGATTTGGGGACCGGGAATAAATATTTCTATAATATCGCTGTGTTTTCAATAGGATGATGCTTTTTATATGGCGGAGGGAGAGGAACTGGGATCGGACCCTCTCCGAGTGGTCCGCAGTAGTCAGGGGTACTCAGGCGGCAAGGGGACCCGGACCCAAAAAAGCGCGGGGACCGCAGGAGAAGCGGCTTGCTGGTGCGGATCAATTGCAGCGATGGGGATGGCGGCGAACCCGTCTGGAGCCCATCAGCCTGGTTCTCTAATTCCGGGTCTGGGTGTCAAGCTTTCCAACGATATCCTTGCCGGGCCCACTGTTCTCTCCGCGGTAGGGGTAAGCCCTCCGCATGATGGCGTAAGGTGACGCTGGCGGTTCAATGTTGAAATCGCGGTCGGCCTTTCGGGCGCTCGCAAAAAATCGGACGAACTCACCATCGCCATCGTCCCGGCAGGGACGTCTTTTTCCCGCCGTTTGGGCAGGATCTCGGTGTTCTCCTTGCTAAGCAGCAATCTCCTTCTTCGACCAGTTGAACTCGGTCCCGTCGATCCACATGCGATGCAGAATGACTGCGAGCTTGCGCGCGACCGCGACCTTGGCCTTGCGGAGCCCGTTGCGCTTGACGAGCTTCACCCCCCAGGCCTTCACGGCGGACCATTTCGGGACGCGCGTCAGCAGAACCCCGGCTGCTTCAAATAGATAACTCCGCAGCATGGCGTCACCGCATTTGGAGATTCGGCCGGACCAATCGACCTCCCCGGAGGCGTGGCGTCTACAGGTCAACCCAACATAAGCACCCACACTTCTCGACCGCGCAAACCGTGCCGGATCGTCAATCGTTGCCTTGAAGGCGAGCGCGGTAATCGGGCCGACACCAGGGACGGTCATAAACCGGCGAACCTGCGCATCATGGCGAGCCAGTTTCATAACCTTGCGGTCAAGCTCACTGACCTGCTGCTCGACGGCAGTGCGCGCTTCGAGCAGCGGTCTGATGGCAGCTATCAGCTCAGGACGGCCCTCGATCAACTCCTCGGCTCGCACGGCGAAGACATTGAACTTGGCACGGCCGATCACCAGGCCGAGGTTTTTGAGAAGGCCGCGAACATGGTTCTCGAGATCGCGCTTGATCTTGACCAGCAGCGCCCGGCTGGCCAGTAGCGCTCTGACCGAGTGGCTGTCGATATCCTTGACGTGCACCTCCTTGAACCAGCCGGTCTGCATGATGCGGGCGATCCCGATAGCATCGTTGCGGTCGCTCTTGTTGATCTGCATCTTGAGCACCGCCTTGGCATGGCGCGCGTCAATGCAGATCACTGGCAGGCCAAGTCGCTTAAGCTCAGTCCAAAGCCAGGTGGATGTCGGTCCGGTCTCGAGGCCGATACGCACCGCGCCCGGCGCCTTTGACCTCACGTAAACTGAGATCGCCTCAGGATTTGAATCGACCACACCCTCTCGCACGACCGACCCCGTCCGATCCACCACGCAGATCGATGTCTGCTTCAACGATACGTCCAGTCCGACATAGTATTCCATTGTCGCTCTCCATCGTTGCGAGGCCACATGAGGCAGGCCTCATACGTTCCTGGAGAGCTGATTCCCTTGCCTTTGTCTGGCTCGATCCCGGAATTACCCCATGTTGAAAAAGTCGAAAATCGAACGACCCCAAAAATCTCGCAAATGCTGATTTTGGACAAGTTCACCGTTGGGATCCGCCATAGCGCCGATACGAAAGGCCGTGGTCGTTTTTCTGAGATGCGACGAGTCCCTCAAATCGTCGCGCACGAAACGCATCAGCGGCTCTAGAAAATTTCGTCCGCCGCCTCCAAAAGACTTTTTCAACAGTATCCGCCAGTAGCGGCCCTTGGCAGGCTCGAATCACCGCTGTGCATGCCCGTTCGCGTTGCCTTTCAACCGACGGATGCGCCTGCCTTTGCCCGGCTGATTCCGAGGGCCAGGATGCGATGCAGCAGGTTCGGGTAATCAAGTCCGTCATGCCGGGCCGCTGTAGCGAACTCCTGACTCTTCGCTATTTCTGGATTTGGATTCGCTTCTATGAAATACGGAGTGCCATCGGCAGTGAGGCGAAAGTCGATGCGTGCGTATCCATCGAGCTTCAGTGTGCGGTAAATGCGTTTCGCTGCTCGCTTAAGGCGGGCGGATACCTCCGGCGCAAGGTTCTTGGCTGGTCCGTCTACAATTCCGACGCGTTCCTGATAGCTGGGATCGTGTTTAGCCTTTTCGGTGGCAATCTGCCGTGCCCCTTGACCGCCCATGCTGCCGAACTGCAATTCCCAAACCGGCAGAACGCGCAGCCGATTGTTGCCCAGCACGGCAACATATAGTTCACGTCCTTCGATGTACTGTTCGGCGATGGCGGCAGTTCCGAGCCGCTCGTGAACGAACGCGACGCGCTCTGCGAGCTTCTCGTCCGTATCGACGATAGATGCTTGCGATATACCGAAGGATCCATCCTCGTTCAGGCTCTTAACGATCAGGGGCAGCGCAAGGTGCGCCGGCCGTTTGACCTTGCGGCGCATCGGATACACGGCAAAGGCCGGCACCGCGATCCGGCGGTGGTGCACCAACGTCTTGGACAGATCCTTACCGCGCGCCAGGATCAGACCGCGCGGGTTACACCCGGTATACGGGATTTTCATCAACTCGAGATAGCTTGCGATATGCTGGTCATACACCGACTCATTGTGGAACTCCTCCAGCAACGTGAATACTACATGCGGCTTGAAACTTTCGATCTCGTCGCGCACCGGCTTGATTTCCTCCTGCACGCCGAGCGGGCGAACGTCATGGCCGGCCGCACGCAAAGTGCTCACGACGTCGAATTCGGTTTTCCATTCGTTGATTTCCTGCGCGGTGTATCCGTCGGCAGAGTCCGGCGGCACGAAGTTCGGGTGCATAAGCACTAGAACGCGCAGGCGTCTCATAGCGCGATCCATTTGCGCCGCGACGGGCCGAACAGCGTTTGCACGGTCTTGGCGGTCAACAGGATGGTGAAGTTGATCACAAGCTTCCGTTCAGAGCCGGCGGCACGCAGATCGAGTTCGCGGCATCGGGAAATCATGTCGTCAAGAACGGCATCAAGCGTAAGCTGGTTCTCGCCCGTCCACCGCGCGACCAGCTGCCTGATCTGGGCGCGGTGCCGCCTGATAAAGACCGAGGCCGGCCGCTCCTGCCGATGCCGTGGATCGGCGGAGAAGAGACGGGAAAGGTCGCGGTCGTAAGTCTTCGGTGGCTTGAACGCGTAAAACGCCTGCTTTTTCTGGTAGTGCTCGCCAAGAGTTTGGCTGAGCTGATGCAGCGGATCGACACGCTCCCGCGTCGTGACTGGCGGCCGCTTCCCGGCAATCTCGTCCATCAGCTCGTCAACATATTCAAGCTTCTTCAGCGCTGGCCAACCGGCATACCGTGCCCGCCAGTTCGACCGTGGCCGCAACCACACCGCGAAGGTTTCGGCAAAATCCTCGTCCGGATGGCTCTGCGCATACCAGAGCCGAAGATGCTGGACATAACGGCGGCTGGCCGGATTGGGCCGGTAGTAGCGAGGGTAGCGTTTCGAAGACGGGCCGAACAACTGCTGCCAACGCCGGCGGCGTTGCAGCTGATAGGCGTGCTGCACGGCATGGCCTGCCTCGTGCCGGAGAATGGCCATGCACTCGGACCAGGTGCCGCCCTCGACGTCGAGCATCATTTTCTTCTCGAGTTTCATCAGGCGGGGATGGGAGAGATAGAAGGGAATCGCAATGCCGGGTACATCTGCCGGACTGAACCATTCGCTCGATATCCATGCGTGTGGCCGCAGCCGGATGCCCCGCGCTTGCAGCTCATCATTCAAAGTACTGAGACAATCCTCGAGCCAGGTGCCTTCGACCGTAACCCTCAAGCTACTGAGACGTTGCTTGAGCAACTGCTCATCCGACAGCTGTTCCCAAGGATATTTCCGACGTGGCATAGGCATCCAGAGTCTCAGAAAACGGCGCCTGGATGGTGTCATAGGATACCGCCGGCAACAACCGCCGAGTTTGGCGACGTGCAATTGTTCGGCGCCCGCGATTAGCTTTTGGTTAAAAAAGGGAAGTCCGATCGATCGGCAGGCTACCCGCTAAGGACTGTTTTGCGCCACAAGCGGCCGGTTGGGAATTCTGTTTGCTGAGAACCCGACTGCTCACCCGTTATAAATAACGGTTAGCGTTTTGCACAGGACAGCGGAACAGGTGGAAAAGCCCCAGCCCACGCAATTCGGAATCCCTGCCCTGTGTTAGCAGCCGGAACGAACGACCGGGCATAAGGATTCGTCCCGGCAGGAGCGATCACGATGCTGATGACGAAGGAACGGTGGCCGGCGATCCGGACACTGCGGGGCTGGGCGATCAGTATTCTGCAGGAAGCCGGCGCCATCCGCGAGTGCGAGGAGCACGGCTGGATGCAGGACCGCGCCGATCCGCACGCCCGCGAGCTCGCGTTCGCGGCAGCCCGACGGGATCCGCCGCCGGGGGTCTCGCCCTATGAGGCGGTTGCCGAGGTCTGCGACGTGCTGGACTCGATCGGCGAGACTTGCCCCGAGTGCCCGCCGAAAGACTAGGCCGACTTCCGCTGCCTGGCCGCCGGCTTCTTGGCAACGGTCTCCTTCGCCTGCTTCTTGCCTGCGATCGGCATCAGCATTTCCTTCTGGCCGCTGGCGGCTTTACGAGGCTTCTTGGAGGACTTCTTGGGCGCCTTCTCGGCCGCCGCCCCGCCGACACTGCGGCGCAGCGCCTCCATCAGGTCGACGACGTTCTCGCCGCGGGGCCGCTCCTTCGGCGTGATCGGCTTTCCGGCGCGCTTCTGGTTGATGAGGTCGATGAGCGCGGTTTCGTACTGATCCTCGAACTTGTCCGGCTCGAAGCGCCCGCTCTTCTGGTTCACGATGTGCCTGGCCAGGTCCAGCATGTCCTTGGTGACTTTAACGTCCTGGATCTCGTCGAAATATTCATCCTCGGAGCGCACCTCGTAGGGATAGCGCAGCAGCGTGCCGACGAGCCCCTTCTCCAGCGGCTCGAGCGCGATGATGTGCTCGCGGTTAGTCAGCACCACGCGGCCGATCGCGACCTTGTTCATCTCGCGGATGGTCTCGCGGATCACAGCGAAGGCGTCGTGGCCGACCTTGCCGTCGGGCCGCAGATAGTAGGGCCGGATCAGATAGCGGGGATCGATCTCATCGCGCTTGACGAACTCGTCGATCTCGATGGTGCGCGTGGATTCCAGCGCCACGTTCTCGAGCTCTTCCTTCGTGACCTCGATGAAGGTGTCGGTATCGACCTTGTATCCCTTAACGATGTCCTCGTTGGACACCTCTTCGCCGGTGTCGGCGTCGACCTTCGTGTACTTGATCCGATGGCCGGTCTTGCGATTGAGCTGGTTGAACGCGGCCTTCTCGCTCTCCGAGGTGGCCGGGTACAACGCGACCGGGCATGTGACGAGGGACAGACGCAGGAAACCTTTCCAGTTCGCACGCGGGGCCATGGGTACGCGAAACTCCGTTTGAGGGCGCCTCGGACTCAAGACGAACAACGGGAGCTGGTTCCGACATCGTCTGCCCCCTGGGCGGATTCATCCCTAACGAGCCTTCACTGTTTAATCCGCACCCGGCCTTGACTCTTAAGGGAACGAAAAGGAAACATATGGCGATGTCCTCCGCAGCGTCCGAAGACTGGAGGCCGCCGCCGACCAGGCTATCGCGGCCTGCCGCGGTGACGCCCGGGAACCAGCGAAAGCACTACTCGTCGCCGTCGGCTTTCTCGAGGCCCAGTCCGCGGAGCTTCGGGCGGCGGTGTCCGCCGGCTGCGCGCGGCCGGTTCGAACTCGCGCGCGATCGCAAGGAGTGATTGCTATGGACGTCACCTACTATGTCGCCCTGCCCTTTGTGATCGCCGACAACGGCGTAGCCGCTGGCGAAGCCGTGGAGTGCCTGAGCGCCAATGCGGCTGTGATGCGCGCGGAGGCGCGATCGCGTTCTGCCGAACAGGGATCCGGCGACCGGCGAATTCGGCGACGCCAGGCTGATCCGGAAATTCGGCGACGTGCCGGACGACTTGAGCGCGCTGTGAAGCCCGACTACCCATCGAGCGAATGCTCGAGGAAGAAACGCAGCATTTCCCTCGTCGCGTCCGGCCCTCGCGGATCGGTGTAGGAGCCGGCGGGACTGCCGCCCGACCACGCGTGGCCGGCACCATGAATGTTCCAGTGCTCGGAGATCGCCCGCCCGCCGGCGTCGGTAAGGATGGTGCGGGTATAGGCATGGCCGTCGGGCACTCGGCCGCGAAGCACATTCGCTGTCGGACTCGTCAGCTTTGGCGGACTGCTCGAGAATCCGGTCGCCGTTGTTGGGATGAACCGTGGTGTCGCGATCGCCATGGAAAACGATGGTCGGCACCGGAGAGCCGGCCTTCCCGATAGCTCCGGAAGCATTGCCCTGCCGCATGGCGGCGAACGCGGAAGGAAGGTCGCTTGCGGCGCCGCAGGCGAGGCCGGAATGTATGCCGACAGCGGCGTACAGGTCGGCATACGTCGCGCCCATGATGGCGGCGGCGGCCCCGCCCGCCGACAGGCCCGCGACGTAGACGCGCTTCGGATCGATCGCATGGTCCCGCATGATCTGGCGGGTGATGCCGGCGATCAGCGAGGGTTCGCCCCCGCCGCGGCGCTGGTCGCCCGCGCGAAACCAGTTCCAGCACTTCGCCTGGTTGGCTCCGCTCGGCTGTTCGGGATAGACCACGAAGCAGTTCTGCTCTTCCGCCAGGAAGTTCATCCGGGTGCCGGCGGCGAAATCGTCCGGCGACTGGGTGCAGCCGTGAAGCATGACGACCAGAGGAAGCGGTTGTCCCTGCGAGCGGCTTGGGATGAACAGCTTGTAGGTCCGGCTTCCCGCCGCGTTGCTGAAGGTGCCTTCGATGAACCTTGTACCCTCGGGCACGATATCCGACGTCGACGGCGGAGTGCGCCTGATCGGACCTCGCAAGCCGAGCCCGGAGAACTTCCTCATGCCGTCGAGCGGCGCGGGACGTTTGCGTCCTTGAGCAGAGGCCGCCTGCGCGGGCTGCCGACCTTCGCTCTCGTCGACGACATAGGCCTTTGCATCGATGGTCGGCGGCTCAAACCTCGCGAGCGGAGTCGGGGCGGCGCTGCGGGACGCCGGTCCTGGGCCGCGTTCACCGCGGAGCATGCGCTGCAGGAGCGCGGTGGCCTCGACCAATTGGCCGGCACGCGTGAGGCGGGTTGCCTCGCGAACTGTGGTTTGGTCCAGCATCGTTTCACCTCATCCTGTCGGCGAGAGCGGCCTTGACCGCGGGAGTGGCATGCAAGGCCCCCAGCACCGAGACCGAGGCGATGGTGGCGCGGGCCAACTCGGGAGTGACGTCCTGGGCGATGGTGGCCAGGCCCAGAACATTGATCTGCAGCATCTCGCCGGCGCGCTGCGCCGCTTCGAGATCCTCGCGGCTATAATTTCGCAGCCCGAGGTCTAGGCTCTTCCGGGCCGTGGATTGCTTGACGACGTCTGCGTGGCGTTCGAGCTGGTTGCGGATCGCCGTCCGGATGAAATCCGTCCGGTTCGAATAGAACCCTTCCTGCACCATGAGATCGACGTGACCGAGGTCGACATAGCCAAGGTTGACCGTGATCTTCTCGGTGTCGGGGGTCCGGGGTCGCAACTCGCGCACATTATCGGCCATGAAAACACCCCTATCTGCCATCCAAAGGGATGGTATAGGGATGTCACATGGATGTTCTAAAGCAAGTTTCAAGGGGCGGCAGGAATGGAAACCGCTCCTCGCGCGCCCCCTTTCCGCGGTCGCCGATCAGCGCGTGAGAGCTGACCCCGTCGTCGGTGAGCACGACCGAGAGTTCGGATTCCAGCCGAGGGTGAGGTCGAGGTCGCCCGGGAAGATCTGCCATGGCGAGCCGTCATCCAGTTCGACGATGTGGCTCTCGGAATGGGACCGGATCCTCATGGCGCGTTTCGCGTCGGCTGGCTCAATGGCGGCGTCCAATCCGCTACTTCTGTCCCGACGGGGCCTGCGCGTTCGAGTTGCTGGGATTGGGCTTGTTGGCCTCGTGATGGCCGACCACACAGCCCGCCGCAGCGCCGAGCTTGCCGTGGCCAGCCATGTGGCCCGCAACGCCGCCGACGATGGCGCCCTTGATGCATCCCTTGGCCTCCGCCGGCGAGAAGGAGGTGAGTGCCAGCAGGCAAACCGAGGCGAAAATCACTTTCATGGTCGTTCTCCGAGATCAGGGTTGTCCGACGGGTCAAGTCGTTGGGAGGAGGGCCAGTTCCGTCTCGCTACGATTTTGCTGAGCTGGCTACGATGCCTCGGCGTGCGCCGCGACCTTGCGGACACTGCGATGCGATCCACTTCGGCGCCGGCGGCGGCGTCCTCGAGTACCAGATCACCCCGCTCCCTGAGCCTGTCTGCTTATTCCTTATCAGTCACGGATGCTGCTTGCGTATGAACGGCCGCTATGCACAGGAGCGGCCCCTCGGCACGGGCGCCACCTTATCCGACTATGCTGCCTTTCGTGTTGATCCGGCCGGCTTCCAGGCATCGATCAGCGTATCTATATTGCTTGGCTTGGCGAGCCGGGGCGAGTCCGCATGTCAAAAGAAACGGCCCCAGCGTAAGGGGCCGAGCTGGGGCCGTTCCGGATGGGGTTAGCACCGCGGCGGTGGCACACCCGACTGTTCCAAGAGTTTCACTCGGACAATGGTTCCAATCAAAGGTGCGGGTTGTTAAATCGGCATCGACGAAGGACTATCAGGCATCTCTCGAAAAGCTTTGAAAGGACGCCGCCGAGGCCGCGCTAATCTGCGATCTCACCACCGATCCGGCGAAGCGGCAACTGTTCGACCGCCTGGCTGTACACTTGGGCAGCCTTGCGGATCATGCTTTCTTCAAAGCCCATCAAGTAAGGCCGCCTCAGTGTTGCTCCGTATGAATACTGAGCGTCCCGCTGGTTGCTAGCGCAGCCCTCGCTTGCGCGTCATAAGCTGGCGGATGCTGCTCGGGCCCCTCAATGACGAGGTTGCGATCCGGCTTTGCCCCAAATGCGGCGAGGCGATGCAGCATTTGGGGGATATGAACCCGACCCCGACGCTGCCAGCCGTCTGGGTATACCGCTGCTTTCATTGCGATACGGTCGTAAAGGACGTGCGGTAAGGCCGCCTCAGTCGGCGGCATCTTCACGCACCTTCCGTCTCCGCAATACAAACTTCATCTCGGATGCCATTTTCCTCACCGATGAAACGTGCCGGCCAAGGGCGGCTGATATCTCGGATGCGTCCGCGCCTCGCTTTGCCAACCTCGCCAATCGTTGCTTTTCCGCATCGGACCAGCGCTTTGGGCGCGCCGCGTGCTTCACGGGTTTCATACCAGCCCCCCAGTTGGCGGCCTCTTTCATTCGCCAGGTTTCTTGATGTCTGCGGCGGGTCGAAGCAAAAGCTTCAAAGCATTGAGGTGCCGAATAAGTCGTCAACCGTGGCCTCGTCCTCAATCCTCCGCCAGTCGAACTACCAAGCAGAAAAAAAGCCGGCGGGCGCTACGCCGTCGGCTTCTCCTTGCGATTGCCGGCTCAAGAATCCGGTGCCATCGCGATTTCGTTGAACCTGCATCGGAGCGGTTAACGACCGGTTAACGACGTTGGCCCCATGGGATTCGTTCTCCCCGCTGCGCTCGCGCCGGTGAGCGCACGAAAAAGCCGCCGCTGTTTGCCCCAGCGACGGCTTCTATTCGCGTCATCACCACAAGAAGGTCAAAACGATCCTGACCTTTCGATGGTTAATATCAAGTTACGCCTGCCTCAGCTTTCTGGCGTGACCTGCTAGCCTTTGCCGGTGCCGCTTTCTCATCGAGCGGCGCCGGCGCTCGGGCCTGTGCGACCGGGCAGCCAGCGTCAACCGGTGCGTTTTGATTTAGTTGGCAATCAAATCAATCAGTCGGTAATGCCCACGATCCGTGTATCGGTGTGGAAAACCATATCAAGTTCCAACGGCGGGCTGATGTCCAATCATCGGTCGCTCTCGGTTCCGTGAAGAGGTTTCGTCGGTCGGCCGACACGACACGAACTGCGGTTCCGAGGAAGCCATTTCCTGAACCGGCGAAGACGTCTTGAAATCGAGATCCAGTAAGATGCGATTTGATCAACCAACGAGGGCTTGGTCATGTGGTGGGGATTAATTTTCGGGCTGCTTTTCGCTGCTCCGGTAATCGAGGCGGCCGAGGACTGGCGTCTCCAGCGAGGGGTTCAGAAAGACCTTATCGAAATGCGCAAGCATACCGCCTCCCGTCATCAATGGGACGTTACTCGGGGCCGGTGGATAGTGCCCCAGAGCGAGCCGCGGGCAGAAGCAGGTGATCGCCCAACGTCTTGATCGTCGGCGCACCGATTTTTCGAACGTGCGTTCGAGCCTATCCCAGTATGGCCGCCGATTTACCTGGGAATATTAGAGCCCTCTTGTCTTGGGGTGTCCTATGTCAAAGGCAACAGAACTTGCCGAACGCGCTCGTATGTTCGAGGACCGAGCCGAAAGAGCGACCGATCCAATTTCCCGGCAACATTATCGAGAAATGGCTGTCCACTATCGATCGTTGTCGGTCGAGCACCAAGAAGCGCCGGATCAGACGGAACTCGAACGCCGACTGGCGTGAACCGCGGGACCATGGGCGGGGACCTTGAGCCATGCCCTCGCTATCCGCAGCATATCCACAGCAGGGCAAGGCCGGGAACCCAACTGGGGTGGCCACTTGCTGTGCACGAAATCACAGACAGGAATAGACGCGGCCGGGTTGAGACATTGGGGACGGGCGTGAAAATTGGGTAGTGTCTCAAAACCCGCGTTCAAATCCTCTCCATGCTTTGCGAGGGGTCCAGCATGCGCTCGGTTTCCCGTATCACTGGGGTTTCGATCAACACGGTTTCAGCGGTCTTTTTATAGGGACCGCGAATTGCCGGAACCGGATTGGCAGCGTACTTAGCGGTAAGCTTCGCAAGGGAGGCGCGCGGACATGAAGAAGTTTATGATCGCAATGGGGATTGGGTTTCTCATCTCGACGGTTTTATGGCCATACCATCCACTAACGAGTGGGCATCCTTAGAACTTCCGGGCATGGGCGCGGCGTACTTCTGGGTAGCGGTAGGCAATTCCGTCACCTTGGGCACAGCCATTGGGTGGGCCGTGAATGCAGTTGTTTACGGCCTCGTTGCCTTGATCATCATCGGCGCTCTCAAAATTTCAAACTGAGACACTACCGAAAATTGGCACGATTGTGATGTGGTTCACATTGTCGTGGCATCGCGCCTGCCAGGTATCGGCCGCTGGGGATTTCAGGGGCCCAGTAGTAGGCGCCGCAGGGACGCTCATTTTCGAGCCCGACGGCGTAAATTTTTTTGAGGTCTGGTTTGTCCTGCTCGACCCTGCCAACCGGCGACGGTGAGCCGCTGGCGGTTGCACTTTCTCATTGAATCGGCGCCGGCGCTTAATTGCGGGGCACCGCTCTTGAATATCCGTCGCTTGCCTTCCAGCAACCACTGGACATTTACGCCGTGCTTCTCGGTGAAGTTGGCAATCACTTGGTGCTTGAGCTTCAGGACTGGCCTGATCTCTTCGTCCGAGAGGTCGCGCGATGCTGCTATGCCCCCCGGGCGGAAGTTCGTACCTGCCCCTCGGCTTGTTTTTGTGTTACACCTAAATTGATGAAGAGGTCAATAAAGGTGACACCGAAAACGAGACGCGGACGTCCGGCGACGGGGCGTGATCCGCATGTGACATCTCGAATGCCGCCCGCGCTGCTCGCTGAGGTCGAGGCGTGGGCCGTGTCAAACGACACCAGCCGATCCGAAGCCATCCGCCGGCTGGTCGAGATCGGGCTCAAGGCTAAGGCGAAATGAGCGCTTCAAGACCAGCAACGTGGCGTTGGACTCCAGACGAGGAGCGCAAACTCGACGAACTACTGAATGCCGGTAAGAAAGCCGCTGAGATAGCCGTTACACTCAATAGATCGCGCCCAGCTGTTTATGCGCGGCTGCAACGGCTTCACAGAAAACGAGCAAGGCTACCTGTGTTATCGAATTCGGGCTGAAGGCGAACGGGAAATGAGCGAGAACGCGATTTGTCTCGCTATCCCCGGCCGATAGGAGCAGCCTTTGCCGTGGGGGCCTCGAAAGGAGGTCGGTCGTGAACGGCAATATATTCAACAGCAGCGGCGTCCATGTCGGCATAGTCATGGACGACGCAGTCTTCGGCCTTAAAGGTCAAAAGCTTTACGATCTAAAGGGTTCGAACATTTACAAGTTGAATGGCGACCTAGTTGGCCATTTGTTGGATGCGCGCGGCGCGGAGAAGCGTTTGGACAAAGCAACCGACAAGCTGTTTCCGTTGACATGATTTGCTGAATTTTCAATGCCCGCCTAGTCGAGGGCGGGCTGGAGGTGAAAAAATGACAAAACTACCCGGTGAGTTCGAACCGCCCAAGCCGATCACCAAAGCGGAGCGCGAAGCGCGAAAGGCGTTTCGCCAAGCCGACGCGACAAAGGCAGTCGCCGAGCACGAGCAGACACAGCGCGCATTCAACGAAAACCGTGAACGCCTGCGCACAGAACGGATAGCACGAGAGACGGTTAAGGGACCCATGCTCTATCCCGCGCCAGAGCTTCCCGGCGATACGCCAATCGACAATGTTCGATTTACAACAAGGATCCGCGCAGCGGTGACAGCGGCGGGTTGGAAAACCGTGGGTGAAATTCGCGAGGCTTCAGACGCAACGCTGCTAAGTCTTCAAGATCTCGGAAAAGGCTCCGTCGCCCATCTTCGCGGGACGTTGGGTTTGCCATCCGAAGCGGGGGTTCGCCCCCGCGGGCCGAAGGCGAAGGGGAAGTGATGCCGTCAGATGATTCTTCAGGAGGGCCGATCGACGGTAACGAGACGCACGTTGATTTCGATAAGCGAGCTGTTCTTCGCAAATGGCCTTCACTCCAAAACCAACGTGGTACCGAGGGCACCGGCCCGTATTTGCTGTTCGACGGCACGCTGGGTGACTGCATCCGGGAGTTCATGGCCAAGCCGGCCTCCATGCGACACCTATATGAGATTCATACTTCACCACAGCCCCCGTTGGTGGGTGCCGTCTTGTCGGGAGATATCATCACCGAACTCGAGCGGCTTCGGGATTTTCTCTGATGATCCTCCCGCTCTCCCTGCAAGTCACCCGGTTGGATGCGTTGCAGCACTTGGGGCAAAGGCATTGCGACACGCAATCCGTAGCGGCTTGCCGATGCCGTGCCCGCCGCGCTTCAATAGCGGATGCCCGAACTTACCCGCCGTCTCGGCGCTGCCGCGCCGTTCCTTCTGACATTTATTCGTCAATGGCGGGAATACCGAAACCTGACTTTAGATCAACTCGCAGACGGCACCGACCCGACCCAGAGCCATCTGTCGATGTTAGAACGGGGGCAGTGTCGCTTCGGGTTAGGTTACGGATTTACGGGTTACAGGGTTACGTTAGTTCGCCCCCTATAGGGGCAGTAACGTCGTAACCGACCGAGGGGGATCACATGCTGCGCTTGTTCCCGTTCCTGGCGGTTTTGATTTCCGCGCACGCTGCCGGCGCGCAAGATCAGCGGCCAGCACAAGACCCACAGCTACCCTTTGTCGGCGGAGCCGCAACACCGCCGACTGACCTGCCGTCCGGGATTGGCAACTACTGCATCTATGAGAGCCTCATCTACTCCATTGGCTCGCCTATCTGCGTTGGCAAAACAAGCTACGTCTGCGCCCCGACGAACAACAATGTAGGCTTCAATCAGCGGGGATATTGGACGCCTAGACCAGTTGATCCCAACCTTCTCGTTCCGCCCTCCTGCCAATAGTTCGCCTCTCATGAATGTTGCAACGTCCACCTGTCGCCGTACTGGCGGATGAGTCCCTTTGAGAGCGGAGCGCCGCGGATATCATTTAGATTGGCCTTGCGTTTCAGTCCGATGCCAGCTCGCGGGCTTGCTTGTTCCAGTCTTCCAGCATGAGCCCGGCACTCCCAGCGGCGCGCAGCATTCCGAAAAGGGTTTTCTGGTTGGCTGTAAACCACGGAACGCTTCCGAGGTTGCTGGGTTGTTCACGGCAAGTATACCGGCGCAGGGATATCCGGCCGGTGATTCAAAAATCACCTTCGACGAGATGCGTGCGACTTGCGTCTGGCCGATCGATCGGAATCCGAAGCGGCGCAGCAGTCGCTATAGGCGCGGGAATAGTACCTGCCGGTGGTCGGGCCGGTGGCGCCGGCGTTGCGCGCTGCCAGGTGGCTCGCAATCAGACCAGCATTGAGACCGAGAGCAAGACCACCGCAAGGAAATACACGCTTTGAATATCCGACATCAACCACATCGTGTTCGCTCCTTCGATCATAGGATTGTCGGCTCTAGCCTTTATATTAGTTTACGCCTATCTGCAGCTCGGACAAGACAGCAAAGCCAAGGCCGTGCTTGACGACATGAATACCGTCACGGGATTCACCGAGACTTTTCTTCCCGGGCCATATGCGCTGGCTGCTTCGCCGGCGCGTTACGCGATAGAGCGCGGCGACTGGAAGGCTGCAGCGGAGCTTCAGGTCCGCCCCAGCCCGCTGGCGAATGTGCAGGCGATCACTTATTTCGCGCGCGCTCTCGGAGAGGCCCGTTCGGGCAATCCTGAGGCTGCCAAGACAGACATCGCCAAGCTTACCGAATTGCGGGACAAACTGCGCGATGCAAAGGATGGCTATTGGTCGGAACAGGTTGATATTCAGCGGCGGGTCGCAACCGCCTGGGTGCTTTACGCTGAAGGCAAGCGCAACGACGCGCTGAATGCGATGAGCGCTGCTGCCGATGCCGAGGACAAGATTGAAAAGCATCCGGTGACTCCGGGCGTGCCGAAGCCGGCCCGCGAACTCTGCGGCGTCATGCTGCTTGATAGTGGCAATGCCAAGGACGCGCTCATCGCCTTTTGAAGCGACACTCAAGAAGGAGCCAAACCGGTTGGGAGCCTACGTGGGCGCAGCGACATCAGCCGAAACGGCGGGGGACACAGCCAAGGCTAAGGATTATTACGAGAAGATTGTCGCGATCGCCGATGGCGCGGATGATAGCCGAACCGAGGTCGCCGACGCTCGCACATATCTGAAGAAGCTCTGAGTGGCGCGGTGCAACAAGGGAGCCATCGGTGAGAGCGCTTCTTCTAACGTTCAGGCTCTGCACGCTTTTCGTGCCGACACACGCTCAGCCGCTCGAGGTAATTGGATACTCAGGTTATCTCGGCGAGTGGGAGTTGACTGCTACTGTCTCGGGAATCGCGCCCGGTGGAAAAGGATATGCCGGTCCACTCACGATGAAGCATGTTGGTCTGTGCACTCAGGACGGCCCGGAGGAGAAGACCGGTGAAATAAGCTTTCATATATCCTCCCAACAGTTGGACGCGGTCTTATCGGTCGCCGAGGTTTCGTGCAGTTTTGGTGGAAGATTGACGGACGCGTATAACGGCACCCTGAGCTGCGCCGATCGCGAAGCAGTCCCACTCAAGCTCTGGGTAAAATAGTTGCCGCCTTCCACCGAGAGGTCGCAGCCGCGCACAATCGCCAAAGTTGATTCTTAGATGTTTCTGCCGCTGAAACGTTCTGTAGCCGCGATGCGAAGGTCGGTGGTCGTTTTTGTGTAAAGCGATGTGGTCCCTCACGTCGCGAGGCGCGGGACGCGTCAGCCGTCCTAAGAAATTTCGTTGGTCACCCAAAAACTTTTTCAACACTATCTGCCATAAGCCGATGTCGAGCATCGGCTTACCACGAAGCGGGAGACGAACAATTTGTCGGCCCGCTGTGCGTCTCAATTGCCAGTCGGATTCTGACGTCATCGAAGCATCAGAAGTAGCCCCAGCGTCAGCAGTTTTTCGCAAATGCGAACAATGTTTTCTCGTGACAACGTTGTTTTTTGGGCATTCACTCTGCGAGGGTCCGGGTCAGGTCCTACAACCAAACGCGGGGGGAAACACACATGTATCCCAAGACAATTAGGCTGCTACGGCATTTCCTGCCGGCTATAGCAATCTTTGCTACAGTGATCGGCTGGAGTTCGCCGAGCGAGGCTTACGTCAAGAAGATCATCATCGATCAGCAAATTTCGCTCAATTTTAAGCCGATCATATTGGGGACCTCGACGCCCGGTCCGTTGACGCCCTACACGATCTACACCGGCCGGATATTCGGCGAACTGGATCCAAGCGATCCGCAACACTCCATCATTACTGACATCGAGCACGCACCCAAGGCGCAAGGCAAAGTTACCTATGTTGCCAACTTTCAGATTGTCACGCCGACCGATCCGCAGCAGCGCAACGGCTTGTTGATCCATGAGGTGCCGAACCGTGGCAACAACGCGATCCCCACGACCGCACTGGTACAGGGTGCGACCTATGTGCAGAGCGGCTGGCAGGGCGACCTTCTGGCCCAATGCTCACCCTCCCCGGCGATCCCGTATCCTTGTTTTGACCTGAACTCCGGACCTTATGGCAGCCTGAACACCACTACCGGGGCCCTCGTTCCTCCAAATGTACCCGATGTCGCCGGAACTCCCTCAACTCCCGGGATGAAGCCTTTGGCTAGTTACGTCGTACAGGTGCCGGTGGCGACTCACGGCAACTCGTCGAACAATGGTAATGGACAGCACGACGGCGACGATCATCGCGCTGGCGGCAACATCATTACCGGCCAAGTATACGGCCGCGTCTGCTCCGGTACGAACGGGTGCGGCTTGCCTGTCCCCACGGGTACACCGCCAGGCACTGCGCAGTTGGTCATTCAGGGCCCGGCATTTGTCCCTTATCACCCGGCGAGCTTGGACACCAAGCAGGCTCAGTTCTGGAGCGTATCGTCTCAAACCGCTGCTGGCGTGACGAGTGTAAAGACGCCGATCCCGAGTGGGCAGTGGGCCTGGGCATACTGCCCCAATGGCTGGCCAGGCACGCCAAATCCGAACTGGATTTGCCTGAAGAACGGCACCTTCGACCCAAAGCTCGAATATGAAATGGTCTACACGGCAGAGAACCCATTGGTGCTTGGGGTCGGATTTGTCGCGTTTCGTGACCTTGCGGCTTTCCTCCGTTACGGCACCAATGCTCCGGGTGGTGGTTCAAACCCGATCGGCGGTTCAATCACCAAGGCAATGACCGTGGGCGCATCGCAATCTGCCGCGTTTCTCCACGGCTTCATCTTCTGGGGTTTTAACGAGGAAGGCCGCGACCAATGGGGTCACGATCAAAGAGGCCGCATCGTCTTTGACGGCGCTTGGCCGCAGATCGACGGGCGGATGATGGTAATGAACATCCGCTTTGGGCAGCCGAACAACCTCATGTACCTCTACATGGGCGGCGACGAAGCTCCGGTCTGGTGGGCAAACTACCCGAACCTGGCACGTCACCTTCCGTCTGACGGCATGCTTCACCGCTGCGCGCAGGACAATACGTGTCCGGCGATCCTGGAAACCTTCGCTTCGGCGGAGCTCTACTCTGAAAAGATGTCGGCCTCGCTTTGCGGCTTCACCTGCGTACAAGACATATCAATACCGTCGAATGTCTATCGGTACTATACGCCAGGCGCCACCCACGGCGGCGGCGCGGTCAGCCCCAGTGTCAACCTGTTCAACTGGGTTTCCCCCGCTGCAGTGAACGTACCGGCCGGTCAGTCGCTGGCGAACGATCCAATCCCGTTGGCGTACACGAACAATGCTCTGCAGTACAACTTCATTCAGTTGCTCGTGAACGCCGTTGCAATGCCACCCAGCGCTTATCCCACGCTATCCAAAGGACAGCTGGTGCCCAACACGAAGGAGGGCGTGGGATTCCCCGACCTTCCTGGTTTGCCCTATGGAGGAAACCAAGCCTGGCCGCCGTTTGTTTACAATTTCGGTCCCAAGGAGAATTACGATCAGGAGAGCGGCGTTCCGACCATCCAGCCGCCGATCATCGAAAAAGTGCTGCCGGTCTACGCCGCCAAGGTGAATGCCGATGGCAATGAGGTGGTTGATGGTTTGCCGACGGTCCTGGGTGAGGCTCCGTTGGGTACTTATGTCGGCTGGAACTTGGCCACTACCGGTTGGTACGGCCCCAATGCAAGTAACGGTCCGGGAAGCGTCGGCCAGGTATTTGCGGGGGCGGGCAACAGCGGCGGCTACTATCCCTTCTGGGACACAAAAGCGAATCGTCAAGCAACTGGTGATCCGCGCCTATCGCTCGAGGAGCGGTATGGTACCCACGCCGGCTACGTCTGCGTTGTGACAGCGGCTGTGAACAGAGCTCAACAGCTGCGCTTCCTTCTGCCGTCCGACGCACAAACGCTGATTTCGCAAGCGAACACATCGAACGTGCTTGTTGCCAATACGGCGACGCCAGCCGATACGGCCCTTGCCAATTCGTTGTGCTCGCACTGACAGTAGCAGGCCGACTTTAGTAAGAGGTCGGCACAGCGGTAGATTGCTGAACGGCGGAATCAGGGCAACCTGATCCGCCGTTTAGTTTGCGCAAAAAAACACAATTTCACCCTGAGAAGCGGCCATCGCCAGGCTGTCCCGGCAGGTCCGAAAAGTGCCAGAAGCGACATTGCAGGCTCGGTTGGAGGCAGAGGTGGGCAATATGGGTCCATTGCCTTCATCGGAACCTTTCGTCGACGAACGTGCGAGCCCCGCCCAACGCGAGGCGATCCTCAAAATCATGTCGGGGCAAGATACCGATCCATTCGCCACAGTGTTCGCTGTCTTTGCGTCTACGTTGACGGAAGCCTATGATCCAATTTTTGCGCCGATTGAGTTTGATGTCGACGTCGACGCCCGCAAAGGCCGGTTTGTCGTAGCTGGCGTCGCTGAGTGCGTTGGCGAACCGATCAAGATCCCTGTGACCGGCGCTGAGCATCGTGCACGCATCGATATCCCGCATGGTTTTGGGTACGAAATCGCCGAGATGGGAAGCGGGACGGCAACAACGCAAGGAAAGATCCAGCTGAAACTGAAGGACGGCTACGGTCAATTTGCGCGCCTACATTGAATAATCATGGTGTCGTAAGGAACCGCGCTGTGTAGTCCACCACTACGCCCGAGCTTAGTTTTCGGTACACACAGCCTTCTGGGCACTCGTTCGACATGACGGATTGAGCGCTCGCATCACCCCCATCCCGCGAACATCGTCGGGCCGTTCGCAGCAACTAGCAGAAGCGCCTCCAGTGCGGCCTGACATTCCTCGGCATTGTGTTCGGACACGGGCATTTCATTATGCGGCGTCGCGTAAGGTGGCGAGTTTTTTTGCCATTGGGCAATTCGATAAGATCATTGGTTGGTCCCAAGACAGGAATTGCCCAGTACGCGTGCGAAAGGTTAAACCGATCACCAAGACTTTTCTTGTCTCGACCAGCTATTGGCTGTGCGGCACGCGGCATCGCTCCCGCCAGTCAAAACAATAAATCAGCTAGATTTTACCGACTTGTCGTGATCTCGGAGAGGAGGACCAAAAGGCAAGCACGAGGGTAACCTTGGAAACGGCTTTATACGGCGCGGACAACAACAGCAGGAAGAGGGCCTTGTCAGCATGGTATCTGGCAGCGGGTCGGGTCCTTTCCGAACCATGCATGACGACATCCCCTTCGGGTGTGCAAACGCGCCACTGCCATGTTCGGCGGCGCTTCTTCAAGACCTTTTCAAAAACTAGAAATTGATTAGGCATTGCGACCGGGAACTTTGCTCAGCGTTTCCAAAGGGATAATCGATTTGGCTCCTTTGTGTAGAGGTCTCCTCTCGGGGTTCAAAGAAAATTTTTGAGGTGGCCGGGTTACACAAGGGTGTCACAAAAATCGCCAACGAATTGAGGTGATTACGTCTCGCCCAGGTGAGGCGGTCACAATCTAGAGTTTCACTTCTGCAAAAAAAGCTATTTGAAACTTAAAATATTTGGAGGTGTTTCAATCTTCAGGCCAAGGCCGGATCAAGTCCTTCGCATTTGCGGCATTGTAATCTCTGCTTGCGATTGATTATCGAACATTACAGACTGCCTCAATCGCGAACTCTCTTCTCGCTGTTATAAAATCAGCAGTTTGAATTAACGGGCCCTGCGCCCGCAGCTGTTTATAAAGGTCGGTAGTTGATGCCATCTACCTCGAACAAGATTGCGTTGTTCATCGATGGCGCAAATCTCCACCGGACAGCGAAAACGCTTGGTTTTGATATCGATTACAAGGGCCTGCTCAAGGAATTCCGAAGTCGCGGAACGCTCTTGCGCGCGTTTTATTATACGGTGTTGATTGAAGATCAGGAATTTTCGTCGATTCGTCCCTTGATCGACTGGCTCGATTACAACGGCTACACCGTCATCACCAAACCCGCGAAAGAGTTTGACGATGAAGGGGGCCGCCGCAAAATCAAACGCAATATGCACATCGAACTTGCTGTCGACGCGATGGAGCTCGCCGAACACGTCGATCAGATCGTGCTGTTTTCCGGCGATGGCGATTTCCGCTCGCTGGTCGAGGCGGTGCAGCGCCGCGGCGTCCGCGTTACAGTAGTGTCGAGCATGTCCAGCCAGCCGCCGATGATTGCCGACGAGCTGCGGCGCCAGGCAGATCTCTTTACGGATCTCTTGGAATTAAAGTCCAAGATCGGCCGCGATCCGTCCGAGCGCGCGGCTCCACGCGAGCCACGTCAGCACGCTCCGAGATTCCTGCAGCGTGCGACCGCAATGGCGTCAAGGGGAGATGACGACAATTTCGACGATTGATATTTTAACCTACTGAGACACTGACCGCATCGACCTTTGCCGACAGTCGCTTCCTCCCGGGTTCAGAGCGTCGGTGCATAAGATCTGTATCACTCAGCTATTTTAAATGCCGGCCCTTCGTTGATCCCTTAGTTGCATCGAAAAAAGGAGCACAACCGCAGAGCATTAGGGCCAGCGGCCATACCTGCCGCATCAACAGGCCGGACACGTGACCGCACCCGACCAATGCTGCAAAACGTCAGAAAGTTCTTGCCAGGGCGCCGTCCACACGTAACCCAAAAGCCGACAATTACCCCTCCGGCACGCCGGCCATCCGCATACCCTCTCGAATGCGCCTGCTTCCCGCACGAAAAATCGGGTTATCGCTCAATGTAATACCGCGCATGCGTTGGATAGTGAAAGTCGGATCAAGCGCCAATCCCGCTTGGACCGCAGCACAGGTCTCATCCAGCGAGCCGAGACGGGCAAGCGCAGCGGCCAAGTGCAAATGCGCGATGGGATAATTTCGATTAGCCTCGAGACATCGGCGCAGCCACACGACAGCTTCGGCCTCAGAGCTGAGTAGCAATTTAGCAACGCCAACATAGTGCATCCACCGGTAAACGCTGTCGTCGCGAGGAGAGAGCCGCAGTGCTTCCTGAATGTGGGCCTCGGTTTCCTCACTGCGGCCGATGAATATCTTAGCGACGCCAATGGCACCATGAGCATCGGCCAAATTCCGGTCCAACGCCAGTGCCCGCTCGCATTCTGAAATTCCTTGCGCCGCACGGTTCGTCGACAATTGCACGATACCCAGAAATAAATGAGCCCGGGCGTGTTGAGGAGCTATGGATAGTGCTTTGGTCAAAATCGTTTCAGCATTCGCAAACCGCGCTTTGCGGTCATCGACAAGATACAGAGCAGCACTCACCGCATGAACGGCAGCCACACTGACCATCGCCTCGATATTTATCGGATCGAGTTTCAAGGCACTCTCAAAAAAGCCAAGTGCTTTCTCCATGTGTTCGGGAGTCGACCCCTTATTCCGTAAGTCACTCCCCTGAAAAATCAGGGCCATTACATCAGGATGTGGCAAACGCTCTGCTCGGCGCGCCTCGACCTCAACAAGCTGAGAATCTAAAGTGTTAGCAAGTCTGGATACTATTTCATCCTGCATGTCGAAGAGGTCGGCAACCGGCTTGTCAAAACGCTCGGCCCAGAGGTGCTTGCCGGTTTCGCCATCGATCAGTTGCACATTCACCCTGAGGCGGTTGCAGCTCCGTTGCACCGACCCTTCGAGTATGTAACTGACGTTCAGCTCACGTCCGAGCTTCTTAACGTCCACGGCTTTTCCCTTGAAGGTGAACGCCGTGTTGCGGGCGATCACGAAGGAGCCGCTAATGCGTGACAGATCTGTAGTTAGGCTTTCGGTTATGCCATCAACGAAATAGTCTTGTTCTGGTTCTCCGCCGATATTGTCGAACGGTAGCACCACAATGGAAAGTCGCTGCGCTGAAGGTGGGCTTGGCGGCGTGCTGCTGCCTAGCGTCCCGCCATCAAATCCATCCCCGGCCACAGCATAGGCGCGTACCGGGCGAGCGATATTTCTAAGACTTTGCTCGCCCAGATCGATGAACTCGACCGGCACTCTGCCGCGAACGAAATCGTAGGCAGAGGACGAGAGACAGATACCGCCAGAAGCGGCAATACCTTCGAGTCGTACTGCAATATTGACCTCGTCTCCGAAGATGTCATGCGCTTCGACGATGATGTCACCAACATTGATACCTACGCGGAAAGAAACACGCTCGTCTTCCGTATCACCGATAGTAACTTCGTGGATTCGGGTCTGGAACCGCGTCGCAGCCCGAACCGCATCGACGGCGCTCGAAAACTCAGCCAAGAACCCGTCGCCAGTGTTCTTGACGATATGACCTCCGTGCTCAACGATTGCTGGTTCGATCGCGTCCGCTAGAAGCGCAGTCAATTTAGCGTGCGTCGCCTCTTCGTTATTGTGCATTAGCCGCGAGTAGCAGCCACGTCTGCGGCCAATATCGCCGACAACCTGCGCTCGATCCGGTTTGGTGGTTGGGGCATGGCACGTAAATCCAACCCATAGTGTACTATACGACGGATCAGGCGTTAGTGCTACACGCTCTTTGGCGCCGTGTCGGTAGCACACGATATGTCCGGTTTATGTAGCACACGATCTGTCCGGTAATTTTGGTGCCCTTTGGAGGGGCATGTGATGCGCCGGACGGAAGCGCTTCAGGGTGTGCGAATGATCAAATTTCTGGACATTTTAGGTCGGTACGAGGCTTTGGAGTTCAACCAGTTGGAGGCTGCGGAGCTTTTGGGTGTCGGGGAACGAACGTTCCGGCGCTGGTGTCAGCGCTACGAAGAGGATGGCGAGGCGGGGTTACTGGACCGGCGGCTGGGCAAGGCTTCCGGCAGGCGGGTTCCGGTTGACCGTGCGGACGAGGTGGAAGCGCTTTACCGCACGCGCTACGCCGGCTTCACGGCGAAGCATTTTCACGAGCACTTGGTGAAGGATCATCGTTTCAACTGGAGCTACACCTGGACCAAGACCTTTCTGCAGTCGAAGGGGCTTTTGGAGAAGGCCCGGCGCCGCGGAGCGCATCGGCGCAAGCGTCCGCGTCGGCCGTTGCCCGGCATGCTGCTGCATCAGGACGGGTCGCGGCATCAATGGCTTGCGGGGCAGCCGATGCTCGATCTGATCGTGACCCTGGATGACGCGACGAGCGCGATCTATTCGGCGTTCCTGGTGGAGGAAGAAAGTACCGCCTCGACCTTCCGCGCGCTTGAAGAAGTGTTTGGCCGGCACGGCCTACCGTTGAGCCTCTACACCGATCGGGGCTCGCATTACTTTCATACGGCGACGGCTGGCGGTGCGGTCGATCGCGCGGCACTGACCCAGGTCGGCCGGGCGCTGGCGCATCTGGGTGTCGAACATATCGCAGCCTATTCTCCGCAAGCGCGGGGCCGTTCCGAGCGTGTCTTTCATACGCTGCAAGACCGGTTGACCAAGGAGCTGGCATTGGCCGGGATCACCACGGCGGATGCGGCCAATTTGTTTCTTCGTGATGTCTATCTCCCGGCCCACAACGCCCGCTTTGCCATCAAGCCTGAGCAGGACGGCAGCGCTTTCGTCGCGGTTGCGGGTATCGATCTCGGCGAGATTCTTTGCGTGCAGGAGGAGCGCCAGGTCGGCAACGACAATTGTGTGTCGTTCAACCGTTTGAAACTGCAGATCCCGGCAAGTCCTTTGCGCGCGCACTTTGTCAAGGCGCGGGTCAAGGTCCGTCAATACCACGACGGCAGCCACGCCATCTTCCACGGCCCGCGTTGTCTCGGTCGCTACGATCGTAGAGGCGCGACCGTGGACATACCGATTGCCGCTTAAATCCGCTCGGCGGCGAGCCTGTGGACGGCATGGACAAGTCTGCGACTTGCCCACCCCGCCCACAGGAGAACAAAAGCAGACGAAGCGGACATTTGATGTGCTACCAAAACCGGCCAACTTAATTAGCTATCGACACACGCTCTTTGGCGCCGCTGACACGAACTTGGCCTCGATGTAGCGCTGATGTCCTCCGAGACTGCGGCGAAATCGTTGTAGTGGCCGTTCAATGGTCAAGTAGCTGACCGTAGCCATAACGACCGAAAAGCTCAGGACGATCGGGCCGGTCAAGTACCAGGGAGTCAATTCTCTGAAGTAGAGGGCTGCCGGATAGTGCCACAGATACATGCCGTAAGAGATGATGCCGATGCCAACCAGGGGCGGCGCAGACAATATCGAACTGACCCAGGAGGTTTTTGTTGAGGCCGAGATCAGCAAACCAAAGGCGGCCATATGGACAAGATTGGGCATGACCATCAAGGACCAGGGGGCGTCCCAAAAGCCGATCGCCAGGCAGAGAACGAGCCCTGCCCACGCGAAGAGGCCCGCGGCGTTAGCTGCTCTCTCCGAGATTGGGCCTTTGTGCTGGAGGGATATCGCCAGCAGCGCGCCGCAAACCAGTCCGCCGATCCGCGTATCAAAGCGATAATACGTCGCGTCCCACCCCACGGTTTCGTATTCGTATACGCGCCAAGCGCTCGCAAGCAAGTAGATGCCGAAGAGACCGACTAGACGCCAACGGGGTTCGATGCGGACCAGCAGCAGGACTGCGAACGGCCAGATGAGATAAAAGTGCTCTTCGACCGCGAGTGACCACGTGTGAATCAACACTTTCGGATTATGCCAAAAGGCCTGCGAATAATCGGATAGATAAAATCCCGCCAGCCCAGCGTCGCGCATATGCAACAATATGTCGAACTGCGGCCAGAGCCAGGGCGCAACCAGCGAATACGCAGTCAGGAACAGCAGCAGGGGCGGGGTGAGACGGAGCAACCGGCGCAGATAGAATCTCCACAGGTCAACTCGGCCCGTCGCGTCAATTTCGTCTTTGAGGAGCCGGGTAATCAGAAAACCGCTTAGAACGAAGAATAGATCGACACCAAAATAACCTTGGTCGAACCCAGGAACGCAGCAGTGATCTGAAATGACTAGGACCACCGCGACCGCCCGCAATCCATCCAATGCTGGATTGTATCGAAACTGAAACGCCATCCGAGCCTACATTTTTGTCGCGGCGCAGCCGCCATGTTTGTTATTATTGAAGTGCCGTCATGGGTCATTGTCGAGAGACCCAGGAACATTTGGAAGTTTCGATTAAGGGAAAATACGGAGGAATATTTACGCACTTCCTAATTAAGCAATCTCAAATTGAGGTTTTCCTGCCTGCTTCCTGGGCCTTCGCTAGGGGGCATTTCTCGACCGAATTGGGCCGTCTGCGCCCTGTCCGTTCCCCGATAGCGACCGAATACCGGACATCGCTGGAGGCCCGGTGCGACCAAGGGCAGACCAACGGAGCTCTATCCGCGCTCTATCCGCATTCAAAAGCGAAATGCTCCGCCGATTTGCTGAAAGATCTTCCATGCCGCGCTGCCGTAGTAGCCGTCGAAAAAGTAGCCATCGAATCCGTAAAGAAGAGCCATGGCGATAAGCGTTGCAAACGCGGCCGACGAAGAAGTCAGCAATGACTTTTTCGGCACCGATCGCGCCAAATGTGCGAAGCGGGAGGCCCGTATGGGTTGCTTGACCGGGACATTCACGCCCGGCCGTCTATCAACTCCGGTTCGTTCCATCATCTTACTCCTCTATTGATTGGAGTGAACGACCAAATTCTCCCCGGTAAAAACTGGAGCGCGCCGTATCCTTCCATATCGACGGCGTACTGAAAATTGCCCTCAATTGTTGGGAGCACGGCAACGACGAGGCCGTCCTCATGGTCGTCGGCTGTTTTCCCGCCCCTCTCCCCGATTATAAATTTTTGCATGGAGAACTCCTTCCAGAGTTGTCACATGCGAATATCCCCACGAATTGGTTAACAAATTTTAAGTATTTGGGTTTTCACGGGAACGGAGCGTTCACTAGGCCGTGAAGCTTAAACGCTCCGCCGCACGGCCGATGTTCAAGATGGGTTGTCATTCGCGGCCGAAATGGGGTTTCCGATGTTCGCGGTAGGGACGCGAGTTACCTCGCGCCCCCCGCACAGATCCGTGCGAGCCCAATTCGGGCACACGGCTCCCACCTCGGGTTTGTAACGGCGCGTCGTGATATTCTCACGAAATGCCGTATGCGCTTCAGCGCCTGTGACACGGTTTCCCGGTACTGTGCCCGGCCCGTGCTTTGCTGACTTACATTCCCCTCGGCCCCCGCCCTTGGCTCCACCAACTCCGCAGCCGGTTGCCCAGCCTTGTTCGTCGGTTTCACAGCTACTATGGCGGGGTCAGACTTCTCATGATCGTACATCATCGGCTACGGCTCCTCGCCTTCCCGACACGGACCAGTGCAGCACGCATGCTGACGCTGGCCAACCATGAGATCTCCCGGTTCCCGAGCAAAGAGCTTCCGCACATGCCAGTGTCTACGACCACGCCGGGCCGTCTGGGCGCTCGCACTATCGCGCCCATCCGTGTTGCCTTCCGTCAGCGGAACGACGTCGGCACCCGGGATGAGGGTACTTTCGCGGCTCAATGGCTGGCCTATGCGCTCCCCTGTCAACGCTTCACCAATACCCTCACGGGTACTGGCGCATGACTCTGGGGTCGATGCGGTTCGCTACTCCTTCATCGTGATGGACTTGCACCATCTACTCCTTGCCGATCTCCCGGCGCACTCCGCTTTCCCCCTTGTGTCAATCGGCTTACAAAATATTGCAGGCCGAATGACAATCAGCCCCCCGCAGAATCACGAGAGAATCATAACAGCAGCACACGGCGTTTTCAGCCAGGGTCAAACTCGGAAGTGGCAGCGCTTCCACGCTATCTGCCTTACACCCCAAAACCGGACATCGGCCGAACCGTGCAATGCCGCGCCATAAGGCGGCGCGACGTTTCGCGACGGCGAAGGTTTCAAGGTATCACCCTTCCACGCCGCCAAAGGTTAAGCACTTCGACTTTGACGCTGCATTAATCAAGAATATACATGCGTGACCAGTACGGGTTCCAGTTGTGGTTGAACGCGCCACGCATGCCCCAGGCCTTGGTCAGCTTCAGATCACCCGAGCCGCCGGAGGAAACCGGCAACCAGACCGCATCCGTCGTCGCACCGATGCCGATGCTCTGATGGGCGCCGGCCGCGCTGTTTGGCGACGGCAAGAGACGTCACAATCACTGCTTCATCGTCTCGTTCGCAATCACCCTCCGAACATCGGATTGCGGAATTCCGAACTGCTTAGCAATTTTCGCGGGTGTGACGCCTGCCTTGAAGGCAGCGCGAACTGCATTTTGTTTGCCGATTGTCAAAGTTACGGCAGCCAATTCCGTCCGCTTACTTTCAGTCTTTGACGGTGGCGGTTTCTTACCGCGCCGCTGTTGTTCTATCGTTACCGCAACTAGCAACTGCTCAAGTTCTTGGTCGCTGAGGTGCTTGATCGCAGCTGGCAGATCGCTAGGCAGGACATGCCGTGAGGATGCTCCGGATTTTTCGATAGGGGGTGTTGTTGGAGTTGGCGTCAGTGCAGCCTGTTCTCGAGGTGGTTCCGTCGAGAAGAGGTTAGGTATCATCGGTGTAATTCGCCCGCTGCGCATGTAGTTATTTTGCCGCGCTCGTCGCGAAGGGGCAATAGATTTGGGAAGCCCGGGAGGGGTCGCCAGCCGATCCCTCCAGCGGCATCCGCCGCCAGACTCCGCCATGCCGGCGATGCCGTTTCTTGGACGTTAGTTAAAAGGTATGACCGTTTCTAGGGACCACCCCCACCCCCTAGGCGGCGGCGAGTGACACTTTCGGCAATTCGGGTCGCCGTGGATGGGGATTGGCGTGCAGGCCCTCAAACCTTAATACCTTCTTAACGGCCCTTTTTGACCCCTGGATATTTCTGAGGTGGGTCTCGCGCGCGAGCGAGGGGGGTGGCCTGTCCATGCACCCCGGGGGGTAAGGCGAGTTCGAAACAATTCCGTTGGACGCCATCACGTGGAAATATTTGTTCGACCGATGCGGTACCAAGGCTGCCATCAGGCACATAGCGCGCAAGTTGTAATATGTGCCTTTTTTACAATGCCTAACTCTCTGAAATTACAGGAGCTGCGAAAGGTGTTTTCACCCATTCGCAAAGTTCGTGCCATATCGCAAAAGCTGTACTCGCACTCACAGCCGCCAAATCCCCATAGCGTCTGACGCGCCACCTCGCCACACCTCCCGCGGTTTCCTTGGGAGGTTTGCGTACGCCGGCCCCGGTGTCCGCCGCGCCACCTTCATGGGGCCGGTATCCGCAAACCTTCACAGAACCGGCCGTTCCGAGAAATCAGCTTTTGACCCGAAGCGCGCGTCGGCTGAGCCGCTTGGAGATAAAATTGGGTTAGAGCGACCGAGCCCGATTTAGCGCGAATGATGGCTCGGTGAATTCAGCTTTCGCAGTCGGCTGAACCCAAAGCCTTAAGCAAGCCACCAAACGCGCTTAGCCGGCAAGATTTGGTGTTGCCGGCAGCCTTTCGCCGTTCGGTAGTTGTGGTTCGCTTGACCTCGGCTTTCTTTGGCTTCGACTTCGGAGCGGCGGTGGTGGTGACCTTCTTCGGCTTGGGATCGTGCCGATGGGGGTTGATCACCCTCGGCGGCTCCAATGGACCGGCACTGGTGCTTTCCGGCGGAGAATTGCGTTCGTCGACGAGAGCAGGCTGCGTCGCAGCGGCCAGTTCAAAGCGATCACCCTTTTCAAGTCGATCAGCCTTGGCCAACGCACCGCGTGGCTCGGAAATGCCTGCGGCTATCTCGGCAACGGGCCAGATAGGCACTGCTGCACTCCGCGCTGGAGTTTTGAGTTCCATTGCCGCAAGCACTCCCACACCCAATGGGATGAGTAGGCCCAACAACATCATTCTCAGCATGATGCCTCCGGCTTGAATTGGCGCCGGTTAGAATTCTCCGATCTAATGAGGCAACTTGGCGGCGGCCGACGTAACAACCTGACCCACGTGCAGGGCGATTGCCGAAAAGGTTAACCGCCCGGCCGATGTCGCCTTCTGGCCCAGACTGGTTAGCCGATACGACGCGTCGGACGAACTGATGGATAGAAGTTGCACTCATAAGACACCGGGCGCCATGGCAACAGCCGATTTATTCAGATGGCATCCATCGGCTTTGCCGATAGGTCACCGACGCCGCACCACCCGGTGTTGTCCGCGCGGCCGTGCTCGAGAGATCCGTCGGTGGCGCGATGCCACAAGGTGCTCACGCCTTTTCGGACGTGATCCGGCGCGGGCCAGGCTCGCACGCTTGCGATTGGCGTGTTTTTTTCAGTGCCAAGACTTAAAAGCCATGACCACCCAAGGCGGGCCGCTTGCTTATGCGTCCTCGACACTGTGACATGCCTCACAGGGGTTTAGTCGAGCCATATGCTTGACTTGCTAACCGGACGGAGCGGATTGTCGTTCGTCCAGCAACAGGAGACAGACATGAGCAAGGATAAGCCAGTTTCCAAGCCCGATGATCTTATCCGATCGAAGATCAAAGATGGCGAAATCGAATTGACCGAGCACGAACTTGGTCAGGCTACCGGGGGCGCTGCCGTCGACTACTTCCTCAAGATTGACGGGGTAGACGGTGAATTGACCGACGATAAGCACAAGGGTGAGATTTAATTGCAGTCCTACTCTTTCGGCACACCCGTAACCCCGACCAAGCGGTAGTCTGTTGAGGGGGCGGCGATCGCCGCCGCCCGCTCTCATTTCTTTCGGTCGGCGTGTTGAGCACAATGACTTTCCAGTCCACCGGTTATATTACCGATGTTCCTTATGCGTGGCCCTTCGCCAAGGAATTGGCGCCCGCGTGGCTTGATCTGGTCGCTTTGTTGTCGGGCTTTGAGCCGCGGTCACGAGCAGGCGGTTTTTCCTGGTGCGACCTCGGCTGCGGACATGGTCTGACAGCATCTATCCTGGCCGCGACGCATCCAAACGGGCGGTTTTGCGGTATAGATTTTAATGCGTCGCACATCGACGGTGCCAAGCGCTTTGCGAACGAATGTGAAATCGATAACGTCGACTTCCATCATGCGGACTTCTCGACTGCGATCGAATCCGTTGCCGGAGGTTTTGACTACATTGTTTGCCATGGCGTGTATTCATGGGTGGACCAGGAAAGTCAGAATGCTCTGCGTCAGTTCGTCGATCGCCATCTTAATCCTGGAGGGTTCTTTTACATAAGTTACTACGCGATGCCTGGTCGCGCCGCCGATTTGCCGTTTCAGCGGCTTGTGCGCGCGCTCGGGCTCACTTTCGCTGGTGACAGCGCAACAAGATGCGCCAGCGCGATCGAAATCGTGCACACGCTTACCGAATTGAGGGCAGCAGCGTTGATCAGCAGCCCGATGGCGATGCGTCTGAAGAAACATCCAGAGACATATGATCTTGCCTATCTGCCACACGAATTTATGTCGAACAATTGGGACCCATTGTGCGTCACAGATGTTCGCGCCGCGATGGGTAAAATCGGTCTTGATCCGGTCGGGTCGGCGAAACTCATGGAGAACTTCGACTCTTTCGTTCTCGGGGAAGCCGCACGCAAGACACTTGCGGCTATCGCTGATCCCGATGCACGGGAGCTTGCGCGAGACTTCCTGATTAATCAGTCTTTTCGTCGCGACGTGTTCGTTCGACGTGGCAACGCCTTGGACGAGAACGATCGACGCTCTCGGCTGGTGGCCACCGCGTTCGCACTCACCCGGCCCGCGAACATGGTCAAGTACGAACGTAAAACGCCTGCCGGTCATTTGCGATACGATAACGCGATAACACGCGAGATCGTCGGAGCACTTGCCCAAGGCCCACGCCCACTTGCCGACATCTGTGCCGAGTTTGCTCTTGCGCCGGGAGATGTACTGTCCAATGCTTTGGTGCTGTCAGCTGCCGGCGCGATATGCCCGGTAGAGCGACAGCACCTGCCGGTTGGGAAATTGAATGAAGCTATCGGCCGCCGGTTCGGCGGACCTGAGGAGATACGCTTCCTTGCGCTGCCCTGTGGCACCGCATTCCCGATCAACGATGATCTGCTACCGCTGGTCAACGGAAGCGGAACAAGAGGAGCAGTGGGGGATTCCGCTGAATGGTCGGACTTCCTGTCCGCTTACGGAGCCCGACCGCGCTAACATCGTTCGGCGCTCCCGGCATTTTGGTCTGCCGATTTACCGATCTGGGGAACGGCCACTGCAGTCCTGAGCTTTGGTTCCGTCGGGTGATTGTCTCACAGACTTTTTAGAGCGCCGTCACGAGGGCCGCGCCTTCATCCAGCATGGGGAAAATCGCGTCCCGGGGCTTGGGCGGAAGCATCAGGACGACCCGATCAACGCCGGCGTCACGGTAGCGTTTTAGCACCTCCAAGTCTCGGGGCGCCCCGAAGACGTCGAAAGAGAGCGACGCGGGATCGCGGCCAGCGTCCGCTGCCATTTGACGGAATTGCGGCAGCACCTCGAGCGGATCCAGCGCGCGCCCGCCGATCGGAATCCAGCCGTCGCCATAGGCGATCGCCCGTCTTGCTGCGTGGGGGAATGCGCCCCCAACAACGATGGGCGGGTGAGGTTTTTGAACCGGTTTGGGCCACTGCATCATGGGTTCGAACTTGACGAATTCGCCGTCGAAGGCCGCCGTCGACTGCGTCCAGATCTGCTTCATCGCCTGGATCCGCTCACCCATCAGCTTGAAGCGGGTTGCAAACGCGGTGCCGTGATTGGCCATCTCCTCCTCATTCCAACCCCCGCCAATGCCGAAAATGAACCGGCCCGAGGAAAGCTGGTCGACGGTCGATACCTCCTTGGCGGTGTGGATTGGATCACGCTCGACGACTAGACAGATCCCCGTCGCTAGCTTGATGGTTTTCGTCACCGCGGCGGCAGCGGCCAGCGAGAGGAATGGATCGTAGGTATCGTAATAATACTTCGGCAGCTCAGCGCCGCCAGGCCACGGCGATTTGCGACTGGTGGGAATGTGACTGTGCTCCGGCAACCACAATGACTCGTAACCTCGCGCCTCCGCCGCCACGGCAAGGTCGTGCGGTGGAATCGCGTAATCCGTCGGAAACATCGTAAGCCCGACATGCATGTCCAATACTCCTCGGTTGCGGTCAGGCACGCGACCGCATGATGGCCGCGCGCACCGAGGCGCGGAACCAATGTCCTTCTCAACTCTATCAGAGAAAGGAGCAGACATAGCGTTGTTTGTGTCGCAACGCTGCCCCTCATCGCACCGACGGCGTGTCGGGCTTCGCGCATCAAGCGGGATCACAGGATCTCGGGGTGCGACGACCGGGACTTGCGCCGTTGCGGCCGCAACAACTCTAGGCTTGGCCATCATGGTCGGCCTCGTCCGCGCCCACGGACAGGTTGCCCCAGCTCGTCACCCGCTCCAGGCGGACCGCGATGACGGGCCGTTCGGCGATCTGCATCGCCGCCAACTGGCGGTACCGGGAGCGTAGGAGCTCCTGCGCGCAATCGTGCTCCGTCCCGGCGCGCAGGATCTCGGCCCGTCCACGCAACATCACCCAGCCAAGCCGGCTCCAGTCTTCGTCGTACCGATCAACCACTATGGCGACCATCGGGTTGCGCTCGATGTTGCGGATGCGCTTGAGTGCTGCTCCAGCCACGCGCTTCGGCTTCTCGTCGACGGTGATGTAAAGGGTGCCTTGCGAAATCGTAAAACACACCGGCACGACGTGCGGAATGGCCCGGCCATCGGCCGTGGCGAGATGCCCGACCCGTTGCGTCAACAGGAACCTGTGTTCGTGGTGTGACAGCATGTGATGGTCCGACACGCGATGACTGTCAATCGCGTCGATACTGCACGGATTGACTCGACTTCTCCACCCAGGAATTTGCGTTCGACCAAACGTCGCCAGGCTCGCCGGAAACCGCAGTTGCGGTCAATCAGTGATGGCGTATCCGTCAGCGGCAGCCACGAGGCGGCGAATAGGACGAATTTTGTTGCGGCGCATGAGTCCGGAAATTGGCACTCGGCCGATATCGGCGTTTGGCCGAACGACCGTTTTGCCGCCAAAAGCTGCCCTTCACAATCTAACGCACGGCGCAACTGCCCGCTTATCCTCTCGCGCGGTCCTTTCTGTAGTCCGTGCAAGGCTTCGGAAACTAGCTCTCAGGGAGGTTCTCAGAACGCCGCTTCCTGGCTGCCTCGACCTGGGCCCGACGATCAACAGGACAGAAGTGCTGCCACGGGGACCCGCGCCGGGACAGATTACGAGTGACCCTTGGGGCTACACCCAGGGGCTACACCGGCAAACCCGGACGTACAAAAAGTCCTTGTTTTACGGGGCTTTCTCGAAGCCGTTTTAAACTGGCGAAGAGGGATGGCTTCGCACCCTCCTTCCATATCCGTTGGCGCATGGTGCCAATCAGAAAAGAGGTGCGCTACCATCGCCGACTACGCCGAAGACCTACGGAAGATCATCAAGAAACTTCGCCGTCGCCAACAGTGAGGTCGTGACGTCACTCTTTCGTTTTAATACCCTTCTCACCCTGTAATTCTTGAAGACCGCGTCGATGGCTTGGATGATTTTCTTGTCCTGATTGGCCTTACAATAGACGATGATTTCATGCTCAAGAGCTTTGGCTCGGTCAACCTTCATCATATGTTTCTTGCCAAGACCGTTGTACCAACCACTATACCAAGTGGTCAGATGGTCTGCGTCTTCCTGAAACGTGTTGACCAACTGACCGCACGTTAGCTTCTGAACGTCGATATAGCCGTCGCCGTCCGCGTAGGTCTTGAGTTCGACCTGGGCGTATGTGGGTCCTGCCAGGGCGATGATCCCGCAGCACAGGACCAAAGTCGCTGAGGAAGATGTCGTCGACCCGGTGTGCCAGCAGCCGGGCCAAATTGGTCTTGCGCATCGTCAGAGGCAGCTTGCGGATGTCGTCGCCGTCGCTGGCCAGCATGTCGAAGGCACAGAACTGCACTTCGTCGTCGTGCTTGCGGGAATGCAGCCCGTTGAAATCGCTGCGGCCGTCGACGCCGAGCAGCACGGCCTCGCCGTCGATCACGAACGACGAATTGCGGTTACGCAAGGCTGCTTCGGTGATGAGCGGAAATCGTGACCGTTGCGCGTCCATAGCCGCACCCGCTGACCCTCGCGCTGCACGATCAGCCGGTAGCCGTCGTGCTTGATTTCGTGGATCCAGTTTTTCGAGTCCGGCACCTTGGTGCCGGGCGTCGGGATGCAGGGTTCAAGTGAATATCTACGCATGGGGCAAAGATAGGTGACGGCGGATTTGGCAGCTAGGGGTCCAGCGCGAAGTCCGCTTTGCTCCCATCAACGAACATCACGTCAAAGAACCGAGCACCGCTGACATCAGCGCCCTCGCTGGTCAGGCCACAGTGCGGTAGCCGGGGCAGTCCTTATCGTGAATTATATCAGGGAGGGCTTTGAAACGGCCGCCCGGAGCCTCGCGAATGTACAACTCAAGTTTCGAGCTGGTGAATGGTCTGGTTGGCGCGGCGAAGCCTTCTGCTCAGCTCGCGCCCAAGGCCCGAAAGTAGCTTGATGGCGACAGCAGGCGCATCCTTCGCAAGAGCGGCGAATTGCTGCTCGCTGAGAACGTAGCAAATAACGTCATCGTCGGCGACGACGGAGGCTGAGCGCGGTCCAGTATCGAGAATTGCGAGCTCGCCGAATATGGTGCCCGGCGCGAACGTTGCGAGACGAATATCCCCACCGTTGATCAGGTTGAGATAGGCACTGGTGCGGCCCTTGGTGACGATAAAAAGTTCGCTGCCTGGATCGCCTTCTCGGAAAATGATTTTCCCGCGGGGAAAGATTTCACGTCGCGTGTGGTGTTCTATGGCTTCGAGTTCCGCGGAGGTCAAGGTTGAAAGCAGATCGACGCTCGCGAGCGGAATCTCGTCGCTCTTGGTATCCTTGGCGTCAGTTCGGATCAGCTCATCCTCGGCCCACTCCATGGCCCGATCGATGTCCTCGAACAGGCAACCGGCCCCCATCGCCTCAATAATACCGGCCTCAGAAAGACGTGCGGCAGTCTCACTATTTTTGGCGAGCGCGAGCACCAGGTGCTGATTTTTGCGAGCGAGTGAGACCTGAATGTCGGCCAATATTCGAGCGCCGGTCGCGTCGATTTCTGTCACACGCCGCAGGTCGAGGATGATCGTATGAAGGCCGGCGGCAGACGCGCGCTCAATGTCGTCACTGAGCATTTCGGCGCTGCCGAAAAAGAGCACGCCCTGGAGCTCAAGCCCTAGAATATCTCCGCCCCGCTTCTCAAGTAACGCCGCCTCTTCCGGTGTCCGCGCCTTGCGCGAATGGATCTTGTCGCAGCTATACCGTCGACGAATGTTCGAACGGCTCATGCGCACGATGAAAAGCGCTATCGCAATGACAATCCCAAGGAAGACAGCGGTTACTATATTGATAATTACGGAGAGAGCGGCCACGACCGCTACCACCAACAGATCGAGCAGCATCAAACCACGGTGGCGCGATGCGCTCGTGCCTATGCGGCGAACGAGGTCAATCGACCAGGGGTCAATGTGCTGGACTGCGATGACCATGATGGTGGCCGAAAGTACGACACGAGGTATGTAGCTTACGATCGGGAACAGGACGCTGCTCATCAGAAGCAAAACCGTCACGTTGATCAGTACCGAAAGCGATGTCTTTGCGCCAAAAGTGCGGTTGGCTAGGCTTGGTCCGATGTTGATGCCGCTTGTGATTCCGCCGACACAGGCTGAGAGCACATTTCCGATACCGAGCCGCATCAGAAGCTGGTTGCCGTCGGCTTTCTTCGCACCAGCCGGCGCGACGAGTTTGACGCAAAGAAGCGCGTCGATTGCAGCGACAATCGCCAGCGCGAAGGCGCCACTGACGATGAACGGCAAAAGTTCGGCAAAGTCTCCGAGGTGGATCTGATCGGCGACGGCCCTGTAAGGCGTTGGACTTTCCACCGCAACCGGCAGGCCGATCACAGGACCGAGCTGCGCGCCGAACCCCGTCAACACAAGTGCAAAATAAAGCACGGTGCCGACGCCGAGACCGACCAGCAGCGGGGGAATTTTCGTAGTAACGACGCGCGCCTTCCACATCACGACGAATGTAACAAGGGCCACCGCCAAACTAAGAGGCTTCACCTCCGCCAGATGTCCCAAGACCGCCTTGAAGGGGATGTTGTGGTCGAAGCCGCACACATCTCCCAACTGCACGAGAAAGAGGAGCGCTGCTGCGGCATTTTGCAGGCCGGCCATAACAGGATGCGGCGCAAATCGGATCAGTGAACCAAGCCGAGCCAAGCCGAATAATGCCTGGAACACGCCGCCAAGAAAAATAATCGAGAAGAAGGCAATGACAATGAGGTGCACATTGCCACCACGCAGGACTTCTGCGTCGGAATGCACAAGATCGTACAGTAATGCGCCGAGCAAAAACGTAGTGGTCACACGCGGTGCGTAAACCGTTGTGGTGCGATCGCCCAGTCCGACGCAAACAACACCGACCGTAATCGCAGCGTAGAGGCCCGCAAGAGCACCATATGCAAAATAGCTGTCACCGAGAGCGGTGAAAGCAAACATACCGTAGCCCACGGAGAGCGGGATCGCGAGGGAGACGGAGATAAGCCCCCCGAATAAGTCGCCGCGTAGACTCGATTGTCGAAATTCCCCCATGCAGTGTTTCTATACTGCCATGTTTCACTTGTATATCTGCATCATTGCGAAGGCGTCAGACGACGCATCCGGCTGTGCTGTCGTAAATCAAATCCGAACATATTGGAGGTGAAGTCCGCCCAGGATCGGGCGGCAAAGAAGGGTCCCGGCCAGTTTGATCGCGCGGGAGACCGGCGCATCCTTCCCCAGGGACAAATGCGCCCTTATCTCGGTGTGATATTTCATGTACGATAGCAGTACATGATGGACGTGTCGCTCGCAGAACACAACAACTTGGTCAAGGCACTCCCGTCGGATCGAAGCGATCAGCCGTTCGGCATATCCGTTTTGCCATGGGGAGTGCGGCGATGTTGGCCGTCACGAATGCCCATTGATCGAAGTCGTCGGATGAAGACCTCACCATAGGCTCGATCCCTGTGTGTGCCGAAAACCTTATCCGAGTTGATGACGTGATGGAATCGCCTAGGCTTGCGGAATGATCGGGCTGCTCTGTTTCGCTCTGGCCGTCCTGGCCTCGCCCTTCAAGTCGAGGTTGCGGCGTGAAGCTGAGAACGCGGTGCCTCGACATCAGTTGATTGCTTGAGGCGTAGGCTGCGTGGTCGCGTCCGGCTCACGAACAATGATCGCTGGTTCTTTATCCAGCTGTATCGCTGGTTTCCGTCAATCCTGCAGGTTCTCACCAACGGCCCGAGACGCTCGTGCGTTGGCATAGGCCGGCTTTCGCTGCTACTGGCGTTGGAAGTCGCGCCCACTCGGTGGGCGACCGCAGATCGACACGGAGCTGCGCGGATTTGATCCGGCGGATGAGCATGGAGAACCCCTTCTCTGAGTCATTATGGGGAATGGCGGGCAAAGCCTGACTCGAGATCGCCACGCAATGAGGTCTACCAACTCACGCCCTGATCGTCGTTGGCCCTGATCTTCGCCACCGCGTCCTTGTTGCCAATCAGTCTGCCCCGGAGCGCCGGAGCACGGTTACGATTGCCGTCCACCTTGATCGCGAGACGTTCCCAGAACGGAAATAACTTTCCAGAAAAGGGCATTTCCTTTCCAAGGAGAACTGATGGGCACCTGGTGCTCCTGAGGTCCACCAAGGCCCCCGAGCTTGGCTCTCCATCTGGCAGTGATCTTGACATCGCCTGTCCCATCGCGCGTCGTTGAGCCGTTCTGCCGCCTTTGCTCAATATGAGTTGATTGGCACGACACCGGCCCGTCACACGCATCGACTACACGGCTGGGGCAACCCAAGGACCCGAGATGCCGCAGATGACCATAACCTTTGCACCCGACTTCGTCAGCACGATGCGTTGGGCTTTGGACGCTGCGTCTGATCGCGTCCCGGTGACGTCGCGTACGCCTGCGACCAAAGCGAAGATGGCTCAGCGCATCGTCAGGTCGGCGCACGAAGGCGTCACGGACGCGCACCAGCTTGTGGCGGCGGCGGTGGCCGAAGGCATGGTCCCCGCGCTCTAGCTGAGCGTCCGCGTTCGCAGCGTCTGCGTGTGCGGCCTATGCCAGCAGAGCTCGCTCGCGGGTGCGAAGGATTCGTAGGTGCCTCAGTGGTCGGTATCGGTTGAATAGGGGACGTTGTGCGGACATCGCGTGTGGCGGCTTGATTTAGGGCGCGCTTCGGTTGGCTTGCCCGGCCTTGTACCTAAGCTCCTCCATCAGCCGGGAGGCGGGAACGGGTTGGCCCGCCTGCGCGTCCACCGGCGATGGCGCAAGCGGCACTAGAAGATCGCCGGTTCCCACGGCCTTATGAAGCCAGAGGGCGGTGACGTATAAGCCGGGCACGCGGAGAAGCCGGAGCTCGAAGTCGTCCTTACTCACCTCGGGCAGCCCACGAGCTGTTCGGATCGCATCCGCGATGGAGCCGACAACGCGGCCTTCATTGAAGGCGGAGACGACTTGTTCGTCGCCGGTCCCGGTAGGAACCGCCTCCGCGGAAGCGAGGGTGTTGTCGCCGTCTTGCACGAGAAAGAGCCATCCGGTCGGCTTGGCCGCCTCGAGGTCTCTGCTGGCCACTAGATCATTCAGACCCAGCGTGAACACTTGAAGGGGTTCAACGAGCTGGAGCGGCCCGGTAGCTTTGCTCAACGCGGGGGACCTGAACGTTCTGTGTTCGGCGAACGACCGGAAGGTCGATTGGACGGCCTCGGCCGCTTGGGATGGGGGGGACGGAGTGATGACAGGCATCGGAAACTCCTCAGTATTTGGAGTAGTAGCTGTGCGTCCACGTACCGCTACCCTGGTACTTAGTCTGCAGCGTGGCGTAGTTGACGTTCGAGCGGCCATAGATCGGGTCGTCGACGGTCACCCAATCGATCCCTCCGGCTGCATAGTGACCCATGATGCATAGGAAGTGAGCGCCGCCGCCTGACCAGGCCACTCTGATCCCAAGCGGGCGGGCGAACGTCACCTCGGTATCGATCTGGGCGATGCTGGCCACACTCCCCACCCAATGGTCGAAATGGCCGACCACGGTGAGTGCCTGGTCGAGATAGCTCGGCACGTTGCAAGGCCCGGACGCCCCCGTACCACAGCAATCATTCCGGCCGAGCTCATTGTTGGCGACCTGGCACTGCGTCCAGCTGCTGGCCGGCTTGTAGAAGAGCGCGACGCTGGTCGCGGTGGCCGCCCAGCACCAGTTCGACTGCTGCTGGTGCTGCATCGAGAAGTAGATCTCGTCGAGCCACCAGATCGTGTCGACGTGGTTATCGGTCCCTACGACGAATACGTCTAGGATGTCTGGATAGCGGCTTAGCGCGTTAATGGAACTGTTCGGGGCGACAATTCCCCCGGCAATCCGGAACCAATTGCTCCAGCCGCTGCTGCCGTCCCACCAAACACTGTAGACGCCATGATCCGTGCCCACGGCAAAGACGTCGAGGTGATTGGGATAGCGTGAAACGACGTTGATCGTCGTATTGGGAGCGGCAACTCCGCCACTCACGTTAAACCAGCTCCCCGCCCATCCGCCGTTAGCATCCCACCAGATGCTGTAGATCTTATGGTCAGTGCCGACGGCGAAGAGGTCCATGTGCGTGGGGAAACGTGCTACGGCTGCAATAGACGTGTTCGGGGCCGCGGCACCGCCGGCGACTCTGAACCAGGGCGCCCATCCCCCGCTAATGTCCCACCATGTGCTGTAAATGCCATGGTCAGATCCGACGGCAAAGAGGTCGATATGGTTGGGGTTGCGGGTCAGTGCCGTGATTGATGTACCTGGGGCAGCGACCCCGCCACTCACGTTGAACCAGCTTCCCGCCCATCCGCCGTTAGCGTCCCACCAGATGCTGTCAATCTTCATGTCCGTCCCCACGACGAACAAGTCGAGATGGTTGGGATTGCGAGCGATGGCCGCGACCGAGGTGCCGGGGGCAGCGGCACCGCCGGCGACCCTGAACCAGCTCCCCGCCCATCCGCCGTTAGCGTCCCACCAGATGCTGTAGACCCCGTGGTCCGACCCCACAGCGAACAGGTCGAGATGGTTGGGGTTGCGGGCGACCACCGTGATTGTCGTCCCTGGGGCCGCGACACCGCCGGCGACCCTGAACCAGTTTGACCAGCCCGTGGCGATATCCCACCACGCGCTGTAGATCCCATTATCGGCGCCCACGCAGAAGACATCCAGATGCTGCGGGTATCTAGCGATCGAGGTAATTGAGGTCCCTGGCGCTGCAACGCCGTTGCTTACGCCGACCCAGTTCGGAGCCCAACCCATTGTGCACTCCTCTCTAACTTAATAAGGCCGCTGGTCCTGGAAACACTCCTCAGACGGCGAAGAAGACGTAGACCGACATCACAGCGAAGAAGCTCGCACTGACTACCACCGCAGTCGCCCACAGAAGCGTGCTCGCCATCGTCGGATCGGTGCTCGCAAGGGTAGGCGTCGCGCTGGTCATCTGGCTCATGGCCTTCTCCTGGCCGTCGTGCCGGAAGCTCCCTTGGAGCGCTCGGCATCGGTGAGCGGTTCGTTTCGATGACCCTTATCTACACCCCCCGTGGCCCCGGGTGTATGAACTGCATCACACTGAAATCGTAATGACCATGCGATGAAGAACACTAAGGCCACTCCCACGCATTCGAACGATGGGCCAACTCCCCGCAAACGCGATTGACCCGGCTAGCTCCAGCGTACCAAAATGCGCCCGTGGAAACCGCAGGCACTGGGGTTACCCTTGGCCGAGCCCATTGAAACGCAGCGTCGGTTGGCCGCTATCTTTGCGGCTGACGTGGAGGGCTGCAGTCGCCTCGTGGGAGCCGATGAGGTCGCTACTCTCGATGCCCTTACGGTACACCGGGAAATCCTGGACGGTGCTGGTCAAGCAGCACTTCGAAATTCCCCGCAAAACACCAAGTCGAAGTAATTGTAGGCCTTTAGGATGGTGGGCGCGAAGGGATCGAACCTTCTGCCAGGGCGAGGCTGGTGCAGTAGGCTGAAGGTGAAACCCAAGAAGAAGGCCCCCGGTCGGGGGCGTACGAAGAACACCCTTCCGGCTTCAAATGATTGCGCTAACCATCTATTAACCGCGTTCGCGCATCCTCTGAAGCGGGTCACTTCTGACGGTGCGAGACATCCATCCTCCCTGAACTGAGAAGGGGCAGCCGATGAACAATGCGAAACCTGTCGAAGAGGTACCCGCGAAGGTAAACCCCGATCTGGCCGCAGTCGCGGAAGTCGAGGATGGCATCCGCGACTTCGTCCGCACTGATATCGCCTACCAGCGCAGATCCGGGTCGTCGGACACTAACGAATCTCGTCCCAGTGGAGACTCCAGAGGCCGTGGTCAACAACGTCAATTCTTTGATCCGGCGTGTCGCCGGGACATCGATCGCCGAAATAGAAAATCTGATTTCCGAACTGGAAAGCTTGCGCGACTTACTGCACGCTGAGGGTCAGCGCGTACAGCGCGAAATTTCCGGCTATGCTCAACTCAGTCATTCCGCGATGAAGTCCACCCGCCTGATCGCCGACAATGTAGCGCAGTGGAAAGATGCAGTCGACGGGCTTCGTAATAGCTGACGCGCCAGCATCGATGTCCAGCGCAGTGCTGCGCTTAGCTTCAGACGAACAAGCATACCGGCGCCGGCCGCACTGGTCTTAGTCAAATGACAGATCGGAGTTCGCTGGTGCAACGTCCTAGACGTCACGAATCGCGGCGCGAGAATTTGCGCCCCACAGCTGTCGGCTCTCCTGGAGTTTAAGCGCACGATGGCGCTTGACCTCGTCGAGCTGTTGAGAAAGCGATGGGAATCCCGAAAATTGCTCTTGTCGGCCATGATCGAGGAGCCCGGGTTGCGACGCGTTTCGCAAAGAACCACCCGGCGCTACTTGATCGTCTGGTCGTCATGGACAACGTGCCGACCAAAATCCTCGGTTGCCGCATGAACGCCCAGACCGCACGTTCTCGCGCGCTTGCGATGGACAGCGAAAAGTCCGAGCGCGTTACGCGACCTTGCCGCGTCCTACCGTCTGGCGAACCTCAAAACCCTCGAACTGGGGGTGATCCAGATACAGCGGTTTGTTATCCCCTGCCCGACTATGCGCAGCACGGAATGCCTCTGATTTAGTCCACGCTTCAAAGGCCGAACGGCTTTCCCAGACCGCGTGGGAAGCGTAAAGCGTATGATCCTCGGCTTCGGAGCCCTTGAGAAGGTGAAACTCGACGAAGCCCGGAACTTTTTCGAGATGACTGTCGCGCGACATCCAGACCTGCTCGAAGGCTGCTTCGGACCCTTTGGCGACGCGGAAACGGTTCATGGCGATAAACATATCAATCTTCCTTACTCGCGGGCGACGTTGCAAACTTAAATGAAATCGCCGCGAGACTTGCTCTTCCCGGGCAGCCAAGAAATTCCCACGCGGACACCTCCGGGCGAATGTTAACCGAGTGAGCCGAGCGGCCGCTCGCGGATAGCGGTCTTGCGCATCTGATCCAGAGCCACTAATTTACAACCTCACGTCATGAGTTCGGGCTTCTGCGAAATCGGCCCGATGCCAGCCTGCTCCTCCGAGCAAGGTGGATCGCACAGACGAGGCGGCGCTTCGGTGCCGCAAACAAACGGAGACCTTTCCAAGGTCTGACAAGAAATCCCGGACCGCGAAACAACGGAAAATCCCAAAAATTGGAAAATGCACCACAATCGTCGAGGAAGTCGAAACGTTTGAAGAACTTGGGCCGCGGATGCAAGAATTGCAGTTGAACCCGCCCGAAGGAACGCGAATTTATCTTCGCATTCGCAACCGCAGGACAGTCCATTAGGTGATGGGGGGCCGTGCAAACGGCCAGCCTGACGCGGCAGTGCATGCGCGGCGTCGGCCTCCGTCCGCGGTGACCGTCCAGCGGTCTGGCCGATTGACGGGTGCGTCGGTGAAGTCGCGCGGCGTCGAGGCGCAGCCAAACCGGGCTTCAAGGCATCCGATGCAAGCGGGTGTCACCGGTCACCCCCAAGTCTAGAGGTCCATGACCCGCATCATGTTCAGGCACGGCACCAGATAGAAAAAGGTCAGGCAGAAGCCGTCGATGAGCGGGTACATCAAATGCTCCCGTCATCTTTCTGCGGGACGCGATCCTGCTTTGCGGTGGGCAGCGGTATCGTCGATCCGGGGATCTGCGCCGGCTGTTGCTGGCTGACGTAGGGCTGCGTCATAGGGGTCGGCAACGCCATCGTGCATTGCGCCGTCATTTCCATGACCAGCGCACCGTTCTTGCTCAGCAGCGCTGCCGTGCGGACCGCCTTTACGCAGCGATATGCCGCGCCGACAGCACAGCACCACCAAGGTGCCAAGGGTGACGCCGTACATCGCGGCGATCTCAGCCTTGGTCGTCCCCTCAAGCAGCAGCGCTGGAATACGCGCGAACATGTCGTCGGTTATCCGTGACGTCATTGCAGCACCACCGTCGTGTTGCACTCGGCCAGCAGGTCGCGGGCGCGCGTGAGCCGGTAGTATTCCTGCCGGTCAACGGGGTTTTTCGACATCGCCTCGTCGACCTGCCAACGCAAGATCACCAGTTCGACGGTGTCCAGCGCCAGCTTGATCATGCTCTCATTCCGAATTGTATCCATTACTTGCTCCTTTGGATGCAGATCGAGCCATCATCCTTTGTCGCTGGTTCCGGCGTTTGGATTTGGTCCGACCAAACGCCGAGTTTCAATATTCACTGCAATTCGCCGGGGGTGACGGTCGAGGCGGCGGGTTGCAGGCCGGTGCGCAACGTGTTCAACGCCGAACCTTCGCCGCCCATGCCGAGCGGCAACGCCAAGTTAGCTGCCTATCATCACGGCTGAGCTGGCCATCGCAGACGTGGCAGTGGCCACCGGACTTGTGTCGCACCTGCTCACGCCCCAAGCGGGTGAGTGTGCAGGTTCGGCGCGCGGGTCAAGATCCCGGGGCTTCGCTTCGATCTGCATGCCACGCGCGCCCTCGCCCGATCAACTTAACATTTGGACAGACTTCGCGGAAATCGTCGCGCGGCCTATATTCGATGTGATTGCGCGCCCGCGTCACCGACCGCAGCGTCGAGGTTGCGATCATCGCCAGACGTTCGGAGCGGATCCGTGAATGCATGCCAAATACAAGCCGCCAATGCACTGATCGACGGCGTGATGCTGACGCACCTGTCGGGCATGCCTGCGCTGTGTGCCGCGTGGTGATCTTGCGATCCTGCGCTGTGCGGATGGCTTGCCAAGTAAGTCCGTGGCTGCCGAACTCGGCATTCATGAACACACCGTTGACTGGAGCCGCCGATTCTTGAAGGATCGCTGTGATGGCCTGCTTGACGGAGCCCGCCCTGGCCGCCCTCGCACCATCAACGACGATCAGGTTGCGGCCGTGATCGAGCGAACGCTGCGTACGACACCAGCCGACGCGACGCACTGGTCGATCCGCTCGATGGCTGCGGAAACTGGCTTTTCCCACACCACGATCCGCCGAATGTGGTCGGCGTTCGGCTTGCAGCCGCACCGCAGCCAGACATTCAAGTTGTCGAACGATCCGCTGTTCGTCGACAAGGTGCGCGATATCGTCGGCCTTTACCTATCCCCACCGAACCGAGCCCTTGTCCTCAGCATCGATGAGAAAAGCCAGATTCAGGCGCTCGATCGCGAGCAACCGGTCTTGCCTATGATGCCTGGCGTGCCGGAGCGTCGTACGCACAGTTATGTGCGGCATGGTACGACCTCGCTGTTTGCCGCGCTCGATGTCGCCTCGGGGTTCGTCATCGGCAAATGCTACAAGCGTCACCGAGCAATCGAGTTCTTGAAGTTCCTAAAAGAGATCGATGCTCAAGTTCCTGAAGGCCTCGATGTCCATATCGTTATGGATAACTACGCCACCTCCGTCAGGCAGCTCGAGGCCGACATCCGTACCTTCATCGACCTGCACAACAGAAACCCGAAGCCCTTCAAATGGACCAAGTCCGCAGACCAGATCTTGCCCTCCGTCAAACGCTTTTGCCACAATGCCCAGCAGACTTTATGTGGCGAACTTTTGATTCACGTGACCAGTCACCGGGGGTGGATGGGTGCAGAATAGCCGGCTTTTGATCAGGGGCTGAAAGCAAAGAAGTAAGATGGAAAACGAGACAGACCCACTCGCCCATTTTGGCTAAGATGCCATCGACCTGCGCTGGACGCTAAAGGACATCGCCGCCAAACGAAAGTTGATGATCAACAAGCAGTATTTGGCACAGCTGATTGATTTGGGTCTCGTCGAGATGCGGGACGATGCCCCGCACCTCACAGTCGCCGGGCAGAACGCGGTCTGGAAGGATTGACGGGCCAATAAAGACCGCCTTCGGCGCGCCTGCGCTTGCTCTTCCGCCTGAGATGCGGAACAGTCCACCCGCTTTTTGCGGAAAGGCGGGTCAATGGCTACCGAAGGTTCGATAGAAGAGGACGTGGAGGGTTGGCTTTCGAGCAGCTCGACCGATCAGGCCGCCGATTATGCCACCAAGGGCCGAAAGCATCAGCGCCTTACCGACGATGAATTGACGGCGGCGTGGCTGTTTGCGTTCAAATGCATGGCTGAAGACCTTCGAGATAAGCACCGACTGGATGAGTACTCTGATCTAAGGTCTGAAATGACGCTGAGGGGACGAGAGCCGCCTTATCAGCTCGTGAGGGCAGAATTTGACAAGTGCATTGCAGAAACGGTTGCCTCGATCGAAAAGATAGAGCGTGAGAATCCAGTCAAATTCGACCAGCTTAAGCGTGAAATCGAGGATGAGTTGATCGACTATAAAGCTACTCGTGATCGAACGAAGAGCTGAAGCCATCCGCCGGATTGTAGAGCTAGGGCTCACGGTGAAGAAATGAGAGCAGCGAGACTGCAAGAGCTACAGGAGATGGCGGCGAAGCTGTTAGCGACAGCTGGCGAGCTTCCGCCTGGGCAGGACCATCACAACGCACTTCGGGAAATCGGGAGATTTCGCGCGCAGATAGCCGCTCTGGAGGGGGCAGATATGCCGCCGGCACACCGAGAGCTGAAGGCGAAGAGCAAATAATGCCGCCGCGCCCCAAGCACATTCCTCACAACATTGAGCGAACCACATTGCAGAAGATGAGCCGCACGCGAGGGCTGACCTTCGAAAGGCTGCAACCGGCTGGAAAACAGACCGTCGCCGGCATGCTTGCGAAGGGCTGGATCGAAAAACAACCAGACGGCCGCACCTATTGCATCACGCCGGCAGGCGATGCGGCATTGAAGGCCATTATTCCCCTGAAGCGGTGATGCGTGCATTGAACCGCAACCACGTTCGCGAGTTTACCCTTCACGGAAGGATCCCCATTGGGGGGCTGAAGCTCCTGAAGCTGAAGAGAGACCAATGACCGTCTGGATCGACGTCAACACGAGCAGGGATGTCGGCGACGTCAACCACCTGAAGGTCTTCGCCACCGAACTCGCCGCCAATAGATGGGCGAGGAAAACGACCCGGAAGGCGTTGCTTTTGAGTATCTGGTCGGGAAGTAAATAGCCGCCGCCACTTGAAGGGGCAGTGACAATCCCTCACGTAAGAAACGCATCCTTGTCTAACTGGCGATACAACTTGGCGCGCGCCGTTTACTTGGCAGCCATTGCGGTAGCCACGCTTGGATGGCTGTGGCTCCTGACATGGATGGTAAAGCAGTTAGTCTAATCGGTTTCCGGACGTTTCGGCAAAAGTAAGTAGCCTACGAATATAAGTGGTGGCAGCCAAACCAGCGCCATCAAGTAGACGACCGTTTCTATCGTGCTCATGCTCGTCCCATCATGATCGATGGACGAAGTCTGCGCTGATTCTTTCAATCGCCAAGCAAAAAATGTTGTGCGTCGCAACCCTCGCGCTCTCGCCCTTAAGTTGCCCGAATCACAATCGCATCTCGTTTTCCTCGGCGTCCCTGGCGCCGTTCCTTTGCTTCGGCGCTCATGCTAGTGGAGCTCGGCGGGCCGACGATGAGCCGCGACCTCAAAACTGCTTGGCAGCCACGCATCTCAAACATGGCAACGCCACAAAGTAGCACCAAATCGGGTCGAACCTAAAATGCAGGACAGGGGGTCCGCGAAGATTGGGGTCTACATGATCTGGCTGCTCGTTTTCGTCTTGATTTGTACAATCAACGTCGTGGCTGGCCGTGCCCATAGCCGATATCTCGACAGGCTCGAAGCGAGATCGGACTCCATCCAGCTATTTCTGGGCGGTTCCCCTGACTGCGTGGACCAAATCAAGTCTGTTGACCATTTATTGACAAAAAAGGATCGCAACTCGACGAGCCTCGCGCCGGGCGGCGATCGGCTTCATGACGCCAGCCGACGCAAGGTCATTGCTATTCAACGCGACGACGCCGCAACCAACGACGTTCCGGCAACACGGCCTTATCCGCCGATCCTGAACCGTCCACCTGACCCATGATAATCCTGGGCTTTGCGGGGAGATCACAAGCCGGAGTAAGGCCGCCTTAGTTGGCGGCCTTCGGGCGGCCAGCGTCCGACCTCTTCTTCGAAGATCAGCTTGGAAGCTTCGGGGTGCATTACTGGCCCACGCCGCCTTCGCGCGGATCCCAGTGAACCACGACCGTGCCCGTCAGATGATTCTGCTGGTAAGTCTTGTTCGGGTCGATGACTTTGCCGTCGACCGTCGCTTCCCAGCCCGAACGCCCGCAAAGATCAGCTACACATTTGTCCAAAAGCGGCTTGAGCGGCTCGGCGTTGTCGAGCGTGGTGCTTTTGGGGCGGTCCGGTTCAAAAAGCTCGAAGAGCAAATGTTCGGCGTGCCCTTCTGGAGATCAAGGGTGCGCCGAAGGCCAATGGGAATCTGAGGACTATTTCGACCGGCGGCGGACCGAATATGTGTCGATGAGCCGGCCGGCGCTTAGCCTCTGCGATGCGCCAACATGCCGGCGTAGCACTTCGCGCTTTTCAAGTACGAACTCCGTAAGAGGGCCGTCATCGTCAGCAATCTCAAGCCCTTCGTCAAAACCCTCATGCTTGGTAAAATAGGCCAGCGCTGCCTCAGGGCTCAGTTCGCCGGGGATTGACCACTCGTCCTTCTGTTCCGGGGCAAACAGTGGTGTTGTTCTTTGCAGGGTGTACCAATGAACTCGGTCTGAGCCATCCTCGGCGGGCTGTCGGGTCAGTATCTCCAAGGCTTCAACCAGGCTCTCTCGAGAGATCGTTAGTCGGTCAATGTCGGCATCGGTCTGGTCAGGTCTGCCGTCACGAGTTGTTTCTCCGCTCGTCATTTTGCCCGAGCGAAACATAGCTAGCTGTTGATCGATCAGCTTGATGCTATCGAGATAGCCCATTGCCGTTTCCACAATAACGATCACAGGGCCCGGGATTTCGCGTTCGCCGGCTTCCCATCTGCGCACGGTGCGCCCATCTTCAACCCGAACGATCCTTGCTAGGGCGTCTGCGCTTAACCCGAGGGTGGCGCGCGCATCTTTCAAAGCTTCCGGCGTTCGTACCAGGGGCATGATATGCTCTTAGGGCCAATGGTCCTATTCAATATCTAGGTCCATTGGCCCTAGGAAACAAGGGTTCCAAGCTTATTTTTTGCCCTTGGAAGCGGCAATAAAAGCGGCAAAGAAGACGACGCCAGCTTTATATACCTATTAGTGTTGTTATATATTTTGCGGCAAAGAAAGCGGCAAAAATGGACGTATCCGCAATGGAACCCCTCCTGCCAGATGATCGGAAGGAACTCGAAGATTTGGCTACGGACCTAGTGGCCAAAGCCAACACGTTGGCTGGACGCCTACACCCTGTTATGCGGGCTTCGGTAGGCGACCTCGTGCGTTCGATGAACTGCTATTACTCGAACCTTATCGAGGGCCACAACACGCTGCCTATCGACATCGATAGGGCACTCAACAACGACCTTGCCAAGGAGCCGGAGCGTCGCAATCTGCAATTGGAAGCGCGCGCTCATATTGAAGTGCAGCGCATGATCGATCGTGGCGAGGCGCCCGCACCCGCGCTGTCCGTCGACTTCATTATCTGGACGCACAAAAACTTTTGCGAACGCCTGCCGGACGCGCTGCTGGTCATTGACGACCCCACGACCAAAGAGAAGATCAAAATCGTCCCCGGCGAACTTCGAAAAGACCACGTCAATGTGGGATTTCATATTCCCCCGCCGCCCGAAGACCTTCCCGCGTTCCTCAAGCGGTTGGCCGAAGGCTACTCGTCTTCCCATCTTTCGAAGCTGCGCAAGATCATCGGTGTTGCAGCATCACACCATCGTCTGGCTTGGATTCACCCGTTTCTGGACGGCAATGGCCGCGTGACGCGCCTGTTCTCGCACGCGCTGTTGCGCGAGTTGGAAGTTGGCTCCGAGCTTTGGGCCGTTTCGCGAGGGCTTGCGCGGCGCGTCGCCGATTACAAAGCCAACCTGCAGGCGGCAGACGAACAGCGGCGCGGTGACCTTGATGGCCGCGGCAATCTCACGATGGCGGGGCTCATCGGGTTCTGTAAGTTCTTCCTGACCACGTGCGTAGATCAAATCGACTTCATGGCCGGGCTCCTGGAGCCAGAAGAACTGCTGAGGCGCATGGAGATTTGGACTGAAGAGGAGACGCGTGCAAAACGGCTCCCAAAGGGCTCCTGGCCTCTGCTGCGCGAAGCGGTCATGGCCGGCGAGTACGCCCGAGGCAGCGCCCCGGCGCTAACCGGATACGAAGAGCGTCAGGCTCGGACTGTCCTCAACGCACTCATTGATAAGGGCTACCTAGTTTCACCGACCACGCGCTCGCCGGTGAAGCTCGGATTTCCGACGGCAGTAGTCGATCGGTGGTTTCCAAGGTTGTACCAACCTGCAAATTGAAGTCTCGGGTACCGGAAAACCAAGTCCTGTTGTCACGACCGTCGCGACATTGCGTCGGCGCAGTGACAATCAGGCTTTTCGTAACCAGGGCTGCAGAGATGGGGAGAGTGCGCTCGAGAAATCGGAGTCAAGCGACCGAGCGCGACGCAAGAGGATAACATCGGGCTGCGGCCTTAATGTCCTCGAACGAACAGTTGGCACTGTTTTCTCGGCGCCTCAAGCGTGCGATGCGCGATGAAAAAGGCCGTGGCTTTTTGGCGTTGCATCTGGGAAGACCATTTCCCCTTTTACTCAGAAGTCGTTCGGCTCATCGATTGGATCGAGCACACGGCAGGCTCAGAAGTAGAAGCGGTGGCGGAGCCTGCAAAAACCACGCTGCGAAAGGCCGTCCCAACCCAGCCTGTTTAGCACGACATCTGGTTTCCGACACCGACAGCGCGACGTTTCGTCGGAAGGCAGGACTTCCGGTATGGTCAAAACGACGTCTTGGCAGCCCGTCAGTCTTTTCCGGTCGCATGCGGAGTACTGCGACTCTGCAACGAAACGCGATCAGCCCGCCTTGCGGCCGTGATGGCTGTGCAGTTGCGATGACAGCAGGCGCCGCCACTCGTTGAACGCGTTACTCGCGGTATCGCGCGGCCGCGGCAGATCGATGCTGTATTCGCTGTCGATCCGGCCGGGCCCCGGCGACATCACCACCACCCGGTCGGCCAGAAAGATCGCCTCGTCGATTGCATGGGTGACGAAGAGAACGGTGAGGCCGGTCCGCGACCAGATCTCGACCAGTTCGTCCTGCAGCCGCTCGCGCGTCATCGCATCCAGCGCGCCGAACGGCTCGTCCATCAGCACGATTTCGGCGTCGTTGGCGAGCACGCGGGCGATCGCGACACGCTGCTTCATGCCGCCGGAGAGCTGGTGCGGATAGACGTCGGCGAAATTCTGCAGGCCGACGAGTTCGATGAAATGATCAGAGGTCTCGCGGATTTCGGCCCTGGTGCGCCCCCGCGATTTCGGGCCGAAGCCGATATTGTCGCGGACATTGAGCCAGGGAAACAATCCATAATCCTGAAACACCATGCCGCGGCTCGGGCCCGGTCCCGATATCGGCATGCCCCACATCAAGGCTTCGCCATGGGTGGCGGCCTCGAAGCCTGCGGCCATGCGAAGCAGCGTGGATTTTCCGCAGCCCGATGCGCCGATCAGGCAGATGAACTCGCCTTTCTTGACGCGCAGATTGGCGCCGCGCAGCGCTTCGATCGACCGCCCGTTCTGCGAATAGATCTTGCCGACGTTCTTCATTTCCAGGATCGGGATGGTCGCTTCAGCCATGCGACGGACTCCACGCCAGCAGCCGCCGCCCGATCAGCATCACCAGCTGGTCCGACAAAAAACCGAACGCGCCAATCACGATCATGCCTGATATCACGATCTCGGTGCGCGAGAGCTGGCGCGCCTCCATGATGATGGCCCCTAGCCCGGTCTGCACGCCGGTCATTTCGCCGACGACGATCACGACCCACGCAAAGCCCAGTCCGAGCCGCATGCCGGTGAAGATCGACGGCAATGCCGCGGGCAGCACGACGCGAAAAAACTGCGCCGACCCGGTGCAGCCGAGCATGGACGCAGCCTCGAACAACCGCGGCTCGACTGAACGAACGCCGAAGATGGTGTTGACCAGGATCGGATAGAACGCGCCGAGAAACACCAGGAAGAACGCTGAGCGCGGCCCGAGCCCGAAGATGATCATGGCCAGCGGCAGCCACGCGGTGACCGGAACCGGGCGCAGAATCTGGATGGTAGGATCGATCAATTGCCGAACCAGCGGCACGCGCCCAATCAACATCCCGAGCGGCAGCGCCACGATCAAGGCCAGCGCAAAACCGCCATAAACCCGGCTGACCGAAGCCAGCAGATGGATATGCAGCGTCCTGCTGTAGGCATCGTCATTGATGCCGCCAACGGCGAGATCCTTCAGCTCGAGCCAGACTTCATAGGGCGGCGGGATCAGGCTCGCCGGCCGCCCCACCGTCGAAAAATGCCAGATCGCCAGCAGCACGGCCGGGAACGTGATCGCGAGCAGCAACGGCCGCAGGCGCGGCCACCATACCGTGGCCCATGACCTCTCGCGTACGGAGGAAGCCTCGTCGTCGGTGTGAGACGCCAGCGTGGTCACGATCAGGTCGGCTTGACGGCATCGACGAAGCTGGTGTCGATGAAGGTTGCGAAATCGGGTATGCGCTTGATCTGTTTCAGCGCCAGCATGTGGTCGGCGTAAATCTTCGATTCCTCGATTTCCTTCGGCCCCAGTCGCCACGTCAGCTCGACATTGGGGACCGAAGCTTCGATCGCTTCCTTCTTCTGCCCGAGCTTGCTGGACGCCATTGCGACCAGGGCGTCCTTGTTGGTGGCCGCAAAATCGGTTGCCCGCTGGTGGATGCCGATCATGACGCGAACCAGGTCCGGCTTCTCGGCGATCACGTCGCGATGGGTGCCGAACACCATGTTGAGCGATCCCATCGCGGTCGAATAGGGATATTCGACCAGCGAACCGATGCCGCTGGACAAGGACACGCCGGGCCCCGGCTCGGCGCCGACATAGGCATCGATGTCGCCGCGCGACAACGCGATGTGCATTTCGCTGAAAGAGACGCGAACCGGCTCGACATCCTTGATGGTCATGCCCTCCATCCGCAGCCGCTCCAGGAAGAAGACCTCCTGCGTGGTGCCCGGAAACACCGCGACGCGCTTGCCTCTCAGATCCTTGATCGAGGCGATGCCGGAAACCTTCCTGGCGATGATGGCCATGCCGCGATTGCAGGTCGAGGCGATCACCACGACCGGCTCGCCGGCCGCGGCACCGAGCAAGGCGGCAGCGATGCCGAACGCGCCGAAATCGACCGACCTGGTCACGACCGCGTTCTTGCATTCGGTCGGCGTCTCGAACGGCAGCACTTCGACCTTGTAGCCGGCGGGCACGAACTGCTCGTAGAAATAGGGGGCGATGGAGTGGATCAGCTTGAGCGCGCCGGCCCGGATGACGATCGGTTGCCCTTCGGCGCGAACGATCGCGGGCGCCGCGATAAGCCCCGCTCCGAGGCCTGCAATGAATTCACGACGGCGGATCCTGGATGTCATCGACACACTCCCTTGTTGCCTCAGATAAATGCAACAAACGTGCCGAGTGACGGGTATTTTTGGGGGCAAAGCCGCCCGGATTCATCGCCTTGATGGCGGCTTTCAGCCTGGGCGAGCCAGGGAAGGCTCAGAAAGCCCTCTCGGCGGCTAATGGGCCGAAATTGCGCGGGCGGACGGGAGGTGGAATGGAAGGTTGCCGGTTCGGGGCAAGGACCCGCATTGTCCGCCCAGCGAGCGAACAGTCCTTATTGCCCAGCCCCCGCAGGGTCCAGCTTCGGCTGGCGCCCGTCGCGTTGCCGTTAACTCACCTTTCGATGATGGCGATAGAGGATCGTTGCAAGTATCGTCGACGCCAGAATGTAGAAGATGATCACGTCAACGTTCGGGTGTCCTTCGACCAAAGCGAGCATGGCTATCCACTCCTCAGGTGGCGCGGCTTCTTCTTCCCCTCGGGCGAGCCTTGATTTCCTGGAGCCTAGCCGCGAGCGCGCCGCTTCGATAGCCGACTTTATGCGGAGGGCCGGCGCAGCATCCGGAAGAAGTCCCTGACTTCAGGGACAAACAGCCCGGGCTGCTCGAATGCCGCGAAGTGACCGCCCTTCGGCATTTCGCGCCAGTGCCGGATATCGGTGTAGCTCGCTTCCATCCAGCGCCGCACCGGCGCCACGATCTCCTTGGGAAACACCGCAACGCCGCTGGGTATCGTGACCTTGTGGGCGGTCCGTCGCTTTGGCCCAAAACTCTCCCAATAGAGGCGGGCCGAGGAGGCGGCGGTCGCGGTCACCCAATACAGCATGACGTTGTCGAGCAGTTCGTCGCGGCTCAGGATGTTTTCGGGATGCCCGTCACAGTCGGTCCAGGCCCAGAATTTTTCGAGGATCCAGGCCGCCTGCCCGCTCGGCGAATCCGTCAGCCCATAGCCGAGCGTTTGCGGCCGGGTCGATTGCTGCTTGGAATAGCCGGAATCCCAGTCGGCATAATATTGGATTCCCTGCAGCGCCCGCACCTCCTCCGGCGTCGGCTGGCCGTCGACGTTGGGCCGCGCGCTCATGGCTAGTGTAATGTGAATGCCGGCGCAGTGCTCGCCGTCCTGCGCGCCGAGCGCGGTGGTGACCGCCGAACCCCAGTCGCCGCCTTGCGCCCCATAACGCGAATAGCCGAGGCGATCCATCAATACGGCCCAGGCTGACGCAATGCGATCGACGCCCCAGCCGGTGGCCGCCGGTTTGGCCGAGAAGCCGAAACCGGGCAGCGACGGGCAGACCACATGGAACGCATCGGCTGCGTTGCCGCCGTGGGCGGTCGGATTGGTCAAGGGCTCGATCACCTTGTGGAATTCGACCACCGAGCCCGGCCAGCCATGGGTGATGATCAGCGGCATGGCTTCCGGATGCGGCGAACGAACGTGCAGGAAGTGAATGTCGAGCCCGTCAATTTCCGTCGTGAACTGCGTAAAGCGATTGAGCAGCGCCTCACGGCGGCGCCAATCGTACTGCTCCGCCCAATAACGGCAGACTTCCTGGATCCATTTCAGCGGCGCGCCCTGGCTCCAGTCATCGACCAGTTCGGCCTCCGGCCAACGCGTCCGGCGCAATCTCGATTTGAGATCGTCCAGCACATCGTCGCCGACCGCGATGCGAAAGGGCTTGATGGCGGTGCTCATGGAGTTTCCTTCGATAGCGCGTCTTACGATGGCCAAGGAAATTATACGCGATCCAGGAACCAGCGTCAGCTTTGCTGAATTAGCGCGATATTTGCCCAAGCTCCATGCTCGAATCCAACCCTTGCAGGCTTGGCGCTACTTTCCGATCGCGGCCCCGAGCAGCGCTTGGGCCTGCTTGACAGCCTGGGTGAACGACGCCTGCTGCGGCGCGCGCTGGGTGAAGCAGCGCTTGAAGGCATCCTCGCCCTGCTGACGGAAGTCACCGAGCTTGTCGTATGCTTTCCGGTCGATCTGGTTGAACCGAAGCTTGTCGTCGGCTTCTTCCGCCCGTTTGTTGAAACCGGCCCGGATGGCCGCGCATGCCGGAACCTGCACAGCAGGCTCGATCGAACCGTAGGCGACATAGACCTTGCCGTTCACCTCCGCCGAAACGAAGACCTCGTCGGCCTCATTGGGGATGTCGGATTGGGTGCGTCCGGCCAGGAAGGCGTAGGCAAAGCTGGCAGAGGCTGGCCTGGTGATCGGCAGACCATTGAAGTTGATCACGGCCGAATCGGTCGAAATCGCCTGGGTGTAGAGGCCTTCGAATTTCAACGCCGCTTCGATCTGCTGCGGCACATTCTTGAGGCCCTTGTCCCACCAGTCCTTGTGGCCGCGCAGCCAACGCGCGAACAGCCGCTCCGTCGTGACGATGATGTGCGCCCCGGGCTCGACATATTTGTCGCCGTCGCCCTTTCCCGCCTTCTCGCCGCCTTTGCCGGTCTCGGAATCGAAACGCAGGCCATCCAGCATGCCAAATCCCTCGTCTCCCTTATAGAAGGTATCGAGATTGAGCATGGGCGGAGCAAATCCCTTGCGAGCTGAGTCGCCCACGATCGCGGTCATCTGCGCCAAAAGTTCTCCGCGCGTCGTGTCCTCGGCCTTCTGCGCGCCATCGTCGAACTTTCCGGCTTGGTAAAGTTTCGACGACTTTTCAATCGCCGCATCGCGCGCCGCAATGTAACGATCCTCCGGCGAAGCCGCCGGCGGCGCGGCGACGGCGCTCGAAAACATCAAGACGGAGCCAAGGAAGGCAGCTAGCTTGGAAATGGTGCGCATCCCCTGTGGTCGGTCGCAGAGGTCGTCAGGTTCAATGACGCCGCGATCCCGAGATGGATATTGGTCGCCATGACCTCACCTTGAGGTGCCGGCATAGGCGTTGCCATCCGACCAAGTCAGGCTATCTTACTTTCGTCTTACCCAATGAAGCTGCCATGTCCGCCAAGCAGAAACTGACTACCACCGTCTCGACCAAGGGCCAGGTGATATTACCCAAGGCGATCCGGGAACGGCTGCACTGGCCCGCCGAAACGGAACTGGTGGTGGAGGATACCCCCGAGGGCGTACTGCCGAAGGCGAAGCCCGCCTTTGCGCTCACCCGGCCGAAAGACGTATTTGGCTCCCTACCCTATAAGGGGCCGGCAAAATCGATCACGGATATGGAAGCGGGGATCGCCGCCGAGGCGAAACGGCGGCATGCTCGCAATCGATACTAATCTTATCGTCCGCTCGTCCGCTATCTGGTGGGCGACGATACCGGACAAGCTGCCAGGGCGCGCAGGCTGATCGACAACAATGACGTCTTCGTCTGCACCACAGTCCTGCTGGAGACCGAGTGGGTGCTGCGGAGCGTCTATCGGTTTTCCGCTGCCCGGTGCGCCAAGGCCCTCTCCGATTTCTCGCGGGCGTCTGAAAGATGCTGCTGCCGCGGCGAAGGCGCTGGGCTCGATGCGGCAGGGCGTGGACTTTGCGGATGGTCTGCATCTGGCCAAGGCGGAAGGCTGTGAGGCCTTCATCAGCGTCGACCAGGATTTCGCCAAGGCCGCCAACGCCCTTGGCGGCATCAAGGTGCGGACGCCGTGAGGTGATAATCGGCTCGGTGGAGAACGCCCGCAAGAAGACTCTAAAGGCTATGAAAGGAAGCGAGCGGCAAAACTGCTCCCGGCGGTCCTCAAGGTTGCGTTCCAAGATATCCCGAGCGATCCGACGCGGGACATTTACCGACAGGCCGGCACGCTCGGCGGAGAATACAAGCATTGGTTCCGGGTGAAAATTCTGCAGCAGTTCCGCCGGTTTTTCGCTATCAGCAAACGGAGGGCGCCAAGATCACCGTGCTCGCTTAGGGGAACGATGACTCGACTTTGCGCGCCTATGAAAGCGCAAACGACGCCTACGCCGTATTTCGAAAAATCATGAAGCGCGGCAAACCGAGGCTGGGTCCGCTTCGCCAACTACTTAACTCGCGAAAAGCCTGCCGAGCCGGAGGGGACGCCGGGCAGTCTACTCGATATTTCCGGCAAACCGCCAGACGGCCCGCAAGCCGATCGTTTTCGAGGCGCCGGCCGCGCGAAACGCCTCTCGTCGGCGCAGAGCCTAAGATGTGCCTCTGCTGGACCCCAATCGATAAGGTAAGTCTGGCTGAACAATAACTTACCGCGCGATAGGGAGCTGCACGAGCTAGCTTCCGATCCGTGCGTTGAAATTTCTTGGCCGAGTCCTGTGATCCGGACTTCGCCACTCACTTGAATTTCTTCGCTTGGAAAAGCTGATTTGTAGAGGCTGATCAGGAATGACGCAGTGAAATCATCCGACAAATGCTGCGCAATTTTATGCCCGCTGATAATCGTCCTCGATGCGGATGATGTCGTCCTCGCCGAAATAGCTCCCGGTCTGGACCTCGATCAGTTCCAGCTGGATCTTGCCGGGGTTTTCCAGCCGGTGCACCGCACCGATCGGGATGTAGATCAATTCGTTCTCGTGCACGGTCTTGACCAGTTCATTGACGGTGACGCGCGCAGCACCGCGCACCACGATCCAGTGCTCGGAACGGTGGTGATGTTTTTGCAGCGAGAGCCGGCCGCCCGGCTTGACGATGATGCGCTTGACCTGGTGGCGGTCGCCATTGTCGACCGATTGATAGGAGCCCCAGGGCCGATGCACCTTGATGTGGCTCTCGGTCACCTCGGGCGCGACCGCCTTCAGCTTCGCGACCAGCCGCTTCAGCCCGTTGGCATCCTTCTGCCGCGACACCAGTACCGCGTCCTGGGTCGCCACCACCACGAGATCGTCGACGCCTTCGAGGGCGACCAGCGCGCGGTCGGTCGACACGTTGCAATTGCGGGAATCCTCGAACACGGCAGCACCCTGCGCCGCGTTGCCCTGGCCGTCCTTGTCGGACAATTCCCATACCGCATGCCAGGAGCCGACATCGGACCAACCGCACTTAACCGGCACCACGGCAGCATGTGAGGTTTTCTCCATCACCGCGTAATCGATCGAGATCGCCTTGGCCGATCCAAAAGCTTTTTCGTCGAGCTTGACGAAGCCGAGATCGGTTCCGGCATTGGTCACGGCATCGCCGACCGCCTGTACACTGGCCGCGTCGACGTTGCGGTACTCGTCCAGCAATACCGATGCGCGGAACATGAAGTTGCCGCTGTTCCAGAGATAGCCGGACTTGATGTAAGTAGCTGCCGTCTCGGGATCCGGTTTTTCGACGAATTTTGCCACCGCGCGAACCGCGCCGCAGATCGCCTCGCCGGGACTGATATAACCGTATTCGGTGGCGGCGCGCTCAGGCTGCACGCCAAAGGTCACGATGCGGCCGGCTTCAGCCGCGGTCAGCCCCTCGCGACAGGCAGCGACGAAGGCTGCGACATCGCCAACGACGTGATCGGCGGCCAATGCCAGAACGATCGCGTCCCTGTCGCGGGTCTGCGCAAAGGCTGCCCCGGCCGCGATCGCGGGCCCGGAGTCGCGCCGCATCGGCTCGAGCAGCACATCGGCCTCGAGGCCGATCTCGGCGAGCTGTTCCAGCACCATGAACCGATAGACATTGTTGGTGATCACGATCGGCCGCTCGAATAGTGCTGCATCCGATACTCTGAGCAGCGTCTCCTGAAAGGTCGAGCGCGTCCCGAACAACGGCAGAAACTGTTTGGGATGGACCTCGCGCGAGGCCGGCCACAGCCGCGTCCCGGCGCCGCCGCACATGATCAGGGGAATGATTCGATGACCAGCTTTTGACGTAACCGTTGACGAGGGGATCTGAGCCATTGTTTACCTTCCGATATTCCAGAGTCACTTGAATTCCAACCCAACACATTCCATTGGCAGCCAGCAAACATTTTCGCGCGCGCCATGACACGAAAACCTCACTCGGCCGCGAGCTTGATGTCCGGTGCGGCGGCGCGGACGTCGGCGTCGACGTGGCTTTCGAACTTGGCAAAATTCTTCTGGAACATGCCGACCAGCGCACGCGCGGTCTTGTCGAACTCGGCCTTGTCTTTCCAGGTGTTGACCGGATTGAGGATCTCGCTCGGGACACCCGGCAGCGCCGTCGGCACCGCAAAGCCGAAATATTTGTCGGTGCGGAATTCGACATTGCGCAAGCTGCCGTCGAGTGCGGCGGTGAGCAGCGCGCGCGTGACCTTGATCGGCATGCGGCTGCCGGTGCCGTATTTGCCGCCGGTCCAGCCGGTATTGACCAGCCAGCAATCCACGCCGTGCTCCGCGATCAGATCGCGCAGCATGTTGCCGTAGACGGACGGATCGAGCGGCAGGAACGGCGAACCGAAGCAGGTCGAGAATTCCGGCTGCGGCTCATTGCCGAGACCACGCTCGGTGCCCGCGACTTTTGCGGTGTAGCCGGACAGGAAGTGATACATCGCCTGCGCCGGCGAGAGTTTTGCGATCGGCGGCAAAACGCCGAAGGCGTCGGCGGCCAGCATCACCACGTTCTTCGGCTGCGGCGCGCGGCCGCTGCGCGAGGCGTTCGGGATGAAATCGAGCGGATAGGCCGAACGGGTGTTCTCGGTCTTGGAGCCGTCGTCGAAATCGACCTCGCGGGTATCCTCGTCGAGCACGCAATTCTCCAGCACCGCGCCAAAACGCTTGCTGGCGGCGTAGATCTCGGGCTCGGCTTCCCCGGACAGCTTGATGCATTTGGCGTAGCAGCCGCCTTCGAAATTGAAGATGCCGCCCTCGCCCCAGCCGTGCTCGTCGTCGCCGATCAAAGTGCGCTTCGGGTCGGCCGAAAGCGTGGTCTTTCCCGTGCCAGAGAGGCCGAAGAAGATCGCGCTGTCACCGTCGGGCCCGACATTGGCCGAGCAGTGCATCGGCATCACGCCCTTTTCGGGCAGATAGTAATTCAGCGTCGTGAACACGCTCTTCTTCATCTCGCCGGCATAATAAGACCCGCCGATCAGGACGATCTTGCGGGCGAAATCGATCGCGACGACGTTCTCGGATTTGCAGCCGTGACGTTTCGGATCGGCGCGGAAGCTCGGCATGTCGATGATGGTGAGCTCGGGCACGAAGCTCGCAAGCTCGATCGCCTCGGGGCGGATCAAGAGCGTGCGGATGAACAGCGAGTGCCAGGCGAGTTCGGTGAAGACGCGGGTCTTGATCCGGAAGGTCGGATCGGCGCCGCCATAGAGATCCTGCGCGAACAGGCTCTTGCCCTCGGCGTGCTTGAGAAAATCCCGATACAGCGTCTCGAACTGCTCTGAGGTGATCGACTGGTTGCCGGCCCACCACATCTTCTTGTCGGTGGTCGCATCGCGAACCGTGAACTTGTCCTTGGGGCTGCGGCCGGTGAAGTCGCCGGTATCGGCGCACAGCGCGCCATCGGCCGACAGCAACGCTTCGCCCGCCGCCAGCGAATACTGGTAAAGCTGGGGCGCACCCAGGTTCCAGTTCACGCCTTTGAGATTTTTTAAGCCGAATTTGTCGGCGCCAAAGGCACCGTTATGCACGCCCGTCTCTTGCACGAAGGACTCTCCCACAACTCGGACCCAATCTGCACGCGGCTTACAAACTGCCGATGACAGGATTGGATACGCAAAAATGGTGCCATGACCTCCGATATTGGCCGCAAAATGACGGGCAGATATGCGGCCACCTCATGTTGCCCATATTTTGCCCAGAACAAGCGGAATGGCCGCCTGGCTGGATCAATTCCTGAATGAAACATTCAGCGCGTCGGCCAATCACCACATTCACCTGCATTCCCGCGACGAATTTCTCGCGGGAACGATCGTCAATCCTCCATCTGACAGATTTATCAGACCAAGACAGTAAGGCAGCTTGGTCGTCTTATCGACGAGCCGGTCATGCGAGATTGAGGCGAGCTTGCCCGTCATCATCTGCATCCGGCGCGATCGAAGCGCGGGAAACCGCATTTCCGCGGTCTGCCCGACCCAGAGATGCGCGATCGAATTGACCGGAAGTTGTGGGTGCACGTACGATTTCCGTCAGCGACCCGCAGGCGCGAATGACTTGGCCCACCGTGAAACCTTTGGACCCCTGCACGGTTCCAGAGCGGGGCGCCTTAATTCAAGACGATTCAGCTGATCATCGGCCATCAGCAACTTCGTCTTCGCGGCATTGATCTTCTGGCGAATCTCCAGCAGTTGGGCCGACACCTCCTCCTGAACTTTTTTGATTGAGTTATATGCAACCGGGCATCGTTCATTCCATTGGCAGTCGCCGACAAATCGAGCGCGTCAGATCATGATCCTCAAACTAGCGCAGCTTAAGATGCACGCGAGGGCGAACAACCGTACCTTCAAATAGTCAACTACGCGATATAGACAGTCGCAGGCCGGCTTCGGAGCAAACAAAATTGTGAGAGCGAACTTATAGTTTGATGGCAGGGCTCCTTATCATAATTGTTCTGCTCGCGATTGGTTTCGCCGCGGGCTATCGCACGCGCGGGCTGATCTCTCGCAAGCGGCACGCGGAACACCTGAAAATCCAACCCTACATTTCGCCCACGCTCAGACCCAGGCAATCATCTTCGGATCAAGGCACGAGGACGCGAGATGCAGCGTCTGAACCGCCAATGACGGAAAGACGGCGAGCGAACCACGACATCACGCGCTCATTTCGGGACGTATCCATTTCACGGGTCGAAACCTGCGAAGCCCGCCGGCGCAAACTTGCACCTCATCCAGACTCATCGACCTGAGCCGGATGTCGATCCTTTGCAGCCCGCAATCGTCGAACAACGCCTTGAGGAATTGGTCGCACTTTTGCAGCGACGCAGGCATGAGGGCTAGGCCTGTACTCCCGAGTCGGTTTGATCGAACGTCTCTCGCCATGTCCGCGGGTTCGCACTTTTCCGACCTCGACTTAAGATTGGACCTGCCTTTCATGCGGGAAGCGGAATTGTCCCGGTCGACTGTTTGAACGAACAATGCTTCCTGGAACGCGAGACGTTTCTGGTCGATTGCGTCGCTTGTTTTACCGCACGAGATATGTCCGCCAGATAGGTCATTTTCGTACCCCGCCGGCTAAATCAGAGCCGCACATGCTGCGTGGCGTTCCGGGGGTGACGGGCGACGCACAGCAGGGCGAGAATGAAACCGAACAGGGCGCATAGTCCCGGCGTGCGCCTTCGCACAGAGGATTACTCCAGCGCGGCCACAGCCCGCAGTATGAAGTTAGTAAATGGCTGAGGATGTTCCAGGAAACAGCTCCGCTGTCCGCCCCTGCGAATTGGCAGGCGTACCAATCGAATGTCGATAGCTAATTAAGTTGGCCGGTTTTGGTAGCACATCAAATGTCCGCTTCGTCTGCTTTTGTTCTCCTGTGGGCGGGGTGGGCAAGTCGTAGACTTGTCCATGCCGTCCACAGGCTCGCCGCCGAGCGGATTTAAGCGGCAATCGGTATGTCCACGGTCGCGCCTCTACGATCGTAGCGACCGAGACAACGCGGGCCGTGGAAGATGGCGTGGCTGCCGTCGTGGTATTGACGGACCTTGACCCGCGCCTTGACAAAGTGCGCGCGCAAAGGACTTGCCGGGATCTGCAGTTTCAAACGGTTGAACGACACACAATTGTCGTTGCCGACCTGGCGCTCCTCCTGCACGCAAAGAATCTCGCCGAGATCGATACCCGCAACCGCGACGAAAGCGCTGCCGTCCTGCTCAGGCTTGATGGCAAAGCGGGCGTTGTGGGCCGGGAGATAGACATCACGAAGAAACAAATTGGCCGCATCCGCCGTGGTGATCCCGGCCAATGCCAGCTCCTTGGTCAACCGGTCTTGCAGCGTATGAAAGACACGCTCGGAACGGCCCCGCGCTTGCGGAGAATAGGCTGCGATATGTTCGACACCCAGATGCGCCAGCGCCCGGCCGACCTGGGTCAGTGCCGCGCGATCGACCGCACCGCCAGCCGTCGCCGTATGAAAGTAATGCGAGCCCCGATCGGTGTAGAGGCTCAACGGTAGGCCGTGCCGGCCAAACACTTCTTCAAGCGCGCGGAAGGTCGAGGCGGTACTTTCTTCCTCCACCAGGAACGCCGAATAGATCGCGCTCGTCGCGTCATCCAGGGTCACGATCAGATCGAGCATCGGCTGCCCCGCAAGCCATTGATGCCGCGACCCGTCCTGATGCAGCAGCATGCCGGGCAACGGCCGACGCGGACGCTTGCGCCGATGCGCTCCGCGGCGCCGGGCCTTCTCCAAAAGCCCCTTCGACTGCAGGAAGGTCTTGGTCCAGGTGTAGCTCCAGTTGAAACGATGATCCTTCACCAAGTGCTCGTGAAAATGCTTCGCCGTGAAGCCGGCGTAGCGCGTGCGGTAAAGCGCTTCCACCTCGTCCGCACGGTCAACCGGAACCCGCCTGCCGGAAGCCTTGCCCAGCCGCCGGTCCAGTAACCCCGCCTCGCCATCCTCTTCGTAGCGCTGACACCAGCGCCGGAACGTTCGTTCCCCGACACCCAAAAGCTCCGCAGCCTCCAACTGGTTGAACTCCAAAGCCTCGTACCGACCTAAAATGTCCAGAAATTTGATCATTCGCACACCTTGAAGCGCTTCCGTCCGGCGCATCACATGCCCCTCCAAAGGGCACCAAAATTACCGGACAGATCGTGTGCTACATAAACCGGACATATCGTGTGCTACCGACACAGGCGTACCAATCGACTAGTCAGCGCAGCAAAAAAGTGGTATCGTTTCAACAGTTCCGTGATTGAAAGACGATGTCCGTGCCCTGGACGTCGCTGACGCAAAGACGGGAGGGGTGGATCTTGGTATTGCTGATAATCGCAAGCGGCATAGCCGGAGTTCTTTTGGGACGTTTTTTTCGCGGACTCGCGGTTGTTCCAGCAACACTTCTGATCATGGTTCCCGCGTGGTATCTGGGCTATGAGCAGGGTTTGGCCACCGGCGTGACGGCATTCATCGTGAGCGCGACGGTGATGCAAATTTTTTATTTCGCGATCTTTCTGACCTGTCTGCTTGTCGAAAACCTGTCGGTGCTCGACCAGGTGCAGTCGGAGGCATCCCCATCGCTGCCTGAACTACGAGCCGCGTTCTAGCCAAATCGTTTGTGAAAGCAGGCGAATGGCGCGGATTTCATCGCATTGCAATACCTTGCGTTGCGATTTCTTCAAATTCCCATCTGCTCGACACCTCCTGATGATCGTGCGCGGTGCGGATGATGTCGTCCGCGCCAAGGAACTGCCGGTCTGGCCCCTCGATCACAAAGACCTCGGCTGCTTCGTTGCTGGATGGAAATTCTCTGACCGGGGTGGCGACGCGGCTGGCCCTGTCCTGCTCCTCATATCTCATTGCCATCCTGTACTTCGCACCGAAAAGAGCGCTCGCAAAGCGTCTGTTGCGCTACGGTTACGGAAGAACGGCAGCCCAGATCTAAGGGAGCTTTCCCGGATTGCAGGTAAGACGGTCGGCTTGTCGGGTTTGAGTCGGATCATTTAGCGTTATCATCGTCCACCTTGCCGCCATTCGCGACGCACTTGTTGAAAAAGTCGTGCTGCGCGCGGCCGGATCCTTTCGCGCTTCCCGCCGCCGGGTTACCGGGCTCTCGGGGCGGAAATTGCTTGGTGGTCAGCGCATTACACTTTCGGGCAATTTCGGCGGTTATCGCCGACGCAGAATCGGTGACCAAGCCGAACGCGATGCAGACCAATGCAAGCAATACGCATCCAGACTTCAACCCGGCGAACATGTCATCCTTCTCCTTGCCTGCCGCAAACGACACGCTGCCTTCCGCGTCGATTACGGGTCATTGTAGTCAGAATGCTGAATTTGGTACAGACGAAAAGTCCGTGTTAAGGGCGCACGGGTTGGATTGATCTGCAACTGCGCACACAGGGACGCAGCCGTGAGATTTGATACCGAACGATCACGACCACGTTGAACCGGTGGCCAACGAGAACCCGCGCTGGTGCTGACGCCGGGACGTTACGCGCTTGTCCTGAAAACCCAGGCCTATGATTTCACCGTTGAGGGCAACCCCGTCGATCCCAAGCAATGCATCGAGCGGATCGTCGCTACTGACGGCACCTTTTATGCCGATTGCAAGAAGCCGTGACCTCTTCCGGGACCGGGAACTTAAGTGAGAAACACGAACTTGTCTTTTGACCGCCCCGGTTCGGGCAGATGGAGGCTTCAATGTTGCCGCTGCGACCTTTACTGATCATTCAGCTCCTCCTTGCCGCTCCCGCGCTTGCGCAAGGGACAAAGCAAGGTACCGCGAGCCGCTCACAACCTGTCACAACCGAATCGCGCACGCCCGTAGCCACTCAACCCAGCAACAATCCGTTCCATAATCCGATCGGCCAGGGTGTTCCTCCGGCTGTCTCCGCGAACCCCAATCTGAACAGTAACAGGACGAACGTCCCTCGGTGAGCGGGCGATCATTTCGCTCATTTGAATTGCCGGCGGCGATCGGTCGGCGCCGACCTGCTTCTACCGGTCTTCTACCGGTCCGGACCGTTCGGTGCCGCGGTATCCGAAGGCTACTGGTGAGGCATGAAATTGTGGAACTCCGCCAAGTGGGCATCTGGCGGCGTCGCGGTGTGAGTTAGTTCCAGTTGATGGCTGCCAGCATCAAGCGCTGATCGGAGGCTATCGGCTATCGACATTCATTTGGCCGCTGCGTCATTGATGGTTTCGATGGCGAGGCTACCGGAGGCGCGCGTCCCGCTGTATAAGCGTGCGTCCTCTTTTGCAGGTGGCTTAGAAATAGCGGCGCCTAAATCACACCGCCTGGCATCCGCGGTTCCAACGGAATTGGCTCAAGCTATCACGATATCAACCGGCGCAAGCCTGCCCACAGAGCTAAGGCAAGCACACAAAGCCAAGCAATCATTGCGAAAGATATCGTCGAGCCAAATCCGATAGCGACTGCGAGGTCCACCAGTCCAGTGGGTATGGCGCTGGTCACGGAAGGTGCGAGCTGATCATGTGATGGTGAGAGCGACATGGCTGCACTCCGCAAGTCAGAAAGCAAGTTCCAGATGGGCGAAGGATAGGCAGCCAATCCGACGTTTCGTCGTTGATCATTGTGCCCGGGCTCACAATCACGCAGTCAAGATGCAGGCCGCAACTTACCGTGAAGTGACGCCGATCGCGATCGACGAGGTAACTAACGTGGGCTCGAATGGACCGGCGACGCCGGGATGCTATGTGAACGTGGCAAGCACATAGCAGCGACCGAGGGGCCGAACCGGCGCGACCGCAGCCTCTCGCATTCCGGCGCTCGGGCACGCAACACAATCGCTGGTGGGGCATTGCTGGTCGCAGGTTCGGTTATGGCTTTTCCGGCGCAAGGTCATCGGTCGGATAGTAGCGAGCTTGATGCGCCTCGGAGAGAGTTTCTCCCGACGCTGATTTCACAAGTGCGGTCCACGTATATACGCCAGGGTTGCACGGACCAAACGTTCGGATTGTTCCAGACGGCAAGACCCCATCTTCCGGGATCGGCAGTTCCTGCCCTCCCATCTCGCGAAGACCCTGCATCAGCGTAAGTGACAGAAATTTGCCCTCGCGAGGAATGTTACGAAGGCGAATCTCGGGATTTGGAAAGAGAGTGACGCAGCCCTTGGATCCACGCCAGGAAAACTCCAGCGTCATCGGGTCGGCGAAAGCGGAACAGCCTGTCGCCAGTAGTGCAGCCAGCGCAACCACAATAGTCTTAAATGACATATCGTCCCCAATTTTGAACTCTATCTTCCCGCAGCATCTCACGCAGCGCCTCAATACCAGAAACCCTCATCTAAATACGCATCAATAGCTATTGGTAAGTCCGGTGACGGATCAACGCTCAACCGGCCGCCATGAACCTGACATCTTTTTGCCGGAAGTGGCGCCGCCGGCGACCGCCGAGCCAACTGCAGATTCCTGCCTTCGAAACCTCATAGGGTAACGGTGCATTATCCTGTCCATGTTCTGCCGTCATTTCGCGCGAGCACAATCGGCAGCGCAAGCGAGCGACATGCGCGGACCTCTGCATACATTCGCTAATCCTATGGCCGCTTTGAGGCAAATCGCCGGCACCATTTTGCGATGATCTTTGTTCCAACGCAGGAGTGATCTGAAAGATAGCGCTTGGCATCGAATTTGAATTCACACGGACACAAGAACTTCTTACTCGTTGAATAGAAGAGGGAACAACATGAATGAACATTCGCTGATGTCTAACATTCGAGCAGAATGCCTCCTAAACGTACCAACCCGCAGATTTCAAATCGATGCGGTTCGATGCAAAGTCTGAAGCGAACGATGATGCCGACCGAAGATAGACAAATCCCATTCGCCGATACATGTCCTACAGCTTCTTGTTGCAGGCATTTTCATAGCGGCGTTTTGCTCGTTGCAAGGATCGGGGCGCTTTGAAGATCTTCGTACACGATTATGCGGGACATCCTTTCCAGGTCGATCTCAGCCGTGAGCTTGCCCTGAGGGGACATGACGTCAGCCACGCCTATTTCCACGGTGACCTCGGGCCAAAGGGCAGGCTCGAGAGAGGCTCTTCGGACCCCCGCGGCCTCTCCTTTACCGGTGTCAAGCTGTCGCGTCCTTATGACAAGGCGTCGTTCGTGCGTCGTCGATTCGATGACGTGTCCTACGGAAAGAGCGTCGCACAATTGCTGCATTCGGAGAGGCCCGACATCGTCATCTCCGGAAATACGCCGACGGAGGCGCAATCGGCCATCGTCGACGCGTGCCGCAAGTCCGGATCGGCATTCGTGTTCTGGGTGCAAGACTTCTACAGCGTCGCCGTGTCGCAATTGTTGCGCAAGAAGCTGGGGCCTCCCGGCGCCGTGGTCGGTGCCTATTACCGATTCCTGGAGCGACGGCAGTTCCAGAATTCCGACGCCGTGGTGGTGATCACAGATTCATTCTCGCCGCTCGCTAAACAATGGACCGGTTCGGAAGATAACGTCTTTGTCATCGAGAATTGGGGCGCGCTCGACGACATCGAGCCCGGTCCGAAAGACAATGACTGGGCCCGCCGTCATGGGCTGCATAACTCGTTCAACTTTCTCTATTCGGGCACGCTTGGCCTGAAGCACAATCCCGAACTGCTGGTCCAACTTGCCAAGGCGGTGAAGGGACGCGCCAATGTCGTGACCGTCAGCCAGGGCGTTGGCGTTTCGCATCTCGAGCAGGCCAGGGCCAAACAGTCGCTCGACAATCTCATTCTGCTGCCGCTGCAACCTTTTGCCGACCTTGCCATGGTGCTCGCCACCTCCGATGTGGCCGTTGCAACGATCGAACCCGAAGCGGGCATATTCTCCGTACCGTCCAAGGTTCAGTCCTATTTTTGCGCCGGACGTCCGGTGTTGCTCGCCGCCCCCAGGAAAAACCTCGCCTCCGAGCTTGTTCGCAGCAATGGAGCAGGACTGGTCGTCGATCCTATCGATCGGGCGGGCTTCCTCAAGGCCGCACTGCGGCTTCTCGACGATGACGCCTTGCGCGCGGATGCCGCCGCGAAAGCGCGGTCGTTTGCGCTGAATAACTACGACATCAAAAAGGTAACGGACAGATTTGAGAGAGTCTTCGACTACGCTATTGGTGCAAAAACTGCGGAAAGGAAAATCTGATGGTGACGAAAAGTGCGCTGGTCTGTGGCGCGGGTGGTTTCATTGGCAGTCACTTGGTCAAGCGTCTCAAGCAGGAAGGCTTCTGGGTACGAGGCGTCGACTTGAAATTCCCGCCTTTCGCCGACACCGAGGCCGACGATTTTGCCATCGGCGATCTTCGTGATCAGGAATTTTGCCGCCAGATCGCCGACCGGCGATTCGACGAGGTTTACCAGCTGGCCGCGGACATGGGCGGCGCCGGCTACATCTTTACCGGCGAACACGATGCCGACGTCATGCACAATTCGGCGACGATCAATCTCAACATTCTCGATGTCTGCCAGAAGCGCAACATGCGCGGACTGTTCTATTCGTCGTCGGCCTGCATGTATCCGGAATATAATCAGAAAGATCCGAACAATCCAAATTGCGCGGAGGATTCGGCGTATCCGGCGGCGCCCGATAGCGAGTACGGCTGGGAGAAGCTGTTCTCGGAGCGGCTATATCTCGCCTACAACCGCAACTACGGAATGCGGAATCGCGTTGCGCGCTATCACAATATCTTCGGTCCCGAAGGGACCTGGGAGGGCGGCAAAGAAAAGGCCCCTGCCGCGGTGTGCCGCAAGGTGGCGCAGGCGTCCAACAACGGCCAGGTCGAGATTTGGGGCGACGGTACCCAGACGCGCTCGTTCCTCTATATCGACGAATGCCTTGAGGGAACGATCCGTCTAACGCGATCGGACTTCGAAGGTCCGGTCAATGTTGGATCGGAGGAGATGGTGACCATCAACCAGCTCGTCGATCTGGTTTCCGACATCGCCGGCAAGAGGGTGATCAAGAAACACATTCCCGGACCGCTCGGCGTGCGCGGCAGAAATTCAGACAACCGGGTGATCGGACAGAAGCTCGGATGGAAGCCGTCAGCAACGCTGCGCTCCGGTCTCGAGAAGACTTATGAATGGATCGAACGACAGGTTCACCGGAACAGGTTGGCCGCCTAGGAGGCGAAATGGTGGGGAGCGCACACTGCTCTCAGACGGCTGGCGTCGCGCCTGGTCGGTTTGGTTCGCAATCTGCCGTGCGCGTACGGTCCTGGTGTCGTCGCCTTGTCGCCACCTAACTGTTCGCTACTCGTTTCTTAGCCGGAGCCGCGGACTGATCGTCGGCCCGACAGACAAGCCAATTTCGATGCCGCACTCACGGCGCGGCGAAACCGGCTTGGAAACATGCGCGGATATTGATGTGGATAGTGACTGGACCAGGGAAGTCGAAGTATCGATCGTGATCTGCACGCGCAATCGTGCGAGCCGATTGCCGAGAACGCTCGGTGCGCTGAGAGCCTTGCGCTCTCAGCATGCCTACGAGGTGATCTGGGTGGACAACGCCTCGAGCGACAACACCGCAGCCGTCCTGAAGAGCGAATTGGCCGATGATTCCATGGCAAGGTACATCTTTGGCGAGAGAATAGGATTAGGAGCCGCCCGAAACACCGGCTGGAAGGGCTCACGCGGCAAGATCGTCGCCTTTACCGACGATGACTGCTATCCGTCCCCAGACTATGTCGACGCCCTGATTGCCGCGTTCTCCGATTATCCGGATGTCGGCGTGATCGGGGGGCGCATTCTGCTCTTCAACCCGCAGCATGCCAGGATTACCATCGAAGAGGGTCAATCCCCTCATCTGTTTCCAAGGCGCTCCTTCCTGCACGCGGGCCTGCTGCAGGGTGCAAATATCGCGTTTCGGCGCGCTGCGCTCGAAGCCATCGACGGAATCGATCCGGAACTGGGCGCCGGAACCCGCTTCCCCTGCGAAGACATAGATGCGGTGACAGCCGCACTGTGGGCCGGATTTGACGCCCGTTTTGATCCGCGGCCTGTCGTGCAGCATGACCATGGACGCGTAGAGGCGGATGTGCCTTCGCTGCTTCGATCTTACGATCGCGGACGCGGCAGCTTTTTCGCCAAGTACATTCTCCGCCCCGATACGCGCGCGGTCTATGTCGTTCGCTGGTTGAGATCGGCCTGGCTGCGGCGGGATTGGCCCGGCATTCGGGCCCTGCGCACCGAGATGGCAACGGCCGCGCAATATGCGCTTTCGAAGAAGTGCTACGGGGCACTTCTCGTCGCCCTTCCGATCGGCATTGCGGTCCTGGGCTTTCAAACCATGCTCACCTGCTTGTTCGAATTTCGACAGTGGCTTCAGAACTCCCCTGTGGCCGACATGCGCAAACCATAGCCAGATCTACAATGGCGATTTCCACGAGAAGACAATTCCTCGGTCGCGCGGCGACTGCCGCCCTGGCGGTCGCCTCCCCTGCCCTCCTGCACGCGCAGGGCCAAGGGCAAACGGCCGCACCCCGCCGCGAGTTCCCACCACTTCCCACTGGCGGCTCAGTCGTGTTTTCGGATGATCTCCTTGCCCCGGACTTCGCCTGCGACAGCGGCTTTCGTCCGAACGGAAGCCCCTGCTGGCAAAGCCGGCTTGCAAACATGCGGCAGCAGGTCGGCAACCGGGAATTGGGCTACTATGCCGATCCCGCTCTCAATCCGGAAGCCAAAGTGTGGGGCATCGACCCGTCGACTGGACGCCGGTTCATTCAGGCCGAATACATACCGGAGGGGCTTTCGGACGGCCGCGGCGGCAAAATCACACTCGGTTGGCAGAACGAGGTGCCCGTCACCTACACCGCGGCGATCGTCACGTCACGAACGCTCTTCAACCGGATCACAACCGGAAGTTATGTCGAGTTCGAGGTTAGGCTCTCGAAGATGGCTGGAAGCTGGCCCGCGCTATGGCTCCTGCGCGCCGGCGACATGTGGCCGCCGGAGATCGACGTCATCGAAGCCTTCATTTCCACGCCCACTTATCCCAAGGATCGCGTGACGACCAATCTTCACTGGGTTGGCGACAAGGGGCGAGAATCCTCGAGCGCACCGGTCGAGTTGACCGACTTCGAGCCAGGCGCTGATGTCTTTGCGCGCTTCAATCGTTTCGGCTGCTATCTTGGGGAAACCGAGATCGTCTGGTATTTCAACGACAAGCCTTACCGCGGGATGACGAATTTGGTCGGTCCAGGTCCGTGGTATATGCTGATGGATGTAGCCGTAGGCGGCTTGGTTGCCACACCGAGCGATCCGTCAATCTTTCCCGCACCGATGTACATTCGCGGCGTGAAGGTCGTGCAGTATGGATAGCCAACAGACCAACAACAAGTTCTGATCTTTTCAATCAACGTCCGGTCCACCCGAAGGCGGAGCGACGCTGCGTATTTTCTTGCCACTCCGATAGCGACTGCCGATTTCGCAATATCTGTTCCGCAGAAAGCAAGACCAAAAAGCCATAATTCAAGTCCAGTATTTCTTTGAAACCTCCGGTCTCAGATTAGGGTCTTTCATGCTGAGTCAGATCAAGAAGACGGTCCGGACCGCTACGAAGTTAGTTGGTTTTGACCTGCATCCTTATTCCGAAACAGATTGGAAATGGGGCTACGGCGTTGATGAATACTATCCTGTCGACCCGAAGCCACGGTGGGGTTTCGGAAATCCCCCTCACGCCAAACTTGCAGAAGTCCTTGAACGTGGTCGAGCCGATTATTTCCGCCTGATTTAACGATTCTCAGGCTGCGAGGACATCTATTCCAAGATACCGCTCACCAGCGACGAGCTATCCACGACGCCCGGCTGGCAGAACGTTTGGTTTAGGGACCTCGACGCGGTGGCCCTGATCGGAATTCTGGTCTCCCGAAAGCCGAGGCGCTACTTCGAGATTGGCTCCGGCAATTCGACAAAGTTTGCGCGCTTTGCCATCAATCATGGGAAGCTTAAAACCACGATCACTTCTTTGGATCCGAACCCCAGAAGTTCAGTTGACAGCCTGTGCGACAACGTAATTCGCCAACCCTTTGAAGATTGCGACCTTTCTCTATTTGATCAATTGCAAGCGGGCGACGTCCTGTTTTTCGATGGTTCGCACCGGACGTTTACAAATTCGGATGTAACGGTGTTCTTTCTTGAACTGTTGCCGCGCCTTGAGCCGGGCATCATTGTTCAAATCCATGATATCTTCCTTCCTTGGGATTATCCCCCACGCTGGAACAGACGATCTTATTCCGAGCAATACATTTTGGCTGGTATGATGTTGTGCTCCCAACAACCGTTCAAAATACTCTTGCCGAATTGGTTTGCAGGACAGGACGAACGCCTTCGCGCTCAAATAGAAACAATCACCAAACCATTGGGTTGCAAGCCCGAGGGGTTTTCCTTCTGGATAGAAACACTTTGAGCGCTAATGGACGTCGCGGCAGACAGCCCTGTGGGCACGTCCAGCGATCCAGGCGCTCAATTTATCTTCGCGCCGCGAAGGTCGGTTTTCATAAACGGCCATGAAAACTCTCGCAAGCCCATCAAGCTCGGCGAGATCGAACCGAACGCCGACATCTTCGCGCGCTTCAATCGATTCGGCTGCTATCTCGGAGCGACGCAGATCGTCCGCCAGTTTAACGGCAGACCCTGCCACGCGATGCCGAATTTGGTCGGCTCAGGCGCATGGTATATGCTGATGGACGTGGCCGTTGGCGGGCTGGCCGGTCTTCCAGCCAACCCGAAGGACTTTCCCGCGCGAATGGATATTGCGGGTGTCACGGTCGTTCAATATTCATGACGTTGGCAACACTGATGATGGGTCGACTGATGAAGAGACGCGCGCGCCGCCGTCAATCCGGTCGCTGAGGCACGGCAGTCGTGGCCATCAACAGAAAGACCGTGCTGGTGTACCGGAACGAGCTGCTGCCGGTCTCCGAAACCTTCATCAAGGAGCAAGTCCTCGCTCTTGAGGATTGGCGAGCCGTGCTGGTCGGGCGCAAACGGCTGGATCAACTGCCGTTGGACGGTCTGAATGTTCGGATCATCGGAGCCGCGAAGTCCTGCTTTCTCGAGCAGAGTGTCGTGGAAAGCACACCGGCTGCTTCGCAGCATTCCATCGCACATCAAGCGCAGTCTGGAAGCCGAGGCCCCTTGCCTTGTTCACGCCCATTTTGGACCCGATGCGCTCGACGCTTGGCCGCTCGCCCGGGCGCTGAATTTGCCGATGCTCGTTACCCTGCACGGCTATGACATCAACACGTACCGCGATTGGTGGGAGGCCGGAAAAGGCGGCCCCGCCATGCGAACCTATCCCAGGCGGCTGCTGAACCTGGCGGAGCAACCAGGCGTCGGATTCGTTGCCGTTTCCGAGGCAATTCGTCAGCGCGCGATCGAGTTCGGCATTCCCGGGCAGAAAATCACCGTCAACTACATCGGCATCGATACCAGCAAGTTCACGCCAGGCGGCATTCCCATCGCGCAACGACCGCCGCATGTTTTGTTTGTCGGCCGACTTGTTGAAAAAAAGGGCTGCCGGTATCTGATCGAGGCAATGTCCACGGTCCAAAGGGAAGTCCCGGGCGCTCGACTTATAGTCGTGGGCGACGGGCCGCTGCGCCAAAGCCTTGAGCAACTTGCACAAAGACTCTGGCGTCAATGCCGATTTCCGCGGCGCCCAGTCAAGTGCGTACGTGAGGCGGGAACTCGACGCAGCCCGCGTCTTCTGTCTCCCCAGCGTCACCGCGGAAAGCGGAGATGCCGAGGGATTCGGGCTCGTGCTGCTGGAGGCCCAGGCTTGCGGCGTGCCCGTCATTACCTCCGCCCGCGGAGGCGCAACCGAAGGGCTGCAAGCGGGGGAAACCGGCCTTGCATTTGCAGAGGGGGACGTCGACATGCTCTCGAACTTGTTGAACAATGCCATTCACGGTTCATTCGGTTTCATATCCGAGAGAGTACGACAATTCGTGACAACGCGCTTCGACATCAAGCAGACAACAAAAAGCCTGGAAATGGCTTATGATCACGCCTGCAAACACAGGGATCAAGTCGTTCTCCCACATGCAGCAGGGGCTCCGGCTCTCTGACGCGGCGCGAACGTACCATCACCACTCATCAGCGAGATATTATGACGGCCTATGGAAGAATGGATTCTACGAGCTGGGTTCTCTTCGCCGCAAACAGAGTTCTTGTCGCGGTGATCCGTTTGTTGCCATCGGCGAGAGAGGTCGTGTTCGACCGTTACTTTCGTCTCGTGAAGCGTGTAAGCCCTAAAGTTACCGGCCGCACGTATTTTGGTGCCGCAATCAATTGCGAGATCGACGACCACATCATGAAGAGAATTTTCTTCTTCAACATTTGGGAGCCGCATAACTCATATCTGATCCAATCGGTGCTACGCCCCGGGGACACGTTCATCGATGTTGGAGCGAATGTGGGCTACGACAGCTTGTTGGGAAGCAAGTCGGTTGGCGATAACGGCAAGGTAGTTGCGATCGAAGCGTCGCGCTCGATCTTCGAGCAGCTTGGGAGGAATTTGTCGCGGAATGGCCTTCGGAACGTAAGGTTGGTGAAGGTTGCCGTTTCGGACAGGAACGGAGAACTCACCCTCTTCGGCGGGGATAGAGGCAATCAGGGGCGGACCTCGCCTATCCAGCGTGAAAATCTGGTTCCGATCGAAACGGTCGCGACAAAACCCCTGGATGAAATCCTGACCGAGGAGGAGCGCAACTCCGTAAAGCTGATAAAGATCGATATCGAGGGCGGCGAGCTTCCCGTCCTTGAGCGGTTGGTGGATACGCTGCACCTCTACGGTCCCGAGATGCGCCTTCTGATCGAAATGTCCGAAGATGCATCGGGACGATCGCGGGCGGTCTTCGACAAACTACTTGCGGCGGGATTTAGCGCCTATGAGGTAGAGAACGATTATTCTCTGAGCTCGTACCTGAGGTGGCCGTCTCGTAAGGCTCCAAAATGCATAGCAGATCTTCCGAAGGACCAGAGCGACATCTTCTTTGAGCGAACTGCCCGCCATCACAATACCGTTCTACAGAGATAGCGTTGTCGTTGTCGCTTTCAAATTTCCTCGCAAGCGGCAACCAGCCAAATGCCTCGACGATCTCGTCGAACAGACGTTGAGAAAAAATGGATAGCGCGGTGCCCACATCGGCTGAAGTTGATCGCTCGGACCTCAAGGCGGCCTCCCGGAAGGGGATCGCCATCAGCTATCTGTCGCAGGCGGCCAAATTCGTCATCCAATTCCTATACACCATCGTCATGGCGCGCCTGCTCACACCGGTGGATTTTGGCGTGGTCGCCATGGCAGCACCGTTACTGGCCTTCGCCACCCTTCTTGCAGATGTCGGATTGTCACAAGCAGCCATCCAAAACCGGAATTTGAGTGACCAGCAACTGTCGTTTCTGTTTTGGGTGAATCTCGGAGTAACAGTCGCGCTCGCATCGATAATCGTCGTTACGGCGCCCCTGGTCGCCTCGTTCTACCATGAGCCCAGGGTTGCCCCCGTCGTGGCCGTCCTTGGCGCGCTGATGGTAGTGGGTCCCCTGGGGGCTCAGCACAGTGTGCTGCTGAACCGCAATTTCGCCTTCGGAAAGCTTGCTGCGGTGGAGCTCGCGTCGCTGGTCGCGGGGACGATCGCCGGCGTAGCAGCGGCGCTCGGCGGATTTGGTATTTGGTCGATTATCCTAAATCAAGCGGCTGGCTCACTCGTTGCCCTCGTTCTGCTTTGGTTAGGCGTGCGCTGGCGGCCAAGTGCTCCAAAGACGAGCGCGATATCGGAGGCACGCCACTTGTTGCACTTCGGCGCCAATGTCGCCACCTTCAACATCTTCAACTTCCTGTCCAGAAATATCGACAACGTTCTCATTGGGAGGGCTTGGGGCGAAGCCCCGCTGGGCGTTTACAATCGAGCCTACAGTCTGCTGCTTCTTCCCCTGAACCAGATCATGGGTCCGATCTCAAAAGTCGCCCTGCCGTTGCTTTCAAGGATTCAGAACGAACCAGCGCCGTACCGCACCGCATTCTGGAAAATGCTCGACCTGGCTCTGCTGCTCACATTTCCGGTCTCGCTCTTTTCGCTGGTAGCTCACCAGCAGTTGATCAACATCGTTCTCGGTGAAAAATGGGAGGCGGTCGGTCCAATCTTCGGCATTCTTGCGGTGGGTGCGTTGTTTGCGCCGGTCAGCCACAGCACCAATTGGCTGCTGCTTTCTCAGGGCCGCGGACGCGAGCTAAGGCAGTATGGAATCGTGAGCTCGATTGGCTTTACCATCGCAATCGTTGCAGGACTTCCTGGCGGCCCCCTCGGGGTTGCGAGTGCGTATATCGGCTTCGGCGTCGTTCAGGGGCCGATATTGTGGTGGCTGATCACGAAGACCGGTCCGATAGACACCAAAAACCTGTTCCTTGGCCTGGTCCCCTATTTGTTCGCCAGCTTGCCGGTCGTTCTCGCTGTTTACGTCCTGCAGGGCGTGATGCCGGCGAACATATGGTCCCTGCTTTTCATGCTTGTCTCGAGCTATGCGGTCTTTGCGGCGATTTTGGTGATTACGCCGCACGGTCGGAATCGTCTTCTCGATCTTGTTGCTGAGGTCAGGCACTTGATCAATGGCGTGCACGTCGTGCGCGGCTGATCATCCGGGTTACCCATGGAACATGCCAGCATTCCAGCCGTATCGGTGCTTATTCCGGCATTTAACGCCGCCTCTTTCCTCGAGCGGGCGGTCACCTCGGCCCTCAACCAGACACTCAGGCCCGGCGAGATCATCATCGTCGACGATGCCTCGACCGACACTACGCTGACACTTGCCCGGGATCTGTCCAGAGACCATTCCAACATTCGCGTCGTCGCGCTTCCCAGGAATGGCGGGCCGGCGATCGCGCGAAATGCTGCCATCGATGCTGCGACCGGAGAGTGGTTGGCGATCCTCGATGCGGACGATGCCTACGACCCCGACCATCTGGAACGCCTGAGCCTGATCGCTGTCGAGCGGCGCGCCGACATCGTGCTCAGCAATTTCCGCTATTTTGATCCGGACTCCGAAACCCGCGGATCTGCAGGTATCCCACAAGACGATCGTCCCCGCGTCGTGGACCGGTATGAATATGTCGCCCATGCGAGGCCTTTTCTGGATCACCAGGATTGGGGCTTGCTCAAGCCAATGCTGAAGGCCGCTTTCGTCAAGACCCGATCGATTTCCTATCAGATCCACTCGCGGCACGGAGAGGATTTTCTGATGATGCTTGATTGTCTGCTCGCTGACGGGCGAATAGTCATTTCTCCCGCTCCGACCTACCTATATACGCACCGAGGTTCTGGATGGAGCCGAACGACGGTCGATTATCGCGCGGTGGCTGCCCAATCCGCCCGCCTCATTCGCGATCCGCGCATTGCGCACGACCAGGAGATGGTACGGCTGCTGAACTCCAGAATATCCGCGCTTAAGCGGTTTACGGGCGAATACCGGGGCAGAGCGCTGTTGGAAAACCGGGCGTTCGGGAATCTGCTGTTTCAATCGTTCACTGACTACTACGTCGCCCGAGCAACCACGCGGTTTGCGTTGAGGCGACTGCGCAGGTTGTGGTCTGATGTTTGAATTTAGCGGAATTGAGCCAGAAGATGGAGCCGACGCCGGTATGTGGATCAGCCGAGCGGATCCGCGAAAAGCGCCGCCGTTCTTGAGGGGTGACCTTCCTTGACTATCTCCGTCTACATCCCGACGCACAATCGAAGCGATCTACTGGCCGCCGCCGTGAGATCGGTACTCGCGCAACAATACACCGATTTTGAGCTGATCGTGGTTGACGACGCTTCCACTGACGGGACGGCATCATTCCTGGAATCCATCGTCCGCGACGACAAGAGGGTTCGCGCGCTGCGCAACGAAAGCGCCCTGGGGGCGCCGGCCTCGCGAAACAGAGCCATAACCCACGCAACCGGCGACTTCATCACGGGCCTGGACGATGATGATACGTTCGAACCGCAACGGCTGAGCGCGCTGCACGATTGCTGGGCATCGTATGCGAAGCACGGCATTGCCGTTTCGTGCATCTACACACAGGATGTTTTCCTGAGTGGAGGAAAGGAGCTCTTTGTCACCAAGAAGAGAGGAACCGTGGAATTCGCGGATCTGGCGGAAGCCAATCATATCGGCAATCAGGTCTTTGCCCCAACCTCGACGTTCAAAGAAGCGGGCTTGTTCGACAAGAACCTGCCGGCCTGGCAGGATTTCGAGTTCTTCATCAGGATCGTCAAGCGATTTGGAACCGCCCGACTACTGGATATGCCACTCTATCGCTTCGACGTAACGCCAAGCCGGGATCGCATCTCATCCAAGCAGGACCGGGTGAGAACCGCCTACGAGCTGGTCTCGAAATTGCATTTCCCGGAGGATTCCCGGGCCCGGCAGAAATTGATGTTGCAGATGTTCTCCACCTTTTACGGAATCAAGCCGACGCCGAAGGACCTCGCCCGGTTTACCGCGCTCGGTTTCTGGCCGCGCGGCTGGATGTCGCTCTCGAAGAGAATGCTCTGGCTTTGAGCCACTGCGCTCCAGATCCGTGGAGAGAACTTTGTCGACCAAAGCAAACACCCTGAATACCTTGTCGTCGTTGCAAGTGTTGCGCGGGTTCGCCGCCTCCCTCGTTGTTTTTCATCATGCGGCAAGAGCTTTCACGGCCAACTGGCCGGCGGATGCCGCTCCTCCCAGCTTCTGGATCTTCAGCTCCGAACGAATTGTCGGAGTCGGTGCAATTGGCGTCGACATCTTCTTTTTGATCAGCGGCTTCATCATGGTTTTCGTCTCTCCTGCCTATGTGAACCGCAAGAAGCCGGCGCGGGACTTCATTATCAGGCGGACAATTCGCGTTTATCCGATGTATGCGATAGCCACATTGCTGATTATCGCAATTGCTTTCCTTCGCTTCTATCGTCACTCTTCGATCGACACCTTGCCGCCGATTTCCCTGAGCCGAATCGCCGGAGCGTTTGCATTTGTTCCGACGTTCGACGAAAACGGCAACGTGCAGCCGATCCTCGGGGTCGGCTGGACACTGTTTTACGAGATGTTTTTCTATCTCTGCTTCGCCGCCGTCGTCGCGATCCTTCGACGACGCATCGTTGGCCCACTGGCGGTGGTATTTTGTTCGGTGAACGCCCTCGCCTGGATATTCGGTGGAGAGGACGCAATATCGAAATTCTTCGGCAATACCATTGTCTTCGAATTTCTGTTCGGATGCGCGATCGGCAGCTTGTTTCAGCGACAGGCAATCACAGCAGCGTACGCATGGCCCGTCCTATTCATCGGCCTGGGGCTGATGATTGCCGGCTCGGCGGTTGCATTCCCGGAAAGCGCCAGGTTCGTATTTTGGGGAGTTCCGTCGATGATCGTGCTTCTATCTTGCCTGAAGCTCGAACTCGCACACATCAAATGTCCCCGGATTCTGCTGTTGCTGGGGGACGCATCCTACTCCGTATATCTCTTTCATGTTATCGTGATCTACGAAAGCCGGGACATCGCCCGAAAATTGATCGACCTTTCACGGTTTCCCGGTGATCTGATCGTTACGGTCTTCGCAATTCTGGCCATCATTTCCGGCACAATTGTCTACCGACTGGTGGAAGCTCCGCTAAATACACTTTTGCTGAGGCTCTACCGCGGTCAACAACGCGTGGCCGAATCTCATTCTGTTCCAGCGGCCGAAACAGCGCGAGCTGCTTCAAGCTCCCTGTCGGACTAAATTCGCCGGCTTCATTTCCTTGCCGAGCCAAACACGCGTTCGCCACGCGTCGCGATTCGTCCGGCAATCATCGCCGCCAGTCGGTCCGATATGGGCCGCATCCATGACCTTGCGACAAAACAGATATTCGCCGGAGCCATAAGGGCCATCTGCCTTCAGAACCGGATTGGCCCAAAACAACGCGAGATGACGCTCGCCGATCGGCGACGGACTTGTTGCTCCGTCGCTCCAGTCGGCATATGTGAGATTGCGGCGCATTCTCGAACGAAAAGCCGAATTCGCCAGGATGGTTTGAACGACCATTTCATCCGGCGAAGAGGTATTCTCAAAGAATTTCATGAATCGTGGGTTCCGGGCGACGAAGGTCTGGATGTACTGGCATGCATCACTTGTAAGAGCCCTGGCCCAGATAGGCCTTGTAGTCGCGCGCTCTCGGTATCAGGTGGAGTTTGATCAGCAACCGACGGGCTTTGGTCCGAAGTCGTCCGATCAATCCGGGCCGGCCATGATAGTCCGTTAGCCGCGACAGCGGCTTTGAAGCGACGACGGAAGGCATGGCGACCCAATTGATGAATTCATAACCTTTGTTCTGCGCGAGGAAATCCTCGATCTCCGCAGCCGAACGCAGCGGATAATCAACTCCGCTGAGAAGAACCAGATAGTCGTACTTGCGAGGCGCCGCCAAAGCAGCTTCGATCAGCAGCAGCACCGCGCGGATCTGCGAGTAGTCGGCCCAGTAAACCGGAATTCGCGTCGACGTGAAATGCACATCCGGGCCGGCCGCTTGCAGGAACGGCTCGATCGGCACCTTGGCGTCGACATGGACAAACATATCGGCGGTAGGGGATCGCAGCTGCTCGACCAGCCGGGAAAGATGCTCCGGAAGCTGATGCGCAAGGACAAGTTAGGCAATGTCCAATGTGTCTTGGTGGGGCAGAGCACACAACCACACTGATGTCGCAAGGGACTCTACTTGAACGTAATCGGACGCCGTCTCTTTGAATCTTGCTCCGCGTACGGCGAACCCGGATACTGCCAGGTGGGACGCCTGGCTGGCACCTGCCGCCGGAATTAATGAACCACCGGTTCGCAGTGGAATGGCGCAGCTTTTCGCTGACGCCGAAACTGATTTCGAGGACGAGCCGCGGCGCGCGCCTGGCCGGTGACCCCATTTGGAATCCGAACGGATCCTCGGCGAAACCAAAGCCTTCGGAGCCCATCAGCTTGACGATGGCTTCCCGGCCATAGGTCCGCTCGATTTCCTTCTCGGGCTGGCCGACCGCCTACCTGCCTCGGCAGACGTTTTTCCATTTGCTCGTCACGCGCGTTACGATGGAATCGGCACCAACGTCAGTTGCTAATCTCCCTTGTTGCTCCCAATTGGACGAAAACGCGACGTAGTCGGCGCCCAATGGAGATCTTCGCTTGAGACACCGCAATCGCCACCAAAATCGTGAGGATTGCGACACACGAACTACTTAGCTCCTGTTCCACGCGAGCGGCGACACCGCGCAAGCGTTACTGCCATAGTCGGCTCAGTGCACCTGCAGCGACAAGAGCCGGCAGGAGCGCGCCTTGACAGGCTGGACCACCGCCGTGCTGCATGTCACGGGGCTCGGCAGTACCTGTCTGACGCCATTGTCGCCCGCCACCTCGGATGTCAGCTTGGCGTCCAATACATAGTTGCCGGGGTGCTGGATCGCAGGCAGCGAAAGCTCAAGGAGGCCCGCACCGTCGGGCCGCTTCTTTGCAAGACTGTCCTGCAACTGGCGATCCGCGGTCGCAACGACCGATCGTGTCGCCGGGTCGTAGACCGAAACCTGGAGCCGCCGATTCGACGGATAGTTTTCGGGCACGCTGATCGGAACGACGACATTGAGCGGGCTTCCGCTGTTCAATGCCAGGACGCCTGCGCTGGGCTGCTTGTCACCCGCTTTGTCGACCGCCAGAAAAGCAGGCTTCGGCATGTCGTTGATCGCCGCCGAATATCCGAACTCCTTCGGATCGGGCGTTACTTCGCTCGGGCCACACTGACGCGTTCCTTTATCGGAATTCGTGAACTGGCAGACCCGGACCGAGTCGATTTTGAAGGCTTGCGGGAACGCCGCTTCGTCGATTCCGTGCCGACCGGCCCAGGCGCCTCCGACGGCGAAATTAAGGTCGACGTGGGCAGGGGGTCCAAGCTGACCGTCCTTGCGGAGCCACTGATACATTCGCGTGTAGATGAGACGGCCGTCCCAGAACAGTGAAATCCGATCCGGCGCCCAAACAAAGCCCGCCGTGTGCCAACCTTGATTGAGGTCTTCGCTGGCGTACATGTTCTGAAACTTCAGCATGAAATTCTTGTCGACGTGGGTGTAGGACTTCTCGCTCCAGGGCCCCACAGTGTTCGAATGCAGCGAGTTGGCCTTGTCTTCGACGCCGTTGATCACATACTCGAAAATGTCAATCTCGGGCGGATGCCAGGTCTTGCCGTCGGCGTCATAATCGGCTTCCAGCCAGAACGCCGGCCACACGCCTTTTGCGTTGGGCAGAAACACACGCGCTTCATAGTAGCCGTAGTAGAATGTCCGTTGACTTCTGATCATCGCGGATTCGAAGATATCCGATCCCGGGACCTTTTTTGCCACCAGACTAAGCACACCGCCGGACACAACGTGATTATCGCGATAGCGCTCCTTCTCGTCGTTGAAATGATCCATCGTTTCGTTTTGATAGATGTATCGCGTCGCCCATTTGTTGCGGTTGAGCACGTCGCCATCGAACTCGTCGGAGAACACCAACTCCCAGCCCGCAGAATGGGCGGGTGCTGCCGAAAAGTTGATCAATCCCATCATGATCAGTCCCAGGAACAATTTCCCGATGGTGCTATGCCTCATGCATGATCCTTCAGTTTTATATTTACAATCAAGCCGTTATTGGATTGTCAGCCATCGCCTTCCAGCGACAGACAAACCAGCCGGGTTCGGCGGCGAGCTGCCGGCCGCGTGGCCAAAGTTGACGCGATTGGGGCAACACATGCGACGCGCAAAAGCCGGATTCTGGACATAGGGCTGCCCGAGAGGAGATCGGCATTGCAATGGAATCCGAACTTAGTCTTGTCGTCATCAGCTTTCCCGATTCAGTTCGTCGTGAACGCATACGTACAAATTTGGCGCCGCTTTCAATTCCGTGGCGGTTTTTTGACGCGCTTCGTGAACCGCGCGACGATCGGCCCCGCTACAACAACACCGAATCTGTTCGATTTTGGGGTAGAGGCTTGTCAAAATCGGAGATTGGTTGTGCCGCCAGTCATCTGAACATTCTGACGGAACTGGCCGATTCACGGCAGGAATCCTGGCTGTTGGTCATCGAGGACGACGTCTTCCTTGACCCGGGCTTCGATTACAGAGCTCTCGTCCGACTCTGCAAGACCAGTGGCATTGGTTATCTTCGGCTGTACGCGCGTCACGCGGCGAGGTCACGACACATCGTCTGGCTGGGACAACGCGAGCTGATCAGGTTCAAGAAAGCACCGATGGGTACTCAGGCTTACTTGATATCAAGTCAAAAGGCCCGTTCCTTTGTACGGGCGGTCGGCACCATCAGCCGGCCGATCGATTGGGAAATGGACCGGTTTTGGGAAAATGGCCTCTACAATTACGCGCTGTTTCCATTCCCCTGTCTCGAGCTGGGGTCCAGCTCCTCGGTCAACAAGCAATCGGAATCCGATAAGCGGCCCTCGGTATATGACCGGGTGGTCTGGTTCTTCTGGAAATCCAAGGAAGCTCTGCGACGCCTGCTGATGAACATATATCTGCTCCGCCAGGACGCAGTGGTGCGGAAGACGTCCGAACGAGGAAAGTTCGACTTTTGATTCCGGGCGCCTCATGGCCGTTGCATTTCGGTCTCTGTTTGCGCCTCGTCGGAATTCCGGTTCCGACCGGCATCAAAGAAATGCGCGCCAGGAAAATAGCGAGTGTTGGGGTAAGATGAAGAAGGTACTTTGGATTTCAGGCCGGCTCCCGATGCCGCTGTTCAGCGGCGACGCGCTCTATTCTGCGGGTCTGTTGAAGGCGCTCTCGATGACGAACGAAGTCGCTCTCAGCGTGGTCGGAACGCGGAGAAGTCAGCAGCCGCTTGCCGATCACGGCCTTGGTCTGCCTAACACCATTTGTATCGATGCACCGCCGTTCCGCAGCTCTGGCCTGCTCAGCCTGTTGTCGCCCTTGCCGCGCGACGCTTACAACCTCGGCACACCCGAAATCGAACAGGCGCTCGAGCGATTGCTGAAAGAACCCTGGGACTGGATCGTCATCGATCATGCCTACTCCTCCGGACTACTGTCGGTCGTTCTAAGAGGCCGCCGCAACGCCTCCATCTGCTATGTCGCCCACAACGCGGAAGGAAAGATCCGGCCAGAGATCGCAAGCAATTTCAACAATTCTCTGCGCAAGGTCGTCATGCGATTGGACGCCGAAAAATATCGAAGATTGGAGAATCGGATTTTGAGGGCCGCAGATGCCGTCATATGTATCACAGATGCGGATGCGACCTACTTTCGCCCCCTCGCCGGCGACGTACATGTCGTGCCGCCGATCTATCTCGGACAGACCAGCGCGCCCCGCGTCATCGACGCAAACTGCCCTCGATCGCTGCTTCTGCTCGGATCGTTCGACTGGATCGCCAAGCAGAAGAACCTGCAGTTGATTGTCGATGCACTCCTGCCGGCGCTGGAACTTCACGGAATCACCCTCAACGTCGTCGGCACGGTTCCGCAGACCATCATGAATCAGTATGTCCACTGCAGACCACACCTGATCTTTCACGGTCGCGTCGCAGATATCTCCGGTTATCTGCTTTCGTCCCGCGGCGGATTGGTTCCAGATCTGTTGGGTGGCGGTTTCAAACTCAAGGCGATGGACTATGCGTTTGAGAAGTTGCCCATATTCGGGCTAAAGGATGCGCTGGCGGGCACCACGCCTCAGGAGCAGTCGGCTATGTTCCTTGCGGATAGTCTCGACGATCTCGCCTCAACCATCGTTCACAACATCGACGATCTGGATGCTCTCAATCGAAATCAGGGAACTCTCTTCAAATTGTTTTCGGACCGCTTCGGGCTTGCCGCCGGCGTCCAGGGCCTGCGAGAGGTTTTCCTGCAGTCGGCCGACACCGCGCCGGATGCACGACAGTGAAAATGACAGGAATCGTCGGGTCGTTTGCCTGTTATCGGACACATTGAATGAGCTACGAGATCGCTAACACTGCCCATCCAGCGACAGACCCGGACAATTACAGCGCCGAGTTGACCTCGACGGGAAAATTCGCGGTACGATCCGCGATTATCGCTTTCCTGTTTCTTTCGCAGATCGCCTATAATATCGGGGACTTTCCCCTTTCTGTCGACTTCATCTGTTATGCATCATGCGCGGCTTACCTATTGGTGTCCGGCTATGTCGCGCTGGATTTTCTTTCTTTTTCACTCTTTACCGGCGCCGCAGCCCTGGCGGCTCTTCGAATACCGTACTCCGGTTCTTCCACCTCCTGGACATCGTTACTGCTTCTGCTAGCGCTGCTGGCCCCGTTCTCCTTTCGCATGACTGACCGGCGCGATCTGCGGGACGTGCAGGAATATATCGAAGACACGTTCGTGTCTGCAGCCACCGTCATCGGGGTGGTTGCGATGGTGCAAATCGTCCTGGTCAACGCAGTGAAGACGCCACTCCTGGCGAACATTCATTTTTTGCTCCCCGATGCAATCCGCAGCGCGGGCAACTACGCCTACACCCGCGAGGGTACAGGCCTTATAAAAGCAAATGGCTTTTTTCTTCGGGAGTCGGCGACGCTTTCGATCGTGATGGCATTGGCGCTGATCATCGAGTTCTATGCCAAGGCGCGGTTGCGGATTCTCGCCATTCTCGGTGCCGGCTTGATCTGCTCATTTTCAGGTTCCGGTATACTCGCGCTCTTCGCCGGCTTCGTGCTGCCAAGGTCGATCCGACGAATTCCGGTATTTATCGCTTCACTCGTCGGCTTGATTGCCGTTCTGGTCGGTCTCTACATCGCCGACATTCCCTATCTGGATGCCTGGTTTGACCGGTTGCAGGAATTCACGACACCGAACACGAGCGGTTATGCCCGCTTTGTCGCTCCGTTCGACATGCTCGCGCACAGCTTCGAAGAGGCTGGTTCAACCTGGCTGGGAAAAGGCGCCGGCAGCTATCTGCGGGAGATCATGCTGCTGCGGGTAAAATACGAAGTGAACGATCCGACCTGGGCCAAACTGATCTATGAGTACGGCGTCCTTGGCTTTATCCTGGTTTCCTCGATTTTCGTCATCCGGCTATATTCGAGCAGCGCCCGGATAGAGGTTTGCAATTTCTTGCTGTTCGTCTGGCTGAGCGGCGGCCTTCTTCTGAAACCGGACTTCGCTCTCATGGTGTGGCTGCTAACGCTGGTGCCCGCTCATTATTCTCATTCAGGTCCCGAACGTCGTGACACCGTTCCGCTGGCGGGCACTTGAGCTAAATGCGAAAGCCGTGGCATTCGCACGTCAGCCATCAACACCGAGAGCTAGCGAAGGCTCCCAGCGAGAACGCCATGCAGACCAGGACGACGATCAGCGTAATCATAACCAACTACAATTACGAACGGTACATCGGCAGCGCCATCGACAGCGTCATCGCGCAGACCCGCCCCGCCGACGAGATCATCGTAATAGACGACGGTTCGACGGATCGATCGCGCGAACGGATAGAGGCCTATGGCGACAAGGTGCGGGCGATCTTCCAGCCGAACCAGGGAATTAAGGTCATCTCCAACACCGGCTACCGGATCTCGAATGGCTCTGTGGTCCTGTACCTCGACGCGGACGACCGGCTGTATCCAACGGCGCTCGAACTGGTCGAACAGGGATATCGGCCCGGGGTCGCCAAAGTTCAATACGACCTCGACGTCATTGATGAATTCGGAAATCCGGCGGGCCGCCGGTTCTGCAATTTTTCAACGCACATGAATGAAGAAAGCACGGCTCGAAGCTTTGCAAGGACGGCGACATATGTCTGGCCTGTCACATCGGGAAACGCCTATGCACGTGAGTTCTTGAGCCGGGTGATGCCGTTGACGCCTCCAGAATCACACGATGGCGTGCTCAACACCATTGCGCCCTTGTATGGTCGGATTGTCACGATCGCCGAGCCATTGGGCCAGTACAGGATACATTCCCGAAACATCAGTCGAAGCAGCGAAGATGGGCGCCGGGCGAATATCCCTCATTTCGCTCGCCGCATCAGCATCAGAAAGCAGGAATTCGATATCCTGCGACAGCACGCAGCCGCGTTGGGCACAAAGCTGCCCGACGACGATTTCCTGGACAACGAGCTGGTATTTACCAACTATCGCCTGATGGCCCGCAAGTTGAATGACGAGCACGATGGCGACGCGAAGCGGTCTTTGGGCGACTTATGGGTAACCGCCGTCTGCTGTATTCTTCGCGATCCAATTACCTTTCGCGCGCGCATCAAACACCTGTTCTGGATCAGCAGTCTGGCGCTGGCGCCGCGGCAATTCGCGCGTCAGATGATCAGCTTTCGTTTCAATCGAACACATGCGCGGGCGAGCCATCAACCGTCGACGGAGATCGCATCGCCCAACCCTTGAGGCAATCTCCCGCAATCGGCGACCCGCCGCTTGCGTGGCGTCTCTGCCAGATCTCACCGAACGACCCTCAGCCGGTTAAGTAGATGCCTGATCCACTTCGGGCGCTGCGCGGAAGCATACCGCCAGGTTACCAGCATCCGCTGAAGGGAATGCGGACAGAGTAGCACGCATACGATCCACAGCAGGAGCGAAGCGCGCTGCGAGGCCGAGAGGCCTTGCGGATAGCTGAACGCCCTGCAGCCATCCACCAGGATGCGGATCGAACGATCTCCTGCGACGGGATGAATGTCCGGTCGCAACGTATGCGACGCGGTACGCAAACAAAGATAGGAGAAGTTCCTGTTCAATGCCTCGGCTGCAACAGCAAGCCCCTCGGTCCTGGCGACTTCCGTGAAGAATTTGTGTCGTCGACGTGAAACGTCGATTTCGCGCGCAAAGCGACTGTCGTCGAGCTCAAGGAATGCGCCGTGATTCAGGCCGTGTACCCGATAATCCACCAGCGGCTTCGCGATCGTTATCACGTCGCCACATGCAGGCGCGCCGGCGAGTAGATAGCTGTCGGGGGCTCGATCCGTAAAGTCAGACTTAAAATTAAATATGCGTTCGACAAGCCAACGAGGATAGGCGTTGCCGGATCCCGGCGGGGTCGGATATGCGCCGGTTGTCGCCATCCATTCCCGAATGTTCTGAGGGCTCGGATGCAGGAAGAATTGAGGCAGGATGTTGCCCGTCGGATCGCCCTTGGCGTCGATAACACGCATCTGGAACTGGAACTTGCTGGCGGCCTCGGACCAGACTGCCGCAATCTCATTCATCACATCCGGATGAAGCGCATCATCTGAATTGAGGAATATGACGACGTCGCCCGAGCTTTTGCCAAACCCGTTCACGCAGGACGGCATCTGCCCGACATTCTCCTGACTGATCAGGGTGATCTTGTCGGCGAACGCACCGATGACCTGCAGCGAATTGTCCGTCGATCCATCATCGACAACAATCACCTCGACCTTGGGCCACCGGATTTCGAGCGCGCTCTTGATCGCAATTCCAACATAGTCGGCATAATTGTGATTTGGAATGATCACCGACAACATCAATTCGCTCACGTCGGTCCCCTCGGCCATACCGTTAAGGTGAGTTTGTAATTCGTGTTTTGACCAAGTGACAGCGCTTATTGCAGAAAAATCGGCGTTGCCTGGACCGCGGGAACAATCGCCATGAATCGGTCGAATTATGTTCCAACTCTTGCACATATTATTGTCTGGATTTTCGATAATCGCCGCGGCAATCATTGAGTTGTCGCCAAGAACAAGTGAGCCGACCGTGTCTGTGGAACTGTTTCGAGAACTGGCGTGGCTGCCGCAACCTCCTGCCGATTTCTCATCCCGCTGCAAGCAGTTGGGGCACACACGCGATGACCTTGGAAAGCACATCAGGTCGCTGGCTGGTCACGCACTCGACGAGCAACAGCTCACCCGGTTGGGCCGCGCGATCAAATCGGCGCGAGAGAACGGTCAATCACTTGCTCCGCTCATTCCGTTTCGCCTTGGCCTGATTGGCAACGGCACGCTAGATCTCATGGTCCCGATGCTGATTGCGACGGCCGCACGTCACGGCTTTGCCCTGGAATGCATCATGGGTGCCTACGATCAGTTTCTGCAGGAGGCGCTGCAGCCGGATTCCGCCCTCAACAAGGCTCGGCCCGATGTCGTCCTGCTCGCGATCGATCACCGCGGGCTGTCCTTGCAACCCTGCCCAGGCAATGAGCAACTGGCCGCCGAAACCGTCGATGCAGCCGTCGACCTTCTCAATTCGGTCCGCGCCGGCGTGTCACGCAACAGCGGTGCGCTGTGCATCGTCCAGACGCTCGCCGCACCGCCTGAGGCGTTGTTCGGCTCTTTTGACCGCGCGCTGGCCGGGACTGGGCGGAATCTGATCGACCGCGTCAACCAGAAGATCTGTCAAGCAGTGTTGCAATCGACCGACATGCTGCTCGACGTCGCCGGCATCGCCGAGACGGTAGGGCTCGCCGACTGGCACTCCCCTGCCCAGTGGAACCTGGCGAAGCTGCCTTTGGCTGAGGCCTATGTGCCGCTTTACGCCGAACATGTGGCGCGTATCTTCGGCGCGATGCGCGGGAAGAGCCGCCGATGCCTTGTGCTCGACCTCGATAACACAATCTGGGGCGGCGTTATCGGGGACGACGGGATGGAAGGTATTCAAATCGCCCAGGGCGATGCCACGGGCGAAGCGCATCTTTCGGTACAGCAGCTCGCGTTGATGCTGCGCTCACGCGGCATCGTACTGGCAGTCAGTTCAAAAAACACCGATAGCGTCGCGAGGCGGCCGTTCCGGGAGCACCCCGACATGCTTCTGAAGGAAGAGCATATTGCGCTGTTTCAAGCCAACTGGAACGACAAGGCAACCAATATTCGCGCGATCGCGAACGAGCTCGCACTGGGACTGGATTCATTCGTGTTCCTGGATGACAATCCGGTCGAGCGGGGCCTGGTCCGGCAGGAGCTTCCCGAAGTTGCCGTGCCGGAGCTTGATGCTGATCCGGCGAGTTACGCCCGCACCTTGGCCGCGGCGGGCTATTTCGAGGCTATCAACTTTTCCGACGAAGATCGCGCGCGCGCCGAAATGTATCAGGCCAATGCGCGCCGGCTCAGCTTGCAGGGGCAAGCTACCGATCTGGATGCCTATCTGCGTTCGCTGGAAATGCGCATCGTATTTGGCTCGTTCGATGCTACGACCCGGGCGCGCGTCACTCAGCTCATCAACAAGAGCAACCAGTTCAATCTGACGACGCGCCGTTACACCGAATCCCAGGTCGAGCAGGCTGAGGCCGATCCAAACGTCATGACGCTGCACACAAGGTTGATCGACAAGTTCGGCGACAACGGCATCATCTGCGTCATTATATGTCGGGCCACTGGCCCCGATACGTGGACGATCGATAGCTGGTTGATGAGTTGCCGGGTATTGGGACGCCGCGTCGAGCAGGCCGTGCTGGCCGAGATCGTGTTGCGAGCCCGAGCGGCGGGCATTACAACGCTGGAGGGGATCTATCGGCGCAGCGACAGAAACGAGATGGTCTGCGATCACTATGCCAAATTGGGGTTCGCGCGCCTCGATGACGGCACCGATGGAAGCAGCCGGTGGGCACTGCGCACCGACGTTGAACTGGAAGAGCAGCCGATGGTGGTTCAGCGCGAGGAGCCGCAGCTTGAGCCTGCCTGATCAAACCCGACCGACGGCAATGTCGAGCGACAATCGCGGCCCAGCCCGAGCTTCCCCTACATGAGTCTCACATCACCTCTGTTTTTTGCTTTTCTTGCTGCGGTGGTCGCTGCCTTCCATGTCAATGAGGCCGTGGCCTATCGACGGCTGGTCCTGGGGGCCGCGAATGCCATCTTCATCGCAAGCTATCTTACCGACTTCACGCAAGTGGTGCCGTTGCTGGCATTTTTGATGCTCGGCTACGTCTGCGTTTCCACGGTTTATTTCCGCAAGTCGGCGCCCGTTCTGGCGCTCGGCGTCATTGCCATCCTGTGTTCCTATGTCTTTCTAAAGCGGTATTCGTTCTTCGGCGGGCTCGGGCAGCTTCAGTTTCCCTACCTGACCATCGGATTGTCCTACGTCCTGTTCCGAATCCTGCACCTCATGGTGGATGTCAGATCGGGAGATCTGGTCGAGCGAATTGGTCCGCTGGCATTCTTTCGTTTCACATGCAATTTCCTCTGCTTCGTCTCCGGTCCGATCCAGCGATATCAGGATTTTCGCGCGGCGGATGGAAAGACGACGGTTCAACTCGACTCGTCCCGGGTCTATCAGGCGTTCTCAAGGATCGCGACCGGTTATGTTAAATTCGTCATTGTCGCGGCCTCTGCCGAATACGCCTTCACCTTTCTAAATCCGAAGTTGCAGGCGACGGGCCTGGCGTTCCCCACGCTGTGCGTCATCTATGCAACCGTCGCCACGCTTTACACGATCTATCTCTATTTCAATTTTTCCGGGTACATGGACATAGTCATCGGTGTCGGCACGCTGCTCGGCCAATCACTGCCGGAGAACTTCGACAAGCCGTTTTCGGCCCGCAGCTTCCTTGAATTCTGGCAGCGCTGGCACATGACGCTGTCGCAATGGTTCAAGTTCTACCTCTTCAATCCGCTTCTGATGTTCCTGATGACATGTTTTCCGGCCCCGGCGTTGACGGCTTACCTCGGCGTGCTGGCCTTCTTCGCCACCTTTCTCGTCATGGGCGTGTGGCACGGCACCACGGCGGTGTTCATCATCTACGGTCTCCTGATGGGCGCCGGCGCAAGCGTCAACAAGCTCTGGCAACTGGCCTGCACCGAACGCCTGGGCAAAAAGCGTTATCGCGCGCTCAGCGAACAGACGGCCTATATCTATTTTGCCCGCGGTCTGACCGTCGCTTACTTTGTGCTAGCCCTGACCTGCCTCTGGGCAACGGAGCTGCCTCAATTCACCCAGCTTGTGATGCGGCTCGGGTTGACCGGCATTCTGGGCACCTACGTCTTGCTGGTGGGGGTTTTCGCTGTTGCGGCCTTGACGCTGGACTTCTTCATGGCGCGCGTGCCAAGCCCGCCATCTCTGTCAGCCATCCGCGGTGACGAGATCGTCAGCAATCTGGCGCTCGCCAGCAAGATGATGGCGATCTTTGCGGTTGCAACACTGCTGCACAAAACTCCAGACTTCGTCTACAAGGCGTTCTGAATTGAAGTACATCCTTCGACAGACGGCGTGGACCTTGTTGTCGCTCACCTTTCTCTACGCGCTGCTTGCTGGCGTGTCGTTCATCGTTTTTCCGGACCCTTCGAGCGGCCCGCGGGACTTCCAGGCCGCCGATCGAACTCTCTACATGACGGTCCCGAAATACGTTTTTCTGGGCCGCAGCGTCTTCGATAACCCGGATAACAAGGTCATTCTGGTCGGAGCGTCGAATACCGGGGTCGGATTCAGGCAGAAGGTGGTACAGGCCGCTCTCGGGTGCGCAAAAGTGAGCAATCTCGGGATGGGCGGCGCGAACATCTCTGAAGTCAAGCAGGTGATCGATCTCGTCCATGCCGTGCAGGATGACAGGGATCGCCCGTTGAACACCTTCGTTATCGGCGCCTGGTTTGGAATGTTCGTCGATTCCGACGTGAAGTTCGCCGATCCCGATCGAACCCGCGGCGACACGGACATTGATATCGAACGATACCGGTACGGCTTTTTTCGACGCACTCCTGACGGTCCCGTCGCGGTCCTGCCGCCGAAGTGGCTTGATGCAGGTGTGGTCGCTCTTCGCCCGCTTTTGCTTATCGAGAAAGTCGCGCGCCAGGCGCGATCCAGCGTCAGCGAGTTCGTTGTCGGCCGCAACACTGCCCAGCGCTCCGACGCCGAGCGCGAGGTGGCGGTGATGTCCGAACAAGACAAGAAAAAGGCGCTGGAATATTGGAATGACACGATGGGACACACCGGCGAGATTTCCCGTGCCCAGGTGGCATTACTGAATGACACAATCGAATCCCTGTTGCGCTCCGGACAGAGGGTCGTGCTTGCTGATCTTCCCATTCCCGCCTGGTTTCGAGACAACAGCCCGTACCAACGCAGCTACGAGGAGGCGATCAAGACCCTGATTCAGCAATTTGGCAGCTGGCCCACTTTTGCTTCGATGACAATGAGCGATCTCGACCGCGACCCCGATTATTCCGACGAGGTGCACGCCAAGCCGCATGTTGCCCAAATTTGGTCAACTAGGCTAGCGACTGTGCTGGACACATTTCTCTGCAAAGACCGGTCTGAACAATTGGCAACGGTTCCGCTACCGGTCCTGGGGACAACGACCGCACCACACTGATTGAGCGGCACCGGGAGTGCGGCACGACGTTCGGCAAAGGAGAGCAGAGTGAACAAGACGGAAATCTATCCCAAACTGACGGCTATCTTTCAGGAGGTTCTCTTCGACGACGAATTGGCTCTCACGCCCACCACCACTGCTGATGATGTGGACGGGTGGGATAGCCTTGCTCATATTCGTTTGGTACTTGCGGTTTCAAAAGCATTCAATGTCAAGTTTTCGGCGTCGGAGATCGGAAACCTGAAGAATGTGGGCGAATTCGTCGCGTTGATCGAAACCAAAGTGCCGGCCTAGCGTGACGCCCGTCCAACGACATGGGGTTTCCAGGTTACGATCTCACGCGAGGCCAGATTGATCGGGACGCGCATCTTCGCCCTTGGCGATCAGGTTAGATTCGCTGAGCTCACCGGCGATTTCAATCCTATGCACCTTGACCCTGTCGCTGCGAGACGGACGCTTGCGGGAGCGCCTGTCGTTCACGGGGTCCACGACTTGCTATGGCTGATCGATCTGATCGCTGCCCACCATACGAATTTGCCAACGGTGGCCGGATTGAACGTGCATTTTGCGCGGATGCTTTACCTGGGAGAGCAAGCGCAAATCACTGTCTCCAAGCTGGGAGCCAAGCGGCTCGGCGCGAAAGTGTCCGTCGCGGGTTCCGACATCATGAAAGTGACGCTGGTGTTCGGTGACGAGATGACCTCCTCATCCGAGCACGATCAGTTCGACTGCGACGTTGAAGAGCCCGACACTCCAGCCGCGCTGGGCCTGGTTCAAATGGAGGGGCGAGCGGGACGACTGGCGTTTGCCCGGCCCGCCGAGGAGCTGGCCGCGATGTTTCCGCACGCCTCCAAGCTGATAGGTGCGCGAAGGGTAGCCGCTCTCGGCTGCACGACCCGTTTGGTCGGAATGGTCATTCCGGGCCTGCATTCAATCTATTCCGGTCTCGAGCTCGACTTCACCAAAGAGGCGGAAACGAGAGACTTGATCGGCTATCGCGTCGAGAGCATCGATGAACATTTTCGCTTTGTCCGAACCCGTATTTCCGGCGCGGGCGTTCTTGGTTACGTGGATGCGTTCAATCGGCCGCCCCCGACAACGCAGCCCGCACTCGCCGAGATTTGCCGAGTGGTCGCGGCAGACGAATTCGCGGGTGATGTTGCCCTGGTCGTGGGAGGATCGCGCGGCCTGGGTGAATTGACCGCGAAAATTATCGCGGCCGGCGGTGGAAAGGTGATTCTGACATACGCGGTCGGCAAAACGGATGCTGAAGCCGTTGCCAGGGAAATTATCGAAAGCGGCGGCTCCTGTGAGACGGTCGCATTTGACGTCCGGGAGCAGCCCGCCAAGCAGTTCGGCTCGATTGGAACCACTCTCACGAGCATCTATTACTTCGCGACTCCGTCGATATTTCGACGCCGCTCGTCGCGGCTCTCCATCGATCTGTTTGAAGAATTCAACTCGTATTACGTTCGGGGGTTCTACACTCTGCTGGATTTTGTCTCCCGAGAGTTCAAGTCGGATCGAAAGATCGGCGTATTCTATCCATCCTCCTTCGCAATTGACGAAAGACCCCAGGGCATGACCGAATATTCGATGTCGAAGCTTGCCGCGGAGCTCATGTGTGCGGATCTGACTGGACATTTTCGGGACATCCATGTTCTCGTCAAGCGCCTGCCCCGCTTGCTCACCGACCAAACCGCAACGATCAGTGCGTTCGAAACTGTAGACGCGATGACCGTGATGTTGCCGATCGTTCGGGAAGTCCAACTCAACAAGGGCTGAGCACATGTCCTGGCGGACGACAATGAGCGACAGTCACCTGCCCGGCTACATCTGCCGGATCGCCGGAATTCTATGCGGCTTGACGATCGCGCTTCCTGCTCTTGCCCCGGGCGTGCGAGCACAGGTTTCGGGCTACGGCCGGTCGTCCGCACCGATCACCGGAGGCACCGGCGTATCGGCGGCACCAACCAATCCCTTTCCGCCGATGCCGGGCACCTACGCGCCCGCCCACAAGGCGATGGACGGGACCCCTTGCATATCGGTCCATCCGTCGTCGTACCCGCAAATCGTCAATCCCAAGATCATGGATCAGGCCGTGCTCGTGAACAACGTCTGTGGTCAATCGATCAAGGTTCAGGTTTGCTATGCGGGCAACTCGGATTGCATCGTCGTTTCGCTGAGCGGTTACCAAAAATTGCAAAGGCTGCTTGGTATCGGAAACTCGAATGCGTTCAGATTTGAATACCGTGAGCTGTATTGATGGTCGTGGAACGATCAGCCGCGCCGGCACTTCCGTCGCTCATCCGTTTCCGCTTGACGGCGCGCCGGCTGGCCGCCATCGCGGGGGAAAGATCATGGAAAACTCCGCAGCCGACCGAACTTTACCGCGCGCCGGCGAATGTCTTCACTCGAATTGAGCCTTGAGCACATGCCGGATCCTACTCAAGCTGTCATATTCGGAGGCGCGGGCTTTATCGGAACACACTTGGCGACCCGGCTAATCGCCTCAAGGAATTATGATCGAGTGATTTCGGTCGACGTCGGAAAACCGCGGGCCCAGGTTAAAGGCGTCGAATATCTCGATCACGACGTCCGCGAGGCAATCGATCCGAACCTCGGCGACGGCGTTGCGGCCGACATCTTCAATCTGGCGGCGATCCACACCACGCCGGGCCACCCGGAGGGCGATTATTACTACACCAACGTCCTCGGGGCCGTGAACGTGTGCCGGTTTGCCAAGGAAACCGGCAGCCGGAACATCACCTTCACCAGCTCGATATCGATCTACGGTCCGAGCGAAGCCCCGCTCGACGAGGATTCGCGGCCCGCGCCGGTCAGTGCCTACGGGCGTTCCAAGCTCTCGGCCGAAGCCATCCATCGGCTGTGGCAATCGGAGGACGCGGCCAGGCGGCTCACGATCGTTCGCCCCGCCGTTATCTACGGCCTTTACGAGCAGGGGAATTTCACGCGGCTGTCGAGACTGCTGGAACGGCAGGCTTTCGTCTATCCCGGACGAAGCGACACGATCAAATCATGCGGCTATGTGAAGGACCTGGTCTCGTCGATGCTTTTCATGGCGGCTCGCAACGACGGCGTATCGATCTACAATTTCTGCTACGAGCACCGCTACATGATCAGCGAGATCTGCGCGGCTTTCTCTCAAGCCGCCGGCTACAGGAAGCCGAGGCTGACCATACCGGTCTGGTTCATGAATTTAGCGGTCCTTCCGTTCGAGATGCTGCACAAGGTCGGCATCAAGACCGGGATCAATCGCGAGCGCATCCGGAAATTATGGTTCTCCACGAACATCCTGCCAAAGCGCCTGGCCGCCAGCGGGTTTAGGTTCGAATACGACGTGGTAAGCTCGCTAGACGAGTGGAAGCACGAGTCCCGTGTGCAAGACTTTGATTGATGATCGGGATCGGGCTTGTGCCTGAAGGAACATCCCGGCTCGGCACCGGTGCCGGCACGTTTCGTTGATATTTCCAAACGACCCCGCCGAAAGTTCCCATTCCCGCCCTTGGAACTTGGGAACGGGCGCACATTGGGTGTTTGAGGTTGCCGTCGAAATGGGCGCTCCCTTCGCAATCCCAGTCATATGGGCAGGGTGCCGCCATATCTGTCATCGGTCGAGACAAAATGGCGAAAAAATGGGAACAAGCGTTGCCGATAGCGATCGCTCTGCATCAGTTCGCTGGCCCGCCTTCCATTGTCTTGCCGATTTCTTGATGCAGACGTCCAGCTCGTTCGCGATGTCGCCGCTGACCGGCATGGGAATTGCTCGGGCAGAATCGGGCCGGGACCGCACTTGACCAAGTGTCGTCCTGAACCGGTACGTTGCCAATTCCTCCTCAGGTTCGCGATCTTGGGCGGGTTCCGGAGATATTATGATGCACCGCACTCATCCTGACACATTTATTTGGCACGTTCGGTTCGCTGATGCGTTCAGCAAGGGCTGACGCGTCTCAGCTTGCTCCGACACGGCACAATCCAGGAACCCAGGTCAGGTAGACGAGCCGGATGCTTCAAACTCGAATCACACCCCCTCGCGAGATTGAATTTCCCACACAAGAGTTGGCTTCGCTGGAGCAGACGATTTCTTCTGCAGTCGCGCTGATTGGCCGCCAGTACCCCGTGATGATCTTCGTGATGTGCCTGTGCATCGGTCTGGCCGGCGTCTATTTGCTGACGGCCCCGAAGCGATATACCGGCGCCGCCGTACTCCTGATCGACAGCCGCAAGATGCAGGGCCTGCAGACCCAGGCGCCGGCGGGCGGCGACAGTCCGATCGATTCGGCCATGGTCGACAGCCAGGTCGAAGTCCTCAAATCGGAGACCATTGCGGCATCCGTCATCAAGGATCTCCATCTGCTTGATTCGCCTGAATTCACCGGCAATGAGCGTGGACTGCTCTCCAGCGTCTCCGACCTGTTTTCCTGGATGTTTCCGGTATCGCCCCCGTCCGAAGCCGCTTTGATGCGGATCGCGATCGGCAGGTTGACAAGCAATCTCTCGATCAAGCGCGTCGGCCTGAGCTATGTCATCGAGATCTCCTATCAGTCGCTTTCGCCTGATCAGGCTGCGCGGGTCGCCAATGCGGTGGCCGAAGGGTACATCGTCGATTCGCTGGAATTGAAATATCAGGCGTCGCGGCGGGCCGCGGTCTGGCTGCAGGATCGATTGAAGGAACTGCGGGCGCAGGCTTCCGCGGCGGAGCGTGCGGTCGCCGACTATAAGGAAAAGAACAACATCGTCGACGCGGGCGGACGACTTCTTACCGAGCAGCAGCTGGCGGAGATCAACAGTTCGCTGACGCAGGCCCGCGCTCAGCGCGCCGAGGCGCAAGCGAAGCTCGAGCGGATCACGGCCATCCTCAACGCGGACGACAACGACTCCAACGTCATTTTGAATGACCTGGCGACCGTCGGCGAGACAATGGCCAACCCGGTGATCACGAAGTTGCGCCAGACCTACCTCGATTACGCCGCGAAGCAGGCTGACTGGTCGAGCCGGTATGGTCCCTCGCACCTTGCTGTCGTCAATTTGCGTAACCAGATGCGAGAAATCAGGCATTCGATCACCGAGGAGTTGCGGCGCACGGCCGAGGTTTACAAGAGCGACCTCGCGATTGCGAAAGCACGCGAGGAATCCAGTCAGAAGAGTCTGAACGATACGATCGCGTTATCCAACGGCACCAACCAGGCGCAGATTGCCTTGCGCGATCTGGAGAGCAATGCGCAGAGCGCCCGTGCGCTCTCCGACAACTTCCTCCAGCTCTACATGGTCTCGGTTCAGCAGCAATCGTTTCCGATCACTGAAGCGCGTGTGATCACGCAGGCGTCCAACGCTCCCAACAAGACGTCGCCCAAGACGACGCTCGTTCTACTGGCCACGCTGATCGGCGGCGCAATCCTTGCCGGGCTCGTCGCCGTCCTGCTGGACATGATGGACCGCGTATTCCGAACGGTGTCCCAGGTGGAGCAGCTTCTTCACACCAGCTGTATCGCTTCCATTCCGGCAATCGGTAGCGAGCAGAGCATGGGAATAGCCGGGCACCCTCTGCTATCCAGAGCGGGAAGGTTGTTCAACAGGCGGCCGAAGAAACCCCAACCGGCGGCACCAAGGCCGATCGGCGCCACGGCTCCGGGTCTGCCGCTGCGCAACTCCGAACCCGGTGCCAATCACCCGCAGCCGCATCGCGACCGTCTGCTGACTGCCGACAACAGCGTCGGCAGATACGTGATCAATTCGCCCTTCTCGCGTTTTGCCGAGGGCTTTCGCTCGATCAAGCTCGCATGCGACCTCAGCAATTACGGATCGACCAACAAGGTCATCGGCATCACCTCGGGACTTCCCAATGAAGGGAAGTCCACAATCAGCGAGGCGCTGGCTCAAACCGTGGCCCAAGGCGGGTCCCGTACCCTCCTGATCGACGGCGACATCCGCAATCCAAGCCTCACGGCGAGGCTGGCGCCCTCGGCGCAGGCCGGCTTGGTCGACGTCGTCCTTGGCAGGCTTGATTGGATGGACGCGGTCTGGATTGATCCGCAGACCAATCTGCATTTCCTGCCCTGCGTCGTGACCTCGCGTTTTTCCAATTCCAGCGACGTGCTGGCCTCGCCCCAAATGGAACGATTGTTCCAGCATCTGCGCGAGCACTATGACCGTATCGTTCTCGACCTCAGCCCGCTCGCACCGGTAATCGATGTTCGGGCCACCGGTGCGCTGGCGGACTCATACGTTCTCGTCATCGAATGGGCCAAGGCCAAGGTCGATATCGTGGAACGCATGCTCAACGAAACCCCGGTCGTCCGCGAACGCCTGCTTGGCGCCGTCCTCAACAAGGTGAACATGGCGGTGATGAGCCGCTACGATATCTACAGCGCGGGCTACTACCGCAATCGGTACTACAAGAGATACGGATATGTCGACTAACGCGTGATCCGGACAAAGGCGTGCCGGACCCTCCTCCGCGCCAAACGCCAAAAGCGTCTGGGCGGAGTGGATCAGCGTATGAAGGCTTCACATGCCTCGATCGGCGCGGCGCTCGCCTGAGCACCGTCCGACGGACGACCTATCCGGTTCGGCGGGAATTGGAGCGCCATCCGTCAGGGCGGCGCGATTAGCGACACTTCGAGAAACCAGCAAAGTCCCAGCCGATCCTCGGACCGATCCGCAAGCAGCTCATGGCGGAACCCGCAAAAGGCGGATGGATTCCCGCCTTCAGCTTGATCGGGCATGGCGTACCCAGGATCCGATCGTATCGATCCCCGGCGTCGGCTCCGGTGAATTCGGGCCAGAGCGCTGAGCGAGCGGCGCCGACCAAGCGTCCTCGTCCAGGGATCCGTCACTGACGCGTGCTGATCTTCAGGATCTGCGCGTTGTTGGCGCTGACGATCGTGTCGTTGGCGGTTCCGATCACCAGCCGGGCGAATTGCAGGAACTTTGCCGTGTCGACGGTGGCGGCGTTCGCGGCAAACAGCACGTCCTTGTCCCGCATTTCAAACTTGCTTGCGAGGAAGAAGGCGGCTGGATCCCGGAAGTCGGCGTTATAGACCACGGGCACCAGCGGCCCGACGAATTTGGAGCAGTCGACGCCCAGTCGTTCCGCCAGCTCGCGCGGCTCGCGCCGATAGACATAGACGCCCGCGGGTTCTGCCTGCGCATCAATCAGGCCGCCAGCCTTGGCCATTGCCTGCGCCATGCTGATCTTCCACATATCGAACGGGAACTGAGCCTGTCCTCCAAAACTTCCTCCGATCGTGAACGCCCCAAAGGCGAGGAAGACCTGGGGTTCGCGGTAGACATAGATGGTGTCGCCCGGATGGACCCAGATATTGTTGGCCGGCTGATACATCAAGGCTCCGAACGGAACCGTGGCACGCTTACCGGCGCGCTCCAGCGTCACCCAGCTCTCCCAGCCCGGCCCCGTCAGGCCGCCAGCGCGCGCAATCAAGTCAAGGACCCGCTCGCCGGCTGCATTCGCCGTCAGACGAGCAGGTGATCTCACTTCGCCCAGCACGCTAACAAGCGAGGTGTTTTGCGTGACCAGGGACACCACCACCTGCGGCTCGATGGCGCGGTTTCCGATCGCCTTCACGATGTCCTGCTGAATCTCGCGCGGTGTCCGCCCGTTGGCCTTGACGGCGCCGGCATAAGGAACGGTGATGAAGCCGTTCAAATCAACATTTTGGTTTGGCAACGCCACAAAGTTACCCGGCCGCACGCCGGCTTCCGCCGGAATGAACAACCCGCCTGCAGCAGCTTCAAAGATGGACACCGCAACTACGTCGCCGATGCCAAACCTGATGCCTGCCGGCGGCCGGTGATCAGGAAATGACCCGGCGATTGCGCCGGGGCCATATTCCTTCAGGATATCGACCACCGTCGGCGTAAGCTTAACGAGACCATACTCAGGCCCCGATCGCGTCACCTCACTCTTGATGACGTGATCTTCGGGACCGGACATGGGCATGATCGCGCACCCCGCCGAAGACAGCAGAATGCCGAGCAAGACTCCCCATAGTAAAACGCTGCGCCTCAAGACTATTCCCCATTACAACCAAGTTCAGACCTGGCCAAAATCCGAAGTGGTGCCAACGAAGCCGCAGGAGATGGTCAGAATAAGGAGACGTTGTCGCAGCCAGGAATAACAGGATGTTGTTGCAGCGCAGTTACAGGCAGCCGCTCACGCGATCATGAATTAGGCAGAGGCGTGCCTAATTTGCATCGCGTCGACGCGTAAGTTCCAGGCAAGTCAGCGGTTGTTGATGCATTCGAGGGCGCAAATGAAATCTTGCTTCATGTGTTCCACGTGCGCGGTTTCTGTCCCGAGCCATTTATCTGCTGCAATGCCCGTTTCACATTGAGCCCCGAAACCATCTCGCCTGACAACAAAATTTCGTACACGTCGTCTACCCAAGGAAGCGATGTCAATTGGCCCGGGCGACACAGTTGCGCTGCATCTGTGTTGACACGACTGTTGAGTAAGACATGAAAGATCCGGTTCCAGTGAGGGTTCCGTCTGCGCTGGTGCGTGCAACCCTGCTCTGCGCTGCTCTTTTGATTGTGGCCGATGGTTCCGGCCGGGCCGAGCCGCCGCGTCAGGGCATGCTAAATTGCGCATCCAGCGTCAGCCCTGAGCAGCGTCAACGGTGCGATGAAGAGGCCTTCAGACAGGTCGAGACCGGCAGTCAATCGACACAGCTTGAGGGCGGCTGGCGATTGGTGAAGAGCAGAAATCCTGACGGCGGCGCCGACGCCATTTCAGCGATGCATGTTGCCGACAGCGCGAAATCGGATGCGCGCCTGGCGGGCTTGAGCCTGCAATGCGGGAGGGACGGTATTGAAATCGTACTCATCGTTCTCGAACCCCTGTCGCGCTCGACGCGGCCGAACGTGGCCCTGATAACAGGAGGGAAGCGGGCAGAGTTCGAAGCATCTGTGATCCAGGGCGGCGCGGCGCTCCTGTTGCCCGCGGACGCATCGAAGCTTGCGGCCGGCGACTGGCAGGGCGCAACCGAGCTTTCGGTCGAAATTGCGACCAAGCCGACCGCGATCCGCGGAGCGGTGCCGATCGGCGGATTGTCTACAGCTCTCGGTTACCTGTCGCAAAACTGTCCCGCCCGATAATTCAGCCGCGACGGGAACTTTCTCACATTGGGTGCGGGAGTGCGAGCCGAAGCTGACAGCCGCGGCGATGTGATCGGCCGACCGCGTTGGCGTCGCGTGTCCGCTTATGCGATAGTCGCTGCCGGCGCCCCTCGCCGCGGCGAGATCCATCCCAGCCTCGATCCCAGTCCTGCTTCGAAGTCTCTCATTTTGTCGATCGCTTCTTCCCTTCTGACCATATTGCTGGCCGTGACTCCGATCCTGGCAATCGCTAACGGCGCTTTCGCGCAGCATGCGGTCGCGATCGTTGCCGCCATCATGCTGGCCACGGCGGCAAAGGGAGCGGAGTCCGAACTCGCATCAACCGCGCAGTTGCTGAAACGATTTTCACTCGCGATCCTGCTTCCACTCGCCTGGATGGTGCTGCAGACCTTGCCGCTGCCTTTTCCATCGCTTGCAAACCCGGTTTGGTCGACGACTTCGATCGCACTGAACGATCCATCACTGCCGGGCCGCATCAGCCTTGATCCCGGCGCCACGCTGCGAGGCCTCTTTCTTTATATGGTCGACGTGTCGCTGGTGGTGTCGACCCTCATCATCACCAAGGATCGCCACAGGGCCGAAACGGTCTTGTTTGTGTTGTGCGCAGTAACGACCTTCATGTCGCTGGAAGTCCTGCTCGGTCGGCTCGATTTGTTCGCAAGCCTGATTGCCGATGCAGGCGGGCCCACGAGTCCGTTTCCGGCGGCAACCGCGCTCGCCATAGTGACAAACGGCGCGCTCATTGCCCGGGCAATCGAACGACACTTGCACCAGCAGGACATCAGCAATCTGGCCTCGGTCCCGTTGTGGTTTGGGATTCTTTCCGGTCTGTCCGGAATTGCCGTAGCGTTCGCTGCAATGACGACCTTCGCCCGCGGCACGTTGTTGGTGGTCAGTGGCCTCGGGTTGACCGTGATCGTTTTCGTTGTCGCCGTCCGCCGCCTGGGATTTCGCTCCTGGCCGTCGGCGATGTTGTTTGCAGTTGTCGTGGCGATGGCCGTCGCCATCGCCCTGCCGCGCGTTCAGTCCGGCGGTTCGGGTCTGGTTGGATTTGTCAACTTCGCCCCGGAAGCCGTCGCACTGGCGGAACGCGTGTTCGCTGATGCATCGTGGTTGGGAAATGGCGTCGGAACATTCGGGCTGACGTCGAGAGCCTACCAGGAGCTTGGCGCCACGACTTTGGCAGTTCCCCCCTCCACCGCGGTCTTGATCGCGATCGAGTCGGGACGTTTGGCGCTTGTGATCCTGGCAGGCTTCGCCGCCCAGCTTTTCTTCGCCACCTTTCGCGGCGCCGTTCGGCGGGGACGCGACGCCTTTTTCGCATCGGCTGCGGCCGCCGGCATTCTGGTTGTACTCTGCGAGAGCTTTCTCAATTCAAGCCTCTCGAGCCCCTCGGTGCAGATCATCGTGGCAGTGATGGTCGGACTTGGCCTTGCACAATCTTCAGGCCGGACCGGCGGCGTCAAACGCTAGGCGACAGCATGCTCGCGCCATAAGACGGCGTTATATTAGATGGCCTTGCATTGAACCAATCCATCGGGAATGACTTTCGTGGGCAGATTTCGCATCCTTCTGACGGCATTGGCGCTGACCATCGGAATTTATGCAATTGCTTCGGCGATAGCGGAGATGACGGCGCTGGAGCGCACGGCATTTCCGGCCGATGCAGCCAGGATCCGCTCGCCCTGGGCTGGACACGTGCCCTCCTTGCTGGCAACGCTCTCTCCCTTCAGATCGGAGCTGGAAAGCAATCATGCCTTGATCACCGCGCTGCAGGCGATCGAGTCAGGCCGGCAAAAGCCGGCAACCGTACGATCCGCAGAGCATGCCGACGCCCTCGCCAGGGTCAGACAGACGCTGTCGATCTCGCCTCACAATCCCGAACTGTGGCTGGCGCTGGCGCTGCTTCAGGCCCAGCGCGACCCGCGCGATCCCGTCGTGGTCGAGGCGCTGAAGATGACGTATTTTACCGCGCCAAACGACGCGCGACTGATGCCGGTGCGGCTCGACATGGCGGGCCGCTTCGATGCGCTCGCTATTCCGGACGTCAAGGACCTCGTACGCAACGACATTCAGCTGATCATGACCCGCCGGCCCGAGTTGAAACCCGCGATCGTGTCGGCTTATCGGCGGGCGTCAGACCTCGGCAAGTCCTTTTTCCAAGATGCGGTTCAATCGATCGATCCGTCGTTCGTTCCGACACTGCGCCGCTAAAATTCGGGCACCAAACGGCCATGAATTCAGCGCAACCATGAAGCGCAGACGGACTTACTGATCCATCTGGGCCACACTTCAATCACCTTTCCGACGGCAAGATCGGGCCGGTTGCTCCTCCAGGCGCGAGCGTCTAAGGTTGATCGCAATCAGGGGAACAAAAAGCGATGTCACGATCCTATGTCGGCCTTCTTGCGCTCGCCTCGACTGTGATCATTTCGGTCATGCCGGCGCACGCCGCCGACTATGTCGCCCATCCGCGAAAAGCCCGCCCCGCAGCAAGCGTGCTGCAGATCGATCGTGGGCCGAATCCTTATTGCGGTCCGCGATGCGGTTGCCCGGACGCAGTTTATGTTCGGCATCGCTCGCTCGAGGCGGCCTATCCCTACACCGTCGATCCGCGCACCAAGAGCGACGAACCGCATTATTACTATGGTCCGAACCGGACTTACGTCAGGTATGTAAATCCCCGTAATCCTGATCTGGTGTTTCAATACTGAGCCAGCCCCGATTGTATGAACCGGCCGCCGAGGCCGGCGTGATCAGAGCTCTCGGTCGTTTTTCATTGCGAGGGGTTTCTGCAAAGCCCGCAGACCTTCTGGAAATTCGTCGTGCACGGCCACACGCCGGTGCCCCATCTTGAGTAGCTGAAAAACCGTGCCAATATCGACACCGGTGCCTATGCGACCGGCAACTTCACCTGGATGACGATCCGAGGCACCAGCATGCTCGGCGTCTGAAGCCATCTGACGCACGCTTCGCCGAGCCGCGCGCGATTGGCCTCAATAGGCTTCCTGATACATCAGCGCGACCGCAGTCCGGAAAATGATCCGGATGTCGAGCCAGATGCTCCAGTTGCTCACATACCAGACGTCGTACTCGACGCGCTTCTCCATCAGGTCGATAGTCGGCGTCTCGCCACGGAAGCCGTTGGCTTGGGCCCAGCCGGTCAGGCCGGGCTTCATGTGGTGGCGGTAGACGTATTTGCTGATCAGCTGGTCGTAGTAATTGTCATGCGCGAGCGCGTGCGGGCGCGGTCCGACCAGTGACATCTCACCGCGCAGCACGTTCCAGAGCTGCGGCAACTCGTCGATGCTGGTCTGGCGCAGGAAGCGACCGACCCGGGTCACCCGCTTGTCCTGCTTGGTGGCCTGCGTGAGTGTGGTGCCGTTCTCGGTCACGGTCATGCTGCGGAACTTCCAGATCTGGAACGGCTTGCCGTTGAAGCCCCGACGCGATTGACGGAAGATGACCGGGCCTGGCGTATCGAGCTTGACCAGGATCGCCGCCGTGATCATCAGCGGCGCCAGCATCAGCAACGCAAAGGACGCAAGTCCGATGTCGAGGCAGCGCTTCTGAACCCGTTCGAACACCGTCAGCGGCGGCCGCTGGATCTCGATCGCGACGGTCCCGCTGACCGGCAGGAACGGCCGCGACACCAGATCGGCGATCGGGAAATCGGGCAACAGGCGGATCGGCTGCGGAACCATCCGCAGATGCTGGCTCAGCTTCTGCAGCATTGGCAGTTCGTTCCAGTCGATCGCCAGAAGGAACTCCTCGGCATTCGCGGTCCGTGACTGCCGGATGACATTCATGATCTCGAGATCGAGCGCTGCCTCATCCTGTGCCGCGTTCAAGACAACGTGGCGTACGACGTGGAACCCGTTCTTGCGCAAATCTTTAAAGCGATTCGAGGTGAAATCGAGCGATTTCAGGCTAAGCAGCACAACCCTGCGGTCGATGAAACGTCCTTTGGCGAAGGACGACGCCAGACCGATGCGCCAGGCCGCACGGTGCGCGCCCAGGCTGACCAGACCTGTGACCGCAAACAAGATGGTCGTGCCGCGCGACAAATTGGCCGTCGACTTCAAAAGAAAGGCGACGGCAGCCAGAATTGTCAGCGCCAGCATCCAGGCGAAGAAAACCTTGCGTGCCTGCCAGATTCCGTTGAGCAAACGATGGCCGTCGTAAACACCCTGGAAGAACGCGATCGTGACGAAAGCCACGCCGACAATCAGGCCCGCGCCAATTGGAACATCCTGGTCAGCAGGAGATCCCATGAATTCGCGATACAGAATGCGCGCCGCCAGATAGCTCAGGAGGATCAGCAGGAAATCGCCGCTGATGATGAAGATCTGGAATGGTCTTTGTAGGGAAGTTCCGCGGCTGGCAATCGTCGCATTGACGTCCTCGATACCATATGTTGCTGCAGACATCTCAGGCCTCTTCACTTCTTCGCTGCAACTGCCGACAACACTTGCTAGTCACTATTCGAGCGAACGTCGTCATTCGCAACGTCGTCGAACAAACTTTTCCGAAAACTCCCGACTAGCTTTCGGGACACTGCTAACCAATCGAAGCGAGAGTGTGGCACCGCACCAAAAAATCAAATCCAATTTTTGCATTGCAGTATTGTGATGTGGAAACGATCACCGCGTGCTGCAGAACCGTTCAACGTGCTGCAGAACCGTTCAACGCGATTGCGACATGCGCAATCGATTTCCAAAAACATGGCAGCTTCGTGAACTGCGTCACAAATTTGATAATTTGCCGAGCACGAGCGACAACACGAAATCTTTACGAATCTTTACGAATCTTTGCAAATCTTTGCGACGCCGCAATTGTGGAGAGTTTGGCGGTTCGGCGTCAACTTTTCGGATGGGCCAATTGATGCCACATCCAGGAAGATCTCACGATTGTCGAAAGATCGGAGCAGGTTGGTAGAAAGCCGAGATCCGCTTGCGCTGCCGATGGATCGGCAACCAGGATGGGGGGATCGCCGGCGCGGCGCGGCTTCATGACGCGGGGAACTTTAAGGCCTGTTTCGCACTCAATGGCCGCCAGCACCTCGCGCACCGAGAATCCCGATCCCGTGCCGAGATTGTAGTGACCGCCGCGGGACCCGTCCAACAGGGCATTGACGGCGCGAACATGCGCGGCAGCCAGATCGACGACGTGAATGTAATCGCGTATCGCCGTTCCGTCCGGAGTCTCGTAGTCGTCGCCGAAGATCGCGAAGTCGCGGACATGGCCCTGCAGTGCCATCATCGCGCGCGGAATGAGGTGAGTTTCGGGATCGCGAAACTCACCAATCGATCCCGATGATTCGGCGCCACAGGCGTTGAAATAACGCAGGCAAAACGAATTCATCCCGTAGGCCCGGCGATAATCCGCAAGAATCTGTTCGATCATCCATTTCGACGCGCCGTAAGGATTGACGACCGCGCCGGCCGCGCCCTCGCTGATCGGATCGCGCCCGGCATTGCCGTAGACCGCCCCGGTGCTCGAGAATACGAGGCGATTGCATCCCTGTTCGCGCATCGCCTTCAACAGCGACAGCGTCCCGCCGACATTGTTCAGATAATATTTCTGGGGATCGCCGACGGACTCGCCGACCTGACTGAAGGCGGCGAAATGCATCACCGCCACGACCTGATGGCCCGCGATCGCATCAGCCAACCGCTGCGTATCGCCGACGTCGCCTTCCACGAATGGGCCCCACTTCACGAAACCACGGTGGCCGGTGGAAAGGTTGTCGAAGCATACGGGCACAAAGCCTGCTTCCGACAACGCCTTGCAGCAGTGAGCACCGATATAACCGGCTCCGCCGGTTACGAGAATCGCAGGGCTTTTGGACATGTATTTCCTGTCACGATGAAAATTCCGTCGTGGTCCGGCAGACGCCCGGCGCGCGACAAGCAGAAGCTACGCTTCCGGTTTCCCGGCCCGCCCGATGCTTTGATACAGGAAGCCGCGCTTGGTCAGCTCATTGGGATCGTAGATATTGCGGAGATCCACCACCACCGGGCACGCCATCTCGCGCTTCAGCCGATCTAGATCCAGCGCCCGAAACTGCTCCCATTCGGTGACGATAACCAAGGCGTCCGCACCGGCAGCGCATTCGTACGGATCCTCCGAGTAGTGAATATCCGGCATTTCGAGGCGTGCAAGCTCCATACCCACCGGATCAAACGCCCGCACCGTTGCGCCCATATCTTGCAGTGCGGTGATCAGCGGGATCGAAGGCGCCTCGCGCATGTCGTCGGTGTTCGGCTTGAATGTCAAGCCGAGTACCGCAATGGTTTTACCGCGAAGAGTCCCGCCGAACGGCGCGGCAACCTTTCGCGCCATCGCGCGCTTGCGGGTATCGTTGACCGAATTCACCGCCTCCACGATGCGAAGCGGGGCATCGTAATCCTGCGCGGTCTTGATCAGGGCGCGGATATCTTTCGGAAAACAGGAGCCGCCGAAACCAGGTCCCGCGTGGAGAAACTTAGATCCGATGCGATTGTCCATCCCTATTCCGCGCGCAATTTCCTGAACATCTGCCCCGACCTTTTCGGCGAGATCGGCCATTTCATTGATGAACGTGATCTTGGTCGCCAGAAACGCGTTGGCGGCATATTTGATCAGCTCGGCGGTGCGGCGGCTGGTGTACATGATCGGCGCCTGGTTGAGATAAAGCGGCCGGTATATCTCCCCCATCGCCTTGCGCGCGCGCTCGTCGATCGTTCCGACGACGATACGGTCAGGGTGCTTGAAGTCACGTACGGCCGCGCCCTCGCGGAGGAATTCCGGGTTTGACACCACGGCGACACCGGCCGACGGATTGACCTGCATGAATATCCGTTCCACCTCGTCGCCGGTACCGACTGGCACGGTCGATTTGGTGACCACCACGGCAAACCCCTTGACCGCCTCGGCGATCTCGCGCGACGCGGCGTAGACGTGGCTCAGATCCGCGTGACCATCGCCGCGACGCGAGGGCGTGCCGACCGCGATGAAGATCGCTTCGGCATCGCTGACCGGCCCCGCAAGATCGGTTGTGAAGGCAAGCCTGCCCGCACGTGCATTGCTTTGCACGAGACGCTCGAGATCGGGCTCAAAGATCGGAATTTCGCCACGCAACAGCGCCGCGATCTTCGCGGCATCCTTGTCCACGCAGGTAACGTGATGTCCAAAGTCGGCGAAGCAGGCCCCCGAAACCAGTCCCACATATCCTGTTCCAACAACGACTATCCGCATGAACCGAGCACCTATTCATTATCCATACCCGTATCTAGATCAATGTCGCAGGTGGGTCAAAAGCTGGAATATCGCCTCTGCAGGACAGGCAGACCACTGTTCTCTCATCACGTCCTGCTCAAGTCATTTTACCGACAACAATTCCGGGAAGCGCGGAATCAACAATCGTGGGAATGCAGCCCTGGAATGAGCCGCATCAAGAGAATTATCTTGCTACGATTTTGACCGGTTTGCTGCCATGTTCAGCGCTTGCCGCGCAATCGCTAGGCGATCGGGTGGCGTCCGTCCCCTTCAAGGCGGCACTCCCAGCTGAACTCGTGTCGGGCATTTCCCCTGAATTCGACCGGCCGTATTAAGCCATTTTTAGGCGGCGCCCGTTACGGTTTCCAATTCATTTGTGGAGTATGGTTGGGTGATTACGCTGGCGATTTGCAGCGCGTTGATCGGGTCGGTGCTCGGAATTCGATTTCGATTTGTCGTCCTGCCCCCGATCATTGTTCTCGGCGCGGCCTGTCTTACAGTGATTTCGAGCGCACACGGTGCAGCCCTCTCGCAGACGATCGTACCGGTCGTGATATTTGCGACGCTTTTGCAGCTTGGATATCTCTGCACCGCGCTTTACAAGCACGCCATGATGCCTACCTATGCCCGCGAGCGTCGGCCGTCGCTGGAACCCCATGGCTTCGGTAGAACAAAGCTTCGGTAAGACAAGGCTTTATTCCGGAGCCCCGAATAAGGCCGCTTCCGCGCTACGCCCACAAAATCGGCAGACATTCAACACAATTGCAAAAGAGTCTGGCTCGTGATCGACCGGCTTCATGAGTAACATGTGTCCGTCCCGGGTCGCCGACCCGGGGCACGCGTATCCGTGTTCCCGGTAAATTCAGCCCCAAAGCCATTTTTGGAACATCCAGCATCAGATGTTGTCAGCCCTGCGATCCACCAAAGCGACGGTCAAGCCAAGGTTGCCGGATGGAGTTCGGATCTACGCGATCAGCGATATTCACGGCTGCGCGCATCTGCTCAAACAGATGTTGGCGGTCATCGACGCCGACGTTGCGCACTCCAGGCCACGTCACGCGATCGAGGTATATCTCGGCGACTATATCGATCGCGGACCGAACTCGTTCGCGACGCTCGATCTCCTGATCAAGCGCAGCCGGCGTGGAAACATGGTGTTCCTGAAAGGCAACCACGAAGCGTTCCTTGGCGCGGTCCTTCGCGATCCCACGCGCATCACTGATTGGTTCCAATTCGGCGGGATACAAACCCTGATGTCCTACGGACTCTCGCCGTCGCCGAATCCGGACGACGAGGAGCAACATGCCTTGGTAAGGGAGCTGGCCGCCGCGTTGCCGCCGCAGCATCTCGAATTTCTGCAAGGCTTGCGTCTGACGTTCACCTGTGGAGACTTCTTCTTCGTTCATGCCGGTGTCCGGCCCGGTATACCCCTGCGGAAGCAACAGGAAGCAGATCTGTTGTGGATCCGCGAGGAGTTTCTCCGCAGCAAAAAAAACTTCGGCAAATACGTCGTCCATGGTCACACGCCGGTTCGCAGTGCCGAAGTCCTGACAAACCGGGTCAACATCGACACCGGAGCCTACGCAACCGGGAATCTGACCTTGCTGTCGATCCAGGGCAGCCGTTTGTTGGCCGTATGATTTCGCACCCGTCAGCCTATCGCCGACATAGGCTGCGACCGCCCGCGATCAGAATCCCCACCGAGGTGGGCTGGCTTAGCCGGCGTAATGCTGCTATGCACAAACCATGGCCAGAGCACTAAAACTACTATTGTTGGGCCTCGCCGTCTGCTCGGGCCCCGCGTCGGCAGCCTCCGATCCTTGCAAGGATTGCAGCCCGGCCCCCGAGCTTACGATCAGAGAGCAAATCAAAGCAGATCGAGCGCGCGAGGCAGATCGCGTGGCTAAAGAGCCCACCGCTAGACCTTGGGATGGCAAGGATCTTGGGGGAGTAAAACGAACTATCACACCGGGAGTCGTTCGCTAAACCGGCAATTGATTACCGATTGAGCAGCCTTGAGGCAGCAAGGGATTGGAGCCGCCTGATCAATCTTCAGACGCTCCGCTGGGTCCCGGCGTCTTGTAGTCCGGGAATCTGCTCAGTAGGGCTGCTTTTATAAATCTGAAATGGGAGATCTCCGTAGCCAATTCCTTGAGCCTACGCTGCCCATTTATAATCTCGGCGGTGAAAAGATCTTGGTGATGGCTATCCAGCGCATCGCGCTCCAGATATTCGTCGGTTCCATTTCCGAAAGTCACCGCGGCGCGTGCCAGGACGTCGTCCACCCGGTGGCTCAAGCCTGATTGTTCGCTCTCTGCTGCATGCAGCGCGGTTTCGATCGCGGTCATAATCGAGCCGACACGAGCCAAATCCGTCTCAGCATCCCGTTCGGCCGAACGTACCCTAAACCCGTCGTCACCCAGACGAGCCCTGATGAAGTTCTGCACTCGATCCCGCAAAGCCAGCTGAAACATTGTCGTATTCCAGGTTCATACCAAGATGACAGCGAACAAGGCGTAAGGTCGCTCAATTATATTTAACAAATCCTGAAGCTCCACGGCGGTCGGCCTGAGCTCGCTTCTTCCACTCCATCCAGGCGATATGTGCTTGCAGTAGAGTTCGCGCCAGCGCTTCTCGCGGGTCGTGGTCGGGGCTCCGTTTTCATCCCGGGCAACATGCCCGCCGGGCTCATCGAGAGCCGGAAGATTGTCCAGTATTTCAAATTCAGACGTTTCTTCGATCGTCAAACCGATAAGCACCCGGCGCCCGCTGCCATCGACAAAGTATCGCCGCGGTGAATGACCCCGGGGGCTATTCATTTCGCGACATCCCGTTTGCAAACCATCACCCATAGATAATTCCGACCCACTCTTGCACGCCCGCCACAGTCAATAACCATCCAGTATGCGCATGCCCTTGGCTATTCTCTCGTTCTCATCGAGATAATAGCTGTGCAGCCTACCCAAAATCAGGATCATCGCGCCCACCAATATGGCACTCAGACAGCTATGCAAGATTAGTCCCCACAATCATGTATCAACGATCCTCGCCAAACAGCGTCTCGAGTGAGGCTCTTCGCAAATCTAGAATGCCCGGTGCGTTTGACCAAACATACGAGACTGCGAACTGGATCGGTTGGGCGCGTACATCAAGTAGTGCGTGCCACGTTTGTGCGGCCGCCAGGAACGAACCGTATATCCAGCAAAGAAGCCTGCGAAGAATATCAACGACAAGATCAGGATAAGAAGCATGGTGGTAAGTCCCGTTTCGCCCACGCTTATCTTCATTCCGAAGTTGTGACGACATCATGATTCCCAGCGCCGAAAGATTGTTCATCTGCTGAAATTTTTGTGCACCGGCGCTGAAGCCGTCAACTTCCGTGAAATATTTCCGCTCGGGATAAACACCAAAACACGCATTTCATAAAAATTGAACCAAGTGGGTAAATCCATCTCGCCACACCTGCCGGCGAGCCCTCGCCGGGCCCAAACACTCAGGTGCCGACGCGCAACGCGGATCCCTGCTTGCGCAGAAAGGCGATGACCGAAAGCGCGGTAATGCGTCCGGTCTTTGGATTCTCGGACGGGATGTTCTCGATCGACATCGAAAAACGTGCGGAGTCGGATTCCACCTCGATCCGATGCACGTTGCGGGTCAGTGCCGGATCGGCCCAGATTTCCAGCCTGGTGCGGTCAGGCCCGAGGCCTGCCAGCGAAAGCGCCACGGCCACGTTGAGATTGGCGGGAAAGCCCTTTGCCGCCTCGCGCGCCGTGCCTTCGAATATCCGAAGCGGCTCCTTGATGCTTTCGATATCGATGTTATTCTCGACCAGATAGGGCGCGCCAATCAGACCCGTCACCGGCTTGCGGGTTATCATTTTGACCGACAGGATTTTTCCCTCCGCCGCGGCAGTAACCGCGTCGAGGCCAATCAGCGCCCCCGTGGGCACCACGATCTGGCCGCCGTTCTGTTTCGCAAGATCGATCAGATCCTCGTTCTCGAGCAGCGCGCCGGCGCTGAGCACGATCGCGGTCTTCCCGCGGCTGACAAACGGCGCGACGATCGACCGTACGAGTTTGCTGGGCGCGCACTCGATGACGATGTCGGCGGCTTCAGCGAGACCATCGATTGGCAGAATCGCGGGCGGCTTCCTCAACCCGGCCAGGAATGGCTGGTGCTTGGCCGGATTTTGCGCCGACACCGCCGCAAGGACCAATCCGTCGATGCCTTGGTCGAGCGCTTCGACGATCTTGATTCCGATCGCGCCGAGCCCGGCTACCGCGACGCGTTGCGGACTCTTCGACGTATTGGCCATCTAACGCGCTCCCTGAAATCCGCCGAGAACGGCGGTGAGATTGTCACCGAGCACATCGGACAGATAGCCGCCCTCCTGGACGAATAATGTCGGCAAGCCCATGCGCGCGATGGCCGCACCAATGCGGCTGAAGCCGCCGGTGGTGATGGAAAGGCCCTTGAGTGGATCGTGTTCGGAGGCGTCGAGACCAAGAGCTACCACCAGCGCGCCGGGCGCAAAAGCCTCGATCGTCTTTCGCGCACAATCCAGCGCCAGCAGATAGGCATCGTTACCGGTTCCGATCGGCAGCGGGATATTGAGATTGGCGCCAAGTCCCGTGCCCTCGCCCCGCTCGTGCGCGTAGCCCCACACGAACGGATAGTAATATCTGGGGTCGGCATGGATGGAGACGGTCAGCACGTCGGCGCGCGAATAGAAAATGCCCTGCGTGCCATTGCCATGGTGCACGTCGACATCGAGGATGGCGACGCGTTCGTGCCGGAGCCGCAGGTGCGCGGCAGCGATCGCCGAATTGTTGAGAAAGCAGAAACCGCCGGCCATGTCTTGATAGGCATGATGCCCCGGCGGGCGGCAGAGCGCATAGCTCGCATCCTCGCCGTCCATCACCAGCTGCGCCGCCGTCACCGCGACATCGGTCGCGGCGCAGGCCCCGGCCCAAGTGCCCGGACCGATCGGACAGCCGGTATCGGCGGTGTGCCAACCGAGCTTGCCGACAATGCTGGTCGGATAGGTCGCGGCCTGCCGAACCGGATGAATGTTGGCGATCATCTCGGGCCCGGCATCGCCAAGCGCCGACCATTCTTCCCAGGCTTCCGCGAGAAAGCGCAGATATTCGGCACTATGGATTCTCGCGCGCGGCCCCTGGCCAAACACGGTCGGTTCGACGAGATCGTGGGATCCGCCAGCAAGGCCCTTGAGCAGCCGCTCGGCGCGTTCGGGCTGTTCGGTGGTACGCCTGACGACGCCGCGCACCAGAAAGAACTGCGGATCGTGGCTGCGATGCCGTTCGGTGTAGACCGCTTTCAATTGAATATCCTTCGAAGATCCGCGCGGGACCACGGGAATAGATCAACATCTTAGAGCGTTCGCAATCCGAATAGCCCGTCATCCACGTGAACAAGCCTCGCCCTCCCACGCGGCATAAGCTCAGCGCGGCACCACCGCGGTCGCCTCGATCTCGACGCGCGCGGCCTTCTCCACCAGACGCACCACCTGGACCAGCGCCATCGCCGGATAATGCGCACCAAAAATCTCGCGATAGACCTGACCGAGGGGTTTGAGGTTCGCCAGATATTCCTCAATGTCGACGACATACCAGGTCAGGCGCACGAGGTGTTCGGGCCGCGCGCCGCCTTCGGCGAGAATGGCCGCGATATTGCTCAGGGTCTGACGCACCTGGGCTGTGAAATCATCAGGCAGATGGCCCAAAATATCCCAACCGATCACGCCACCGGTTACGACAAGGCGGCCGTCGGCCGCCATGCCGTTGGCATAGCCTTTTGGCGTCGGCCAGCCGCTCGGCTGCAGCACCTGCTGGCCAGAGGTTTTCGGGATCGGCACCACGGTCAATGCGGGGCCTTTTGGCGATGTCACCGGCTTCTCTCCTTCAAAGTCCAATTCAAAAACATTCATTCCGCAGCGTCGCGCGCCGAGCCTGGCGCAGGGCCAGCCGCGGCCATCTGCCGGAGCGCAAATCGCTGCAACTTGCCGGTCTGGGTTTTCGGCAATTGCGCGACAAATTCGATGGCACGCGGATATTTGTAGGGCGCGATCACGCGCTTGACGTGGTCCTGCAACTCCGTCGTCAGCGCCGCATCGCCTTCGATGCCGGACGCCAGCACCACATAGGCCTTTACGATCATGCCGCGCGCCTCGTCGGGCGCGCCGACCACGCCGCATTCGGCGACCGCCGGGTGCGCCAGCAATGCGGCCTCGACATCGGGGCCGGCGATGTTGTAGCCGGAGGAGATGATCATATCGTCGGAGCGGGCCACGAACGACAGCCGGCCGTCGGCATCGCTGACGAACGCATCGCCCGTGAGATTCCAGCCGTTGCGCACATAGTTCGACTGCCGCGAGTCCGCGAGATAGCGGCATCCGGTCGGCCCGCGGACCGCAAGCTTGCCGACGGTGCCCGGCGGCAGCTCGTTCATGTCATCGTCGACGACCTTGGCCTGATAACCGGAAACCGGGCGCCCGGTCGTTCCGGCCACGGAATCGCCGAGCCGGTTGGTAATGAAGATATGCAGCAATTCGGTGCTGCCGATGCCGTCGAGAATGGTCTTGCCGGTCTTGCGGGTCCAGGCTTCGAACACCGGCGCCGGCAAGGTCTCGCCGGCCGAAACCGCAAGCCGCAGCGACGACAGGTCGGCGCCCTTGTCCATCGCCGCGATCATCGCCCGATACGCGGTCGGCGAGGTAAAGCAAATCGTCGCCTTGTAGGTTTCGATGATCTTGACCATCTCGGGCGGCGACGCGTTTTCCAGCAGCGTCGCGGTGGCGCCGAAGCGCAGCGGAAAAATCGCAAGCCCGCCGAGGCCGAACGTAAAGGCCAGCGGCGGCGAGCCGACGAAAACGTCGTCAGGCGTGACGTCGAGCACTTCCCTGGCATAGCCGTCCGCGACAACAAGGAGGTCGCGATGGAAATGCATCGTGGCCTTCGGTTCGCCTGTCGTACCCGAGGTAAATCCCAGCAACGCGACGTCGTCGCGGCCGGTCTTGACGGCATCGAACCGCACCGGCTTGTTCAGCGCCACCCGGTCGAGTTCGGCATCGTGGTTCGAGGTGCCGTCGAAATTCACCACCTGCTTGAGAAACCGGCTGGTCTTCGCGCATGCCACCAGTTCGTCGGCAATCCGGCTGTCGGTCAGCGCCAGCGCGATCTCCGCCTTGTCGACGATTTTTGTCAGTTCACCCGCACGAAGCATCGGCATCGTGTTGACGACGACGGCGCCCGCTTTCGTTGCCGCCAGCCATGCTGCGACCAGCGCCGGATTGTTGCCGGAGCGGATCAACACCCGGTTGCCGGGCTTGACGCCGTAATTCTCCACCAGCGCATGCGCCAGCCGGTTCGACCAGTCGGCCAGTTCCTTGTAGGTGCGCTGGCGGCCGTTGCCGATCAGGGCGATGTTATCGCCGAGCCCCTTCTCGACGATACGATCGGTCAGTTCGACCGCGGCGTTGAGATATTCAGGATATTGAAACTCGGGCCGGTCGAGCCGCAATTCCGGCCATTGCGAAACCGGCGGAAGGTTTCGCCGCGCGAAATCGTCGACGTGACCCGACGGACCAAGGTTTTGAATTTCACCTGACATTTCCATCGCTCCTCGTCTTCGGGAGGAAAGGCTCAATTGGGAAGTATTTTATACTTAAAGTAATTTGACGCAATAGCCAAAACCCGGCTGATCCAACGCTTTTTATTGAGGTCAGCGGGCCTCAACGCCCGGCCAATTCCTTCAGGCGCGACACCACCGGCGAATTTGGGTCGGCCAGCGGCGCGATCGCCGTAAAATGGTTGGCGTCGGGAACGGTGCCGAACCGTGTCGCCACGCCTGCGGCGCCCCAGGCATCGACGATGGACCTGCTCTGCCGGAAATATTCCGCGCTTTCGTTGCCACCCACGATCGCGTCGAGACTTCCGCGGGCCGGCGGCTTCCAGAACAACGGGCTCGCGGCTTCCGCCGCGGCATCGTCGAGCTTCAGGGCGTTGTTGATGGATGTCCTGACCAGCGGACCGAGCTCGAACAGGCCGGAGATGGCAAAGGCCGCCGTCACGGGCGCTTCCGGCAGCGAGGCATCGATTTCGCGCCAGTCCGTCGCCAGCATGCAGGCGGCGAGATGGCCGCCGGCGGAGTGACCGCTGATCACGAGCGGCCGCCCCAATTTGGCCAGTTCGCGCGATGCCGCCTGCATCTGGTGGATGATGTCAGCGACGGAAACGTTGGGGCAAAGATCATAGCTCGGTACCGCGACATCGATGCCGTGGGCATTCAAACCAGATGCGAGATGGCTGAAGGACGAGCCGTCGAGCGACTGCCAGTAGCCGCCGTGGATGAAAATGACGAGCGGTCCCGCACCGTCGCCTTGAAAAAAATCGATCCCGTTGCGCGGACCGCTGCCATACGGGATCACGCGCCAGCGGCCCTGCCGCGCCTCGCGATAGGCGTTTGCGTCGCGCGCCCAGCCGGCCATGATCGCGGGGTTTTCGGGCACCCGGGCCCGGTTGTTGTATTCGACCTCGTAGTCGACATCCGCTTTCAACGGATCAGCCTTTCCATCGGAACGCCCGCCGTCAGACCGCCCGCCGCTTGGCGGATTTCTGCGCCGAGGCCTTGGTCTTGGCCAATAGCCGCATCAATTCGCGGACATCCTTCGGCGTCAGATCCCCAAAAATGTCGGCGATCCACAGTTCATGCTCGGCGGCCATCTTGCGAAACTCGGCGCGGCCGGCCTTCGTCAGCCGGATCACCTGGACGCGGCGGTCGGAATCCGACGTGCGCCGGTCGAGGTGGCCGGATTCAACCAGGCGCTCGACCAGCCCGGTGACATTGCCGTTGGAGACCATCATCCTTTTTGAGACGTCCGACAGCGTCATGCCGTCAGGCGCCTTGTCGAGCTGGGCCATCAGATCGAAGCGCGGCAGGGTGACGTCGAAGCGTTCGCGCAGCCGGCCGCGCACCTCGCCCTCGATCAGGGTCGTGCAGGTCAACAGGCGCAGCCACAACCTGATCTCGTCGCCGTGATCTTCCGGCAGTTCAACGGCCTTGGTCTCTGAATCCAAAATCATGATGCAATCTTGACTGGCTTGACTGTTTGGGACCTCGCCGGCTCAACCCGACATTTTGACCTTCAAATAATTCCCCGCCGGCTGCAAGTCAAAACGCCGCTTGCGGCAGCTTCGGGTTTGATCCAACTCCTTTAGGATTAAAACAATTGGCCCGCGCCTTGCATGCCCCAAAATGCTGCGCTTGCGCTCGTTCGCTTGTTGCTTGCAGCGGCAGCGGTCATGCGAATAAGCTGGATTTCGAAGGTTTGGCTGGCGTGGGCGTCGGCTCTGCGAAGCGGCCGACCAAAGGGGGAAGTCATGAAGCAGCAGTTGAAATTGGCCGGGCTTGCAGTCCTGCTGGGAGTCGCGGCGGGCCAGGCCGCGGCCCAGGAGAAGATCAAGATCGGCGTGATCGTGACCCTGTCGGGTCCTGCGGCGGCGCTCGGCGCCCAGGTGCGCGACGGTTTTGCCCTCGCCGTCAAGGATCTCGGCGGCAAGATGGGCGGCAAAGACGTCGAGATCGTCATTGCCGACGACGAACTCAAGCCGGATGGCGCCGTGACCAAGGCCAAGGGCCTGCTCGAGCGCGACAAGGTCGATTTCATGGTCGGGCCGATCTTCTCCAACATCCTGCAGGCGATTCACAAACCTGTCACGGATTCCAAAACCTTCCTGATCAGCCCGAATGCCGGGCCGTCGAGCTATGCCGGCAAGGAGTGCAGCCCCTTCTTCTACGTGACCTCCTACCAGAACGACCAGGTCCACGAGATCCTCGGCAAGGTCGCCCAGGATCGCGGCTACAAGCGCGTCTATGTGCTGGTTCCGAACTATCAGGCCGGCAAGGATTCGGCTGCCGGATTCAAGCTCGACTACAAGGGAGAGATCGTCGAGGAAAGCTACATGCCGCTGGGCACGCTCGATTTCCAGGTCGAACTCACCAAGATCGCGTCGGCAAAACCCGACGCGCTGTTCACCTTCATGCCGGGCGGCATGGGCGTTGGCTTGGTGAAGCAGTACAAGCAGGCCGGCCTCGCCGACAAGATTCCGGTGCTGTCGGCGTTCACGGTCGATGAATCGACGCTGCCGGCGCAGCAGGATGCCGCGGTCGGCATGTTCGGCGGCGCCAACTGGGCGCCCAATCTCGACAATCCGCAAAGCAAGAAATTCGTCGCGGCTTACGAGGGCGCCTACAACAGCGTGCCAGGCACCTATGCCATGCAGGGTTACGATGCGGCGATGCTGATCGACAGCGCCGTCAAGGCGGTCAAGGGCGACCTCGGCAACAAGGAGGCGGTGGCGGCGGCGCTGAAAAAGGCCGACTTCACCTCGCTGCGCGGCGGCTTCAAGTTCAACACCAACGGCTATCCCATCCAGGATTTCTACCTGACCAAGGTCGCCAAGCGTCCGGATGGAAAATTCCAGACCGAGATCGTCGAAAAAGTGTTCGAGAACTACGGCGACCGCTACGCCAAGGACTGCACACCCGGCAAATAAGAACTGGAAGGAAACATCATGAAAACCGAACTCGCCGGCATCACCCGGGCCAACGAAGGTATGCAGGGAATCTCCTGGAACATTCTCGGCCAGACCTATGTGCCGAAGAACGTCACCGAGCATTCGTTCTCCTGGCACGCCACCTTCCCGCCCGGCACTTTCGTACCGCCGCACATCCATCCCGACCAGGACGAGTATCTCTACATCCTGGAGGGCAAGCTCGACTTCATGCTCGACGGCGCCGACACCCAGGCCACGCCGGGCGATCTGGTGCGGCTGGCGATGGGCATCCCGCACGGCATCTTCAACAAATCCGGTCAGACCGCAAAAGTCCTGTTCTGGGTGTCGCCGAGCCGCCGGCTCTACGATCTGTTCTGGGCGATTCATAATCTGAAAGAGCAGACCCCTGACGCGGTGGTGGCGCTGGCCGCCGAGCATAACGTGCACTTTTTGCCACCGCCTCCGGGCGCGTGAGGTTTGCGAACTTGTCATGCCCCGCGAAAGCGGGGCATCTCGCTCCATCATTGGCTGGTTTCCTTATCGAGCTAGGTGGTGATCATGCCGAGCATGAGTGGTTGGCAGCTCCGCGACGGAGAGCAAATCATTGCTTGCAATAAAAGCCTGTTGGGCCGCAGGCACTTTATGATTGGGATTACCCGTATTCGGAACGAGGCGCTTATTCTCCAAGACGCGCTGGACTACGTCGGCAAGCACGTCGATGCCATAGTCGCTTATGACGACGCGAGTACGGATCGAACGCTGGAAATCCTTGGCGGACACCCAAAAGTCGCTCTGATTGTTGCAAACCGGTCATGGGAAGCGGACATTGAGGCACGCCGGATTGCCGAGGGGCGACATCGCGGACTTTTGCTGCAGGCTGCGCGCGAACATTTTCAGTTCGAGTGGATGTTTTGCTTCGATCCGGACGAGCGCGTTACTGGAGATCTACGCGGGTTCATGGAACGAACGCATTCTAGCGATTGCGACGGCGTGCGAGTTCAACTGTTCGACGCCTATATGACACCTGACGATCAGGCTCCCTATCAAGCCAATCGCGAACTGTTGGGCTTTCGTCGTTTCTTCGGCCCCGAACAGCGAGACATTCTAATGATATGGCGAAACCGGTTTGAGGTCATTTTCGCAAAGCACCATGGGCGAGAGCCGGGCGGAGTAAACCGTGTGGAGACCGGTCTCTATTGCCAACATTATGGCAAGTCGTTGTCAGTCGAGCATTGGGAAGAGACCTGCGATTACTACATGCGACACTTTCCGTTCGATACCTACGGACGAAAATGGAGCGACCGCAAGGGTCGAGCAATCCACACACAATCCGACTTCGCGCGGCCCTTGTACGAATGGGGTGACACGCTCTTTGCGAATGCGGTCAAGCTTTGACACGTCCCAAAATCGGGCGTGCCTTCCGCCCCGCGCAATGTGACCGCTTGGCTGGCAGGCTCAGGAGATGGTAATGTCCGCTATGCCGCCGAAAGCGGAAGCGAACTATCCTGCCGCGACGCAACAGGAACGAACACGATGGCTGAGACCGTCGGCACTGATCGTCTGCCCGTCCAGAAAGCCCGCGACCGTCAGCGCGTCGGCACTGGTGCTGCACCTCGATTGCAGCAGGACCTACATCGGCAAGCTCGAAGTCGAAGGCGTAATCCAGCGGCAAGGTGACGGCTTCCCGCGCGGTCAATGCCGCGTCTCTTACCTGCGATATTTCCGGCACCGCAATCTGTAGCGGCTTGCCTGTCCCGCGCGGCCCGGCCCAACCGCAAAACGGACGCTGTCCACTATGTCCCCGACAGCGGCGGCCGCTTGATACGCCGGGCGCGGCGAGCGCATCAAGCGATCTGTCGATGAGAGCTTGGATGCATTAAAGCGTCGAGCTTCACGGGCTCACCGGTATCTTGCCAGACCAGTTTTTGACCGAGACTGCCCGCCACCATGATGCGGTGGTGGCCGCCGAGGAGCGTACCCTCTTTCGTTGCCTTGGCGATGATCTCGCCGTCTTCGTTCAGGATGTTTCTCATGTGCCCTCCGTGTAGCCCTTTGTCCGCCCCGTTGTCTGAGCACTCCAACACCGGGGTCATCATCAACGACTAAAATGAGGTTCCGACTTTGCACGCGGGTTATCCTGTCCGCCGACAGCCCAGTGCCCAGTGCTACTAAGACAATCGCACCCGGTTCGTTCCTTTAAAGCTATGCGGTACGAGACGGTCTGTCCGCCTCGCCGGGCGCAAGAACGCCGACCCGCTCGGCAACGGATACGAGTTCCGCCAAGGTTTGGACCTGCATTTTCTCCATCACCCTGTGGCGATGAGCCTTGACGGTGCGCTCCGCCCCGCCTAACGCGCGGGCGATCTGCTTGTTGGTGTTGCCGCGAACGATAAGTTCGAAGACCTGCCGCTCGCGCGGCGTCAACCCCCCGATACGGGCGCGAATGCCCTCCAGTTTGTTCTGCAGGTCGCGTGATGTTCGATGATGCGCAAAGGCCCGTTCAATTGCGCGACAAAGGTCGTCGGAGGTTACTGGCTTGGTCAGGAAGTCCTCCGCGCCCGCCTTGATGGTCCGCACGGTGGTGCGCACGTCAGGATAACCTGTGAGGAAAATGATCGGCAACGTCGAGCCAAGTTCGCTTAGGCGCACCTGCAGCGCCGGACCATCCAAGCCGGGTATCCGCACGTCGAGGAGAATGCAGCTCGGGATGCTTTCGCTCGGTAGACGATCCAGCAAGTGCTGGGCCGAAGCATAGGTCGCGACCTCGTAACCGACGTGCTTCAAACGACGTTCCATCGCTGTCGCGAAGGACGCGTCGTCGTCAACAATATGCACAAGCCCCGACAAGGGTCTCTCCTATGGCAACTTTAGACTACGCAACTTGTGCCGGAAAACCCGTGGCTGGGATGCAACAGTCCGTTTTTGAAATATGACCAAAACGCGGTGGACCGGTGACCGGATGGCGGCCCCTCCGGAAGATGGTCGTCGCGGTTCATCAGCGGAACCCCCAACGGCGCAGAGGCGCCCAGACACTGTCTCAAGAGATGTCGGGGCTGGAGTCCTTTGAGAGGGGAAAAAAGTGAGGGGACCGCGACGGCACCCTTTCAAGATATTTGGATTGACGGTCTTCTGGGTTGCGTCGCGGATCGGTACAAAATTTGAAAAGCCGACGGCGGTGCGCCTTTGGCGCGACGATCACTTGATCCAGATCAGAACCGAGATCAGCGAGGCGCGCAGACCGATTAGTGAAGCGGGGGCGGACGCATGAAAGCATCGGAGAGACCGATGTGGCAGATGGGAACGCCGGGGAGCCTGATCTTTATCGGACTGGTCGCAGCGATGATCGCGGTGTCGCTGGTGCTGCTGGCCTGATCGTTGATGACCGGCGGTATTGGTGGAACAAACCCGGCGGCAGGCCTTCGACGTGCAGGCGCACCATGTGGCGCATGTCGGGCATTGCAAGCGGTTGTTCAGGTAGCGGCATCAACGCCGTCGAGTATCCGCACGTCGCGGCCAAACCAACATCATCTGGAACATGACCCGAGACGACGTGCTTGTCTGGCCTTCGTTTGTTGGGTTTGTCGTCCTCTGTGGTGCCGATGTTATTCGTTTTCGGGTAGCCGGTTTTGCCGTTGGTTAGTCCGCCTAGCATCATATTCTCGCTGTTCCCGTGCGGTTGTGTTGCACATTTGGCGCTCCCTGTAGAAAAATGGCTCCGCCACCGAATTGACGCTCTCAAGCCGACTGACACTCAATGGCTGTCGAGGTACCTTTTTCACATCGCCATGGCCTTGCGTATCAGGGGCGCGTGATGAGTTTTCAGATTACTGTTTTGAAAGTATTGGCTGGACACCCTGAAGGACGCGCCTCGCTGGACGATCTCAGGCGCGCGGTCGCAATTCTGATTTCTAGCGGCTCAGACTGGACCGACCGGATGAAGCGCTTAGCAGGACGCGCCCCTGGTCTCGATATCTTTACTCAAGCATTTGTTCTGCGCGATGAAGCAGGCTGGCAAATCACTCATACCGGTTTAGCATTTCTTGCGGCTCTTGAAGCGCCGACGCAGGTGGCAACGCCAATCGACAAGGCGGCTGAATCTGTTCTGTTGCTCACTCGAATGCGGGCCTCGCCGGTAATGCGGCCCACCGGGACTAAGCGGCGTCGGGTGCGCCGCGGGAGAACCCGCCAGCGGCATTCTGCGATCGCCTAATGACGGCTATTCATGCAATCCAAGGCCGCGGGTTCACACTGGCGGCGGCTTTTTTCTTGCGGTCGACTGTCAGAGGGACTTAAGTTGCCTCCCTCGATTAAAACAGGGAGTGCGGACGTGGCGACAGGTACTGTGAAGTGGTTTAACCCGACGAAGGGATACGGGTTCATCCAACCCGACAACGGCGGCAAGGATGTCTTCGTGCACATCTCGGCGGTCGAAAAAGCGGGACTGAGCAGTCTCAATGAGGGTGCCAAGGTGAGCTACGAAGAAATGAGCAACCGTGGCAAGACGTCCGCCGAAAATCTGAGAGTCGGCTAGATCAATGGATGTCAAGCTGCCCTGACAGACCCAAAGTCCAACTTCCCCTTTACCTCTGAAAGGGCCTCAAGTCGGACACCGCGCCATGGCCGAAAAGTGCCAATGGCGACATCGCAGGTTTGGTCTGACACGAAAGAGGCCGCCAACTGAGGCAGCCTGTTTCACAAAAGAAAAACCGCCCCTAAGGGCGGCCTGGAAGTTAAACCTTGATGGTCCGCCTCGGGGGGCGGACCGCCAACGGTTACTTTCGATCTATGACAGTTTTATTGCAGGCAACCGCAACTCGGCAACCCGGTCTTGTCGCTCCTTTTGGAAAACTCGCGTTCGCGCTGCTCAAAAGCAGCGAGTTCCTTTTGCGCCGCCTCCAGGAAGCGGTCGCGTGGTGTTATCGTCGGGTGAGCCGGGCGGAAACAAGCCACTGATTTGCCCGACGACGAAAGCGAATATTTTTTACAAGAGGGCTGGACAGGTTTTTTTGATTTGCTCGTCAAGCAGGCTTTTGCGTATCGCCAAAGGTCAACATTACTGCCGAATGACCATTTCTTTTTGATTTATGTCAATCGAGCTGTTGTTTCGTCCGGTTGGATTGCGGTCCTGGCCTTGCTAGCGGGAGCACAACCACATGCGGTTTCTTAGATCGATCTGCTGGATATGCGCGTTTCTTGCAATGCTGCATGTCAGCATGCCCGCGCGAAGCCAGGACGGCGACAAGACCACCCAGGCGCCGAGCAGCGCGCCTGCTCAACCCGCAACCGGCACAGCCGCGCCGGTTCCCGCTCAGCCGGCACTGAAGCCCGCCGAACTCGATGCGCTGGTGGCGCCGGTGGCGCTGTACCCGGATCCGCTGCTGGCGAACGTTCTGATGGCATCGACCTATCCGCTCGAAGTGGTGCAGGCCGAGCGCTGGGTGAACCAGAACAAAACCCTCAAGGACGATGCGCTCAAGTCCGCGGCGGAGAAGCAGGCATGGGACGCCAGCGTCAAATCGCTGGTGGCGGCGCCCGCAGTTCTGCAGATGATGAGCGAACGTCTCGACTGGACGCAAAAACTCGGCGAGGCGTTCCTGGCGCAGGAGCAGGATGTCATGGACGCCGTCCAGCGGATGCGCGCGAGGGCTTACGACCGGAAAAAGCTGGTGACGACCAAGGAGCAGGTCGTGAGTGTGAAGGAGGAGCAGAACCGGCAGGTCATCTCGGTCGAACCCGCGGTTCCGGATACGCTTTACGTTCCCTATTACGAACCGCAGGTCGTCTACGGCGATTGGCCATACGCCGACTATCCGGCCTATCCCTATTACTGGGGCTATCCCGGCTACATCGCCGCCGGCGTGATCGCGACCGGTCTTGCGTTCGGCGCAGGCTACGCGCTCGGGCGATGGGCGTCCGGCGGATACTGGGGCGGCGGCGGTTACTGGGGCGGCAGCCGTATCAACTGGGCCGGCGGAGGCATCAACGTCAATCGCGGCGCCCATGTCGAGCACTGGCAGCACAATCCGGCGCACCGGGGAGGTGCGCGGTACAACAATGCAAACCTGCAGCAGAAGTTTGGTGGCGCCAATCGTGCGGGCGGCGCCAATCGCGCGGGCGCCGGCATCGCCGCCGGTGCTGGCATCGCCGCCGGCGCCGGTATTGCCGCCCGGCACGGGCTGGGGACCGGCGCGAAGGGGGCCAACGTCGCCGATCGCGCTCGAGGCGCAGGCGGCAAGACGAACGTCAGCAATCGCCAGGCCGTGCACCGGGCAGCGGGTGCCGGGAATGTGAGAGCGGGCAACCGCGCAGCTTCGAGCGCCGGTCATGTCCGGCCGGCGGCAGCCGTGCACCATGGTGGTGGCGCCCGGGTCGCCGGCGGCGGCGGCGGACACCGGGCTGCCGTATCCCGGGGCGGCGGAGGCTTTCACGGTGGCGGCGGAGGCCGCGGCGGCGGGGGCGGTCGCGGCGGCGGAGGCGGGCGCCGCTCGGATATCATGCTCAAGCACGATGTCGTGCTGCTGGGCCGGCTCGACAACGGTCTCGGCTACTACCGCTTCGCATACAACGGCAGTGAGAAGGCCTATGTCGGGGTGATCGCGCAGGAAGTCAGAGCCGTACGGCCCGATGCGGTCACGGTCGGTCGCGACGGTTATCTTCGGGTGTCTTACCGGCGGCTCGGAGTGCCGTTCCAATCCTACGACGATTGGGTCGCATCCGGAGGCCGGCTGCCGAAGCCGTAGACCGTAGGGTGGGTAGAGCGAAGCGAAACCCACCGTAAATCCCACCGGTCACGAAAGCGATGGGTTTCGCTGCGCTCTACCCATCCTACATCGCTACGCCCGCACCGCGGTCAGGCCCGGCGGCGTCGCGGCAAAGCCGGCCTTTGTCGCGTAGCCGCGTACGATCGCTTCGCGCTGCGCGTGGCTCAGCACCTTGTCGATGTTGGTGAAACCGTGGGGCGCCAGTTGCTCGACCGCGTCGATCACGCCCTCGGGGCCGCCGCGGCGGTTCGACTGCACGATTTCGGCCGTCATCGGCAGCCGCTTCTGCTCATAGGCCACCAGCGCCTGGCGCGGATGTTCGCAGCGCACCAGCGCGTCCGCCAGCGCGCGGGCATCGAGGATCGCCTGCGACGCGCCGTTGGAGCCGACCGGATACATCGGATGCGCGGCATCGCCGAGCAGCGTGACGCGCCCGCTCGACCAATAGGGCAGCGGATCGCGGTCGCAGCAGGGGTATTCATAAAATTCTGGCGTCGCCGAAATCAGCGAGCGCACGTCGATATAGGGTACCGAAAACCGTTCCACATGTGGCATCAATTCGTCGCGCTTGCCGGGCCGCGACCAATCCTCGCGGCGCGACGGCGGCGACGCGCCGTCGCCGACCTTCACCAGCACCGCCCAGTTGGTCAGGCGGCTCGCCGGGCTCGATCCTTCCGCGATCGGATACACCACCACCTTGGCATGAAGCCCGCCGGCCACGATCATCGAACGTCCGGTCAGGAACGCCGGCCAGTCGCGCGCGCCACGCCACAGCATCAGGCCGTTCCAGCACGGCGGTCCCTCCACGGGAAACAGCGTCTCGCGCACCCGCGAATGGATACCGTCGGCACCGATCAGAATGTCGCCGCGCGTGGTTTTGATATGCGCGCCGGCGCGATCGAAGAAATGCGCCGTGACGCCGCCTTCGTCCTGGGTGAAGGCGCCTAGCCGGCAACCGGTATGGATCGCATCCTTGCCGAGCCGCTCCTCGACGGCTGCATGAATCACGCCCTGCAGGCGGCCGCGATGGATCGAGAATTGCGGCACGTCGTGGCCGGCGCCGAGCCCGCGCGGCTCGCGCCAGATCTGCTGGCCGTGGCGATTGAGATAATACAATTCATCGGTGCGGATCGCGACCGCATCGAGCCGATCGAGCAACCCGAGACCGGCGAGTTCGCGGATCGCATGCGGCAGGGTGTTGATGCCGACGCCGAGTTCGCGGATTGTGTCCGACTGCTCGTACAGCTCGCAATCGAGGCCCCGCGCGCGCAGCATCAGCGCAGCGGTAAGGCCGCCAATGCCACCTCCGACGATGATCGCTTTCATCAGCCTACTCCACTCTACTCTTTAACCTCGCCCCGCTTGCGGGGAGAGGTCGAAGCCGAAGGCTTCGGGTGAGGGGGTACCGCACTCACGGCGATTTCGCGCGCCGAGAGGGCCCCTCACCCCAACCCTCTCCCCGCAAGGGCGGGGCGAGGGAGCGATAGAGCGTCGCATAAGCCCTTATTCGGCCGCAAGCGGCTTTGTTGCCTCCGCTTTCAGCTCCGCCCGTGTTTTCGGCTTAGCCTTAATTTTGAGGTCGTCGAAATCCTGCCGGTCGCGGACGCTGTTGCGGAAAATCTGCTCCTTGCCGGGCAGATATTGCGGCGGACAGGCGATATCCGAGGCGCCATACCAGGCTGCCGCCCGCATCGTGAACGCCGGGTCGGCCAGGTGCGGCCGGCCGAGCGCCACCAGATCGGCGCGGCCGGCGGCGAGGATGGTATTGACCTGATCTGCGGTCGTGATGTTGCCGACGCACATGGTCGCAACCCTGGCCTCGTTGCGGACCTGTTCGGAGAACGGCGTCTGAAACATCCGGCCGTACACCGGCTGGGCATCGTGCACGGTCTGCCCGGTGGACACGTCGACCAGGTCGACGCCGGCCTCGCCGAAGGCACGCGCAACCGCCACCGCGTCGTCGCCGGTGATGCCGCCTTCGGCCCAGTCGGTGGCGGAGATGCGCACCGACATCGGCTTGCGCGCCGGCCATGCCGCGCGCATCGCCGCGAAGATTTCGAGCGGATAGCGCAGCCGGTTGGCGAGCGTGCCGCCGTACTCGTCGGTACGCTGGTTGGTCAGCGGCGAGATGAAACTCGCCAAGAGATAACCGTGGGCGCAATGCAGCTCAAGCATGTCGAAGCCACAGCGCTCGCCGCGCACGGCCGCCGCGACGAACTCGAACTTGACGCGGTCCATCGCCGACCGGTCCATCTCGCGCGGGACCTGACTGTCGGGGAAGTAGGGAATTGGCGACGCCGATAGCGTATCCCAGCCACCCTGCTCCAGCGGCCGGTCCATGCCCTCCCACATCAATTTGGTCGCGCCCTTGCGGCCGGCATGGCCGAGCTGCAGGCAGATTTTGGCGGCGGAGTTAGCGTGCACGAAATCGACGATCCGCGTCCACACCGCCTGCTGCTCGTCGTTCCAAAGACCCGTGCAGCCGGGCGTAATGCGGGCGTCGCGGCCGACGCAGGTCATCTCGGTGAAAATCATTCCGGCGCCGCCGATCGCGCGCGAGCCGTAATGCACCAGATGGAAATCGCCGGGCACGCCCTCCCTCGCCGAATACATGCACATCGGCGACACCACCGCGCGGTTGGCGACCTCCATCCCGCGCAGTTTCAGCGGCTGGAACATCGGCGCTACCGGCTTGTCGATGTCGACGTCAAAACCTTTGGCGCGGACCTGGCGGGCGAACGCCTTGTCCACTTCCGTGACAAAATCCGGCGCGCGGAGCGTGAGATTGTCGTAGGTGATCGCCTTGGCGCGGGTCATGACCCCGAAGGCGAATTGTACGGGATCGAAATCCCAGAAGCGGTCGACATGCTCGAACCACACCAGCGAGACGTCGGCGGCGTGCTGGGTTTTTTCGACCTCCTCGCGTCGCCCGTGCTCGTACGTCTGCAACGCGCTATCGACCGTCGGCGCGTTCGCCATCGCATCCGCCAGCGCGATGGCGTCTTCCATCGCGAGCTTGGTGCCGGAGCCGATCGAGAAATGCGCCGTCGCCTTGGCGTCGCCGAGCAGCACCATGTTGTCCCTGACCCAGCGTTCGCTGCGGACCATCGGGAAATTGCGCCACATCGAGCGGTTGGTCAAAAGCGGATGACCGTCGAGGAACCAGCCAAAGATTTCGGCCATGCGATCGGCGGATTGCCTTTCGCTGAGGCGCTCGAGCCCGGCACGCTGGAAGGTTTCGGCATCGGTCTCAAAAATCCAGGTCGAGCGGCCGGCCTCGTATTGATAGGCGTGGGCGATGAAGGGACCCCACTCGGTCTCCTGGAAAATGAAGGTGAAGGCATCGAGCGGCCGGGTCGAGCCCATCCACGCGAATTTGTTGGAGCGCAGGTCGACTTCAGGGTTGAAATGATCGGCATATTTGTCGCGGAAGCGGCTGTTGATGCCGTCGGCCAGCACGATCAGATCGGCATCGGTAAAACGCCTTTCGTCGTCGACGTCGGTTTCGAACTTTAGCGTCACGCCGAGTTCGCGCGCGCGTTCCTGCAGGATCAGCAGCAGCATCCGGCGCGAGCAGCCGCAAAAGCCGTTGCCGCCGACGCGGTGGACGGTGCCGCGAAAATGCACCGCGATGTCGTCCCAATAGGCGAATTCCTGGGTGATGCGGCGATAGCTTGGCGGATCGTACTTTTCGAAATTATCCAGCGTCGCGTCGGAGAACACCACGCCGAAGCCAAAGGTGTCGTCGGCGCGGTTGCGCTCGTACACCGTGATCTCGGCCTGCGGCCGCTGCTTCTTCAACAGGATCGAAGCGTAGAGACCAGCCGGTCCGCCACCGATGATCGCGATCTTCATGCGCCGCTCCGAAGCAGGTTATGGGGCCATCGGATATTGTTTTAAACCTAAAACAATTTTCCGGCAAGCCCCCTGCCGTGTAGCCCGGATGGAGCGCAGCGCAATCCGGGATTCTCGACGCGCCGGGCCCCCGGGTTGCGCTACGCTCCACCCGGGCTACGTTCCCCTCTAATTCCCCTGGAACGCGGGCGTCAGCTTCTTCGAAAACGCCTCGAACGCGCGGGCAAAATCCTCGGTCGTCATGCACAGGGCTTGCGCCACGGCTTCGGCCTCGATCGCCTCTTCGACCGACATCGCCCATTCCATCGCCAGCATCCGCTTGGTCATGGTGTTGGCGAAGGTAGGTCCGTCGGACACCTGCTTGGCCAACAATTGAGCCTGCGCCAGCGCGTGCTCGGGCGCGACGATACGGCTGAAGAAGCCCCAGCGCTCGCCCTCCTCCGCGGTCATGAAGCGGCCGGTATACAGCAGCTCCGAGGCGCGCGACTGCCCGATGATGCGGGGCAGGATCGCGCACGCGCCCATGTCGCAGCCGGATAGGCCGACCTTGTTGAACAGGAACGCGACCTTGGCTCCAACGGCCGCCAGACGCATGTCCGAGGCCATCGCGATGATCGCGCCGGCGCCGGCGCAGATGCCGTCGACCGCCGCGATGATCGGCTGCGGGCAGCCGCGCATCGCCTTGACCAGATCGCCGGTCATGCGGGTAAACGCGGTGAGGCCCTTGGTGTCCATCTGCACCAAGGGGCCGATGATCTCGAACACGTCGCCGCCCGAGGAGAAATTGCCGCCGGCGCCTGCGACGACGATGGTCTTGACCTCGTCGTCCATCGCGCAGGCGCGGAAGAAATCCGTGAGTTCGCGGTAGCTGTCAAAAGTCAGCGGATTTTTTCGTTCGGGACGATTCAGCGTCACGGTGGCGACGCTGCCGACCACGGCGAGCAGGAAATGCGTGGGCGAATAATCCGCCAGCGGCAGCGTCACGGGGTTGGCCGGCTTGCTCATGGTGTCTCCTTGAAGGTCATCGTTGTTTGATTTGTTGGACGGCCGCGTTCAAACCTCACCGCCGGCGACGGCGATGGCCTGGCCGGTGACCGAGCTTGCGCCCTCGCCGCACAGAAAAAGCACGGCGTCGGCGACTTCCGACGGCGTCACCAGACGGCCCTGCGGATTGTGTTTTGCCAGCTCTGCCGTGGCCTGCTCGCGGCTACGGCCGGTTTTTCGGATGATGTTGTCGATGCTGCCTTCGAGCAGATCGGTTTCGGTAAATCCCGGACAGACCGCATTGACGGTGACGCCGCTTTTGGCGGTCTCCAGCGCCAGCGAACGCACCAGGCCGATCACCGCATGTTTGGCGGCAGCGTAGGCTGAGACATAGGCATAGCCCTTGAGACCGGCGGTGGAGGCGACCGCGACGATGCGTCCGCGGCGGCGCTCGACCATGCCGGGCAACACCGCCTGCGTGGCATGCACCACGCCCATGAAATTGATATCCATCATGCGCGCAAACAGCGCCGCATCGGATTTGCCGAACGGCGCGGATTCCGCCGCGCCGGCGTTGGCGATCAATATATCGATCGGCTGCCGCGCGGCGGCTTGCGCGATCACAGCGCTGACCGAAGCCTGATCCGCGACGTCGGCAACGGCGACGAAATGCGCGGCGCCGGCGGCGACGGCGTTATCCAGGGTTTCTCTGACGCGGCCGAGCACGGTGACGGTGGCGCCTGCCTGCACCAGCGCGGACGCGATGGCGCGGCCGATGCCCCGTCCACCGCCCGTGACGAGCGCATGGGAGGAACGCGGCAGTCCGGACATGCGCTGGCCTCCCCGAATGAATCCGTCAAATCGTGGCGTAACGCCGGTAACGCATATATTTTAAACTTCAAGCTTTGGCAAGAAAGGGACCGGCGGGCACGCTTGACAGCGGGAACGCCGCAGGTAGCGTCACGCCAACCAGCAAAGGGATCAGCACGATGGCAGCGCTCGAAAAAGGCATCACGCGGAACGGCACCGGATATTCCGGCAAGACCTGGAACATCCTCGGCCAGGTCTATTTCCCGAAGGCGGTGACCGACTCCACCTTCGCATTCGAGACCAACAGCGATCCCGGCCAGTTCGTGCCCGTGCACATTCACCCGACCCAGGACGAATTCATCCTGGTGCAGGACGGCATGCTCGACCTCAAGCTGGACGGCGTCTGGGTGCAAGCCAAGGCCGGCGATCTGGTCCGGCTGCCGCGCGGCATTCCGCACGGCTATTTCAATAAATCCGACTGGCCGGCGCGGGCGCTGTTCTGGGTGTCGCCGACGCAGAAGCTGGAGGCGCTGTTCAACCAGCTGCACAATCTGACCGACGTCGGCGAAATCGTCCGCATCTCGGCCGAGCATGAAGTGAATTTCCTGCCGCCGGAAGCCAACGACTGAGCGCGGCTTTCACGCGGAAACGACGGCTGCCGGTGCCTTGACGTCGTCGACCGGCGGCATTCCAGCCCAGGCCCGCGCGATCAATCCGTGGATCGCATCGCGCTCGACCGGCCGCGGATTCCAGTACGGATTCTTCACCGCCAGATCGGATGCCTGGTCGATATCCTGCTTCCGCATGCCGATTTCATCGAGCGATCGGCGAATGCCGAGTTGGCCTGCAAGTTCGAACAGCCCGCCGGCCGCGTCATCCGCACCCAGCGCCTGCGCGATCTCGGCCATCGCCTGCGGCGCGGCGGAGGCGTTGTAGGCGACCGCATGCGGCAGGATGACCGCATGGGTCTCGGCATGCGGCAGGTCGAAGGTTCCGCCGAGCGTGTGGCAGAGCTTGTGGTGCAGCGCCATCCCGACCGCGCCGAGGCAGCTTCCGCACAGCCAGGCGCCATAGAGCGCCTCGGAGCGGGCGTCGATGTCGCTGGCGTCGTCTTTGATTCTTGGCAGCGCCTGCGCGAGATTTCTGATGCCCTCCTGCGCCATCAGCGAGATGATCGGATTACGATCACGCGCGTAGAGCGCTTCCACCGCGTGCGCGATGGCGTTGAGCCCGGAAGTCGCCGCCAGCTGCGGCGGCATCGTCATGGTCAGGTCGACGTCGTAGATCACCGTCTCAGGGAGGATCTTTGGGCTCGACTGCGTCGTCTTCAACCCGTCGCGGGTCTCGCCGAGGATCGGCGTCATCTCCGAGCCGGCATAGCTCGTCGGCACCACGATCTGCGGCAGATCGGTTCGCAGCGCAATCGCCTTGCCGAGCCCGGTCGTCGAGCCGCCGCCGATGGCGACGACGCCGTCCACCTTCAGTTCGCGGACCCGCGCCATGGCGCGATCGGTCACATCCACCGGCGTATGCATCGCGGCCTCGGCAAAAATGCCTGCGGCGCGATCGCCAAGCATGGCGGCAAGATGCGCGGCCTGCGGCGCCTGATTGGATGTTGCCAGCACCAGAGCCCGCGAAATACCGAGACGCGCCAGTTCGTCCGGCAACTGGCTGAGCGTCCCGGTTCCGAATATGACCCGCATCGGCGCCGTCTGGTAGGTGAAACCCTGCATCGGTTACGCCACGCTCGGTTCGGCCATCCGCTCGGTGGTTACGGCCACCCGCGTGCGGCCCGCGAGCAGGATAATCCCGCCCGCCGTTGCCCGCACACTGGTCTCATCAGCCGGCGCTGTAAAGTTGTTGAGGATGTGGCCGTGCTTTTCGTCCGATCACCACTTTTCGTGAAATGGGCGGAGCTCGGTCAGGAACGACCAGGCGGAGCGGTTTTGGCTGTGGAGATGAAACAGCTCGTCGGCGATGGCCGCGGGCTTGATGAAGAAATCATCGGGCTTGTCGCTCATCCGCTCGCGCATCCGCGGCGTGTCGATCACCGCATCGATCAGGATGTAGGCGACGTGCACGCCGGCCGGTCCGAGCTCGCGGGCGATCGATTCGGCGAGAATGCGCTGGGCTGCCTTGGTCGGCGCAAAGCCGGCGAAATTGGCCTTGCCGCGGATCGACGACGTGTTGCCGGTCACCAGGATCGTGCCCTTGCCGCGCTTGACCATATCCGCCGCCACTTCCCGCGCCAGATACAGCAACCCCATCACATTGACCTCGAAGTTGCCTCGCAGCATCTGCGGATCGATCTCCTGAAAATTTCCCCAGCCGCCGCCGACCGCGTTGTGGACGAGGACATCGGGCGCCCCGAAGCGCTGTCGCACCTCGGCGACGGCGGCGCGTACCGCACTCTCGTCCGACACGTCGCAGGTGATGGCGTGAACATCGGGAAGCGTCGCGGCAAGGGCATTGATCCGCTCAGTCGAGCGGGCCAGCGCCACGACGCGAAATCCGCCCGCTGAAAACCGCTTGACGATGGCCGACCCGGTCGCTGGTCCCACCCCGGTCACGATCGCAACAGGCTTGTCGGTCATGGATCCTCCGCCGGCCCCGCATCGGAACATCCCGCGGGGTCATTATATTATATGCATAATTCAAAACCCTGCAAAGCCGCCGGAACATAAAAAAGCGTCTCAGCCGGGGCGGCGGCTGAGACGCTTTGGAGCGCCGGATCAACCGTTCCGGCGGCCACTTTGCCTCCGATGACAAGACCCAGGCCGGGCTACGGGTATTCCCCGATCGTCGGTCCTTTCGAACGCTTCAAGGAATGTTGTGGCCGTCAATCACCGTGATGACGACCTCGTGACGCGATCGCTCGCAGCGGTGAATCGGGAATATCCGCACCCGGCCACGAGTCTGGTTATCGAACGCGAAGATGCACGGCGCGAACGACACGGAGATGCAAAATGAACAGATTAGCGTTTGTTGGCGTGGCCGCCATTCTTTCAGTGGTGATCGCAACGCCGGTGTTGGCCGCCGGACGCGAGACGGCACGAGACCCTGGTCGGCGCCGGTGGGTCACCGCCAGCCGCGCGTCACCGATATTCCCGCATCATCTTCGGCATCTCTGCAAACCCTCGATCAGGAAGACGCGTATGTCGACCGCAAGATCAGCAACGTTTGCCGGGGCTGCTGACAACAGCGAATTGACGTTGATAGCCACCAACAAAGGAACACGACAATGAAGACCTTGAAAATTCTGACAGCGTTCGTTCTCGTAGCGTCGCTCGCGGCGCCGGCAACGGCTCAGGAGCGGGCGCACAAGCGCAGCGCGCGCCCTCAAACACAGCAAATCGGGGGCCGCGAGGTCGCGGCACCGCCGTGGAGCGCCGCCTGCATGACCGACCACGGCCCAAGCGAGTGCGGCGAGCCCATGTGGGTCTACGGCAGCAGCGGCGACCGCGGCACATTGCGAGATGCGTTCTGACACACCGGCGTCCGACACCCGAGCACTGCAGGGGAACGATATGCGCCGAGATCGGATTCAATCAAGGACCGCCGGCTCGTTTGCCCGATCCGCCGGCGGATTTCGGCTCACGCGCCTGGTTCGATATGCTGCCGCGGGCCTGGTGATCGCCATTGCCGCCGCGTCCTCGCCCCCGGCGGCTCTGGCCCAGGAATATCCGTGGTGCCTGGCGCGAGAGGGCTATCTCTATTGTTTCTACAAGACGCAACAGCAATGTCAGTGGACCGCCGCCGGCGGTGGCGGCTGCGCCCTGAATCCGCGTTTGCTGTTCCCAACCAAACCGCACGATTCCTGACCGGGCGCGCGGGGCCGAGTCCAAGATCCGGCCTCCCTTCGCGAAGCGGCTTTCGCTGGCGGCAGGGAAAGGCCGAGGCAGCTTCGGCATCGCCCGGCGTGAAAATGGCTTGATGGCGGCGATACGCTAGCGCACAATCCGTGCATCCTTCTCAACCCGGTCTCCTGGAATGTACGTCGCCGAGACCAAGTGCCTCACCCATCAAGGCGCGAAGAAGATCATGGCGACGGCCATCGACATGGCCCGTCAAGCCGGGATCGCGATTTCGTGCGCGATCGTCGATGCCGGCGGGCACATGATCCTCCTCGAACGCATGGACGGCGGCCGCTTCCATACCGTGCACTCCTGCACCACGAAGGCGGTGTGCGCCGCGTCAAACCGGCGCCCGACCACGGCGAAGGGAGCGGCCGGTCAGGACCTCGACGTGGCCCACGCGATCGGTCTTGCGCTCGCCGCCGGACCGGAGCGATGGACCGCGATGGAGGGCGGCGTGCCTGTAATGGTCGACGGCCTGTGTATCGGCGGCGTCGGGGTCAGCGGCGGCGACTGGGAGACTGATTTGCGTATCGCCAAGGCGGCTGTCGAGTCGATCGGGGTGAACTGGAAATAACAAACGAGTGGCTCGTCCGGGACGAGACCACATTTGCGATCGGCGCGCGGGAGGCGAAAGTCGTGAGTACAGGTGCTTTGCGTGTCGCCTGCATCGGGATGGGCTGGTGGTCCGACGTTCTGGCCGACGCCATCCAGCGCTCGGGCAAGCTCGAGATTGTCGGCTGCTACACCCGCTCGGAGGAAAAACGCCAAAATTTTGCAGCAAAATACCGCTGCCGGCCGGCAGCGAGCTACGAGGCTGTCCTGGCCGACAGCGAAATCGAGGCCATCATCAACACGACCCCGAACGATGTGCATCTGGCAACCACCCGTGCTGCCGCCGCTGCGGGCAAGCACGTCTTCCTCGACAAGCCGATCGCCAACAGCGTCGCCGACGGCCGCGCCATCACCGAGGCCTGCCGCAAGGCCGGCGTGGTGCTGGCGCTCGGCTATCAGCGGCGTCGCGAGAGCCATTTTCGCTGGATCAGGCGGCAGATCAATGACGGCCTGTTCGGCAAGCTCGTCAACGCCGAGGCCAATATCAGCCGCGACCGCCTCGGCAAGATCGATCTCACCTCGTGGCGCTACCAGGCCGCCGGCATGCCCGGCGGCGTGATGCTGCAGATCGGCATCCACTACATCGACGTGCTGGAATATCTGATCGGGCCGATCCGTGCGGTGCGCGGACAATTGGCGCAACTGGTGCTGCCCGGCGACAATCCGGATGTCGCCAGCCTGATGCTGGAGCACGAGAACGGCGCGCTCTCCACGCTGAACGCGAGCTACGCCTCGGCCTCCGAGTACTATCTGATGAACATCTACGGCCGGGACGCCACGGCCTATTACGATTTGCACAATGGGCTGCGCATCCTCAAGCGCGGCGAAAACCAGCCGGTGGCGGTGGGGTGCGTCAAGAACGACACCCTGGTCGAGGAGCTGGAGGAGTTTGCGGCCGCCGCCCGCGGACAGGGCCGGCTCGAAGTCGGGGGCGAATACGCGACGATATCGTTGGCGGTGGTGCGCGCCGGCATTTTGTCGGCGCGCGAGGGACGCCGGGTCGAAGTCGCGGAGATATTGGACCAGGATCGAAACTGACCGCGACGGTGCTGGCAGGAGCGGATCATGAAACAAAACAAGGCGTTTTCAAGCGTCTGGCCGGCCATCGCGATCGCGATGGTCTTTGGTGTCGGCGTCCTGCCGGCGCACGCGCAGGACTACCCATCGAGATCGATCACCGTGATCGTCCCCTTCCCTCCGGGAGGCGCGAGCGACGTGGTGGCCCGCATCGTCACCCATCAGATGTCCAAAACCCTCGGGCAATCCATCATCATCGAGAATGTCAGCGGCGCCGGCGGCACGCTTGGCAGCGCGCGCGCCGCGGCCGCGGCGCCCGACGGATACACCCTGCTGGCGGCGGCGATGGGCTCGCATGTGGCGGCGCCGGTGCTGACTCCGAACGTCAAATACGATCCGCTGGTGGACTTCGTGCCGATCGGCATCACCGCCCATTCGCCGGCTGTCATTATCGCGCGGAAGGATTTCCCCGCAAAGGACCTGAAGGAATTCGTGGCCGTCCTCCGGCAACGGGGTGGTGCATTGAAGCAGGCGCACGGCGGCATCGGCGCGTCCTCGCACATGGCCTGCCTGCTGTTCAACGCCGAGATCGGCGCCAAGCCGACGCTCGTGGCCTATCGCGGCTCCGGTCCGGCGCTGAATGATCTGGTCGGAGGCCATGTCGACTACATGTGCGAGCAGTCGGTCAGCGTGGCGGATCAGGTGCTGGCCGGCTCGGTCAAGGCCTACGCGGTCTCCGCCGGCGAACGCCTGGCGACGTTGCCGGACGTACCGACCGCCAGCGAGGCCGGCGTCAATTATGAAATGAGCGTCTGGGCCGGACTGTTTGCGCCCAAGGGCGTGCCGCCCGAGGTGATCGCAAAACTTGCCGATGCCCTCGACAAGGCGCTGGACGAAACAGAGGTGCGCGAGACACTGGCCCGGCTCGGCGGCTCGATTCCGGCCAAGGCCGAGCGCAACCCGGCGGCGTTCGACCGTTTCGTCCGGTCCGAAATCGCGCGCTGGACGCCGATTCTCGCCGCGACCCAGACGGAGAAATGATGCCATCGAAGGAGGCAAGCGGCACTAATCGGACTAGCGTTCCTGGTCTGCTACCTGCGCAGAACACCCGCGCGCGCTGCGTCGGTGTTTACTGTAAACCGTGGTGTAAACCACAGCTGGTTTGCGAGTTTTCTAAACCGCCAAGTTCTTGAAAGGCTTGGTGGGCGCACCAGGGCTCGAACCTGGGACCCGATGATTAAGAGTCATCTGCTCTACCAACTGAGCTATGCGCCCGGAACCGGGTCCGGAAAGCCTTCACAAGAGGGCGTCGTTTAGCAAAGCAATTCCGCGATGTCCAGCAAGAGCGTGAGATTTCCCGTACCTCTTTGCATTGGAAATAAAGGCAAATTTCGCCCAGGCCGCCCTTCTTCGGCCGATCCGGCGCGCCGGCGCCCCCGCCGGGCGCCGGGACCGAAACCCTAGCGCGAGGCGCGGTCGAGATAGGCGTCGAGTCGCGCCTGGCGGGCGGCATCAAGCGCACCTTGTTCGGCCGGGCTGATCCGCCCGCTCTTCTGCAACGCCGATCTGCCCCCGACGACTGCCGCCACCGGCACCACGGCCAGCTGCCCTCCGGCCCCACCCTTCGACGTGTCCATCGAGAGGCCGATGATCACCATGTGCTTGTCGAGCCGCTGCGCAAAGGCCTGAAGGCTGCTCGGACTCGCCAGGCCAAACCCGTTGCCGAACGGCGCGATCTCGATATGCGGCGTGACCGAACCGGTCAGGGTAGTCGTGAACGTCCGGGTGTCCGCGAACACGCGGGAGTTGCCGGCGTCGAGCGCCACCAGATTCTTGCCCTCGTTCAGATCGACAAAGGTGGAAATCAGTTCGCTAATTCCGATCGAGCCCGCGATCGGATAGGCAAAATTCGGCGATCGGTCACCGCAGGTGAAACTGTGGTTGTGCAACAGATTGTCAAACGTGTCGCTCATGATGAAGCGCCGCGTATTGTTTCTGGCGAAATCCCCGACACCGTCGAGACCGATGCCGACCGTGCCGTTGGTGATCAGCCGCACCGGGTCGGCCAGCACCGTCGCACGGTTTTCCTCGGTGATATCGAACGTAAAATCATAGGCGATGCCGGTCTTGATGTACCGGAAATAGAAATCCCGCTCATCCTTGGTCATCAGCATGCCGGCGCTGATATCCCATGCGGCGCCGCGCTGCAAATCGAGCAAATCTGCAAGCTTTTGCGAGGGTTCATGCTTTCCCTCCTGATACTGTCGCAGGAGGCTGATGGCCTTGTCCTGAATGGCCAGCCGGGTCTCGCACCGGATAAAAAGGACGATCTGCTCGGTCTTGATACCGGTGACTTGGCTTTGCACGGGATTGATCGAGCACGCCGGAAGCAGCGCCAGACAGAGCAATATCAAGCCGGACTTCGCGAGCCGCCCCAGCACCCCCTCACCGGCAATATCGCCAGCGCAACAATTCCTGATCCCGTTCATGACGATGCCCCCGCACCCAACGCGTTTCCCGCTCCCTGCCATCACCGCAGCGATTTTTTTGTTGCGATTTTTCTTGCCGATGCTGGCTGCGGCTGATTTCAAAATCTGCTTAAATAAAAACAGCGCAATCCTTTCATGCATCTACAGGTTGGTCAAACCTATTTGCCCCAACCGAACGGCGGGTTCCAGCGCCGTCCGTCAAAACAAAAAAGCCGCCGGAACCCGGCGGCCTTTTTCCTGATGTCAGGTTGGGCGTCAGCGGTCAGAGCCGCTCGGGGCCGCCTCTGTCGGGCCCGCCGTCGCGATCGTAACGGTTGCGGTCGTAGCCGCGATCGCGGCCGCCATCGTCGCGGTCCCTGTCCAGTCCGCGGTTGCGCCAGCCTTCGCCGCCGCCGAAACGGTGACCCATATGGGTCAGGACGGCGAGGCGCCGCTTCTGGCCGTCGTCCAGCGTCTTGTAGAGCGGATCGGCGGCATCGGCGATTTTCTTCATCGCGGCCGCTGACGTCGCCATGTTGTCGGCGCGCTCGCGCAGGCGTGCGACCGGATCGTCCGGCTTCTGCGCATCGGCGGCATCATTCTTGTCGGTGTTCATCCGCGCGTTGGCGCGGTCGATCCGCAATTTTGCGAAATCCCGCACCGCGGTTTCCACCGGCGGCCACAATTTCTCCTGATCGGCCGTCAGCTTGAGGCCGGCATGGACCGCGGCGATCCGCGCATCGGCAAACGCTGCCCTGTCCTCGGGGTTCATCCGCATGTGGGCATAGCCCCAATTGCGGTGCTGAGCATAGACGGCGGTCGAACCGGCAATGGCGAGGGCCGCAATGCCGGCGATAGCGAATTTCCTCATGGAAACCTCCTTTGAAGGTTACCTGAAGATGAGCCCGCGCAATCGCGCTTTCAACTTACAGTTTGGAAAAAAAGCCTCTGTTACCAAGATGTAATCTGCATGAAGATTTCTTCAGATCATCCCGAGCAACCGCGGCAGCCACAGTGAAATCTCCGGCACATAGGTGATGAGCCCGAGGAACGCCAGCATCGCGCACAGCCACGGCAGCACCGCGATGGTGATCTCGCTGATGCCCATCTTGGCGATACTTGAGGCGATGTAGAGATTGAGTCCGACCGGCGGATGGCACAGGCCCACTTCGGTGTTGACGATCATCAACACGCCGAGATGCACCGGGTGGATCCCGAGCTTGGTCGCCAGCGGAAACAGGATCGGCGCCATGATCAAAAGGATCGATGACGGATCCATCACATTGCCCGCCAGCAGCAGGATGACGTTCACCACCAGCAGGAACATCCAGATCGAGAAGTTCTTGTCGATGATCCAGGCCGCCATCTCTTGCGGGATCTGCTCATGCGTCATCAGGAACGAGAAGAGGACCGCGTTGGTGATGATGTAGAGCAGCATCGAGCTCATGGACGCCGCCTGCAGCAGCACCTTCGGCACTTCGGTGAGTTTGAGTTCCTTGTAGACGAACACGGTGATGAAGAAGGCGTACACCGCGGCCACCGCCGCAGCCTCGGTCGGCGTAAAGATGCCGCCATAAATGCCGCCGAGCACGATGCCGATCAATAGCAGGCCCCAGATGCTTTCGCGGAACGCGGTCCATTGCTCGCCGAGCGTGGCCTTCTTCATCCTCGGATAGCCGTTGCGCAAGGCGACGACGAAGGTTACGGCCGCCAGCATCAGCGCCAGGATGATACCTGGAATGATGCCGGCCATGAACAGCGCGCCGATCGAGGTGTTGGTGGAAACGCCATACAGCACCAGGATGATCGAGGGCGGCACCAGGATGCCGAGCGCGCCCGATGTCGAGATCACGCCGACACCGAAACGCCTGGGATAGCCGTGTTCGACCATCGCCGGCATCATGATCGAGCCGATCGCCACCACGGTGGCGACGCTGGAACCTGAAATGGCCGCGAACATCGCGCAGGCCGCGACGCCGGCGAGGCCCAGTCCGCCCGGCAAATGGCCGACCAGCGAGGTCGTGAACGCGATCATCCGCCGCGCCACGCCGCCGCGGGTGAGAAACGTGCCGGCCAGGATGAAGAACGGGATCGCCATGATGCCGAAATTGTCGAGGCCGGAAAACAGCTTCAGGCCGACACTTTCGATCGGCACTTCCGTCATCGTGAACAGGAAGGTCAGAACGGTGAGGCCGAGCGAAATCGAGATCGGCATACCCGTCAGCATCAGGCCGAACAGCAGTCCGAAGATAAGGGCGGCGCTCATCACGCTTCTCCCAGCGAGATCGGCGCCTTGGGATCGACGACGATACCCTCGACATGCGCCGCATCATGGTGCGGCAGCTCGCCGGTGCTCCAGTACGTCCACATCACCTGCATGAAGCGGAACGACATCAGATAGGAGCCGAGCGGGATGCAGGCATAGACCAGCCAGCTCGGCAGTTCGAGATCGGGCGAGACCTGGTCGGTCGACATCAACTCGATGACGAATTTGGCGCCCATGGTACCGACGATGGCCGTGAACAGCGCGCCGCCGAACAGGCCGAACAGGATCACGCCCTTGCGCCAGCGGTCGTTGAGGCGGTTGATCAGCACGTCGACGCCGACATGGATGCCAGTTCGCACGCCGTAGGCGGCGCCGAATTTCGCCATCCAGATGAACATGTAGATGCACAGTTCCTGCGCCCAGGCGATGTGGATCTGGATGAAATAGGGATAGAGAAACGATACTCCGGTGCCGAACCGATGCACGACGGAGACGAAAATCAGCAACGTCGCCGCGCCCATCAGCGAGGCAATTATGATTTCCTCGAGCCGATCAAGGATACGAAGCATCTAACCCCCAGTGCATTCGATAGAATTCCGGTCTGGCCGCGAGCTCACTTCACCTCTCCCGCTTGCCGGCGAGCATAGGCCGCCTTCGGCGGCCGTCTCTTGAGAGACGCCGAAGCAAAGCTTCGGCTATGTCGCATCGAATGATGCGATGCGGGTGGGGGAAGCTCTCTCGACACGGGCAGTGTGACTCGCGGCGGCACCCCCACCCCAACCCTCCCCCGCAAGCGGGAGAGGGAGCGCACCACCTTCATCGACACAACTCAATCCAATCTCATCAGGCTTAGTGGCTCGCCGCCCCGGTCTCTTTGAGGAATTCGTCGATCAGGGGCTGGCCGACGCGGCTGGCGACATCCTTGTAGACCGGCTCCATCGCCTTGCGCATCGCGGCGTCCTGCTCCGGCGTCAGCGTGACGATTTCGGTCTTGCCGGCCTTCTTGATCTCGGCGAGCGCGTCCTCGTTTTCCTTGGCCGACTGGCCGTTGCCGAAAGCCGTGGCTTCCTTCATCGCCTTGTCGAGGTTGGTTCGGATTTCGGGAGGCAGGCCGTCCCAGAACTTCTTGTTCACGACCACGACGTAGCCGATATAGCCGTGATTGGTCACGGTGGCGTATTTCTGCACCTCATGCATTTTCTGGGTGTAGATGTTCGACCATGTGTTCTCCTGGCCGTCGACCACGCCGGTCTGCAACGCCTGATAGACTTCGCCGAACGCCATCACCTGCGGGATCGAGCCGAGCGCGCGGAACTGGGCTTCCAGCACCTTCGACGACTGAATGCGGAATTTGACGCCCTTGTAATCTGCCGGTGTGACCAGCTTCTTGTTGGCACTCATCTGCTTGAAGCCATTGTCCCAGTAAGCCAGGCCCGTCATGCCTTTGTTATCGAGCAGCTTGAGCAACCGGGCGCCGAGCGGGCCGTCGGTCACCTTACGCAAGGTCGTGAGATCCGGGAGGATGTAAGGGAGATCGAACACCTCGAATTCCTTGACGCCGATCGGCCCGAACTTGGAATTCGACGGCGCCAGCATCTGCACCGCGCCGAGTTGTAGCGCTTCGAGCTCTTCCTTGTCCTTGTAGAGCGTCGAGTTCGGATAGACTTCGACCTTCACCTTGCCGTCGGTGTATTTCTCGGCCAGTTCCTTGAACTTGTCGGCAGCCTTGCCCTTCGGCGTGTCGGACGCCACCACGTGGCTGAACTTGATGACGATCGGCGCCTGCGCCATCGCCGGACCGACCAGCGCCAGGGCTGCGACCGATGCCGCAGCCAAAATCAATTTACGCATGTTTCCTCCCGCGTATTTTTCTAGGGAGCGCGAACAATTCCGCCCCGAACCTTGTGTGTCAGCCGCACCAATACAGAGAAGCCGGACGGAACGCCATTGCCCCTTTAGCAGGGGCTGTTTTGTGAATTTTGTTGCACTGCAAAATGCGACATTCCGTCCCGTGGGCGCTGCCAGCCTATTTGGTGGGTAATCGTTCGCAAAGGACTGCCCGGCAATGGCAACCGCGTCCAATAGAGGTTCGGTAATGGCGAGTTCGCCGTAGCAGAACGCTGGTGCGCCGGAGTGGCCCGTGCCTACCCGTCATTGCGAGCCACGGGTCGCAATGACGGCGATATGCATGGTATTTCCGAAATCTTCAAATGTTCCCGCTAGGCTGGCCGCCTTCGAACAGGTGCGCGATGCATCCAGCCGGCCGAATCATCCTTGGCGTCCTTGCGGCGTTTGTCATGTGGACGCTGGTTCGCGCATTTCGGCGTGGGGTGATCTATAGCCGCGGCTACAGCTTCGCCCTCGACGACAGTCCGATGCTGTTCACGCTTGCCGCCGTCGTTCACGCATTCTGCGCCGCGTTCTTTGCCTATCTCGCGGCGGGCTATCCAATGTCCGGGTTTGCCCGGTTGTTCGGCTGGTAGCGTCCCCGTCATCAAGGGCGCCCATCCGCAATCTGGTGCACGTCATGTACTTCGAGAGGCTGGTCCCGGCCGCGAAGTCCGATGCTTTGCCCGACACTCACCTGCAAATCTCGCGGCACCGTCACGCACTTGAGGACGTCGCCCGAAATAATCAGATTGCAGTCGCGGACCTTGCAGTACTCGCAGAGTTCTGGCTGAAACATTCATCGTATCGCCGAAATAAGCCAACTGTCGCTTTACACCGCCGCACTCGCTGACGATCACGGGCCCGCAATGCAGCCCGGCACGAAACCGCGGGATGGTATCGAACTCGTCCCTATACCCGGCAGAGAGGCTTGCAATCTTGCGGTCTATCGCAAAGAAGCACGCCAGGCATCGCGCATTGCGGACGGGGTCATCCGTATACGGCCAAGTGACGATGACCTCGTCGCCGACATAGGCAAGGACCGACCCGCCATGATCGTTGATCGGTTCGTCGATGTCGAAGAAGAAGCGAGTAATGAGGTCGTGAACGCGCAGTTCACCCAATTTCTCCGCGAGAGGCGTCGATCCCGCGATATCGAGAAACATGACGATCAGCTGCTCGCGGACCGGCCGATGATAGGTTCCAAGCATGATGCTGGCCAGCAGCGGGCCGCCGATCAGTCGCGCTATTTCAGTAACTACCCCTATCATCAGCGATATCGTCAGCCCGACGGCAACGATCCTTGGCAACGTGGTCTCGAACCAATATGCGGTGAACCAGCGGAGCTGGAGAGAATCGGCATAGAGCGCGATTTGCAGCGAGATGCCGACGATCACGATCACGAGGGCCATGACGAGCGATCTGACCAGCACCTCCGCCAGTAGCGGCAATCGCCGCAGCGCCGATCCGATCGGGGAATGAACCTTCGCCGCAAAGGCTTTTTGAACGATCCACCCCGTAAGCGCGATGCCGGAGCCATGCAACCCGCTTCGGATGTAGTTCGCCAGTTCTCGTTCGGAGGCATCATCCAAAAAGAAGCGGTGCCCCACCCCAACGATGAAGCCAACGGCTGCAATTATGAGCGCTGGGCCGAAACGCTGATGGAACGGCATATCCTCAACACACCCGGATCGTTCGGTACGGGGTCAAAACCAGTCGTCGTCCCAAATCTGCGGTGGGCGCTGCGATCATATCACGTACCGACCGGTCACACAGCCTCTGCGGGCCGCCTTTGGCGGGACTGAGGCCCGATCACTCCACGACGGGCGCGAACGACCTCCTGTACGGCGGCTCAGCGGCGCGGAGATGGTCGAACACCAGGCGGCCGGTGCTGGACAGATGCGCGGCGTCGCGCACGACAATCCTGAGCTCCCGCTTCGCCCACTCGTCGCGCAAGCGGATCGATCGCAGCCCCATGCCGGCGCCGATCACCTCGAAGGCGCGGTCGGGGATCAGGCCGATGCCCATATTCGCCTGCACCATGCGGCATACCGCATCGAAGCCAGGTACGTTGATGCGCAGCCGCATCGATTTTCCCGCCTGCGTCGCCGCATACTGCGACCGCAGATAGATCGAACTGGCCGCATGCAGGCCGACATGGTCGAAGTCGAGCGTGTCAGCGAACGAGAGGCTGTCGCGCTGTGCCAGCGGGTGATCAACCCGCACCACCACGACCAGATTGTCGGTGCGGTAATGAAATGTCTCGAGGCTGCGGGTCTCGGCCTCGCCCGAGCAGATGCCGATCTCGGCCGCGCCCTCCTCGATGCCCCGCACCACCTGCCCGCTCGGCCGCTCCTGCAGGTCGACCCGCAGCAATTCATGGGCGCCGAAGAAAGCGGAGAGATCTTCCGGAAGGAACTGCACGATCGCCGAGAGGTTTGCGAGCATGCGGACATGGCCGCGGACGCCGTGCGAATATTCCGACAGTTCGGCGGCGATTTTCTCGACGTTCAACAGCGTAACGCGGGCGTGGTGCAACAGCGCCTCGCCCGCGGGCGTCAGCGCCATGCCCTTTGATAACCGCTTGAACAGGGTGACGCCGAAGGCGAGTTCGAAATCGTTCATCCGCTTGGAAACGGCGGAAGCCGCGATGCCCTCGCGCTGGGCGGCGCGCGTCAAATTCTGCTCGTCGCAGACCGCGATGAACAGCCGCAAGGTTGTGAGATCGATCCTGCGGGTCAGCGCGCTTTCGGCGGGGCTGGTACTACGGTGCTGCGGCGTGTCGAGATCGATGGTTTCGAGGGACATGGGCGACATGGGCGACGTCCTGTTTTGGGGACGTTACCCGGATCGATGGCGCGAGAAATCTCAAATCGGAGAGGAACAGTGCCGCGCGTTGGGAAATGATTCTAATCGAAGGCGCAATAAGCAGATTCTATCCCAACCGTCATTGCGAGGAGCGAAGCGACAAACCAATTCTTTCTTTACGCCTAGAGATGGATTGCTTCGCTATCGCTCGCAATGACGTTGAGGCAGCAATCAGCCCGCCGCCACCGCCGTCTTGTCGCGCTGGTGCTTCATCACGATCTTGTTGAGTGCGCCGAGATAGGCTTTGGCCGAC